>NZ_CP081870.1:2415000-3615000 GCF_022170785.1 Rossellomorea marisflavi | reverse complement strand
AGCAAATTCAAGCCCGGAAAGGGTCTCATCAAGTGCGCGTCTCGATACATCGATGATGGCAGCTCCACTCTGGGCGACAATCTGCTGATCGGTCGCGCTGATGTCGGAGAAATTTTTCAAATGAAGGACGATTCCGCGGATTCCACCGTCTTTGACGATGAGGTTCGATCCGTTCCCGAGAAGGGTGAAGGGCACGTCGCTCTTGTTTGCGAGTTTCACGATTTCCTGGACTTCTTCATAGGTGGTCGGCGTGAGGAAGAAGTCGGCGTTGCCGCCAAGTCGCGTGTAGAGGTGATCTCGAAGCGGTTCGTCGCGTTTGATGTTTTCTTTTTTCATTACGTTTGAGAGTTCTTGGTAAACGATTTCTTTATTGTACATCTCTATCAGTCCTATAGAATATTTTATCCGTGAATGAAGTTACCACACCATTATATGACGAAAACCCATGAAAGTTAAATGGTTTCGTTTGACAGTTGGGTGAATTGGTGTTGAATGTGGTGATTTTAAGGAGGAAATGGTTGGGCTGTTACTTTTGAATAGGTATGTAATGGATAAGTGTCCGTTCCGTTTCGCTGCGGTCACCCGCTTTCCATGGGGCGTGCGGTGAGCCGCTTCGGCTGCGCCTGCAGGGTCTCACCTGTCCACTATTCCCGCGGGAGTCGGCCGTCCTCCGCTGCACTGCACTTTGTGCTTTTGGAGGAGAGAATGCTTGTTTGTACGTGTGGAGAGATCCAACCACTTCTCTTTTGGTTAGGGGTGAAAAGAGAAGGGTTCGTTCCGTTTCGCTGCGGCCACCCGCTTTCCATGGGGCGTGCGGTGAGCCGCTTCGGCTGCGCCTGCAGGGTCTCACCCTGCACGCTATTCCCATAGGAGTCGGGTGGCCTCCGCTGCACTGCACTGGGTGCTTTTGGATAAGAGGTTGCTTATGCATGTGAAGAGATCTAACCACATCTCTTTTGGTAAGTGGTGAAGATGTTGCTTACAGGAGCGTTTAAACATATCCTTTATTCATATGTTACCAACCTATTGAACCTTCTTATTCAATCAGGGTTGAACTGTGGCTATTCATGAATTTATCGATGGTAACCACCATGAAATTATATACCATTCTTAATTCCCCTGTTAAAACCACAGAGTGGATTGAAGCGGAAGGCGCTTGACTCCAGCGGAAAAGGAGGAGTGGCGAGACCCCGCAGGCACGAGGAGGCTTGCCGCCCTCCCCGCAGGAAAGCAAGCGCCTGCAGCGGAAAGGAATGGACCTCTCTACAAGATACCCTCATTAGAATTGAATGCAAAAAAAGGCACCCAAACGCGGGGCGCCTTCTGTTTTATTTAAAGATGGAAGAAATAAGGTTTGCGATGAACCCTTTTGATTGTTCGCCTTTGCCTGAATTCTTAAGTTTGATGGTGTACTTGGCGAAGCCATCTTCCTTGGTTTCGATGTATTTGAAAGTGCGTGAATCCTTGATGTACTCTTTTGCTTTTGGTGATGATTCGAAGGTGACGGTGGCTGGGCCTTTGATTGGTGAGAAACTCCAGTTTCCATCAGCTTCTGGGTTGATGCTGCCTTGTTCCATGATGTAGTCAATCACCACATTGCGGTTCTCGTCAGGTGCCTGGATGGCGATGTTGGTGCCATCGATGCCAGGGAAGTGTCCACCCCCGCTTGCACGGTAGTTGTTGGTGGCGACCAGGAAGGACTGTTTGGGATTGATTTTTTTGCCGTTGAACTTCAGGTTCTTGATCCGCTGTGATTTCGGATTGATGACATTTCCGTCGGCATCATATTTCGCCGGCTTGGTGACATCAATTTCGTACGTGACGCCATCGATGACATCGTAGTTGTAGGAGCGGAACTCCTGATTGATCAGTGACTGTTCACCGCGTTTTTTCGGATTGATCTGATTGAACTGACCGGCAGACATCTCGAGCCACTCTTTTACGTCAGAGCCTTTGATAAGGACGGCCTGCAGGGTGTTCGGATAGAGATAGAGGTCGGCGACGTTCTTGATGGCAAGTTCTCCCTGAGGGATATCCGTATAGTACGTCGGGTCTCCACGGGTACCGGCTTTGAACGGTGCTCCAGCTGACAGGACCGGGATGTTTTCATATTCGGTACCTTGGATGTATTTCTCTACGTACCATTTCTGGGCATTGGTCACGATCTGGATTGATGGATCATCTTTCACCTGTGAGAAGTACGAGGTGATGGGGGCCGTCGTTTCACCAACGGCGCTGCGCACCCAGTCGATGGTGTGCTGATGATCTTCCTCGATGGCTTTGTACACTTCTTCATCGCGGGCGACAAGAGGTTTTCCGTCTTTATCGGCGATGCCACGGGTGGATGATTTCCCATTCAGGACGGTCCATTTCCCGTCTGCGTGCTGTAGCTGAAGATCGACGAGTCCTAGGTGGCTACCCCAGTAACCCGGCATGACGGCAGGGGTTCCGTTGATGGTTCCATTTGTCGTATCGACGCCTTCGATGCCGTCATATGCGGCAGAAGGGAAGGTCCCGTGGGAATGACCGAACAGGATGGCATCGATTCCGTCCACTTTTGAGAGGTCATAGGTGGCGTTTTCCTCCATGCCTTCGCTTGTTACCGTTCCGATTCCGGAGTGAGGGATGGCGACGATGATATCGGCTCCGTCAGCCTTCATCTTTGGAATGAAATGCTCGGCGGTTTCTACGATATCCTTTGTGACGACTTTCCCTTCAAGATTGGCTTTGTCCCACTGCATGATTTGAGGAGGGACGAACCCGATGACGCCTACCTTGATTGCGTGGGTTTCCCCGTCTTCATCGAGGACTTCGCGGTCGAGGATTTCATAAGGCTTGAAGTAATTCTTTTCCCCGGTTCCGTCATCCACGTACACGTTCGCATTCACGTACGGGAAGTTGGAGCCTGATAGGGACGTTTTCAGGAAGTCGAGTCCATAGTTGAATTCGTGGTTTCCGATATTCCCGGCATCATAATCAAGCAGGTTCATGGCTTTGTATACGGGATGGGTTTCCCCCGGTTGCAGCGGGTCGATTTTCGCGACATAATCGCCGAGTGGATTTCCTTGGATCAAGTCCCCGTTATCGAAGAGAAGGCTGTTTTTTGCTTCGGTGCGGGCCTGTTTGATGAGGCTTGCGGTTTTGACAAGTCCGTACTTGTCCGTTTCCGCGTCCTGGTAGTAGTCGTAGTTGGCCAGGTTCACGTGGATATCAGTCGTTTCAAGGATGCGGAGGTTGACGAGATCCGTTTCTGCAGCCTTGGCGCTATGTACATTGGGGGCGAGGAGGGTGAGGGCCAGGGAGGTACCGGTGATCCACTTCAGTTTCGTATACTGCATGTTCATCTCTCCTAATGTTGTCATGATATGAAAGCAATTCCATCCTAGCATAAAGCTGTAAAGTTGAAATGGTGGAAAAGTATCATTTGTGTAAACGGAAAACCGGGATTTTACAGTGGGGTCTATCCAATTCCTGGCGCATAGGATAGGATGATAGAAGGTAAAAGGGAGGAGGGACCGGGGTGGTCCGATTATATAGCGCCCTTGTGGGGCTAAGCCTCATCTGGGGGATGTCGTTTGTGTTCATTAAATGGCTCTTGGAGCCTGCTGGTATATGGGGGACCGTATTCATTCGCTGCTTTGCAGGAGCACTGATTCTGCTTCCAATCTATTTCATGCACAGAAAGAAGCCAGGGAAGACCAAGCTTCCACTGAAAAAACTCCTCGTTGTAGGCATCGGGAACGCAGCCTTACCGTGGATGCTCATCGCGCTCAGTGAAACCCAGATCAACAGCAATACGGCGTCGATCTTGAACGCGACGACGCCGATCTGGACAGGAGTGATCGGGTTCTTATTGTTCTCCGTGATCCTGACCGGGTCCCAGTGGCTCGGCATCGCCATCGGGTTCTTCGGAATCCTGGTGCTGATGGACTTTCAGATCACCGGTCTCTTCTCATCGGACTTTATCGGAGTGGGGACGATGCTTGCCGCCACCATGTGCTATGCGTTCTCGTCCCATTTCACGAAAAAGTACCTCGGCGGAACAAGCGTCGTCGTCATCTCCACTTTCCAGCTGCTGATCGGAAGTGTCTTCAGCTTCATCGGGCTTGCGGTCACGGGCGGACCGAACTCGTATGAAGGACTTCTCAGCCTTGAGGTACTGGCAGGCGTCATCGGCCTTGGCTGCCTCGGTTCCGGTATTGCGGCCTTGCTATTTTTCTATATTGTCACGAAGGGAAGCCCTGAGCTCGCATCCACAGTGACGTACCTCATCCCGGCAAGCGCCATGGTATGGGGATTCGTCCTTTTGCAGGAGGAAATCACCCCGAACCTGATCATCGGGCTCCTCATCATCTTCACCGGAGTATACCTTTCATCGCGGAAAAAGAGGTCGGTCAAGGTTAAACAAACGTTTGATGGAACGGTGGGAAGGCCGTAATGAAGGCGTTCTAAGTCTAAACAGCCGTTTAGACATCCGCAGCCTTTTAACGGGTGCAAATCGATTCCTTTTCATATAAAATGAGAGGGATACATAAGATAAGCTATTACAGATAGCGAGGAAAATAACATATAAGGATGGTAATAATTCTATGAAAACGGCAATTGTAACGGATAGTACAGCCTACATCCCGAAAGAATTGCGTGATCAGCTGGACATATATATGATCCCCTTGAGCGTCATCATCGGAGGGGAAACCTATCAGGAAGAAGTTGATATCACCGCAAGTCAGTTCTTTGAAGAAGTTCGGAGCTCGGATCGCCTGCCAACCACTTCACAGCCGCCCGTCGGCCAGTTCGTGGAGCTTTTTGAGAAACTTTCACACGATTACGACGCCGTCATCTCCATCCATCTCTCAAGCGGCATCAGTGGCACCTACCAGGGCGCCGTGCAGGCAGGGGAAATGGTAAGTGGAATCGAGGTGTACCCGTATGATTCCGAGATCAGCTGTATGGTCCAGGGTTTCTATGTTCTTGAGGGGGCAAAGCTGAGCCGTGAAGGACGCGATGCCAAAGAGATTGTCAGCCTTCTTGATGAAATGAAGGAAACGGTGAGGGCTTACTTCATGGTGGACAACCTCACCCATCTTCAGCGCGGAGGACGCCTGTCAAACGCACAGGCCATCATCGGAAGCCTGCTGCAAGTAAAGCCGTTGCTTCATTTTGTGGACAAGGTCATCGTTCCGTTCGAGAAGATCCGTACGCGTAAAAAAGCCTTGAAGCGAGTCGAAAACTTACTGGGTGAAGCTGTTTCAGACGGCGGACGTTATCAAGCGTCGGTCATCCATGCCAATCGCGAAGATGAAGCGTTGGAGTGGAAGGCACAGCTTGAGGAGCAGTTCCCGAATGTGGAATTCAATGTGAGTTATTTCGGTCCCGTTATCGGGACGCATCTTGGGGAAGGGTCCATGGGTATGGGGTGGGCGCGCAAGATGACGGAATGATTGTAGAGTGAAGGAGGTTTGGACTTGGGTCCAGGCCTTTTTTACATGGAGAAGGAGTCGTTTTGAAAGATTGTTCTTGAGGTGTGGTTCCGTTTTGCTGCGGGCGACGCGTGAGGATCTTCGGGCCAAGGGATAGGCAGTCGGACAGCCCTTCGCTGATCTCTGTGGTACATATAAGTTCCTTAGATGAATGTAATTGTAGGATATGGATGTGGAAGGAGATCGATGAGGGTATAAAAAAGCCCCCTTGGTAAGATAGAGAGTGTCATTGCTGACCTCGAATTAAGTACCTAAGGGGGACTTCACATAGGATTCTACAAAAAATGAACGACTTTTGCAAGTCTATGAACAGATTAAATTGATAAGGGTATAAATTACCAAAAAACGCTTTGCAAAATTTAAAAAAGTAATAGGGGGAGTCAATGATGAAACCAGCGGCTTTACATAAAGGTGACCGTGTGGCAGTTGTTGCGCCGGCTGGAACGCCGGTAAAAGAGCACCTCATGCAGGGTGTGAAGGTCCTAGAAGAGATGGGGTTAGAGGTGATGATTGGTCGGCATGTGTTTGATGTGGAAGAGGATTGGGCTGAGATGGACCGGAAGCGGGTGGATGATCTTCATGACGCCTTTTTTGACACATCCATAAGGGGTATTTTTTGCGCTAATGGCGGATTCGGTTCAGCTCGGATTGCTCCCATGCTTGATTATGAAAGGATTGCTAAAAATCCAAAGGTGTTCTGGGGATACAGCGATATTACCTATCTCTTGAATGCCATTCAGAAGTGGAGCGGTTTGACTACGTTCCACGGTCCCATGGTCGCGTCTGATTTGAATGTGGAGCAACGAACAGCAGAAACCGTCGCCTCTTTTCTCACATTATTTAATGGAAAATCTTCAGTCTACGATTCCAGCCATTCTTCTCTTAATGTCATTACTGATGGTAAAGGAGAGGGGCATTTGGTGGGCGGGAATATGACCCTCCTCACCAATGGACTGGGTACTCCTTATCAGGTGGATGCCGCGGGAGCGATCCTGCTACTTGAAGATGTCGGGGAACCTGCGTTCAAAATCGATATGATGCTGACACATCTTCAGCAGGCAGGAGTATTCAATGATGTCCAAGGAGTGGTGATCGGGAATTTTCAAGTGGAACCGGATGAATATTCTAGGATACGCAGAGTGTTACAGGATTTCTTTGAGCGCGCCCCTTTTCCTGTTGTCGAGAACTTCTCAATCGGTCACTGTCAGCCTAATTACAGTGTTCCACTGGGAGTACAGGCGAAGCTGACCACATCGCCGCCGACACTGTTGATTGAATCAGGGGTAAGGTGAATACAGAGGGGGGCACAGCCCCTCTTTGAAAATAAAGGAGTTCGCCCATCGTGTGGAGAATTATTCTTACATCCCCTATAGAAAGGAATGAAGCTATGCTTTTTACAGAGCAAGATGGTTTTATCACCCCGATGCCCCCATTTGGTCACCCTGACCCCAAGGCTTTACGTATTTCAGACCTTCCAGCAATCCCTTCTCCCCCTTTTAATGAATCCCTCACTTATTCTCAAGATTTACAGCTGCTTCTTTGCGGCAGGTCCCTATTGATGGATGAGGTACCGTGTGATGGGACGCTCGTTCATGAGCATTATCTACATGGCTACGTCTCATACGGTCCTGGTGTGCAGGCTGGAATTTGTCAGCGCTGCGGGAACGGTTCGCGCGGCCGTTTTGGTGAGTTTGAATGCGCCCGCTGCGGGAAGTTATGCCGCTATTGCCGGAACTGTCTGATGATGGGGAGGGTGTCCGAGTGTACGCCCCTTCTGACTTGGAATGGCCCGCCTCCCCGTGTGAAAAATGATGCGCCTTTTGCATGGGAGGGGACGCTGTCTCCTGCGCAACAGGAGGCATCCACCGAACTCGTTACAGCTGTGAAAGAAAATCGGGATCTTCTGGTATGGGCCGTGTGCGGTGCTGGTAAGACGGAGGTACTGTTCGAGGGAATCCATGAGGCTCTCAGGAGCGGTAAGCGCGTCTGTCTCGCCACTCCTAGGACCGATGTCATCCTGGAGCTTTCTCCTCGCTTGAAAAAAGTGTTTCCCAAGACCGATCTGATCACACTCTACGGTGGTTCCGAGGAACGCCAGTTATACGGGCAAATTGTGCTGACCACCACGCATCAGCTGTTCCGGTTCAAGGGAGCATTCGATGTCATGATCGTCGACGAGGTCGATGCCTTTCCCTATTCTTTCGATTCATCCCTTCAGTTCGCCGTGGAGAAAGCAAGAAAACCATCTTCCTCCCTCGTCCATCTCACGGCAACGCCAGATGCAGCAACGCAGCGGGAGTGCCGCATGGGACGGCGGAATCATTTCCGGATCCCGGCGCGCTTTCATCGTCACCCCATTCCATCCCCGCGCTTTGCCTGGTGTGGTAACTGGCAGAAATCGTTGGAAAAAGGAAAGATCCCTCCGCCACTGAAGAAGTGGACGCTACAAAGATTGCATACCTCAACCCCTGCCCTCATCTTTTTCCCCAGCGTAGCCATCATGAACAAAGCCCTTCCATTGTTCCAAGCCATTCACCCCCTGATCGAGTCCGTTCATGCCGAGGATCCTGAACGAAAGGAGAAGGTCATGAAGATGCGTAAGTTCGAGATGCCGATTCTTCTTACCACGACGATCCTCGAACGGGGAGTCACTATTCCCGGCATTGATGTCGCGGTCCTCGGGTCCGAGGAAACCATCTTTACCGAGAGTGCCCTTGTGCAAATCTCTGGCAGGGTGGGGAGGAGTTCCGATCAGCCGAACGGGGACATTGTGTACTTTCACCACGGCAAGACCGGCGAGATGATCAAAGCACGCACCCATATTAATGATATGAACAGGGAAGCCGGGAAAAGGGGGCTCATCGATGCCACGTGACTGCCTGTACTGTGGGGAAGGCCTCGATGAAAAAATGAGCTGGGGGGCTTTATTTCAAAGGGACACCAGACTCCTATGCGACGAATGTGACAGGGGATTAGTGCGGATCGAGGGCGGATGCCCGGGCTGTTCGCGCCCTGAAACGGAAGGCGGTCTCTGCCGTGACTGCATGGTGTGGAACCGACACACTGAATGGAACGGGGTGCTGGAGAGGAACGTCTCTCTTTTCCAATACAACGAATTCATGAAAGAGGTCCTCGCGCGCTACAAATACAGAGGGGATTACGTTCTGGCAAAGGCATCGGCTTCTCTCATGCGAACGGCTATCCCGAAAGCAGATCTCTTGGTTCCCATCCCCCTCAGCCCCGAGCGACTATACGAACGTGGATTCAATCAGTCAAAGGCGCTCCTGGATGAAGCAGGACTCCCTTGCCATGAACTCCTCACGAGAATTCACACGGAAAAGCAATCGAAGAAGACGAAACGGGAGCGGGTGACAGGCGCGCAGGTTTTCCGTATCCCCGAGACGGATTTATCAGGAAAGAAGATCCTCCTCATCGACGACATCTATACGACGGGCACGACCGTCAGGCATGCGGCCAGCCTTTTGAAAAAAGCGGGGGCTAGGGAAGTATCATCATTCACGATTGCCAGGGGTTAAATCCTTACCCCTACCTGCCGATAAAAGAAGGGAACCAGCCAAACACGGAGGAATGAACCATGTCAGAAGTAAACAACTGTCCGCGCTGCAACGCGTTATTCATGAAAAGCCGCTTCCGCGAAGTATGTGAAGCATGCCATAAATCAGAAGAAACCCTCTTCGAAACCGTCATCCACTTCCTGAAAAAACGCGAAAACCGTGCCGCGTCCATCGCACGCGTAGTCGACGTTACCGGCGTAGAGGAAGAACTGCTTCACAAATGGGTACGAAAAGGCCGCATCCAATCAAGACAGTTCCCGAACATGGGCTACCCATGTGACCGGTGCGGAAGGATCATCCACAGCGCAAGAATCTGCGAAGGGTGCCAAACGTCCCTTATCCAAGACCTAAA
This sequence comes from Rossellomorea marisflavi, assembly GCF_022170785.1. Lineage (NCBI taxonomy): Bacteria > Bacillati > Bacillota > Bacilli > Caryophanales > Bacillaceae > Rossellomorea > Rossellomorea marisflavi. The sequence goes on along the minus strand of NZ_CP081870.1, from coordinate 3,605,593 downwards.
ACAGCATGAAACGGATGAACAATGGAAGCGATCCCTCAAGGAGTCAGGTCCTACGTACTATACTTACAAAAAGGGAAAATGAACCATATCCTATCACTAAACAAACCTCCCAATCATCCGATATACTTACTATAAGACTCGGAAAGAACGGAAAAAGGAGGTAGACGGATTTGAAGATTAATCAGATCGGGAACTACAATATCCAAGCATATAAGCAACAACAAAACAAAGCTGACCAACCTGTCAAAGGGGGAAGTGCTCCTTCGGATAAGGTGGAAATTTCTTCACGGGCTAAAGAAATGCAGGAAGTGTCCAAATTGGAAAGCGATCGCCAAGTCAAAGTTAATGCATTGAAAGAACAGGTACAGAGCGGAAACTATACGATCCAGGCAGGGGCCATCGCCAAAAGCCTGAAGCAATTCTATCACGGAGAATAATAGGGAAGGGGATTACCATGTCACTCAATGCCTTAACCACAACATTAGACAAACTCCATAAACTGCATATGAGCCTCCTCGACCTCTCCAAACGAAAAACCACCATCATCAAGGCGAGTGAGATGGGCCAATTGGATGGCGTATTAAAAGATGAACAACGACATCTTGCCGCTATTCAGACGGTAGAGAATGATCGTCAAATCCATTCCAAGCAATATGCTGAATCGAATGGTCGATCATTTGATGAGCCCCCGACCCTTTTACAGTGCATGGAAACGGCATCCCAAGAAGAGAAAGAAACACTCTCCCATTGGCATGGGAAACTGACGTCCATCATTGCTGAGTTAAAAGAGCAAAATGAACTTAATCAAAAGCTCGTATATCAATCTCTTCAATTTGTGAATATGAGCTTGTCGGCTCTGCAGCCGAAAGAAGAGCAGACCAACTATACAAGACCGAACGATGAGAATAAAGTCCCGGCGCCGAGCCGGTCTTTGTTTGATTCCAAAGCATAGATCAGAAACGGAGGCATCAAGATGCGATCCACATTCATGGGCCTTGAAACAGCCAAAAGGGGCATGTACACCCAGCAGGGGGCCCTTTACACGACCGGACACAATATTTCGAATGCCAACACACCGGGCTATTCCCGGCAACGCGTCAACTTCAACCCAACTGAAGCTTTCCCATCCCCGGGCTTTAACAGTCCCAGGATTCCCGGACAGCTTGGTACAGGAGTCGAAGCGGGTTCAATCCAGCGCGTAAGGGACTCCTTCCTTGACCTTCAATACCGCAATGAAAACAATAAACTCGGATACTGGGAAAACAAGATGGAATCCATGCAGAAGATGGAAGAAATCATGAACGAGCCTTCTGAATCTGGATTGTCTAGTACGATGGACTCTTTCTGGAAGTCCCTGCAGGATTTGGCGAGTGATACATCGAATACCGGCGCACGTTCCGTTGTGATCCAACGCGGAAAAGCCGTGGCAGAAACCTTTAACTATTTGTCCACATCACTGACAAGCGTCAGAAAAGACCTTCAAAATGAACTGGCCGTGACTGAAAAGCAAATCAATTCCCTCACAAGGCAGATCGATCAAGTGAACAAGCAGATTGCTGAAGTAGAACCACACGGCTATCTTCCGAATGATCTCTACGATGAGCGTGATCGCCTATTGGATCAACTCTCAACCCTTGTGCCAATCAAGACAAGCTATCAGTCGAATGGAGGAGCTTCCTCTGCAATAGCAGAAGGCTCAGTATCTGTGAGTCTCGTTGGCAAGGATGGAGATTTCGCTATCAGACTGGTGGATAAGGCCGGTGTGAATGAACTCTCCCTTTCGACCAAAGGACCGCAAGAATCAGTTGACTCTGTGAAAATCGGCAATCAAACCCTGGACATCAACAGCTTCCTTAGCCAAGGGGAAGGAAAACTTCGTGGTTTGATCGATTCGTATGGGTATACGAATAAAGATGGAAAAGCTACGGGATCCTATGTGGCTATGATTGACGAACTTGATAATATGGCCTATGTATTTGCGAAGGCATTCAATGAACAGCATCAGCAAGGACTCACGGTCGCGCAGATGGAAGATCCGAACTTCGATCCTGAAGACTTTGAGTCGACTACGCCGAAATTCTTCAAGGATGGAAAGGCCCCTGGTGCGGACCTTGAAGACGTAAATAAAGAAGGCTTCGCCCAGCGGATCCAGATCGCCGATGAAATGAGCAACCCTGATAACATCGCCACAGCCGGAATCGGAAATCCGACAGCGGGAGACACATCCAACATTCAAAAGCTGGCCGACCTGATCACAACTACCAAACTTCCATACGGCGAAAAGGAATCTTCTTTCCAAGGCCACTTTGAATCTGTCATCGGTAAAATGGCGGTTGAATCCCAGGAGTCCGTCAAGCTTACCAAAAACTCAAACGTCCTTCGTTCCTCCGTCGACGAACGCCGCATGTCCGTAAGCGGTGTATCCCTTGATGAAGAAATGACGGATATGATCAAATTCCAGCATGCTTACAACGCCTCTGCCCGGATGATCACCCTACAGGACGAAATGCTCGACAAAATCATCAACGGCATGGGAACCGTTGGAAGATAAGCAGGTGAATGAACCATGCGCGTAACCCAAAGCATGCTGACTAATAACTCAATGAGGAATCTCAGTTCTTCTTACAGCCGGATGGGCCAACTTCAGGATCAGCTCTCCACCGGCAAAAAGATCACCCGTCCTTCAGACGATCCAGTCGTCGCCATGAAGGGAATGTTCTACCGCTCCAATGTAAGCGGGGTGGAGCAGTATAAGCGGAATCTGTCTGAACTGTATTTGTGGATGGATAATTCGGAAGCTGGATTAGAACAAGGCAACCAAGGGCTTCAACGGGTCCGGGAGCTAGTTCTCCAAGGGAAAAATGGAACCCTTTCAGAAGATGATAAGAAAGCCGTAGCCGCTGAAATTGGACAGATTAAACAGGATATGATCACCATCGCCGAAACTAAAGTCGGCAGTCGCTACATCTACCACGGGACCGACGTGAATAAATCTCCGATCAAGGACAAAGCACCAGCAGACGGAAGTGCGCCACAGGTTGCTGATAATCTTGGTAATACAGCCATCGGAGATTATATCGTAGAGGTATCACCTGGAGTTACTTTGAAGGCAAATGTCACACCGGGTAAAGTTTTTAATCAGGAGATGTTTGATACGCTGCACTCTATTCAGAAAGCATTTGAGTCGAATGATGATACGGACCTAGATGACATGCTGAATAAACTGGATCGTGTCATTGAAAAACTATCGTCGGAACGATCCGACCTAGGAGCTCGCTACAATCGTTTAGAAATGGTCGATGACCGTCTTTCTCAACAAGAAACAATGGCGAAGCGCATCATGTCTGATAATGAAGATGCTGAAATTGAGCGGGTCATCACTGATTTAAAATCACAGGAAAGCGTCCACCGTGCAGCACTCAGCGTTGGGGCAAGAATCATGCAGCCGACCCTGATGGACTTTTTACGATAACGTACATAAAGGGACCGACCATTTGCGGTCGGTCCCTTTTACCATAGAGAGGTGAACAGGATGAATGTCCCGCAAATCCGTATCCAATCAACCAATGCCGCGATCTCCATTGAGACCACACCAGGCCAATTCGATATGCAGCAACCAAATGCGGATGTAGACATCCAGCAGCCACAGGCCAAGATGGACATTGAACGAACTCCGTCCAAACTAACCATCGATCAAACTGAAGCCAGGGCGGATATGGATCTCAAATCAATCAGAAGGCGGATTGAAGATTTTGCGAATCAAGGCTATCAGGACTGGCTCGAGGGCATGGCGCGCGTCTCGGGGGACGGCGATGAGCTCATGATGATCGAAAACGGTGGAAATGCCTTGGCCGAACAGGCGGACCGCAACAGTGCGAGTCCAATTTATGACTTTAATATAGGCTTCATCCCATCGGCCGGCAGCGTCAAAATCGGGTACGATCCGGGAAACGTAAGGGTGAACATTGAGCCCAAACAGGTCATCAACAATACCCGGACGAATAAACCAATTGTCGACTTCACACCAGCGAAAGTGAACATCGCCATGCAACGATATGCGGACCTTAAAATCGACTGGGTCGCACCAGGTGAAAATCTAAACAAAGGAATGTGACACATGAACATCCAAACAGCCTATCACGGCAACATCACTGTCAATGATGAAGAACTTTTTTCATTCCCACATGGGGTACCAGGTTTTCATGACGAAAAACAGTTTGCTCTACTACCTTTAGAGGATAATGAGTGGTTCCAAATCCTCCAGTCTACGGTTACACCCGACCTTGCTTTCATCACGACAAATCCGTTCCTCTTTTTCCCTGAATATGATTTCGAACTTGATGACGCAAGTCTAGATCAACTTGGTAATCCGACAACAGAGGGTATTCAAGTCCTCTCAATCCTGACAGTAAAAGACCCATTCAAGGAATCGACAGCCAATCTCCAGGCACCAATTATCATAAACACAGTGAAGAAAAGTGGGAAGCAAGTCATCTTAACGGACACCAACTACCGCACCCAACACCAAATCCTGGCACAGCCAGCCGGAAAGAAGGGGTGACTCCATGCTCGTACTCACCAGGAAAACCGGCGAAAGCATCCAAATCGGAGACAACATTGAAATCAAAGTCGTCTCGATCCAAGGAGACCAAATCAAACTAGCGATCGATGCTCCTAAACACATAGACATCCACCGCAAGGAAGTCTATCTATCCATTAAAGAACAAAACACGGAAGCCTCAAAAGGTATCCAAAACCTACTTAACCTCCTCCCGAAAAACGAATAAAAAAGTTTTTCCTAAACGACTAAACACCCAGGAAAAACGACCGATACTACTAATGTAAGCCAAAGAGGAAAGGGCGGCCGACCTCTTCCTCCCCGGCAAACCAAAACCAAACAGTTCACAAGGACGTGAACTTACTTTCAAGGAGGAAACAACACAATGAGAATCAATCACAATATCGCTGCATTGAACACGCACCGTCAATTGAACAGTGCGACAAATGCTCAATCTAAATCAATGGAAAAACTATCTTCAGGTCTTCGTATCAACCGTGCAGGAGACGATGCTGCTGGATTAGCAATCTCTGAAAAAATGCGTGGTCAGATTCGTGGATTGGACATGGCTGCTAAAAATGCCCAAGATGGTGTTTCCCTAATCCAAACGGCTGAAGGAGCTCTAAATGAAACACATGCAATCCTTCAACGTATGCGTGAACTCTCAAACCAATCCGCCAATGGTACATCTACAGATTCAGACCGTACAGCAATGCAAGATGAATTAAACCAACTCACTTCTGAAATCAACCGTATCGGTAACACTACTGAGTTTAATACTCAAAAGTTGCTTAATGGTGGTGTAGGGTCTAGTGATGGGGCGAAAATTTCAGATGCAAAAAGCGCTGAAATAGTCGGGGCAACAACATATGTTGGGAATGCAGATGCTACAAACTTAACAAGTGCAACAATTAAAGTTGATGGAAAGACATTTGATGTTACATCAGTTCTTGCCAAAGACTTTAGTGTACTTGCTGACGCTGGTCCACCAGCTGTAGAAGCTACTGCTATCACCAAAGATGAACTTATAGAACAATTAGGTAATGTTACTTCTGGGGGAACAAAGTTATCTGATTTAGTGGATATTAAAGACAATGGTACAGCGTTAACTTTTACTGCGAAATCCCAAGGTGCAAGTAGCTCTATTACAATCGAAGCAGACGATAATGCTGCCGCTGTTATGCTAGGGTTTGCAAACGCAGCTGCTACTGGAACTGAAGTGAAAGGAACACCAGCAACTGTTGAACGCCATGGTGTACAAGCAGCTACAGCACTTACAGGTGGAAATACTGTTGCAGCAAACTCCACGTTTAAAGTCAATGTTGGAAGCGAGAGCGCAGTGACTGTAACCCTTAAAGAGGGTAAAACTTATGATACTGGGAATTCAGATTCTAATGTTGCCAAAGCGGCTATGGAGGATCTTGTCAAAGATTTAAATGCGTCTTTACAAGAAGCTGGAATTTCAGATAAAGTTACTGTGTCTTTGTCTAAAGATAATGAAATTCAATTTATTTCTGAATCAGGTAAAGATATCTCTCTGACAGATGGAACAGGTGGACCGCTTGCTCAAGTTGGCTTCACTGTAAATACTGGAAATGTAACGGACAAACTTGGTAACGTATCTCAAGTAGTAGGACCAGGAGCTCAGGGTACTGGATACAATACTAAATTCCAAATCGGTGCAAACACTGGACAAAGTATGTCTCTATCAATTAACGATATGCGTTCTGCTGCACTTGGAATCACTGGTAACGCGGGTCAAGCTGGATTTACTTCTTCTAATTCAGTGACCAATGGAACGAACGACATTCAAGCAGAAGCAGCGCTCAACATTTCCAATAAAGAGGATGCTTCAAAATCAATCGACGTGATTGACAAAGCGATTGCATCTGTATCTTCTGAGCGTGGTAAATTGGGTGCGGTGCAAAATCGTCTAGAGCACACTATTAACAACCTCGGAACTTCTTCCGAAAACCTAACGGCCGCAGAATCTCGAATTCGCGACGTAGATTATACTTTAGCTGCCTAAGCAGCAACAAGTACAGTCGTCCTGACTGGTAACGGTCAGTGATTATGATTGGGTGAATTGCTGGAAACCCCTTAGAGCTCTTCTTGCCACAGCGTAGTTGGAAACGACAGATGCGATGGCTATGAGAAAAGAAGAGATTGGGCAATCAGCAGCCAAGCTCCTGTGGGGAAACCCTGGAGAAGGTTCAACGACTAGGATAGACCATCTAACAGCCTTGCTCATGATGATGAAATCCGTAGGTGAGACAGTGTCCATCAGCACTGTGGATCCGAAGTGCCCAACCCCTTACATTAAGGGTGAAGATATAGTCTGGTCATTTATGAAAGTAAATGTTCGCACGATGGCGAAAGAAATGATGGAACAAACGAAGAATTCAATTCTTTCTCAAGCAGCTCAAGCGATGCTTGCGCAAGCAAACCAACAGCCACAAGGTGTGCTTCAACTTCTTCGTTAATTTTATGTTTAAAGGGGTCCTGGTCTCAGGGCCTCTTTTTTATATGTCTCCTAATTCATCAAAAAACATAAAGATGATAATTGACTCATGTTTAACCCCGTAATACTCTTCATGATTAAACAAAGCTCCATATTACCTGGTTTTATCATAATTTGGTAGGGTTTTAGTTCTTGAGTTGAGAGCTCTTCTACTGTATTTAACAACACGTTTGAATAAAATCTCTCCCTTTTAATCTCATCGTATAGGGTTGTGAGAATAGATAGCTGCTCATTTATTTCTTTTGTAGGAAGCTTCAATTTGAATAGTGCGGGTAGGTAAATCGTCGTTCGCTTGGAAGCGGCGACGCTCTGTTTAATGGCATAGAGACGTATTATCTTGCGGTGCATTCCTGGGATTAAATAAGGAGTGATCAGATGAAGAAAATAGAGGATCTGAAATTGGTCGTACAATAGTAATCGGTTTTGACCGTCCAGAGCAAAGTGCAGATTGAATCTATTATAGAGAAGGTTTATTAAAAATTGGTTTTCTGCATGAGTAAAACTCTCTGTAGATAATATGATCTTGCGAGGAATTTCATTTTCTTTTTTCAAGTGGCCGTCATCCTGATACCACCATGCCAACGCTAAAGCATCAAGATGCCTGCTGATGTAATCGTGCGGAAGACTTTTTTTGTTGTCAGGGTACCAAATCGAGCGAAGGGTTGTAATTAGAGGGTTTGATTTGGACTGAACATAGTATGACTCTGAGAATCCCTTCTTGATTCTTGAATCCATTGATCTTTTGTAAGCAGGGGGAGATAAGGGTATATATGGATTTAAAGAGTGATAGCAATAAAAACACCATTCCTTATCCTTGGCTGCATGATTGAAAGCGAATCGTGGCTTCCTTCCCGCTTGTTGTGTGATGGATCCGTCGCCTAATAGCTTACCGCACAGCATTGAATGAATAGAAGTCAAGATCATCCCACCCTTCATTAACAGAACGAATGTTCCTATAACATAATAGTAACCCCCTTATTAGTGAACTTGCAAGAAAGACTAAACTTTCTCTCGGAAATGACCGATATTATTTCTATAATAACCAGGAGGGTTTCAGGCTATGGCAGGTGGAACAATTGGGATACACACTCAACAAAAAGTAAGCAACTACATGAACGAGTTGATACAGAATGTAAGGGTAGAGGAGAAGCAGTCCGCACCAATAGAGAAACCTGTTTCAGAAACATCCGTAAAGACTGCTTTGAACGGTATGAACGAGTTTGTATCTTCGGCTAATACTCATCTGAAGTTTGAATATCATGACCGACTCAATGAGTATTACGTAACGATCGTGGATGATGTTACTCAAGAGATAGTCAAAGAGATTCCCGCAAAAAAATTCTTGGATATGCATGCAGATATGGCTGAGTTTATGGGATTAGTAGTAGATAAGAAAGCGTAAAGGAAGGAAGTGTAGTTCTTGGCGAATATGAGAGTAGGCGGACTCGCCAGCGGTATGGATACCGATCAAATCATCAGCGACTTGATGAAGGCAGAGCGAATCCCTTTAGATAAATTGAATCAAAAGAAGCAGTACCTCGAGTGGCAGCGTGATGACTACCGGGAAATGAATAGCCAAATGCTCAATTTCAGTAATATGATCTTTGATGGTGTCATGAAGCAGGCGACATACATCCAAAAGACGGTGAATATTTCTAACCCGAATGACATTTCGATTAAAAATCTGGCATCCACTTCCGACTTTAATGGAACGATCAAAGTTGAGAAACTGGCAACCTCTGCAACTATGTATGGTCAGCAAGCAGACGCAGGTTTTGATCCAAAGAAAAAACTAAGCGAATCCTTGACATTAATAGGGCAACAAACCATTAAAGTGAAAGCAATTAATGCAGATGGTACGATGCCGGATAAATTCACGGAGATTGTATTTGACCCAACGGCAGAAACCATGGAAAGCCTTCTTTCGAAAATCAACTCGAAAACTGGGGTCACCATGTTTTTCGATGAGAAGACGAAACAGATGTCTGTGATGAGTAAGAACAGTGGAAGTGGTGGTTCAGAAGCTGAAATTCAGCTTGAGGGGGATTTCTTTGGAGAAATGGGTCTTGATGCGACGAATGTAATAGCAAAAGATGCAGGAAGAGGATCGGTTGGAGAAAACGCTATTTTCACCTATAACGGCATGCAGACCGAGCGATCTTCCAATACCTTCGTCATTAACGGAGTCGAGATTACCTTGAAGAATGCATCCAACACGAATGTAACCTTCTCTTCAGCACCTGATGTAGATAAAATCATGGAATCCATCGTCAAGTTTGTAGATGAGTACAACAAGCTGATTGAGAAGGTCAACGGCGAAGTGAACAAATCGAAGTTCCGTGACTTTCAGCCTCTAACATCTGAACAGAAGAAGGATATGTCGGAAGATGAAATTAAGCTGTGGGAAGAAAAAGCCCGGAGCGGGACTCTCCGCAATGATTCCGTCCTCACATCTGGATTGAATAAAATGCGTACAGATCTATATACATCGGTCTCTGGTGGGAGCAAGGATGTTAATCAGCTTACACAAATAGGAATCAAAACATCAAGTAACTACCTCGATCGGGGAAAATTAATCATTGATGAATCCAAGCTCAAGGAAGCCATCTCAAAAGATCCGAACGCCATCTATGATCTTTTTGCCAAGAATGGTACGACCTCGGCTGAGCAGGGGATTGCACGTCGTATGAGGGAGACCCTCAAAACAACAATGACGAATGTGGAAAAAAAGGCAGGTAAATCATCAGCAGTTAACGATACATTCTCCATCGGAAAGTTACTGAAAAACATGGATTCGCAAATTACACGTTTTGAGGAACGTATGAAGCAAGTCGAAAGCCGTTACTGGAGCCAGTTTACGGCTATGGAGAAAGCAGTACAACGAGCAAATTCCCAGTCTGCTTATCTCATGCAACAGTTCTCATAATTGAAATAAAGGAGTGTCACCATGGCCATCAACAACCCATATGCCGCCTACCAGAATAACTCTGTCAATACCGCGGCGCCAGGGGAACTCACCCTCATGCTCTACAATGGCTGCCTGAAGTTTCTTCACATTGCAAAACAAGCCATAAACGAAAAAAACATTGAATTGAAAAACACCAATATCCAAAAGGCTCAAGCGATTATTCACGAACTTCTGGTCACATTGGATACGAATGTCGAAGTCTCGAAGAATCTCCTGTCATTATACGAATACATCAATCACAGACTGACTGAAGCCAATATTAAAAACGATCTGTCTATCTTGGAAGAAGTAGAGGGCTATGTCACTGACTTCCGGAATACATGGAAACAAGTAATTCAGATGAATCGCCAAAAGCAATACGCTGGCCAGAGTGGACAAGCATAATGAGTGCTGTCCTTGAATGCCACGGCATTACGAAACAGCTGAAAGCCCTTTTGGAGGGGGAAGAAGATCGTGACTCTAAGATTAATACCATCGATAGCCTTCTAGTGGAAAGAGAGCAGCTTCTGCCCTCAATCACGCCACCGTACTCTTTAGAGGAACAGCGTTTGGGACGAGAAATCGTCCTATGGAACAAACAGATTAATCAAAAGCTGGCAGGTTTGAAGATCGATATAAAGCGGGATATGAATGGCGTCAGTAAAACAAAAACGACCGTTCAGAGATACACCAATCCATATGAGTCAATGCAAACGGATGGAATGTTTTACGATAAGCGAAATTAAACCTCTCTTGATTGGGAGGTTTTTTCGTTTCGTTTGGAGGGTTTTGTGAAAGATTGTCGAATACAGAGTCTAACTAATATTGAAGGGAGCATGATATGCCAAGAACCAAAAGAATCTGGGTGCCGGGTGACATGTACCATATCACTGCTAGAGGAAATCGTAAGAATAACCTCTTTCGCGACAGAAAGGATTATCACCACTACCTCACACTCCTACAAAAAGTAATAATTCGCTACCCTTTCCACCTCCATTCATACTGCCTCATGCCTAACCACATTCACCTCATCATCGGTACCATCGATCACTCCCCATCTTCCATCATGCACTACCTTCACTCGGTATACGCCCGCTATTTCAATAAAAGGTACGACTATGTCGGTCATCTCTTCCAGGACCGCTATTACTCAAAGCCCATTCGAAACCACAAACAACTCCTCGATACAAGCGCCTACGTTCATCTTAATCCCGTAAAAGCAAACTATACGAAACTAGCAGAAGATTATCCTTGGAGCAGTTATTCTGTTTACGTAAAAGGATCCTCAACTTCACTGGTCCATACACAGCTAATCCTCTCACTACTGGGCGAAGATTCCCGCCAAAAATACAAGCTTTATGTAGAAACAAGAAGGAGTATTAACGATTGGAAAGTGTAATAACAAAGTTGGCTACATACTGTCTGCGCTGTACCTGGCACCGAATGAAATGCAGGTGCCAGGTACAAAAACGCCAAAAGGTGCCAGGTACAAAAACGCCAAAAGGTGCCAGGTACAAAAACGCCAAAAGGTGCCAGGTACAAAAACGCCAAAAGGTGCCAGGTACAAAAACGCCAAAAGGTGCCAGGCACAAAAAGGCTAAAAGGTGCCAGGCACAAAAAGGCTAAAAGGTGCCAGGCACAAAAAGGCTAAAAGGTGCCAGGCACAAAATCCGTCACACCTCGACAAACCCCGCCAATCCACCCCATAGCAACCCGCCCCAATCCCCAAAACCCCGCCACCAATCTACCATTTTCTACACCCCCTCCACAAAATTGACAAATAATTAAGAAAGTTTAAGCAGGAATACGAAAGGGAATGAAGAATATATACAACATAGCTTTATTTTTAAAGGAGGAGTTTACATGTTGAATTACAACATTCGTGGCGAGAACATTGAGGTAACTCCAGCTATTCGAGAACACGTGGAGAAGAAGATCAGTAAGTTGGAGCGTTATTTCAATGAAACTCCTGATGCAAATGTGCACGTTAACTTGAAAGTCTATCCTGATAAAAATACCAAGACGGAAGTGACGATCCCGATGCCGAATCTGGTGCTTCGCGCAGAAGAGCGGAACACGGATATGTATGCGGCGATCGATTTAATAGTCGATAAGCTTGAGCGTCAAATCCGTAAGCATAAGACGCGGGTAAACCGCAAGATGCGTGAGAAGGGCAGTCCGAAGGAGTTCTTCGCGGCTCAGGAGGATCTTGGGAATGTGGCACCGAACGGGGTGGCAGAGCCTGAAGTGGATGAGCTCGAGGATGATACGGAAGTAGTGCGTACGAAGAATTTCAATCTGAAGCCGATGGACAGCGAGGAAGCGATCCTTCAGATGAATATGCTCGGGCACACGTTCTTCATCTTCACGGATGCGGAGACGAACGCAACCAATATCGTATACAAGCGTAGAGACGGCAAGTACGGCCTGATCGAAACGCATTAATGAATAGCCAAGGGTCCTGCGGTCTCACCAGACCGCAGGACCCTTTCCGTTTATGTGACGGCGTCCGGTCCGCCCGCTGAGCGGTATAACGTGACGCACACATAGTCTCGCATGACATGATCTGCACAACCCACTATAAAGGAGGAACCCAAACATGACCTACTCCATCGTCGCCCATGACCCCGAAACCCAGGAATGGGGCATCGCCGTCCAGTCCAAATTCCTGGCCGTCGGCTCCGTCGTCCCGTTTGCCAAAGCAGGCGTCGGCGCCATTGCCACCCAGTCCTACGCCAATACCGCTTATGGTCCCGAAGCACTCCGTCTCCTCGAAGAAGGAAAAACGGCAGAGGAAGCCTTGGAGCTCATTACGAAAGACGACACTGAACGGCATCTCCGACAGGTAGGGATCACCGACGCCCATGGCAATCCGGCCACGTATACAGGAGAAGGCTGCTATGACTGGGCTGGAGGGATGACAGGGAAGCATGTGGCCGTTCAGGGGAATATCCTAGTGGACGAGCAAACGGTCCAAGCGATGCTCGATACGTTCGAAGCAGCATCCGGCTCTCTTGCCGATAGACTTCTCACCGCCCTGAGCGCCGGACAGGATGCAGGGGGCGACTCGAGGGGGATGCAGTCTGCCGCCCTTCTTGTGGTAAAAGATGAGGGTGGCTACGGAGGATTCAATGATCGCTACATCGATCTTCGTGTGGACGACCATCCATCGCCGATCGAGGAGCTGAAACGGATTTTCCGCATGCACCAACTTTACTTCAAACCGTCCGATTCCGGCCGGGTCGTCCTGATCGAAGGGACGCTCCGTGATGAATTGGACAGGGAACTCACGCGCTTAGGCTACAAGGACCCTAAGAAGTCGCTGCATCAGAGCCTGACGGATTATCTTCATACAGAGAACTTCGAGATGCGGGAGCAGGATGAAAGCTATATCGACCTCGATGTCCTCGATTTCATGAAAAATCAGGGACGTTGAGGAGACGGGAACTGGCCTGGAACAGGGGCTGGTTCTTTTTTCTTGCGTTAAAACGGTTTATAGTAAGGCTTACTTGTTATATAATGAGTGTTTGTGTGAAGGTCGTGAACTATTTTGGAGGTAACAACAATGAATGAGGTAACAGGAATGAATACAGTTGGACGAAATGAACCTTGCCCATGTGGCAGCGGGAAAAAATATAAGAAATGTCACGGAAAAGAAAATGCCATTGATATCGATGCGCTGGTGAAGCAGGAGCTGGATGTGCTTCAGGCACAGGCGTATGATTTCATTGCGACGACGCAATCTCCCCACATGGAGGAGCTGTATCATCAGTATCTTTCCAAGATGGAGCTGATGAAGGCCGATCCCGATATTTATGAGATGGCGTTTGTGAGCTGGTATGGGGTGACCCAGAAGGATGAGGAAGGGCTCCGTCTTATCGACCGGTTCGTGGACAAGCAAACGGTGACCCGTCCACAGACGGCAGAACGTCTTGAGTCTTGGAAGAAGGTACGGATCACAGCGGGGAGCGTTGAGAAGGTCGATGACGAGACGCTTCGCGTGACGGAAGCCATCACGGGCGATGAGCTGTTGGTGAAGGAAGCGTTCGGACACATGGAAGATGGCAGCTTCTTCCTTGGGCTTCTGCTGCCGAATGGCGACAGCTACATCCCGTTCGCTCAATACTTCATCTATCCGATCATCCAGAAAGGGGCTTCGGAGATGGTGAAGATCCGCTTCCAGCAAGGCGAGTTTGACGACTTGCAAGAGTATCTTGCCGGGCAGTACCTTGAGCTTGCAGACGTCGGCTTCGTCCTGTACGGTGCCGAGAAGCGCAAGGCTGCGAAAACGCCTGCTCCTGCAGAGGAGAAAGAGGAGACGACGGGAGCCATCGAAGGCGTCGAGATCTGGAAGACTCCTGAGTACATAGAGGCCATCAAGGCCCTTCAGGATTACCTGGAGGAAAAAGGGGAGAACAAGAAGGAGAGTGCCCTTCTTGTTGCTGTGCTTGAGAAGTACTTCTACACTGAGCGTCCGACAATCCGCAATCCGAAGATCTATTCAGGTGCCATGGTCGATATGGCGAAGAATATCGACGAGATCAGCATCCGTCACGTGCAGAAGGAGCTTGCCGAGCATTTCGACGTATCGGCCAACAGCATCTCGAGACGGAGTAAGCAGATCTGGGAGAGCTACCAAGACACTGTGTACAGCATGCTGAAGGAACAAAAAGCTTAAGACATAAAAGGAGACCGCCCTTTCATACAGAAGTGGCGGTCTTTTTACAAGGGTCCCTTTTTCCCAATATGTTGTAACCCCCCTATGATAGTGGTAAGATTAGTAGGTATACGCATGAAGGAATTCAAGGACTCTGTCTCGAATAAAGATAGAGCACATTTCTCATGGGAATCTCATGTAAGACGTTTATAATGGATGAAGCCCTCACCGTAAACACAGATAAAGGAGCGTTTATGAATGCTTGGATTATTGAATAAAGTGTTTGATGGAAATAAAAGAGAAATCAAGAAGCTCGAAAAGCTTGCTGATCAAATAGAAGCCCTCGGTCCTGAAATGGAGCGCCTGACGGATGATCAAATCCGTGAGCGTACGGTCCGCTTCCAGGAGCGCTATCAAAAAGGGGAAGAACTCGATGATATGCTCGTCGAGGCGTTTGCAGTTGTTCGTGAAGCGGCACGCCGTGTACTCGGTCTTTATCCTTACCGCGTCCAGCTCATGGGGGGTGCCGCCCTTCATGGAGGAAACATCTCCGAGATGAAGACCGGTGAAGGTAAAACATTGACGGCGACGATGCCGGTTTACCTGAATGCCATCACGGGCAAAGGCGTCCACGTGGTCACGGTCAATGAATACCTGGCCAGCCGTGATGCTGAAGAAATGGGCAGACTGTATGAGTTCCTCGGCCTTTCCGTCGGGTTGAACCTCAACTCCATGGGGAAAGAAGAGAAGCGCGAAGCATACAGCGCCGACATCACCTACGGTACGAATAATGAATTCGGATTCGACTACCTGCGTGATAACATGGTCCTTTATAAAGAGCAGATGGTACAGCGTCCCCTTCACTTCGCCGTGATCGATGAGGTCGACTCCATCTTGATCGATGAAGCCCGTACGCCGCTTATCATTTCCGGTAACGCACAGCGTACGCCTCAACTCTACATCCAGGCGAACGCCGTCGTGCGCACCCTGAACAAAGAAGATGATTTTACGTATGATGAGAAGACGAAGAGCGTCCAGCTGACCGAAGACGGAATCAGCAAGGTCGAGAAGGCATTCCATATCGACAACCTCTTCGATATCACCCACGTCACCCTGAACCACCATATCACGCAAGCGCTGAAAGCTCATGTAAGCATGCACCGCGACGTGGACTATGTGGTACAGGAAGGCGAGATCATCATCGTCGATTCCTTCACGGGACGTCTGATGAAGGGACGCCGCTACAGCGACGGTCTTCACCAGTCCATCGAAGCGAAGGAAGGCCTGGAGATCCAGAACGAAAGCATGACCATGGCCACCATCACATTCCAGAACTACTTCCGTATGTACGAAAAGCTATCCGGTATGACCGGTACGGCGAAGACGGAAGAAGAGGAATTCCGCAACATCTATAACATGAACGTCATCGTCATCCCGACGAATAAGGAAATCGTCCGTGATGACCGTGCCGATCTGATCTATGCGTCCATGGAAGGGAAGTTCCTTGCAGTGGTCGAGGATATCAAAGAGCGTCATGAGAAGGGGCAGCCGGTCCTCGTCGGTACAGTCGCCGTCGAAACATCCGAGCTCATCTCGAAGCTCCTGACGAAAAAAGGCGTACGCCATAACGTCCTCAATGCGAAGAACCACGGTCGCGAGGCGGAGATCATCCTGGAAGCGGGACAACCTGGATCCGTTACGATCGCCACGAACATGGCCGGTCGTGGTACGGATATCAAACTGGGTGAAGGCGTCATCGAGCTTGGCGGACTGGCCGTCATCGGTACAGAACGTCATGAATCCCGCCGTATCGATAATCAGCTCCGTGGACGTTCCGGACGTCAAGGGGACCCGGGTGTCACCCAATTCTATCTCTCCATGGAAGATGAGCTGATGCGCCGCTTCGGCTCCGACAACATGAAGAGCATGATGGAGCGCCTCGGGATGGATGATACGCAACCGATCCAAAGCAAGATGGTCAGCCGTGCCGTCGAGTCCGCCCAGAAACGGGTCGAGGGGAATAACTTCGATGCCCGTAAGCAGCTCCTCCAATATGATGATGTCCTTCGCCAGCAGCGTGAGATCATCTACAAGCAGCGTTATGAAGTCATCGATTCCGAAAACCTCCGCGACATCGTGGACGGTATGATCAAATCGGTCATCGAGCGTCAGGTGGCTGCCCATACGCAGGAAGAAGAGATGGAAAACTGGAACCTTCAAGGCATCATTGATTACGTCAATGCGAACCTGCTCCCTGAAGGCGAAGTGAATGAAAACGAGCTTCGCGGCAAAGAGCCGGAAGAGATCGTAGACATCATCTTCCAGGATGTCCATCACCAGCTTAATGAAAAAGAAGACGATATGTCTGAAGAGCAGATGCGTGAGTTTGAGAAAGTCATCCTTCTCCGCGCTGTCGATCAAAAATGGATCGATCATATCGATGCCATGGATCAGCTCAGACAGGGTATCCACCTCCGTGCGTACGGTCAGACCGATCCGCTTCGTGAATACCAGCATGAAGGTTTCGCCATGTTCGAGAACATGATCATCTCCATCGAGGAAGATGTCGCAAAATACATCATGAAGGCTGAAATCAAAAACAACCTTGAGCGCCAGGAAGTGGCTAAAGGCCAGGCCGTCAACCCGAAGGAAGACGGTGAGAAGGCGAAGAGGAAGCCCCTCCGCCGCAAGGAAAGCATCGGACGAAATGATCCATGCCCATGCGGAAGCGGGAAGAAATATAAGCACTGCCACGGGATAACCGGATAAGAGGGAAATTGCCTGGAGCCTTGCTCCGGGTACTTTTCTGAAAAGATGGACCCAAATACTACTAGAGGTGAATAAAATGGAACATGCAGAAATTCGATCAGAGTTAGAAAAATCAGCTAAGACATTAGCGGACTTCAGGGGGTCTCTTTGACTTAGAAAACAAAGAGGCACGAATCCAGGAGCTCGATGAAATCATGGTCCAACCCGATTTCTGGGATGACCAGCAAAAAGCACAAGGCTTGATCAATGAAGGGAACGGCCTGAAAGATCTGGTGAATGAATACAATGCACTCCTTGAATCTCATGAGAACCTTGAGCTGACCCTCGAACTACTGAAGGAAGAGCCTGACGAGGAGCTTCAAGAGGAGCTTGAAGGCGAGCTTGAAGAGCTCATCACCCGTTTGAATGACTACGAACTTCAGCTTCTACTCAGTGAAGAACATGATAAAAATAATGCCATCCTTGAGCTCCATCCGGGTGCTGGTGGTACCGAGTCACAGGACTGGGGCTCCATGCTTCTCCGTATGTACACGCGCTGGGCAGAGAAACGCGGATTCAAAGTGGAGACCCTGGATTATCTTCCAGGCGATGAAGCCGGAATCAAGAGCGTCACACTCGGCATCAAGGGGCATAACGCCTACGGCTATCTGAAAGCGGAAAAAGGCGTTCACCGTCTTGTCCGTATCTCGCCGTTCGATTCGTCAGGCCGCCGACACACGTCCTTCGTGTCATGTGAGGTCATGCCGGAATTCAACGAAGAGATCAACATCGAAATCCGTACAGAGGATCTGAAGATCGATACGTACCGTGCAAGTGGTGCCGGTGGTCAGCATATCAATACGACCGACTCCGCCGTGCGGATCACGCATCTACCGACGAACGTCGTCGTGACCTGTCAGTCCGAGCGTTCACAGATCAAGAACCGTGAGTCAGCCATGAAGATGCTGAAAGCGAAGCTTTATCAGCGCAGGATCGAAGAGCAGGAGCAAGAGCTTGCCGAGATCCGTGGTGAGCAGAAAGAAATCGGATGGGGAAGCCAGATCCGTTCCTACGTATTCCATCCGTACTCCATGGTGAAAGATCACCGTACGAATACGGAATCAGGAAACGTGCAGGGCGTCATGGACGGAGATCTTGATCCGTTCATCAACGCGTACCTGCGTTCGAAAATCCAATAAGAGTGAGGCCGGTCCCAAAACGGGATCGGCCTTTTTACATCCCGCCGCACTACCACTTTAATACGGCATTGGGCTGTCATTTACACCACCCCGACCCCATGCTATACTCTCAAAGGTTGATATGGAGGGGATTCACGCCCCTGCATGCAAAGCATTTGAACTACTCATACTAACGTAACGGATAAAAAAAGGAGTCGGAAGATACATGGTATTGAAGGGGAGAGGGCGGAATATAGATCCAGCCCGGGAGAAATGGCTTGAATATGTATTTGTAATCATCGGCTCGGCCATCGTGGCCATTGCCTTCAACGTGTTCCTGCTGCCGAATGAGGTTGCCTCCGGCGGGGTGAGCGGGATATCCACGATCTTGAAAGGGGTTCTCGATTGGAAGCCTGCGTACGTGCAATGGGCATTCAATATCCCCTTATTCATTGCCGGATTGATTTTCCTCGGTCTTCAGTTCGGAGTGAAAACAGCGATCGGAACTATATTTCTTCCATTAGTTGTATTCCTCACAGAGAGCTGGGAGCCTTGGACGACGGATCCCCTTCTCGGAGCACTATTTGGCGGAATCGGAGTCGGTTTAGGTTTAGGAATCGTCTTCAGGGGGAAAGCATCTACTGGAGGGACCGATCTGGCAGCTCAGATCGTCAATAAATTTACCGGTCTTTCCCTTGGTACATGTGTAGCCCTCATCGATGGGATGATCGTCCTTTCGGCGGCCATCGTCTTCGATATCGAGCGTGGTCTCTACGCTCTCATTGGCCTATACGTGACAAGCAAGACGATCGACCTCGTCCAGGTCGGCATCAGCCGGTCGAAGATGGCGCTGGTCATCACGAACAAACAGGAAGAGATCCGTGAAGGGATCCTGCATAAGATCGATCGCGGTGTGACAAAACTATCAGCATACGGTGGTTATACCGATGATGAACGCCCGATCCTGATGGTGGTCGTCGATCAAACGGAATTCACAAAACTGAAACAACTGGTCAAAACCATTGATCCATCAGCATTTGTCGTCACAATGGATGCTTCGGAAGTCCTCGGGGAAGGTTTCAAACGGGTCTAACGCTGGTATAATGATCGTATAATGAGGAAGTGAACCTCACTAAATTTTTCCTAGGGGGAGAATGAATGAAGAAGAAACTCATTGGTGCCCTCCTTGGCGCTTCACTTGTCCTCGCTGCTTGTGGCAACGACGAAAGTACGGAAACAAGTACCGGCCAGGTAGATCCCGAGAAGATCGTCAACAACAAGTGTACAAGCTGTCATGGTGGCAACCTCGAAGGCGGCATGGGTCCTGCCCTCAATAATGTAGGGGAGAGGCTCAGCAAGGATGAAATCCTTCATGTCATTGAAAACGGAAGAGGCCAGATGCCGAAGAACCTGATCAAAGGTGAAGAGGCGGATGCCGTTGCCGAATGGCTTTCCAACAAAAAATAACGCACTATCAAGAAGGATCCCTTGGTGGATTCTTCTTACCCCAATCCTTTCTTTAAGATTATATTACAAACCCCGAAACACCTTGACCACTCCTATTATTCGTCAGAATATTCCCTTTTTTATAACCAACTCTCCTCTAGCAAACCTCTTATCTATCAACGTTTATCCCTATAACCCATCCTGGTATCATGATCAGTCCTTATGACCAGGTGCTAGTCAAATCCTCCTATCAAACGCCTGAAAACCCTTTAAAAACCCTATGAAAAAAGGGATATATTACACATTTACCCTTTTCTTGAAACGAAACTGTAATAATTTTTTTCCTTAACATCGAAAGAAGTGATGTTATAATAATTTTCGGGAGCACGATTCGAGTTTTTTCACCAAAATGGGAGAACGGTACAGAATCATCCCGACGAGTACATATGACCGACAGCCAAGAGGGGAACTACATAAAAAATTAGGTGATTGAATGATCGAAATGAAAGACGTATATAAGCAGTACTCCAATGGGGTCATGGCTGCGAATGGTTTCAACGTCAGCATCAAACAAGGAGAGTTTGTTTATGTCGTTGGGCCGAGTGGGGCCGGTAAGTCGACCTTCATTAAGATGATGTACCGTGAAGAGAAGCCGACCAAAGGCGATATCATCGTGAACGGTATTAATCTAGCGAAATTGAAGAATGGTAGAGTTCCTTACCTCAGAAGAAATGTAGGGGTCGTCTTCCAGGATTTCAAACTGCTTCCTAAAATGAACGTATATGAAAACATTGCCTTCGCACTTGAAGTCATTGAAGAGCACCCGAAGAATATCAAGAAGCGTGTCATGGAAGTGTTGGATCTCGTAGGACTCAAGCACAAGGCAAGGATGCTGCCGGATGAATTGTCCGGAGGAGAACAGCAGAGGGTATCGATTGCACGATCGATCGTCAACACCCCGAAGCTGGTCATTGCCGATGAGCCGACCGGGAACCTTGATCCGGAGACCTCTTGGGACATCATGAATATATTTGAAGAAATCAGCAACCGTGGGACTACGGTCATCATGGCTACTCATAACCGGGAAATCGTAAATACAATCAAGCACCGTGTCATTGCCATCGAAAACGGCAGGATCGTGCGAGACGAACAGCGAGGTGACTACGGTTATGAAAGCTAGAACGTATGGCCGGCATTTCAGGGAAAGTTTCAAGAGTATCGGACGTAACGGCTGGATGACCTTTGCATCGGTCAGTGCAGTGACGGTGACGCTCCTATTGGTAGGAGTATTCGTCGTACTGATGCTCAATATGAACAAAGTCGCGACAGACATCGAGAAGGACGTAGAAGTACGGGTACTCCTCGATATCGGAACGACAAAAGAACAATCGCAGGAAATCAACGATAAGATTGAAAAACTCAACGGAGTGGAATCGATTGAGTATTCTTCGAAAGAAGATGAACTTAAGAATCTTGTGAAAGATATGGGAGATGACTTCCGACTCTTTGAACAGGATAATCCACTATCCGATGTCTATGTAGTAAAAGCGACCAACCCAGTCGAAACCGGTAAAATCGCAAAAGAGATCAGCACGTATGATCACGTCGATGAAGCCTTATACGGGGAAGCGAAAGTTGAGAAGTTATTTAATGTATTGGAAATGAGCAGGAACGTGGGGCTTGTCCTCATCATCGGTCTATTATTCACGGCGATGTTCCTTATCTCGAATACGATTAAAATCACGATTGTTGCCAGAAGAAGAGAAATCGAAATAATGAAACTGGTCGGTGCAACCAACTGGTTCGTACGCTGGCCATTCATACTGGAAGGGCTTTGGCTCGGAATCCTAGGTTCTATTATCCCGATTGCTCTTGTTACAACAGGCTATTACTACGCATATGAGTTTATTAAACCAAAACTACAAGGTCACTTTATTCAGGTATTAGATTTTACCCCGTTCATCTACCAGGTAAACGGATTGATCCTATTGATGGGTTGTCTCATCGGGGCATGGGGAAGCTTCATGTCCGTCCGTAAATTCTTGAGAGTGTAAAATTTGATAGGTTGATAGAAGCTGAAAGGAGCATGCCGCTTGAACAGGAAGTATTTCGTCTCATTATCCATCGCAGCAGTATTGACAATCGGAGGTCTTGGCACCTCTGCAAGCGCCCACTCTTCAGTGGACGATCTGAAGAAGCAGCAGGATGACGTTTCTTCAAAGAAAGAGGAAGTCAACGGTAAAATCGATTCTAAGAAGTCTGAGATCAATGAAACCGTCAGCAAACAAAAAGATATCCAAGGACAGATCGATGTACTTGGTAAACAACTGAACGATACAGAATCAAAGATCAAAGACAAAGAAAAAGAAATCGATGATACGACCGCTGAAATCAATAAGCTTAAAGAAGAGATCGAGGTATTGAAACAGAAGATCGAAGAGCGTAATGAACTTCTGAAAGAGCGTGCGCGTGCCATCCAGGAAAAAGGCGGCTCAGCCAACTATGTAGACGTCCTACTTGGAGCTGACAGCTTCGGAGACTTCGTCAACCGTGTAACAGCAGTCAACACGATCGTTAGTGCGGACAAAAAGATCATGGACGAGCAAAAGCGTGATCAAGAAGAACTTGAAAAGAAACAGAAACAGGTAGAAGAGAAGCTTGCGTCCCTTGAAAAGGATAAAGCGAGCCTTCAAACCTTGAAAAAAGAATTGGACAGTCAAAAAGCGGAAAAAGCCGAATTGTTCAAGCAGCTTGAAAAACAACAGAAATCATTGGAAGTTGAAAAAGCTGACCTTCAACAAGAATCAGATGAGCTTTCCAAACGTGAAAAGAGCATCGAAGGTGAAATCCAGGCTGAACAAGAACGTCTTGCAGAACTTGCTCGTAAGCAAGAAGAAGAGCGTAAGCGTCAGGAAGCAGAAGCAGCCAAGAAGCGTGCAGCAGAGCAGGCAGCAGCTCAGGCAAGTGCAAGCAGCAGCTCATCATCATCTGCATCAGCTTCTTCAGCACCACAGGCTAAATCAGCACCAGCCGCACCGGCACCAGCAGTTAGCTCAGGCGCTTGGACTCGTCCGGCATCTGGAGCCATCACAACGAACTTTGGTACAGATATCCTGAACGGCAAGCCTCGTATGCACTGGGGTACTGATATTGCAGCACGCGGAAGTGTTCCGATCGTTGCAGCAGCTGATGGTATCGTCATCCGCAGCGAGTACAGCTCAAGTTACGGTAATGTTGTATACATGACTCACTCGATCAATGGTAAAACCTTCACGACTGTATATGCTCATATGTCTTCCGCACTTGTGGGTAATGGTCAATCAGTCAAAAAAGGCCAGCAGATCGGATACATGGGTGACACAGGTTACTCATTCGGTCAGCATCTGCACTTCGAGCTTCACGCAGGACCTTGGAACGCAGCGAAATCCAATGCGGTCAACCCGCGTCAATACATCAACTTCTAATTCCCAAGCATCCCTTCCAATCGGAGGGGATGTTTTTTTGTGCCGTTTTTCCAATGTCTTTCAGAAATCCTTACTCATATGTACGCACAAGCCCCACGAAAGTTTCATTCTTTCCTTAATTCACATTCAATCATTTCACCTTTACGTAAGGATGATTTCGTAAGAGATTCCAAATAATAGAACACCTACTTAATTATTATAAATTTAATATTATGAATTCATAATATATGTTTGACAATGATTATAAACATTCATTAGAATGAATAAATACCCCCTCACAGCTAGGTTATTTTCTTTCTATTTCAACAGTTTTATCCGCTTCTGCCCATGTCGGCAGAGTATGTGTTTTACAGTTTCAAAGGAGGATTCATCATCGTGGAAGCAAACATACATCAAGAGCAGTCATCTGAGTTCAGAAAGAAGCATCCTCCTGGGCTTTATCTTCTATTTGCAACAGAAGCTTGGGAGCGATTCAGTTATTATGGGATGAGGGCCATCCTTGTCCTTTATTTGACCGCCACGGCCATCAACGGTGGACTGGGAGCCGATAAGACGACGGCAATCAGTTTATACGGTACGTTCACCTCGGCGGTTTATCTCACCCCGATCATCGGAGGCTATCTGACAGACCGATTCCTGCCTAGACGGACGGCCATCACGATCGGTGGGGTCCTCATGGCACTCGGGAACTTCTCGATCTTCCTTCATCAAAGCATGGGTGCCCTATACTTGGGTCTCGCCCTGTTGATCATCGGGAACGGATTCTTCAAACCGAATATCTCGACGATCGTCGGCGAACTCTATCATATCAATGACCCGAAACGGGACGGTGCGTTCACCATCTTCTATATGGGTGTGAACCTGGGTGCGTTCGTCGCTCCCCTTGTCGTCGGTCTCATGGACTATAGATACGGCTTCCTGACAGCCGCGATCGGTATGGTTGTCGGCCAGGTGCTATTCAATACCCTTGGGAACAAATACCTTGGTGATATCGGTAAAGAGTCAGCCAAGAAGGTGCAGGAGCACACCGAGACTGCCAGCAAGGCACCCCTGACGAAACAGGAAGTGCGCAGGACGATTGCCATTGTCATTCTTGCCGTGATCACCATCGCGTTCTGGACAGCATTTGAACAGGCTGGAAGCTCGCTTACACTGTTCACAGAAGAAAACATCGATCGTCATCTCGGCGATTTCATCATCCCGACGGAATGGTTCCAGTCGTTGAACTCCCTGTTCATCATGCTGCTGGCACCGATCATGTCCATGCTCTGGTTCAAACTTTCCCAGACGAAAAATGGTGATTTCAAGACGCCTACCAAGATGGGTATGGGTCTGATCACCGTGGGTCTTGGATTCTTTATCTTGATCCCGGCCTCAGTCATGGTCGGTGATGATTCACAGGTAAGGGTGAACATGCTGTTCATGGTCTTCACCTACTTCCTTCATACGTTGGCGGAACTGATGATTTCACCTGTCGGCCTATCCATGGTCAGCAGGCTGTCCCCGCTTAAATTGACATCCGTGCTCATGGGCGTTTGGCTTGCCAGTTCAGCCGTAGCCAATAAGCTTGCAAGTGTCCTTGCAACGTACACTCAATCTCTTGGATACTTCGATATTTTCGGTTTGATCGGGATCGTCACGATTGTCCTTGGGATCATCGTCCTGTTCGTATCAAAACCGATTGCGAAATTGATGGAGTAGTTGCTTGTACCTGCATAAGAGTGGTGACAGAGTGAAAAAATGTCTATTTTAGAACATATATGAACTCTCTGTTTTCAAGCATTACGTTTTCTAGTATAATTGTTGTAATACCTAGTAATAGGAAAGCCAGCCAGCGAATTTCTTCGATAAAGGCAAACCGGTTGAAAGGCCGGGACGCAAAGCCACGGGTCTAAGGTTTGGAAAAACTAAGATCGCCGGGTTACCGAAAAGGAATGACCATTAAATGCCAAGCATTTAATCCTGCCATTCTTTTTTGGCAGGCTTTTTTTATGGTACATACGATTTTCATTTGCGAGGTGAAAACATGGAAACGCTCAAGGCACATGAAGCTAGAAGGCTACTGAAGAGCTTCTGCAGAAGAAGCCGCACCACCCTCAAGCAAACCTATCTTGGTAACTACTCAGCAGAACAGGTCAGCGACATCCTTGTCCAAACGCTCGAATTGAAAGAAGTCAAACGGATTGTGCAGGATATCCGCCTCATCGACCAGCGGGGAGGAAACTCGACCTCTTACTTGATCCTGATTCTGGATGCCCTGAAGGAATACTTGGAAAATGAAGATTCGCTGGTTCATTGATAACTGATGGACCTGTGCAGACGGACCCGTTCTCTTAGTGGAAGGGGTCTTTTTTACGTGCGAAACAGGGTGGTTGCATTTCATGAGGTGATATGGTTTAATATACTCATACGTTTTAAAACGTAATGATTACGATTTGTTAATTTGATATTAGAAATAGAGGTGAAAACATGGCCAAAAAATCAA
The DNA here is from genome assembly GCF_022170785.1 of Rossellomorea marisflavi. Taxonomy (NCBI): domain Bacteria; kingdom Bacillati; phylum Bacillota; class Bacilli; order Caryophanales; family Bacillaceae; genus Rossellomorea; species Rossellomorea marisflavi. The sequence continues at coordinate 3,579,589 of NZ_CP081870.1, read as the reverse complement.
AAGTGGTCAAAGAAAAGAAGCGCCGTGAAATCGTGGCGAAATACGCGGAACTCCGCAGGGAGCTGAAAGAAAAGGGAGATTACGAGGCCCTTGCCAAACTTCCGAGGGATTCTTCCCCAACGAGGCTCAAAAGCCGCTGTGAAGTGACGGGCAGACCGCGGGCGTATATGAGGAAATTCAATATGTCACGGATCGCCTTCAGGGAATATGCCCATAAAGGTCAGATCCCAGGCGTCAAAAAATCAAGCTGGTAGGAGGAAAAGACATGAAAACAAACATACATCCAGAATATCGAGAGGTCCTTTTCATGGATACAAACAGCGGATTCACCTTCCTGACAGGCTCAACAAAACAGTCGAATGAAACGATGGAGTGGGAAGACGGGAAAACCTATCCACTCTTGAAGGTCGAGATCAGCTCGGACAGTCACCCATTCTATACGGGCCGTGAAAAATTCACCGACAGGGATGGACGCGCAGAACGATTCATGAAAAAATACAATATGAAGTAAGGACGATCGGGAGTGGTTGGGATGAATGAGCACTTAATGGAAATCATCGGCAGGGAAATCGTGGCTTCATTGCCGGCACCGGAAAGAAGCATGTATGAGTTCGTCACGGCTCTTGAAGATGAATATGCAAGTATGTCTGCCACATCAGAAGAGTTCATGCAGCTCCTGGTCAAACATGCCCCTCACAGGCAGGCAGCAGCCCATTTCAGCTTGTCATTCGGTGAATTCATCCAAACAATGAGAAAGATCGAAGAAACGATCAATGCCGAGATGGACCTGCGCCTCAGCCGCATGACTTGGATAGACTGCACCGACCGCTTCAGACAGGGTGATACCCAGTACTTTTATTTCTCCATGGAACCGGAGGAGCAGTAGCCTTCCCATGCTCTATAAATCGGAATGATTACGTATAACGCCCCATTCGTCTCACCGGACCTGACAAATGTTCACAAAAAAGATCCCGCTCATGGGATCTTTTTGCGTTGATCCGGGTTGATTTTTCTCCTCCATCTGTAATAATTCATATGAGGGGCAAGCTAGGGATATCTTCACTCTAAAGGAGGAGTCCCCATGGCTGCCGAAACAAATACAATCACATCTGAAGAGCTGCTGGATCTACTTGAGTTGAATGAAAGGGATCATGTGGCCGACCTCGGCTGCGGTACAGGCTTTCTGACGATTCCGATTGCGTGTATCGTAAGTACCGATGTGCATGCCGTCGACCTCGACCGGGGTGCCCTGGAAGAGCTGAAGCGGCGCGCGGAGGAACTGCAGGTAGAAAACATCCTTTATGAACATATGTCATTTGAATATATCCGTTTTTCACAGAACACGCTTCATAAGGTCATTACGAGATTTGTGCTCCATGAGTTGCCGAATCTTGTCAAAGTGATCCAGGATCTCAGGGATATGCTCAGGGATGACGGTCTTTGGCTGATCATTGAAACGGAAGCGCTCCCACAGGGGAACAGCCTTTCTTCCGATGATCTGGTGAGGAAGCTTCAGTCGGCGGGCTATGAAGTGGAGAAAGGGTATTTGAGATCGACCATTTACTATTTGATTGCCAGAAAGGCTGTGCGGAGATCCGGCCTATAAAGGAAGGGATTACATGAACAAACGAATACTATCATTGGGACTCATCGGTGTCCTCGTCGCCATCTTCCTGGTGAATTTCGTCCGGCATCAGCAGGATCAGAAGGAAAAAGACGCAGCAGCCCAGCTTGCGAGTGAATCCATGGACTTATCCGATGCGGAGACGGGGCTTTCCAAAGGTGATCAGCCACCGGACTTCACCCTGACCACACTGGAAGGAAAAGAAGTGCGCCTCTCGGATTATAGGGGACAGAAGGTCATCTTGAATTTCTGGGCAACGTGGTGTCCACCCTGCAAGGCTGAGATGCCCCATATGGAGGAATATTATCAGAAAGAGCCCGGTGCAGAAATCCTTGCCGTGAACCTCACGTCCCAGGAGCGTATGGAAGGTGCGGCGCAAAAGTTTGTGGACGGATACGAGATCACGTTCCCGGTACTCCTTGATAAAGACGGAGCCGTCGGGGATGCCTACAGCATCATTACGATCCCGACCACGTTCATGATCGACTCGGAGGGAATCATCCAGCATAAAATCCTCGGTCCGATGAACCAGGAAATGATGAAAGAGATGGTAGAAGGAATGAATTGAACCACTTTTCTTCTCGGAATCTTCTGAATATGGTACACTCTTCTACATACCTATTTTCGTAGAGAGAGGATGGCCACGAAATGAATTTCACCACCAAGGTCGTACATAGCCAGTTGAAAGGAACAGAGGAAATCAAAAGTAAAACTACACCAATCTATCAAACATCTGCTTTTTCCTTTTCATCCCTGGAGGAACTGGAAGGGTTCTATGAGGGGAAATCACCCTATCTATACACACGGACGGGGAATCCCAATCCTGATGAGCTGGGAGGTCTTGTAGCAGCCCTTGAAGGAGCACCGGCAGGAGTCGCCGCTTCATCGGGTTTATCCGCGATCCTCGTAGGGATCCTGTCTGTCGTCCAGGCAGGGGATCATATCATTGCTGCTGAAGATCTGTACGGCGGGACCTTCCATATGCTGAAGGAAGAGCTTGCGGGCTTCGGTATTTCCACTTCATTCGTGGACTTCACCGACCGGGATGCAGTGGAAGCAGCGATCACCGACTCGACAAAACTTCTCTATAGTGAAACGGTGACGAATCCCTTCATGAGGGTAGAGGATATTCCAGCCATGGTGGAGCTGGCGAAAGAACATGGTCTCACGACGATGATCGACAATACGTTTGCGACCCCGTTCCTCCGTAAGCCTTTCACTGAAGGCATTGATATCGTCGCCCATAGCGCAACGAAGTACATAGGCGGTCATAGTGATGTCACAGCAGGTGTTGTGACCGGAAGGCAGGATCTGGTGGATAAGGCAAGAGCGAAGATCGTCAACCTTGGGGCCAATCTGAGCCCGTTCGAGGCGTGGCTCACTTGCCGGGGAGCGAAGACCCTTGCCCTCCGTATGGAAAGGCAGGCCCTGAATGCCGAGCTCCTTGCCGTCGAACTCAGGAGGCACGAATGGGTCAAACGCGTCTACTATCCGAATAATCTATCTGAGAAAGGTCATGGAGCCATCGTCACCATCGAGCTTGAACCATCCGCCGATATGAGTACCTTCTTCAAGTCACTTGGCTGGATCAAGATCATCCCGTCCCTGGCCGGGGTTGAAACGACGGTTTCCTATCCTTTGGGGACATCTCACAGGTCCCTTCCGGAGGAAGCGCAGAAGAAGCTCGGGATCAATACGCATGTGGTCCGGATTTCACTTGGAATCGAGGACCCGGAAGACATTAAATCACAAATGCTTTCAGCGATCAGCAAGTGTCATGAGATTTAAAAAGCATAACGCTCTCAAGTCAGCAGTGGCAGGCGTCAATGGGAGATTAGACGAAAAATTCTAAAAATAACCTTGACTCCCAGAGGGGATAGCCTTTATAATTCTTGCTAACGAACACTTACAACTTAATGCTCTTATCCAGAGAGGTGGAGGGACTAGGCCCGATGAAACCCGGCAACCTTCATGTGCATATTTGCCATGAAAAGGTGCTAATTCCTGCAGGCGCATTGCCTGAAAGATAAGAGGAGGACCCTATTCAATTAGACCCTCTTCTTAGGAAGGGGGTTTTTATTTTTGCCCCTTTTCAGCCCCGACCATCATCCATCACAGAACAAACCCAATCATTAAAACAAACACTCAGGAGGAATGTACGATGACGAATTCATTCGATTTTGACACACTTTTGCTTCACGGAGGACAGGAAGCAGATCCTACCACGGGATCACGCGCCGTGCCGATCTACCAAACTACTTCATATGTGTTTGACAGCAGTGAGCACGCTGCGAAGCTTTTCGGACTGGAAGAGCCGGGGAATATCTATACGCGGATCATGAACCCGACGGTGGACGTTCTGGAGAAACGTCTGGCTCTCCTTGAAGGCGGCATCGGGGCCCTCGGAGTATCATCGGGCATGGCGGCGATCTCCCTCTCAATCCTGAATATCGCAGGAGCCGGGGACGAAATCGTAGCAGCGACGAATCTGTACGGAGGCACCTACAATCTCTTCTCCACCACCCTGCCGAAATACGGCATCACCGTGCGCTTCGTCGACCCAACGGATCCGGAAAACTTCCGAAGCGCCATCAACGAGAAGACAAAGGCCGTATTCGCCGAAACGATTGGCAACCCTAGCCTTCATGTCCTTGATATCGAAGCGGTCGCCAAAGTGGCCCACGAACATGAAATCCCGCTTATCATCGATAACACCTTCGCCACACCGTATGTGACCAGGCCGATCGAGTGGGGGGCAGACATCGTCATCCATTCGGCCACCAAATGGATCGGTGGTCATGGTACAGCGATCGGAGGCGTCGTCATCGACGGAGGGAAATTCGATTGGAACAACAAGAAGTTCCCGGGATTCACTGAAGAGGACCGAAGCTACAACGGCCTTCGCTATGCGCAGGATGTCGGGGCGGCGGCGTTCATCACCAAGCTCAGGGTCCAACTGCTTCGTGACCTTGGCGCCTGCCTGAGTCCGCAGAACGCCTTCCTTCTCCTGCAGGGATTAGAGACGCTACACCTCCGCATCGAACGCCATACAGAGAATGCACGGAAAATCGCCGAGCATCTTGAATCCCATGATGGGGTTGCCTGGGTCTCCTATCCTGGGCTCGCTTCGCACCCGTCGCACCAACTGGCCAAGAAATACTTGGAGAACGGCGCGGGCTCCATCGTCGTCTTCGGGATCAAAGGTGGCCGGGATTCAGGACGCAAAGTGGTGGACAATATCTCGCTCTGGTCCCATGTGGCCAACGTGGGGGATGCGAAATCCCTGATCATCCACCCGGCTTCCACGACCCATCAGCAGCTGAACGACGAGGAGATCAGGGCAACGGGCGTGACGGAAGACCTTGTCAGGCTGTCGGTCGGCCTGGAATCAGCGAAGGATCTGATCTCTTCCCTGGATGAAGCCATCGAGAAGGCACGCGAAACGTCAAACGTGTGAAGGAGGCGGAGGAATGAGTAGCGATACGACACCATATGAATTGAACACCGTCACCCTTCCGTCCCTTGTCCTTGAAAACGGAGAAACCCTCCGGAATGTCAGGTTGCCCTATGAACGTACCGGGAATCAATCAGGTCCCGTCATCCTTGTCTGCCATGCCCTCACCGGCACCCATATCGTGAAAGGGACGAGTGAAGATAAGGGATGGTGGGACGGCTTGATCGGTGCAGGCTCCTACATCGATACCAACCGCTACAACGTCATCGCCTTCAACGTCCTCGGAGGCTGCGAGGGGGCCACGGGTCCTGCATCAGAGGATCCCGAGACCGGCAAACGATACGGATCCCATTTCCCGGTCATCACGATACGGGATATGGTGAATGCCCAGTACCTGGCTCTCCGGGAGCTTGCTATCAACAAGGTGGAAGCCGTTGTCGGAGGATCTCTCGGGGGAATGCAGGCCCTGGAATGGGGGATCCTGCATCCACGCTTCATGAAAAAGATCTTCGCCCTCGCCGTCACGCCTGCACTGAACGATTACGGCCTCGCCTTTAATCATATCGGGATCACGGCCATCGAGCAGGATCCTGAATTCAACGGAGGAGACTATCCTCCCGGCACAAGACTGAAGGGGCTTGAAGTGGCGCGCATGGTGGGGATGGTCACCTACCGCACGTCGGAATTGTTCGATGATCGATTCCAACGGCAGGAGAAGGAAGGCGTCTATAACGTGGAGAGCTACCTGGACTATCAGGGTGTGAAGCTCGGGCGGCGTTTTGACCCCAACAGCTATCTGACCCTCTTGAAGGCGATGAACTCTCATGACCTCCAAAGGGGGCGCGATCACGATCCCGCTGACTCCTTTTATCCGGAGCTGATTGCCATCAGCTACGAAGGAGATCTCGTGTATCCATCCGCCTCCATGGAAGCATTCGCGCGCTCCGTGCCGAAGGGAAGGCATTATTTCATCCCGACGAAGTTCGGTCATGATGGATTCCTCGTTGAATTCGAGAAATGGGGAGGGCTCCTGTCTTCCCATCTTGAAGAAAACAAGCCCCTTGTTTCAAGGGTGAAATGATCATAACTTGTCCCCCGTCATCATATAGTGGAATAAGCAAAGACATCGCACCGCTGACCAGCGCGTTCTTGTGCGGTGTCTTTTTCTATGAAGAGGCGGGGGGAGACGTATGAACAGGAAGGGCCAGAAGCTCATGACCATCACACTCAGCATGCTTGTGGGGGCGGGAGCCATGTACGGGGGGCTGGAATGGACGGGCAGTCCCGATGAAACTGCGGAACTGGATCAGAGCTCGAATGATAAGCTCCATAAGGTGGAGGTCGCTTATGACCTCATCAGCGATAAATTCTTCCAGGACGTCGACAAATCGGAGCTGGTGGAAGGAGCGATCCAGGGGATGCTCGAAACGCTCGATGATCCGTATTCGGTCTATATGAATGCGGCAACGGCAGCGCAGTTCAACGACGCATTGGATTCTTCCTTCGAAGGGATCGGAGCCGAAATCACGATCCTCGACGGAAAGCTCGTGATCGTCGCACCATTTAAAAATTCACCGGCAGAAAAAGCGGGTCTCAAACCGAATGATGAAATCATCTCCGTGAACGGAGAGAGTATCAAGGGACTCAATCTGTTTGAGTCCACCTTGAAGATTCGCGGGAAAAAAGGGACCGAAGTCAAGCTCGGCATCAAGAGGGAAGGTTTATCTGCACCTCTCTCCATCGGGGTCAAGCGGGACGACATTCCGGTTGAAACCGTTCATTCCGACGTAAAGAAAGTGGACGGCAAGGAGATGGGCTATATCCAGATTACAACGTTCTCCGAGAATACGGCAAAGGACTTCAAGAAGCAGCTCAAGGAACTTGAAGGGAAGGATCTTGGCGGTCTCGTTATCGACGTCCGCGGGAATCCTGGAGGCCTGTTGTCATCCGTCAATGAAATCCTCAAGGAGTTCGTGACAAAGGATAAGCCGTTCGTCCAGATCCAGGAGCGGAGCGGTGAAGTGATGAAGAGCTTCTCCGACAAAGAGAAGAAAAAAGCCTACCCGGTGGTGGTGCTCATCGATGAAGGAAGTGCGTCCGCTTCCGAGATCCTTGCCGGTGCCCTGAAGGAAACGGAAGGCTACCCACTGATCGGCACGAAGAGCTTCGGGAAGGGAACCGTCCAGCAGGCCGTTCCGATGGGAGATGGAAGCAACATTAAGCTGACCATGTTCAAGTGGCTGACGCCGGACGGCAACTGGATCCACAAGAAAGGGATCAAACCGGATATCCCGGTGAGGCAGCCTGCCTATTTCTACGCCCATCCCCTTCAAGTGGAAGAGCCTTTGAAGGCCGAGATGAATAATGAACAGGTGAAGAATGCCCAGGAAATGCTCCAAGGCCTCGGATATGAAATCGACCGGACCGACGGGTACTACAGCAAGAAGACAGAAGCAGCCGTGAAGCAGTTCCAGAAGAAAAACGAGATGAAAACAACCGGTACCATCACGCCTGATACGGCTGAAAAACTACAGGCAGATATCTATGAAGCCGTGAAGGATGAAGAGAATGATACCCAGCTACAGGCTGCACTTGAGTATATCCAACGTTCAAATCGATAGTCAGAAGGACTGTGGGCCACGGCCTACAGTCCTTTTTTGGTGTTAAGCGCCTTTTCTTTCGCCAAAGAGGAACCGATTCTATCGATACTCACTATTATAGAGAGAGAACTAGTTTACTAGATAGATTCATGATCTCAATACGCGTAGCCATGGATACTAGAAAGGAGCAGAATGATGTTTACATTGACAGATCAAGTGGCGATTGTCACTGGAGGCGGCAGGGGTCTCGGCCGCGAGATGGCTCTTGCTCTAGCAGAAGCAGGCGCCCATGTAGTGGTATGCTCGAGGAATCTGCCGGCCTGCGAGGCCACAGCGAAGGAAATAGAAGCCTTGGGGGTACGGTCACTCGCAGTGGCATGCGATGTGACCGATAAAGCGTCGGTCACCGCCGTGGTGGAAAAGACCTTGGAAATCTTCGGGAAAATCGACATCCTCATCAACAACAGCGGTACATCGTGGGCGGGACCGATGGTGGATATTCCTGAGGATAAGTGGGACAAGGTCATGGAAGTGAATGTGAAAGGGGCTTTTTTATTTTCACAGGCAGTTGCGCCTTCCATGATGGCCCGTAAGGCAGGGAAAATCATCAATATCGCTTCCGTCTCGGGATTCGGGGGTACGAGCCCCCTTGTGATGGACACCCTTCCTTACAATACGAGCAAAGGCGCTGTCATGACCCTCACCAAGGATCTTGCCGTGAAGCTTGCGTATCACAATATTCAAGTGAACGCCATCGCACCGGGATTCTTCCCGACTAAGATCACCAAAGAGCTCTTCGCCAAGCAAGGCAATCAAATCCGGAAATTCATCCCGGCAAGACGATTCGGCGAAGGCGATGACCTGAGAGGCGCAGCCGTGTTTCTTTCGTCAAAGGCGTCAAACTATATGAACGGCCATATCCTCGTCGTCGACGGCGGCATCCAGGCCATGGCATAAGAAGGAGGAAAGGAAAATGGAAGCACTCTATGAGCAACTGAAGCTGACGGGAAGGGAGTGGGAATATGCCACGAATCAGCTGATCAAATCAGAACTCGATCAGCCTGCCGTAGTGGAAATGGCGAAAAACTGGATGGTCCTGGCCGACTTGATCATCACCTTCATCCGCAAGATCATCGACTGGCTCTTCCCGCAATTCGTCCGATCAGAGGGGGAACTCTAATGGAAAGGAAAACCGAGAAAGACAGATGGATGGGTTTTTTTGAAACCCTGACAAGAAGAGAAGAATGGAAACCGCATCACCCGAGGAATGCCATACAGGAAATCGGCAGGGCCACCCTGTGGCATTATCCCACGGTAGAAAGCAACGGAGCACTCCCGATCCTGATGGTCTACTCTCACATCAATAAGCCAAGCATACTCGACCTTACGGAACAGCACAGCATGATCGGAGAGTTCCTGAGAAATGGCTATGACGTATTCCTCCTCGACTTCGGGATACCGGATGAGCGGGACAAGGATACAGGTCTTGAATCGTATCTCTTCGATTACATCGACGGGGCCGTAAAGACGGTATTACAGCATCAGCAAACCGGCCGGCTGACGCTTGCGGGCTTTTGCCTCGGCGGAACCCTTGCCGCTCTCTATGCAGCCCTCTACCCAGACCGCATCCATAACCTTCTCTTATTTGTGACCCCAATCGATTTCAACCAGCTGCCGGACTTCCGGGAGTGGATCAAAGCCATCCAAACGGGAGCTATTGACCCAGCTGTCATTGCACCGGCCACGGGTATCATCCCCGCCGAACAGATCCGCTACGGGATGCGCCTCATTACGGCACCCGTCTATTATTCCCCGTATCTTTCCCTCCTCCACCGCTCACACGACCCTGCCTACACGGAGCATTGGTACCGATTCAATCAGTGGACCAATGACCACATCCCGATGACAGGGGAGTTCCTCCGGGATCTGCTTCATTACTTCATTAAACAAAATGCGTTGATGAACGGGGGCATGACCCTCAGGGGAAGGGAAATCAACCCTGCAAGAATTCAATCAAATGTCTACATGGTTTGTTCAAAGTTTGATCAGATGGTACCGGCTGCGATCAGTTATCCACTGATGGAGCTTGTTTCAAGTGAGGAGAAACAGTTCATCGAGGTTCCTGGGGGGCACGCGAGCCTTATCAAGGATGGCGTGTCTTCGCGGCTGATGGACTGGTTGAGAGAGCATTCGTAGAAAGGGGGTGCAGTATGTATCCGTATGAGTATTTGGGGTTTGGTTATTTTGTGTTTAGGGAGACTGTGAAGAGTATTTGGTATTGATGGTGATGTTGAATGATTGGAATGGTACCCTACCTTTCCAATGTAGGAGCTTGCTTTCCGCTAGGGGGAGGCAAGCTCTTTTTCGCTTATGTACTCTGTGGTTTTAATAGGGGTAGCATAGGTTTTTTTTCTTCAATATAAGCGTGGTGGTGGATCCCAATTTATATTAGTGAGTGATGGAAAGGGGACCGTTCCTTTACGCTGCAGGCGCTTGCTTTCCAGTGGGGAGGGAGTTGAGCCTCCTCGTGCCTGCGGGGTCTCACCACCCTCCTATTCCACAGGAGTCAAGCGCCTTCCGCTTCAATCCACTCTGTGGTTTATAAATAGGGGAGTGATGGTTCATATACTAGTAAGTGGGGGCATCACTAAATGAACCACCCTACCACTAGAGGACTAAATTAGGCGGATTCTAGAACAAATGAAGAGTGACATTACCATGAATCAACCACCCACTGTCACATCCATTCTCATAGCCCTATTCCACATCACACAGTGAAGTGAAGCGAAGGGAGTCCGACTCCAACGGGAATAGCGAGCAGGGTGAGACCCCGCAAGAATGAGGAGGCTCACCGGGAGCCCCGTGGAAAGCGGACACCCGCAGCGAAACGGAACGCTCTTCATAGGAAGTAATGATTAATGAAGGACTCTCCACCAGTCATAAACGGGATGTAGAATCTCCTCAAAAAGTGTTGATTTCTCAAAACAAAATTAAACTTGCTATGAAACAGTTAGTCAATTCACACCAGCTTACCTTTGGAAGAGAACCAGCTGAATCCAACAACCAGTGACATATTCATTCCATAGCCCTTTCCCATATCACAGAGTGAAGTGAAGCGAAGGGAGCCCCGTGGAAAGAGGGCTCCCGCAGCGAAACGAAACGCTCTGCATTAGAAAAAAATAATCAATGGAAAACTCTCAACACGCCTCCAAAAGAACGGCAACCCCGTTCTTTCTACATACCTCCCCATCATTTCCCGGGGAATGGTGTCGAAAACAAAGGCACAATCCCACAAAGTTGCAATAGGCTTTACTAGGGGAATTTGATAGAATGAGAAATAGATACACACATGAAAGGTGGTGACGTTTCGTTGCTAGAAACCTGGTTACTAGAAATCGCAAAAAGCCTCGGGAAATTCGTCTTGAACCCATTATTTCCCCTCTCGCTCCTATTCGCCATCCTGGTTGGATACTTCAGGGTGAAGCGTGAAAGAAGCGATTTCCATACAAGACTGCTCGACGGCTACAACGATCTGAGGGTTCTCTTATCCTACGGACTTGTACTCGGCCTTGCCTTTTCCATCGTGACCCTGGCCGTCGGATTGACCGTGCCGGTCATCTCGCTCGTCGTCATCGGAGCCGTCACGATCCTGTTTGCCCTTACAGGTCGTTTTCAACTGCTCTCAGCAGGCATTACAGTCGGTTTCTCCTACCTGCTCCTATGGGCATGGGACTTTTCCGGCTTGGATATTCCGTACATACCTGAACTGGAAAACGGTAATCTTTTAGGGTTCCTACCTTTACTGGCGGGGCTTCTCCTCATGATTGAGGGAATCCTCATCAGGTTGTCGGGCTGGAAGGGTACCTCGCCGAAGTGGATTAAAAGTCCGCGGGGAATGAAGGTTGGCGCTCTTCAGAGCAAGAAGCTTTGGCTGGTACCGATGATCCTTTTCGTTCCAGAAGGAAGTCTGCCGCCGATCTTTGACTGGTGGCCGGTCATATCACTCGGGACGACGGATCTGGCCCTTGTGTGCGTTCCGTTCCTGCTTGGTTTCAGCCTTCTCGTGCGGAGCGCGCTGCCGGCAATCGTCGTAAGACCGGTGGGAGGCAATGTATTCTGGTTCGGTGCCTTCATCACAACGGTTGCGGCCGCAGGCTATTGGGTGACAGAGGCGTCAATCGCTGCCGGCGCCCTGGCAGTGCTCGGTCGCATCTGGATGGCGGTCAGCACGTCGAAAAAAGAAGCAGAAAAGCCGTACTACTTCAAACGTCAGCCTGCCGGACTCATGATCCTCGGTATCATCCCCGGTTCACCAGCTGAAACCCTTTCCCTGAGAGTAGGGGAGATCATCCTGAAGGTAAATGGGAATGAGATTTCCAATGAAAGGGAATTTTATGAAGCTCTGCAGAAGAACGGTGCCTACTGCAAGCTTGAGGTCGTCGGGACAAATGGTGAAAATCGTTTCACCCAAGGTGCCCTGTATGAAGGGGACCATCATGAACTCGGTCTGTTATTTACGTATCAGGATGAACGGTGGGAAACTCACCAAGTGTCCTAAAAAGAAAGAATTTAGTCATAGGAAAACCCGAATTTATTTGTCTACAATAAGGCAAATGAATTCGGGTATTTAATTTGTTTCATGACTTGTCTCTAGCAGTTGATTGGAGTGCAAGTCGAAGACTCCAGCGGGAAGAGTAGCTGATGTGAGACCCCGCAGGCGTGCCGAGGAGGCTCACGGGCTACCCGCGGAAAGCGTAGTCTTGCATGGAAATCATGAGCGGTATAAAAAACGTATACCAATCGTGTTCGTTATGAAAGATCCCTTTTTAGTTTTAACTCCACCACTTTTTGTTGATCACGATTTCCGCTTGCTCTCCGGTTCTGGGTGAATCAGGACGTGGGCGTGGGGGAAATGCTTCATGATCATCTCTTCCATGCGGTCGCAGAGTCGATGCGTCTTTTCGATGCTATCGGTCGACTCCACCACCAGATGGAAGTCGATGTATTCATGGGCGCCCGAACGTCTTGTGCGCAGGTCATGGACCTCGATGTATTCATCATGGAAGCTTTGGATCATCGACATGATCTCTGCCTCCTCTTCCTTTGTCAGGCTGGCGTCGATGAGGGGAGGGAAGGCTTCTTTCATGAGTTTGACGGCTTCGATCATGATGTAGATGGCCAGTGCAATCCCGATGATCGGATCAAGGAAGTGCCAGCCGGTCAGGGTCACGAGAAGAAGGCTTCCTGCAACCCCGAGGGATGTGTACACATCGGTAAGAAGATGGAAGGCGTTCGATTTCATGGCCACCGAATGGACGCGGTCGGCTTCTTTGCTGACGATGCGGGATACAATGAAGTTAATGGTTGCACCGATGATCATGACGGAGATACCAAGGATCGGGAGTTTGATCGGTTCCGGATGGATCAGCTTGTGGATACACTCGTAGATGATCCAGAAACCGGCCACGAAGATGAGGAGGGTCTCGATCGTCCCGGATATATTCTCCACTTTCCCGTGTCCGTATGGATGCTCGGGGTCAGCAGGCTTACCGGAGACCCTGACGGAAATGAAGGCGATCAGGGAAGCCATGAGATCAAGAGACGAGTGGATAGCTTCAGACAGGACGGCTACAGACCCTGTAATGAGTCCGATCACGATTTTCAGGATGACGACAAACGAGTTGCTGATTACGGATAAAAAGGCAATTTTAGGTGTGCTATTCATTATGACAGGTCTCCTTCACGGAAGGTCGGGATGTTATTTTAGTATAATATGTAAGGTGATCCCCTATGTAAAAGAATGTGCAAAGCACCTGCAAAATATACATGAAATCCATCAATATCAAAGGCCGGGAACGAAGCTGGTCATGGAGGATTTCCATGCAGCACTGAATAATGACTATGTTCCGAAAATTTCAAGTACGCATTTGGAAAGGTTTATTTGTTTAAATAGGCTTGTGAATAGTTTAGAATGAAAGAATTGAGGTTATGTAACAGGTATGACCTCACCGCTAGTCTATCTATCTTCTTGGAAGATCATCCATGGTGGGCTATATTTTTGTGGTTAGAGAAATTTTTTCCACGAATGTTACTGTTATGTGAAAAAAATTTGTCTAAATTTCGAAAATCTACTCAAATCGACATGAAATGATCGTTAACGTATTTCGTTTTTCCGAGAATTTGATAGTATATGTCTAGTCGATATAAATCTTATATAAAGGAAGGTGATTATACATGTTTAATAAATTCAAACCTTTTCTGATCATATTGATTAGTTTGATTTCCCTATTCGTCATCGTCATCCTTGGAGCCGGGACGGATATGATCATCCTGAACCCTAAAGGACCTGTCGGGGAAATTCAAAAGGATTTAATCATGCTATCAATCTACTATATGCTTGCAATCATGATTGTTGTATTATCTTTCTTTACCTTTATCGTCATTAAGTATCGTAAGGGTAAAAACGGTGATTATCAGCCGAATATGCACGGTAGCAATAAGCTCGAAATCATCTGGACGCTTATTCCTGTTGCTATCGTCATCGCATTGAGCATCCCGAATACACAGGCGCTCTATGAATTGAAAGAGGCTCCTAAAGCCACCGCACATAAAGAACCTATCGTCATTCATGCAACAGCCGTCGATTGGAAATGGGTCTTCTCTTATCCTGAAGAAAGCGTCGAGACTGTCAACTATGTCAACGTTCCTACAGGTCACCCGGTCCTTTTCAAAATCAGTGCTGCTGACTCAATGGCGTCTTTCTGGGTTCCTGAACTTGGCGGTCAGATCTACGGAATGCCGGGGATGATGAATGAAATGTATCTCCAGGCTGACCACGACGGTGTCTATGACGGCCGTAACTCCAACTTCACAGGTAAAGGGATGGCACAGCAGAAGTTCGACTTCGTTGCCATGAGTGAAGACGAGTATAAAGAATGGGTCAAAGACTCGCAAGAAAATGAACCGAAGCTGACGAAAGAAACGTACGATAAACTCCTTCTTCCTGGTTCATCAGATAAAATGACGTTCTCTTCTACTCACCTTGAGTATGTTGATCACGGAAAAATGGGTAGTGCAAACTATGCCATGGAAGTACGAGAAAAGTATGGTGTGAAAGAACCGAGCAAACATGGTGAATCCGATGAAGAAATGGATCACGACATGGACCACAGTGACATGGATCACAGCGATATGGACATGGACAGCTCAGACTCTCACGAGCATGCACATTAAGAAGGGAGGAATCTAGGTGTTTGACTTTATTAAGGATAATTTGATTTTAAACGATCCCCTCATCCTTGGGGCGAACGTATCCATAGCATTTACAGTCGTCGCCGTTGTAGCCGTCCTTACCTATTTCAAAAAATGGAAATGGCTTTGGACCGAGTGGATCACAAGTGTCGATCATAAAAAAATCGGTATCATGTATATTATCGCAGCACTTCTAATGTTATTCCGCGGAGGGGTCGATGCGTTGTTGATGAGGGCTCAATTGACAGTCCCAGACAACGATTTCCTATCTTCTCAGCATTACAATGAAATCTTCACTACGCACGGTACGATCATGATCCTCTTCATGGCGATGCCGTTTTTGATTGGTTTGATGAACGTTGCTGTACCGCTTCAAATCGGGGCGCGTGACGTTGCATTCCCTTATTTGAACAACTTGAGTTTCTGGGCATTCATGATTGGTGCCATGATCTTCAATATCTCCTTCGTATTCGGTGGTTCACCGGATGCAGGTTGGACAAACTATGCACCGCTGGCCGTCGAAGGTAGCTCCGGGCCAGGAATCAACTACTACCTGATGGGACTACAGATATCAGGTATCGGTACGCTCTTGACGGGGATCAACTTTGTTGTCACCATCATCAAGATGCGTGCACCTGGCATGACGCTTCTTCGCATGCCGATGTTCACTTGGACAACGCTCATCACAGCCTTCATCATCGTGTTTGCATTCCCGATCTTGACTGTGACGCTTGCCCTAATGACATTTGACCGTCTATTCGGTTCCCATTTCTTCACCTTGGCTGCTGGAGGGAACTCCATGCTTTGGGCCAACTTGTTCTGGCTATGGGGACATCCGGAAGTATACATCGTCGTCTTGCCGGCGTTCGGTATCTTCTCGGAAATCATTGCAACATTCTCAAGAAAAACGCTATTCGGTTACAAGTCCATGATCATCTCCCTAGTGGCGATCTCAGGTTTGTCATTCGTCGTTTGGGTCCATCACTTCTTCACAATGGGCGGAACAGCCGCAGTAAACAGCGTGTTCTCCATTACGACAATGGCCATCGCGATCCCTACGGGAATCAAGATCTTCAACTGGCTTGGTACGCTCTATAAGGGACGGATCGAGGTTACGACCCCGATGCTCTGGTCTCTAGCGTTCATTCCGACGTTCCTGATCGGTGGGGTTACCGGGGTTATGCTTGGTATGGCCGCAGCCGATTTCCAATATCACAATAACTATTTCCTAGTGGCTCACTTCCACTACACATTGATTGCCGGTGTTGTGTTCGCCTGCTTCGCGGGTCTCATCTACTGGTATCCAAAAATGTTTGGTCTCAAGATGAACGAGCGCATCGGAAAATGGGCGTTCTGGTTCTTCACCATCGGATTCAACGTATGTTTCCTACCGCAATTCATCCTTGGATTCGCCGGTATGCCACGTCGTGTGTACACATACGGAGCTGAAGACGGTTGGACAGCCCTGAACGTTGTATCCACAATCGGTGGATTCGCAATGGGTGTAGCATTCTTGATCTTTGTATACAACGTATACTACAGCTATCGCTTTGAAAAACGTGAGACGACTGGTGATGCTTGGGGTGGCCGTACACTTGAGTGGGCTACAACTACAGCAGTACCACCTCACTACAACTTCTCTAAACTTCCTGAAGTCACTGGTGTTGATACGTTCTGGTACTCTAAACAAGACGGTCACGCACTCAAGATCGATGAGAAGCCTGAAGTTGAATACAAGCCGATTCACATGCCTAGCAACTCGGGTACTCCTTTCATCATGAGCATCTGCTTCTTCATCGCAGGATTCGGTCTTGTCTTTGAAATCTGGTGGATGGCCATCCTCGGCGGTATCGGTACCGTTGGATGCATGGCTTACCGTTCAATGACTTCAAGCAAGCAGGATGAAGGATACTATGTAACGGTGGAAGAAATCAAAGAACTTGAAAATCCGACGAATAGGGAGGCGTGATGTATGGCACATAATACAAATGTAGATCCAAACACGCCGTTAGAATATCAATCCGAAACAGGTAAACTGAATATCTTCGGATTCTGGGTTTTCCTTGGTGCGGAGATGGCGTTGTTCGCAACGATCTTCGCCACATTCTTTGCCCTTAAGGATCACGGCGTCATGGCGGGAGGACCTCTCCCAAGTGATCTATTCGAACTGAAGAACACACTCATTATGACTTTACTGCTACTTTTCAGTAGTTTTACATCCGGTTTATCCATCAACGAGCTTAGAAGAAGAAACGTGAAGGCCATGATCTTCTGGATCGCCGTCACATTGCTATTCGGTCTTGGTTTCCTCTATATGGAGATCACTGAGTTCATCCACCTTGTTCATGAAGGTGCGGCACTCGGCACGAACGCATACTGGTCTTCCTTCTACTTGTTGACCGGAACGCATGGTCTCCATGTATCTTTAGGTATTCTATGGATCATACTTGTGGTTATCCAAGTGATGAAGAACGGGTTGAACCCGGACAATGCCAAGAAGATTTTCATCTCAAGTCTATACTGGCATTTCCTTGACTTCGTCTGGATCTTCGTATTCACAAGTGTGTATCTGTTAGGGATGGTGGGCTAAATGGAACATAACACAGCGAATCACAGTAAATTTCCTTGGACACAGGTGGTAGGGTTCATCCTATCCATCGCGTTGACCTTTTTAGCCATCTGGTTCGGTTTATACGCAGGTCTTGCATACAATGTCATGGTTCCCCTCGTATTCGTCCTTGCATTCATTCAAGCAGCGATCCAGCTGTTCATGTTCATGCACGTGACCGAAGGAGAAGGTAAATGGCAGGTCGGAAAGATGATTTCGGCCACAGTGATCGTACTCATCATCGTTCTTGGAACGATCTGGGTTATGACAAGCATGCACTGATTGCAAAACAAAAAACATCCCGCGGGGCTCCCGCGGGATGTTTTTTTAGTGTGTTTCCTGTAGATTTCCTCTTTCATTCAGAGATAGGGCCAGTACGACCGAAATGCATCCAAGGATCACGATCATCCCCACGATTCCTGCCCAACCAAAATCGTGGTAGAAGGAACCGCTGATGGTGCCTCCGATGCTCGATCCTGCATAATACCCGAACAGATACAAAGAGGATGCCTGAGCTTTATCGTGTGTAGCGAGGAGCCCCACCCAGCTGCTTGCAATGGAATGGGCGGCAAAGAAGCCGAATGTGAAAATGGCTATCCCGATGATCTTGATCCAGAGGGCAGGATGGAGGGTGCAAACCGTGCCGGCGAGAAAAATGAACAAACAGAGAAGCAGGATCTTCTTTTTCCCTACCTGGTCTGCAAGCATCCCCATCCAGGTGGAGCTGAATGTGCCGACAATATAGACGATGAAGATGAAGCCCACTAGCGTCTGGCTAAGGGAGTACGGAGGGGCGATCAATTCAAACCCGATATAGTTATAAAGGGACACAAACCCGCTCATCAGCAGGAATCCGATCAGGAACAGATACACAAGCCCTCTTACCTTCAGATGACTTCCCATGGAGCGGATAAGGGGAAGCAGACTGAACGATTTCGCTTCAAAATGCCTGGAAGGCGGTAAAAGGAAGAGAAAGGCGAAACTCGCCAGGAGGCTCAGGGCACCGACACCTGCCAAGGCGACATGCCAGCTGAAGTAGTCCGTCAAGATCCCGCTGAGGATCCTTCCCGTCATCCCACCGATGGAGTTTCCGCTGATGTACAGCCCCATGGCCATCCCGAGGCTCTTGAACTCGATCTCCTCTCCAAGATAGGCCATGGCGACAGCGGGTAGCCCCGCAAGAGTCAGCCCTTGAAGAGCACGAGACAAAACGAGCAGTTCAAAGCTTGATGAAAGTCCTGTGAAAAGTGCTATGACAGAGGAGATGAAGAGAGAAAAGGCCATGATCGATTTGCGGCCGAATACCTCAGATAGTGATCCTGCTATCAAGAGTCCCACTGCCAAGGCAATCGTTGCCGACGATTGGGTCAGGCTTGCCATGGCAGGAGAGACGTGAAATTCTTCCGCGATCTCAGGCAGGAGGGGCTGGGTTCCCCACAGGATAGCGAACGTACTGAAGCCTCCGGCGAAGAGGGCGAGATTGGCCCGCTTGAAAGCCGGGGTATTCCGTTGTAAATAGCTCATGGCTGTCATTCCTTTTGATTCTGTTTTTCAGTTATGAAGGTCTGGACGAAAGTGATGAATTCCCTCACAACCGGGGATTGATAGGTATTTTTTAAACTGGCCAGTCCTAGTTCCCGTGCGCATACCGGAGAGGAGACGGGCACCAGTGTGACTTTTTCCCGGTCCAGAAGCTTCAAATCCGGGACGAGGGAAACGCCAAGGCGTGCACCGGCGAGTCCGGCCACCGTCCCGATGTCTTCCCCTTCGAAAACGACATTCGGAGTGAATCCGGCGGATACGCAAAGCTCATGGATGATGGTACCGAGCTCATTGGCTTCTTTGAAAGAAATAAAAGGCTCATCTTTGACCATGTCCAACTCCACCTTTTCCATAGAGGCGAGAGGATGATCATTGGCTACGACGAGAAAAAGTTCTTCCGTTACGAGAGGGAAGCATAGGATTTCTTCATCTTCTTGATAGTAGGAAATCAGGGCGAGATCTGCCTGACGCTCCTTGAGCTGATGGATGATCTGCCGATTGGACGATTGGGCAAGCTGGAATTTTACATGGGGGTGTTCTTTCTGGTAAGCACTCACCATTTCGGGGATCACGCTTGCGCCTAGCGAAGGCAGGAATGAAAGGGAAATCGTCCCGTGATCTGGATGGGTTTCCCGCCATATTTCCCTCTTCCCTTCTTCAATCTGCATGATGGATTCTTCCACGCGCCTTAAGAACATCTTCCCGTATCGGTTCAGATAGATCCGCCGTCCTTTACGGTCGAACAAGGGGATGCCCAGTTCGTCTTCGAGTTTCGCGATCGAGCGGCTGAGGGCAGGTTGGGAAATTGCGAGCTCCTTAGCGGCCTTTGTGATGTGCTGTATCGTTGCTACCGTTCTAAAATAATTGATCTGATGCCAATCCACGCCGAGACCTCTCTTTAATAAAATGTTTTTAATTCCATCATACACCTGATTGACAATGACTTCTAATGGTTGTTATGCATGAAATCGATGTCTGTCAGGCATTATTCAGAGGGATGCTTTTCGCCTATAATGAAATCATCCAAAAGAGAAAGCGGGGAATGGCGAAATGAAAGTGGTGGCGCCAAAACCATTTACATATAAAGAAGGGGATCGGGCCGTCCTTCTCCTCCATGGCTTTACAGGGTCGACGGTTGATGTGAAGGGGCTTGGCAGGGTCCTTCGGCAAGCTGGATTCACGTGTCACGCACCGCTGTATAAGGGTCACGGCTGGGAAGCAGAAGACCTGATCCAAACAACACCAGATGAGTGGTGGAGAAGTGCTCAAGAGGGATATCAGTATCTCCTGGAGCTGGGATACAATAAGATTGCTGTGGCCGGTGTGTCCTTAGGGGGTACATTCGCCCTGCGCCTTGCCATGATGCATCCTATAGCCGGGCTGGTTTCCATGTGCGCACCGACCAAGGGGAAGAGTCGTATTGATCTTACGGACAGGGTCATTGGTTATGCGGAGCGATTCAAGACATTTGAAGGAAAACAGGAAGAACTGCGGAAGGAAGAGATGGATGAACTGGCACTAAGGGACATGAGCTTTCTTGATGAACTTCAATCGTTCATCGATGATACAGGCTCACGCCTCTCCTCCATCAAGGATCCGGCCCTCATCCTGCAGGGAGACAAGGATGCTGCTCTCTATAAAGAAAGTGCCTTCCAGATCCATGATGAGATCCTCAGTGAAGAGAAGGAATTGAAATGGTACGGGGAATCAGGTCATATTATTACCCTGGATCAGGAGCGACAGCAAGTGTATGAAGATGTGAAGGACTTTTTACTGAAATTGGACTGGTAGTGGAACACGGCTGGGACAAACGTGTTTTAATTTTAGAAAAACCGAATTCTTTTGTCTGCGACAAGGCAAATGAATTCGGTTTTTACTATGTATCACTATAAAGATTTCATTGTTTCCAGCGGTTGATTGGAGAGCAAGACGTAGACTCCAGCGGGAAGAGTAGCTGATGTGAGACCCCGCAGGCTTGCCGAGGAGGCTCACAGGCTACCCGCGGAAAGCGAAGTCTTGCACGGAAATCATAAGCGGTGTAAAGAACCTAAACTGATATTGTTTCTACTTATATGGTCCCTTTTTATTTTTCTCAACCCTCTTTTTTAGTGTTACTTTATTGGAAGATTCTGATAAAATACTTGCACAAGACTAGTTTATCGATATAATAGTGATACGATTGAGGGTCAGAAACTGAGAGGTGTTGGAATGAAAATAGATGAGACAGATCGAAAAATACTGCAGCTCCTGACAGAAGACGGGAGGTTATCCTATGCCGATATAGGAAAGTCACTCGGACTTTCCAGGGTGACGGTAAGGGAAAGGGTTCATCAACTGAAGGATAACGGCGTGATCGAGCGCTTCAGCGTTGTCATCAATTCGGAGAAAGTGGGGAAGCGGGTTTCGGCCTTCTTCGAGGTGGACTGCGAGCCTGCGTTCCTCGTGGAAGTGGCTCAGAATCTGGCTGACAACCCCACGGTGGCGAGCTGCTATCAGATGACAGGCCCCAGTACCCTACATATGCACGTATTGGTGGAGGACTTCGCGGCCCTTGAACAATTCATCAACAATGAACTGTATTCTTTGGAGGGCATCACACGGGTGGAGAGTCACATCCTTCTCCGGAGATTTAAAAGCCGCAGCGGTTTGAAACTATAAGGAACAGGAAGAATCCAACGATGGTTGGGTTCTTTTTTTATGGGTGCGACTAAATATGCACATGGTGACATTTTTATGCGCCGATAGTCATGGAGGAGTTGTGGAAAAGTACACTCTTTATTCTTTATATACCAGTGAAAACGCTAACAATTAGTGAATATTCACAATAAATTTATTTTTTAGAAAAATGTATAGATTTTTCTTTCGGCATTCGATATAATCGGATTTATCGTAATTACGGTTACGTTTGTTAGGTTAAATAAATATTTTACCTAACAAACGAAATGCTTATATTCTCTATTTCATAAAGGGGGAAGGGTCCACGTGGCTGCAATGATTGGACGAAGATTTTTAGAACTCCTGCTGTTACTGGTGGGTATTTCATTTTTGGTATTTGGTAGCATGCACCTGGCACCTGGTGATCCGGCATCGATCATCGGAGGACCGACGGCAACAAAGTCGGATATCGCTGCCATCCGGGATAGCCTGGGATTGAATGACCCATTCCTAGTGCAGTATTGGGACTATCTGAAGAATATTTTCCAAGGGGATTTCGGGTATTCCTATCAGACGAAGCAATCCGTTTCAGAAGCTCTCGCTGTCCGGTTCCCCAATACGCTGAACTTGGCCGTGGCCAGTATGATCGTGGCTGTGATCATCGGATTGGGTGCGGGAATCATATCGGCACTGAAGCAAAATTCCTGGTTGGATGTATCGAGTACAGTGGTTGCACTCGCAGGGATCTCGATCCCGAACTTCTGGCTCGGTGCACTCCTCATCCTCGTCTTCGGGGTGAACCTGCAAATCCTGCCGGTGGGAGGACTGGACGCCCCGTTCTGGACGGCCGAAGGGTTTAAACAATTGATCCTCCCGGCCATCACGCTTGGGACAGGATCAGCTGCCATGATTGCCCGAATGAGTCGATCCTCCATGCTTGAGGTCATCCGGGCGGATTATATCAGGACCGCAAGAGCGAAGGGGATGAAAGAAAAGACGATCGTCTGGATCCATGCATTGAAAAACTCCATGATCCCGGTCATCACGGTCATCGGATTGAACTTTGGTTTCCTTCTTGGCGGAACCATCATCACGGAGCAGGTATTCGCCATCAACGGCGTCGGCCGCTTGATGATCGATGCCATCGCCGCAAGGGATTTCCCAATGGTACAGGGATCGGTACTCCTGGTCGCAACGCTGTTTGTTCTCGTTAATCTGATCGTCGATATCATCTACGTCTTCGTTGATCCTAGGATCAGTTACGACTAATAGAGGGGGAGAAGCAATTGAGTGCAGAAGCTGTGGCTGCTACAACAGCCATCCAGACGAAAAAGAAAAAAGACCGTACGTTTGTCACCACCATGAAACGATTGCTGAAGAATAAGCTGGCCATCATCGGCCTCATCATCATCCTGCTTCAAGTGGTCATGGCCATTGCCGCACCAGTCATCACGATACATAGTCCGTTCAAGCAGAATCTGGCACAAAGCGAGCTGCCCCTCTTCTCGGAAGGCCATTTCCTCGGGACCGATAACTTCGGACGCGACCTGTGGAGCAGGATCGTATACGGGGCAAGGATTTCCCTATTGGTGGGGATTACAGCAGTCGGCCTTGGATTGGCGGGAGGGGTGACCCTTGGGTTACTCGCAGGTTACTATAAGAGGCTTGATGGTATCATCATGCGGATTGTCGACCTTCTATTTGCATTCCCGGGGATCCTGTTGGCCATGCTGATCATCGCCGTTCTTGGCACAAGCCTTGTGAATGTGGCCATCGCCATCTCGATCTGGTCGATCCCGACGTGTGCGCGGATCGTCAGGGGATCGGTCTTAACCGTGAAAAAACAGGAGTATGTGCAAGCGATGAAATCCCTCGGTGCGAGTGATTTCCGGATCCTTGTAAAGCACATCCTGCCCAATTGCTCGGCACCGATCATCGTATTTGCCACGATGAGGATGGCGACGGCCATCCTGTCCACCGCTTCCCTCAGCTATCTCGGCCTCGGGGCTCAGCCTCCGACACCGGAGTGGGGAGCAATGATCTCACAAGGGCAGGACTTCATGTGGACATCACCTCATATGACCATCGTGCCAGGTATCGCCATCATGCTGATCGTATTTGCTTTCAATGTTGTCGGGGACGGCCTTCGGGATGCCCTCGATCCGAATATGAACTTGAACCAATAATAAGAGGAGGAATGAAGAGATGAAGAAATGGTTGGTACTAGTAGTCGCAATCGTAATGATGGTAACCGCTGCCTGTAGCGGGGGCGGACAGAAGAAGAGCGGGGGAAGCGCAGCCCAGGAGTTGACCTATGCAACAACATCCGATGCCGTAGGACTCTCCCCGATCATGACGAATGATTCCGTATCGGCAAATGTCATCGATCAAGTGTATGAGACATTGTTCGAACGAAACATCAAGACAAATGAAATTGAACCACTTCTCGCAGAATCATATGAAACGCCTGATGATCAGACGTGGGTCATCAAATTGAAGAAAGACATCAAGTTCCAGGACGGTACGGACTTTAATGCTGAAGCCGTCAAATATACATTTGATAAATTCAGAGATCCGAAGACGGCTGCGCCACGGGCTTCACTCTTAGAGCCGATCGAGTCAGTGAATGTGGTCGATGACTACACTGTGGAGATCAAGACCAAGTATCCGTATGGACCCCTTCTTGCGGCGTTGAGCCACTCGAACGCAGCCATTGTCAGCCCTGAAGCGGATCAATCCCAGGATCTCATGAAAGAGCCTGTCGGAACCGGTCCATTCAAATTCGTGAGCTGGACGCCTGGCGATCAGATCGTTCTTGAGAAAAACAAAGACTACTGGAGAGACCCTGCCAAACTCGATAAAGTAACCTACAAGGTCGTTCCGGAAGTATCCACGGCGATCTCCATGCTTCAAACAGGGAAGGTTCAATTCCTTGATGCCCTTCCGACAGAACAGGTCAAACGGATCGAAGCGCTGAAGAACGTCAATGTTTCCAAGGAAGAAGGGACTCCAGTATCGTATCTGGGCTTCAATATGAGTAAAGAGCCGATGAATAATCCTGAATTCCGTCAGGCAGTGGCATATGCCCTTGACCGTGCATCATACGTGAAGAAAATGAACGGCCTTGGTGTTGAAGGTAACAGTCTCATCGGTCCGAAAGTATTCGGATACGACGCCTCTGCAGATGATGCAGGATATGCCTATGATCCTGAGAAGGCAAAAGAAATGGTGAAGAAGAACGACTTTGGAAGCAAAGCACTCACCATCCTGACGCCGAATCGTGATAACTATATGCTCATGGCTGAAATCGCCCAGTCACAGCTTCAGGATGCAGGTTTCAACGTGAAGATCGAATCCATGGAATGGGGTACATTCCTTGATACGGTACGCGATGGCAAGTACGATATCACATTCCTAGGATGGGCGAACTCGACCTCTGATGGTAGTGAGCTTCTTTACCCGAACTTCCATTCAGACAATATCGGATCATCCAACCGCGTTCAGTATAACAACCCGGACTTCGACAAGCTTGTGGACGAATCACGTGAGAATATCGACGAAGATGTCCGTGCGAAGAAGCTTGATGAAGCCAATAAGCTGATCGTGAAAGATGCCCCGATCGTCGTCATGAACCACGGTGTGAATACATCCGCAACCGATAAGAGCGTCAAAGGCTTGAAGCTCGATCCGACAGGTTCTTGGAAACTCTATAACGTTTACAGAGAGTAGGGATAACGATGAAGACAGATCTATTATCTGTAAAGAATATGGTCACAGCCTTCCGCACAGCTAACGGAGAAGTATCTGCCGTGCGGGGCATCTCCTTCACGGTGAAAAAAGGAGAGACGCTTTGTGTCGTAGGGGAGTCGGGATGCGGGAAGAGCATCACCTCCCTCTCCGTCATGGGGCTGCTTCCAAGCAATGGCTCGATTAAAGAGGGAAGTATTGAGTTCGCCGGGAATGATCTTGTTACCTATTCACCAGAGCAGCTCAGGAAGATCAGGGGAAAGGACATGTCGATGATCTTCCAGGAACCGATGACTGCCTTGAACCCGGTCCTCACGATCGGTTACCAGCTCAGGGAGCCGCTGATGCTGCATAAACAGATCGGTAAGAGCGAGGCAAACAGACAAGGGATCGATCTTCTGAAGCAAGTAGGGATTCCCTATCCTGAAAAACGGATGAAGCAGTATCCCCATGAACTTAGCGGCGGGATGAGGCAGCGGGTGATGATTGCAATCGCCCTCGCCTGCTCCCCGAAGCTCCTGATTGCCGATGAACCGACGACTGCACTGGATGTGACGATCCAGGCCCAGATCCTCGATCTGATCCAGGACGCGAAAGAGCAGTACGGGATGGGCGTCATGATGATCACCCATGACATGGGTGTCGTCGCTGAAGTCGCTGATCGCGTCATGGTCATGTATGCAGGAGAAAAGATTGAAGAGGGGAACGTGGAGTCCATCTTCGGAAATCCACAGCATCCCTACACAAAGGGGCTGCTTAACTCGGTCCCGAACCTGGATGACCCGGACTTTGAACTTGAAGCGATACCGGGATCCCTGCCGAACATCGATGAGCAGATCAGCGGCTGCAGGTTCCACCCCCGCTGTCCATATGCAATGGACCGTTGTAAATCCGAGACACCGCCTGAATACATCGTGGCGGGTGAACACAAGGTGAAATGCTGGCTACAGGAGGCTGATGAGGATGTCTGCACTACGAGAGAAACCGTCCATTCTTAAACTCGAAGGAGTCAAAAAATATTACCCGATCAAAGGCGGGATGCTGAAACGCATCCAAGGTCATGTGAAGGCCGTAGAAGAGGTCTCCCTTGAGTTATTCGAAGGTGAGAGCCTTGGAGTCGTAGGGGAATCAGGGTGCGGGAAGTCAACCCTCGGCCGTACGATCCTCGGGCTTGAGGATGTCACGGACGGGAAGGTCATCTTCCAGGGGAAAGAGGTTCAGAGCCTCTCGAATCGACAGCGTTTTCCATTCAAGAAGCAGATGCAGATGATCTTCCAGGATCCATACGCTTCCCTGAACCCGAGGCAAAAGATCGGAGCGGCACTTGAAGAAGTATTTGTCATCCATACGGATCTTTCAGCCTCTGAGCGCAAGAAGAAAGTGATAGACTTATTGAAAGAGGTCGGACTGAAGGAAGATCACTATGATCGTCTACCCCATGAATTCAGTGGAGGTCAGCGTCAGCGGATCGGCATCGCCCGCGCCATTGCGTTAAATCCCTCCGTTGTTGTATGTGATGAAGCTGTGTCGGCACTCGATGTATCTGTGCAGGCGCAGGTTCTGAAGCTCCTGAAGACCCTCCAGTCCAAATATGGGTTGACGTATCTCTTCATCTCCCATGATCTCGGTGTCGTCCGCTACTTCTGCAGCCGGGTCATGGTGATGTACCTTGGCAATACGGCTGAACTAGCTTCAGCGGAACAGCTGTATACCAATCCGCTGCATCCTTATACGAAAGCACTATTATCATCGATTCCAAGGCCCTCCATTCAAAAAGACCGTAAGCGCATCCGCCTGGAGGGGGAGATTCCAAATCCGGCCAATCCACCATCAGGCTGTGCGTTCCATACGCGATGTCCCATCGCTACAGACCTATGCAAACAGAAGAAACCCGAATGGCGGGACATGGGCGATCAGCATTTTGTCGCCTGTCATCATGTAGAAAAAGGACGTGAGGTTTTATGAATATGGATCACCTGTATCAACCGTATTCCTCCATACGTAACACAGTGTTTGCCAAAAAAGGAATGGTGGCGACTTCTCAGCCCCTCGCCTCCCAGGCAGGTTTGGAGATCCTCCAAAAAGGAGGGAACGCCATCGATGCAGCCATCGCCACGGCTGCAGCCCTGACCGTCGTCGAACCGACTTCGAACGGAATCGGTGGGGACGCATTCGCCCTTGTATGGGTGAAGGGAGAACTTCACGGACTCAATGCAAGTGGTCCATCCCCTGCATCCATTTCCATTGAGGCTGTGAAGGAAAAAGGACACGAGACCATGCCGGTACACGGCGCGATTCCCATCACGGTCCCGGGAGCTCCGTCGGCATGGGCAGAACTTTCGGAACGCTTCGGCAAACTGCCATTGACCGAGGTGTTGGCACCGGCGATCGCCTATGCAGAAGAAGGGTATCCAATCAGCCCGGTACTCGGTAAGTATTGGAGCCTCGCCCATAAGAAGTTCAGCGAATCTTTCAAAGGGGAGGAATATCAAGCGTGGTTCGACACCTTTGCCCCCGAAGGAAGGGCTCCGGAAATCGGGGAAGTATGGTCTTCGAAAGGTCATGCGGAAACCCTCCGCTCCATTGCCGAAACGAAGGCAGAAAGCTTCTACCGGGGTGAATTGGCCGGACAAATAGCTGAAGCTGTCCAACAGGGCGGAGGCTTCTTGTCAAAAGAGGACCTTGCCTCCTACCGACCACAATGGGTGAATCCGATTTCTACTGATTATAAAGGATACGATGTGTGGGAAATCCCACCGAATGGCCAGGGCCTTGTCACCCTCATGGGGCTGAACATCATGAAGGGCTTTGACGTCACGGAGAAGGAGAGCATCGATACATACCATAAACAAATCGAAGCCATGAAGCTCGCCTTTACCGACGGAAAAGCGTTCATCACAGAAGAGAAGGATATGCCCGTTTCCGTTCAGCATCTCCTGAGCGAAGAATATGCCGAAGCAAGGCGCTCTGTCATCGGGGAAGACGCCATCACCCCGACGGAATATGAGCCTCCCAAAGGGGGAACCGTATACCTAGCCACTGCTGATGGGGAAGGGAATATGGTTTCATTCATTCAGAGCAATTACATGGGCTTCGGATCCGGAATCGTGGTGCCTGGCACCGGGATCGGACTGCAAAACCGCGGTCATGATTTCTCCTTGGATCCGGCGCATCCGAATGCCCTTCAACCTGGAAAGAAGACATACCATACGATCATTCCCGGCTTCCTGACAAAAGCAGGTGAAGCTGTAGGGCCATTCGGCGTCATGGGAGGCTACATGCAGCCTCAAGGTCATTTTCAAGTCGTCATGAACACCATTGATTTTCATCTTAATCCACAGGCTGCCCTCGATGCACCAAGATGGCAGTGGATGAAGGGGAAACAGGTAGCTGTCGAACCGACATTCCCGAATCACATCGCACAAGCACTTGCCCGGCGCGGTCACGAGATTCTGGTCGCGACCGATCACGGTTCATTTGGCCGGGGGCAAATCATTTGGAGAAACCCTACCAATGGTGTTTTAATGGGAGGGACGGAATCCCGTACGGACGGGGCCATCTCCGCTTGGTAGGAGACCCCGCTAACGATTGAAATGAGGTGTGATGAATGAAACAGTGGCAGTTATTTCTGGCATTTTTCCGCGTAGGGATGCTTGGATTCGGGGGAGGTCCTTCCTCCATACCACTATTTCATAAAGAAGTAGTCGAGAAATACAAATGGATGAGTGACGATGAGTTTTCGGATACCCTCGCTTTGGCAAATGCCCTGCCTGGACCGATTGCAACGAAGATGGCCGGTTATATCGGGCATCGGGTCGGGGGAGTGCTGGGCATGCTCGTGAGCATCATCGCCACAAGCGTCCCGACCGTCCTGCTCTTGATCCTGATGCTGACGGCATTGAATTCCTATAAAGACCGCCCGTGGGTCCACGGGATGTCTCAGGCGGTCGTCCCAGTGGTCGCGGTCATGCTCGGTGTCCTGACGTGGGACTTTGTGAAAAAGTCAAAAAAGAGCCTTGGCTGGAAGATCACAATCGGACTTTTGGCAGTGAGCCTTTTGCTCCTCTCAGGACTTGGGGTTCACCCGGGAATTGTAATTGCAGTGTTACTCGGGCTTGCCCTTATGTCCAAGAAACCTGTGAATGAAAAGCAGGTGAAAGCTTCATGACATATGTGCATATTTTCATGGCTTTCTTTGTTCCGAATATTTTAGGGTATGGCGGCGGGCCGTCCTCGATCCCCCTCATCCAGGCGGAGGTCGTGGACCGGTACGGATGGCTGACGGATAGTCAGTTCAGTGAAATGCTCGCCCTTGCCAATGCGCTTCCGGGTCCGATCAATACGAAAATGGCCGGCTATATCGGCTATCAGCAGGGCGGTGTACTGGGGGCCGCGATCGGGTTGTTCTCGACGATTGCTCCTTCGCTTCTGCTGATGCTGTTCTTGCTCGGGTTGTTGATGAAGTTTAAAGATTCTCCTAAGGTGAAGAACATGACAACGATCGTCAGGCCGACGATTGCGATCCTTCTTGGCATCATGACGATGGAATTCCTTGTGGATTCGTATGGTGGGATCGGGATTGTGCAGACGTTGATCATCGGGGTTGCCAGCTATCTCTTGTTGGAGAGGTGGAAGGTTAGTCCTGCGTTGGTGATCGGCGGGGCGCTCGTGTACGGCGCTGTGTTCCTTGGAGGATAAGGGAAATCCCTCGCTGGTTTGATGCCGGTGGGGGATTTTTTTGTTGGTGGTAGGGGTCTGGATAAGCTTTGTTTTGTGGTGGTGGGTAGAGGGGATTGTTCCGTTCCGCTGCGGACGGCCGCTTTCCTGCGGGGAGGCAGTTGAGCCGCTTCGGCTGCGCCTCCAGGGTCTCAACCATGCCTCTATTCCCGCGGGAGTCGGCCGTCCTCCGCTTCACTGCACTGTGTGGTAGAAGCTTGATTCAGTTCTACACTACACCTATGAGAGTTTTCAAGAGGGCTACCTCCATACAATTTAGTTGCTATGGGGTGATGTGAAAAGATGGGACCGTTTCGTTTCGCTACGGAGCCCGCTTTCCACGGGGCGTGCGATGAGCCTCCTCATGCTTGCGGGGTCTCACCCTGCCCGCTATTTCCCGTTGGAATCGGTCTCCCTCCGCTGCACTGCACGTTTTAGTGGTAGGCAGATGGAGTGCTCTACTCAAAGGAGTTGGTGACAGGGCTATCTTCATTCCCAACTAGCAGGTAGAGGCTGGAGTGAAAAGAGAGAACCGTTCCGTATCGCTGCACTTTATGATGGGGATACCATCCTCATCCTTCCCAAAATCGTATGAGAAAGACTTATTCCTTACAATTGACCCACCAGTCTAAGGTTCCTTTATCCCTAATCTCCAACCAAAGAGTGGATTGAAGCGAAAGGCGCCTGACTCCAGCGGAAAAGAAGGAGTGGCAAGACCCCGCAGGCACGAGGAGGCTTGCCGCCCTTCCCGCAGGAAAGCAGGCGCCTGTAGCGGAAAGGAACAGTCCCATACCGAAGCACACTATCATGAAGGAAACCGGTTTGGGTAACGAAGAGCGTCTCCCTGATAAACCAATTGGCTCTGATAACTTGCAGAAGAAGTAAACGCTCACTTTATCCCCAACTTAAGAGTGGATTGAAGCGGAAGACGCCTGACTCCAGCGGAAAAGAAGGAGTGGCAAGACCCCGCAGACACGAGGAGGATTGACGCCCTTCCCGCAGGAAAGCAGGCGTCTGCAGCGAAAAGGAACGGTCCCATACACAAGCAGGCAACAAATAGGAATCACGGTTAAAGCTAGGGGGACGAAAGGTGTTCCCCACTTTCCAATCAACTCTGATACCTGTGTAGTAGAAAACAATATCCACCCCAATCTCCTCATTTTTATCCCTACCAAAAAGGCTGTCGCACATAACGACAGCCTCTTTCGCTATTTCTTTCTACCGCTCAACCGATGAATGATCGACGTTCCTGCAAGGTCACCGGTAATGTTGATGGCAGTGCAGCCCATGCCTACGAGGGCATCTATGGCGGTCAGGAGGGCAACGGCTTCCATGGGAAGGCCGATTTGGGTGAACACCGTGGCAATCATGAGGATGCCTGCTCCCGGTACGCCTGCCGTTCCAATGGAGGCAAGGGTTCCGACGACCACGACGAGAGCCATATCTGTCAGGCTCAGCGGATCACCGACGACGTTTGCGGCGAAGACCGCGGATACCGCAATGCGGATCGCGGCACCATCCATGTTGATTGTCGCCCCGAGGGGAAGGCTTAATCCATAGAGGCTTTTAGGAATCCCCATGTACCTGGCTGCCTGAAGAGATAAAGGAAGGGTGCCGGTGCTGCTTTGTGTCACAAAGGCAGTGATCATGGGAGTGCGTGCCTTTGAATAAAACGAAAGGGGGTTAATCTTGACCATGATCATGGCAACGGTGTAGAGAAGCAGCTGGACGATGAGTGCGATATACAGGACCATGATCATGTTGCCGAGGGATAGTAGTGTCCCTGCACCCTGTTCTCCGACCGTTTTGGCCATGATGGCGAAAATGCCGATAGGGAGATAGTGCAGGATCGCCTTCATGATGGCGAGACTCGCTTCATTGAGTCCCTCGATGACTTTGAATACGTGCTCCCCCAGTTCACCGTATTCTTTCGTGGAACGCAAATAGGAGATGGCGGTCCCGAACACGATGGCAGTGAAGATGATCCCCAACAGGTTAAGCTCTGTGAAGGCTTTTATGATATTGTCTGGAATGATCGACAGGAAGACGCTTTTCAAGCCCGGATCATCGGGAACATCGAATGACTGGGATTGGTCGAGCTCCATTCCGGTCCCTGGTTGGAAGATGCTCGCGACAGCCAACCCCACGATGATGGCGAAGGCGGATGAAAGAAGATAGTAAAGGAACACTTTGCTCCCCGTTTTCCCGAGTTCCTTGATGCTTGTTTGGTTCACACCTGTCATGAGTGTGAAGAGGATAAGGGGGATGATCAGGAACGACAGGAGATGGATAAGGATGTCCCCCAGGATGGAAATGGAGGCGGCGTGCTCTCCGAAGGTCACGCCTGCTATGACCCCGAGGATCAGGGCGACGGTGATTTTCGTGATCAGGGATATGCTCTTGTATTTCGTCCATAATGTCTTCATAGTTGATACCTCTTTTCAAATAAAAAAGCCCGGTGATGGGCTTAGAATATGCTTAAATGTCGATTCTTCCCTCTGAGGATCTCGAAGACCCCGTAGAGGAACAGTCCAGCTGCCACGATGGCGAGCAGCCATTGTCCAAAAGGCTGCTGGGCAATTTCGGATAGTGCCCCGTCCAGTCCCTTGGTTTTATCGGGATCAGCCGTGATGGCGGTACGGATGAAGAAGTAGCCTACGAGAAGGAATACGATGCCTCGGGCAGTGAGGCCGATTTTTCCTGTCCTTTTGCTGAATTTCCACTCGTGCTTTGACATGCTGCCTTTCTTGAACTGCTTCGCGAATTTTTCTGTATACGCAGAGTACAGTTCGTGAAGGGCGAATCCGATGATGGCCAGCCCGACGATGCCCACGATCCACTGACCGAAAGGTTGGGATAGGAGCTTTGCAGACATGGTCTGCTCGGAACTGGAGCCGCCTTTGGCGTGAAGGGCGATGGCGATGGCATTGAAGCCGAGGATCCCGTAAGCGGCACCCGTGAAGATGTGGGTCACCCTCCGCACGATGGATTTTCCCTGGTCCCCGTGGTATTCGGGATCGGTAATGGCTTGGATGAGGCTCCAGATGACCACGCCGAGAAGTCCGATGCCGACGATCCATAATAATACCTCACCGAAAGGCTTTGATGCAATGGCTGCGAAGGCCCCGTTCGAGTCGGATGTGCTGCCGCCCACTCCGAATGCCGCCATGACGGCGAGGGCGCCGATCAGCATGTAGACGAGCCCCCTTGATATGAATCCTATGCGGGCGAACCCCCTGATCCAGGGTTTGATATCCTTTGAATTGTCCTTACCGGAAGGCAGGACCGATGTAATGTCAGCCATGGCTACTTCTTCCCTTCAGTTTGCATTTTATAAGCAATATTCCCCAAATGAAGGCTTCGAAACCATGGGCGGAGCAAGTAAATGATGGTGGTTCATCCATATCTCATTTTCCGCGAAAAAAAGACTAAAATAGTTATAGACAACGAATGGGTCTAGGAGTAATATATCTATCATCAAAGCTGGTTGCTTTTGATCATATCATCGCTTAATTCTTTACAGAAGCGGGGGACCCGAGTTCATACAGGGGTGAATCCTTTTAAGGTAGGGCTGCTTCCATGGCCCGAATCCGTCAGCTAACCTCGTAAGCGTAAATGGGAGTGAATGAACCTTGGAATCGCATTGACGATGACCACAGGCTTAGTTCCTGCGGTCTTTTTTGTGCCGTCATTTTTTGAATCAGCACGATTCATCATGGAAGATGAATGAACAAGTAGAAAACAACAAAAGATACGAAAATATCAGTAACGTTCAGTTGGAGGAGTACATCATGAAGAAGCAATTCGCCGTTATCGGCCTTGGAAAATTCGGGGGGAACCTGGTGGAGGAATTGAGCAGGCTTGATACAGAGGTACTGGCAATCGATCTGCACGAAGAGGTCGTTCAGCGCTACGCGGATGTGGCGACACACGCCGTCCAGGCCAACGCCATGGATGAGTCCGTTTTGAGGTCCCTGGGACTACGTAACTTCGATCACGTGATCGTTTCGTTCGGGGAAAGCGTGGAGGCGAGCATCCTGACGACACTGCTTCTGAAAGAGCTGGGTGTCAAGGAGGTCTGGGTGAAGGCCTCAAACGCGTATCATCAAAAAGTGCTTGAAAGGATCGGTGCCGATAAGGTCATCCATCCTGAACGGGATATGGCGAAGAAAATCGCTCACCATATGACATCGGAGAAAATCATCGATTACATCGAGCTTTCTAAGGAGCACAGCATCGTAGAGGTCAGGGCTTCATCCAAAGTCGCGAACCGCACGCTCATGGACCTGGATGTCCGGGCACGGTATGGATGCAATATCATTGCCATCCATCGCGGGGATGAAGTCATTGTCTCACCTAGCGCTGACGATACGGTTGAACTGGAAGATCTGTTGATTGTCATCGGACATAATCGCGATATCAATCGATTCGAAAAAGAAGGGGTATAACCATGAAATACAGGGTCATTCATTTAAGTCCACCGCAGCTGCTGGTGGCGGTCTTCGCCTTTTTCATCATGGTGGGAATGGCTCTGTTGAAGCTTCCCATCTCGACGACTGAGCCAATCACGTGGCTCGAAGCCCTTTTTACCACAACTTCAGCCATGACGGTGACGGGGCTTGCCGTTGTCGATACCGGCTCCGTCTACACCGTTTTCGGCCAGATTGTCGTCATGTGCCTCATACAGCTTGGGGGACTGGGCATCATGTCGTTCGCCGTCCTTATCGTCATGATGCTCGGGAAGAAAATCGGATTCAAGGAAAGGCTGTTGCTACAGCAGTCGTTGAATCAGACCTCTGTTGGAGGGGTGATCATGCTCGTGAGATACCTTTTCATCTTTTCATTGCTGGTGGAAGGGATCGGAATGACGTTCCTCGCTACTCAGTGGGTGCCCCGATACGGGTGGTCAGAAGGGTTGTTTTATAGTCTGTTCCATTCTGTTTCTGCTTTTAATAACGCCGGCTTCGGCTTGTGGCCCGACAACATGATGAGGTTTGTGGGGAACCCCGTCATCACCTTCACGCTATCATTCCTTTTCATTATCGGCGGAGTGGGGTTCACGGTGTTGGTGGACGCATGGAAATCCCGTACGTTCAAGAAGCTGTCCCTCCATTCGAAAATCATGATCTTGGGTACGCTGTTGATCAATGTTGTGGCAACGATCGTCATCTTCGTCCTGGAATATAATAACCCGGGTACCCTCGGCCCTCTTTCTCTCGGTGACAAAGGGTTGGCTTCCTACTTTCAGGCAGTTACACCGAGGACGGCAGGGTTCAATACACTTGATTACGGGGAAATGGAAAGTCCGACTCTTTTCTTTACAGTCCTTCTTATGTTTATCGGAGCAGGGAGCGCCTCTACAGGCGGGGGGATCAAGCTTACGACATTCCTGATGATCCTTCTAGCGGTCGGTGCCTTCTTGAGGGATAAAAAAGAAGTCAAGATCTTCCGGCGCTCCATTGATCAATCGGTCATCCTGAAATCCCTTGCGATCTCCACGCTTAGCGTCCTTTTGGTGGTAGGGTCCCTGTTCATCCTTACCATCTCGGAAAAAGGAGCGGATTTCCTCACGCTACTATTCGAAGTGGTATCGGCTTTCGGAACCGTGGGCTTGTCCATGAACTTCAGTCCGGAGTTGAGCACCGTCGGGAAGTGGGTCATCATCTTCGTCATGTTCGCAGGGAAGATGGGTCCGTTGACACTCGCCTACTCCCTCTCACGGCCGGGTAAAGAGAAGATCCGCTATCCAAAAGAAGATATACTGACAGGATAAGGCAGCTTTTGCTGTCTTATTTTTTATGGTTAAGTGATTATTCCAAAAACAATAAGAACCCAACGATTTTTGCGCTATCTCTTAAAATCTTACTTCGTAAGCGTTTTCTTCGTTCGTCAGGGTTGTTGACGGATACCGTGTTTCTTCTTATACTTTGGGAAAATTCTGAACGAATGTGCAGGTGGTGTTTTTGTTGAAGCAAGTGTTCAATTTTTCTGCAGGTCCAGCGGTTCTTCCCCGTCCAGTATTGGAAAAAGTACAAAAAGAATTATTGAACTACAGCGGGACTGACATGTCTGTCATGGAGTTGAGTCATCGTTCCGGTCCGTTCGAAGAAATCATCCAGGGTGCTGAAGCATTGCTGAGGGAGCTTATGGACATTCCTGAAGAGTATGAAGTTCTTTTTCTTCAAGGAGGCGCCTCTCTGCAGTTTTCCATGATCCCGATGAATCTTCTTGCGGAACATGGTGTCGCTGACTACATCGTGACGGGAAGCTGGTCGAAGAAAGCCGTCAAGGAAGCGGGAAAAATCGGAACCATCCATCGAATAGAGTCACCGGGAGACATTCCCGCTTATACGAAAGAAGATTTCTCTCCTGAGGCGGCGTACGTCCACATCACGTCCAACAATACAATAGAAGGTACGAGGTACGCCTCTTATCCCGAAACAGGCGGCATTCCCCTCGTGGCGGATATGTCATCCCATATCCTCTCGGAACCGATCGATGTGTCTTCGTTCGGTTTGATTTATGCAGGGGCTCAGAAGAACCTTGGTCCATCCGGGGTGACTGTTGCCATCGTCCGCAAGGATCTCATCGGAAAAGCACCGGAGACATGCCCGACCATGTTGAAGTACGAAACGTATGTGGAGAACGGATCCATGTTCAATACACCTCCTACATTCGCTATCTATGTGCTTAAGCTCGTGCTTGAGTGGGTGAAGGAAAACGGTGGTGTTGCAGGCATGGAGGCACTAAACCGGGAAAAAGCGGGATTGCTCTATAGTTGTATTGATGAATCCAGTCTGTTCTCCAACC
This sequence comes from Rossellomorea marisflavi, assembly GCF_022170785.1. Taxonomy (NCBI): domain Bacteria; kingdom Bacillati; phylum Bacillota; class Bacilli; order Caryophanales; family Bacillaceae; genus Rossellomorea; species Rossellomorea marisflavi. Next base: position 3,542,582 of record NZ_CP081870.1, on the reverse strand, counting down.
CTGTTCCGGAAGCGAGCCGTTCCCTGATGAACATCCCGTTCACCACGGCCAGTGATAAAGTGAATAAACTCTTCCTGGAACAGGCGAAACGGCGCGGATTCGAGTTCCTGAAAGGTCATCGTTCCGTCGGCGGAATGCGGGCTAGCCTCTATAACGCCATGCCCCTTGAAGGAGTGAGGGCACTGGTTGATTTCATGAAAGAATTCGAAGCAGACCAAGGAGGAACATCACATGTTGACCATTAATACATTCAATGCCATCAGTCAAAGAGGTTTGTCCCTTATTGAAGAAGATTTGAATTATTATCTGAACGGAAGCGGTGATCCCGATGGCATTCTTGTGAGATCCAAGAATCTCCATGACTTCGAGTTTCCCGAATCTGTGAAAGCCATTGCCAGGGCAGGTGCCGGTGTGAATAATATCCCCATCGATGAGTGTACGGAAAAAGGGATTGTCGTGTTCAATACGCCTGGTGCCAATGCCAATGCGGTGAAAGAACTTGTCCTTGCCAATCTCATTGCTTCATCTAGGAATCTTTTTTCCGCAGTAGGATGGGCACAAACCCTCCAGGAACATGGGGATGATGTGGCAGCTGTTGTGGAAGCAAAGAAGAAGGAGTTTGTCGGAAGTGAGATCAAAGGTAAAAAATTGGGCGTTGTCGGCCTTGGTGCCATCGGTGTCCTCGTTGCCAATGATGCACTGGCCCTGGGAATGGACGTAGTTGCCTATGATCCGTTCATTTCAGTGGATGCGGCCTGGAGGCTTTCGCGCGATGTCAACCGTGCCATGCACATCGATGAAGTATGGGCGGAGTGCGATTTCGTCACCCTCCACATCCCGCTGACGGATAAGACGAATCGTTTGGTGAACGGATCGAGCTTCAACAAGATGAAAGAAGGGATGACCATCCTGAACTTCTCACGAGGTGAGCTTGTGGATGAAAGTACCCTCGGGCAGGCGCTCGAGTCCGGGACGGTGGGTAAATATGTGACCGACTTCCCGAATCCCCGGGTCCTCTCCATGAAGAATGTCGTCCCGGTTCCCCATCTTGGGGCTTCAACGGTGGAATCGGAAGAGAACTGTGCCGTCATGGCGACGAAGCAGTTGAAGACCTATCTGGAGACCGGGAATATCAAGCATGCCGTGAATCTTCCTGATGTCGAACTTCCCTATAGCGGGAAGATGAGACTCACCGTCATGCACAAAAATATCCCGAACATGGTAGGCCAGATCACCACCGCCCTTTCTGGGTTTGCTGTCAATATTGCTGACATGATCAATCGAAGCAAGGCTACATGGGCCTACACGATGATCGATCTTGACCACGTCCTGACGGAAGAAGAGCAGGCGGGCCTGAAGCAGAAGATTGAAGGCATAGAAGGGGTCGTATCGGTCAGACTGATTTAATATGGAATCAACAAATCCTTCCTTGCACCGTGTAAGGGGGATTTGTTTTATATTCAGGTGAGCGGGGAAGTCTATGGCTAAGGGCTTCTGCCATTGGCAATACATCCAAATCATCATAGTATGCCTTAGAGAGGAGAATCGAAATGGGGATCCATCACTATTTTAAAAGTCTATCAGACCTCGAGACGCTCATCCGCTGTCCGGGTCGATTCAAATATCATCAGCATAATGTGGCCAGCCACTCCTTCAAGGTGACGAAGATTGCGCAATTTCTAGGAACCGTGGAAGAACAGGAGGGGCATGAGGTCGATTGGAAGTCCCTATATGAAAAGGCACTGAATCATGACTATGCAGAGCTTTTTACCGGAGATATCAAGACGCCTGTGAAATATGCCTCGAAGGAACTGAGGGAACTGTTCAGCCAGGTTGAAGATCAGATGGTCAAAAAATTCATCACGACAGAATTCCCCCCTCAATTCCACGATGTATACAGGAACCGCTTCAAGGAAGGGAAAGACGAGACGCTTGAAGGCAGGATCTTATCCGTAGCCGACAAAGTCGATCTTCTGTATGAATCATTTGGTGAGATCCAAAAAGGAAATCCGGAGCCGCTGTTCATGGAAATCTATCAGGAAGCCCTTTCGACGATCATTAAATTCAAGGAGCTTGCGAGTGTGAAATACTTCCTTGAGTACGTCTTGCCGGACATGCTTGCAGAGAAGTTCATCCCTCACAGTGAATTGAAGGAGAGGACGGAGCGGATTCTATCATCGGGGGCCTGATGACTCTTTCCAGAACAGGGAATATCCGTTAAACTAGTTGATATTCCTTCCTTAAGGAGAGTTGACTGTGTCCAAGATCATTCTGGCAGCCTTCCTGCCCGGCCTCCTCGTCGTATTCTTTTCGAGGGTCACCTACAATCGATATATCGGACTTGCCTTGACCGTGGCGTTGATCGCCGCTTCCGTTTCCAAAGGATATACGGACTCCATCCTGCTGATCGTCATCGACGCAGCGAGTTTGACAGTGGGTTTTTGGTATAGCGGACGGATGAAGGGTAAAGGGCAAAAAAGTGAATAACCGGGCATTCCCAATAGGGAGTGCTCTTTTTTTGTTCCATGAAGTTATACACAGGTTGTATGCGGTTTCTCTAGAAGAGTGCACAAGAATTTTGACGAATTGTGGGTAAGGGGGCGTCTTTTCCACAATGGTATAGTGGTTATCAACAGACATACCCACAGGGTGTGTGTAAAAGTAGTCGAATGCTGTCGATTGACACCGTGGAGTTTGTCGAACCTGCGATTGTCCACAGGTCGTATCCTACTGAGGGATAAAAACGAACTTTTGTTCGCTTATTGATGGTTAAATTCCGATTGATTGTGGTAAAATGGGAAGAGACGAATGGACAGTGCAAGGGATGGGTATAGACAAGCATAGAACATACTGTTCCTTACCTATAGGAGGTTTCACGGTGAAAGATCAATTCGAGCTAAAGTCTAAATACAAACCTGAAGGGGACCAGCCCCTGGCAATCAAGAAGCTGGTAGAGGGCATCAGGGAAGGCAAACGCCACCAGACGCTCCTCGGGGCGACGGGAACGGGAAAGACGTTCACCGTTTCCAATGTCATCAAGGAAGTGGAGAAGCCCACTCTTATCATTGCCCACAATAAAACGCTGGCCGGACAGCTCTACAGCGAGTTCAAGGAATTCTTTCCCGACAATGCCGTAGAGTACTTTGTGAGTTACTACGATTACTACCAGCCGGAGGCATATGTCCCTCAGACCGATACGTTCATCGAGAAGGATGCGAGCATCAATGATGAGATCGATAAGCTTCGCCACTCTGCCACCTCCGCACTGTTTGAACGGAAGGATGTCATTATCATCGCAAGTGTATCCTGTATCTACGGGTTGGGTAATCCGGAAGAATACAGGGAGCTTGTCCTGTCCCTGAGAGTCGGGATGGAAATTGAACGTAATCAGCTTTTGAGAAAGCTTGTGGATATACAATATGAACGAAATGATATCGACTTTCAGCGCGGAACATTCAGGGTCCGCGGTGACGTGGTGGAAATCTTCCCGGCATCACGGGATGAACACTGCATGAGGGTCGAGTTTTTCGGTGATGAAATCGACCGGATCCGCGAAGTCGATGCCCTCACGGGTGAGATCATGGGCGACCGCGATCATGTCGCGATCTTCCCGGCTTCCCACTTCGTTACCCGTGAAGAGAAGATGAAGGTTGCGATTGAAAACATCGAGAAGGAGCTTGAAGAGCAGCTCAAAATCATGAGGGAGGAAGATAAGCTCCTCGAGGCCCAGCGCCTGGAGCAACGGACCCGCTATGATCTTGAGATGATGAGGGAGATGGGCTTCTGTTCGGGAATCGAGAACTACTCCCGTCATCTTACCCTTAGACCGCCGGGCTCTACCCCTTACACCCTTATGGATTATTTCCCTGAAGACTTCCTCATCGTCATCGATGAGTCCCACGTGACGCTTCCACAGGTGCGCGGGATGTTCAACGGGGACCAGGCGCGGAAGAAAGTGCTCGTGGATCATGGATTCCGCCTGCCGTCCGCCATGGATAACCGTCCGTTGAAGTTCGATGAGTTCGAAGGGAAGACGAATCAGCTTCTATATGTGTCGGCGACGCCGGGTCCATATGAGCTTGAGCACAGTCCGGAAATGGTCGAACAGATCATCCGTCCGACCGGTCTTCTCGACCCGATTATTGAAGTCCGGCCCATCGAAGGGCAGATCGATGATCTTATCGGGGAGATCAATGAGCGCGTGGAGAAGGACGAACGTGTCCTTGTCACCACCCTCACCAAGAAGATGTCCGAAGACCTCAGTGCTTATCTGAAGGAGATCGGCATCAAGGTCCAATATCTGCATTCCGAAATCAAGACCCTGGAGCGGATCGAGATCATTCGTGACCTCCGCCTCGGAAAATATGATGTCCTCATCGGCATCAACCTCCTCAGGGAGGGGCTGGACATACCGGAAGTGTCCTTGGTGACCATACTCGACGCTGATAAGGAAGGCTTCCTCCGTTCTGAACGATCTTTGATCCAAACCATCGGACGTGCGGCCCGTAACAGCGAAGGGAAGGTCATCATGTACGCAGATAAGATGACCGATTCCATGGAGAAGGCAATCAGCGAGACGAAGCGTCGCCGTGAAATCCAGGAAGAATACAACGAGAAGCACGGCGTTACCCCGACGACGATCCAGAAGGAGATCCGGGATGCCATCAAGGCCACTCGCGAAGTGGAGGAAACAGAGGAGATGGACGGAGGTCGCACGAATGTATCGAAACTGTCCAAACCGGAGAGACAAAAACTTATTGCCAGCCTAGAAGGGGAAATGAAAGAAGCGGCCAAAGCCCTCGATTTCGAACGGGCAGCCCAGCTTCGCGATACCATTCTCGAGCTGAAAGCGGAAGGATGAACGACTTATGGCGCAGGAAAATATTATCGTACAAGGAGCTCGCGCTCATAACCTTAAAAATATAGATATCACCATCCCGAGGGATAAACTGGTCGTACTGACCGGCCTTTCGGGTTCAGGGAAATCATCCCTTGCCTTCGACACGATCTACGCAGAAGGTCAAAGGCGTTACGTGGAGTCCCTGTCTGCCTATGCAAGGCAATTCCTCGGACAAATGGATAAGCCTGATGTGGATGCCATCGAAGGGTTGTCACCGGCAATTTCCATCGATCAGAAGACGACCAGCCGGAATCCACGTTCCACGGTAGGGACCGTAACGGAGATCTATGATTATCTCCGTCTGCTATTTGCAAGGGTCGGGAAGCCGATCTGTCCGAATCATGGAATCGAAATCACGTCTCAGACGATCGAACAGATGGTGGATCGCATCCTGGAGTATCCGGAACGCACGAAGCTTCAGGTGCTTGCTCCCGTTGTATCGGGCCGGAAGGGAACTCATGCGAAGACCCTTGAGGATATCAAGAAGCAGGGATATGTGAGGGTGCGGATCGATGGAGAGGTGGAAGACCTCGGCGAAGAAATCACCCTTGAGAAAAATAAAAAGCACACCATTGAAGTCATCATTGACCGCGTCGTGGTAAAAGAAGGCGTGGCTGCACGACTATCGGACTCCCTTGAATCAGCACTGCGCCTAGCCGGCGGTCAGGTGATCATCGATGTGATCGGGGAAGAGGAGCTTCTGTTCAGTGAGCATCATGCATGCCCGTACTGCGGCTTCTCCATCTCGGAGCTTGAACCGAGGATGTTCTCTTTCAATAGTCCGTTCGGTGCATGCCCGACATGTGACGGTCTTGGAACGAAACTCGAAGTCGATAAAGAGCTTGTGATCCCGAACTGGGATAAGACCCTTGATGAGCATGCCATTGCCCCGTGGGAACCGACAAGTTCACAGTATTACCCTTCCTTGTTGAAGGCGGTTTGTGATCATTACGGGATCCCTATGGATGTGCCGGTGAAGAACCTGCCGAAGCATGATATGGACAAAATCCTTCACGGAAGCGGTAAAGACGAAATCTATTTCCGCTATGAGAATGATTTCGGTCAAGTCAGAGAGAATTACCTCCGATTTGAAGGCGTCATGGCGAACGTGGAGAGACGCTACCGTGAGACTAGCTCCGATTACGTTAGGGAGCAGATGGAGAAATACATGGCTACCCAAAATTGTCCGAGCTGTGATGGACACAGGCTGAAGGAAGAGTCCCTCGCCGTGAAGGTCGATTCCCTCCATATCGGACAGGTAACGGCCTTCTCCATCCAGGAAGCAGATCAATTCTTTGATGCCCTGGAACTTTCGGACAAAGATATGCAAATCGCCAGGTTGATCCTGCGAGAAATCCGTGAACGCCTCGGTTTCCTTGTGAACGTAGGACTTGATTATCTGACCCTCAGTCGTGCCGCAGGTACACTGTCGGGCGGTGAAGCACAAAGGATCCGGCTTGCGACCCAGATCGGTTCGCGACTGACGGGTGTCCTCTACATCCTTGATGAGCCGTCAATCGGACTTCATCAGCGCGATAATGACCGCCTCATCGATACCCTCAAGAATATGAGGGATATTGGAAACACCCTCATCGTCGTCGAGCATGATGAAGATACGATGATGGCAGCGGACTATCTTGTCGATATCGGTCCTGGCGCAGGGAAACACGGAGGAGAGGTCATCTCGGCAGGAACCCCTCAAGAAGTCATGGATGATGAAAAATCCTTGACCGGACAATATCTATCCGGGAAGAAGTTCATCCCGCTCCCGCAGGAAAGACGAAAGCCCGACGGCCGTTATCTTGAGATCCTCGGAGCGAAGCAGAACAACTTGAATAACGTAAAAGTGAAGCTGCCCCTCGGCCTGTTCATGGCGGTGACGGGCGTCTCGGGTTCAGGTAAGAGTACCCTTATAAACGAGATCCTTCATAAGTCCCTTGCCCAGAAGCTTCATAACGCCAAGTCTAAGCCTGGGCTTCATAAGGAAATCAAGGGGATCGAGCACCTCGATAAGGTCATCGACATCGACCAATCCCCGATCGGCCGTACGCCTCGATCGAATCCGGCAACCTATACAGGGGTCTTCGATGATATCCGTGACGTATTCGCCACCACGAATGAAGCGAAGGTACGCGGATATAAAAAAGGCCGATTCAGCTTCAATGTGAAGGGCGGCCGCTGTGAAGCATGCCGCGGTGACGGGATCATCAAGATCGAGATGCACTTCCTTCCTGATGTATATGTCCCTTGTGAGGTTTGCCACGGGAAACGTTATAACCGTGAAACCCTTGAAGTGAAATACAAGGATAAAAACATCGCTGATGTCCTTGAGATGACGGTGGAAGACTCCCTGCAGTTCTTCGAAAATATTCCGAAGATCAGAAGGAAGCTTCAAACCATCTATGATGTCGGCCTCGGCTACATCACCCTCGGGCAGCCTGCCACGACCCTTTCCGGAGGGGAGGCGCAGCGCGTGAAGCTTGCATCCGAGCTTCATCGCCGTTCAACTGGCCGCTCCCTATATATCCTCGATGAGCCGACGACAGGCTTGCATGTGGATGATATTTCACGACTCCTCGTCGTCCTTCAGCGTCTTGTGGAGAACGGGGACACGGTCCTTGTCATCGAGCATAATCTTGATGTCATCAAAGCAGCCGATTACCTCGTCGACCTTGGTCCTGAAGGGGGAGATAAAGGAGGCGCGATCGTAGCCACCGGAACTCCTGAGAAGGTGGCTGAAGCGAAGGGGTCGTATACAGGGAAATACCTGAAACCTGTCCTCGAGCGTGAGCGAGAACGGATGAAAAAGAAAGTCAGGGAAAAAGAAGGCGTGACGAACTGATTGGAACGGAGGTGCCCCGGCGCCTCCGTTTTATTATGTTGTCAGGAGGGTATGGGACAGTGAGGAACATTTTTTACAGGAATGAAACCTTTGGGCGCTTTAAACGTACATACTATAGAAGCAATGAATGACGGATCAGGTATAACTTTGCCTTATCGGTTATATTCATGATAGTACTGAGATAATCTGAAAATGGGAGTTGAACGGGTATGAATGAAGAGCGTAAACGGATTTTGGATATGTTGGAGAACGGAACGATTTCTGCTCAGGAAGCCGTGGCCCTTTTGGAAGCACTGGATAAGAAACCGGAAGAACCGAAACCGAAGGAGAAAAGCTTTGTAGATGAATTCGTTTCGATTTTCCAAGATCCGGACGATCAGCCTAAGCAAAAATCGACATCATCCGGTTCGTCTAATTCTAAGGATAAAGTCGTTGATTTCATGAATACAGCCCTCAATAAGATAAAAAACTTTGATTTTGATTTCCAGTTGAGTCAATCAGTCGAAGTGTCCCATGTATTCCAGCAGCCCGAGGTATCCTTTGATAAGATCGATATCGATGTGGCGAACGGCAAGGTCGAGATCCATCCATGGAGCGGAGGGGAGGTCCGGGTGGAATGCGATGCGAAAGTATACCGGACCGAGGACCGGGAAGAAGGCCTCAAGCAGTTCCATGATACGTCTTCCTTCTCCATAGACGGTGATACCCTGTACTTTGGCACCCAGTCCAAATGGATGAAAGTAAATGCGAAATTCTTTGTGCCTGAACATCAGTACAAAAAGATCTCCGTCCGTCTGTTTAACGGCGGTCTCAATGCAAACAACCTCGAAGTGGAAGACCTGAAGGCAAAGGCGGCAAACGGTAAGATCATCGTCGAAGGGTTGAAAGCGAAGAGGGCTGATGTGGAGACCTCCAATGGAGCCATCACCCTTACACGTGTCTCAGCTGAGCACGTTGAAGCAGAATCCATCAACGGAAAGGTCCTCGTCGAAGGCGATATCCTTCATACGGATGCCCAGTCCTTAAATGGTAACATCGTCTGCTCCCTGACAGGGGACAAAGCCGATACCGTCCATGCGAAGACCGTGACGGGAAGCGTGGACTTCTACGTACCTGAGAACATCAACATCTCAGGTGAGGCGAAATCCAATCTTGGTGGTTTCAAAATGGAACTTGAGGGTATCGATGTATTGGAAGAAAAAAATGAAGTGGTGCAGAAATCGATCCGCTTCTCACGTAAAACAACCTCTCCGGATAAGCTTCATCTCTTTGCTGAAACAAAAACCGGTTCCGTGCTCATAAAAAAGTACGAATCGAAGAATGTTAATAGCAACAAAGAGACGAACTAGAAAGAGGGTATCATCATGAAGAAAACATTGGCACGAACAAGGTCTGATAGAAAGCTGGCAGGAGTGCTCGGGGGCTTATCAAGGACGGTGGGGATCGACCCCATCATCCTGAGGGTCGCCTTCATCCTGCTATTGATCCCGACGGGCTTCTTCCCCCTAGTCGTGGTATATGCCCTACTTGCCTTTGTGCTGCCGAATGAGGAGGATTCCATCAGATAATGAGGTGGATTATAGGTATACTTATCAATGCGGTCATCTTTATAGCGTTAGCGGGCTTTTTTGAAGGATTCCAGGTGACGGGGATCGGAGCCGCCATTTTAGCGAGCATCATCTTGTCATTCCTGAATGTGCTTGTCAGGCCGATCCTGATCATCCTGACGCTGCCGGTTACGATTCTTTCCCTCGGTTTATTCCTGTTTGTCATCAATGCCATCACCTTGATGCTGACAGATAAAATCATGGGGAGCAGCTTCGAGATTTCAGGATTCGGAATGGCCTTCTTGGCGAGCATCATCCTATCCGCGTGCAACCTGATCATTCAAAAAGCAATATTTGAACCGAAACGAAAAGCATAAGAGAGTGGTCCGTGCCGTTATCAGGCGCGGGCCGCTTTTTTGCGTGCTTACCATTACCTTGCGCTTTTCCACATAATTGCTAAAATAGGTTAGAGGTACAGCAAGTTGAAGGAGGAGTAAAGAGTGGCAAAAGTGCGCACAAAAGACATCATGGATAAGTTCCATCTTGAGCTTGTCGGTGGAGAAGAAGGATTACATAGACCGATTACGATGAGTGATATTTCCAGACCGGGCCTAGAAATCGCCGGTTATTTCGACTATTATCCTGCAGAGCGGATTCAGCTCCTTGGGAAGACGGAAATCACGTTCCTTGACTTGCTTGATGACGCAGAGCGGAAAAGAAGGCTTGAATCCCTCTGTACCGATATCACACCCGGCATCATTATTTCACGGGAGCTTGAGGTACCACACGATTTGATTGAAGCGGCCAATCGGTATGACGTGCCTGTCATGAGGTCACCGATGAAGACGACGAGATTTTCTTCACATCTAACAAATTACTTGGAAAGCAAGCTTGCACCAACGACGGCGATCCACGGTGTTCTTGTTGATATCTATGGAGTCGGCGTACTCATAACGGGTAAAAGCGGTGTCGGTAAAAGTGAAACGGCCCTTGAGCTTGTGAAACGGGGTCACCGCCTTGTAGCCGATGACTGTGTGGAAATCAGGCAGGAAGACATGGATACCCTCATTGGGAATTCCCCTGATCTCATTGAACATCTCCTTGAGATCCGAGGTCTTGGCATCATCAATGTCATGACCCTGTTCGGTGCTGGAGCTGTTAGAAGTCATAAGCGCATCACCCTTTGCATCAATCTCGAGCTTTGGGATAAAGCGAAGCAATATGACCGCCTCGGTCTTGACGAAGAGAAAATGAAAATCATCGATACAGAAATCACGAAGCTGACGGTCCCTGTGCGACCAGGACGAAATTTGGCCGTCATCATCGAAGTGGCCGCCATGAACTTCCGGTTAAAGAGGATGGGCGTGAACGCAGCTGAGCAATTCACCAATCGTCTATCAGATGTGATCGAAGACGGTGACCATGACGACATGGATTGACAAACCGGGTCACGGGCCCGTTGACGAAGGAGAAGAACTATGAACGAGACAATCATGCCCATCGATCCCATTGCCTTTGAACTCGGTCCCATCTCGGTCCATTGGTATGGGGTCATCATCGGCCTTGGCATTGCCCTCGGGATGTATATGGTCATCCGTGAGAGTAAGCGTCAGGGACTACATCCGGATACATTCATCGACCTGCTCGTATGGGCAATTCCCATTGCCATCATCTCTGCCCGCATTTACTATGTAGCATTCGAATGGAACAACTATTATGCCGACCATCCAGAGGATATCATCAAAATCTGGAATGGAGGGATCGCCATCCACGGAGCCCTGATCGGCTCGGTGCTTACAACCATCGTTTTTGCCAAAGTGAGGGGACTTTCGTTTTGGAAGCTGACCGATATCGCAGCTCCGAGTTTGATCGTAGGCCAGGCAATCGGACGCTGGGGGAACTTCATCAATCAGGAAGCCCACGGTCGTGAAGTTTCACGTCAGTTCCTCGAGAATCTGCACCTGCCTCGATTCATCATTGATCAAATGTATATCGACGGGTCATATTATCACCCTACATTCTTGTATGAATCACTCTGGAATGTGGTCGTCCTCATCCTCCTTTTGATCATCCGCCGGAAGGTGAAGTCACTGAGAAGGGGAGAATTGTTCCTGACATATGTAATCGGATACTCCATCGGACGCTTCTTCGTGGAAGGCATGCGGACCGATAGCCTGATGCTCGGAGACTTCAGATTTGCACAGGTCATTTCTGTCGCCTTGATCGTTGCAGCAATCGTAACAATGATCTATAGAAGGAAAACGGGCCTCGCGAACCACTACTACGAGGAAAAAATGAACGCCGAAAGCTAAAGGGGGAGACGGCATGCTCGGATCGATCAGAACGGGGGGCCTCGTCGGCTTGAAAACGACTTGGTCCCTTGGGAAGGTGATTTTCCCGATCACGCTTCTCGTCTTCATCCTGCAATACACTCCTGTCCTTCCGTGGGTCATGGACAGGATTGCTCCATTAATGAAGATCCTCGGACTTTCCGGGGATGCAGCCATTCCGCTGGTACTGGGGAATTTCCTCAACCTCTACGCTGGTATCGGGGGAATCCTCTCCTTGGACCTGACGGTGAAGGAAGTGTTCATCATCGCCGTCATGCTGTCTTTCTCCCATAATCTATTCATCGAGTCCACCGTGGCTTCGAAGGTCGGCGTGAAGATCTGGCTGATCCTCCTCGTCAGGATCGGCCTTGCCCTCCTGTCTGCCATTGTCATCAACCTTGTATGGGATGGTGGTGCAGAGCTTGCCCAGTACGGGATGATGCCTGCAGAGCAGGCTGACCCTGAAGGCTGGGGGCAGATCATTCTTCTTGGACTTCAGAAAGCGGGATATGGCGTGATTCAGCTTGCCATCATCGTCATTCCCCTCATGATGATCATCCAGATCATGAAGGACCTGAAGTGGATGGACGTCTTCTCCAGATGGATGGCGCCCGTCACCCGCGCCCTCGGTATGAATGCCAATACATCATCCACCATGGTGACGGGTCTGGTCGTGGGTCTTGCCTACGGGGCGGGGGTCATGATCCAGGCAGTGAAAGAAGAAGGAGTAAGCAAGCGGGATGTGACCCTTGCCTTCATCTTCCTTGTTGCCTGCCATGCCGTGGTAGAGGATACCCTGATCTTCATCCCGCTTGGAATCCCGGTGTGGCCGCTGCTCGCCATACGACTCACCACGGCCATCCTGCTGACGGTGACGATCGCCTACTTCTGGCGGAAAACCGATGTGAAGAAAGAAAAGGAGCGTCAATATGAGGAAGATTACAACCATACTGTTTGACCTGGACGGAACGCTGATCGATACAAACGAACTGATCATCTCTTCGTTCCTCCACACCTTGAACCACTTTTACCCGGGCGACTATGATCGCGAGAGTGTCCTTCCGTTCATGGGGCCGCCCCTTCAAGAATCATTCGGGAAATTGAACCCGGAAAAATGTGATGACATGTGTGCCCACTACCGAGAGCACAACCGGGCGAACCACGATGATCTCGTCACGGAGTTCGAAGGGGTCGCGGAAACGATTGAAACCCTACATGAACAGGGCTACAAGCTTGCCATCGTCTCCACAAAGTCACGTATGATGGTCATTCGCGGCCTAGAGCTCATGGGGCTGAAACCGTACTTCGATGTGATCATCAGTCTTGATGAAGTGGAGCATCCGAAGCCGCATCCGGAGCCTGTCCAAAAAGCATTGGAAGCACTCGGATCCGCACCTGAGGAAGCGCTCATGGTCGGTGATAACCATCATGATATCCTTGGCGGACGGAACGCGGGAGTCTTATCTGCAGGCGTGGCCTGGAGTGCGAAGGGAAAAGCTCATCTGGAGCAGTACGAACCTGACTTCATGCTGGATACGATGCAGGACATCTTGACGATTGTAGGGGCTGAGGGATGAGACGGACGACAAGGTACCCGGTCCAGGGAGCGAACTCCCTTTGGCATGTGTACAAAACCGTCCCCTTCGCCAAGGTCGTGAAGAACTTCCTTGTCATCCAGGCAGCGAGGTACAACCCGTTCCTCGGATTGAAGAACCGGCTTTACCGCACGTTCCTCAAAATGGAGATCGGGGAGCAAACGTCTTTTGCCCTGATGGTCATGCTGGACGTCATGTTCCCGGAGAAGATCTCCGTCGGCCGGAATACGGTCATCGGCTATAACACGACCATCCTTGCCCACGAGTACTTGATCAAGGAGTACCGGCTGGGAAACGTCGAGATCGGTTCGGAGGTCATGATCGGAGCGAACACGACGATCCTTCCCGGTGTCAGCATCGGTGATGGGGCCATCGTGTCTGCCGGAACCCTCGTGCATAAAGATGTGCCACCGGGTGCCTTCGTAGGAGGAAACCCCATGCGCGTCATCTATACGAAAGAAGAACTCGCCGATCGCTGGAATGACGACGAGATTTATGGAACCGCCAAAACCGGAAGGGACTGATGTCCTTTCCGGTTTTTTTTGTGTTGGTGTGGATAGTGGGATTCTGTATAGGATTGGATGTCCGGATCCGATAGAAAGAGTAGTGTGTATTTCTGAAGAAATGAAATACGGTCATCTGTTTTGGGGAGAATGGGAGTATTGAATTCCCGTTCCTTTCAAGTATAGGTGGTCATGTCATTCCTTGCAGGAATCAGCTTCAAATCGGTTGACGGAATCAAAAAGAAGCGCTACACTACATGTAACTTTATTTTATTAGTATATTAGCGAACTAAAGGATTGAGAAAGTTCAATCAAGGGAAAAGATAGGATACTACGTTCAAAAGGTGGTTCGTATGACAAAGCTATTCATGTTCGAGAAACCATTGGGGATGAGAGATACATTCCCTGATTTATATGAAGTCAAAGATCAGACGAAAAGTAGGATGGTGGCGGAAATGTCACGCTGGGGCTACCGCCTCATCGAGACACCGACGCTGGAATACCACGAAACGGTCGGAGATGCTTCGGCCATCCTGGATCAACAATTGTTCAAGCTCCTGGATCAGCAGGGACACACCCTCGTCCTGCGTCCGGATATGACGGCTCCCATTGCTAGGATCGCAGCATCCAAACTGTTGAAGGACGAGGCACCCTTGAGACTTGCTTATTCAGACAGCGTGTTCCGGGCCCAGCAGCGTGAAGGCGGCAGACCGGCAGAATTTGAGCAGGTGGGAATCGAATGCATCGGTGACCCCTCCGTCAGTGCCGACGGGGAAGTAATCGCCCTGATGGTCGAAACCTTAAGGGAAGCGGGATTGAAGCATTTCAAAGTTTCGGTCGGTCACATCGGATTCGTCCAGCAATTGTTCAAAGGCATTGTCGGGACCGACGAACGGGCCGATATCCTGCGCCGGTTCCTTTATGAGAAGAATTATGTGGGGTATCGTCGCCATGTTGAAGAGCTCTCCCTATCTTCCATTGATAAAGATCGCTTGAAAGGTTTCTTGAATCTGCGTGGAGCGGATGGAGTCCTTGAAGAAGCGGAAGCCCTCCTTGAAGGAAGCAAGGGGATGGAGGCATTGAATGAACTTCGCGAGCTGTGGGGGATCTTGAAAGATCACGGTGTGGAGGATCATATCAAGTTCGACCTCAGCCTCGTGAGTCATATGAGCTATTATTCCGGCATCCTGTTCGAGGTGTACGGTGAGAATGTCGGCTTCGCCATCGGGAACGGCGGCCGCTACAATAAGCTTCTGGAGAAATTCGGGAAAGATTCAGGAGCGACGGGCTTCGGACTCCGTCTCGATTACGTACTGGAGGCACTTCAAGTGAAATTGGAGCGACCGGAGCAGGAATGCATCCTATACAGTGATGAGCGCAGGAAGGAAGCGTTCGGACTTGCTCGCGAGCTGAGGGGTGAAGGACGATCCGTCGTCCTACAGAGTCTGCGTGGCGTAAGTGACGTGGATGAGTATACGAAACTATTCAACTCGATTCATTACTGTATCGGAGCCGGTGGGAAAGGTGGTGGCATCCGATGAGTCTGACCATTGCCATGCCGAAGGGAAGGATTTTTGAAGAAGCTGTCGAGCTGTTGAGAAGGGCCGGATACAATCTGCCTCCGGAATTCGATGATTCACGGAAGCTGATCATCGAGGTGCCGGCAGAAGATCTCCGGTTCATCCTCGCCAAGCCCATGGATGTACCGACCTATGTGGAACACGGTGTAGCAGACCTTGGGATTGCAGGCAAGGATGTGATGCTGGAGGAAGAACGGGATGTATATGAACTCCTCGACCTCCGCATCAGCGACTGCTATCTGGCCGTCGCGGGGCTGCCTGATACGAAGATGAGCGAAGTGGCACCGAAGATCGCAACAAAATATCCGAATGTGGCCTCATCCTATTTCCGTGAACAAGGGGAGCAGGTGGAAATCATCAAGCTGAATGGTTCCATCGAGCTCGCACCCCTTATCGGACTTGCAGACCGCATCGTGGATATTGTCTCTACGGGCAGGACCTTGAAGGAGAATGGACTTGTGGAATTCGAAACGATTGTGGATATCACTTCGAGACTGATCGTCAATCCGGTGAGTTATCGGATGAAGGACGAAAAAATAGAAGACCTTGTGGACCGATTATCAAAGGTGATCGGGGAATGAAACCGGGAAGGGGGAACCTCAGTGAAAATCGTCGATAACATCAAAGGAGCGTCCATCAAGCGATCCGTGGACAGTGGAACCGAAGAGCAGAGAAGAGCCGTTCAGGCAATCATTGCAGAGGTGAAGGATGCTGGAGATGATGCCCTCCACCGCCTCACGGAGAAATTTGACGGAGTGAACCTCAAAAGCCTGGCTGTCACAAATGATGAAATCGAGGACGCCTTCTCAAGTCTTGATCCCGAGTTGGTCACGATCATCGAGGAGGCATCGTGCAACATACGGGACTTTCATGAAAAGCAGAAGCGCCCTTCTTGGTTTGAAACGAAAGCGGACGGCACCATGCTCGGTCAGAAGATGACCCCACTCGATTCTGTCGGGGTGTATGTGCCGGGCGGAACCGCAGCCTACCCGTCTTCGGTCCTGATGAATGTCCTTCCTGCAAAAGTTGCGGGAGTGGAGCGGATCGTCATGGTGTCACCACCAGGCAAGGACGGGAAAATCCCGGCGGGTGTCTTAGTGGCAGCGGAGATCGCCGGCGTGAAGGAAATCTATAAGGTCGGAGGCGCCCAGGGGGTTGCGGCCCTTGCATATGGAACCGAATCGATTGCATCCGTCGATAAGATCACCGGACCGGGGAATATTTACGTGGCCCTTGCCAAGCGGGAAGTATTCGGCGATGTGGATATCGATATGATTGCAGGCCCGAGTGAAATCGTCATCCTCGCCGATGAGCATCAGCATGCCGATGAAATCGCGGCAGACCTGCTGTCACAGGCAGAGCATGATGTCCTTGCATCAGCGGTCCTCGTAACCGATTCAAGGGAACTTGCCGAAAAGGTTTCCCGAGAAGTGGAGGAGCAGCTCTCAAGCCTTCCGCGAGAAGGGATTGCCAGAAAGTCCATCGAAGAGTACGGCACTATCTATGTCGTAGATTCCATGGAGGAAGGCATAGAGGTCGTGAATGATCTTGCGCCGGAGCATCTTGAAATCCTGACGGCCCGGCCGTTCGAAACGATGGCCTCGATCCGCCATGCGGGTGCGATCTTCCTCGGGCGATTCAGTTCAGAACCTGTCGGCGACTATTTTGCCGGTCCCAATCACGTACTGCCCACCAATGGAACGGCACGATTCTCAAGTCCGTTGAATGTAGATGAATTCATGAAGAAGACGAGCATCATTTCATATAGTGAAGCAGCCCTGAAGGAACATGGCGACAAGATCGCCAAGCTTGCCAGACTCGAAGGGCTCGAAGCCCATGCCAGAGCGGTGGAGATCAGATTCAAGGGTGAAAAGTAAAAGGAGTGCAGACCATGACGAGAAATGCGACCATCACACGTAAGACGAATGAAACCAATATCAGCCTGTCTTTTGGAGTTGACGGGGAAGGGAACTCGAAGATCGAGACCGGGGTGCCGTTCATGACCCACATGCTCGACCTGTTCACCAAGCATGGCCAGTTCGATACGGTCATCGAAGCGAATGGGGATATCGAAGTGGATGATCACCATACAACGGAGGATATTGGTATCTGTCTTGGACAGGCACTGGTAGAAGCCCTAGGTGACAAACGGGGGATCAAGCGATACGGTTCGGCCCTTGTCCCGATGGATGAGGCCTTGGCACAAGTCGTAGTGGACTTGAGCAATCGTCCGCATCTGGAATTCCGTGCCGAGCTACCGAGTCAGAAAGTGGGGACATTCGATACGGAGCTTGTCCACGAATTCCTCTGGAAGCTTGCCTTGGAAGCGCGGATGAACCTTCACGTCATCGTTCATTACGGAACCAATACCCACCACATCATCGAGGCGATCTTCAAGGCGCTCGGGCGTGCCCTCGATGAAGCAACGACCATCGATCCCCGCGTGAAAGGGATCCCGTCGACGAAGGGGATGCTGTAATCATGATTGGAATCGTCGATTATGGAATGGGGAATTTATTCAGTGTCAGTAAAGCACTGGAAAGGCTCGGTGTCCCGTATGTGATCAGTGATGACCAAGAAGAACTATTGAAAGCGGACGGGATCATCCTCCCAGGTGTCGGGGCTTTCAAGGACGCCATGGCCCTGTTGGAGTCCACTCATTTGAAAGAAACCATCATGGCATTCGTGAACACAGGGAAGCCGCTTCTTGGCATCTGCCTCGGCATGCAGCTCCTGTTTGAGGATAGCGAAGAAAACGGTCGTACAAAGGGGCTTGGGCTCCTGCCGGGGACAGTCGTCCGCATCCCGAAGGAAGATCTAGAGGGGAACACTTACAAAGTGCCTCATATGGGCTGGAATCACCTCAACTACGCTAAGCCGTCCATCCTGACCGAAGGGTTGGAGGAAGGGTACGTTTATTTCGTCCACTCTTACTACGTTCACGAGGGGGCGGCTGATGTGACCGTCGCGTCCGCGGACTACGCGGGCGTGCCGATCCCGGCTGTCGTGAGCCGTGACAATGTATATGGCATGCAGTTCCACCCTGAGAAAAGCGGAGAACTGGGCATGGAACTTCTCAAGAATTTCACAACACGCGTGGAGGTTAAAGCATGAGTTTTACCATCTATCCCGCGATTGATATGCGCGGAGGCAAATGTGTCAGACTGATTCAGGGAGATTATAATCAAGAAACCATCTACGGGGATTCCCCGTTCGATATGGCTGCAGGCTTCGTGGACCAAGGGGCATCATGGATCCATATGGTGGACCTGGACGGAGCGAAAGCGGGCTCCCGGGTCAACGGGGAGCATGTGCTGAATGTCGCTAAAAACCTTGGTGCCAAGGTGCAGATCGGCGGAGGAATCCGTACGGAAAATGATATCGAGTATTATCTTGATGCAGGAGTCGATCGTGTCATCCTTGGGAGCATCGCTGTATCCCAAACGGAACTCGTAAAATCCTGGATCAAGCGCTATGGGGGTTACCGCATCGTCATCGGGCTCGATGCGAAGGATGGCTATGTGGCCACACACGGCTGGCTTGAGACGTCGGAGCTCAAAGCCGTGGATTTAGGGAAGGACCTTGCGGATGCAGGGGCGAAGACCTTCATCTTCACGGATATCGCAACAGACGGGATGCTTTCCGGGCCCAACGTCGAAGCGAACCGGGAACTGGCTCGGGCCACCGGCGCTTCCGTCATTGCTTCAGGCGGTGTAAGCTCCCTTCAGGACCTGAAGACGCTGAAGGAAAGTGGCGTGAGCGGAGCCATCTGCGGCAAATCCCTCTACACGGGGAAATTCACCGTGTCGGAAGCCATCAAAGAGGTGACATCATGCTGACGAAACGAATCATCCCCTGCCTCGATGTAAAGGAAGGACGCGTCGTCAAAGGCATCCAGTTCATAGAACTGCGTGACGCAGGCGACCCAGTGGAGCTTGCGAAGGCCTATGATAAGCAGGGAGCGGATGAGCTTGTATTCCTTGATATCTCCGCATCCCACGAAGGACGCGAAACAATGGTCGAGGTGGTTCGGCAGGTGGCAGCAGAGCTTGCAATCCCCTTTACCGTCGGCGGCGGGATCAACTCCGTCGATGACATGAAGCGGATCCTCCGTGCCGGTGCCGATAAAGTTTCCCTCAACACGGCTGCGGTGCTGCGTCCGGACTTGATCAAAGAAGGCGCAGACTATTTCGGTTCCCAGTGCATCGTCGTCGCCATCGATGCGAAGAAGAATGTAGAAACCGGGACATTCGGCGTCTATACCCACGGAGGCAGGAAGCTGACAGACCTCGATGCCATCGAGTGGGCAAAAACGGCAGAATCCCTTGGAGCGGGTGAAATCCTCCTCACGAGCATGGACAGCGACGGGGAGAAAAACGGCTTCCATCTTGAACTGACGAAGGCGGTGAGTGAAGCTGTCTCGATTCCGGTCATCGCTTCTGGCGGGGCAGGGAATGCCGAGCACTTCAAGGATGCCTTCACTGAAGGGCGGGCCGATGCCGCCCTTGCTGCTTCCATTTTCCACTATAAAGAAACAAGCATAGAAGAAGTGAAACGATACTTACGAACGCAGGAGGTGCATGTACGATGACAGAATGGCTTGCAGATGTTGTCTATGATGAGGCGGGGCTCGTACCTGCCATCATCCAGGATGCAGGGACGAAGGAAGTGCTGACCCTGGCTTATATGAATGAAACATCATTGAAGAAGACGGTGGAAACCGGAGAGACCTGGTTCTATTCACGGTCCCGTCAGGAACTTTGGCACAAAGGGGAAACGAGTGGGAACATCCAGAAAGTACGGAACATCACTTGGGACTGCGATAAGGATGCCCTTCTTGTGATGGTCGAAAAGGCAGGCCCGGCGTGCCATACCGGTGCGGAAAGCTGTTTCAGTGAAACCGTACACGGGGAGAAGACTTCGACCGGTGCAGAAATTCTGAAGACGCTGGAATCCTTGATTGCCGACCGTGACGCAGAGCGTCCGGAAGGGGCCTACACGACCTACCTCTTTGAAAAAGGGGTCGATAAGATCCTCAAGAAGGTAGGGGAGGAAGCGTCAGAAGTCATCATCGCGGCGAAGAACCGTGATGCGGAAGAGCTGAAGTGGGAAACCGCCGATCTCTTCTACCACGTCCTGGTCCTCCTGAGGGAGCAAAAACTTCCATTGGATGACGTATTCAACGTGTTGCTGGAACGTCATAATAAGTAATCCCTCAAGGGGCGGTCCCTGCATATCCTGCGGTGGCCGCCCCTTAAAATATGGTAGTTCAGTAGCGGTGCGTTGTATGTTATACTACGGTAGTTACATTACGAACGTTTCGGAGGATTTTGATGAAAAAAGGGTCAAAAACAGTCAGTGAGCAAGCAAAGGTGCTGTCCTTCGTCCCAACCGGTGAGTATTACTTCACGAAAGGGATGAAAGCATACCACCATCGTGAACTGAAAAAATCATTAAAATATTTAAATAGAGCATTACAACTGGAACCATTGGAGCCGATGATCGCATGTCAGCTTTCCATTGTCCTGACAGAACTCGGTGATTTCAAAAAAGCCAATGAACTTCTGCATGAAATCCTGAAGGATCTGGATCCACGCATGAACGAGTGCCATTATTTCCTGGCAAACAACTATGCGCACCTTGGTTTGTTCAAGGAAGCGTATGAACAGGTGTCCGCCTACCTTGAAAAGGATCGCTACGGTGAATTTGCCGAAGACGCCGAAGATCTCCTCGAGCTCCTCGAACTCGATTCCGACTTGATCACCGATGAGTTGTACGAACACGATGACCTGATCGCCAAGCAGGAAAAAGCGAAAACACAGCTCGAGGCAGGCAACTTCCAGAAGGCGGCCGATACCCTTCAAGGTGTGATCAAGGAGTATCCCGAATTCTGGTCGGCTTATAACAATCTCGCACTCGCGTACTTTTACCTTGGTGAAGTGGAACAGGCCGCCTCCACGCTGGAAGAAGTATTGGAGAAGAACCCGGGGAATCTGCACGCCTTGTGCAATACCGCTGTCTTCTACTTTTATCAGCGGAGATTCGATGAGTTGGATGAGCTCATTCTCGGCCTTGAAAAAGTGCGTCCGATCAACTTTGAGCACCGCTACAAGCTCGGCGCGACCTTTGCCCTCATCGGTCACGCGGAGAAAGGCTATGAATGGCTGAAGTCACTGCAAAAGACGGGCTTTGAAGGAGACGCAAGCTTCTTTTACTGGCTTTCACATTCAGCGTTTGAAACCGGTCGGCACGATACGGCCCGGAAAGCCTGGAAGAAGGTGCTCGACCTTGCCCCGGAAAAAGAAGGGCAGGAACCGTGGAGCGGGAAACCGAAAGGCGAAGGATTCGAGAACCATATCTCATCGATCCTGAAAAAGCTCAAAAGCGAAGATGCTGAAGAGCGCTTATTCGGGCTATTCCTGCTGTCTGTATCCGATTATCAGGAAGCGATTCTTTCCCATGCCGATTTTTGTGAAATCGACGATTTGTCCATTGTGGAAAAGCTTTATCTTGCCCAGATCCTGAACGGGCGGGGAGGAAAGTCGGTACAGGTGAATGAGACGCTTGAGTCCATCCATGCGATCGCCCTTCACTTGTATAAGCACCACCATCCGATTTCAAGCGTCACGTCCGGCCTATACCTTACATGGTTCAACGTAGCGTATAGGGGTTTGAAAGAAGGAGAAGACTTTAAGAATACCAAAGCGTTCGCGGCTGCATTGGAGTACACATGGTACCGCCTCAGAAGCGAAGCAAAGACGAAAAAGGAAGTCAGTGGACGATATGGGATTGCCGTGTCCACGCTGACAAAATATATCGCCACTGTTGAGGATTACCTCTCCTGAGCATATATTTGGACGGTTCTTTCCTAATTTTATAGGATAGACGTAGGAAGTTCATACTAAGGAGGAAACCAAACGGTCCACCCTCCATAGTATTTAAATAAGAACTCTGTTCGGAAGGAGAATCAGCTATGTCAGAAGAGCAAATTTATGATGTCATCATTGCCGGAGCAGGACCTGCAGGCATGACGGCTGCAGTATATACATCCCGTGCGAACCTTTCCACCCTCATGCTTGAAAGGGGAGTTCCGGGCGGTCAGATGGCCAACACGGAAGAGGTTGAAAACTATCCTGGATTCGATACGATCCTAGGACCTGACCTTTCCAACAAGATGTTCGACCACGCAAAGAAATTCGGAGCGGAATACGCATATGGCGACATCAAGGAAATCATCGATGGTGAAGAGTACAAGATCATCAAAACCGGTTCAAAAGAATTCAAGGCTCGTGCCGTGATCATCACAACAGGTGCCGAATACAAAAAAATCGGTGTCCCTGGTGAAAAGGAACTCGGCGGACGCGGAGTATCTTACTGTGCCGTATGTGATGGTGCCTTCTTCAAAAACAAAGACCTCGTTGTCATCGGAGGAGGAGACTCTGCCGTGGAAGAAGGGGTATACCTCACCCGTTTCGCGAACAAAGTGACCATCGTCCACCGTCGTGACGAGCTGCGCGCCCAGAAGATCCTTCAGCAGCGTGCATTCGATAACGAAAAAGTGGATTTCATCTGGAACCATACCATCAAAGAAATCAACGAAGGCAACGGAAAAGTAGGAAGCGTGACACTTGTGTCCACTGAAAGCGGAGAAGAAACTGAATTCAAAGCAGACGGTGTATTCATTTACATCGGTATGCTTCCGCTGACAAAACCATTTGCAAGCCTAGGCATCACCAATGCAGAAGGCTATATCGAAACGAACGAACAAATGGAAACAAAAGTACCCGGCATCTTCGCAGCTGGTGACGTACGTGAGAAACAACTGCGTCAGATCGTTACGGCAACCGGTGATGGAAGCATCGCGGCTCAAGCCGTCCAGCACTATGTAGAAGAGCTGAAAGAAAAGGTTAAACCGGTATAATACATTAAAAGCCCTGTGGACTCCGTGTCCACAGGGCTTTTGTTCAATTCTTCCTAACATGGTTCTCCAACAGGAGGGCAAGCTCGGTCAAGGTCAATTTTTCAGCATCTTCCTTCCGTTCATACACCCCCTCTTTCATCAGTCGACAGATGAACTGTTCCTTCTGTTTTTCAACGGCTTCTCGCAAAAAAGGCACTGACTCCACTCCCTTTCTACCTGATTGAGAAAAGTGTAAGAGATTCTACAGGCGATTTCATCCTTTGTGTAAGCTTTTCTACCTAAATTCTATTTTTCTTGTCAGGTTTCCTCACATAACAATCCAAATTCAGGATGATTCATGTATAATCAAGGTATTCCCTTTTCAGGAGGATGAGTGAGTGTGGAGAAGGAGCCTTCCTATAAGGATAAAAAAGTGATTTCCATTGGGGTCGTCAGTGAGCTCACCGGTTTGACAGAGAGAAAAATCCGGTATTATGAAGAGAAGAATCTGATTTTCCCTGAGCGGTCCAATCGAGGGTACCGAAAGTATTCGTTCCGTGATGTGGAGCGATTGATGGATATTGCCGACCAGCGGGAGGAAGGCGTCACGACCAAGGAGATCAAACACGAGCTGTCTAAAAAAGAGAAAAACGAAGCGAAGCAGAAGATGATTAGGGGTCAATTGAATGCACGGTTCGGAGTACAGAAGAAATAGGGGATCAAATGAAAATCGGACTCTTTCCGCGGAGAGTCCGGTTTTTGTTTTTGTGTTGGGAGCGTGTTTGGAGTGGTATGTGATTGTAAGGGAGCGTTCTGTTTCGCTGCACTCTTCGGTGAAGGATGGGGAGAATCTCCGTCTTTTCTTCCTGCAATTGAGTGGAGAGTGGTGGTAGGTGGAACGTTCCGTTCCGCTGCGGACGGCCGCTTTCCTGCGGGGAGTCAGTTGAGCCGCTTCGGCTGCGCCTGCAGGGTCTCAACCTTGCCTCTATTCCCGCGGGAGTCGTCCGTCCTCCGCTGCACTGCACTCTTCGGTGTAGGATGTGGAGGTATAGTGTTCAACTCCGTTACTTCTTACTGCTGTTGGAGTGGAGAGTGATGGTAGTGAGAGCGTTCCGCTGCGGACGGCCGCTTTCCTCGGGGAGTCAGTTGAGCCGCTTCGGCTGCGCCTGCAGGGTCTCAATCTTGCCTCTATTCCCGCGGGAGTCGTCCGTCCTTGTCCTTCGCTGCACTGCACTCTTCGATGATGGATGGGTGGTGTTTAATGTTCATCTCCGTCTCTTCTTCTTGCTGTTGGAGTGGAGAGTGGTGGTGGGTGGACCGTTCCGTTCCGCTGCGGTCGGCCGCTTTCCTGCGGGGAGTCAGTTGAGCCGCTTCGGCTGCGCCTGCAGGGTCTCAACCTTGCCTCTATTCCCGCGGGAGTCGGCCGTCCTCCGCTGCACTGCACTGTTCGATGGTTGATGTGATTCGTGCTGTTTTGGTCAGGTGAGGCTAAGTTATGTGGGTGCACTTGTTGCTTTATGGTTCACTTGTTCAAGATCCTCAAAAATAGAGACTCTCTACTTCACTGCACTCCTAAATAATTTTGAATGGACCCTAGTTTATTTGTGACCATGTGAGGCTATATCCTCACCAATGCACTTGAAATTTGTTTCCGTTGGGATCGTGAAAGTGGAAGTAGGCGTGGCCATCATCGTGTTGGATGTCGTCGACTTTTACTTTGTGGTCTGTTAGGTGTTGATGAAATCCGGGTATGTCCCGGGAGGTGAAGGCGATGCTGAACGCTTGTGTCCCGTTGACGGTGAAATGGGCGTAGGTATCATCCGGTGTTGGAACGAGGATGAGGAGGGAGGAACCTTCATTGATCTTCAATATCGCAAGCTCCTCGTTAAGGGACAGCAATGGGAGCCCTAGGATATCCCTGTACCAATGCGCGGACAGTTCCAGGTCTTTTACGGGGATCCGGTTATAATGCACTTGTTCAATAAACGATGTACTCATACGTTCTCACTCCTTTAAATGGATTCACTTGTTCTATGTTTACATTCTTTGATATCCCATCAATTCCCTTCTTCGCGTATATGAAAATATTCCTTTCCACTAAATGCTTCCGTCACTCATCAGAGCTAGGATTAGACAAAGAATGAAGTTGGATTGGCCCCTACTAGACCGAAGCGAAGCGAAACGGTCCTAACCACCACATCTCATCCCAATAAACAAGGAAAATGATGAACCCACCCTGTAAAAGCCAGCACACATTCCTACCACGCACAAAGTGAAGTGTAGCGGAGGCCGGCCGACTCCTATGGGAAAAGCGGGCAGGGTGAGACCCTGCAGGCTTGCCGAAGCGGCTCACCGCACGCCCCATGGAAAGCGGCGGGCCGCAGCGAAACGAAACGCCCCATCACAAAGGGACCCCCATCAAAAATAGGACTTCCCTCACAAAATCCCCCCATCCAAAAATAAACAGGATTACAACCTCATTTTCAGGGAAAATAACCACACATACATCCTAGTTTAAACGGAAGGTCGGGGTAAGATGAAAGTTTGGAAAATGGTCGGAATACTGGTGGTTGTAGTCCTCCTAGCCGGAGCTTATTATTTATTCTTCACAGATAAAAAAGAAGCCGCAGACAAAAAATATGTGGTCGCCCTCGGGGACTCCCTTGTATACGGTAAAGGAGACAAGGAGAACTCAGGTTACATCGGTCGCCTGGAGGACAAGGTGAACAAAGAAAAGACCGATGAAACCTACTCATTCGAAAACCTCGGCATCCCTGGTCAAAAGTCCGGCCAGCTGCAGAAGCAGCTCATGAAGCCTGACGTGACGAAGGATCTGCCCGATGCCGATCTGTTCATCATCAATATCGGGACGAATGATCTGATCAAAAGCAATGGAGGAGACTTCAAGCCTCTTCACCATGACAAGATCATGGACGCGAAGAAAGAGTACCTGGATAATCTAGATGAGATCATTGATACACTCCACACGTTGAATGAAGATGCTCCGATTCTCGTGATCGGATTGTATAATCCGTATCCGGATCGGGACAGCGACAAAATCGAAGCGTATGTGGATGATTGGAATGAGACGATCATCAAGGAAGTGAAGAAGCAAGAAAACGTGAAATACGTTTCGTCCAATCCATTGTTCAAAGGAAAATCGAAAGGGGAATATTTCTCTGATTCCCTCCATCCGAACGGGAAGGGATATGACCTGATTGCCGATCAAATCATGGATTCTTATAACTTTTGATGCGCATTTCGACAAGGGTCAGCATGGATTCGACAAAGGTTAACAATTCCGTAATACCGTTTTAAATCTGCTGTAACACAGGTGCAATATTTATCGGGTAATATAGATAATAAGAAATTGACCCCCTTTTAAGTAATAAATCCCTTTTAAGACACAGGACTCGCCTGTGTCTCTTTTTTTTGCCACAAAACTGTAACAGTGGAGTCCGAGGGCCTGTATCGGTCTGCGTGTACCGGGATTTGGACAAATTATTCGATGTTTATCGACATTGTCCCGCCACCGCAGACATTGTGGCTTGTATGGGTTCATAGTATAATAAAAAGAATGATAAAGAATGGGGATTTGTACAGCCCCATAGTCGGATTGAGGTGAATGGAGTGCAGAGAGTTACAAATTGCTTATATCTGGATGGAGACAAGGTTCTCCTTCTTCAGAAACCAAGAAGGAATTGGTGGGTCGCGCCCGGCGGCAAGATGGAGTCCGGTGAATCGATCCGTGACGCCGTCATCCGTGAGTATCGTGAAGAGACGGGGATCTACTTGAAGAACCCTGATTTGAAGGGGGTTTTCACCTTCATCATCAAAGATGGAGATCAGATTGTCCAGGAGTGGATGATGTTCTCGTTCTTTGCAACAGAAGCAGATGGTGTGAACTTCCAGGAGTCGGAGGAAGGAACGATCAAGTGGCATAATATCGAAGAGATCCGGGAGCTTCCCATGGCAGAAGGGGATTTCCATATCCTCGATTATCTCCTGCACGGTAAGAAGACCATTTACGGAACCTTCACCTATACGCCAGATTTCAAGCTTTTGTCCTACCGATTGGATCCGAGCTGAATCGGGTTAACACGAAAGCAGATAGATAGAAACCTTACAGGGGGGAAGAGCATGAGTACGGGTTCAGTAAATGAAGTACAATTAGTCATCATCACAGGGATGTCGGGTGCCGGCAAGACGGTTGCCATGCAGAGCTTTGAAGATCTGGGATTCTTCTGCGTAGACAACCTGCCGCCGACCCTGCTTCCGAAGTTCCTGGAACTGATGAAAGAGTCGGGTAATAAGATGAATAAAGTCGCGGTAGTCATGGACCTCAGGGGAAGGGAGTTCTTCGACCACCTCTTTAAATCACTGGATGAATTGGCGGAAACGTCCTGGGTGACGCCTCAGATCCTGTATCTGGATGCCGATGATGCGGCCTTGGTACGCCGCTACAAAGAAACGCGCCGCACCCATCCGCTGGCACCTGCAGGTCTTCCCCTTGAGGGAATCAAGCAGGAGCGGGAGCTTTTGGAGGAATTGAAAGGTCGCGCTCAGATGATTTATAAGACGTCGGAAATGAAGCCGCGTGAGCTCCGGGAGAAGATCTTGACGGAGTTCTCGGTGAATAAGCAGAGTATCTTCACCGTAAATGTCGTTTCCTTCGGGTTCAAGCACGGTATTCCCATCGATGCCGATTTGGTGTTCGACGTGCGCTTCCTGCCGAATCCCCATTACATCGAGTCCATGCGTCCACGGACGGGCCTCGATGAGGATGTAGCGACATATGTTCTGAAGTGGAACGAGACGTCGAAGTTCATCGAGAAGGTGACGGACCTCCTTTCCTTCATGCTTCCTCAGTATAAGCGGGAAGGGAAAAGTCAGCTTGTGATCGCCATCGGCTGTACGGGCGGCCAGCATCGTTCCGTCGCCTTGGCGGAGTATATCGGTCATCATTTTGAAGAGGATTATGAGACCATCATTTCCCACCGGGACATCCAGAAGAGAAAGGGCATAACAACATGACTGATCAGCCTAAGGTTGTCGTGATCGGTGGAGGGACAGGGCTCCCTGTCCTTCTCCGGGGATTGAAGCGGCACCCGATCGATATTTCGGCCATTGTGACCGTCGCAGATGACGGCGGGAGCTCCGGTCGGCTGCGTGACAGCCTGGACATCCCTCCTCCTGGAGACGTCCGGAACGTACTCGCGGCCCTGTCTGAAGTAGAGCCATTGATTGAACAGATGTTTCAACATCGATTCGAAACGGAAAATGAATTATCCGGTCATGCACTGGGCAATCTGATCATTGCCGCCATGACGTCGATCACGGGGGACTTTGTCCACGCGATCCAGGAGATGAGCCGCGTCCTGAACGTGAACGGGAAGGTCCTTCCTTCTGCGAATCAGAGCGTGGTCCTGAAAGCCGAGATGGAGGACGGATCCATCGTGACGGGAGAATCAAGTATCCCTGAAGCGGGGAAACGGATCAAGCGTGTCTTCATCGACGCGGATTCGGTTAAACCCCTGCGTGAAACGGTCCGCGCCATCGACGAAGCCGATTTGATTGTGATGGGACCGGGAAGTCTATATACTAGTATATTGCCGAATCTTCTTGTACCGGGGATCGGTGAAGCAATCTGCCGGTCAGAAGCGAAGAAGCTCTATATATGCAATATCATGACCCAGGCGGGGGAAACCCTTGACTACTCCGCGAGTGACCATGTAAAGGCGATCTTCGATCATATGGAGGTGCCGTGCATCGACTGCGTGCTTGTGAATAAAAAGCAGGTGCCGGAAGAAGTGAAGGCACTCTATCGTGAAGAGCAGGCAAAGCCTGTCCATTATGACGTGGAGAAGCTGGCGTCCATGGGACTCGAAGTGGTGGCCGAGGATATTCTATCCTACGAAAACCAGCTTGTGCGTCATAATACAGAGAAGGTGGCCGATATGATCTTTTCATATCTGAAGGAGTCACTGGAGAAATAATGTTGTTTGCTAGGAGGTGATGGGGATGTCGTTTGCGTCAGAAACGAAAAAGGAACTTACCAATATCGAGGTGAAGGATTGCTGTGCGAATGCCGAGCTTTCAGCACTGATCCGGATGAACGGATCACTATCCTTTTCCAATCAGCAGCTTGTGGTGAACGTCCAGACCGAGAATGCTGCCATCGCCAGAAGAATTTACACATTGATCAAAAAGGGATACGACACCCCCGTGGAACTCCTTGTCCGGAAGAAAATGAGGCTGAAGAAAAATAACGTCTACATCGTCCGGATCAAGGAAGACTCGAAGATGATCCTGGAGGATTTGAAGATACTCGGTGAGGGCTTCACCTTCATCCATAATATATCCGAAGACCTGATCAAGAAGAAGTGCTGTAAGCGTTCTTATCTGCGCGGGGCCTTTCTTGCAGGGGGATCCGTGAACAATCCGGAAACCTCGTCCTACCATCTTGAAATCTTCTCTCTTTACGCAGAACACAACGAAGCGTTGTCAGAGGTGATGAACTCATTCGGGCTCAACAGCAAGACCCTTGAGCGCAAGAAGGGCTTCATCACGTATCTAAAGGAAGCAGAGAAGATCACAGAGTTCCTGAATGTCATCGGGGCCCATAACGCCCTCATGAGATTCGAAGACGTCCGGATCGTCAGGGATATGAGGAATTCGGTCAACCGGCTTGTGAACTGCGAAACCGCCAATCTGAATAAGACGATCGGTGCCGCACTGAGGCAAGTCGAGAACATCAAGTTCATCGAGAAGCACGTGGGGCTTCAGGTTCTCCCCGATAAACTCCGGGAAATCGCCGAGCTGCGCGTGACGTATCAGGATGTGACCCTGAAGGAACTGGGTGAAATGGTATCCGGAGGGACAATCAGTAAATCAGGAATCAACCATCGCTTGCGCAAGATCGATCAGCTTGCTGAGAAAATCAGGGCGGGCGAGAAAATCCATTCGTAATCGACGACAAAGGGGAGAGAGTGTCCAATGGTAGAAAAACGCATAGAAGTGAAATTGAAAACCGGTCTTCAGGCAAGGCCCGCTGCACTATTCGTTCAGGAGGCAAACCGCTTCTCATCTGATATATTCCTTGAGAAGGATGGGAAAAAAGTGAATGCCAAAAGCATCATGGGACTCATGAGCCTGGCTGTCGGCACCGGCGTTTCCGTCAACCTGATTGCGGATGGAAGCGATGAGGATGAGGCAGTGAAAGCACTTGAAGAATTTGTTTCCACCGAGGGGTAATGAAAATCGGCGTCCGTACCATAGGGCGCCGATTTTTTTAATGGGTCAAACATCCTTATTCTTCCAAAAGAAGAGGAGACCCCTTATAAATGTCTCATTTTACCCTGTTTGAGTCATTCTTTCATGGAAGAGGATTACGGAATTTGGTACATTGGGGAGTGAGAGGTTTTTTCTTACATATGAAGAAAAAATGCTTAATAAAGTATCTAGATAAGATGATTTGCCAGGAGTATAATTAGTTAGCTATGTTGACGGTCTACGGCTGAAAGATCAGCCGATCAATGAGAAAAGGAAGACGGATATATGGATAAGTATACAAAGCATTTCTTTGAAAATATTCGCAAGAAACTATCGGAATGGGAAGCGGCAGAGAAAATCCCCCATGAGGAGGTGTACCGTTTCATCCACTCCCTCGCAGGGTCTGCATCGGTTTTGGGCTTGGATGCAATAGGTAAGAAGGCAAGTACCATCATGGATGGGCTCCCGGAGAAAGATTCACGCATCTGGAGTATGAATGTAATACGGGATGAACTCTTCGACATCATTGAAGCCTGCTATCTTCATGTGGAAGGAGAAATCCCCGATTTCTCCAGGAAATACGAGCGCAGGGGAGACGGCCCGGTTGTCCTCATCATGGATACGGATACCCATTTTCTGATGGAAGCAAAGGAGAAGGGGGAGGCAGAAGGGTGGCATGTGGTGCCTGTCGTCAGTACGGAAAAGGCGATTGGTCTGTACTATGATGTCCGTCCTGACTGCGCGATCCTCAATGTGGATATGGCGGATGATGAAGAGCTTGATTCCTTCAAGCAGAACTTGAAGAGCCACTATGTTCCAGCCGTGATGATGAGTTCCGATAGGAGCAAGGAGGTCAGGGTCAAGGCTTATAAGGTAGGGGCCGATGATTTCATGGCAAAGCCGGTGGACATGGATGAATTCCTTGTCAGGGTCGACCGCCAGCTTCAACGGAAGAAGCACCTCGAATCCCTCGTCCTCATCGATGAGCTTACCCATGTGTATAACCGGAAATATCTTCAACAAGCGTATTCCAGACTGAAGGATCAGGGAGACCGTCAGCTATGTGTGGCGATCCTGGATATCGATCACTTCAAGAAGGTGAATGATACATATGGCCATCTGATCGGGGATGAAGTGCTGAGGGAATTTGCCGGATACCTTAAACAGAAGACTGGGGCGCAGGACATCATCTTCCGCTACGGTGGAGAAGAGTTCGTCATCCTGTTTCACGGCACCTCCCTCCATGAAGCAGTGGCCAGATTGAATGTCCTCCGCGAGGACTTCAGCCTTCACACCTTCTTTGCCGGAGAAGCATTCAGCTGTTCATTTTCAGCGGGAGTGGCGGAGATCGCCGATCCGGGCCGACCGTTCGAGCACTGGCTTGGTCTTGCGGATACGGCTCTGTACGAAGCGAAGGAAGGGGGCAGGAATCGGGTGAGATCCGAAGTCCTGAAGCTCGACCCTTCTCATGAGAAAATCCTTAAGGTGGCCATCGTAGATGATGATCCCATCATCCGGACCGTGATGAGTGACATCGTGGCGAAGCTCCCACAACAGCCGGGCGTGCGTTACGACGTAAACACGTTCGATAACGGGGAATCCTTCCTCTATGATGAATGGCATGGCAGTGAACAGACCCTTGTCGTCCTTGATGGGGTGATGCCGAAGATGGATGGGCTGGAGGTATTGGAACATCTTCGACGACGTCAGGATTCCGATCGCTACAAAGTGATCATGCTGACTTCGAGAAGGAGCGAACGGGATATCTCGAGATCCCTGCAGCTTGGAGCAGATGATTACATCACCAAGCCCTTCAAGCTTCTTGAGCTCGAGGCGCGCTTGAATCAAATACTGAAGAGAATGAGGTAAGGCCATTGTTCAAAGATGAGCTGTTGTTTTTTGTCGTGATGCTCGGGATTTTCCTGATCATCTTATTCTCGATCTTTCTTTATCTCATTATGAAAAAAACAAGAGAAACGAAGAAACGTGATGTCATAGAGGCATATAAAGAGGAATACCAGCTTCCCATCTTCCATTTCCTCAGGGAAGGAGTGGAGGAAGTTGAAGTGGGCAGGGATCCCCTTCAAGTCAGGGCATTGATCGAGCTGATGGCTGGTTTCTCCCAAACATTCGCAAGCGAAGATATCCTTATGAGGATCCGTCTCTTTGCCGAGGACCATTTTGACGGGGAGATCAAGAAGCATCTCCGTCACCGGCGGTGGAGCATGCGGATGAACGGCCTGTACTGGGTCGAGGACTTCGGGATGCGTACCATGAAATCCGAACTCGACAGGGTCTATCAATCACGCAGACTGACAAAACAGGAAGAAATCCAAATCCTCAAGATCGACATCAAAAACGGATCCCCTGACGTCATGAAAGCCCTCATGCATCCAAAGCATGTATTCACGGAATTTGAGTACAGCCTCCTCTTTCAGGCCCTCGACATTACGGACTTTGAGGGGCTCATGGAGGCTGCTGGGGAATTACCGGATGTTATGCACCATTCCCTCATTGACAGCATCGGCCTGAGGCGAAATCCCCGCTATGCAGGGTTTTTGGAGGATAAACTAGGCTTGGCATCATCTGAAATCCGGATTCGTGCCCTGAAAGCGATCGTGGCCATGGAGCATTATCTTCCGGCAGACACACTCGCCGATCATCTGAAGGCAGAGTCCTGGCAGGAACGGCTCATGGCCATCAAGGTGTGTGAGTACGTGCGTAATCCTGAATTGACTGGCCTTCTCATCAGCTTGATGAGGGATGCTTCCTTCTATGTGCGGTCACAGGCCGCTCAGGCCATCATGCGTCTTGAGCGCGGGCAGGAGGTCCTGAGGGAGATTGCCATATCGGAAGAAGACCTGTATGCCAGGGATATGGCGGAACAATGGTTGGAAAGGGGGCGTATCACATGAACATTTCAGACGCATGGGGAAACGTCCTGCTCGGCATCGGGTGGTTCGTCCTCATATATATGATTCTTGTTATTTCTTTTTATACGATTCTTCTCGTGATCTCCATGTTCCAGTTGCGGAAATCGTACCAGCTTGACGACTGGGAGCCGTATGAAGAACTCCTTCATCTTTCCCAGACGAAGCCGGTGTCGATCCTGGTGCCTGCTTATAATGAATCCGTCGGGATCATGGCAACGGTCCGGTCCCTCCTGAGCATTGAGTATCCGGAATACGAAGTGATCATCGTGAACGACGGGTCGACGGACGATTCCCTCGAAAAACTCATCGAGACGTTCCAGCTTGTGAAGATCAAATGGGTCATCCGTCAGCAGCTCGAAACCCAGCCCGTCAAAGCGGTCTATCAATCGAAGCTGTATAAGAACCTCCTTGTCGTGGATAAAGAAAACGGAGGGAAGGCCGATGCCCTGAATGCAGGTATCAATGTGTCCAACTTCCCGTATTTCTGCTCCATCGACGGGGATTCGGTCTTAGAGCGTTCAGCCTTCCTGAAGGTCATGAAGCCGATCATCGAATCTGACGGGGACGTCATCGCCTCGGGCGGAAGCATACGGATCGCCAATGGATGTGACATCGAGAGCGGAGAGATCGTCAAGATCGGGTTATCCCGTTCTCCCCTTGTCGTCATGCAGGTGATTGAATATTTAAGGGCGTTCTTGATGGGACGAATCGGTCTCAGCCGGCACAACCTTCTCCTTATCGTATCCGGGGCTTTCGGCGTCTTCTCGAAGAGCTGGGTCATCCGGGCTGGGGGCTATGCCCATACGGTGGGGGAAGACATGGAACTCGTCGTGAGGCTCCATCGATTCGTGAAAGAAGAAAAGGCAGACAAACAAATCGTCTACGTTCCGGATCCCGTCAGCTGGACGGAAGCACCGGAGTCCATGAAATACTTGCGGAGACAGCGGAGCAGATGGCACCGTGGACTGTTCGAGAGCCTGTGGATCCATAAAAAACTTCTGTTCAATCCGAAATATGGCTCCATCGGCATGGTGAGTATGCCCTATTTCCTCATCATCGAGTTCCTCGGACCGGTCGTTGAGCTCACGGGCTACCTCATCATGATTGTTTCGCTGCTGTTCGGAGGCGTGTATCTGGAGTTTGCCATCCTCTTATTCTTATTATCGATTTTCTACGGTTCGATCCTTTCCATGTCGGCTGTACTGCTGGAGGAATGGACGATCCGGAAATATCCGAAGGCATCTGACATTACGAAACTATTCTTCTATTCCCTAACAGAAACCCTCTGGTATCGCCCATTGACCGTGCTCTGGCGCTGTGAAGGCATCATCGACTTCCTCCGCAAGAAGCGGGGCTGGGGTGAAATGGCGAGAAAAGGAGTATCCAAATGAACAACGTGAAACGATATGGCTTCCTGATCTTCATCTTGGGAATCGTCCTGCTTCTGACCTCCCCGTTCTGGGTATGGCAGGTGAAGGGGAAGAAAGATCTTGACCTGATGATCGTGGATAAGACCGTTCCCGATGAAAGCTACCGGGAGCATAAAGGCCTGATGTGGCTATTGAATCAGCAGAAATATAGGCAGAGCGACGGTAGTAGCTACCGGGAGGACACAGACTACATCGGTTATGACCCGAAGGAAGGGAAGCCGACGTCTGTTCCGGAATCCGCCGAAGGCTATGATGCTGTCTACATCACCGATACATACGGGGTGTATGAAGAAGACCTGGATACGGAAAATGTCTCCGGTTCCCGCTCCTCCAAGGTGTATGGAGGGCTCGAGGAGGAAGAAATCGATTCCTTGAAGACCATGGCCCTGAATGAAGGGAAGACCATCATCGCAGAGTTCAACTCCATGGCCGATCCCACGGATGAAAAGGTCAGGCGTAAGTTCTACTCCCTTTTCAATCTTGAATGGTCAGGGTGGATCGGGCGTTATTTCCCCGATATGACAAGCGAAGAGGTGCCGGAGTGGGTCCGCAACAACTATAAAGAGCAATACGGGAAGGACTATGCGTTCAAAGGCGGCGGCTTCGTCCTTGTCGACCGGTCGGATCGCCTGATGATCCTAAACGGGGATGACATCACCGATAAAGGAGCCATCTTCTCCACCACGAAGAAGGGGGAAGAAGAATTCGGTGAAGACCTGTCGGTTGCGTATTCCTACTGGTTCGATATCGTCGAAGCCATCAATCCGGACGAGGTGCTGGCAGAGTATTCCCTGTCCCTTACCGACAAGGGGAAAGATAAGCTGAAGGGGATCAATTTGCCTACAACCTTCCCTGCCGTGATCCACCAGGAGAACCGCCAATTCGAAACCTATTACTTCAGCGGTGATTTTGCCGACCAGCCGGACGTGCCGAATCTGTATCAGACATCGGGACTGCCGACATGGCGGAAGTGGACGGAGCGCTCAGGACCGGATGAAGAAACGGCATTCTACTGGAAGGCGTATGCCCCGATGATGGACACAATCCTTGAGAGGATCCATCGCCAGAAAGATGCGCCAAAGGCGAAAGCGCAGAAAGCGGAAGTCGAGGATGGCATCAAGCTTGCAGGCAAGGTGGGATCCGATTACGTCCAGATCAACCAGGACGGCAAGTGGAAGGATCTCACCATCAAGGGCGTCAATATGGGGATTGCGAAGCCGGGACATTTCCCCGGCGAGACGGCCATCACCAAAGAAGAGTATCTGAGATGGTTCAAGCAGATCGGGGCCATGAATGCCAACTCCCTCCGGGTCTACACAATCCATCCGCCGGAGTTCTATGAAGCTTTCTACGAATACAATCAGATGGCTGAAAAACCGCTCTACCTCTTCCATGGTGTGTGGGTGAATGAAGAGATCTTCCTGAAGACGAAGGATGCCTTTGCCAAGGAAAACACCGAAGAATTCCAGGACGAAATCAAACGCACGGTCGATCTGATCCATGGGAATGCCGACATTCCAGATCGTCCCGGCCATGCTTCGGGGAGCTATACCCATGATATCTCACCTTACGTCCTCGGTTGGGTGTTCGGGGTCGAGTGGGATCCGGAAGTGGTCCTTGCAACGAATGAAAAACACAAGGGCATGAAGGACCTCAAGGGTGAGTATCTCTATACGGAAAAGGCCCAGCCATTCGAAGTGTGGATCTCCACCATGATGGATGAAGCCGTATCGTATGAGACCTCTACCTATCAATGGCAACGCCCGGTCAGCTTCACCAACTGGGTGACCACGGACCTCCTTGACCATCCGTATGAACCTTCCGAGAAGGAAGACATGGTATCGGTGGACCCGAACGTCATCAAAGCAACGGATCAGCTCCATACCGGACTGTTCGCATCGTATCATATCTATCCGTACTACCCGGACTTCCTCAACTATGAGCCGGAGTACATCAACTATCTCGATCACCGCGGAGAGAAGAACAACTATGCAGGCTATCTGAATGATATGAAGAAGCATCATACCATGCCGCTCGTCGTCGCTGAATTCGGCGTGCCGGGCTCCCGCGGTCTGACCCACCGGAATGTCGACGGACTCGATCAGGGACACCATTCGGAAAAAGAACAGGGTGAGATTGACCGCAGGCTCTTTGAAGACATCATCGAAGAGAATCTGGCCGGCGGAATGGTTTTCACCTGGCAGGATGAATGGTTCAAACGGACATGGAACACGATGGACTATGATGACCCGGACAGACGTCCGTTCTGGTCCAATGCCCAGACGAATGAACAGCAGTTCGGCGTCCTGAGCTTTGATCCAGGCAAGAACCGCACCGACGTCCTTCATGTGGACGGACGCAGGGAAGACTGGGCGTTCAAGGGCATTGAACCTGCATTCGAGGACGGTAAGCATGCCCTCTACGTTTCCAGTGATGAACGATATGTATACGTGAGGGTCGATACAGATTCCGTGAAAGATAAAGACTCTTATCTTCTCTTTGATACAATTCCGGATCAGGGTCAATCGACCATCCCGGGGGTCGATGATGTGAAGACCAAAGGAGTGGATTTCGTCCTTCATATGAAGGGGGATCAGACCGCCCAGCTCCTCGTAGACAGCTATTATGACAGCTACTACTATCACTATGGGAACCTCTTAGAGATGATCGATAAGGAGCCGTATGCGGGCAAGAAGGATAACGGCGTCTATCATCCGATCCGCCTGACCCTGAATAAGGAGCTAACGATCCAGGGCAAGACCCTGCCGTTTGAATCCTATGAAACAGGCAAGATGCAATTCGGTACGGCGAACCCCGGGGATGAAAAATATGATTCCCTCACGGATATCAGCGTTTCCCCAGAAGGCGATATGACCGAAATCCGCATCCCGTGGCAGCTCCTCAACATCAAGGATCCGAGCCTGAAGGATGCCATGGGGGATATGTGGAAGACAGGAATTGAAGGCAAGAAGAAAATCGACTCCATCAATATCGGACTTTATGAAACGGATGGGAAGGAATCATACGCCTATCCTGCTCTGAAAGACGGCTTCATGGATCCGGCTGCATTTTATCGGTATTCATGGAAAGAGTGGGAAGAGCCGACCTTCCATGAGAGACTGAAAGATTCCTATTATATTCTGCAAGAAGCGTATGGAAAAGGAGGGAAATGAACATGGCGAAGATCTTGATTGCAGAAGACGAAGAAGTGCTGCGCATGCTCATGGTCGACACCCTGGAAGATGAAGGATATGACATCGACGAAGCGGCCGATGGCCAGGAAGCCATCGACCAGATCCTCGGCACCGACTACGACCTGATTGTCCTTGATTATATGATGCCCGCCTATACGGGTCTCGAGGTCATCGATCAGGTGCGGAACCATCACGGGAAGAGCGATGTGAAGATCATGATGGTATCGGCGAAGAATCAGCAGGCGGATAAGGACCTTGTCCTTGCCGCCGGTGCTGACTACTTCATGTCGAAACCTTACAGTCCCGTCGAACTCATGGAGAAGATCGGAGACATCCTGAATGGGTAAACTCCTGGATTTCTATCATTCCAGTCTGAGACGGAGGATCATCGTCCTCATGACGGGGTTCATCCTCGTGTTCCTCATAGGAGCAGGTTGTTTATACTGGTACGATCACAGGCTTTCCGTGGAATACGATGAGACGAAAGCCAAGCTCGATGACCGGAAGGAAGTCGCCCAGAAGCTTGACCGGCAGTTCAATCGGATCTTCTTTGAGGGGCGAGGGTATGTGGCGTTTAAACGTCCGGAATTTAAGCAGAACATTAGAAACCTCGAGAAGCAGTTGAAAGTCACAATAGGAGAAATGAATAAGATTTCTCAGTCTGCAGACGATCGCGCTTTCGCTTCCGAGGTAGAAGATTTTTATGACTACTATGTAGATATCGTTAACAAGACAATTAAACTTGTGGAAGATGGCGATGAACAGGGTGTCCAAGATAACTCTGCCAGTGGTGGAACTGCTAGAGTAGAAGGATTTCTTGAAAAATTGGATGCCTATAATGACAACATCCAGCAGTCCACTGATGAAGCTTATGAAGAACTCCGGGCCAAGGAAGCAACGAGTCAGACGATCTTCTTGGTATTCGTCTTGCTCATGCTGCTTCTCCTCATGCGGATCATGCGCTCGATTGCCAAGCAGATCGGTCACCCCCTCGAAGAAGTGGCAACCTCTGCCCAGCATATCGCCGAGACCGGTACGTATCAAAACTGGACGTTCAATAAGGATCGCCGCGATGAGATCGGTCAGCTTTCAAATGCCTTTGAAAAGATGATCTTCACCGTCCAGGAAAAGGAAGACCATCTTGTCTCCCAGAATGAAGAACTCCAAGCTCAGCAGGATGAGCTCGAAGTCCAGCAGGAGGAATTGGAACGATTGCTTCATCTTGCGCGCGACAGAGGCGAACAGCTTGAACGGCGCAACGAATTCATCAATGGGATATCCAACTCCCTCGATAAGAAAGAGGTACTGGAAAGCATCGTCAAAAGCATGTGCAGCCTCATGGGCGCACCAAGGGGGATGATCGTCCTCATGGATGACCAGGATACCCACGCCTCCTTCGGCGTATCCAACGAAGCCATCGGCCAGTTCCTTGCCCATATCCAGAATGGTCTTCATCAGCGGTTATTCGAGACCAAGGAACCGTTCTGTGTAAAGCGCGAGCTCGTCACGTCTGAAAAAGGCTATCATGAGGAAACGATGTACTCCTATGACCTGTTCATCCCGGTCCTGTCGGCTCAAGGAGATTTGGAGGCCTTCATGGTGTTCAGTCGCTTCGGTGAAGGATTCACAGACAAGGAACAGCAGGAGTATAAAGGGTTTGCGAAGCAAATCTCCATTTCCCTGAGGAACATCCTACTCTATGAGGATTCCGAACGGATCCGTCATATGAATCAGGATATCCTGAACAATCTTCAGGAAGGGATCCAGCTTGTTGACCCCATGGGCGACAGCCTGCTGGTGAATACGAAGTTTGCGAGGATCATTGGAAGTGATATGGGAGCCCTGAAGGATGCTCCATATTCGAAATGGGGCTGCAGCATCGTCACCCAAGTGGAGAACGGGGATGAACTCAAGGATTATTACCAAAATGTCATCCGCAATCAGGAAACGGGGAACAGCATGATCTACAGGCTCACAGAAGGAAGCGATGTCTTCCAGGTGTATTCTACCTCCCTGTACCATGAGGAGGAGCATGTAGGCACCATCTTCGTCCATCGTGACATCACGAAGGAATACGAAGTGGATCAGATGAAATCGGAGTTCGTCAGCACCGTCAGCCATGAGCTTCGGACCCCTCTTGCCAGTGTTCTTGGCTTTACGGAACTCATGCTCACCCGTGACCTGAAGCCAGAGAGGACAAAGAAATACTTGAACACCATCTACAAGGAAGCGCAGCGTCTCACCTCCCTGATCAATGACTTCCTTGACGTGCAACGAATGGAATCAGGGAAACAGACCTTTGAGAAGAAGTATGAAGACGTCCTGGACATCATCCGGAATATCGTGGATCTCACGAAGGTGAGTTCACCCCATCATACCTTCACGATCGGAAGGGAAACGGATTGCACCATCGTCCTCGGTGACGGGGATAAACTTACGCAGGCGTTCACAAACCTCATCAGCAATGCGGTGAAATACTCACCGGATGGAGGGGACGTCACGATCCTCATGAAGGAAAAAGAAGACCGGATCTCCATCGAGATCCGCGATGAAGGGTTGGGCATCCCGGAAGAGGCGATCGGTAAGCTCTTCACGAAATTCTACCGGATTGACAATTCAGACCGGCGGAAGATCGGAGGCACGGGCCTCGGCCTTACCATCGTCAAGGAAATCATCGAGGCCCACGGCGGATCTGTGACCGTGTCGTCCGAACTCGGAAAAGGAAGCACATTCACGGTCACCCTCCCGGTCATCACCCTTGATACGTTCAAGGAGGAAGAACAGGGGAACGGCCACAACATCCTTGTGATTGAAGACGATATGAGCCTTGCATCCCTTCTTGCCACAGAGCTTTCCGAGAGCGGCTTCCAGGTGGATCACACGACGAATGGCTCAAGTGCCATCGAGCGTCTGAAGCGGACGCAACCCGATGCCATTGTCCTGGATATCATGCTTGGGGGTAAACTGAATGGATGGGATGTGCTTGAGGAGATCAAGAAGGAAGAGAGCCTGACGGGCATACCGATCATCATCTCCTCCGCCCTTGATGAGAAAGAAAAGGGGTTGACCCTAGGGGCAAGCGACTACCTGATGAAACCCTATCATCCAAGCAAACTATCAAAAACCATTCTTCACCTTCTATTGAAAAAAGGGACAAAAGGAGATATCCTTGTCCCGACAGAAGATCGAACAATCGAATGATACAACGGGACGGCTCGGGTTCTTCCATTAGGAAGTATCGGAGCCGTCCCTTTTTGCTTTTGTGTGACGCATGGAGACGGTTCTTGTGCGTCTTTCAGGTAGCAACCGCACCGTATCCCCTATTTGCTAGTTGCTCTCCACTCTTTTGCAAGTAGGCTGTAGGTGACGATGTCGTTGTAATGGCCGTTGATGAATTCGGCGTCGCGGGAGATGCCTTCCTGTTTGAATCCGAGACGTTCGGGGATGTGGCGGCTTCTCTTGTTGCCTTCGGCGCACTGGATGTCGACTTTGTTCAGGTTGAGGTCGTCGAATGCGTGCTGGAGAATGGCGGTGACGCAGGCCTGCATGATTCCGTTGCCTTGGGCTTCTTCTGATAGGTAGTAGCCGATGCTGGTGCTTCGGGTTTTCCAGTTGATGAAGTGGAGGTTGATCATCCCGACGAGTTTGCCGTGGTGGCGGATGCCGGCGGTGAATCCGTCGTTGGCGGCGAGTTGTTGGAGCCAGGCGGGGATTATGGAGTCGCGGTAGATGTCGGGTGATTGGACGCCGTCGACCCAGCCTAGCCAGTGTTTGAGGTGGTGCCGGTTGGTGTCAACGAGGGTGTAGATTTCTTGGGCGTGGTGGGGTTGGAGCAGGGCAAGAGTTAGGTTTGGTTGGACTTGGAATGTGAACATGGTGTTGGTCTCCTTTGATAGTGGTTTGTGTAGTTGGTTATTGGTCCGTTTCGTTCCGCTGCGGCCGGCCGCTTTCCATGGGGCGTGCGGTGAGCCGCTTCGGCAAGCCTGCAGGGTCTCACCCTGCCCGCTTTTCCCATAGGAGTCGGCCGGCCTCCGCTTCACTTCACTTTGTGGTATGTATGAGTGTTGTAGGTTAATTTCACACCTCTCACCCCCTATTTATGGGAGTGAAGAAGGGAAGGGTTCGTTTCGTTCCGTAGGTTAAGTTCCCCTCCATCCCCCTTATATGTGAGGGTAAGGAAGTCTTAGTTCGTTTCGCTGTGGCCAGCAGTACTGTGCTATATTCTGCGATATATGTGAAGAGTTTAGTAGAAGTCTCATTCCCGCCTATCCTTTTTAAAAGTAATACGATTAAATATACAAAAAAAGGGAAATATCCAACCGAGGTGGTGATACGGTGGATAAAAGGATTGTTGTAAAAGCTTCTTTGATTCTGTTGGTGGTAATCATGGCGGTGTTGGATTTTACGGAGGTGATGACGATACCCAATGGTGTTCTTTCTGCTGTGTTGGGGGTATCGTTGGTACTATTGGTTGTGTACAAATTTTATAAGGCACGACGGGATGAGAGACGAGATCTTGATTGAATCGATCTGTCCTCGGTGTAATACGTTGAAAATCTTACCTGTCCCCGTGGAAAATATTTTTGGATGGGTACAGGTATTATAGCTCGCATTCTTGTATTTTCCAATACTTATTTTTCATGGGATAGGATTGATTTATGGGGATGTGGGTGGTACGATTAGGTTAATGTTAAGGGAAAGGGATGATGGGTGAACGATGGATAACTAATCTTGGTAGGTAGAATTTGAAATGGAATAAATTTCGAATGATATTTAGTAGGATTAGTCTGCCCATTTTTCCCATAGGTCCCATTTCCAACGGGCTTATTTGTGTATGGTAGTTTGCGGCTAATCCTTCCAGAAATCGTGGGAGGATTTTTTGTGTTCTCCCGGAATGAGGAGAGGATTGTATGCAGGAATTAGTGAAAATCGATTCTGTGAATGTTGAAATAGAAGGAACATTATTGTTGGAACAGGTGAAGGCAGGGGTGAGAAAGGGAGAGGTGATCGGTCTCATTGGAAATAATGGGGCCGGTAAATCGACTCTTTTGAAGCTGTTGAACGGGGACATGGCACCGTCATCCGGAAGTATCACACCGCTGATACAAGGGTTGAAGACCGTGATGGTGGAACAGGAAGCGATGGATCACTCAAGGGACGCACTGTCTCCTGGGGAAGCAGCCCTCCTTCAGAAATGGGATGTGCCGGCTGGAGAGTATGATCAGCTGAGTGGGGGAGAGAAGCTGAAGGTGAGACTGGCACGCGGAATCGCGCAGAATGCACACTTGCTGCTTCTGGATGAACCGACCAACCATCTCGATGAAGAGGGGATCGGGTTCCTGATCAAGGAGCTGAAGGCTTATCGCGGGACCGTCATCCTGGTCTCCCACGACCGGGCGTTCCTCGATGAGGTGGCCGATGTGATCTGGTCCATCGAGAACAAGACGCTCGTGACGTATGAGGGGAACTACTCTGCTTACGTGAAGACTTCTGAGCAGCGGAGACTCACTCAGCAGCGGGCGTATGAGAAGCAACAGAAGCTCATTGAACGAATCGAAGGACAGATCCAGGACCTTACTTCCTGGTCGGGAAAAGCCCATGCCCAGTCAACAAAGCAGGAATTTCCCAAGGAGTTCTACCGTTCAAAAGCTAAACGGATGGATGCCCAGGTGAAGTCGAAGCGGAAGCGGCTG
Organism: Rossellomorea marisflavi; assembly: GCF_022170785.1. Taxonomy (NCBI): domain Bacteria; kingdom Bacillati; phylum Bacillota; class Bacilli; order Caryophanales; family Bacillaceae; genus Rossellomorea; species Rossellomorea marisflavi. The sequence goes on along the minus strand of NZ_CP081870.1, from coordinate 3,498,863 downwards.
GAGAAGGAAATCGAGCGGATCAATGCCGATCCTGTCGAGGTGGAGGAGAAGAAACATCTATCGGTCCGTGCAGGCAGGAGGGCCGGCAAACGTCTCCTTGAAGTAAAGGATCTTGGTAAAGCCCATGGAAGCAAGGTGCTTTTCCGCGGTGCCTCCTTCACGATTCAAAACGGGGAGCGGGTGGCGGTCACCGGTGCCAATGGGAGTGGGAAGACGACTTTCCTCAATATGATCATGGGGAACGAAGCAGCTGATGAAGGAGAGCTATGGCTTTCACCAGCCGCGAAGATCGGCTACCTCACTCAGGAGGTCTTTGATTTACCCCTCGATGAGACACCGGAGAATCTCTTTTACAGGGAGACATTTCACGACCGGGGGCAGGTGAGGAATCTCATGACCCACCTCGGATTCGGCAAAAGCCAGTGGGAGGAGCCAATCCGCCACATGAGCATGGGGGAGCGGGTGAAGTGCAAGCTCATCAAGTATATCCTCGAGGACCGCGACGTACTGATCCTCGATGAACCGACGAATCACCTCGATCTCTTGAGCCGCGAGCAGCTGGAACACACCCTGGCAGCATACGATGGAACACTCATCGTCGTTTCCCATGATCGCTACTTTTTAGAGAAGACAACATCGTCAGAAATTGCAATAGGAAATGGGAAGATGGTGCGGAAGTGGGAACCCGCCGAGCCTTCAAAGGATGAACGGGAAGAGCTCAAGATGCAGCTTGAGACCGAGCGCCAGGAGGTCCTCGGGAAGCTGAGCTTCATGACTCCGGCCCAAAAGGAATACGCCGACCTTGATGCGAGGTTCAATGAACTAACGAAACGAATCAGAGACATGTAGGAATATGCTAGGATAGAAGAAAAGCAGGCAGGGGAGAAACCAATGAAAACTGAAATCTATTTCGTCAGACACGCCCATTCCATCTACACACCGGAGGAGCTCACCAGGCCACTGTCGGAGAAAGGGATGAGGGATGCCAGACGCGTGGCGAGGATACTGGAATCCGAAGACCTTGATCATGTGGTGTCCAGCCCGTTCTTACGTGCGGTACAGACGGTGGAAGGAACAGCGGCTTCCTTGAATCAAGACGTGATCCTGATAGACGGATTCAAAGAACGGCTTCTATCTTCTGCTCCCTTAGACGATTTTCAAGGAGCCATCCGCAAGGTGTGGGAAGAACCCTCATTCCACTGGGAAGGCGGAGAATCGAATGTGGATGCCCAGAAGCGCGGCGTCGCAGCCATGCTCGATCTCCTGAACGAATTCGAAGGGAAGCGCGTGGTCGTCGGGACTCATGGGAATATCATGGTGCTTATCATGAATTTCTTTGACTCCAAGTATGGCTTGGCTTTTTGGGAGAGCCTCGATATGCCCGATGTGTATCGGCTAACCTTTAATGGAATCGACCTGGTGGGAGTCTCACGGTTGTGGGAGCCCTTTTCAGAAGAGGAAGAGAGCCAATGATGAGCAGTGCCAATCAGGAGGCGTCTCTGAACTCCCTGGAATCGACCTACCGCAAGCTCTCGAATGCCTCCGTAAGCATGGAAGGGAAAGGGGCGAACACCACACTGGTGAAAAAGAGGCGCGATGCTATAAAGGTAGCAATCGACACCCTAAGAAGCGACTGGTACGGTAACGATTTTTCATATGAAAGAGACGTCATCGCTACTTCCCAACTAACGCTGGAGGACATCCTCCCTTCCATTCATAAACAGTTGGGCAATTCCGAAGTGGGAAGCTCTCAGCATACATTGAACAACCGTAGGCTGATCGCGCTGAATCTGGCCATCGAATCGTTGAAGAACCGCCTTGGATGAGGCGGTCTTTGCTTTAGTGTGAATCCAAACCCACACAAAAACCCCCTTGCACTCATGCAAGGGGGTTCATTCAATTCTTATTTAGTTTCTGCATCGTTGCGAGTGATGATACGGTCGATCAGACCATATTCCAAAGCGCGTTCCGCAGTCATGAAGTTATCGCGGTCCGTATCCTTAGAAATCACGTCAAGTGGTTGACCAGTACGGTCAGCAAGGATTTGGTTCAATTTCTCACGAAGGAAGAGAATGCGTTTAGCAGCAATTTCGATTTCCGTCGCTTGACCTTGAGCTCCTCCAAGTGGTTGGTGAATCATCACTTCTGCGTTAGGAAGGGCAAGACGTTTGCCTTTTGCTCCGGCAGCTAGAAGGAATGCACCCATGGAAGCAGCCATACCGATGCAGATCGTTTGAACATCAGGTTTGATGTACTGGATCGTATCGTAGATCGCCATACCGGCTGTGATGCTTCCGCCTGGTGAGTTGATGTAGATGGAGATGTCTTTCTCCGGATTTTCAGACTCTAGGAAAAGAAGCTGGGATACGATTGAGTTCGCCACGTTATCATCGATGGCGCTCCCAAGCATGATCACACGGTCCTTCAATAGACGGGAATAGATGTCATACGCACGTTCACCGCGGTTTGTTTGTTCAATAACTGTAGGAATTAAGTTCATCCTCGTTCCTCCTTAAATGTATCTGTGTATTTTTGAATCATTTCATATTCACTTTGTACTGTTATCATACACTGTTGGTCAATAAAGGTCAAACCTAATGCTTCCTTTATTAACCTGTATGTAAATCCTTTCTACATCATACCCACTCATCCCTTTTTTAAACGGTACAAAAGCTGAAAGTTTCGTGATTGCTCCCCCTTGCCAACGGGTAAAATGAGAAGTGCACCCCTCTGTGAGAATCAGATCTGAAAGAGAACAAAAGGAGCCGATACTATGAACCTACAACTCATCAGAAACGCAACCCTCATCCTTGACTATGCAGGCACGCGATTCCTCATTGACCCCATGCTCGCACCGAAAGGGACCTATCCTCCCTTCACGCCGTCAAAAAGGGATGACATCAAGAATCCCATCGTCGATCTGCCAGAATCCGTTGACTCCATACTGGAGGGGATCGATGCCGTGATCCTCACCCATCTCCACCTGGATCACTTTGATGACACGGCAAAAGAAGTCCTCCCCAAATCCATCAATCTATATGTCCAGAACGAAGCCGATGCCGAAGAAGTCAAAAAAGCAGATTTCACGAATGTACACGTGCTAAATAACGAGCAGTTCAACGGTATCCAGCTCACCAAAACCAAAGGCAAGCACGGAAGGGGAGAGATTCTCAAACGCACCGGGACCGTCAGCGGCATCGTCTTTAAACATGAGAACGAGAAAACCCTCTACGTAGCCGGAGATACCGTATGGAATGAAGAGGTGGAAGAAGAAATCCACACCCACCATCCAGACATCATTGTCGTCAATGCAGGCGACAACCAGTTCCTCGAAGGAGGCTCCATCGTCATGGGCAAAGAAGACGTCCTCCAGACAGCGAACGCTGCACCCGAAGCCACCATCATCTCGACCCATATGGAAGCCGTCAACCACGGCACGCTTTCAAGGGAAGAACTCAAGAACACCACAGCAGAGAAAGGACTCCAATCCCGCATCCTGGTGCCGGATGACGGAGAATCCTATACGTTCTAATCATACAAAAAGCCAAGATCCACCCTAGGGGATCTTGGCTTTTTCATAAGGCATTCACAACAGAACCCAAAAACATCTTGCATTGGAGACTTTTCTCTATTATAATTAGTTCTCGTGACAGTAACTAAAACATGCCCTCGTGGTGCAACGGATAGCACGTAAGATTCCGGTTCTTAAAATGGGGGTTCGATTCCCTCCGAGGGCGTACAGCAGTACATTTGGAAAAAGGTATAAAAAGTAGAGGACACTTATAAATGTTGATATATCAACGTTTGTAGGTGTTTTTTATTTTTCTCTTGAGGAGAGGGAGGCGATAGAAAAAGGCTGGAATTAAATCGGTTTTACACATTTTTTACACATTGTCCATTTGCTCGAACCTATCTACAGCATTCTTTGTGTCTTCTTCACGCAACTCTTTTAGTAGACCTCTCAAAATCTTATTAGCATTTTCATTGGTCAAAACTTTGTGAGCATTATGTGGGCTGAAAAAGACTAGCCCTTCAATATTCGGTGGTGTTGCTTCAAATAGGGCTTGGAACTTACCCATTGTTTTGCCATCCATTTTTATTATTCGATTGGAGGGGTCATTCTTTGTTTTTGTGAAACCTTTACCGGTCTTATAATCCCAGGCTTATTAATGGTGATTTCTCCAGAGGTAAAATTGAAGTCTTTTCGTGTAAGGCCAATCATTTCTGCAAAGCGCATTCCGGAGGTAAGGCCAATCAAAAGCAAGTAATAGACCAGGCTTCTGTCTAAACGATTGTAAATCTCATTCATCACTCTTTTGCTTTCAAAATAATTTAAGTGTTTCTCTTCAGGACTCTTCGCTTCTACGCTCCCTGTTATAACAACATCTCGAGTAAAATCAACCCTTATGATACCTTCATCAATAGCCTCCCTGACACATGCGCGAATGTGGACATTCAACTTTCGAGACGTTTCTTTAGCATGAGTTTTCCCATATTCATTAAGAAAAGCTTGATATTCACGCTTGGTGATATCCTGAATTGGTTTTCCACCAAAGCTTTCTTGGATAGTTTGTAGCGTGTTTGGTACATTTTTAAAGTGATCTCACTGATATTCGTCTTGTTAAAGTACTGTTCGAAGGGCTCCTTTTTCAAAGTAGGGACAATCCCTTTACGCAAGTCTTCTTCAATTTCTGAAGCTGCTACTTGAGCCTCTTTTTTTGTCCTGAAGCCACTTTTACGAATTGGTTGTGCTTTTCAGTTAATCATTCGGCTGACAGTGTACTGCCACGTTTTACCCTTTTTTTTAGAAGCTCGCCATATCAAATCCTCCTTAGTTAGTGACTAAAATCAAACCACTCTAATACACCTAACGGGTTCAAACATACGGTGAAATTTTTATACGATACATAATCTCCGTACTTCTCGATGTAACGTTCTATAGTTCTCTCCACAAAGTCCTCAGTTACACCTAAATACTCAGCTAATTCGAATTTGTTTTTCACTTGGGCTTTATGCGCAGAGACAATTTTGCTAATGGTCATTGTATATTCCTACTCCCAGGTTCGGGCTCTTTGTTCTGGCTACCTATTAACAAGTTTAGATTGGTCGATAATGTTTCCAACGGACATATTATTATGTCCAAACTCTTCTGCTAAGATTGAATACTTTTCAGAATCTTCTTTAGTACACTCCTTTCCATCATGATGTGCCGCAAAAGTAACAACATCGTCTTTGTGTGAAGTATCCATCTTTTCTAAAGCATTTGCTCAAAGTGGCCGAGTCTGTTCCGACAACTAAAAACTTCAAATTCTATGAGTCTCTGGTTCTGGAAAACTGGCGGAAACGAAGATCACTGCAACTGGCCAACGACTTCAAGAAGCAATTGGTCGAGGAGGATCCGGCCGAAGCGATCCAAACGGTCATCGGTGAATTGATGAAGGTGCAGGAAGAGGAGACCGCGGATGACGATGGCAGCATAAAAGAAGAGCTGCTAAATGTCTACGAACAGTTAAGCACCCAAACCGACCAGATGACGGGGATCCCCACTGGTTTCGATGAATTAAACAAGCTCACTGGTGGCCTCCAGGAAAGTGACCTTATCATCATCGGGGCCAGGCCATCCATGGGGAAGACGGCCTTTGCTCTAAATGTAGCCTTTAACGCAGCTGAAGATGGCGAAATCCCGTGCATATTCTCTCTGGAAATGCCGAAGAAACAGCTACTGAAGAGGCTCATCTCGATCTCTGGCAACATCGATGCTCAGAAGATGAGAAATGCAAGTGAAGACTTCATGGATCATGATTGGCAGAAGTTCTCTCACGCGCTCGGCATCCTCAACAACCTGGATCTGCATATCTTTGATAGGCCAAGTGTAACGGTGAATTACATCTGGACCAAGGTAAGGAAGGTAAAGAGAGAGAACCCTGGCAAGAAGCTCCTGGTGATGATTGACTATCTTCAGCTGATCATGGGGAATGCAAGCTACCGCGGGAACAGGCTTCAGGAGATCAGTGATATCAGCAGGAGCCTCAAAGCCATGGCAAGGGAGCTTGAGGTGAACGTAGTGGCCCTCTCTCAGCTTTCAAGGGGTGTAGAGCAACGACAGGACAAACGGCCGATGATGTCCGATCTGAGGGAATCTGGACAGATTGAGCAGGATGCCGATATCATCGGATTCCTATACCGGGACGATTACTATTACAAAGACTCTGACTTAAAAGGGATCACTGAACTGATTGTCTCTAAGCACCGTAACGGGCCTACAGGTACGGTCAAACTCGGGTTCGTAAAAGAGTACGGGAAGTTTATCAACTTGGTCAAACAAGAAACAATGAATTTCATGTAAAGGGGATAGAACCATGAGGTCTACTATGCCTTCCGGGCAATTAAGAAAAGGAATTCAAATCCAAAAGGATTTTTATAAAAGTGAACTTCTGCTGATGGACTACTTTAAAACACCATGTGGAAAGCAATTGTACGAGCTCACCTTATCAGAACTCGAGCAGGTCTATGAAAGCGAGAAAGCTAGAAGGAGGAAGCGAGCATGAGATTTATAGGAATCGATCCGGCATCGAAAACTGGGTTTGTGGCCTTAGACGATCGTGGTGAAGTTGTCAGGGAAAAGGAGTTGTCCGGAATTGGGGATAAGGATCCTAAACGTATGGTGACCCTGATTCACGAAATCACTACACACCTGCAGCCAGGCGACCACATCTGTATTGAGGGATTCCCCTATAGCACACAGAAGGCCATGTTCGCCGGGGGATTGCATCACGGGATTAGGAATGAACTTTTCAAAAGGCGCCTTCCTTATCACGAGGTTGCTCCAAATGCCGTCAAAAAGTTTGTGGGCGTGACGGGCTGGATTGGAGAGAAGGGCAGCAAGAAGAGGCTAACAGGGCCGCAAAAGAAGCGAGAAGTCATGAAGGCGGTCTTCAACGCCTTTGGGTATGAACACCGGAGTGACAACGTAGTAGATGCTTACATCCTGGCTAGGATCGCCTTCGCCATCTTTGTGATCCGAGAGACTGGTGAGATAAATCTGACAGTAAATCAGTCTCAAGTCGTTCAGTCGATCCTCCAGGAAACGTCGGATGTGAAAAAGAAAGCATGAGCACCAGGCACAGACCATTGAAAAAAATCGTTTTCGGCATGACAGAAAAGACCATTGGGAAGATTATTGCCGACCATGAGGATCGAGGCTGGAGACAATCAACCCTAATCAAGAAACATGGATACGGGTTAGGCTGCCAAATGATCTGGCAGAAAAAATAGATGATAAGGGAGACAGAGACATGACTAAAACTCAACTGAACGTGTTTTTCAAGATGCAACAGAAGGACGATAAAAAAGAGGTCCTGAAGTTTGAAATCAAAGGACAGGAAGAGGGAGACGAGTCTACCACAGCACTTTATGCCCTTGCAGGGAGCATCATCCTCTTTGAAATTGAAGGGTGTGCAGCTGGGGAGACTTCGGCCGAGTTCATGAACATTCAGCGAGACTCCAAGAAGACGGCCATGAAATTTGCAATTAAAGGGGATTCAGAAAAGAAGGCGCAGGAACTTTACAAATACGCGGGGCGAAATGTGAACCTCTTCATTCAACAATCTCAAATGAGCATTGAAGAGTTCTATGAAGACAATTCAGGTGTCGAGTACCAAGTAGACGGCAACGGTAACGTCGAGGTTCCAAAGGATCAATTGAGCATCGATAACGTGGAGGACCAGGAAGAGCAGGATATTGTGGATCCGTTTGAAGAGAAAGAGCTGCATTTATGAATTTATAACCAAGAAGCAGTCTGTAGGGATAGCTGCTCCTTGATAAAAATATTTATGATAACACCGCATAAAACTTATTTCTGATTTTCACTAAATTTGTTTTTGAAGTAAAGGTAATCAACCTTGTGTTTAGTGGCCATAAGCTGTGATGCAAGTATAGCTGTATATATTGTTGTTAGAAGGACACTTAAAATCGCAATACCAAACAAAGAATCATTTTTGCTGTTCATATCTATACTTCCTCCTTTATCGAATATAGATATTTTCACCTGGGAAATGTAATTTATGCATGAGAAGGACAAGGAGGAATTAATCCTAATGTATACATTTAATATTACGAGAGTGACACATGTGCAACTCTCGTAAAGAATAAGGTATTTCTGATTGCCCGAAATCAATAGATAAGGGAGGGGGAGTTAATTGGTCTGGATATTATTGAGAAGGAATTAATTTGTTTTTTTGTAATTTCATGAGATGAATTGTTAGTCATGCTAGAGCAAATTGGAAAGTGGATTGAAGGAAAATTCTTATAGCTATGAGAGAATAAGTGGAAGTTATTCCTTTATTAGTTTTATGTAAAGGTGTCGGTGATGAAACCAAAAACACCAAATGAAAGAAGTAAAATGACTATGATTGTTATGATTGTTAAATTAATCAATCTCAACGTTGTTCCCTCCGTTGTTTTACTTACTTTTACCAAAAAGGGAATAACTATTCTAAACTCGGTTGGGAGTTATTCTAATAAAGGTCTTTTAAGGCAGATCTTAGTGTCGATGTTACATTTATATTATTGAAGTGTACTCCTAAATTAATCATTGTTTGGGCAACCTCAGGTCTAATACCTGTCAATATAGAGTTAACCCCAGACATTTTTAAAGCTTCAATTACCTTGAAGATATGACTAGCCACCATGGTGTCAATAATTGCTACGCTAGATAAATCGATTACTAAATGCTCTAAAGCATACTCATTACTTTTGGTAAGAGCCTTGTTCATTAACTCTTGGGCTCTTTGAGTATCAATGTCACCAATTAAGGGTAAAACACCAACAATATCTGTAACTTTTATTATAGGAATAGATAACTCTAAAGCTGTAGCTTCTGCTGCATAAATCCTTTTGAAGTAGCTCTCTGTATATGATGTACTTAACCATTGGACCGCCCGATCAACTACAGAGTCAAAGTTGGAAATAATATCGTAAAATTGCTCGATTGTCAGTTCATATTTAGTACTTTCTTGCATAAGGACTTTCCCGATTAAATTTCTATAGTCTCTGACTTCATCCAATGCAAGTTCTATAGATAGGTTAGAGTTAACCAAAGTATGGACAGCCTCATTTCCCCATACTTCTAACTTTGCATAAGTGGTGTTTAAGTCTTCAGCAATAGATGCTGCGTATATAGTAATAATATTTTCTCTCCAATTTTGCAGTTGTTGATTAGGCACATTTTTATTGGAACTGACTCCATTTTTAAAATCGATTAATTCCTGTTTTAAAGATAAGACCTTCTTAGCTATATCAGCTTTATGATTTTGGGTTAGTTCCACATTAAATGCATCCTTTCTTATGCGGGGGTATCAAGCAATTTTAGCATAAAGGTATGTTTTTACACTGATTAATGTGTTTAAGAAATGATTGGTAGCTTTGGAAACGTAGAAAAATATCCATACAAAAAGAATCGGAATTTCTCCCGATCCACAAAATATTTACGACTAAGAATATTTTCCAGAAAAGGGGGGGGCAATGTTGGGAAAACAATTGTTCATGCTACCTAAAATCGACAGGGAAAAGACCAAGGCAGCTGTTGAGTCCGCTTTAGACATGTATCGATTTTACTGACTAACAGTGCATGAAGATCAGCTCCCTAGGGTGACTGCAACGTACTCTTTAATTCCTCCGGCATTCTCGAATCAGTTTCATTCTTCTACCGAGCAGGATGTTGCGGATCCGTTTGAAGAGAAAGAGCTGCACTGATGAACATTGACCAGGGAGAGGCGGAGCTGCCGCCACTCCTTGGTGAAAATAAAACTAGAGGGTAATCAAGGTGGATAATAAGGAAACTATGAAAAGCTTTAATGCATACGTCAAAGAACAAGATACTGAGGCACTAGATCGGATAAAAAACCATTGGGATTTGAATACCGTCTGAAATACCTTAGTTGAAAAGTATGATTTTTGGATCTTTCTTGGAGCAGTGAACTAGCATTGCATGTAATTGACCTCGATGGTGATAGACATGGGCAAGAATTTCAATTAACCATTCATAACGGGTATAGGTAGCACCCCAGTAAGAAGTAGTTTGTTTATTCAATTGTTCAACTGTTAGTTGCATATAGTTGGTTTTTAATGCATTGAAATTTTTAATTAAGCCCTCTTTTATGTCATCTAATGTTTTGTAAGAAACACCAGCATAAAAACTCTGCATTTCTTTTTCTGAAGCTTCCTTAGAAATCCGCCAATCAGCTTCACAAATTATTGCAATGTGCTCTAGTAGTTCCCCTATTGAATGTTTATCAAGAGTAGGTCTCTTTTGTAAGTCGGCTTCACTTAGAGTCCCTACCATATCAATAGTTGTACTTATTGCTAATTCAATCTGATCCAAAATGCTCTTACAGCTCAAAAATATCACCCTTTATTGGTTTTTATGTACACCAAAAATTATACAGCAATATCGTAATTAAAAACCTAAAACCTTTTTTTACGAATCACCGATGTAACTCTTCGTAATAGTGGGGAGAACAGCATTCAAGCTTACAAAAAAAATCAGACCGAATGTAAAAAAGACCGGCATTGACCCTGCCGACCTTGGGGAATTTCTCGTCAAAGAATATTTTACCATAAAGGGGAGGTTCAATGTTGGGAAAACAATTGTTTATGCTTCCTGAAATCGACCGAGAAAAGACTAAAGCTGCTGTTGAAACCGCATTAGAGAATTATCGATTTTTCCTGCTTGCGATACCTGAAAGTAACCTTCCGAAGTTGACTGCATCATACTCCTTAGTTCCACCCGCATTCTCAAATCAGTTTCATTCATCTACTGAACAGACTGTTATTAATCGTGTGGATCAGGAAATCGCTCAGAAGAAGCACATTGAATGGGTCCTTATGGGGGTAAACCGACTGAACAAGGTGGAGCGTGAAATTATTTACAAACGTTACCTTAATGATGATGAAATGTATGATTATGAGCTTTACAACGAACTGGGAATGAGCGAAAGAAGGTATTATCGGATAAAGGCTAGAATATTCTATAAGTTAGCCTTTGCGCTAAAAATTGAGCAATATAAGCACCCTCTATAGTAAGGGTGCTTTATTATGATGAAATTATTTAAGGAGAGATTTAATTGAGTGATGAATTAAAGAATAAGCTTATGGAAGATATTTTGAAAACTGGATTCCCACTTGAGATGGAGATAACTCAAACGTTAAGGGAAAATGACTGGGCGGTTAGAAATGGCTCTTATTATATTGATAAAGATGAGGACAAAGGAAGGGAAATTGATATAATAGCAACTAAACACATAGTAAATGAAATTGAGGAAACAGGATTTTCTAGAGAGGTAGTGTTTTCATTAATCATTGAAATTAAGAAAACAGAGGGGAAGCCTTGGGTATTCTTTACATCGGAAGCTGAAGGATCAATAGAAAAAATACTACCGATAGATGTTGCAATCGCTGGTTTTAAAACACAGAGTTATTTACTTATGAGAATGTTCAGGGAAAATTCTCATCAAATACATACTAGAATTGGAAGGAATTTTTATGTTGGTTTCTCAGGTAATGGGGGTAGGGATGACATCTACAAGGCCTTATCTAGTGTAATAAAAGCAACTCGACATTCATTAGAAAATAGTGTCGCCGCCGGTAATAAAGGTGGAGATGAGTTGTTCTATTATTATGAACCAGTAGTAGTTATTAAAGGCAACTTGTTTGAAGTTTACATTGACGATGAAGGAAAACAAGTGTTGGAAGAAGCAGATTATATACAAACACAGTTTAACTATATTTCTTCAAATTATCCTATTAAAAGTCGTAAAATTGTTCATGTTATAAAAGCTGACTACTTACCACAATTTATTAATGAACACAAAGATTCATTGCATTCTTTTTGTAATTCTTTATCCTGATCAACTCCTCTTCAGAGGGGTTTTATTTTTGAAATTATTTAATAAGATATCTTATTTATATTTACCAGTTAAACACTAACTAGTCGGGACAGCCTGTTTCTAAAGTCTGAGGTAAATTAATATAAGAAAGCCAAGGCATCAAGTGAATATTGGATGCTTTTTTTATGGAAGATAAACGGCAGTTTTTTGGCAGTTTTAGTGCAGAGCATTTCATTCTGACCGTGCTATTATGTTATTAACGAAATATATCAAAGTGGCTCCTTTTAGGCGAAGGGAGCCCTTTGTGTTACCTCGACGCCTAAAATTAAATTTGACCCAATTTGAGAAGACTGAGAGGGTAATTGAATTGAAGATAGTAGATCATCTAAGTGAAGAGCAACTGAAGAAGCTAAATGTTAAAAGAAAAAATCCACATGAACCCAAGATGAAACCACATCATGAGCGTGTGGATTGGAATAACATCATGGGGGGCAACAGGGACATATACACAAGTAGGGGAAATAATGTCGAGATTTGACGATTTATAGACGTTGAGGATATGTGTCTTTTTACTCATAATGATGGGAGGGGTGATGTATATTTGAATTTTGATACAAAGTATTTAGTAAGGTGGGGAATCCCAGGTTGGGTTTTAATGATTTTATTAGTCCCTTACCTATGTATATTTACAGAGTTTAGCATAGATGGGATTCAGAAGGGGTCCAACAATTTAGTTGCTATCGTAGCGTTTCTGACTCTTATTGGAGTACCTATTGGTTATATGATGAATCAAATACATCATGCATTAACTTGGGTGTTTGTTAGGCATAAGTATATAAGGAAGCCGTTAAACTGTATAGCTAGTCTTTTCAAGCGGGATAAAAAAGGTGACAAGGAGAAAGAGGGCAAAGAAAACTGGGAGGAGTTCTTTCAAAAAGAACTGGAAATTGATGAATTTCTTCATAAAAAAAACCGGGAATATCTACGCGAAAGGTATAGGTACCTGCTATCTAAGAAACATGAATTAGGTGGATTAACTGTAAGTTTGTTCTTGGTGAACGCAGTAATTGGATTTATAATATGGCGCTTTCATTATTTTAAAGAGTGGTCATGGTGGTATTTTTCCATTACATCAGTATTGTTTTGCTTAACGTGGATGAGCAGACAATATTCCAGTAGAAATATAGACAGGTATTTCGAGGAATACCACAAGAGGGCCAAAAAAATCTATAAGAAATAGCCTTGTAAGGCAAGCAGATATAGATGCATCCCATATTGGGGTGCTTTTTTACGTTCAAAATAAACTGATTAAGGAGTGTATGTAATGATTAAGTCCAATGAATTGCTATGAGGCATCTTCCAAAGAGTCTGAAAAGATGTACAGAATGTTTGCGAATGCCTTTATTAAAGCATGCAAAAGGCTACTTCCTTGTATAATAGCATCTTGGATTCATACAGAGATACGAAAAAAGAAGGTAAGAGACGTCTAGCTGAACGGCGCGTGTGGAGTCATCAAGTACCAATGAATTATCACTTTTAAAAAGGTTTATACGGTGTTAATACATTGTGACCAAGAAGATAGGTACAGAAGGCTAGCAGACCGAGGAGATATATGGCTTTAAGAGAACATCTGGTTAACGATTGAAGAAGCTGAGAGAAATTTTGAGAATGCAATTTTAGAACAAGTTCGTATAATCAACACTTCACAAAATACTGTTGAATAAGTTGCTAAAGGATTGTATTACTGGATAGAGAATATTCTTCAGAATAACCATTGAAGGTAAATATCTCCAAAGTTAGAATAAGAATAGAGACTTTGAAGGAGAGTGGGACGATGGAAGGAACTAAAGTGGTTAAGTGTCCTCAGTGTTCAAATGATAAAGCAAGACGAAGCAAGATCATGAAGTTCCTGGTGATTTATTCGTGCGTGGTGTTGATCATCCCTATCATCGGCTGGTTAGGTGGTATTATCGGCCTGAGTGCTGCCTGGGTATTTAATAGGCAAATTAAAAAAGACAACATCGTCATCATGCGGTGTTTGATTTGTAAACATAGATTTAGAGTCAAGAAAGCGGACTTTGAGGAGTACCAAACACATGCAACTCATCCTGTAGCGTGAGCTAGGGAGCATCCTTTCGAGGGTGCTTTTTTTGTTGCCATAATAGGGGGAAAGTACCATGAATGAAGAGAGCAGGAGGGAATTTCTGAATGAGTTAAGCAGATTCATTGAGTACCTTAAGAAGGCGGCAGTGGAAGTGTTAAGGCGAATGAAAGAATTCTGCTTCGCCGTTAAAGAGCAATTAGGGAAAGCGAAGAGCCGAATTGATGCCAGAAAAGGGTGGGATATCCTTTTTTCGGAGAGAAAGCAGACAGTGAACACGTACAGGCCAATCAAGGCGGTTGCAAGGAGTGCTCTACAATGACGACAGAAGAAATCAGGTTGCTCATTGCCAATGATCGCATTGATAAGTTCTATAACCGAGGAGCATGGCGAAGGAAGAGCAAGGATATCCTGAAGCGGGACAACAATGAATGTCAGATCCACAAGCGCAGAGGAAAGTACGCAAGGGCTCAAAACGTCCATCACATTAAGGAGCTCAAGGACTTTCCGGAGTTTGCTTACGACGATGAGAACTTAGAGGCGGTGTGCATCCAATGTCACAATGAGCTTCATCCAGAGAAGCTTGAACGGTTCAAGAAGAACGAGAAGGAATTTATAAATGAAGAGAGGTGGTGAAGAGAAGAATAATGCCCCCCGGTCAAAAATTTTGGCGAATTACTTGGGAGGGTCTACAACGGGGGAGGGTGACGATTAAATATATTTCTGATGTCCTCATGAGTTAATATTGGGAAACGAATGGAAATTGTTCTGCTAGGAGGTGATAAGATGGCCAGGAAAACGAGCCAAGCCCAGAGAAAAAGAATTGAAGCAGATTTGCTTGATCAACTTAAGGAAAGAGAAATATCTGGTGAGCACTTTTTTGACTTGGTTCAGGTGTACCTATCGATGTGGGATTTAACAAATTCACTGATAGAAGATATCGAAAAGGAAGGTCCAAAGGTTGCTGGAATGCATGGTCCAAAGTCAAATCCAGCTATAAATGACCTGAACAAAACCAATGCTCAAATGTTAAAGATCTTGTCGGAGCTAGGACTCAAAGCTGCCGCGAACTTTGATGGTGATGACGACGATGACGACTGGTAAGATTCAATACAACAAACATATTGATCATTACTTTAAACAAGTTGAAAGTGGCTATATTGTCGCTTAGAAAGAAGTAAAGCAATTAGTAGCCTATCTTAAAGGGAAGCTTCATGATGAAAAAGAACTTATTCACATAGATCATGAAGAGATAGATCGGGCCATTAAGGCAATTGAGAGATACTTCCCCTTCCTGTTGCTTCCTTGGAAAAAATTCATTACAGCATTTGTCGTAGGGATGATCTATAAGAAAGATGGCTCATTGGTCTTCAATGAGTTTTTTTTAATGATGGGACGGGGCGCAGGGAAAAACGGATTTATAGCTGCCCTCTCGTTTTATCTGATCTCACGACAAAAGATTCGTAATTATGATGTTGCTATTGAGACCCATACAAGAAGATATTCCCTATAACTGGATATAATTAAAAGCATTTCCTGTTATTAAGTCAGTCACATTTCTTAAACATCCGACCGTAATCTAAAAAACTCAATAAAAGTCCTCACAGCAGGAGGCAACAATTCTTCACTATCCAAACTCACCAGGGCTATCTGACGATACATCTGCGGGAAATCAATAGGGTTAAGTTTTACTAGTGTATTATTATCTAATAAATCTTGAACCATTGATTCTGTAACCAATGTGATCCCATTGTTGGTTAATACAAAATCAAGTGCCGTGCTGGGTGGAAGTTCAAGGTGATTAAGTCCGGGTGTAATCATCGATTTTTGCCAATGTTTACTTCCCTCGCTCCAGTCGACAATGATATAAGGGGAGCATTCCTTTACTAATTCAGACACAGTACGATCATGAGTAACAGCGATGGGGTGATCACGATGAGCTACCAGAATGAGTGGTTCCTTCAGTACGGCATGATGCTTTATCTCCGTATTAAAGTATGGAAATGTGATCAAACCAATCTTAATGAATCCATCAAAAAGCATTTCAAAAAGTTGCTCGTTATGTCCTGTGTGGATTTCTACTTGAATATCGGTAGAACTCCGATGTAATTGTGAAATGATTGAACTAAAAGCGCCTGAAGTGAAGGTAGGTAATGTACCTATCGTCACATGTCCAACTTTACCTTCTTGAATTGATTTGACTCTGTCTATCCCTCGGGAGAGAACGTCAATCATCTGCAAGGCATATGGAAGGAAGCCTTTCCCGATGTCAGTAAGTTCCACCCCTTTGCCTGCCCGCTGAAAGAGACTGCCCCCTATTACTTTTTCAATTCCTTGTACTCTTATACTGATCGTAGGTTGGGATAGGTTGAGATGCCTGGCCGCCTTACTATAACTTCCGAGCCTTACAACATGAACAAATGCCTCTATTTGATTGATATCCACAAACGTAACCTCCAATTACTATAAAAAAATTCAATAGCACCTATAGTTTCTATTATATTGTTTTATAAAACTGCTCACTTATAATTTTTTTAGGAAGATAAAATGTCTGCAGAGGTGAAGGAATGAAATTCTTAAATTGGCTAAAAACAATCCTAGAGGACCAATATCAACGGCCATCAGGTCTTCTGGGACTGTATATTGGAGAAAAAATGGTGGTGCAGCATGAACCTGAAACACGATGGACACTTGATTTATTGAACCTGAATGAGGAAGAGTCCGTTCTGGAATTAGGATGTGGAGCTGGGTACGCATTGAAGCTTTTAGCTAAGAAACCTTCTGTTGAAGAAGTAGTGGGAATGGATTTATCCAAGTCGATAATCGGTTCAGCTAAAAGAAGAAATAAGGATGCGATAAAAAGGGGAAAGGTTAAACTGGTGCAAGGAGATGTAAAGGATCTTCCTTTCGAAGACCAACTTTTCACCAAGGTCATGAGTATCCATTCAGTATATTTTTGGGGAGAATTTCCTCAAACGATTCGCGAAATGTATAGAGTTCTAAAACCAGGAGGAACAATCGTTATTACTTTATGTAATGGAACGAGTGAAGAAATATGGAGTGGAGTCAACAAGATGATAGACGACCAGCTACTCCCACTTGTGAAGGAAAATGGGTTGAAGAATGTACTGATGAAAACAGGACCAAGATCAAGGGGATATCAGACGGTAGCCATATGTGCAGAAAAATAAGCGGTCCTGATGCTGTACTCAAAGGAAGGCACTCACCAATTAGGCTAGATTAATACATTTATTTTAAAATAATTATAATCTGCAGACAGCTTTACGACTATATGATTCATCACTACAACTTGTGGTTGACTCCGATTTCTGCATTTGAGGGTACAAAGAAAGCGAAAACTCCTGTATCTTAATTGTGTATATCTACCGTAACAAATTTAACCTTTTACTCCCAACCTCTTTTTCTATTTTACTCACTCACTATCCCAATACGGTTCGAGTCGAGACCCCAGGGCAATGGATTTTGTGTCCGGTATGTCACGGGAAAACGGTTTGTCACCAGCGCACCAAACGCTATGTACTCCTCTGCTATTCTTGGGATACAGGAGTCATATGGATGGAAATGGAGAGTGTTCGCCGACGGTGTGTTTCATGTGATCTAACGTTCACATACGATTTTGAGTTTGGTCTACAACGAGAATCGACGGCCTATTTTCGGGGACAAATTGTAAAGCGTTATCACGGTGGTCTCCTCACATAGGTCGCAGACGAATATCAATTGTTTGCACCACGCTTTGAGAGGTACATTTTATGGTTTTGCACACTAGAATTTGTTCGTGTATAAGGATTACATATGTAGTAAAACGATTTAACCCTCTCACAGATTATGTGAGAGGGTTTTCATTTTATTTTAAGTGTTCTACTGCATACTGGGCTTCTTCAGCAGTGAATTTCTCGCCATATTCAGACACTAATTGATCATAAACAGCATCACTAGACATAGCCATCTCATCAACATACGTTTCAGCCTTTTTTAAAGCGGATGCAAATTCTCTAGGGACATCTTCTTTTTTCTGTCCTGTGTTTTTCTTCTCTTCTTTTTTACTAGTGTCATTTTTTTCTTCATTTTCAGAAGCGGTTTTTGTTGCTTCTTTCTTTTCTACTTGTGCATCTGGGAAAGTGGAATCTTTGCTATCACTAAAAGCTGCAGTGACTAGGCCCAAAATAATTAGTAGGACTACTAAAGCAATAAATCCCAAACAGCCAAACTTGAAAAACTTTTTCATTGCTAGACCTCCAAATGGTTTGATATAAGAATATTTTACACAAACCCCACCGGGTATTCATTGTGTTATTAGAGGGATTAGTGGATATAAGTTACAACTTACTACTCTATGAGTATTGGGCTTTTTAATGCATTTGCTTTCGCCCACATTAGTTATAATCTGATGCGTTTCTTCGAAAAAATGAAGAATCGCTCAAACTACATTTACTGTAAAACATTACAATTTGTAGACACCTTTCCAACTATATTATACTTATTGATAGATATAGTTGGACCAATAAACTACCCATGTCAAATTTATCATTAGGGGGAAATGTGTCTATTAACCTGAGTGAACATATATTATTGAAAGCCTTGAACTATACAGGGGCTGGTGTGTTGATCACCGATCCGGTTCTACATGATAATCCCATCGTTTTTGCAAACAAAAGCTTTGCCGCGATGACGGGGTATTCCATGGAGGAAGTGATGGGGCGAAACTGCCGATTCCTTCAAGGAAGTGAGACCGATCAGAACGAGATTGATAAGCTTCGTGTGGCCATCAGGGATAAAGAATCCGTCTTTATTGAAGTTCTGAACTACAAGAAAGACGGCACGCCGTTTTGGAATAGCTTGTCGGTAGATCCCTTATATATAGAAGAGGAAGATAAATACTACTTTGTAGGGGTGCAGCGGGACGTGACCGCGAGAAAGAGGGCCGAGGAAAACTACAAGAAGGCCCTCGTGGAAATTGAGCAGCTTTCTTGTCCCATTGTCCCGTTAATTGGTGATATCGCTGCGCTTCCTCTTGTGGGGACGATGAATGAGCATCGATTTGAGGTCGTATACGAGGGAGCCTCTCAACATGTATCGAACCATCATATCGAGAAATTGATTATTGATGTGTCGGGGTTGATCTATCCTTCGTCCGATGACCTTGAAAGTATATTCCGTTTGGAAAGCCTTATGAACGTGATGGGGACCGAATTGCTTTTGACCGGTATCACGGCAGAAATGGCCATGCTCGCCAATTCTATGAACATCGACTTTCCTTCCTCCCTTAAAACCGCTCCAACCATTAAACGGATGCTTGAAGATATCTACTATTAAAAATAGCCCCCTTGTTTTCAAGGGGGCATTGTTGTTTCTTTACGTATTGATTAACTTGAATGGTCATCCAAGGCAAGGATCGCCTGATAACAAGCCGCCACGGGATGATAATCCGTCTTGGGAGGGGAACTCTTCTCTTGGCTGTATTTCTCATTCTCACGGTCAAGGAGCTTATACCAGCCGCCGTGCTCATGATCCATGAGATTGTCAGCAGAATACGAGAATAGCTGTTGATACTTCTCCCAGTAAGCATGATTTTCCGTTTTGGCAGCAAGCAGGGCTGAGGCGGCAATGGCTTCTGACATCACCCAGTAGTTTTTGTCGTGGTCGATTACGTCAAGCTCAGGTGAAACGGCAAAGAAGAGACCGCCGCAGTCTTTGTCCCATGCAAGCTCCCATGCTCTTTCGTAGAGATCTTCGGCCTTTTCAAGCATCCAAGGTTCAGAGCGGTGACGATCGAGCCACATGAGGAGCTTGGCCCACTCGAATTGATGGCCGGGGATGAAGCCGTACGGGCGGAATTCATCTTTGGTATCGCCTTTATTGAATGTGTAATCGGGCTCCCACTCCGGAGTGTAGTTTTCCCACACAAGTCCGCCTGAGCGGTCGGCCAGATCGATGGTCACCTTTTTCGCGAGATTATACGCTCTTCCTAGATACATCTCATTTCCTGTTGCCTCGTATGATGATAGCATCGCTTCGCACAGATGCATGTTGGGGTTTTGCCCTCTGTAGGGGGAGAGACTTGTCCAATCTGCATTCCACTCATCCCGATACAATCCGTGAGCCTCATCCAAGAAACGGGTTTCGAGCACATCATACACATTTTCCATCACTTCATTTGCTTCTTCGATACCGGCTTTGTAGGCGATGGATGATGCGAGCAGTACGAAGGCATGACCATAGGCCATCTTGGCAGGGTTCTCGACCTCGGTGCCGTTCATTTCAAAGTAATAGCCGTTGTGCCGATGATCCAGGTGATGCTCATTCAAGAATCGGATTCCGTGACGAGCTGCTTCAAGATAGTGGTCACCTCCTCCAAGAATGGCACCGATGCTGAAATTATAGATATACCGGCTGGTGGCAACGAGGTGTTTGGTGGTGGTGTCGTTAATGGTGCCGTCATCGAGAAAGCCATTGATATAGCCGCCTTGTTCGTGATCAATGCAGGCAGGATAATAGAAATCAAGCGTCTTGAATACATGCTTCTTCAGCTCTTCTTGATGTAGAAAATCGGTGGATGAACTGGATGTGCTATTCTTCATGGAGTTGCTCCTCCTTCATTTGATTTCCTTCCATAATAAAAACTGCAGAAAAGAGAACTTCTCTGCAGTTTTTTCATTCATCCTTACGAGGACATGTACCCTCCGCCGTTCACGTGGATGAACTGGCCGGTCATATAGGCGGATCCTTCTGAAGCGAGCAGGATGTATGGCTCTACAAGGTCTGCGGGCTGTCCCGGACGGCCCAGTGGAGTGGATACACCGAAGGATTCCTGTAGTTCGGTTGTCATGGTTGCTGGGATAAGCGGCGTCCAGATCGGACCTGGTGCTACTCCGTTTACACGGATGGCTTTTTCGGCGAGTTCCTGTGCAACGGAACGGGCGAATGCCACGATCGCGCCTTTTGTAGAAGTGTAATCGATCAGTGCTTTGTTTCCTGTATATGGATTGATGGAAGCGGTGTAGATCAGGCTGTCACCGGCAGACAGATGAGGGATGGCTGCTTTCGTGAAGTACACCATGGAGAAGAAGTTCACGTCAAATGTATGCTTCAACTGCTCTGCGCTGATTTCCGTGACGCTGTTTTTCACTTCCTGACGTGCTGCGTTGTTGACGAGGATATTTAATTTCCCGTGCTCTTTGATGACGTCTTCAACAACACTGAAGCAGAAATCTTCATCCACTATATCCCCAGGGTGAAGGGTGCATTTGACGCCTTCTTCCTCGATGCGTTTCTTCGTCTGTTCGGCATCCTCATGTTCATCTAAGTATGAAATGGCAATATCCGCGCCTTCTTTTGCATAGCCGATCGCCACGGCTTTCCCGATCCCGCTGTCTCCCCCTGTGATGAGGGCAACCTTGCCTTTCAGCTTTCCTGAGCCCACATGGCTTTCCAGTTCATAGATCGGTGTCGGATCCATCTCTTTTTCGACTCCAGGCTGTTTGGATTGTGTTTGGGGAGTGACTCCGTTTGATAAAAAGGTTTGTTTGTCCAGTTCGCTCATTGCTGATTCCTCCTTGTTTATTTTCGTCGCTTAGTTAAGTACAGTATTTACCATTCCACATTCATATGGGGTTAAAACCAATTTCATAAATGTAATCGTTTAACTGGTGAAAGTTTTACTGGAATAATGTTTTGGTCAAAGATGAGAAAGGGCGTGGACTCATACTTTTTAGTACCGTGACACCCTGATCCGCTCCGATTTTTCAAAAGAAATAGGGGGATCAAACCTTCCCTGAAAGCTTAATTCATGTTTGCGAGATGTAGTTCTTGAAAAGTTTCGAGGAGCAGAAACGGTAGACACCTCCATGGCAGCAGGGAGATGAAAGCGTGGTCTTTATTGGACAATTAGATACTCATGAGGGTAGCTGTACAAATCCATCCGTTATTTTATTGAAAAAGCATTCAGTCATCATGACCGAATGCTTTTTAGGCGAGGATCATTTCCCTCCACCCATCATTGCTTCCAACGGACCCTGACTCATGATCTTCGTCATCATCAGGGCGATGTCTTCAACGGGCAGATCATTTCCGCTCATCATCCAGTGCGACAGGAGACCGATGTTGGCTGAGGTGATGTATGCCATGAAGTAATCGGCAGGAACGGCAGGGGAGGGGGATTCGGGTCCGAGGTATTGATCAAACTTTTTGAGCATATTTTCTTTCATGGAGGATTTCAGCTGTACCGTGAGTTGGGGATCACCTTGAGGTAACAGCATGACCCGAAGGAAGTCACTGTGAGAGAGGAGGTACTCCAGCAGTTTCTGGATTGGCTCGTAGGGTTCATTGTTTTTGGCTGCGACTTTTATATCGGTGGGGTCGATTTTCGACGTGAGAAGGGGGATATCAGCAAAAATGTCTTCTTTCAGCTGATCGGTGAGATCCGCCACGTCTTTATAGTGAAGG
Source organism: Rossellomorea marisflavi (assembly GCF_022170785.1). NCBI lineage: Bacteria > Bacillati > Bacillota > Bacilli > Caryophanales > Bacillaceae > Rossellomorea > Rossellomorea marisflavi. Next base: position 3,476,414 of record NZ_CP081870.1, on the reverse strand, counting down.
TAAAACGTTCCACGATTGATGTCCGCCCGTTCTGTGAGGTCTTTGACCGTAATCTTGGTCAGGCCTTTTTGGGGGATGAGGTCGAGAAGGGCATCCCGGATAAGTTGTTTGGTGCGGATTTGTCGGCGGTCGGTTTTCATTTTTTTCGCTCCTTAGTGAACAGTATGAATGAATGTGTTGAGTATAGGACATATGGTTGTGGATTGATGATTGTAAGAACAGCTAATTCCATTATAATCAACAAAGTGATTATTAATCAACGTAGTGTCCATTAAAAGGAGTTGGTCAAAATGAAATGGTATAAGAATAAAATCGTGTGGGCTTCCCCGTTCATTGCGTTCGCTATTATCTTTATTTTTTCCGTCACAGCAGTCCCTACGGTGCAGCCGACACCGAAGGATCTGCCCATTGCCGTCGTAAACAGTGATGAAGGGTTCCAGGCACCCGGACAAGAGTCTATGAATGGCGGTAAAATGATCATGGAGAACGTCCGAAAGCAGACAGGATCGTCAGTCAATTGGGTCCGGGTCGATAGCAGGGAGGCAGTGTTGAAAGGGATGGATGAGCAGGAGTATTACGCAGCTCTCGTCATTCCGAATGATTTCAGTGCCAAGCAGGCCTCACTCCAGACAACTGAGCCTGAAGCATCCGACATCGAAGTCATCGTGAATCAGGGGATGAATACCGCTGCTTCGGGGATGTCTTCTCAAATGCTGAATGGCATCGTGGATCAGGTCAATCAGTCGGTCCGTGCAAACGTCATGGCTGGGCTGGAGAAGAAAGGTGCCACCTCGCTGTCGATTGAGCAGGCTGGTGTACTGGCGAATCCGATTGCGAAAAAAGTCACGAACGTCCACAGTCCAGGTAAGGATTCAGCTAACGGGAACTCACCGATGTCCCTCTTCCAGCCATTATGGATGGCCAGTCTCATCAGTTCCGCCATCATTTTCTTTGCACTCAGGAAGCTCAAGGTTTCCTCTCGAATGGAAGGACTTCTGATGAAGATGGTTCAGGCCGGGATCGGGTTGGTCATCGCCCTTGCCATCGGATTCGGATTAAGCTGGGTGGCGTCTGATGTGGTGGGCATCCACATTGCGGATTATTTGGATACGGCCCTCTTCCTGTCCATCACGTCATTCAGTTTCTTCCTCATGATTTCAGCGGTCCTTTCCATCTTGGGAGCGAAGGGATTGCCGATTTTCGCCTTGATGCTCTTCTTCGGGGTACCGCTTCTTAGCCTGGCTCCCGAGATGCTGCCCACGTTCTATCGGGAATGGGTATACCCGTGGCTGCCGATGCGATTCATGGTGGATGGATTAAGGGAGATGTTCTTCTTCGACAAAGGGTTAGCGTGGAGTGCCCCACTGGAAACACTCGTTTGGATCGGTACGGGAGGCTTGGTCGTCCTCTTCCTGTCTGCATTCAAACCTGGTAGTGGAAAGCAGGAGAAGCCGGTTGGTGTGAATTCTGCTCAGCATTAATGAAAGGAAGTCCGGTTCTTTTTGTAGAATCGGGCTTTTTTACGTTCTGGTCTTTCATTGCCATCAAAAATACGGATTGCTTTTTTGGCCTCAATGGTTTATTACTTGAACAGTGGCAAATGAATGCGTCTATCCTTTTCCTATCCTTCTATCACGGGAAGTATAAGGGCAACGATAGATTTCGATGAAAGGTAGAAGAACAATGACGATGGATACGCTTTTGCACTATCTCGATGTGTACGGATATGTGATTATTTTTGTGTTCTTATTTTTGGGGATTGTCGGCATTCCTGCACCGGAGGAGTCCCTTCTGTTTTTGATCGGGGTACTGGTCTATCAGCACAGCCTGGCGTTGCTTCCAGCTGTTTTATCGGCCTTCTTCGGTGCCTTCATCGGGATGCTCTCTGCCTATGTGGTGGGAAGATACATCGGAAGCCCGTTCATTCGGAAGTACGGTAAGTATGTAGGCATCACCGAGGAACGGTGGGAGAAGGTACAGGAGAAGTACATGAAGAATGTGCGGAAGACGATCCTCCTCGGCTATTACATGCCGGGCATCCGGCAGATCAGCCCGTATTTCGCCGGGATCAACCGCATCGGGTTCGGAAGCTTCTTCTTCTTGTCCCTGGTAGGGGCGTTGATCTGGACGCTCCCGTTCATCCTCGCCGGTCTTTTTGTCGGCAGCAAGGTGGATATCAATCCTGCGTATGTTCCGTACCTCGGCCTTGTGTTACTGGCTATTTTCTTCCTGTTCGTCCTGATCAATTATGTGAAAAAGAAAAAAGCGAATCGAGTGAACAGCCCTCAGGAATGACGGGCTGTTTTCCTTTTCCTGAAAATCTCCTTTTCTTTACATTAAAAATTGATGAAGAAGGGCGCATTTCGGATTTTTGATGGTAGATTAAAGATTGAAATCACATGTTGAGAGCTGACAGGAGATGAAATCGACATGAAGAAAATTCTATTCTTACCGTTCTTGCAAATGCGCTCGGGGCATCATCAAGTGGCCGAGGCACTCATGGATTGCATCAAGGAAACACGGGCAGATATAGAAATGAAAAAGGTGGATCTGCTGAGCTATAGCAATCCACATATCGAAAAGCTGGTGACGAAAAGCTATCTGAACTGGATCCGCTATGCGCCAGCCACCTATAATCTTGCGTATAAAACCCTTTTTAATAAAGAAACAGAAAAAAGCCGATCATTCAAGGTCCGACACTACTTCTTTCTGAAGAAGATGAAGCAGCTCCTTCTGGAAGAAGAACCGGACTTGATCGTCTGCACCCATGGATTTCCTTCATACCTTCTCAGCGAGCTGAAGAGGCAGGGGAAATGTGAGGCGCCGGTGATGAATGCCTACACGGATTTCTTCGTCAACAGCGTCTGGGGAAGGGAGGAAATCGAGTATCATTTGCTTCCCAACCCGGAATTGAAGCGCGAATACAGTGAGCGCTATCGTATCGCAGAGCAGCGGATGATGGTGACCGGGATACCAGTGCACCATCAGATCACGGACACTACCTCCTCCAAGTCACCGAGCGTGCGCCCTAAAGTATTGATGGCTGGAGGGAATAGCGGGCTCGGCTGCATGATGAAACAGCTTGAGGGCTTCAAGAAGAGTTCCCCGTTCGATCTCTATGTTCTCTGCGGGAACAACCATGCCCTCTATGAAGAGCTGCAATCATGGAACGCGGATCACATCAAGCCGTTTCCGTATCTCTCCTCCAGGGAAGAGATGAACGAGCTGTACGATGAGGTGGATGCCATCGTCACGAAGCCCGGAGGTGTCACGATCAGTGAGGCCCTCCATAAAAAGCTGCCGATCTTTGTTCAATCGGTGTTGCCCGGGCAAGAGGAGATCAATATGCGATACCTGACGGAAAAAGGTTTGGTGTTCAAACTCAATCAGGATCACTCCCTTGAACAAGAACTCCTTGGCATTATGATGGATCGCGAGACCATGAAACAATGGAAGACCTCCATCCAACTTTACCAAAACGGCATGGAAACCGAAGCGCCGAAAAAGATTGCTGAGTTCATGAGCAGCATCATCGAAGGAACCGTCCACATGCCTCCAAGCTATGAAGAACAGGCTGGCGTTTACGGACTTGCTAGAGCTTGATCAACGGAATAAAAATCAACATGGAATTGAGGGAACGCAATGGTGTATATCATAGCAAGCATCTTCTTTCTCCTCGCCCTGTACACGGTCATTCCATACGGCTTGTCACGCGGGCTGGGGTGGAGGGTGATGAAAAGGGTGGAGAGTCCGACGGATATTGCTTTCACCTTTGATGATGGACCGGATCCTACCTATACGCCTGTGCTCCTGGATGTTCTGAAAGAAAACGGGGTGAAAGCCACGTTCTTCGTAGTCGGAAGTAAAGCCGAGAAGAACCCTGATATCATCAGGCGGATGCATATGGAAGGCCATCTTCTCGGCATCCACAATTATGAGCACACGTCCAATTGGCTCATGAGTCCGTGGAAGGTGAAGAAAGGGATCGAGAAAACGGCAGCGATCATCGAAGAGATTACGGGTGAACGAACCGTCTATTACCGACCACCGTGGGGAATCTTGAATCTGATCGATTTTATCAAGAAGAGTCGTTACTTCATCATTCTCTGGTCGATTTCCGCAGAGGACTGGAAGACATCCGGTGGTAGTGACAAGATCCGACGTGCCTTATCCGGTATCAAAGGGGGAGACGTTGTTCTCCTCCATGATTGCGGAGATACACCTGGAGCGGATATCGAGGCCCCGGCCATTACAATCGAGGCGTTGAAGGATGTGCTCCCTGCAGTCAAGGCAAAAGGATACACATGCGTCCGCGTGGACGAGATGCGGTAGACTTGAATCAGATGGATTGGTGAAATGCCGGACCATCGTTTATCATGGATAGAGTAATAGGTCATCAGGATAGGAGCTAATAGAGTGAGTACTATCATCGATGTTTTTCTGCATCTTGATCAGCATATAGCGGGGTATATGAATGAATACGGCGTATGGATCTACGTCATCCTGTTTGTTATCATTTTTTGTGAGACGGGTCTTGTGGTCCTTCCGTTTCTTCCGGGGGACTCCCTGCTTTTCGCTACAGGGGCCCTTGCAGCATCTGGGTCGATTCACCTGATGTGGATCTTCCTGATCTTCTGTGTGGCGGCCATTGCCGGAGACACGCTTAATTACACGATTGGTCATTATTCCGGGAGTAAGGTGGAGGCACGGGAAAAACTGTTCTTCGTGAAAAGGGAGTCGTTGGACAAGACCAATCGCTTCTTCGACAAGCATGGATCTGCCACCATCATCTTGTCGCGATTCATACCCATCATCCGGACGTTCGCCCCGTTCACGGCAGGGGTGGGGAAGATGCCCTATGCGAAATTCCTTTCTTATAATGTGATAGGGGGAATCGTTTGGGTTAGCATCGCATTGTTTGCCGGTTATTTCTTCGGGAACATTCCGGTGATCAAGGACAACTTCAGTGTCCTCGTACTGGGCATTGTCGCTGTTTCCCTCTTACCCGTCGCATTTGCTTTCGTCAAGAACAAATGGACGGCACTGAAGAACTGATACAATGAAAAAAGGAAAACACCGGTCATGTGAACGGTGTTTTCCTTTTGTTATTTGAAGTCGATGCTGCGCTCCGCTTCCTTTGATTTAGGAACAAACGGAATGCGGTTATAGATCCGGATGATCCCATTGATGAGTGGGTCGAGGATCGGATACAGCTTGTAGACGACCAGGCTGACGATTCCTGCGACAACAATGCTTCCTGCCACATCAAATGGATAATGATTCCCGACATAAATGCGGGAGAATCCGGTCAATAGGGCGAATGCGAGCATTACGGAACCGAGCTTGCGGTGCACGTAAAGCACGGCGAAGGCAAGGGCAACGGCACCTGTCGTGTGGTCACTCGGGAATGATGCATCTGCATCATGAGGAACGAGCAGATTCACTTCGTGCGAGACAAACGGCCTTGGTTCGAAATATATATGGGCAATGACGCTATTAAGAATCAAGGCGACAATGCCCGTGATCCCTGCATAGAGGACCGTACGCTTCATATCGTTTTTTCCGAAGAGCCACATCAGTACAAGGACAATGGCAAAAATGAACAGGGCGTTGTTCGTCACCCCTGCCATGAAACCATCCCAAAACGGATGATGCCCGGCATGTTGATTGATGGATTTAAATAGTGAGTAATTCAAAATGATCTCCTTTATAAATGAGGATGTGTCGAAGCACGAGTACATGCTTCCGACCTAAGAGGGGTACAGCTACTATATAAAAGAAACCTGAACGCCCGATGAAGAAAACATTAATAAACAATTAAAATAGAGAGTATCATATTTTTCGTCATGGTGAAAGGTATGAGGGAACGGGACCGTACTGGTTTATAGGAGTAGTCCATTAAAAATTCATGAAAATGACTGCGTTCATTCTTTAACATGCTACAGTATAGGTAGGAAGAACCTGTGGATAATGAAACAAGATATAGATCGTTAGAAGAGAAGGGATGAAGCCAGGGTGAAAACGCATGTACTTGTCGTCGAAGATGAAACGCAAATAGCCCGTGTCTTAAAAATGGAGCTTGAATATGAAGGCTACGAGGTCACTGTGGAGCATGAGGGAAAGAAAGGACTGGAACGGGCCCTGCAATCCGGGGTCGACCTGATCCTCTTGGATGTGATGCTCCCGGGCCTCAGCGGATTTGAAGTGCTGAGACGCATTCGCAAAGAAGACCGCGACACGCCGGTGATCCTACTGACCGCACGGAATACCACGTTCGACAAAGTGTCGGGACTTGATCAGGGTGCGAACGATTATGTGACCAAACCATTCGAAATCGAAGAGCTCCTTGCCAGGATCCGGGCATGCCTTCGGAACCATTCCCCGGGTGAGTTAAAAGATGAACGGCTAGTATCGGTGGAGGACCTGGTGGTCAATACGGAAACGAGAGAAGTGTGTAGAGGTGGCTCATCTATTACGTTAACACCGAAAGAGTATGATTTCCTTGTCTACTTGATGACCAATAAAAATAAAGTCGTGACCAGGGAAAACATCATCCTGAACGTTTGGGGCTATGAATATGAAGGGGAAACGAATGTGATCGATGTGTTCATCAGGCATCTCAGGGTCAAGGTCGACGAAGGCTTTTCAAAGCAGCTGATCACCACCGTCAGAGGGGTCGGCTTCACTATGAAGGAGAACCACGATGAAAATTACAACCAAGATTAACCTGCTTACCACTGCTTGGATGCTGTGCATTCTGGTTGTCATCAACTTTGTCGTGTACTTCCTGTTCGTTCAGAATACCGTAACCATGGAAGAAGATGTTCAATTCCACAAAGCGAAGGAGATCATGAAGGAAGTCGGAGGGACGCCGACCACGAACGACCTTGATATGGCGTTGAAGAAGCATCTTACCGAGCACTCCTTCATCCGGATCATGGGGCCGGGCGATGAACTGATTCATCAGGTGACAAATGACAGCGTGCTCTCCTCGAAGATAGAAGGAAAGTTTGCCGAGAACAAAGAAGCGAAGAATCATGTAATCAAGAACCAGCGTCATGAGGAACAGGTCCTGGTTGTCCGGGTTCCCTTCGGTAATGGAGAGCGGAGCTTGGAGATCGTCGAACGTATGGAAGGATTGGAGGCACGTAAGGAAACTCTGAAGGGCATCCTCATTGCCTGTACGGTCCTTGCCGCCGTCTTCTCTCTTCTGGGGGGCAGATGGCTTGCCAACACAATCATGCGGCCGATCTCCAATATGATCAAGACAATGGAAGAAATCGAAACGAGCGGGGTGCCGAAGACCATCTCCATTGAAAAACGGGAAAACGATGAGCTTCAAACGATGGCTCAAACGTTCAACCGGATGATCAGTAGGATCCAAGGGAACATGGCGAAACAGGCCCAGTTCGTTTCGGACGCTTCCCATGAGTTGAAGACGCCCCTGACCGTCATCAAGAGCTATGCCAATCTGCTCCGGAGGCACGGGGTCGAAAACAAAGAAATCGCAGACGAGGCGATCCAGGCCATCCATTCAGAAGCAACGAGGATCCAGAAGATGACCGATACGTTTCTCGACTTGGCGGATCTGGAGAAAGAAAACGTCCTTGAAATCAGTCAGATCGACCTCGTGACCCTTTCACGGAGCAGCATCAAGCAGCTTCAGGAGGTCTATCATCGGGATATACGGCTGCACACGGACGCTCCACGGGTGATCATTCCGGCAGATGAACTGAAGATCAAGCAGGTCATCATCATCATTCTTGATAACGCCATGAAATACAGCAGTGACAAAATCGATGTCTATATCGAGAAGGTAGGCGATCTCGCCGTCCTCCGCGTCAAAGACTACGGGATCGGAATCCCAAGGGAAGAGATCACCAACATCTTTGAACGATTTTACCGCGTCGATAAAGCAAGAAGCAGGGAAACCGGCGGTACCGGCCTCGGACTCCACATTGCCCGGAGCATCATGAAGCTCCACCTCGGTGAGATCAACATCCGGAGTGAGGAAGGGAAGGGGACCGAAGTGGAACTTGTGTTTGTAGGGTGATAAAACAAAAAAGGGACCATTTCATGAAGAACACTCATATAGCTTCTTTATGCCGCTTATGATTTCCGTGCAAGACTTCGCTTTTCGCGGGTAGCCCGTGATTCTCCTCGGCGGGCCAGGCGTGGTCTCACATTAGCTACTCTTCCCGCAGAAGTCTTCGTCTTGCACTCCAATCAACCCCTGGAAACAATGAAATCGTAATGGTCATGAAACAACTAAAAACCCGAATTTATTCGCCTGCTCAAAGGCAATAAATTCGGGTTTTACTATGGCTAAAACACTTCTGTCACAGCCTCTTTCTTTATTGTTGGAATGCCCGTGTCTGAATGTCCTTCTCACGCAGGAAGTCTTCGATTTTCTTCTGTTCCCGGCCGTTCACGGACCCGCTTGATCCCAGGATGGTTTCCAGGTCACTGACTTTCATCTCTCCCTTATCAAAGCGATCAAATGCTTTATCCATGGAACGTATATAGTCATTGTAGTCGGTGATATATCGGCTTATGCGGTCCGCTTCTTTGGCATAATCAGCCGGGAGGGAGTTGGCTGTGATAAAGTCGCTGAAGTTTTGATCATTCTCTTCTATTAAGGAAAGGGTCTTATTTACTTTATCCATCTCTTCGCGAGTCGGCTCCTCCTCGGAATAGATGGTTTCCTGGAAAGCCTGCATGATTTCATCCAGATCCTCACTGCTATCCAGGTACAGGATGATGGCGCTCTTTATTTCGTCTTCCGTAATGGACGCGCCCTTACGATCAGACGTAAAGATGGTGTCTGGGACTTGAACCTCCGACAAGGTTGCGACCGGTTCATCTTCCAGGTCTTGATGGGGTTCAGCTTGCTGGCAACCACAGAGAACGAGTAGTGCTGCTATGACACTGGACAATGTCTTTTTCACCTTATGCCCATCCTCCTTTCAACATGGATCAGTTCCGTTTTAGGCGCCTGATCAGCCTTCATTTCTTATATCACTCATCTGATATACTATACGGTGCATTATAACAATTAAAACCATAAAAAGGAATATTTACGTTATATAATGTAAAATTATACCCGCATTCATTCACGGCTGGCTTGCATCACTCCATTAAAAATAGGACTCCCCAAAAAGGGAAGTCCTATTTTGCCATCACACCATCCTGCCATTTCATATACACATAGATCAACACGCTCAAAATGGTCGTGATGCAATACACTCCAAGCGGATGAATCCGGTGTAGCTCATAAATCCCTAAGTATTCAAACCAGGGACTCACGAGAAACGCGAGAAACGCATCCACTACCAGGTTCGTGATGAAATACCGCCAAAAATGTCCGTACGTAAAATATAAAATCACGATCGTTCCCACAAGGAACAATCCGTACACAAAAGAGGTGATATTCGTGAACAATGGAATCGTCTTTGTCACCTTCCACCAGTCTAAGGCATCGGCCATCTGGAACACCACGGTCAGGAGCAGTGCCCCGAACACACCTCCAGGGAAGAATCGTTTCACTTGATAAGAACGCAATGGGATCAGGATAAACCAGGGCAGGATGAGCATGGACCATAATAAGAGTAGCGTAAACATAAACTCTCCTTCGTTCCGTCATTTGCCCTTAGTATGTCCGTCCTATTCATTCTTACTCAGGTTTCCAATCGGATCGCAGGATTGCGTACAGCTTCATATCCACGTACCTTCCCTTTGATTTCTCGCCATCACGCAAGGTTCCTTCAAAGAGATATCCGTTCTTCTCCAAGACGGCGGCAGAGGCATCGTTGCCATTTTCCACTTTTGCTTCGATCCGGTTCATACCGAGTACCTCAAAAGCGTGACGGGTGAGGAGCTCGACCGCTTCGGTACCGATTCCGTTCCCCCAGTGGGAAGGCAGGAGGTCATAGCCGATCTCCGTAATAAGGTTGTCACGATCAAAGTGATTGTAGCCGCATGACCCGATGAGCTCGCCTGAGTCACGATTAAAGATTGAAAAGCGCAAGGCCTTGTTTTCGGCTGCAAGCTCTGTCAGCAGGGTGATCATATCCCTTGCCTGCTGTTCATCTGTGAACTGGTCGATGTTCATGAATCGCGTCACATCGGGATGTGACCATAGCGAAAAGAGTGCAGGCGCATCTTCCAGTGTCATTTCGGTCAATTGCAGTCGTTTCGTTTGTAATGTCATTATCAATAGATCCCTCCGTTTTTATGAATGAATGCCATCATGGAGTCTTCCTATTGATTTCTGCGCATAATTCAGTCCCTTCACCATGTAGATATTTCCATTTTAATACCATATTGAAGAGAATACAAGGAATGATGCACAGAATGCCTTCATAGCAATAGGTAAAGCGATTCCAGTAGATTCCCGTTAACGAATAAGGAGTTTTCATGTAAAATGGAAAAGTGGGAGGGTACATATCATGAATTTGAGTGCAGGACTTTTTCAGCAAAAGCAACAAAAGCTCCAGATGACCCAGCAGCTTTCACAGGCGATCACAATCCTTCAATATACAACGATGGAGCTGAATGACTACCTGGAATCGAAAGCGATGGAGAACCCCCTGATCCAATTGAAACCACCCAAGCGGAAGCTAGCAGAGTGGCAGGATTTCGCATCGGATACCGCGATAAGCCTATCCGAAGCTTTATTGATACAATTGAATTTGAAATCGCTTACAAATAGTGAGCGTAATTGTGTAGAAGAATTGATATTCAGCCTTGATGGGAATGGGTATCTGCATATTGAAGGCGACCAATTGTTGGAGAAATATAAACTCGGAGAGGAAGCACTTGAAGAGATGATCAGCCTGATCCAATCGTTGGAACCTGCCGGCATCGGGGCCCGCTCCTTGCAGGAGTGCATCTACCTTCAGCTCGACCGTCGATGGGAGGTGCCTGATTTCGTCCTCACCATCGTGAGCGATCATTTCCAGGCTTTTGCGGACCGCAAGTGGAAGGAAATCGCAAAAATCTTGGGCCTCGAGCTGAAGCAAGTACAGACGGCGGCTGATTTCATCACACAGTGCAATCCTCGGCCGGGATCGGCCTATGCCAAGGATTTCTCTCATTATATCGTCCCTGAGCTCAATGTAAGAGTCCAGGGAGACGATGTGACGGTCGCCCTGTATGATGGGACTTCGATCACGGTCACTCTTAATAAGGAATATACCGATTTTCTTGGGCACCATCCCGACCGTGATACAGCGTCATATATAAAAGAAAAGAAGCAGGAATTCGAATGGCTAGTCCAGAGTCTCCGCCAACGCAAGCAGACGATGCTGAAGGTGGGGAAGGCAATCGTAGAGAAGCAGAGAGGATTTTTCCTCCAAGGACCCGGCCATCTCCAGCCCCTGACCCTGAAGCAGATTGCTGAAGAGGTCGGAGCCCATGAATCCACGATCAGCCGGGCCGTCAGGGGGAAATATGTTCAAACGCCATATGGGGTGTTTGAACTGAAGAACTTTTTTACGGCAGCGATCCGGGCCGTGGACACAGATGAAGAAATGGTGTCTGCCGGTACAGTGAAGAAGGAGCTGCAGGAGCTTGTCAATCAAGAGGACAAGCGAAAGCCCCTTTCCGACCAGAAGCTTGTGGCCCTCCTGACGGAAAAGGGGTGTGACGTCTCAAGACGGACGGTGGCGAAGTACCGGGACCAGCTTGGCATCCCGTCTTCTACGAAACGGAAACGATATGAGTGAGGGGAATGTTCATGAAAGAATTGATTTTTTACACCCGTCGGCAATGTGGGTTATGTGACGAAGCGAAGCTCACCATCAACTTACTGCGTGACGATTTTCCTTTCGAGCTGATTGAACGGAATATCGACGAGAGGGATGAGTGGACGGAGAGATTCGGTCTCATGATTCCAGTAGCGGAAATGGACGGGGAAATCCTCCAATATGGGCAAATTGACTTTTTTACTATGAGCAAGCGTTTACATGAAAAAACTCGATAGTTTCCAGTTGAATTCGCATTCACACCCTGCTAGAATTGAAGATGAAAGCAGGGTGTGAATTTTTTTTGGAGTAAGTGGGACACAATATGTCTAACCGGGACTTTTATAGTCCAGCAGATTATTGAACCTTTTACTTCGGTTTGAAGGGGCTTTGTACATGGAATCAATCATTGATATACAAAAGCGATTATTACCTGACCTGCTTGAAGTTATGCAAAAAAGGCATCAGATTCTCCGTTCCATCCGCTTCATGCAGCCAGTCGGCCGCAGAAGCTTGGCACAGAACCTGGGGCTGACGGAGCGTGTACTCAGGAGCGAAGTTGAATTCCTGAAAAATCAAGATCTCATCGACATCAAGACGTCCGGAATGATCATGACCGAAGATGGCATGCAACTACTGGAAAAAATTGAATGCATGATGAGGGAGATTTCGGGAATTAATGAAATGGAGCATCGGCTCAAGTCGTTACTCAATCTTCATGAAATTGTAATTGTTCCGGGGAATAGCGACGAGTCACCGTGGGTAAAGGAAGAATTGGGGCGTGCGACAGCATCCAGTATGAAACGCCGCCTAAAGGGGAATACTACAATCGCTGTGACTGGCGGTTCAACCATGGCCTCTGTAGCTGAAATGCTGACACCGGACCTGACGTCGTCAGAAACCTTATTCGTTCCTGCAAGAGGGGGGATCGGGGAAGACGTCAAAAACCAGGCGAACACCATCTGCTCCAAGATGGCCGAGCATACGAAATCGCGTCATCGCGTCCTCTATGTGCCTGACCAGGTAAGCAAGGAAGTCTACAAGTCCTTCCTGAAGGAACCGATGATCAAAGAAGTCCTCACCATGATCAAGTCAGCCAACATGGTCCTCCATGGAATCGGTGATGCGATCACCATGGCCGAGAGACGGAAGACATCGGAAGCCGATTATCAGAAGATCATCGACGGGCAGGCCGTCGGGGAATCATTCGGCTACTACTTCAATGAAGAAGGCGAAGTGGTACATAAGGTGCCGACCATCGGACTGCAGCTCGAGGACCTGAGCCATATCGAGCACGTCATCGCCGTAGCCGGCGGAAGCTCAAAGGCAAAAGCAATCCGGTCCTACATGAAAAGTGCTCCATCTTCAACCGTCCTCATCACGGACGAAGGAGCAGCAAAAGCGCTTTTGAAAGGGTAAATCCCTTTTGAAATATAAAATCATCCTTAACGATCTAAAGGAGGAAATTAATCATGGCAACAAAAATTGGTATTAACGGATTTGGACGTATCGGACGTAACGTATTCCGTGCAGCACTTAAAAGCAACGATGTAGAGGTAGTGGCAGTCAACGACTTGACTGATGCAAACATGCTTGCACACCTTTTACAATATGACACAGTTCACGGGAAACTTGACCAAGAAGTTACTGTTGACGGTGACTACCTAGTAGTCGGCGGCAAAAAAGTAAAAGTATTGGCTGAGCGTGACCCAGCTCAACTTGGATGGGGAGATCTTGGCGTTGAAATCGTCGTAGAATCTACTGGTCGCTTCACTAAACGTGCAGATGCTGCGAAACATATCGAAGCTGGCGCTAAAAAAGTCATCATCTCTGCTCCTGCATCTGATGAAGACATCACAATCGTAATGGGCGTTAACCACGACAAATACGACGCAGCTAGCCATGATGTTATCTCTAACGCATCTTGTACTACTAACTGCCTTGCTCCATTCGCAAAAGTACTTAACGATAAATTCGGCGTAAAACGTGGAATGATGACTACAATCCACTCTTACACAAATGATCAACAAATCCTTGATTTGCCACACAAAGACTACCGTCGTGCACGTGCAGCTGCTGAGAACATGATCCCAACTACAACTGGTGCAGCTAAAGCGGTATCTCTAGTTCTTCCAGAACTTAAAGGCAAATTGAACGGTGGAGCTGTCCGCGTTCCAACTCCAAACGTGTCACTAGTTGACCTTGTTGCTGAATTGGACAAAAACGTAACAGCTGAAGATGTAAACGCAGCTCTTAAAGAAGCAGCTGAAGGCGATCTTAAAGGAATCCTTGCTTACAGCGATGAGCCACTAGTATCTACTGACTACAATGGTAGCCCTGCTTCTTCAACAATCGATGCTCTATCTACTATGGTTCTTGAAGACAACATGGTAAAAGTAATCTCTTGGTACGATAACGAGAGCGGATACTCTAACCGTGTCGTTGACCTTGCAGGCTTCGTAGCTTCAAAAGGACTATAATTCAAACGCGTTTGGTTTTTGACATCTAGGTGATGGATGGATATATTTTGTCCCACCATCTATAATGAAGATGTGTCGAAGGGGAGCGGGGAACATTCCCCTCTCCCCTTTCCTATTCTGATTTCAAGTTTCTTGAAAAAAGAGTAGAATTTGATAACTGAAGGAGGCCTTTTTCCATGAACAAAAAATCGATCAAAGACGTCGATGTGAAAGGGAAACGCGTATTTTGCCGCGTAGACTTCAACGTGCCGATGGCAGACGGGAAGATCACCGATGAAACGCGTATCCAGGCAGCACTGCCTACCATCAAACATCTAGTAGAAGGCGGAGCGAAAGTCCTTCTGGCAAGCCATCTTGGACGTCCAAATGGTGAAGTGGTAGAAGAACTCCGTTTGACACCTGTTGCAAACCGTCTATCAGAGCTTCTTGGCAAAGACGTTGCCAAAGCAGACGAAGCATACGGTGAAGCCGTTCAGGCGAAAGTTTCAGACATGAAAGACGGAGACGTCCTTGTCCTTGAAAACGTTCGTTTCTACCCAGGTGAAACGAAAAACGATCCTGAGCTTGCGAAAGAATTTGCAGCACTTGCAGATCTTTATGTGAACGATGCATTCGGTGCAGCTCACCGTGCCCACGCTTCAACAGCAGGAATCGCCGAGCACATCCCGGCAGTTGCAGGTCTTCTTATGGAGAAAGAGCTTGAAGTCCTTGGTAAGGCACTATCAAACCCAGAACGTCCTTTCACGGCCATCGTTGGTGGAGCGAAAGTAAAAGATAAGATCGGTGTCATCGACAACCTTCTAGATAAAGTGGATAACTTGATCATCGGAGGCGGACTTGCATACACATTCGTGAAAGCAAACGGCTACGAAATCGGTCAATCCCTTCTTGAAGAAGACAAAATCGATCTAGCGAAACAATTCATGCAAAAAGCGAAAGACAAAGGCGTGAACTTCCTTATGCCGGTAGACGTGGTTGTTGGGGATGACTTCTCTAATGATGCGAATACACAGGAAGTGGGCATCGACTCCATCCCATCTGATTGGGAAGCAATGGATATCGGTCCTAAAACGCGTGAAATCTTCAGCGATGCAATCAAGAGCTCTAAACTTGTCATCTGGAACGGACCAATGGGCGTATTCGAAATGGATACATTCGCCAACGGTACGAAAGCCGTAGCAGAGGCATTGGCCGATTCAACAGATACATACTCTGTAATCGGTGGCGGAGACTCTGCAGCAGCGGTCGAGAAATTCGGATATGCTGATAAAATGAGTCATATTTCTACAGGCGGAGGAGCATCTCTTGAGTTCATGGAAGGGAAAGAACTTCCTGGAGTCACTGCTCTGAACGATAAATAATCCCTGTTTCTAAATGCGTTTAGAAAACAATCGAAAGGATGAGTAGAATGCGTAAACCGATCATCGCAGGTAACTGGAAGATGAACAAAACACTCGGTGAAGCCAAAGCTTTCACCGAAGAAGTACAAGGACTCGTTCCTGATTCAAATGTAGTTGAATCCGTGATCTGTTCACCAGCGCTTTTCCTTGAAAGCCTAGTAAACAGCACGAAGGAATACAAAGTAGAAATCGGTGCCCAAAACATGCACTTCGAAGAAAACGGAGCGTTCACAGGCGAAGTCAGCCCTGTAGCCCTTCAAGATCTTGGAGTGAAATATGTCATCCTTGGACACTCAGAACGCCGTGAAATGTTCAACGAAACGGATGAGTCTGTGAACAAGAAGACGATTGCTGCCTTCAAACACAGCCTGACTCCGATCGTATGTGTCGGTGAAACACTTGAACAACGCGAAAACAACGAAACAAACGAACTAGTCGGAGATCAAGTGAAGAAGGCCCTTGCTGGACTTTCTGCTGATCAAGTGAAGAACACCGTCATTGCTTATGAGCCAATCTGGGCAATCGGTACAGGTAAATCTTCAACGGCTGAAGATGCGAACGAAGTATGTGCCCACATCCGTCAAGTTGTGGCATCTGAGTTCGGTCAAGAAGCTGCCGATGCAGTACGCATCCAGTACGGCGGAAGCGTAAAACCTGCCAACATCAAAGAATACATGGCACAGTCTGATATCGATGGTGCATTGGTCGGTGGCGCAAGCCTTGAACCACAAAGCTTCCTTCAGCTTCTAGAAGGGGCGAGCTCTCATGAGTAAGTCTCCAGTAGCACTCATCATCCTGGACGGCTTTGCCTTCCGTGATGTGAAAGAAGGAAATGCGGTTGCTCAGGCCAACAAGCCGAACTTCGACCGCCTTTGGAACCAATACCCGCACAATCAGCTGACTGCAAGCGGTGAAGCAGTAGGTCTGCCTGATGGTCAGATGGGTAACTCTGAAGTGGGTCACTTGAACATCGGTGCCGGCCGCATCGTGTATCAAAGCCTCACGCGTGTGAACCTTGCCATCCGCGAAGGGGAGTTCGAGAAGAACGAAACCTTCAAAGATGCCATCGAACATGCTAAAAAGCACGACAAGAAGCTACACATCTTCGGACTTCTATCGGACGGAGGGGTCCACAGCCATATCGAGCATATGTATGCCCTCCTTCGCCTCGCTGCCGAAGAAGGAATGGAAGAAGTTTATGTCCATGCTTTCCTTGATGGCCGTGATGTCGGTCCTAAGACCGCGAAGAAGTACATTGAAGATGCACAAGCAAAAATGAAAGAAATCGGTGTCGGTCAATTCGCGACGATTTCTGGCCGCTATTACTCAATGGACCGCGATAAGCGCTGGGAGCGCGTGGAGAAATCCTATCGTGCCATGGTATACGGCGAAGGCCCTACGTACACGGATCCGATCGAATTGGTGAACGATTCCTACGAAAATGGAATCCATGACGAATTCGTCATCCCATCCGTGATCACAAAGGAAAACGGCGAGCCGGTTGCAACGATCCAGGATGACGATTCTGTGATCTTCTACAACTTCCGTCCCGACCGTGCCATCCAGATATCGAATACGTTTGCCAACCAAGACTTCCGTTCATTTGACCGTGGGGACAAGTTTCCTAAGAATCTGCACTTTGTCTGTTTGACGAAGTTCAGTGAAACGGTTGACGGATATGTGGCATTCAAACCGACGAACCTTGATAATACCCTTGGAGAAGTTCTTGCCCAAAACGGCTTGAAACAGCTCCGCATCGCTGAAACGGAAAAATACCCGCACGTGACATTCTTCATGAGCGGCGGCCGTGAAGCGGAATTCGAAGGGGAAAAGCGCATCCTCATCAATTCACCGAAAGTGGCAACATACGATCTGAAACCTGAAATGAGCGCATACGAAGTGACGGATGCCCTTCTTGAAGAGATCCGTGAAGACCGCCAGGATGCCATCATCCTGAACTTCGCCAACCCTGATATGGTTGGTCACTCCGGAATGCTTGAACCAACAATCAAAGCGATTGAAACCGTGGACGAATGTCTTGGTAAAATCATCGACTTGATCACTGAAAAAGGTGGCACGGCCATCATCACTGCGGACCACGGGAATGCAGATGAAGTGATCACAGAAGGCGGCGACCCAATGACAGCCCACACAACCAACCCGGTACCGGTCATCGTGACCAAAGAAGGCCTTGAACTTCGTGACGGAGGGATCCTTGGCGATCTTGCCCCAACGATGCTTGACCTCTTGAACGTCGATCAACCGGAAGAAATGACGGGTCAATCCCTCATCAAGAAGTAAACCTGCCGGCGTGCCGACCTGCAGGGGCACCCGGACGGTAAGAGCTTTTATACTAAAATCACCTATAAAAAGGAGAGTTTTTCATGCCAATCATTACTGATGTATACGCACGCGAAGTCCTTGACTCCCGTGGTAACCCAACAATCGAAGTAGAAGTTTACACTCAATCCGGAGCTTTCGGACGCGCACTTGTTCCATCTGGTGCTTCAACTGGTGAATACGAAGCAGTTGAACTTCGTGACGGCGACAAAGGCCGCTACCTTGGTAAAGGTGTAGAAAAAGCAGTCGATAACGTGAACAACGAAATCGCTGAAGAAATCATCGGTTACGATGTAACAGAACAAGTTGCCATCGACCAAGCCATGATCGCTCTTGATGGAACTGAAAACAAAGGTAAACTAGGCGCCAACGCAATCCTTGGTGTATCTATGGCTGTTGCACGCGCAGCTGCTGACTTCTTCGGAGTAGAATTGTACCAATACCTTGGTGGATTCAACGCGAAGCAACTTCCAGTACCAATGATGAACATCGTCAATGGTGGAGAGCACGCTGACAACAACGTAGACATTCAAGAATTCATGGTTATGCCTGTTGGAGCTCCTACATTCAAAGAAGCTCTTCGCATGGGTGCTGAGATCTTCCACAGCCTGAAATCAGTTCTTAAAGACAAAGGTTACAACACAGCTGTTGGTGACGAAGGCGGATTCGCTCCTAACCTTAAATCCAACGAAGAAGCTCTTTCTACAATCATCGAAGCAATCGAAAAAGCCGGTTACAAACCAGGCGAAGAAGTACTTCTTGCAATGGACGTAGCTTCTTCTGAAATCTACAACAAAGAAGACGGTAAATACCATCTTTCTGGAGAAGGCGTTGTACGTACTTCTGAAGAAATGGTTGACTGGTACGAAGAAATGGTTAACAAATACCCAATCATCTCAATCGAAGATGGTCTTGACGAAAACGACTGGGAAGGACACAAACTTCTTACTGAGCGCATCGGTAACAAAGTCCAACTCGTTGGGGATGACCTATTCGTAACAAACACAACAAAACTTTCTCAAGGGATCGAGCAAGGAATCTCTAACTCAATCCTAATCAAAGTGAACCAAATCGGTACACTTACTGAAACATTCGACGCTATCGAAATGGCTAAACGCGCTGGTTACACAGCTGTGATCTCTCACCGTTCTGGTGAAACAGAAGACAGCACAATCGCTGACATCGCGGTTGCTACTAACGCTGGTCAAATCAAAACTGGTGCTCCTTCACGTACTGACCGTGTGGCGAAATACAACCAACTTCTTCGCATCGAAGATCAATTGGCTCACACTGCTCAATACCTTGGAGCAAAAACGTTCTACAACGTTAACCGCTAATAGCCGGTTTGCCGAAATCCCCGTCCTCGGACGGGGATTTTTTTAATGGACGTCATCTAAGCGAATATTCATTATGTTCTTGTTGCCCCAGCCCCCGTATGGTAAAATGAAGACAATGTTATGTTCGGATCAGGAGGTGGGACTCATGCATACTATTTTAGTCACGTTACTTATCATCGTATCGATCGCCATGATCGTCATGGTATTGCTTCAATCAGGTAAGAGTGCTGGACTTTCAGGGGCCATCTCAGGTGGTGCGGAACAGCTATTCGGTAAACAGAAAGCGCGCGGACTCGACTTGATTTTGCACCGCATCACAATCGTATTGGCCGTACTATTCTTCATTCTTACGGTTGCCATCGTCCGTATCTAAATGAACGTTTAAAAACCTGATCTCGTTTGTGGGTCAGGTTTTTTGTTTTATCGGGGAGAATGCGATGGTTCACGGGGAGGGTAGTAGCAGCTATTACCGACTTTCAAAGATTTTCTACCGACAATCGAATTTTTTCTACTAACTCTAATGAATAGAGAAGATTCTATTACCAACAATCGCCCGTTATGATCGGGAAGAGGGACACATTACCATCCAAGAGACTTTATGGCCGACTTACTCTCTTTTGGACTGACACAAAGACATTACATACACATGCTCACCAAGGTTCGCACACTCCGCTACTAAAACCGCCACAACAATGCGAAATGGTGGATTGTCCCACCGATATTTGCTAAAAATAGAAGTGAAAAGAATCTGAACGGCTGCATCTAGCCACTAGACATCAAAGAGATCGAAAAGGAGCTATCAAACCATGAAAACCAATTTGCCGAAACCATTTACATTTGAAGCGGGGAAACGTGCTGTCCTGCTACTGCACGGGTTCACTGGGAACTCATCGGATGTGCGTATGCTCGGGCGATTCCTTGAGAAGAAGGGCTATACGTCACACGCGCCTCACTATAAGGGACATGGTGTGCCGCCGGAGGAATTGGTGCATACGGGTCCTGAAGACTGGTGGAAGGATGTCATGGACGGATATGAGCATCTGAAGGGCCTTGGGTATGAGGAAATCGCCGTTGCGGGCCTCTCACTCGGAGGGGTATTTTCATTGAAATTAGGTTACACTGTACCTGTAAAGGGTATTGTCCCAATGTGTGCTCCAATGTATATAAAAAGCGAAGAAGTCATGTATGACGGGGTAGTGGAATATGCCCGTGAATTTAAAAAATATGAAGGAAAACCCGAAGACCAGATTGAAAAGGAAATGGAAGAGTTCAAGAAGACGCCGATGGGTACGTTGAAGGCCCTTCAGGAGCTCATAGCCGATGTGCGTGGGAATGTGGATATGATCTACTCGCCGACGTTTGTCGTGCAGGCACGGAACGACCATATGATCAACACAGATTCTGCGAATATCATCTATGACAGCGTAGAGTCTGATGATAAAGAGATCAAATGGTACGAAGAGTCTGGGCACGTCATTACGCTCGATAAAGAGAAAGAGCAGCTTCACGAGGATGTGTACAACTTCCTGGAGAAACTGGACTGGACGGTATAATCACGATCAGGAGGGAATGTCATGGACGAAAATATTAAAGGGCATGTGGATAAGCTCCTTTCTTACATGAAGGAAGAAGCCTACAAGCCATTGACGGTACAAGAGCTGGAGGAAGCATTCGGAATCGAGGGGTCAGGGAACTTCAAGGATTTCGTCAAGGCGCTTGTCGTCATGGAAGAGAAGGGATTGGTGGTGCGTACAAGAAGCAACCGCTACGGTCTTCCTGAAAAAATGAATCTGGTAAGAGGGAAAGTATCGGCACATGCCAAGGGCTTCGCCTTTGTCATCCCGGAAGAGCAGGGCATGGATGATATCTTCATCCCGCCGAATGAAACAAGTAATGCGATGCACGGGGATATCGTCCTCGTACGGGTATCGGCTGCTTCGTCAGGCTCAAGACGCGAAGGGACCATCGTCCGCATTGTCGAACGTGGTGTCGATCAGATTGTCGGGACATTTACCGAAAGCAAGCATTTCGGTTTCGTCATCCCTGATGATAAGAAGTTCGCAAGTGACATCTTCATTCCGAAATCTGCCCAAAAGGGTGCGACGGAAGGACATAAGGTTGTCGTGAAGCTGACGGCTTATCCTGAAGGCCGCAAGAGCGCAGAAGGGGAAGTCATTGAAATCCTCGGGCATAAAAATGATCCCGGCGTCGATATCCTTTCCATCATCCATAAGCATGGCATCACCGTCGAGTTCCCTGAAGAAGTCATGGAGCAGGCGAATCAAGTGCCTGATGAAATCAATCCATCCGAGCTTGAGAACCGCCGCGACCTGCGCGATCAAACGATCGTCACCATTGACGGGGCCGACGCGAAGGACCTCGATGATGCCGTCACGGTTACAAAGCTTGACAACGGAAACTACAAGCTCGGCGTACATATCGCCGATGTTACTTACTATGTGAAAGAAAGCTCGCCGATCGACGAAGAAGCATTCGACCGGGGGACATCCGTCTACCTCGTGGACCGGGTCATCCCGATGATCCCCCACCGTCTGTCAAACGGGATTTGTTCATTGAATCCTCAGGTCGACCGACTGACGCTCTCATGTGATATGGAGATCACACCGAGCGGGGAAGTCGTAAAGCATGAGATTTTCCAGAGCGTGATCAAAACTGCTGAGCGGATGACCTATTCGGACGTCAACAAGATCCTGGTAGACAAAGATGACGAGCTGAGAAGCAAGTACGAGCCTCTTGTCCCGATGTTTGAGGATATGGAGAAACTGGCTCAGATCCTTCGCACGAAGCGTGAGAAGCGCGGTGCCATCGACTTCGATTTCAAAGAAGCGAAGGTGCTTGTGAACGAAGAAGGCGCTCCGACGGAAGTCGTCATGCGCGAGCGTTCCGTTGCCGAAAAGCTCATCGAGGAGTTCATGCTGGCAGCGAACGAAACCGTCGCGGAACATTTCCATTGGATGGAAGTGCCGTTCATCTATCGTATCCATGAAGATCCGAAGGAAGATAAGCTTATGCGCTTCTTCGAGTTCATCACGAACTTCGGTCTCATCGTGAAAGGCTCTGCGAATTCGATCCATCCGCGTGCCCTCCAGGAAATCATCGATGACGTCCAGGGGAAAGCGGAGGAGATGGTTGTCTCCACGATGATGCTCCGCTCCATGCAACAGGCGAAGTACGATCCGGAAAGCCTCGGTCACTTCGGCCTTGCAACAGAGTTCTATACCCACTTCACCTCACCGATCCGCCGTTATCCGGATCTGATCGTCCACCGTTTGATCAGGACATACTTGATCGAAGGAAAGGTCGACCAAGCGACGCGCGACAAATGGGGAGCACAGATGGGGAATATCGCCCAGCATACCTCCAGCCGCGAACGCCGTGCCGTCGATGCTGAACGTGAGACGGATGAGCTGAAGAAAGCAGAGTACATGGAAGACAAGGTCGGGGAAGAGTACGACGGGATCATCAGCTCTGTCACCAACTTCGGACTGTTCGTCGAGCTTCCGAATACAATCGAGGGCCTTGTCCATGTGAGCTACATGACCGATGACTATTACCGGTTTGATGAGCGTCAGTTGGCCATGATCGGAGAGCGCACGGCAAACGTCTACCGCATCGGTGACGAAATCACTGTCCGCGTGGTAAACGTCAACAAGGACGAACGCGCCATCGACTTCGAGATCGTCGGCATGAAAGGCACCCGTCGCCGCGACGACAAAGCCCGCTCATTCCGACCGGAACGTAAAGGTAAACCGACAAGCAAGCCGGGCAAAAAGCCTGCTGATAAAGACAAAAAAGAAGGCGGCGAATGGTCCACACGCCCGCCGAAGAACAATAAGAAGAAAAAGAAGAACAAAAAGTTCTTCGACAATGCTCCAAAAAGCAAACGCAAAAAGAAAAAGTAAGCATAAGGAGCATGGGAATCCACCCGTGCTCCTGTTTCATCCTACCCATACTGGTGTATTTATGAGATAATGGCACCACAGAAAGAGAGAGAGGGATTCACATGCCAAAGGGAGAAGGCAAGCTCATTGCCCAGAATAAAAAAGCCCGCCATGACTTCGCCGTCGAAGAGACGTTCGAAGCAGGCATCGTCCTCCAGGGGACGGAAATCAAATCGATCCGCGGCGGTCGCGTCAACTTGAAGGATTCCTTCGCCCGCATCCGAAACGGAGAAGTATACGTCTACAACATGCACGTATCGCCTTACGAGCAGGGGAACCGGTACAATCATGATCCGCTCCGCACGAGGAAGCTCCTCCTTCACCGCAGGCAGATCAATAAGCTCATCGGTGAAACGAAAGAAGCAGGATATTCACTCGTCCCGCTGAAGCTGTACATCAAAAACGGCGTCGCCAAGCTCCTCATCGGTCTTGCACGTGGTAAGAAGAAATATGACAAACGTGAAGATCTGAAGCGCAAGGAAGCCAACCGCTCCATCCAGCGCGAGCTCGCCCAAAGGCAAAAAGGGAATTACTGATCCTTCCAGTTGCATTTGGCGCTCAGTTTGTTATAATAAATAGTGTCGCAGGGCAAACTGACTGCGATAAGAACAATTGAATAAGTAACCAGTGAGAACTTATTCTTTCCCGTTCTTCCTCATATGGGGACGTTACGGATTCGACAGGGATAGTTCGAGCTTGGGTTGCGAGCCGTAGGGATCGTCTACGTTAAAACGTCAAAGCCAATAATAACTGGCAAAACTAACAATAACCTAGCTCTAGCTGCGTAATAGCGCTTTAGCTGTTCCTCCCTCCATCGCCTATGTGGTAGGGTAAGGGACTCACTCTTAGTAGGCTACGCCGGAGTCCACCGTCTGAGGACAAAGGAAGAGATTAACCAGACTAGCTGCACGGACGCCAGTCGGTAGGCATAAGCTGCAGCGAAACCGCGAATATATCGACTACGCTCGTAGACGCACAAGTGCCGTTATTTCTGGACGAGGGTTCGACTCCCTCCGTCTCCACCAAATACATATTTGGTGGTTTTATTTTGTCTTAAATAGTTAACACAAGCCATCCCGGCTTCCTTCAGGGATGGCTTTTTTAGTGTTTAGAGGTTATTCGTGTTGATACGAGGAGCACGTGGTTCCAGTTCAGCGCTCGCCTTGGCATTTTCATTGTTTCGGTCGTGTTGATTTTGTCTTTCCTTATCCAATGCAGATCGGTTTTCTGATTTGCTCTTTTTATCCTTCATGCCATCGCCCCCTCTTGCTAATATGCTCCAAGAATGAGGGCTTGAATCATACAAAAAAGGACTTGTCGAAACAAGTCCTCTTGCTATTCAATGACTATTTCTCCCACAGTTCGATCAGCCGCCCATCCGGGTCCTTGATCCAAACGAACTGGCCAAAGTCGCCGCTCTGCTTATCCTTCGCAAGTGGGACCCCGACCCGCTCAATGTGAGCGAGTACCTCTTCCATATCATGAACCTGAAAGTTCACCATCACCTGTTGGTCTTTCGGAAAATACTCATCCTCGTTGTCAAACAGTGAGAAGATGGTCTCACTGTTTCCTTCAATTTTTATGATTGCACCGTTCCATTCACCGATATCCAAGCCTAAAACCTTGTTGTACCATTGTTTCAAAGCCTCTGGGTTTTGCGATCTCCAGAAGACTCCTCCGAATCCTTTGATCATTTTTGTGAATCCTCACTTTCTAAATAACTTCTCTTACTACGTTATTTCGGTATAAGATTCACAACTCCTTCCATCATATTCAATTGATTTAAGGCTATAGGTATTGAACTTTTAAAAGAGACGCCCTGAGCGCTAATATAAATCGGGATGACTACCATTATCATGGAAAAAGATTGGTAAAATAATTTTCAATGGTACAAACCCCGACAAACCCCGCCACCCATCAACATCCTTCCCCATTTCCTGATATTCCTCCAATTAACAGTATATTGAATTGAGCGAATGTTTCCATTAAGATGGAGAGGAATATAACTTCATAGGTGCATATTGGTTCAGCCTCGGGTTCGGGGCTGATTAAAAGGGAATCAGGTGTGAATCCTGAGCGGTCCGGCCACTGTAAGTGATGAGCGATCTTTTGGAAATGCCACTGGATGTTAGAGTCCGGGAAGGCGGAAGGGAGCGATGAATCATGAGTCAGGAGACCTGCCTGTATGTGTATTGGTGGAGCCTTCCGGTAAAAGGTGAAGCGAGGTGGATCAGTATGCATGGGGTTGGTATGTGCACGTCGATTTCAAAGCCTTGTTCTTCTTTCGGGAAGAGCAGGGCTTTTTTATATACATATTATTTATCTAGTACAGGGGATAAGGGACACGGGAGGATATGTGAGTGAGAATACTTCAAGCAATGTTGGCAAGTGTATTGAGCGTTGTGCTGTTTTTTGGTGTGCCGGTTGCGGGGATTCCGTCTGGACACGCAGAGGCAGCGACAAGTACGGATGTTTCGCTGGCTGAAATCAATAAAACCATTGAAGGTGCTGCGAATCACATTCTGGACAGCGGTGTAAGTAGTGAGTGGGAAGCCATAGGACTTGCGACAGCGGGATATCCAGTGCCGGAAGCCTATTATCAGAATAATTTCAGTGAATCGGTGGATAGCCAGGTCATCAATCCGTCGAGATACGCTAAGATTACCGATATTGAACGCCACGTGATTGCGGCGGCGGCAATCGGTTTGGATCCATTGTCTGTCAACGGCACAGACTTGATTGAAAAGATCTACAACAGTCATGATGTGTCACCAGGGAATGACACGATGACCCTTCAAGGGAATAACGGACCGATCTTCGCCTTGATCGCGTTGGACAGCCAACAGTTCGAGGTGCCATCAGATGCCAAGTGGACACGTCAAAAGCTGATTGATGAGCTTTTGAAGCAGCAGAATGAGGATGGAAGCTGGTCACTCAGTGCATACATGTCGGGCCCGAGCTATGATATCACGGCCATGGCCTTGATTGCCTTGGCACCCTATACATCCCAGGGGAATGTGAAGAAAGCGGTAGATCGTGCGCTCTCATTTCTATCTGCAGAACAGCAATCAAGCGGAGGATTTGACGATCCATTTGTCGGGGGGACTTCAAGTGAAGCCACTTCCCAGGTGATCATTGCCCTGACGTCGAACGGGATTGATCCGACGTCAAAGGCATTCACGAAAGGATCCAATAATCTCGTCACACACCTTCTGAGCTTCAAGTCGGAGGATGGCGGATTTATGCATGTCAGTCCAGGCAATTCCAACGGGATGGCGACCGAGCAAGCCCTGCAGGCCCTCGTTGCGTATCAGAAATTCTTAAAAGGGGAGGGGAAGCTTTATTCATTCCCTAAACCATTGGAGCCGGAACCACCGACACCCATGCCTGATCCGACCCTTAGCATAAAAGGGGTGAAAGATGGCGAGATTGTTGCAACGCCAGAGATCACGGTCACGGCTGAGGCAAAGGATGGAGAAGGAAACGCCTTGGTAGTCGACGCGAAGTTGAATGATCAGGCCCTTGAAGGCAACAAATCAGGCGAGTTTGTCCTTTCCTTAAATGAGGGGAAGAATGTTCTCATTGTCAGCGCACAAGATCAGAATGAAAAAGTGGTGTCAAAGAAAGTGACCATCCAGTACAAAAAAGAAGCCAAAGATGAGGATCCGCCAAAGCTGCTGGACCAGGTGACCCTAAAGCCTGTATGGAAAGATGGAAAAGGCACGATTGAGATGGATAGTATCAGCAACCTGAAGGAAGGGGGAGATATTATCATCGAGATCCCGGACGATTCGGTTACCATCGTCTTCCCGGATGAAAGCATGAGTGCGATGGTCAATAAAGGGGCGACGCTTCACTTGGAATCATCTCAAGTGAAAATGAAGACTGAATTGAAAGGGTTCTCAAAAAAAGAAGCAGAATTCTCCATCCAGCGCATGGAAGGCATGAAGGAAGCTCTTAGTAACGTGTACGACTTTACCATCAAACAGGATGGGAAAAACATTCATGATGTGAAAGATGCCGTAGAGCTGTCCTTCGCCGTCAAGGAAGAAGAGGTGGACAGCACATCTACCGCCGTTTACTTCTATAATGCCGATACGGGAAAATGGGACCATGTCGGAGGGGACTATTCCGACGGGTGGTTCAGTGTACAACCTGATCACTTGAGCACATTCGCTGTGTTCAACTCGGCACCAACGGGAACGGAAGAGGAAGAGAAAACAAATGAACCAGAAAAAACACAGGATGAGGGAAAAACGGGCTCGTCTCCAAAGGAAAACAAGAAAGACGATACTGTTGTACCGGCAGCCAACCCTTCTTCGGGGAAAAAGCTCCCCAATACAGGAGTGAACGAATGGTATCTTCCAGTCGCGGGAGGGCTCCTTCTACTCACGGGTCTCTCGATCTATTTCTGGGGTGAACGGAAGAAGAGGAAGATGGAGATAAAAGGTTAGGAGGAGTTCGATGAAGAAGCAACGTAAGCTCATACTGTCGATCCTGACGGTGTTCTTCCTTACTCTTGGAGTAATCGGGGTCACCTATGGTTTCTCCGGCGAAGAAGAAAAGGCACCAACAAGTAAGCAAGTGGCGGGTAGCGAAAACTCCGTCGCTTCCGTGACCGGGGATAAAGAAAAACAAAAAGATCCAAACGCTATCACCGATGAACATTCCAAGACTGAGGAACAGGAAGAAAAGAAAGAGGAAAAAGACAAAAACGAGAAATCGGACAGCACAACCACTAAAAGCACAAAAGAGGACGGCAAGGCTGATCCTCAGCAACAAGAAGAAAGAAACGGAACAACGGAACGTCTTGAATCTGAAGGAAAGCCAGACAAACAAGGATCATCGGCATCAAGGAAAGAAGCAAAGACAGAGTCAAACCAAAAAACAGAGAGCCCAAAAGAATCCAAAGCTGCTTCCGTCTCTGAACGTGCCGGATCAACACAACCAGAAAGCAAGGCACCGGCGCCTCAGCCTTCCAAAAAGCCTGCACCCGCTCCAAAACCTGAAAAGGAAGAAAAGCAGGCAGCGACGTCGACAGTCACCTATTCCATTGTGGCAGATAGTCAAATGGGTACGGTGCTCCCTCCGACTTCAGTCGAAATCGAGGATGGGGATACGGTCCTTGATGTGCTCATCGAGGTGACACGTTCTCAAGGAATTCCCATGTCGTTCCGCGGTGGTACAGGAGCGAATGCATATGTAGAAGGAATCAACAACCTATTTGAGTTTGACCGGGGATCCGGCAGCGGTTGGATGTACCGGGTGAATGGGATCTTCCCTAACAGAGGGGCAGGAGTGGTTCCCCTCCAAGACGGAGATCGCATTGAGTGGCTTTACACCATCGACTTCGGGAAAGATCTCGGAGCGGAGCTCAAGCCGTTCCGCTAGAAGAAAGGGGTACGCAACGTGACAATCAGATTGAAAGAACTTCACCCCTTCGTAAGCTTTCTCTACTACGTTTGTGCGGGTGTGTGCATGATGATGTTCACCCATCCGTTGTTCCTGTCTGTATCCATCTTGATCCTGGTAGGGGTGAATATCCTTCAAGGAACCCGGGGGAAACTGATCCGTTCTATGCCTGCGATCGCTTGCATGGGGCTTATCATCATCATCATGAATCCCCTTTTCGTCCGAAGGGGAGCCACCGTGCTGTTCTATTTCCGTCATAATCCCGTGACATTGGAGGGAGTGGCATACGGGATGATCATGGCCATGAGTCTATTGGGGATCTTCATCCTGTTCATTTCATTCAACGATGTGATCCACGGGCGGAAATTCTTATTTCTCTTTTCAAAAGTGTGGCCACAGCTCGCCCTCCTACTAATGATTACGGTGCGTTTCGTACCGCTGCTCATTACCCGGTGGAAGGACCTGTATCACACGCAAAAGCTCAGGGGACACGATATGTTCAAAGGAAGCGTGAAGAAGCGGAGCAGGACGGGCATGCTCTATATGCAAAAGCTCCTCACGTGGTCGTTGGAAGAGGCGCTTCAAACGGCTGAGTCCATGAATGCAAGAGGGTTCGGGGAGAGGAAGAGGTCGCATTATCAGCTGTTCTCATTCCGCTATTCCGATTGGGGAGCGTCCATCGTCTTAGCAGGGATAGCCGGCGTGTGTGTGTATTCTGCACAGCACGGAATCGGGACCCTCAATGTGTATCCACAGCTGGGGACACTCTCATTTTCCCCTTCGGACTGGCTGATCTTGATCCTGTTCATTTGTTTGATGGCATTCCCCATTTTACTTGAAGGAGGCAGTCAACTTCGATGGCATGTATTGAACTCGACAAACTAAGCTTTCATTATCCAGAGGAAGAACAAGCAGCCATCCGCTCCCTTTCCCTTACCGTGGATAAAGGGGATTTCATTGTGATCGGAGGTCCTTCAGGCTGTGGGAAGACAACCCTTCTGAAGCTGTTGAAAAAGGAACTCACGCCGGTAGGCAGGATGACAGGACAGATCAGGATGTCAGATATGGGAGTAGGATTCGTGTTTCAGGACCCGGAAAATCAGATTGTCATGGATAACGTCCTTAGTGAACTTGTATTCGGCATGGAAAACGAGCAATTGGGGACGGAGGAGATGCGGCAACGCGTGGCGGAAATGGTTCATTTCTTCGGTATGGAAGACCTGCTCGATCAGGATACAAAACATCTTTCTGGCGGACAGAAGCAGTTGATGAACGTGGCGAGCGTCCTCCTGCAAAAGCCGGACCTGTTGTTATTGGATGAACCGACGTCCCAACTCGACCCGGTCCAGGCAAAAGCACTGATTCAATTTGTCCACCGTCTGAACGAAGAATTCGGGATGACGATCATCATGGTCGAGCACCGATTGGAAGAGCTCTATCCCATCGCGGATCGGGTGATCCTCATGGAGAAAGGAAGCGTGGCCTATGAAGGGGCGGCAAGGACAGTCGTTTCCACTGTGTGGAAGAACCAGGACAACACGTTTCTTCCGTTCCTTCCAGCCATCGCCAAGCTATACTATACCTTTGCCGTTCAGTCTTACGATACGGGGGTGCCCCTGTCTGTCAAAGAGGCTCAGCGCTGGCTATCGGATCAGTCCATCGGCAGGGTGGAACATCAGCGAGAAGTCCCTTCTGAGCAGGCATTACCTCTACTTGAGATGAATCATGTGAGCTTCAAGTATGCGAAGCGTGCCCCCATGATTCTGAAGGATAGTAGCCTAGAGGTGAGAAAAGGGGATTTCCTTACGGTAGTGGGAGGAAACGCCTCAGGAAAGACGACCCTCCTGAAAATCATTGCGTCGATTCTGAAGCCGTATAGCGGAAAGGTGAAGCTGAATGGGAAGCATGTTTCAAAAAAGTCATCCTGCAGAATGGGCTATCTTCCTCAAAACCCGTTGCTCTGCTTTATGTGTGAAACGCTACAGGAAGAAATCCTGGAGCTTGCCGTCCGTTACGACATCCCGCTACCGGAAGAACGAATGAGGTCCATCGCGACCCGTCTCGGCATTGAGTCGATCCTGGAAAAGCACATTCATGATTGCAGTGGGGGAGAACAGCAGAAGGCGGCACTTGCCACCCTATTATTCATTGAACCAGATCTACTCTTGATCGATGAACCGACGAAGGGAATGGATGCGGTGTCCAAAGATCAGTTCTCGGTCATGTTGGATGATCTTCATCAAGATGGCATGACCATCCTGATGGTGACCCATGACATCGAATTTGCGGCCAGGCATGCTTCACGATGCGCGTGGTTGTTTGACGGTCGCATCACGGCAGACGGAACGGTGAGGGAGGTGTTGGACCATCACTACTTCTATACCACCACGATCAACCGCGTGAGTCAGAATGCCGATGTTCCAACTGTCCTGACGGTAGAGGAGGCATATGAGACATGGAATCTTCACGTGCCGTCCTGATCACCTCCTCTGTCATCACCTTGATTCTCTTATTCGTCTCGGCCATTCTGTTTGACGACAAGCCTTATATGATGATCTGTATCGCCATCATGATCGTAACGGTCATCCCGCTGTTTGCGAGATTCGAACTCCGTGCGATCGGAAGTAAGGAAATCGTTTTGCTGGCGGTACTTGCAGCTATTGCAGCCATGAGCAGGGTACCGTTTGCTCCCCTGCCGAGTGTGCAGCCGACTACCTTCGTAATCATTGTGAGCGCCATCGTTCTGGGGCCCGAAGCGGGATTTTTGATAGGAGCGATGGCGGCCATCGTCTCCAATATCTTCTTGGGTCAAGGTCCATGGACCCCTTGGCAAATGTATGCCTGGGGGATGGCAGGCATGATGGCCGGTTTCCTTCGCAATACAGTGATCATCAATACCAAATGGGGGTTGATGGGATATGGATTTGTCGTAGGTTTTTTATTCGGGTGGTTCATGAATTTGTGGTTCCTCCTGGGCTTCCTTGGTGAAGCCTCCTGGGAAGTATTCGTCTCGGCCTATATCGCAAGCTTTTACTTTGATCTTGCACATGCATTATCAAACGTATTTTTCCTCGGGCTGTTCAGTGTGGGGTGGATTCGGATCCTGGAACGTTTCAAACGGAAATACGGCATTCTGACGCCAGGCTTGCCAAAAGAGGAGGTCTACAAATGAAGAAAGTGATTGGCATCTTGATCATTCTGATGTCCCTTCCCCTTTTGTTTCATAGCCAAATCAAGGGTGGAGTCTATAAAGGGTTCAACGAAAAACTTCTCGTCGCAGCGAGTGAAGGGAAGGGGGAAGTGAAAAAAACCATGTTTGAGAAGCTATACTTGAGTGATTCCGCGGATGTAGAGACCTCTGACATCAAGGCGGTCCTCCGTATTCCATCTATCGAATTAGAGGAGCCCATCTTCCAGGGGGCAAGTGAATCCCATCTCAAGAATGGAGTCGCGACCATCGAGGAGAATACTCCCTTTTCCGGCACGAATATTTCCATTGCGGGACATAAAATGAATGCATACGGTGTCCTCTTCAATCGACTTCATGAGCTGACTGAAGGGGATATGATGGCAATGGATGTCAACGGAAAAACCACTACGTACAAAGTGATGGAACGGAGGATGGTATCTCCCGATGATTTGACGGTTCTCGAGGATACGGAGGATCAGACAATCACGCTGATTACATGCGAAACCTATAACTGGACCACGAATGAATTTGAAGAGCGGTTGGTCGTGCGTGGAGAAAAGGTAGGGGAATGAGAATAGCTTCACCTAACAGGCAAGCCCCTAGTTTTGAGGTCTTGCCTTCCTTTTGCGAACGTTGACAATTGAAAGTAATTGAATTAATATATGAATATATAGTCATATATAAGTTTTTGAGGTTGCATAAATAGGAAAAGGGGTATCGTAAGAAGGACTAACTAGGTTAAACAACATAGCCGAAGAGGAGGAATATACCCATGGCACACGATCACAGTGATCACACTCATCACGCCAATACGAAAACCATGCTGATCTCATTTATCATCATAACCGTTTATATGGTGGTGGAAGCCATCGGAGGATATGTGACAAACAGTCTAGCCCTGCTCTCAGATGCGGGTCATATGCTCAGTGACTCCCTATCCCTGGGGATTGCCCTGATCGCATTTAAGCTCGGGGAGAAGGCAGCTACATATCGCAATACATTCGGCTACAAGCGGTTTGAGATCATCGCAGCCACCTTGAACGGCCTTACCTTGATTGGTATCGCACTCTTCATCTTTTATGAAGCCATCAAGCGATTTACCCATCCGCCTGAGGTTGCTACAAGCGGCATGCTCATCATCTCCATCATCGGTCTTCTCGTCAACGTCCTGGTTGCGTGGATCATGATGCGTGGAGGCGATACGGATGAGAACCTGAATATGAGGGGCGCCTTCCTTCACGTCATCAGTGATATGCTCGGTTCGGTTGGAGCGGTGATCGCTGCCCTTCTCATCATGTTCTTCGGATGGGGATGGGCCGATCCACTGGCAAGCGTCATCGTCGCGGTCCTTGTCTTGAACAGCGGATACCGGGTCGTGAAAAAATCCCTTCACATCCTCTTGGAAGGAACACCCGAACAGATTGATGTCCAAGAGGTGATCGATGTGATCAAACGGGAAGAGGGAATCGACGACATCCATGACCTCCATATCTGGACGATCACAAGTGGATTCATCGCCATGTCTTGTCATGCGGTAGTAGGGGGAGACATTACCGTTAAAAGTACAGAAGATATACTGAGACGCTTGGAACCCCGTCTGCAGCACTTCGGCATCAAACATATCACGATGCAATTCGAAACTGAAAACAATCCCCATGACTCCGCGATTCTTTGTGATATGGAGCATGGCCATGAACACTAATGGGAAAATCCGCTGCCTGGGAACAGGAGCGGATTTTTTGTGTCTATGCTTGTGTGGTGACTGGATTTTGTGTAAAATATTTACATATAAACAAAGGTTTCTCATTTTTTAGGATGGGATTCTTTTAAAATCTTGTAGCTGGGAGTCTGTTTATTTTGATGAAATGTTTCTTTCTTTTATCCTCTATTTCAGCAGGACTCACTCCGTTATTACACACAGCCGGAAAAGCGTGGCTTGGATTATGGTTGACCTTCCTCTTTTTTATTCTTGCGCTCTTCTTTAGCAAGCCGAGGTCGTTAAAAAGGAATCGTGAACAGAGCGGGTTGTAATGAGGTTTTCAATTTTAACAAATGAAGACACATTCTAGAGGGTGAGGGTATGGTGAAGAGTACAATCGTATTATTTACCATGTACATTATTGTGGTACATGGATTATTGGATATGTTTGATGGTGTCCATATTGTTTTCCGGCTATTGAATCTTAGCTTTGTCCTGGCGCTTATTGTATTTTTTCAGATTCTAAAAAATAAGACAGGAAGCTTCAGAGCAAAGGTAAAAAGAAGTTTAAATGTGAATGCTGAAACGAAAACGACCCTTGAGAAAGGGTCGTTTTCTGATTGTTTTTTTATCAAACTGATCTAGTTCTGTTGCTGAGTACCGCCATGGTTAGAAAGACTAGTAAGTGCAGTCCCCATAGGCTGATCATGAGGATGTAAGCCCATTGTCGCACGGAAGATAAGTCACTCCAATGCTGAAAAGAACGTAGCTGGCTGAATAAAATGAGCAGAATACTAATCGAAATAATCATTTGGCTAATCAATTTTTTTTTCAAAGGAATCTCCTATCTTATACAAACTTCTTTGCAAAGCTTATCCTATATTTCACATTAACACCGGTATTTCGTGAAGGGGAGGAGGCTCAGACAAATAGGGTTTTTACTAAATGATACCATAAATAGTTAATCGCTTTTGGTTATCCTCACATGCAACACTCTTTACGGAAAATTTCTTTAAAAGGAAAATCGCTCCCTTCATTGAATAGTTTAGGTAACTGCCAGGATTTTAGGATCAAGTACTAAAAATCTAAAACTAGATGAGGGATATTCCCATGAATGATCTGAAGCTGATAGAGACCTACAAAGGATTTGTAAAGAAGTATTCCCTAGAGCAACTGAACGATATACCAGAGCAAGGTGTGTGGTCGATTGGTCAAATGTATAACCACCTAATTTGCGTGGCCCATGAGTACTTGGATAGTGCAGAAGCTTGTGCCACAGGCAAAAGAGAACAAGAAAAAGGAAAAACCGAATTCGGAGAATATCTATTCAATATCGGCTGCTTTCCTCCCATAAAGATTCAATTACCACCCGAACTCAATACAACGCCCGACAATCCGGCATCAAAAGAAGATCTTATGCGAGGTCTCAATCACTTGATTACAAGAATGGATGAGGTGGAGAGGAAGGTAAAGGATATAAATCCAAATAACAAAGAAGCACATGGAGGTTTTGGTTGGTTAAACGCACAGGAATGGTATGAACTCGTGGGGATGCATTTCCGTCATCATCTTCGTCAAAAGTATGAACTGGATCAAAGACTAGGACTAGATGTATCTCCTGATTGATTGGAACTTTTTCACGGGGTTTACTGATAATCGTGGTTGGTGTGAGGCGATTAATGAAAAGAGAGAGAAGTCCATCAGCCTCTAGACGTAGGAAAAGATACTCCTCCGTCTCCATTTCTTCATGAGGCCCACTTGGTAAGATGAAATCATCTTACAGCGGAGGACAAAATCATGAAGAAAAAGAGAAAACGGGGATGGGTGTACGTGAGGAACGGACTAGCAATCCTGCTCATCCTGTGCATCGGGTGGTCGGTGTTCAGCACGATCATGACGGCATATGAGCAGGGGACGTATCATCCGCCGGGTGAACGGGTGGAAGTCGATGGGAAGAAGATGCATGTGTATTCAAAGGGGACGGGGGATGAGACGATCGTCCTCATGAGCGGATTAGGGACGGCTGCGCCTGTCCTGGATTTCGCCCCTTTGATTGATGAACTTTCCAAGAAGCATCGAGTCGTTGTCGTGGAGCCATTCGGGTACGGGTGGAGCGACCTGGCCGAGACGGATCGCACGGTGGAAAACATGGTACGGGAGATGAGGGCGGCACTGAGCAAGGCGGATATCCAGGGACCTTACATTCTCATGCCTCATTCCGTGTCAGGCATCTATAGCATGTATTATGCGAACCACTATCCCGAAGAAGTGAAAGCGGTGATCGGGATCGACCCGACGCTTCCGGGGGCACTGGACTATTTCAATGAATCACCGCCATCCATGCCGGGATTCCTGAAGTATGTTGCGCCATCCGGAATCGGAAGGCTGGCCCTGATGATCGATTCCCGAAACTTTTTGCCTGAGGCTGGTGAAGGGACATATTCAAAAGAAAACCTCGACCAGACCAAGGCGATCTCAGCCTGGAAGGGATATAACCGCAATGTTGTAGCCGAGGCCAACGCGATCAAGAAGAACATCGATCAGACAAAGGATATGGCCTTCCCGGCAGACATGCCGGTATTATTCTTTACGAAGGAAGCGGGCAAGACGACTGATGACGGGAAGAACAATGTCACATTCCTTGAAACGCAGCTGACGACTGAACCTGCGAGCCGGGTGGTGCCGCTGGACGGCCATCACTATCTCCACTGGACCCGTTCAGTGGAAATGAGCAGGGAAGTGGACCGGTTCGTAGAATCTTTCAGGTGAAAACTAACAAGACAGCCATCTGCTGTCTTGTTTAGTGTAAGGGGATCTTGAAATCTCCAAGTAGTAAATAATCGCCGTCAATAAGATATTCCTTGTTATAAACAATGCTGTTCTCTGGAAAATGTGAAAACGATAGAATAAATTAGTACTATTTCTATATTTTGTAGATTATCATCAATAAGGGTGAAGGCAATACAGTACATATGATGAGCGAAAGGAGAACGGATATGAATCCCATATTGAAAGATATCCCATTATCATTTGAAACGGAAAGGCTGACGTTGCGGGCACCTCTTCCCCAGGGGGACGGCAGGGTGGTGAATGAAGCCATTAACCGTTCCCTGAACGAACTGAAGCCTTGGCTCGGGTTTGCCCAGGTTGCTCCCACCGTGGAAGAAACAGAAATCAACCTCCGAGAGGCGTATGTCCGCTTCCGGAAGCGGGAAGCGTTCCGTTACCTGATTTTTCATAAGGAAACCGGAGACCTGATCGGGTCCTCCGGGTTTCATAATGTGGACTGGGAGGTACCAAAGGGTGAAATCGGTTACTGGGTCGACACAAAGCATGGTGGTGCCGGATACATAACCGAAGCGGTAAAAGGATTGACGGAACTTGCCCTCAGCCATATCGGCTTCAGGAGGGTGGAGATCCGCTGTGAGTCGATGAACGTTAAGAGCAGGGCGATTCCGGAGAAACTTGGCTACGAGTTGGAAGGGATCCTCAGGAATGAGTCGCCGTCTGTTGATGGGACAAAGCTGACGGACACATGCATCTATTCTACAATCAGATAAAAGAAGGAGGAGGCCGCAGCGGGTCTCCTCCTTTCTTCATTGAGTAATCGAATCCATCACAGTGCCAAAATCCTGTACTTTCTTGGTCTTAAGATCCACGACGTACCGTCCGTTTGTTGAAGAGTGACCCGACACGAGGGTTGAGTAGCGGACGATGACATAGGTATCGAACGTTCCGTCATATTGGACGAAGTGATCCTTGTCCTCCACCAGTTCCCCTTTTTCCTTCAGGTATTCAGTGACGATGGCCACGGCTTTGTCTTTTTCCTCCTGGGTGGCATTGTCCTCGATCGTCTGAGGAGTCGAAGTTGCTTCTTCTTCGTTTTCTTGATCCTCTAGATCAACGGTCTCTTCTTCTTCGTCAGAAGGCTCGGCTGGTGTGTCTTCGTTAACCTCCTCGTCACGATCATCCTTCGTGACAGCAGAATCGGACTCGTTTTCCTCACTCGTGCTTTCTTCCGTCACGGTGTCTTCGTTGGAGCGGTCATCATCAGCAGGTTTTGCTCCTTTTTCATCAGATGAACATCCACCGATCAGCAGGAGGGTAAGAGTGAGTAAGATCCCCATCCAAAAACGCTTTTTCATCTTTTTCACCTCGTTGCTACTAATATATGGAACCTCATGTCCATGATAGAGGTTTATGAAATAAATGTAAACGTATAGGGGGAGGAATTGCCCGGCTGAAAGGGGAATGTATAGTGGTGAATACATGATATGGAGGGGAAAAGATGATAGACAAAAAGTTATTGATCAGGATGCTCGACCATACGTACGATCTTGAAAGCTGGTATGCGCCGTTCAAGGATGCCGTGAGCGGGGTGACGGCGTCCATGGCCGTCTGGAAGCCGGAGGGAAACGACATGAATTCGATCTGGGAAAACGTTAACCACCTTACGTACTATAAGGAACGATATGCAGCCAAGCTGCTGGGTGAACCGTGGGAGAATCCACTCGATGGACATGATACGTTCCAGCTGACGGATCCACTGGAGGATGAATCAGCTTGGAAGGCCCTTGTGGACCGCGCGGAGAAGGCCCAAGTCAGGTTGAAGGGGATCCTGGAGGAAATGTCAGAGGAAGAGATGAAGGAAAATGGAGTGGCCGAGTACTTGTATCACATCCTGATTCACGATGCGTATCATACGGGACAGATCATGCAGTCCCGGAAGATGCAGGGAGGATGGCCGGCTACACGATAGAAGAAAGAAGACTGCAGATGGGATTCCCGCAGTCTTCTTTTGGTTTTTAGAACGGAGGCAGGTCAATCTTCCCTTCCTCGAACAGCTCCTTGATCATATGTTTCGTATACCCTGCTGCCTGGGAGAACTGGATCTTGGCCGGCATCGGGGCTTCTTCCGGATCCACGAGGACATCGATGATGCAGGCTTTGCGGTTCTGGACGGCCTGCTGGATCGCAGGCAGCAGCTGCTCAGGTCGTTCCACCCGGTACCCGACACCACCGCATGCTTCTGCGTAGCGGGCGAAGTCGGGATTTTGGAGATTGGTCCCGAACTCGATATTCCCCATGACCTCCTGCTCGAATTTGATCATGGCAATCTTATGGTTGTTCAGGACGAGGACCACGATCGGCAGGTCATATTTCACCGCCGTGACGAAGTCGGCCATGGTCATGGCGAATCCTCCATCCCCGCACACGGCGAATACCTGTTTGTCGGGGTGGGCAATCTGGCCGGCAAGAGCGCCCGGCAGGCCGCAGCCGAGTGTTGCCAGCCAGCTCGAGATCACGAAGGATTGATGGGTGATATGGAAGTGCCTCGCCATCCACACGGTGACGTTCCCGACATCCACGGACAGGACGGCATCATCGGCGGCCACTTCCTGGAGGGCATGGATGACACGCTGAGGCTTCAGTGGGACGGACCCGTCTTCTTCCTGATGGTCAAGCTTTGCGAGCCAGTGCTTCATCCGCTCCTGGCTTTTCTCCAAGAATGTGCGATCTTCTTTCGTCGCCAAGTGATCCGTCAGCCAGGAAAGGGTTGCACCGGCATCTCCGGCAAGACCGACATCGACGGGATAGCGCTTCCCGATTTGGGCAGGGTCGATATCGAGATGAATCGTCTTCGCATGCTCCGGCAGAAACGCCGTGAACGGAAAGGATGTGCCGATCATGATGAGGGTATCGGCCTCCTGCATAGCTTCATACGACGGCTTGGTCCCGATCAGGCCAAGTCCACCGATGCAGTACGGATGCTTGTCGGGGATGACCCCTTTTCCGGGTAAGGTAAGAACGACCGGGGCCCCGATCTTCTCGGCGAATGAGAGGAGGGTATCACGATGTCCATGGGCACCTCGACCAGCGAGGATGACCGGTTTCGCCGCCTCTTCAAGGATCTTCTTCGAGTTGAGGAGATCCTCCTTCATCGGGAGTACCACCTGTTTAGCCGTGAACTGGGCGGTGACCCGAGCTTCCTTCCCGACTTCAAAGCGAGGGATGTCGTCCGGAATCGTGAGGACCGATACCCCTTTCTTGGCATAGGCGGTCCGGATCGCTTGATTCACGACGGCGGGCAGCTGCTCGGCTGACATGATCCGTTGATTATAAACGGCCACATCATCGAACATCCGCTCCAGATTCACCTCTTGGAAAGAATCCGTCCCAATTAAATCGGACTCCACCTGTCCTGTGATGGCAAGAACCGGCGCACGGTCAAGCTTCGCATCGTACAGGCCGTTCAAAAGGTGGATGGCACCCGGACCTGCGATAGCCATGCAGACCCCGAGTTTCCCGGTGAGCTTCGCATACGCGGCAGCGGCAAGTGCAGCCGCTTCTTCATGCCTGACCTGGATGAATTTGATTTTGTCCTGTGCTTTCCGAAGGGGTTCGATGAGGGAGTTGATGGAATCCCCCGGCATGCCGTATATATGGTCGACGCCCCATTCAATGAGCATATCGATGAGCTTTTCCCCGGCCGTTTGTTTGAACATGATCCTGTCTCCTTTCGATTCCACGTTTCCCTTAGTGTGGGATTTATTCGGTCAAATTACTCCATAATTCTTTCTCAATAGGTGTATACTGTAAAAAAAACGTGGGTGATGACAATGAAGAAAATCGTATTCATTCGACATGGAGAAAGTCAGTACAACCTTGAGAACCGTTTCACGGGCTGGATCGACGTGGATCTGACAGACGACGGGTACGCAGAAGCAAGAAAAGCAGGGGCCATTCTGAAAAAGCACGGAATCGGGTTCGATGTCGCACACACCTCCGTGTTGAAACGTGCAATCCGGACGCTGTGGATCATGCTTCATGAGATGGACCTCGTCTGGATTCCAGTGTATAAATCCTGGAAGCTCAATGAGCGCCACTACGGGCGGCTTCAGGGCTTGAATAAGGATGAGATCACTGAGAAGTTCGGGGAAGAGCAGGTGACGGAATGGAGGCGGTCTGCCAATGTCAGGCCGCCTGCTGTGACGGATGACGCACACCGACAGGATCGTGACGATCCCAAGTATGCGTCGGTCAGCGACGAAGACCTCCCCATGACGGAGAGTCTGATCGATACGGAAAAGCGTGCCCTTCAGTATTGGAAGGATGAGATCGTTCCGTGTCTTCAAGAAAACGAGCACGTCATCCTGTCCGCTCATGGGAATACGCTGAGGGCCCTCGTCAAATATCTCGACGGGATACCGGATGACGGAGTGGCCGGGCTCAATATCCCGAACGGCATCCCACTCGTCTATGAGCTGGATGATGATTTCACCCCTCTCCGCCACTATTACCTAGGGGAAGAAGGCGAGATGGAACACAAGGATATCCCGCAACACATACATGAAGACGATCATTGGATCGG
Source organism: Rossellomorea marisflavi (assembly GCF_022170785.1). Taxonomy (NCBI): domain Bacteria; kingdom Bacillati; phylum Bacillota; class Bacilli; order Caryophanales; family Bacillaceae; genus Rossellomorea; species Rossellomorea marisflavi. The sequence goes on along the minus strand of NZ_CP081870.1, from coordinate 3,435,478 downwards.
GTGATGGGGACGCATACTACATAGATAAGAGGAGGAAAAGGGATGGGGAACCTATCGATACGGTTGCTGCAAGAAGGAGACGAAAGGAGCCTGTTGGCATTCGAGGAAGAGAATCGGGCGTTCTTCCAAGAATTCAGTGTCGATCGACCGGATGACTTTTATACGCTGGCAGGGCAGCGGGATATGCTGAAAACAAGACTGGAGAGAAGTGAAGAGGACCAGGACTATCATTTTGGGATCTTCCTTGATGGGGATGAACTGATCGGCACGATCGGTTTGTTCCGCATCGAACGGGGGCCGAGGCAGATGGCCATCATCGGCTACAGCCTGAGCCAGAAACATAACGGCAAAGGATATGCGACGGAGGCCGTCCGGCAACTGGTCCGCTATGGGTTCGACGTCCTCGGCCTTCACCGGATTGAAGCAGGAGTGATGCCGAAGAATGGAGGTTCCATCAGGGTACTGGAGAAAGCCGGGTTTGAGAAGGAAGGCATTTCGAGGAAGTCCGTTAAGATTAATGGGGCGTGGGAGGATCATATGATTCTGGCAATCATTAATGAGAGTTGAAACGTACAGCATTAATTATTTGAGAAGATCAGGTTGTTTCTTGATCTTTTTTTTTATTTTGACTTGGTTTGATTTGAAATTCAAAAAGAGAGAATTGTAATGCCCCCCACCCTTTGACACGTAATTTCCTCATACTATCGTACGTATATACTTTACTATAATTTTATTTTACAGTATTTTCAGTTTATTATTTTTCGGTCCTTCTCTTGTCTTTTTCTTGTGTTATAATGACAAAAAAAGGTATTGGAGGATTAATTTTGAATGTATTGAAGCGATTCGCCTGGATGCTCGAGCCGGTTCTGATCATTGCGGGGATCTTACTGGTCAGTGCCGGGTCCGGCCTGTTTCAAACCCAATCCCTTTCATTCTCATCGTACGGACAAACCTTCCTCGATATGTGGGGGGACCTCTCCCATCCATTCGATCTCGTGTATACCATAACGCAAACGGAGAGACCGCTGTTCCCGATCATCCTGCTGGCACTATGGAGTAGCATGCGGATCCTTTTTCTAGCGATTTCCATATCCCTTGGGGCCTCTCTTATTCTCTTAATCATCTATACGGTGTCCGGGCGGATCGTGAAAAATGCGATCAAATCAGTCGCTGCCGTTCTCGAGTCGGTACCGGATATCTTTGTCATTGCTACGCTTCAGCTCTTTATCATCTGGTTTTTCAAGAAGACGGGGATCCTTCTCGGAGATGTTGCCTCCCTTGATCCGAATGAAATCATCTTCCTTCCGGCCGTCACCCTGAGCGTTCTGCCAACCTTCTTCTTCCTTGGTCTAATGATTTCATTCGTGAAAGAAGAAGAAGATCTGCCGTATGTGGAGCTCGCCCGGAGCAAAGGACTGACAAAATACCGGATCCTGTTCATCCATATGATCCGGAACATCCTCGTCAGCCTGACGTACCACGGCAAACAGATCGTATGGATGATGCTGTCGAACCTGCTGATCCTCGAGTATCTGTATAATGTCTTCGGTGTCACGTCGTTCTTGTTCACCTATAATACGCCGGCGATCTTTGCCATCACGTCGATTCTGCTCTTTCTCCCGATCTATGGGGTGCTGAAAGCGATGCAGTTCACGGTGAAGCACCGGATCGGGAAGGAGATGAGTTTATGACGACGTTGAAAAATTGGCTGCTGATAGGGTTTGGAGCAGGGTTCATCCTTTTGATGCTGGGGTGGAGCATCCTTTTCCATTACAAAGGAGCCGAGATTCCTAAGACCGTCATGACAAACGGAGATGATGGGTTCGCTGCAGCTCCGTTCAGCCCATCATCCCAGATCCCGTTCGGTACGGACCGGGACGGCTACCATATGTTCTATAAGGTGCTGGACGGTGCGGTGTATACCCTCGGTGCAGCGATTGCCATTTCCGTGGTGGCTTTCCTTTTGGCGTTTCTTGTCGGTGTCCTCATGGGATTCTGGAAGCCGGCAGTCAGGCGCTACTCGGATAAGGTGCTCATGGGCTTTTATTTCATCCCGCAGTCCATCATCGCGTACAACGTCCTGTATCCGTTGCTGTGGGAGACGGAGGATGGCTTCACCACCACCTTGAATGAGAGGATCATCTGGACAATTCTGGTGCTCGCCTTCATCATGCTGCCGACGACGGCCATCCTGATTTCCAACGAAACAAAAGAAATCCTCGGCAAGGAATTCATTGCAGGTGCGCGGGTCCTCGGCGGCAGCCGGTTCTTCCTGTTCTGGAAGCATGTGCTCCCCCATCTGAAGGGAAGGCTGTTCATCCTCTTCCCGAAGCTCGTCATCCAAGCACTCTTGATCATCGCCCATCTCGGATTCTTCACGATATACTTCGGGGGAACGGATGTATGCTATGATCTCTACGGATGTGATCCTCCTAAACCATTCATCCAGGAGTGGGCAAGCATCATGGGGACGAACTACAGTGAAATCTATAATGCATGGTGGATCTTCATGACACCGATGCTGTTCTTCTCGTTGGCCATCATTGCCTTGACCGCGACAACGAAAGGGCTGGAAGGACTCCTTGATCCTTCAGTCAAACCGCAAAAGAAAAAAGCGGTTTCCTCCCATCATCAAGCATCATCTTCTGTAACACCTGAATCTTTCCAACGGGTCGGGAAGGAAGTTTCATCCTGAACCGAGAAGGTTATAGAGTGATAGAAGGGATACATAGAAGGAGGAAGAAGAATGAACTTGAATCTGAATGGAAAAGTCGCCTTGGTGGTGGCATCAAGCCAGGGCCTCGGCAAGGCGATTGCGACCCAATTTGTCAAAGAAGGCATGCGGGTCATGCTCACGAGCAGGAATGAGGGGACACTGAAAGAGGTCAAGGAAGAGCTGAGTGTTCATGGAACGGTGGAGTATTGTCCGGCAGATATTACAAAGCCGGAAGAAATCGCCCGCCTTGTGGAACAGACGGTGGACACTTATGGGGGGATCGATGTTCTCATCAACAATGCAGGGGGTCCTCCTGCAGGAAGCTTCGAGCAGTTCAGCGATGAAGACTGGACGAATGCCTTTCAGCTCAATCTATTGAGCTATGTCCGTCTCATCCGGGAGGCGCTGCCTCATCTGAAAAAGGATGGAGGGCGCATCATCAATATCGCTTCTTCTTCCATCAAGGTGCCGATCCCGGGACTGATCCTCTCTAATACGTTCCGTACGGGGATGATCGGCATGGCGAAGACCCTTGCCGATGAGTTCGCAGAGTACGGCATCCTGATTAACACCGTAGCCCCTGGAAGGATCGCCACCGATCGTGTCGCCCATCTCGATTCGGTCAATGCTGATAAGAGTGGGAAGAGCGTGGAAGAGGTGGAGGAAGAGTCGAAGGCGAAGATCCCGTTGAAACGCTACGGGACACCGGAAGAGTTCGCCAACGTCGTCACCTTCCTTGTGTCAGACGCCAATACGTATATGACCGGAAGCTCTTTCCTCGTGGATGGAGGCATGGTGAAGTCGATTTAACATAAAAGGGACGGAAAAAGCACCCTATAGAACAGGCCTGAGTCTGTCTATAGGGTGCTTTTTTGTGTAGTTTATGCTTTCTATTTAATGATGAAACCCATTATCATACTTCGTATCATGTGGCATAGGTGCATCCAGGGTATCTAGAAAAGCAACGGCCTGTTTGAGGTTCACCAAAAATAAATGGGCAAGGTCCATGGAGAAACCGTTCCGGACCACCACCCGCATAATCGTCACCGTTTCCATGTCAGGTGGCAATGGATAAGCGGGTACTTGCCAGCCGAACACGCGCATTTGTCTGGATAAATCAAATAGGGTCCAATGGGAGGTGTCATCCTCTTTCAGTCGCCAAGCGAAGACGGGTATATCGGAACCATCGGATAAAAGTTCAAACGGTCCCATATTCTGAATCTCCGTGCTCAGGAAGAGGGCAACGTTCTGTGAAGCCTTTTGCACCTCATAGTACCCTTCTTTCCCCAGACGCAGGTAATTATAATATTGCAGCAGTACCTGCGCGCCGGGGCGGGAGAAATTCAGGGCGAAAGTCGGCATGTTCCCGCCGAGATAGGAGACACGGAAGATGAGTTCCTCAGGGAGGTCCTTGGCTTCCCTCCAGATGATCCAGCCCAATCCCGGGTAGACCAGTCCATACTTATGTCCGGATACATTGATGGACTTCACCCTCGGCAGTTGGAAATCCCATACCAGATCAGGTTGAAGGAACGGTGCGACAAATCCTCCTGAAGCTGCATCCACATGCATGGGAATGTTGAGACCGGACTTCTCCTGCAGATCATCCAATGCTTTCGCAATGGCGGCAATGGGCTCGTATAGACCGGTATACGTTTCCCCAAGAATGGCGACAACCCCGATCGTATTTTCGTCCACTGCCGCGAGGACTCCCTCAGGGTTCAATTGAGGATGCTCGTGGGTGACCTTTACATAGCGAGGTTCCACTTCCCAATAGTTCGCAAATTTTTCCCAAACGACCTGAACAGCAGAACTAAACACGATATTGGGGCGATCTGTCGGTTTTCCTTCCTTTTTGCGTGCATTTTGCCAGCGCCTTTTCAATGCAAGCCCTCCAAGCATACAGGCTTCCGAGGATCCCGTTGTGGATACCCCCATTGTTTTCAGGGGCTCGGGTGAATGCCAGAGATCGGCAAGAATGCGGACACATCGCTCCTCGATTTGGGCTGTTTGTGGATATTCATCCTTGTCTATCATGTTTTTGTCGAATGATTGGGCATATAAGCGCTCTGCGGCAGGCTCCATCCACGTACTGACGAATGTAGCGAGATTCAAGCGCGCATTGCCATCAAGCGTGATTTCATCATGGACGATCTGATAGGCTGTTTCTGGTAGCATGCCCCCATCCGCCAGTTGAAAGCGGGGAATGGTTGATTCTCCTTCGCGGGCAAAGAGAGGGTTTATGGAAAGTTCATGCGGGAGCTCCATTTCCATGTGATGCGGTAATCGTTGTTGCTGATCGGGCTTGATTTCTTTTCCTCCGTATGTATCGCTTTGAGTGTCTGCTTTTCGATCCTTGGACATAACAATCCCCCTTATCGATTGGTTAACCATCATATTATGTGCTGAAAATAATGGGATTAACCAAGCGGTTGAAGGATCATTTGAATAAGCGGCTATTCATTGCCAATGTGAATGGAATCAAAAAAGATGACCCCTGTTGAACAGGAATCATCTTTTATATGAACCTAGCTTCTTGTCTTAGGATTCCTTGATTCATGGGCCTGTACCACATTGGATCATGTAAACGTCATCTTGTTTGGGTGCGTAGCAGACGGAGGAAGTATCCCCGGTCGGACTATCAAATTTGAACCATGTCACATCGTAGAGCTGCCCTAATTCAGCATCAACGTAGTCGTTCTCGCTGATGCGTGCGAAGAAGCTTTGGTACGGATGGCCGTCTTGATAAATGTTTGCCCTCAACGCAGATTCAGGCGAGCTTTGGCCGTGTACGACAGGAGCAAGGAAGGGAGGCAGAGCGATCAAGACCGCTACAGAAAAGAACACTAACAACAGGATTTTTTTCTTTTTGCTCATTGGTTTCTCCTTCTTAGCGTGATTCTAATTATATTCGACAATAATGGGTGTTTTCCTTTTTTTGGTTGTGCACAGACTGGGTTCAACGGACCTTCTTTTTGTACCTTGCATACGATAACACAGCAGAAATATCTTCTTATGTTGGGAGAGTTCCGTATGAAAGGCATCATTTTAGCAGGAGGGAGCGGTACGCGCTTGTACCCATTGACGAAATCCATCTCGAAGCATCTCCTCCCCCTTTACGATAAGCCGATGATTTACTACCCCCTCTGTACGTTGATGGAAGCGGGGATCCGGGAAATCTTGCTCATCTCTACTAAGGAGGATATCGGCCGATACGAGCAGCTTCTCGGCGATGGAAGCACGCTCGGGATCTCGATCCGCTATGCTGTGCAACCTAAACCGGAGGGCATCGCCCAGGCTTTCCTTATAGGCGAAGCTTTTATGGGAGGAGAGCGTACGGCATTAATTCTAGGAGACAATTTATTTTATGGGCCGGGATTTAAGGATCCTGTATGGAACAGAGATGATGCCCTTGTCTTCGGTGCTTATGTAGAAGATCCGGAGCGATTCGGGGTGGTGGGCTTTTCGAGCGAAGGGCGAGTTGAGTCCATCGAGGAAAAGCCGGCCAGCCCGAAGTCCAATTATGCCGTCGCAGGATTGTATATTTACAATAACGACGTTGTCGAAGTCGCCAAAAGCCTGCGGCCATCCCTGCGTGGGGAGCTTGAGATTACGGATATCAACCGCTACTACTTGCAATCGGGGAAACTTTCGGTCCGTCTTCTCGGGGAACATGATGCCTGGATGGATGCCGGTACCCATGAGTTTCTTTTCAAAGCGTCGCAGTTTGTCAAAACGATGGAAGAGACGAAAAATGTGAAGGTCGGATGTATCGAGGAAGTAGCTTTCCGCAAGGGGTGGATCACAGCAGGAGAGCTGATGAAGCTTGGTCATCCGTTACGCCATAATCCATATGGACAGTATCTGATCAGGGTGGCTGGAAGGGGGAGTGCAGGATGAAGGTCATCGAGACCGATCTCCATGGCGTGGTGGTGCTTGAACCACTCTTGTTCGGGGATCATCGGGGATATTTTTTCGAAAGCTACAATGAGCGTACAGCAGGCACGCATGGATTGACGCCGAGGTTCGTCCAGGATAACGAATCCTTTTCAGAGAAGGCGGGTGTCCTGAGGGGGTTGCACTATCAGATCGGGGAACATGCTCAGGCGAAGCTGGTGAGGGTGGCATCGGGCTCGATCTTTGATGTGGCGGTGGATATACGAAGGGGATCGGAGACATTCGGCCGCTGGTTCGGAACGGTCCTCAGTGCACAGAATAAACGGCAGCTCTATGTTCCGAAAGGGATGGCCCACGGCTTTTGCACGCTTGAGGATGAGACAACTGTCCTTTATAAAGCGGACTCCTTTTATCACGCCGCGTCCGACCGGGGGATCCGCTGGGATGATCCCCATCTTGCCATCGACTGGCCTGTGGATGTGCCGATTCTTTCTGGCAAAGATGAAAGTCTGCCACGTTGGGAGGATGCCGACTTTGATTAAGCACACCATCCTTGTTACTGGGGGAGCGGGATTCATCGGTCATCACTTCGTCAAACATAGATTGAGAGAAACGGAGGACAGGATCGTGAATCTTGATTCCCTCACCTATGCAGGAGACCTTGAGGCGTTGAAAGAGTTGGAGGGGAATCCACGCTATACATTCGCGAAGGGGGATGTGAACGACCGGGAGCTCGTCGATGATCTGATCAGGCAGCACAACATCAATCTGATCGTCCATTTTGCGGCTGAGTCCCATGTGGACCGGAGCATCGCCTCGGCGTCATCTTTCATCCATACAAATGTAGCAGGCACCCAGGTGCTTCTGGACGTGGCAAGGGAGCATGGCGCACGCTTTATTCATATTTCCACAGACGAAGTATACGGAAGCCTGGGGGAAACAGGCATCTTCACGGAAGAATCACCCCTTGCACCGCGAAGCCCCTATGCCGCCAGCAAAGCATCATCCGATTGCCTCGTCCTCGCCTGTCACCATACATTTGGACTGCCCGTCAATATCACACGCTGTACAAACAATTACGGACCGCGGCAGTTTCCGGAGAAGTTCATCCCGAAGATGATCATCGAGGCACTGAGAGGGAATCCGCTTCCCCTCTATGGAAACGGGGAAAACGTAAGGGATTGGATCCACGTGCACGATCATTGCACGGCCATCGACACGGTAATTGAAAAAGGGATTGCAGGGGAAGTCTACAACATCGGGTCTTCCAATGAACGAAAAAACCTTGAGGTCGCAAGGTTCATCCTTGAAGAGCTCGAATTGGATGAAAGCCGGATCACCTATGTTGATGACCGCCCCGGACACGATTATCGCTACGCACTCAATTCGGATAAGATCAGGAATGAATTAGGCTGGTCACCCCGTTATGAATTTGAGCCGGCTTTGAAGAAGACGATCAAATGGTATAAGGAGCACCGCCCGTGGTGGGAATGGGTGTTGAAAAGGAGTGATGGCCTGTGACGATCATGATCACAGGTGGGTCAGGTCAACTCGGCAGTGAATTCATCCGGCAGCTGAGGGTGAGGGATGCGGGACAGCCGTTCCTGGCACCGCAAAGGGCCGAATGCGACGTGACGGATGCGAAGCAAACCAAGGACTTCATATACCGGTGCTCCCCCGATATCATCATCCACTGTGCGGCGTTCACGGATGTGGAGCGAGCGGAAGAGGATCAGGAAAGGGCTTTTCTTGTGAATGCAACGGGCACCAGGCATATAGCGGAAGCAGCAAGTGCGGTCGGTGCCGTGTTGGTATACATCAGCACCGACTATGTCTTCGATGGGAAGAAGAAGGATCCATATGAGGAAGGGGATCATCCGGTACCCCTTAACGCCTATGGAAAATCTAAGCTTGCGGGCGAAGAGGCTGTAAGGAAGGCGATTTCGCGGCATTATATTGTGAGGACGTCGTGGGTGTTCGGCGGAGCGGGGCCGAACTTCATCAGGAAGATCTTGTCCTTATCGAAAACGAACAACACCCTTAAGGTCGTGGACGACGTCATGGGCAGTCCGACGTATACCGTAGATCTCGCCGGGGCCATTCTTCGCCTGATTCAAACGGATCGATTCGGGACCTTCCATCTCTCAAATGGAGGGGCATGCTCGTGGTACGACCTGGCTGCTGAAGCCATTAGGCTTTCAGGTAGCCCGACAACGATCCTACCCTGCTCTTCAGAGGAGTACCCAAGCAAGGCAGTCAGACCACGTTACTCTGTGCTCGGCAACCATAAAACGCAGCCCCTTCCCAAGTGGCAGACTGCGGTCAAGCGCTATCTAGCGTCCATATCGGTTTAAGATATAATGCACGTTTTTTCACATACCTTGTAATGAGGTATGTGTTTTTTTGAGAGGAGGAGGGAGATGAAAGGCTGGGATTATCGTTATGCGACCTTTGACGTTGACGAAGCGGAGGAATTGCCTTCAGGTGCCATCCGATATGGCCCGTGGTCCGGTCATCGCAGGTTTGCTTATGATCTTGTACGCTACCTTGCTCCTGCATGCATCGTGGAGCTCGGCACTCAATATGGAACGTCATTTTTCAGCTTTTGTCAGGCGGTGAAGGATGGAGAAATGCCCTCCGTCTGCTATGCCGTGGATACATGGGAAGGGGATCCTCACGCAGGCTATTACGGGGACGATGTATACGCAGGCGTCAAAGCGGTGACGGAAAGGGAGTTCCCCGGAATCGGCAAGCTTCTGAGGAAAACCTTCGATGAAGCCCTCGAGGAGTTCGAGGACGGATCCATTGACCTTCTTCATATCGACGGATACCACACATATGAAGCGGTCACCCATGACTACACCACGTGGCTGCCGAAGCTGTCGGAGAATGGGGTCGTCCTCTTCCACGATACTTATGTGAGGGGCCGGGACTTTGGCGTATACAAATTCTGGGCGGAGCAACAGGGGACCCCTCATATCGACTTCACCCACAGCAACGGACTTGGGGTCCTCTTCCCTAAAGGGATCAGTGCCCAGCAAGAACATATGCTCATCCGGAAAGGAGAAATGGTAGAGGTTTACCGGGGGACCGACCGGATCGGACGCCTCAGGCGGAACAATGAAGAGGGGGGAGTGGAGCCCTCCATGTTCACGGCCTATCTCTATATCTCTGATTCTTATACCGATCACTATCTTCACATCATCTTCAATCGCCTGATGGAAAAGGGAATTGATATCGTTCTGTGCGATGCCGATGCGTCACAGCCGGAAATAGATCCAAAACATCCGCGTGTGTATGTATCCATAGGGGAGGACTGGGAGGAATTCAAAGGATTGAACAGCCTGCCCCTTGAGGAGCGCAGGCGATGGATCCATGTGAAGTCGGGAGAGGAGATCGAGGCGGATCATCTCTTTCACTGCTGGTTGAAGCGGACGGATCCCCTGCCTGAAGGGGAGGAGATTTCCATTCCTTCCACCATCAGCGACCGGCCCCTCGTGTCAGTCTTCACGGCAGCCTACCGGTCGGGAAACAAAATCAGGCGGCCCTATGAATCTCTCTTGAAGCAGACCTATACGAACTGGGAATGGGTCATCGTGGATGACTCAGGTGACGAAGATGAGACGTACCAAACGGCTCTGATGGGCCTTGATGACTCAAGAGTCAGGCGCTACCGTCCAGACGGATCGTCCGGCTATATCGGAGCGGTGAAACGGTATGCGGCAAGTCTATGCACCGGGGAAATCCTGGTGGAGGTTGATCATGATGACGAGCTCACGGAGGATTGTCTGGAGAAAATCGTGTCGGCCTTCCAGGCGAATCCCGACTGCGGTTTTGCCTATGGAGATTGTACGGAGGTCCATGCCGATAATCTCCACGCCCATTGGTACGGGTGGGACAGCGGCTATGGCTATAACCTGTACTACCGGGTGTGGATCCATAAGATGAAGCGCTGGCAGAATGTGAATAAGCACACGGCGCTTAATGGAACAACGATCAGGCATCTGGTTGGCCTCCCTAACCATCCCCGTGCATGGAGGCGGGACTGCTATCATCTCATCGGTGGGCACAGGGAGGAGCTGCTCGTGGCAGATGATTATGATCTCCTCGTCCGGACGTTCCTGTCTACCAGTGTCGTGGCCATCCCGGACCTTCTCTATATCCAATACCGGAACGCAGGTGGGAGCAATACGACGTTCACAAGGAACAAGCAGATCCAGCTTCTCGTGCAGCAGCTTTACAGCTACTATGGGGACCGGATCGGGGAGAGGCTAGAGTCCTTTGAACTGCCCCGTGAAATTCCATATGAACGGATTTGGAAGCGGAAAACGGATGATGCCGGTGTGAAGACGGCTCATCTCATCCATGAGAGGGAGGATCGGAGCTCATTAGTATTCCCCATCCCTCATGAAGAAGAAGAGTATGATCATACCCTTCTTCTTGAAGCACTCAGGGAAGGCCTGGAAAACGGATTCTCAGATCATGAGATCGTCATCGCCGGAAGGATACCGCATCTTGTGGAAACCTACGCGGCCAATGCACCGATGGGGGCGATCAGGTGGTGGCCGATGGAAGTGGAAGATGATTGGGAAACCTGTCTCCGGTATGCGACTTACATGGCTTCGTGTAAGGAGAAGGTTGTGGTGGGGAGAAGTCTGACTTAAGGGGAATAAAAGTCTGTTTGGTGTAAATGGGATGGATACACAGGAGAAGGTTCTACATGATTGGTATGACCTGTTAGTCGTGACCCTTATAAGAATGGTGCAGGCGAGGCATGCTTGTGGTATGCCTCATTGTCCTGCGGGGGAGTACCGGCCGGCTGGAGAAGGAAGTCGGAGGTCTTTCTACTGGAGAAGGATGAAAGCATTTTCTGTGGAAATGAATTAGAAAGGATGTACATAATGAAGGTAAATGGTATAATATAGAAAATATTTCCTGTAGGGGTGTTGAAATGGCCGGAGGAGACGGTGTATTTATAATTTCATTGCTGACTCTGTTGGCAGGACTGGTATTTGTCACAGCAGTGGCGGTGAGGTTGGTCAACAATGGAAGACAGAAGACGGATCAAGAAGAGGAACGGCTGGCGGCAGTTGAAGAAAAGCTGGAAAAACTATTGGGTGCCATGAAGGAAAAAGGGTCAGAATGAGCCATTTAGTGAGAAAATTCTTACCGATCTCTGGCCCCGGTGTGCTACTGACCTTGCTGGTCGTGACCCTTTCTGTACTTTCAGCGTGTTCGAGTCCTTCTGAAAAGCTTTTGGAGCAGTTCACGGAATACAGGGTGGAACATGGCCTGGATCTGTATCGCCAGACCATACCCCAGGACGGGGAAAGCTCCCTGATTGCAACCTATGAGACCGTTGATGGCCTGTTTGGGATCATGGAATTTGACGGCAAAGAAAATAAACAGAAGGAAGTAGAAAAAAGCCAGAAGGTGACGACCGCTGTCCTGGAAGGAAACGAAAGTACCATCCTCGCCATCCTTCACCCCGATCAGAAAGGGAATGTCAAAGTGCATGCGGGTGGTCAATCGGAAGAATTCCCTCTTGATACTCAAGAGCCCATTACGATGCATACGCTGAAGGATTCTTATGATGATGTGAAAGTAGAAGTCTATGATGAGAAAGGAAATTTAATTGAGTAAGGAAAATAAAACCGGACACGCCAACATGGGCGGTCCGGTTTTTGATTTATTGAATAAGCTTATTCTTTTTTAAATACTCTTCCGCCACTTCTCTTGCAGAGCGGTCTTCGACGGAAACCTGGTAGTTCATTTCCCTCATCTCGTCATCCGTGATCTTACCGGACAATTTGTTGAGAATGTCCTCAAGCTCTGGGTATTCTTCAAGGAGCTTCTCTTTCATGATCGGGGCACCTTGATACGGAGGGAAGAGCCCCTTATCATCTTCGAGTACTTTCAGGTTGTATTTCTCGATTTCTGGGTCAGTGGAGTAGGCGTCGGCCAGATTAATCTTCCCTGAATCAATGGCTGTGTACCGCAGTTCGGGCTGCATGACCTTCACGGATGGAAACTCGATGCCGTAGAGTTTCTGGATGCCGGGGTAGCCGTCGTCCCGCTCAGGGAATTCCGGTGTGAAGCCGGCCTTGATAGTGCCCTGGATGGCCTTCAGATCGGAAATGGTCTTCAGGTCATACTCCTTGGCCAGCTCCTCGGGAACGGCAAGGGCATAGGTGTTGTTGTACTTCATCGGCTCGAGTAAGGCGAAGCCGAGTTTTTCCTTTGCACCTTCTTTTGCCTGCGTATAGACCTCTTTCTCATCGGTGCTCTCGGGTGATTCCTTCAGGAGATCGGCAATGACGGTCCCTGTGAATTCAGGGTAGATGTCGATATCCCCGGACCTCAGGGCATTGAACATGAAGGTGGTCGGCCCCATATTCGGCTTCACCTCAACCGTGATGTTGGTTTCATCTTCAATCAGGAGCTTATACATATTCATGAGGATCTCCGGCTCGGGTCCAAGCTTCCCGCCGATGACAAGATCGGCTTCCTTCGGTTTTAAGAAGGCGGAACCTCCGATGATCAAGAAGGCGATGACGATGACAGATGCCACCGATATCAGGGATTTCTTGAATGACAGCCTTCCGATGATCCGCAATAGGAAATCGAAGAAAAGCGCCAGCAGGGCAGCGGGGATGGCACCGAGAAGGATCAGATCGGTATCGTTACGGCTGATCCCGACGGTGATGAGATCCCCGAGCCCACCGGCTCCAATCAAGGCGGCGATTGTCGTCGTGCCGATGATGAGGACCATCGACGTCCGGATCCCGGCCATGATGACAGGCATGGCAAGTGGCAGCTCGACTTTGACCAGGCGCCTCCAGCTGTTCATCCCGAGGCCCTTTGCCGCTTCTGTCAAGGCGGGATCCACTTCATTGATACCCGTATACACATTCCTCAGGATCGGGAGGAGGGCATAGGCGACAAGGGCGATGATGGAAGGGACGGTTCCGATACCCACTAGGGGAATCAAGAGTCCGAGGAGGGCCAGCGACGGAATCGTCTGGAAGACGGCCGTGATGCCGATGATTCCTTCAGCTATCTTCTGCTTCCGGGTCAAATAGATGCCAAGTGGAATCGATATGATAAGGGCAAAGAACAAGGCAATGAATGAAATTTCGATATGCTGTAAGAGATCATTAAGCAATTCGCCTTTGCGGTTATTGAACGTATCCATTAATCCGTTCATCCAGTTTCACCCGCTCTCGTTCCAGCAAGATGCCGGATGATGGTTTCCCTTGAAACGTACCCGACGGGGGTCCCATCTTTTTTCACGATGGCGATCTCTTCATGTGCGAGTGCTGAAAGGGTTTCGTGGATCGTACTGTCGATGGGGATGTATGCCCGGTCCACATCCAGCGGTTCCTCAATCGGTGAAAGGATATCGGCCAGGTTGAATTCATTCTCAAGAGAATGACCTTTTCCACCGATGAAATCCCTGACAAATTCGTTGGCGGGTTTCTGGATCAGCTCTGCAGGTGTCCCTACCTGTGCGACTTCTCCGTCCTTCATGAGGCAGATGCGATCTCCGAGCTTCAGAGCCTCCTGCATGTCATGGGTGACAAACACGATGGTTTTTTTGATTTCCTTCTGGAGGGCCAGGATATCATCCTGCAGCTTTTCCCTTGTGATGGGATCGAGGGCGCTGAACGGTTCATCCATCAGGATGAATTCAGGGTCTGCCGCAAGGGCACGTGCAACACCGACCCGCTGCTGCTGACCACCCGATAATTCACCAGGCTTCCGGTCCTTATAATCAGCAGGATTAAGACCCACCATCCGTAAAAGCTCAGCTACACGCTTGCTTGTCTTTTCCTTCGGCCACTTCTTCATTTCTGGGACGATGGCAATATTCTCCTCGATGGTCATATGTGGGAATAAACCGATATTCTGGAGCACATATCCGATGTTCCATCTCAGCTCGTGCACATTGTATGTACTGACTTTCTCATCATTGATATAAATCGTCCCATCGGATAACTCGATGAGCCGATTAATCATCTTGAGCGTCGTTGTTTTTCCGCATCCACTCGGCCCGATCAGCACGAAGATTTCCCCATTTGGAATCGTGAAACTGACTGAGTCCACGGCCTTCTTATTTCCGTCAAACACTTTTGAAACATTCTCAAATCGAATCATTTCTTACCTCCCTCTTATACAATAAGTAACGTACTCCTTAAAATGGAGCCTACCTAATAAGATTCCTTTTATTCATACAAGATAAACGCCTTTTCAACGTAAATAAAGAGCAAACATGCAAGAAAATATCTCGAATTAAAAGTTTTTTCTCCCAAACCATTGACATCGAAAGAGCATCCATCATATAATTATCTCGAATTAAAGATATTTTAATTCAGAGTAAAAGAAGGAATAAAGAAGAAAATATTGAAAATAGTATAAATACCACGAAGACCGCTCCTTTCCGCTGCAGGCACTTGCTTTCCACGGGGAGGAAGTCGAGCCTCCTCATTCTTGCGGGGTCTCGAACATCCCTCTATTCCCGTAGGATTCAAGTACCTTTCGCTCCAATGCACTCTGGGTGTCATCTCAGTTGCGAAAGAGTAGAAGGAATGAGCAGGATCATTGCAGAAAAGAATCCGAAAATCGTTTTTGAATGAGTTACACCCATCAAGTTCTGTTAGGACCACTCACTTTACATCATCGAAAAGTGAGTGGTAGCGGAGGGGTGCCGACTCCTGCGGGAAAGGAGGGAAGGTTGAGACCCTGCAGGCGATAGCCGAAGCGGCTCAACTCCCTCCCCGCGGAAAGCGGCACCCCGCAGCGAACACGAACGGACCCATCTATCCACCATGAACTTCACAACAAAAAACCATATAAACCACATTCCGAACCAAAGGAGAGATCCACCATGCAAAAACGAACAGCCGGAATCCACCACATCACCGCCATCGTCGGACATCCACAAGAAAACATCGACTTCTACGCAGGCGTCCTCGGACTCCGCCTCGTCAAACAAACCGTCAACTTCGACGACCCAGGCACCTATCATCTTTACTTCGGAGACGAAGGCGGAAGTCCCGGAACCATCATCACCTTCTTCCCATGGGCAGGTGCACGTCAAGGAGTGATCGGTGACGGGCAAGTAGGTGTCACTACCTATGCCGTACCAACAGGAAGCCTCTCATTTTGGAAAAAGCGCCTAGGGACGTTCAACATCGAGGCAAAAGAATCAAATCGGTTCGGCGAGACATATCTGGCGTTCGATGATCCACACGGCCTTCATCTGGAAATCGTGGAGAGGGAAGGCGGGGAGAACAACGGCTGGTCGTTCGGAGGTGTATCACCAGATGTCGCCATCAAAGGGTTCGGTGGAGCCATCCTTCTATCTGCACGCCCTGAAAAAACAGCTGAATTGCTGGAGCAGGTGATGGGTCTTGAGAAGGTAGGCGAGGAAGGGGACTATATCCGCTTCCGATCTACGGCTGACATCGGAAACCTCATCGATGTGAAGAAAACCTCCGTCGGCCGGGGACGCTCGGGAGTGGGGACGGTCCACCATATCGCATGGCGGGCGGAAGATGACCAAGACCAGCTCGAATGGCAGCGCCATGTAGGTGCAAGCGGCTATGGTGTCACTGAAGTGAAGGACCGAAACTATTTCAACGCGATTTACTTCCGTGAGCACGGAGAGATCCTGTTTGAAATCGCAACGGACCCACCTGGGTTTGCACATGATGAAACGGTGGAAACAATGGGAGAGAAGCTTATGCTGCCGGAGCAGTATGAGGGGCATCGGGATAGGATCGAGCAGGCCCTGATCCCGATCGAAGTGAAAGAGCTAGACTAATCGGGGAGTGATTTCATTGATTTCCATTGATCCATCGCAGCTATCGGCCAAGGATAACTATAAGTTCCTCATCGGGAGCATCATTCCTAGGCCGATTGCGTTCGTCACATCCCAGTCGCCGTCGGGAACGGTGAACGGAGCACCATTTTCCTTCTTCAATATCGTTTCGGCGGACCCGCCGATGGTTTCCATTGCCGTCCAGCGCAAAGCAGGTGAACAGAAGGATACATCAAGGAATATCGCCCAAACAAAGGAATTTGTCGTCCACATCGTGGATGAGGGTAACGTGGGCAAGATCAATGAAACGGCCGCCAGCTTGAAGCCGGATGAGAGTGAAGTGGAGCTTGCCGGATTGACCCCCACCCAGAGTGAGGTGGTGGGGGTACCGGGTGTAGAGGAAGCGAAAGTACGGATGGAATGCGTGCTGGAGCAGATTGTCACTGCGGGGGGAGCCGATCTTGTCATCGGTCGGATCGTGAAGTTCCATATCCGTGAGGACCTGTATGAAAACGGCCGTATCGATAAGGAGAAGCTCCAGGCCGTCAGCCGTCTGGCAGGGAATGACTATGCCAAGATCGGTGAAACCTTCACGATCAAACGCCCGGATTGAATGAAGCACATCTAGAGTCAGAGGAGAATGAACATGGGATTTTTCAGTAAACTATTCGGAACACAACAAAAGGAGGAAACAACGATGGAAAACGTAAAAGTAGCAGTGATTTATTATAGTTCAACAGGTACCAACTACAAAATGGCCCAGTGGGCGGAAGAAGGTGCGAAGGAAGCCGGAGCAGAAGTGAAAGTACTGAAGGTGCCTGAAACAGCGCCACAAGGTGCCATTGAATCCAATCCGGCCTGGAAAGCACATGTGGAGGCAACGAAAGATGTTCCGGAAGTGACGCTTGCAGATCTTGAATGGGCAGATGCCATCATCTTCAGCATCCCGACCCGTTTCGGAAACGTGCCTGGACAGGTGAAACAGTTCATCGATACAACAGGCGGACTTTGGTTCAACGGCAAGCTTGCCAACAAAGTGGTCAGTGCCATGACGTCAGCCCAGAATCCACACGGAGGCCAGGAGCAAACCATCCTGTCTCTATACACGACGATGCACCACTGGGGAGCAATCGTGGCATCCCCTGGATACACAGATCCTGTCCTCTTTACAACAGGAGGAAACCCATACGGAACGAGTGTGACCGTCGACCAGGAAGGAAATATGGTCGAAAACGTGGAGCCTGCCGTGAAGCATCAGGCAAAACGTACCGTCACCGTCGCTGGCTGGGTGAAACAAGGTAACCAATAACGCAGAATCAGCCGCAGGGATCGATCCCTGCGGCATTTTTTTATTGAGTCAGGTCTTTCTCGAGATTCCGGTCAAGGACGAACACTTCGATCCTTTCACCTGACCTGGTGCTGATGTCGCTATGACTTGTAAGGACGTGGCAGTTCGTCAGCTTTTCCACGACGTCTTCGAACTTCTCCCCGTACATCTCCCGGAGGATCTGCCTCATCTGCTTCACGAGCTTCCGTCCATTATCATGTTCCACCAGATGCTTTTCTTCTACGGTGAGGACGCCCTTGAACCGTGCAATCACCATATCTTCGACGATGTAGGTCCTCGTCTCCTGTGGTCCCCTCCCGATCAATTCCCTTTGGAGCTTGATGAAGGCTTCGCTCAGCTCGGCCTCTAATCGTTTTTTCGTTGCCATATGATCCTCCTGAATTTCGCTTGCGTCTTTTCAACGACAATCGTACGTCCATAAGGTAGGGGAAGTCAATCCTATTTTTTTGTTTTATAAGAATAGAAATAATGAGATTGAGTGAGTAATACGGAGTAAATAAAGTTAATTTTTATTATTTTGATTGAATATGACTGTTTTCTCTGGTTTTTCGTCGTTTACAACGGAATGAACTCGGAGTAATATCAATTTCATAAACAACAGCATCAACCGGCCTAATCTCGAAAGAGAGCGGAGGAACCAATTTTTTGGGGTTAATTCTACTGTGTAGAAGGGATGAGAAAACTCTTTCGCCATCCTACCCGTCAGCTAACTTCGTCGGCTAAAGCGAAGGAGGTCCACAAGACCGCCTTAATCAGGGGGCATCTCTTGTTGCAGACATCTGTGACGTGAGGGGCAGCCTGTGTATGTAGGTCTTTTTATTATGCCTATACGAAAAAGAATACGTGGAAGACAGAATGCAAAGAAGGCATGAAGCCTGCTGGGCATTAAGTAGACCAATGTGTGCTTTTTCTCCAATTCTATGAAGATCATGTTCATGATTTTCACATGGGGAAGAAGTGTGCGTTGGTCTATTTTTTTCTGACTGGGCCAAAAAGTAAAGGAGGAATCAAGATGTGGGATGTTTGGATGATGGTCATGATGGGCTTGCTTACCATGGCGATGGCAGGACTATTGAAATGGTCCGGATCCATTGTAGAACCGGGAAAGGATGAAGAGAAATGATGATGTTGGCGATCGCTCTGATCCTGGTTGTCTATCTGTGTTATGTGTTGCTAAATCCAGAGAAATTTTGATATGGGGTGAAGGAAAGTGGTTTCCACGATTGGTTCAGTTGTACTTATCATGTTCATTGTCATTCTATTGGCAAAGCCTGTAGGGCTCTATCTTGCACAGGCATTCAATACGGAGCGGACGCGCCTTGACCGGGTATTCCTCCCGGCAGAGAACATCCTCTTCCGGCTCGGTGGTGTCCGGGCGATCAATCAGACTTGGAAGAGGTATGCTGCTTCCCTGCTTCTGACGAACGTATTCATGATCGCGCTTGTGTACCTGGTTTTCAGACTTCAGGGGATACTTCCCCTGAATCCGGCAGGGATCAAAGGGATGGATGCGTCCCTTGCTTTTAATACGGCCATCAGCTTCATGACGAATACCAATCTTCAACACTACAGCGGTGAAACCGGTTTGTCGTATCTCGCCCAAATGGCGGGCGTTCTCTTCATGATGTTCGCGGCACCTGCAACCGCGTTGAGCGGGGTGATGGCATTTATCCGGTTGTTAGCCGGAAAGGGGGCGGGGAATTTCTTCGTTGATTTCATCCGTTCCATCACCAGGGTGCTATTGCCCCTCGCGTTCATCACCGGCTTGATCTTCGTGGCACTTGGGGTACCACAGACGCTTTCACCATCTGTTACCGTGCAGACCGTGGATGGTGGGAGTCAGGAGATAGCACGGGGTCCCGTAGGCTCATTCTTATCGATCAAGGAGCTCGGGAACAACGGTGGTGGATTCTTCGGAGTCAACTCGGCTCATCCTTTTGAGAATCCGGGGTCGTTCAGCAATATGCTCCAAATCCTTTTGATGTTCCTTCTGCCTACGGCGATTCCCTTCGCGTATGGAAGGATGATTGGGAATGAGAAGCAAGGACGCCTCTTATTCGTCTCGATGATGATGATGTTCGTTGTCATGCTCTCCCTGTCGATGGTGGCGGAATCGCATGGAAACCCGGCATTGAATGCTCTTGGAATCAATGGGGCCAGCATGGAAGGGAAGGAAGTCCGGTTTGGTCCCGGGGAGTCGATCCTGTATGCCATGGTGACGACGGCTTCAGAGACGGGTGCGGTCAATACCATGCATGATACGCTTACGCCTTTGAGCGGGATGCTGGCTCTGTCCAATATGCTCCTCAATGCCGTATTCGGTGGTGTGGGTGCCGGGTTCCTCAATGTCATCATGTATGTCCTGATCGCCGTTTTCCTATCGGGGTTGATGATCGGCAGGACTCCGGAGTTTCTTGGTAAGAAGATCGAAGCCCGCGAGATGAAGCTCATAGCCGTCACCATGCTGATCCAACCGCTCCTCATACTTGGTGCATCGGCCATCGCCCTTTATGTCCATGCAGGGACGGATGCCATCTCCAATCAAGGGTTCCACGGACTGACGCAAGTCATGTATGAATTCACGTCGTCTGCTGCCAACAATGGATCAGGATTTGAAGGCCTGGGGGATGCCACGCCATTTTGGAACATTTCCACGGGGATCGTCATGTTCATCGGGCGGTACTTCGGAGTCATTACCATGCTCGCTGTCGCTGCATCCCTGGCCAAGAAGCGGCTTGTTCCGGAAAGCATCGGAACCTTCCGTACAGATTCTCCCCTATTCGGCACCATCTTCGTGGGAACGATCATGATCGTGGGAGCGCTGACGTTCTTCCCGGTCCTCGTGCTGGGACCTGTTGCAGAATATTTAACACTATAAGCTGGAGGGATAAGAAATGGGAAACCATTTGTTGAAGGATCAGGAGGAGGACATCATCTCACCGGTAAGAGAGGTGCCGTCCCCTTCTGTTGAAAAGAATAGCAAGGGCTTAACGTTATTATGGAACGCACTGAAAGAATCAATCATGAAGCTGGACCCTAGAAGGATGGTCAAGAATCCCATCATGTTCGTAGTGGAAATCGGGTTCTTCGTTTCCTTCATCCAGGTGTTTTTACCACAAAGCCCAGGAGGGACGGGAACATGGTTCTCTCTCTCGGTCGCACTCATCCTGCTTTTTACGGTTTTGTTCGCAAACTTTGCCGAGGCCTTGGCCGAAGGGAGGGGGAAGGCCCAGGCCGGGGCATTGAAGAAGTCCAAGCAGGATATGATCGCTAACGTCAGGATGAAGGATGGATCGATCCACCACATGCCTTCTGACAAACTGAAAGTCGACGATATTGTCATCGTTTCCCAAGGGGAATGGATCCCGGGTGACGGAGAAGTGATCAAAGGCATCGCATCGGTGGATGAATCCGCCATTACCGGGGAGTCAGCTCCCGTGATGAAGGAAGCAGGAGGGGACTTCAACTCCGTGACGGGAGGAACGAGGGTCGTCAGTGATAGCATCACCATCCGGATTACGAGCAACCCGGGAGAATCCTTCCTGGACCGGATGATTTCCCTTGTAGAAGGGGCCGAGCGTCAAAAGACACCAAATGAAATTACCTTGAATACCGTCCTGACCAGTTTGACATTGATCTTCCTGTTCATGGTGATGACCCTCCCGTTCTTCACGAACTACCTTGGGTTCCAGATAGATACCGCAGTCCTCATTGCCCTGCTCGTATGCCTGATCCCGACGACGATCGGCGGGCTGTTATCGGCCATCGGAATCGCCGGGATGGACCGGGTCACACAGTTCAATGTGCTGGCCATGTCCGGAAAGGCGGTGGAAGCAGCCGGGGATATCAACACCATCATCCTTGATAAAACAGGGACGATCACATTCGGGAACCGTATGGCAAGTGATATCATTCCGACTGGGGAAGGGGAAGAAGAGCTTCCTTACTGGGCAGGAATGAGTTCCCTGAAAGATGAGACGCCAGAGGGACGGTCGGTGCTGGAGCTCTTGAAGGGAAGAGGAGTCGTCATCCCCGAGGTCACAGGTGGTACATTCATCGACTTCAAGGCTGAGACGAGGATGAGCGGGTTGGATCTTCCTGACGGTCGAAGGGTAAGAAAAGGAGCAGTCGATGCGGTGAAGGCCTGGGTGAAATCCCAAGGTGGATCCATCCCAGCCGATTTGGAGGCGAAATCGACAGCCATAGCCGGGGTAGGGGGGACTCCCCTTGCCGTTGCCATGGATGATCGGATTTACGGACTGATCTATTTGAAAGATACGGTGAAGCCTGGTATGAAGGAGCGATTCGAGCAGCTGAGGAAGATGGGGATCAAGACTGTGATGTGTACGGGTGATAACCCGCTGACGGCGGCAACGATCGCCAGGGAAGCGGGAGTGGATGAGTTCATTGCCGAGTGTAAACCGGAAGATAAGATCGAGGTGATCCGGTTTGAACAGTCACAGGGCAAGTTGGTCGCCATGACCGGGGACGGGACGAATGATGCGCCTGCCCTCGCCCAGGCCGATGTCGGACTCGCCATGAACAGCGGGACCACGGCGGCGAAAGAAGCGGCCAATATGGTGGATCTGGACTCTGACCCCACGAAGATCATCGAGGTGGTTTCCATCGGCAAACAGCTGCTCATGACAAGGGGAGCCTTGACGACATTCAGCATCGCCAATGATGTGGCCAAATATTTTGCCATCATCCCGGCCATGTTCATGACGGCCATCCCGGAGATGGAAGCACTGAATATCATGAAGCTATCATCTCCCGTCACAGCCATCCTGTCAGCCCTGATCTTCAATGCCATCATCATTCCCCTTCTCGTGCCCTTGGCCATGAAAGGGGTGGCGTATAAGCCGGTGCGCTCGGATATCCTGTTGAGACGGAATCTGTTGATCTATGGAATCGGTGGGATGCTGGCTCCATTTGCCGGAATAAAAGTAATCGACTTGATGATGTCCCTCGTAATCTAATCTATTCGGAAGAAGGCGTGAAAAATGGTAGAACAACGATTGGCTGGCCCGATCATCCGGGTCAGCATCATGACGATGATCCTTGGGGGGCTGCTCTATCCCCTTGCCGCGACAGGGATTTCCCAACTCTTGATGCCTGAAAGGGCGAATGGAAGCCTGATTTATGAAAACGGTCACCCGGTGGGCTCTGCGCTCATCGGCCAAAACGTTCAAGATCCCGCATTGTTTCACGGCCGGGTATCGGCTATTGAATATGATGCAGCGGCATCGGGCTCCAACAATTATGCTCCTTCTAATCCGGAACTGATCAAGCGGGTAGAGGGGACCCTGCAAGAATGGAAAAAGGAGAATCCAAGCGTTCCGCTCAATCAGGTCCCGATGGATCTTATGACCGATTCCGGATCAGGCCTTGACCCCCATATCAGTCCGGAAGCGGCCCTGGCCCAGGTTGATCGTATCGCGGAAGCTACATCCATATCCAAAAGCAGGCTTAAAGAGCTGATAGAGGATCACACAGAAGGAAAAGAGTGGGGGTTCCTGGGAGAGAGGCGGGTGAACGTGCTCTTATTGAACCTGGCGCTGAAAAAGGAATGACCATCCTGATGGAGGGAAGAGAATGAATCCATATTTCAGGAAGAAGAGACCGGAGGAATTCCTTGAGGAGATCCACCGCTCCACCCTGGGAAGATTGAAGCTTTATGTAGGAGCTGCACCCGGTGTGGGGAAGACGTTCAAGATGCTACAGGATGCTGCCCAGTGGAGGCAGGACGGAAGGGATGTAGTCATCGGCCTTATCGAAACCCATGGCCGCAAGGAAACGGCTGACGTCATCGGGGGCCTGGAGCAGGTACCGCTTAAGCAAGTCCAGTATAAAGGGAAAGTGTTCCACGAACTGGACGTCACCCGGATCAAGGAGCGTAAGCCGGAAATCGTCCTCATCGATGAGTTGGCCCATTCGAACGTCCCGGGTGCGAGGCATGTGAAACGGTATCAAGATGTGAAAGAAATCCTTCAGGCAGGGATCGATGTATGGTCCGCCATGAACATTCAGCATCTTGAAAGTGTGAACGACATCGTTCAGAGAATCACAGGCATCACGGTCCGGGAGAGGGTGCCGGACACCTTCATTCAGCAGGCGGCGGAAATCCAGCTCATCGATATCACGCCTGAGACGCTCAGGAAGCGCATGAGGGAAGGAAGGATCTACCCCCCGCAGAAAATCGAACAAAGCCTGTCGCACTTCTTTACTTCTTCTAATCTATCAGCACTGAGAGAACTGTCTCTTCGAGAGCTTGCGGATGATGTGGACGGACGGATGAAAGGGGGGAGCGCACCGACCGGCGTCCATGAACGGATCCTTGTCTGCGTTCACTATGGTCCGACAGCAGAAAAACTCATCAGAAGGGGCTGGAGGATGGCGGATCGTTTAAAGGCAGAATTGGTCATCCTCACAGTCGTTGAAACCAGTACCCTCTCGCCACAACAGAAAAAGAAAATCGAGGAGTGGCATACCCTTGCCAATCAGTTCGGAGCCATCATGATCGTGGAAGATGGAGGGAAACGACACGCAGCGACCGTCATCGTGGATGTAGCTTTCCGACACAACGTCACCCAGATTCTATTAGGCCAATCCGCAAGGTCGCGTTGGGAGGAAATCCGCAAAGGGTCCATCATCAATCGCATCATGAGGGAGTCCTCCAACATGGATATTCACATCGTGGCAGATGGAAGATAATGTTTCATAGACGGTGCCATTATGTTATGATGGGATAAATATCCATAAATAGTGGAGGATGATGGTTTTGATCAAACCAACTAAGTGGAGAATGGATAAGAAATGGGGATTGGTCCTTTCCTTAGGTATCTTCTTTTTTATGGGAAATGCCTTTTTCCATAGTTATACGGTCCATAAGGAAATAGATGCCTTCGCCGATGCTTGTTACAGCAGCGGCAAATTACCGAGTATTGAAAAAGAAGGCGGATGGTTTGGCGAGTGGAGTGGTGAATGCAAAGAATGAGCATGGGGCCCCCATGCTTTTTTACATTGGAAATGTTACAACCTCATGAGCAATCCCTGGTAGTGATTGATTATTTTAAAGAAAACCATAGTCATAATCTTCCGGTAGAAGTAAAATAAAGTTAATCTCTACCCTCCTGTACAGAGGGGAATCGAGGCCTGCTTTCAACTTGGAATTGAAAGCGCTTTTTAGTAAAGCGGCGTGCCGTCTTTGTGAAATTTGAATAGGGAGAACGATGATCATGCACACAAAGGAAATAGGGGTTAAAGAACAGACGATCTTCCCTCATGTAGGGAATAAGATTGTAACAGAAGACAGAGAGATTTCCATCATTGCCAGAGTAGAAGAGCCGCTTGTCGTCATCCTCGGGAACGTCCTGAGCCATGAAGAATGCGATGAACTCATCAACGTATCGAAGGACCGGATGGACAGGTCCAAGATCGGGAAGGTCCGTGAAGTGGATCAAATCCGCACGAGCAGCAGTACGTTCCTTGAAGAAGGGGAGAATGAAGTGGTCTCACGGGTGTCAAGACGCGTGTCCCAGATCATGAACATCCCTGAAAGCCACGGAGAAGGGTTACAGATCCTCAATTATCAAATCGGCCAGGAATACAAGGCCCACTTTGACTTTTTCTCTTCATCACGACCGGTGAAGAATCCTCGGATCAGTACCCTTGTGATGTATTTGAACGATGTGGAACAAGGGGGAGAAACGTATTTTCCTAAACTGAATCTTTCCGTGTCCCCGCAAAAAGGGATGGCGGTCTACTTCGAGTACTTCTATGATAACCAGGAGCTCAATGACATGACCCTTCACGGTGGAGGACCCGTCATCATCGGTGACAAATGGGCCGCGACCCAGTGGATGAGAAGGCAGCGGATCGATTGATCGTATAGAAGAATAAAAGGCTGTGCACCCATGGGTGCGCAGCCTTATTCGTGCTCCAGCTTGCCGAATAGAAGTGAATCCCGCCATCCGTCATTCATCTTAAGGTGATCCCTTATCCTGCCCTCGCGTGTCATTCCGCATTTCTCCAACACCCTGATGGAGCCGGTATTGGCCGGATCACAGGTGGCTTGGATCCGGTGCAGGCCATGTTCGTGGAAGCCGATGTTCAATAGCTTTTTGGCCAGGAGGGTCGCAATCCCTTTCCCCCAGTGCCCGGGGTGGAGAATGTAGCCGATTTCCCCAGTAAGGTTGGAGCGGTTACAAATGGTAAGCTCCCCGCATCCGATCAGCTCTCCGTCCAGAATGACGGCATAGGTGAACCGCGTCTGGTCTTTCTTCGCTGCATCCCGCAGAACCTCATCCACATACTGCCGGGTCTCTTCCTCGCTGTTCGGTCCCCAAGGCTGATACCTGCTGACGATTTCCATGGAAGCGTAGCGGTGCACCGCCTGCCAGTCCGTTTGGCGCAGTTCCCTTAGTTGAATAGAAACCATCATGGAACACTTCCTTATTAATAATTTTGTCTAATCCAAACAGTACTGTAATGGGTAAAAGAGTGTTCTCAAGAGCCAGGAACGACCTCAATTTCCTCGGCTGCAGTAGATTTAGGATCAGAACCGAGCATCTCCTGATAGCGGATCTTCACATGTGAGCCAGAAGGCAGATCTTTCAGCATCACAGGCTCTTTAATCGTGACATACCATAAATCATATTTTTTCTTGATCTCCTTCAATGGGAGGTTCAGATCGTCTTCATCAAATGATCCATCTACGATGAGGGCTTTTTTCTCTTTTGGATTTTCATAGAATAACACCCCTTCGGCTTCTTGAAGCTCCTGCTCCACAATAGGTGCAGCCGGTTCTTCCCCTTCTTCGAAGAGGCTGCAGCCTCCGGTGAAGAGGAGGGAGGCAAGGGGGATGGTGACAAACAGTGCTCTCACGATTCATCTCTCCTATTGGATAATGTAAGTCCAATCTATCACGTTTTCCTGCAGGTGGGTAATGCTATGTTTCTGGATATGGTCATGCCTGTACAGAGGGGCGTATCCACATCTTGGAGAAATCCACATATCCGAAATGCCGGATGTGGATATTCATAAGATCCGTCGAAAATGGGATCGCCCGCTTCACATAGTAAAGGGGGATCATGAGGGAATCTTCCATGAGCTTCCTTTCATTCTCTTCATGAAGGGCTCTCCATTCCGTGAAAGGGGTCTGGCTGTATACGTCCAGTCTCTCCTTCCATTCACCAAGAGGCTTTAGAACCGGGTGGAGTGGGGAGTAGCCATGTATGAGAAAATGATAGAATGAAAGATCCTCATTTTCTTCGAAGATTTCACCATGGATAAAAAGATCCGACTCCAATGCCCGGGGGTGATTGGTGACCACCTCATCAAAGGTGAACCAGTGTACTTCATAGGGTACCCCTTCTTCATCAAAGACCTGCTGGAGCCAGCGGGTAGAATCTGTCGTATAGCCTGTTGCTCTGATGATCAACGGTGCCGTGAACGTGGGACGTGAAACGTCAGGTAGATCAGGATTCACTTCGTGTCCTTTCAGACAGCCGCCTCGAATCGGTGTAATCCTCGGATGAAAGTCAACGATCCGGTCGCGATGCCATCTTAAAATGTGATGAAGGTAGGTCCTGACTTCCTGACGGTGGATATCGGTATCCCTGTAAGCGTTCATGACAATAATGCCAAAGCCGGAATCGCTCTCGACTTCGATGGATGCGGGATCCTCCGTTTGAGATTGGTACTGGACGGGGAAGTCCGGCTCCACCTTGACGAATTCCAAGGAGTCCAGGAGCGGCCGCTCCCTGAAATGATCCCTGAACGCAAGAAGGACAGTCTTATCCAACGTATCTTCCACAAGATAAAAACAGCCCGTCCCGATCGGCCCTTCTGCCGTCTCCTTATAGATGCTTGCGCACATCATGCTCAGTAACTGCAAGGCATAGGAGCATCCTTTAGGGTGGTGGATCTCGATGATCAGCGGTCCAGGAATTGAGATCCTTTCCACAGGCATCCATAACTCCCGGTAGACAGGGTGCTTGCCCATTTTTTCGAGGCAGCGCTGGACATCCTCTGCTTTCGTTGTAGACCCATCATGGAATCGTACGTCCTTCTTTAAATAAAGACGTAGCTTATCCGGAAACTCATCCCAGCTGTGTGCGAGCTCCGGCAGACACTCTCCGTTTTCCGTAATGGATACAAGGCGATTATAGATATTGGCGACGAGATGTGCACTTTGGGCGTCGGCGGCCTCCAGGGGATGGAAGGAACGGAACAAATGCCGCCTCGGAATGATCAGCTTGTCGCGTCCTTCCTGGCTATACCCGAATCTTGTGGCGAATTGGTCCATGAGACGATGGCGTGTATCCGGTGACCAGTCGTACGTGAAGTATGCCGACAAGCTTTCCACCGGTTCATGCTCCATGCGATTCATGGCTTCCAATTCAAAGCTCTCTTCCACATTCACTTTCCACTCAAGTTGTGAAAGATGTCCACGTCCTTTACCCGGAGAAAACATCAGGAAACCGTCTTCTTCCCATTTTTTTATTTTTCTCGTCGTTTGCTTGCGACTAAGTTCGAGGATGTCTGCTACTTCTTCCATGCGAACCTCCCCCGTGGGGCATGCTTTCCATAGCTTCAATAAGAGCTGATTCATCGGTTTCCTCCTTAAAAGGGGACATGTGGCTAGGAAACTGTCCGTTTTTAACTTTCTCTGTCTCGTTTACTATACAAGAAACAAGAGGAGGGAACAATATGAGTTGGAAGGAATACCCACAAAACATCAAAGTACGGATGATTACATCGTTCTTTAATCGTGCCGTTTCATCTGCCGTCATGCCGTTCATGGCCCTATTCTTCGCTACCGAAATGAACAAAATATGGGCGGGAATGTTCCTGATTGCCACCGTCATCATCGGTTTCATCGTCAATTTGATTGGCGGATATGTATCTGACCGATTTTCACGCAAAAGGGTGCTCCTCGTTACCTCGTGGCTGAATGCAGCCTGCTTCCTCCTTATGACCGTCAGCCTTTTCCCTGAAGAGAAATGGATCATCGTGTTTGCAGGAGCGTACATCTTATTCATTATCACGAGCAGTCTAGGCAGGCCCGCCATGCACGCCATCATCATCGATTCGACGACTCCTGAAAACCGGAAGGCCGTCTATGCACTCGACTATTGGCTCATCAACCTATCCATGGCAATCGGCGCCGCCCTTGGAGGGCTGCTATACCTTCATCATAAACAGGAACTGTTCATCATGCTGACCGTCACTTCAACCATCATTCCCGTCGCTTATGGTATCTGGCTGAAGGACGAGTTCAAGGGGTTCTTGGAAAAAAAGCACAAGAATGTCCTGGTCGACCTCATCAACAATTATCGGATTGCATTCAAAGATTCTGCTTTCGTGAAAGTGGTCGCAGGCACGACCTTCATCTTGGCTGCGGAGTTTTCACTGAACAGCTATATCGGTATCCGTCTTGCTGAAGAGTTCAGGAGCGTCACGGTCGGTGGCTTTGAAGTTGCAGGGGTCAGGATGCTTAGCTTCTTGAACATTGAAAACATGCTTCTAGTTGTCTTTTTGACTTTCTTCGTCAACAGGTGGACCGATAAAATTTCGAAGCGGAAGGGTATCCTCATCGGTCTCCTGATCTACGGATTGGGATATGCAGTGGTCACATCGGCTAACACCTGGTACGTGTTGATCCTGTTCAATCTGATTGCGACGATCGGAGAGCTGATCTATTCACCAATCCGGAATGCCGAGCAGGCGAATATGATCCCGGACGATAAGCGTGGCTCTTACTCCGCTTTCTCGAACCTTTCATTCAGCGGAGCCGACCTTATCGCCCGCTCCACCATCATACTCGGTGCCTTCCTGATCCCGACCATGATGTCGGTCTACATGGGCGCGCTTGTCATGATCGGTACGGCCTTGGTTTATACCGGACTATTCGGCCTTAAAGCCAAAAAGCGGGTGAGTGGTTCGGTGTTGAGTTAAGTAGATTGGATTGGTATAATTTTTCTAAATAATCTTTCTATTGGAGTATTAGTGAAATATTGAGACGTTTCGTTCCACTGCGGAAGGCCGCTTTCCGGCGGGGAGGGAGTTGAGCCGCTTCGGCTGCGCCTGCAGGGTCTCAACCTTCCCTCTATTCCCGCAGGAGTCGGCCTCCCTCCGCTGCACTGCACTTGTGCAAAAGATGAGGCTTGGTTTCTTATTGCGTAGATAATATCCACTTTTCTACCTAGTAAAGGGAGAGTCAAAGAATGGGGCGTTTTGATTTTTGTATCCACTGTACTAACCGATAGTTGACGGACTTAATCAATTTCACTACCAAAATATAAATGTAATGAAGGAGCGACCAATATGCCGAATCAGTACGAGCCATAACAACGCTGTCTATGGATCAGAGGACCTCCAGGGCTGGGGAATACCCCGGTATGATTAAAAAAATGGAGGGAATCTGATATGAAGATGGAGCAATGGATGAAACAAGATGAGGCCTTTGAAGGCTGGGATTTTTCTTATATAACCGAAACGGGACGAATGAAGAGTGACGGGCTTTCCTGGTCATATGGGAGCTTGGTGCTTCCCCTGATGCGGGAGGCTTCGGCCATGCTTGATATGGGGACCGGCGGAGGAGAGTTCCTCTCTATGCTGAAACCATTCCCACCCAGGATATGTGCAACGGAAGGCTACCCGCCGAACGTACCCGTGGCGAAAGCGAGACTTGAACCGCTCGGAGTGGACGTGCGTGCTTACGATTCTGATGATGATCTTCCGTTTGACGGAGGAGAGTTTGACTTGATTATCAATCAACACGAATCCTTTTCTGCACGTGAAGTGAGAAGGGTGATCAGGACCGGAGGCACTTTTCTTACCCAGCAGGTCGGAGGCTGTGACTGCTTTGAATTGAACGATGCATTCGAGGTGCCGTTGAATCCGGAATTTGCCCCCTGGAACCTGGAGCAGGCTGTTAATGACCTAGAATCCAACGGCTTCAGGGTGATCTGGAAACGGGAAGAAACCGCCGGCCAGCGATTTTATGATATCGGTGCCCTTCAGTATTATTTGAAGGCGATCCCGTGGCAGGTCCCGGGATTTACAGTAGAGGGATTTCAGGATAAACTGGAGGAAATCCATCGCACGATTGAGAAAGATGGATATTTTCATGCCAGTCAGCATCGCTTCGTCATCAAAGCGGAAGCGATTTAGGAAAGGGGGCCTTTCGCTTTGCGAAGGGCTTCCTTTTTCATGATGTGAGCACAGAAGGAGTATCATATGGACAAGAAGATGATGCGGGGGACATTTTTCCTGACCTCTGCCACCTTTATCTCAAAAATCATCGGGTTTCTATTCATCATCCCATTCACCCTGCTGGTAGGGGATACGGGATATGCCCTGTACAAATACGCATACGGACCGTATACGATCCTGCTCAGCCTGTCGACGGTCGGTTTGCCCCTTGCCGTTTCCAAGTTCGTAGCGAAATACAACGAAAGGGGCAATTACCTCGCAGGGTTGAACCTGCTCCGTTATGGCCTGATTGCCATGATCATCAGCGGAATTGTTTCGTTTCTACTATTATACTTCTCTGCCCCATGGGTGGTGGTGGCGTTCGGAGAAGGTGGAAGTGGGAACTCACGGGATGACATGATCTACGTTGTCCGGCTGGTCAGTTTTGCCTTGCTAGTCGTGCCCCCCATGAGCTTGCTGAGGGGGTATTTCCAGGGGAGTGATTCCATGGGGCCATCGGCCATGAGTACGGTCATCGAGCAGGTGGTACGGATTGCCTTCATCCTTGCCGGGGGCTACCTCATCCTGAACGTGTTGAATGGGACGGTAAAAGGGGCCGTTGGCATTGCCACATTTGCCGCCTTCATCGGGGGGCTGGCCTCCCTTGTCCTTCTTTTATGGGTTTTCTGGAAAAGACGCCGCCTGATCCGCAGGCAAATGGATGAAAGTGTAGGCAATGCGAAGATTGCGGTGTTTCCTATGTTCAAGGAGCTGACGCGATATGCCATCCCCTTTGTGATCACGGGCTTGACGATCCCGATTTATCAGAACATCGATACGTTCACGATCAATCGCCTGTTCATGAACATCGGCTATGCCTTTTCAAAAGTCGAGGTCATCAATGGGAACATCGGGATCGCCCAGATCCTCGTCCTTGTTCCCGTCTCACTGGCGACTGCTTTTGGGATGACCTTGATCCCGAGGATCACGTCATCGTTTGAAAGCGGGAGGATCCAAGAAGTAAGGGATAGCATCGATCAGACGTTCCAGCTGGTGTTGTTCTTTACCTTCCCTGCTGCCATCGGACTCAGTGTGGTGGGGAGCCATCTCTTCAGGCTGATGTTTCCTTCCTCATCCGATGCTGAACTCGGGGGTATCATTCTAGAATGGTATGCGCCGGCGGCCATCATCATTGCCCTCTTTACGGTGACGACTGCGACCATGCAGGGAATCAATGAGCAGAAGAAAGTCGTGTGGGCCATTGCCGTGGGAATCGCTGTAAAAGTCGGACTGAACATCCTTCTTGTGCCGCCGTTCAAAGAAATAGGACCGATCCTGGCGACCTATGCGGGGATGGGCGTATCGGTCTTGTATACACTCATTCATATCAAGAAGGCAGTCGGGCTCTCTTTCAGAAAGTTGATCCGTTCGTTGGTTCCCATCGCACTCATCACTGCCGTCATGGCTGCGGTCGTCTTGGCAGTCGAGAAGGGTGTAGAGGCCGCTGTACCTTCTACGATGGGGGAAAAAGGAATCGATCTGATTGTCACCTCCGCAGGGATCCTTGTCGGAATGGTCGTTTTCATTGCAGGAAGCTGGCGGTTCCCGGTGGTGCAAGGTATTGTGAGTGCAAGGAAGAAGAAGTAAGGGAGTGAAACATATGGCTGTCATGACCCGGGAACTGGCTCAGGAAATCGTCAACAGGACGATGGCCATCCTTGATTGGAACATCAACGTGATGAATGAAGAAGGCGTCATCATCGGTTCAGGTGATATGAACAGAATCGGGTATGTCCACCAAGGTGCACTCCTTGTCCTCCAGGAGAAAAGGAAGATCGAAGTGAAGGAAGAGAGGGAGGGCGTAAAGCCGGGAATCAATTTTCCCATCTCCTTTAACGGTCAAATTGTCGGGGTCGTGGGTATCACCGGTGAGCCGGAAGAGATTCAAGCCTTCGCGGAGCTGATCAAGATGTCGGCGGAACTCGTCCTTGAGCAGTCCTTCCTTCTTGAACAATTTCAATGGAAGCAAAGGATCCAAAACGATATGATCACCCAACTGATTACAGGCACCGGCGGGGATTCCGTCGTGGAAAAGGCAGGTTCATTGGGGATAGACCTGGATCTTCCCCGTGCCGCCATTGTGATGGAAGCACGTACAGATCCGACGGGGCAGGAACTCCTTCGCTCTATCGAATTCGAGCTCGATAAAGGAGATGTGCTCGGCGTCACTCCTTCTAATGAAATCATCCTTTTCAAAGTGGCGGAAAGAGGTCTGAAGGTTCCGCGGCGTCTCAGGTCGGTAGCGGGTGGTGTCGGGATCGGAGGGGTGGCAAGCAGTTCAAGGGAGTGGCGACGATCCTATGAGCAAGGAAAGCATGCTCTTGCATTAGGACGGAGATCGCGGCCGGGATTGCCGGTTTATTCCTACGAAGAGTTCCGGATCGAGGTCCTCTTGCTGCAAATGATGGAGCGGAATCCTGATATGGAGCGCTTTTCATTTTATACCCCTTTGATGGAACATAAAGAAGGGCTGGAAACCCTGGATGCCTATATCCAGGAAAACGGTGAACTCAATCGGACAGCTGAACGCCTTTTTATTCACCGAAACACGCTGCGCTATCGGCTGGATAAGATTCACCAGTGGACGGGCAAGGATCCCCGTAAGATCAGGGATCTGATGGAGCTCTACATAGCGAAGCTATTTTACGAATCACATTAACTGTGCAAGTGTCCAAATATCCAGACAGGATATTTGGATTTTTTTGTTCGTTTGCCCAATGAATCAAAATTAGAAAACGCTTACAATTAATTGCATAGAGAATAATTCGTCTGAGGGGGAGCAGAAATGGATGTTACTGTAAGCGCTTTAGGAGCAGTGAGTGCCCTTGTCATCGCTATCGTATTAATACTTAAAAAAGTCCCGCCCGCTTATGGGATGGTTGCCGGCGCGCTGATCGGTGGTCTCATCGGTGGAGTGGATATAGCCAATACCGTCAATCTTATGATGGAAGGAGCAAAGGGAATCATTCCAGCCGTCCTTCGTATCTTGGCAGCCGGGGTTCTCGCAGGTGTCCTGATCGAGTCAGGCGCTGCACTGTCCATTGCCGAAACGATCGTGAAAAAGCTTGGTGAATCAAAAGCACTCCTTGCCCTTGCCCTCGCCACCATGATCCTAACAGCAGTCGGAGTGTTTGTAGATGTTGCCGTCATCACCGTTTCACCGATTGCCCTTGCCATCGCAAAACGGGCAAAGCTGTCCAGGACGGCCATTCTCCTTGCCATGATCGGAGGAGGGAAGGCAGGGAACATCATGTCACCGAACCCGAATGCCATCGCGGCATCGGATGCGTTCGGTGTTCCCCTTACATCTATCATGATGGCAGGGATCATTCCGGCCCTATTCGGTCTCGCAGTCACCTACATGGTGGCCAAGAAGCTTGCCCGTAAAGGAACCTTCATCCAAGAAGAGAGCGCTGTGGTTGACGCCTCGAACATGCCTCTTTTCATTACAGCACTTGTGGCACCACTTGTAGCCATCCTCTTATTGGCCCTTCGCCCTTTGTTCGATATCAATATCGATCCGATGGTTGCCCTGCCGATTGGCGGGATCATCGGGGCCATTGCTATGAAGAAGACAAGAAAGATCAACGACTACGCAGTATCCGGCCTTGGAAAAATGTCGGGAGTGGCAATCATGCTTCTTGGAACGGGAACGCTTGCCGGTATCATTGCGAATTCGACCCTGAAGGATGTCATCATCAATGGCCTCAGTGCATCGGGTCTGCCAGCATATCTCCTCGCACCGGCATCTGGGATCTTCATGTCGGCAGCAACGGCATCGACGACGGCTGGTACCGCAGTTGCAAGTAGCGTATTCAGTGGGACCATCCTTGAAATGGGTGTGTCCGCCCTGGCCGGAGCGGCCATGATTCATGCAGGAGCCACCGTACTGGATCATTTGCCGCACGGAAGCTTCTTCCATGCGACGGCAGGTAGCGTGAATATGAGCATGAAAGAGCGCCTTAAACTCATGCCGTATGAATCCCTTGTCGGACTCACATTGGCCATTCTGTCGACTTTAGTGTTCGGCGTATTCAAGATTTTCGGTTAACCTGAGAGGAGAGAAAATGATGAAGATCGTCATCGCACCTGATTCGTTCAAAGAAAGCATGACCGCGCTGGAAGCGGCGCAATCCATTGAGAAAGGCATGAAAGCCGTCATTCCAGATGCTGAGTACCAGCTCCTTCCCATGGCCGACGGTGGGGAAGGGACCGTCCAATCCCTTGTGGATGCCACTGGTGGAACCATCAGGGAACGTTCCGTCACAGGACCCCTGGGTGAGGACGTCCCGGCCTTCTTCGGAATACTGGGTGACGGTAAAACGGCGGTCATTGAAATGGCAGCAGCTTCAGGTCTTCATCTAGTGGAGCCGTCGAAACGAAATCCCCTGCTCACGACATCTAGGGGAACCGGCGAGCTTATCCGTGCAGCTCTTGATGAAGGCGTCAGCCATATCATCGTGGGGATTGGCGGCAGTGCCACCAACGATGGCGGTGTGGGTATGACACAGGCTCTCGGAGGCAGGTTCTTGAATGAACAAGGGCAAGAGATCGGTCCGGGTGGCGGAGCACTCTCTACTATAAGTTCCATTGACTTGAGTCTGCTGGATCCAAGACTGGAATCCGTCAAGCTCGAAGTGGCATGTGATGTCACCAACCCCCTTACAGGGCCCACCGGTGCTTCTGCAATCTTCGGTCCGCAAAAGGGAGCTGATCCGGAAATGGTTGATATCCTTGACCAAAACCTTGCCCATCTAGCCTCCATTGCGCCGAGTGGTGAAGAGATCGCCAGCAAAGCAGGCACCGGTGCTGCTGGAGGACTCGGTTTTGCCCTTCTTGCTTTCCTGAATGCCGAGCTGAATTGCGGTATCGATATTGTCCTAAAGGCCTTGAAGTTCAGTGAGAACGTCAAGAATGCTTCTTTCGTCATAACAGGAGAAGGGCGCATAGACGGACAGACCATTTATGGCAAAACACCAATCGGAGTCGCAAAGGCTGCCAAGGAGTTCGGGATTCCCGTGATCGGTATCGCCGGTTCCCTCACGGATGACAGTAGGGTCGTCTATGACCACGGCATCGATGCCCTGTTTTCAATCGTATCCGGGATCATGGAACTGCCCGAGGCTTTCAGTCAGGCAACGCATCTTCTGGAACGTGCATCTAGGGATGTGGCTGCAGTCCTGAAAATGGGGATCGGAATAAGTAAATGAACTCTCGAAAATCAATCACACTGCCAAGCCATATCAGGCCGAATAAACCAATGAATTATGTGTAAAATCATCCTCTACATCAAAAAAATGCAATTTCTTCAGAGTAGCGACCTTCCAAAAAAGGTCGTTTTTTTTGAGTGGATTTTTTTATTTGTGACAGAATCGAACGCTTACATTTTACGTTTTTCCTGGTGAGTCGAACCCTTTGAAGTCCCCTGAAAACCGCGCCATTTCAAGGAAAACGGTTACTTTAAGTAGTCAGATTATTACGTGTATTATCACATTTATGTAAGGAAATGGAATAACCGTTTTTTCTGACAAATTCTGAATTACTTAGCATGACAAGGTTTGTTGCGTACGCTCAACATTTCACAAATGAAAGGGTTTATTTTTACGAAAATGGGTAAGAAAAAAAAGGAGCTCAATCGATTGACTATTTTTTTCTACCTAGTTACTATTAGTAACATTGAGTGAACAAATAGTCGCTCACAAATACATCAACAGTTTAGGAAAGAAGGTTCACATTCATGGATATTTTCTTAGCCATCCTTCCTGCGATATTCTGGGGGAGCATTGTACTTTTCAATGTGAAACTCGGTGGAGGCGCTTATAGCCAGACACTAGGAACAACAATCGGGGCGCTGATCTTCTCAGCTGTCATCTTCTTGGTTGTTCATCCGGTTCTAACACCAACCATCTTTATCGTCGGAATCGTTTCGGGTCTATTCTGGGCCGTAGGTCAAAGTAATCAGCTCAAAACGATCGAATATATCGGTGTTTCCAAAACAATGCCGATCTCAACCGGTATGCAGCTTGTTTCAACTGCATTGTTCGGTGTCATTGTATTTAATGAGTGGTCCACTGCGGTCACTGTCATATTAGGAATCATTGCCCTTATCTGTATCATCGTC
This sequence comes from Rossellomorea marisflavi, assembly GCF_022170785.1. Taxonomy (NCBI): domain Bacteria; kingdom Bacillati; phylum Bacillota; class Bacilli; order Caryophanales; family Bacillaceae; genus Rossellomorea; species Rossellomorea marisflavi. The sequence goes on along the minus strand of NZ_CP081870.1, from coordinate 3,398,313 downwards.
GGAATCGTACTGACATCACTGGAAAGCAAGGAACAAAAGAACGAAGAGAATTCAAAACAATTCAAGAAAGCGATCATCACGCTTATCGTTTCAACCATTGGTTACCTTGTATATGTTGTCATTGCACGTCTATTCGACGTTGATGGTTGGACAGCCCTATTCCCACAAGCAATCGGGATGTTCATCGGAGGAATCATTCTTACTTACAGACATAAGCCATTCAACAAATATGCAATCAAAAACATCATTCCAGGGTTGATCTGGGCTGCGGGGAACATGTTCCTCTTCATCTCACAACCGAAAGTCGGAGTCGCAACAAGCTTCTCCCTCTCACAAATGGGTATCGTTATTTCAACACTCGGAGGAATCTTCCTTCTAGGTGAGAAGAAAACCAAACGTCAAATGGTCGGTATCATCTTCGGTATCATCCTGATCATCATCGGCGGTGTCCTTCTCGGAATCACGAAAAGCCAATAATCATCCATAGGTACAGCATCAACATAATCTAAGGAGGAATTCATTATGTATGAAGATTTAAAAGGTAAAGTAGTTGCCATCACTGGCGGATCCACTGGTCTTGGACGCTCAATGGCTGTCCGTTTCGGTCAAGAACAAGCGAAAGTTGTCATCAACTATTATGTAAACGAAGAAGAAGCAATCGAAGCGAAAAATGAAGTAGAAGCTGCCGGTGGGGAAGCCATCATCGTCCAAGGTGACGTGACTGTAGAAGCAGACGTCATCAACCTTGTACAAACAGCTGTAAAAGAATTCGGTACGCTTGACGTCATGGTCAACAATGCTGGTATCGAAAATCCTGTTCCATCTCACGAACTTTCTCTTGATAACTGGAACAAAGTCATCAACACAAACTTGACTGGTGCTTTCCTTGGTAGCCGTGAAGCAATCAAATACTGGGTAGAAAACGACATCAAAGGGAATGTCATCAACATGTCTTCTGTCCACGAAATGATTCCTTGGCCGCTATTCGTTCACTATGCAGCAAGTAAAGGCGGAATCAAATTGATGACCGAAACACTTGCACTTGAATATGCGCCTAAAGGCATCCGCGTAAACAACATCGGACCTGGTGCGATGTATACACCGATCAACGCTGAAAAATTCGACGATCCAGAACAACGCGCTGACGTTGAAAGCATGATTCCAATGGGTTACATCGGTAAACCGGAAGAAGTAGCATCCGTTGCTGCATTCCTTGCTTCTAAAGAAGCTAGCTATGTAACTGGTATCACACTGTTCGCAGATGGTGGTATGACAAAATATCCTTCTTTCCAAGCAGGAAGAGGTTAATAGGAAAAACGAAAAAGGGGGGCATTGTGCCTCCTTTTTTTTTGTGGATTTTTTAGTACCGACTTTTTAATGTGTAGTAGATTAAAATTGTGTTCCATAAACGATTACATAAATAAAAAACACCCAATCCGGGTGTCTTTGTCCATTAAAATGTTTGAGCCTTCTCATGAGCCTCTGCCATCGCTTTGGTCTTGATTTCTTCCGTTCTTTCAGGATATTTCATCTGGCCTTCGATGATGATGCTTTCGAAGGAAGCGACTCCGAAGAATTCCATCATCACTTCCATATACCGATGACCAAGCTCACGCGGTTCTTCCGGCCCTTCGGAATATATATCCCCCCGTGACTGGATATGGATGGCCTTTTTGCCTGCAAGCATTCCCTGTATTCCGTCCTTTGTGTAGATGAACGTCTTACCGGATACGGTAACGGCATCGATGTAGGCCTTCATGATGGCGGGAATGGAGAAGTTCCACATGGGAGTGACGAAGATATATTTATCTGCCAGCAGGAACTGACCGCCAAGTTCGGCAAGGCGTCCGACTTTGAGGCGTTCGGTGGTAGAGAGGTCTGCAAGCGATGCTTGGGAGCGGAGCTTTTCCCATCCGTTGAAGACATCACTGTCGAGAAACGGGATATCACTTTGATACAGGTCCAGGTGAACAATCTCATCTTCGGGGTGAGATCGTTTATATGTATCGAAAAATTCTTTGCCAACAGCCATGCTGAGGGATTCAGTTTCACTGAGTGGATGAGCTGTGATATAGAGAACGTTGGTCATGATGTCAACCCTTTCTATTAGAGGTTAGTCATGGACCCAGCTTTCTGCCCATTTGCTGATAGGTCCGAGGATGTTACCCAGTTCGATTCCCTTCTGTGTGAGTGAGTATTCCGATCGAATCGGCCGATCCGCTATGACTTCCCTGATGACAATCCCGTGTTCTTCAAGCTCTTTAACGCGCTCGGTCAATAATCGTCTGCTCAGGGCGGGGATGGCTTCGCTCAATTCGCTGAAGCGCTTTGGTCCACTCATTAAAACATAAATGATCAAGCCGGTCCATTTTTTACCGATCAGTTCGAAGCTTTTCTCTACTTTAGGGTGAAGTTCTTGTCGGTCCTCCACTATATGTAACCCCTTTCAAACGGTTGTATAAAAAAATAACTTATGTACTTATTGTAACAGAAAATCGTGGTGGCTGGCGAATTTTGTCCATTCAATCGGATGGGGTTGTTTGGGTTAGTATGTGCTGTGATGAGGGATTTAAGCGTGTTTGCCTCCATTTAAAATAGTGGGCCTTCGTTCAGATTCGGCAGGTGCTTTCTATCTGTAGGAGTCGTTGTTCTTTGCTGATTGAACTAGGTGATAAGGTTTAGGAACCCCATCCACTTTTTAAATGGGAGAGAAGAAGGGAAAGGTTCGTTGCGTTTCGCTGCGGTCGGCGGCTTTCCTCGGGGAGTCAGTTGAGCCCTTCGCTACGCCTGCAGGGTCTTAACCTTGCCTCTATTCCCGAAGGAGTCGTCCGCCCTTCGCTGCAAGGCACTTTGTGGTGGTAGGGAGGATGGTGTGTTCGACATATCTTTTAATGGGTGAGAAAATCCTCTTCTACTTCATAGACTATTTGATTGGGTTCGTTCCTTTTCGCTGCGGCCACCTGCTTTCCTCGGGGAGGGTGTTGAGCCGCTTCGGCTGCGCCTGCAGGGTCTCAAGCTACCCTCTATTCCCGTAGGAGTCAGGTGGCCTCCGCTACAAGGCACTTTGTGGTGATAGGTAGGATGCTGTGTTCGACATCCTTCCTTTTGATAGGTGCAAAAAATATTTTCTAGTTCATAGACTATTTGATTAAGTTCGTGCCTTTCCGCTGCGGTCGCCCTTTTTCCAACGGGGAATCATCATGAGCCGTTTTGGCTGACGTCAACAGGGTCTCAACCTTGCCTCTGGTCCCCAAAGGAATCGTCCGCCCTGCGCTGCTACTTCCATACTATTATGGAAGGGGATGGGGCGGTTCTTGCCTCTTTTGAATTCCCACTGGTAATTTCCTCTCTCTATCGGATATTCTGCGCCGTTCATCATCACCGTTCCATTGAGGGTGGGGAGGATTCATCTGGATGATTCGGTTCTGCAGCGTCTGCACAACCTGTGTTAGTCAGCATGAAAATGGCTAGGGATTTAAATAAAAAGCACAGCGATCATCCGGATCGCTGTGCTTCTGTCTTATTTATAAAATTTCACGCGTTCATCAAGCGGCTGGAATTGCTTTTCACCCGGCTCGGCTGTTGGATTGCCGAATGGCATTTGGGCGATGAGCTTCCAACTTTGCGGGAGGCTCCATTCGTTCTTCACGTCTTCATCGATCAGCGGGTTGTAATGCTGAAGGGAGGCGCCGAGGCCTTCTGATTCAAGCGCAGTCCATACAACGAGCTGATGCATCCCGGAGGATTGGTGGGACCAGATCGGGAAGTTGTCGGCATAGAGGGCGAATTGTTCCTGAAGGGACTTGACGATGCTTTCCTCTTCGAAGAACAGGACTGTGCCATAGCCTGCTTTGAAAGAATCCATCTTCTGTTGGGTTCCAGTGAAATCTCCGTCTCCTACTGCTTTTTTCAGGGCGGAAGTGGTTAGATCCCATAGCTTGTCATGAGCGTCTCCTGTAAGGACGACAACGCGAGCAGTCTGTGAATTGAAAGCAGAAGGCGTATGTTTGACGGCAAACTCAACGATTTCCTTTACCCGTTCGTCTGAGACACTTACCTGCTTATCGATTCCATAATACGTACGGCGGGACTGTAGGCTTTCATAAAAATCTACTGACATTGGATTTCCTCCTAAATATCTCGAATTAAAACATTTTAAACATAGGGTAATTATAATCGTCTGATATGTGGAAGTCAAATAATTATTTGAAAATTAATAAAATTTAACAGTCATCATACAAAACAGGAAAGATTGAATAGCGAATGGTTACACTATATAAAATGAGGAGGTCGGATCCATGCCAAAGTTGACAGTGATCGGTTACGGGAAATATACGGTTGAAAAGGGTACGAAGCTGGTTCTGGCCCTGGAGGACAACGGAGTGGACATCCTGCATTGATGTGGCGGCAACGCACGCTGTACCACGTGCAGGGTCGAAATTCATGACGGGGATTTCTGTGAGCTGTCGGCCGGTGAGACAGAGATGACGTATGAGGATCGCTTGCGCTTGTCCTGCCAGATCAGAGTCGAAGGGGACGCCTCCGTCCGTCCGGTCCTGACGGTGGAATCGACTGGCAAAAAGCCAGGTCCAAGACCGGCTGATTAAAGATAAGGGATGCGGTTTTCCGCGTATCCGCTTTAGCATGCTTATCGATAGATCTTTTCTTATTAAATCTGGAGGCAACATATGTGCTGTACTTTATACGGCTATACAGAAAAAGCACCGGTTTAAAAAACCGATGCTTTTTCCGCTTTTTACTAGTATATTTCTTCACTCATACTCTTTCTGGATATCTCTCGTACTCCTGACCGTATCGATCGGTCGAACGAGCGCTTCGATCTGCTCGCGCTTTGGCTCGAGGAATGGAGGCAGGGATAACTTCTCCCCGAGGGTTTCGTACGGCTCGTCTCCCATGAATCCGGGGCCATCTGTTGCAAACTCGAACAGGATCTGTGGAGCCACAGGGGCATAGAGTGATTCGAAGAAGTGGCGGTTCACATATCCGGACGTACGGAATCCGAACTCTTCCATGCGTTTTGTCCATTCATCAAGTACGGCACGGTCCTCAACGCGGAAGGCCACGTGGTGGACGGTACCGAAGCCTTGTTGGGCGCTCGGAAGAACGGTGTTGTGCTCGACGACGACCTGTGCCCCGTTTCCGCCTTCTCCGACTTCGAACAGGTGGAAGCTTCCTTCATGACCGATTTCTTTAAATTGAAGGACCATTTCCATCAATTTTTTGAAGTAGTCGAAGTCTTGGATGCGGATAAAGATCGGTCCTAGACCGGTGATGGCATATTCCAATGGAACCGGTCCATCCTGCCATGGGGTGCCGGCAGGGACGCCTTCATTCTTTTCATCCGAGATCAATTGGTACTGCTGATCATCGAAGTCGGTGAAAGAAAGGGTCTTTTTCCCGAAGCGTGTCGTGATGCCACTGTGGTCGATCTTCAGGCGATCGAAGCGTTTGACCCAGTAGTCAAGGGCTTCATCACTCGGTACACGGAAGGATGTTTTCGCGATTTCATTCGTTCCGTGTACCCCACGTGGAATGTTAGGGAAGTCAAAGAACGTCATATCGGTTCCTGCACTTCCTTTGTCATCGGCAAAGAAAAGATGGTATGTCTGGATATCATCCTGATTGACGGTCTTTTTCACAAGGCGCATCCCGAGGACGTAGGTGAAGAATTCATAATTCTTTTCCGCACTGCTCGTGATGGCGGTCACGTGATGGATTCCTTTTAAATGGTTCAAGGCCTATCTCTCCTTTTTTTTCGTATCGTTTGTAGCTGGGCCACATGCTTGACGGTTTTTGAGTTTAGTACTAAACTGATAATACATAATCACATGAAAAGATGCAAGCAAGAAACATTCAGGGAGGACGCATCATGGAACTCAAAGGAATCCATCACATCTCATCACTTACAGCCAATGCGGCAGTAAACCTGCCCTTTTATCGTGACATCCTCGGCATGCGCCTCGTAAAGACGACGGTAAACCAGGACAATCCGTTCTATTACCATCTATTCTATGGGGACGAAACGGGAAGTCCGGGATCGGAACTGACCTTTTTTGAAATCCCCAATCTGGCTAAGAATCATGCCGGTACGGATAGCATATCCCTCGTGTCATTGCTAGTGCCGTCAGAAGAAGCACTGGGCTATTGGCGAAGCCGGTTCCAAGAATTCGGAGTTGAGCATGACGGGATTTCCTATCGGTCTGGATATAGCGTCCTCGGGTTCAGGGACCGCGACGGTCACCGGATGCAACTGCTGGCGGATCCGGGTGCTGAGAGGAATACGTGGTCAGGGAGTACGGTTCCTCAAGCGTATGCCATCAGTGGCCTCGGTCCTGTGCAGTTGACGGTAAAAGATACGGAAGCGACCGAACGCTTCCTGGAAGAGATTCTGGGGTTTGTGAAAAAGGACACGGGAACCGAAGGAGAAAACAAGACTTTCACAACTGGTCTTGGAGGGAGAGGATCCGAGGTCCATCTTCTTCAACAAGATGGACCGAAAGAACGCCAAGGGCGCGGTGGGGTCCATCATGTCGCATTCCGTGTGAGCGATGAGGAGGAGCTCGATGAGTGGATCGATCATCTGGAGAATCAAGGGATCAAAACGTCGGGATCGATTGATCGCCATTACTTCAGATCAATCTATTTCCATGATCCGAGCGGCATCCTCTTTGAACTGGCCACTGACGGACCGGGCTTCGAAACCGATGAGACCCGTGACCGTCTCGGCAGGAACCTTTCCCTGCCGCCGTTCCTCGAAGAAAGAAGAGAGGAAATCGAATCAAAGATCAAGCCACTTCCAGAGGCACGAAGGGAGGAAGGGAAATGAGCAATCCACTATCCATGAAGGAAAAGCGCCTTGGCCTGATGCTGTGGTTTCGTCTCTCGCGGGTATACAATCATAGCATCAAGGAAAACAATGATCACCTCAAGAAATGGGGACTCACCAGTGCCCAGTTCGACTGCTTGACCCAAGTGGGGGTGCATGGGAAGCTCACACAGAAGGAGCTCGGTGAGAAATTGTTCGTCACCAAGGGCAATATCACGCAGCTCATCACGAAGATGGAGAAGCTCGGATACGTGCAGCGTGAACAGCAGTGGAAGACGAAAACCATTACCCTTACAGCAAGCGGGCGGGAGCTCTACGACGAAGTGGTTCCACAACAGGAGCAGGTCCAAGCCACCCAGTTTCATGGTCTCGATCGCGAGGAGCAGCAACAGCTGCTGGGTTTACTGAAGAAAGTGCAGAAGAATATGGAGTCATCATAAAGAAAAGCGTCCCGGGCAGGACGCTTTTTCTTATGGAGTGCTCTTCTGAAGGGTGACGGATCGGGGGGCATTCATCTTTTTCATATTTAACGTATGACCGATGATCCCGGCGATGATCAACAGGATCCCGACGGCTGCAATGCCGGTCGGAAGCGGGCTCGACAGGAAGATGGCTTCACCGGCCATGACGAACAGGACCTGGGTCGACTGCGTGGCTTCGACTGAGGCGAGCTTCCCTTGATGATGACGGACCCGGTTCGTGGCAATAAAGAACAGGGTAGTGGCAATCACGCCTGAGCACACTGCTACAACAAAGGATTGAGTCACTTGCCCGCCACTCGGCAAACCCGCTTTCCATATGGCGAGTGCGCTCAGGATCAGCCAGAAGGGGAGGCTTGCAATCGTCATGCCGAGGATCCGCTGGAACGTATCGAGCCTTCCGTTGCATAAGCTCATCATTTTACGGTTACCGAGAGGATAGGCAAAGGTCGCTACGAGAACCGGCAGGATGCCCATCAACATCTGGATGGGTGTCAGCTCGGCAGCTTGCTGCTGTTGGATAAAGATTACACCTGTGAGGATGAGAAGGGATATGATCAGCGCTTTCTTTTGGATGCGGTGGCGCTGTTTGCTTCCGTCTGGCCCAGTGGTGAAAAAGAGCGGCGCGAGCAGGATTCCCGCTACGATCGTGAACTGCCATGTGCCCGCTACAAGCCAGCCCGGTCCATAAGTGGCGGCATAGGTCAGTGGGGCGTAGAACAGGACGAAACCGAAAAAGCTCCAAAGCAGCCATCCACCAGGATTCGCTTTGAGTTCAAGAAAGACTTGTTTCATATTCTTCCTTGCAAGTACAATGAGAAGGAAAAACGGAAGCATGAACAGGAAACGAAGGGAAGCACTCCACATCCAGCTCCCCCCGGACAGCTCCATGGAACGATTCAAAATGAATGTAACGGCAAAGAACATGGACGAGACAATTCCAAGAAGAAGTTCTTTCATAAATCATTCACCCTTCGGTTAAATATAGTAAACTATAAGATAAATATAATATACCGAACACGAACCTACAACAGGCTGATTGAATTAATTTTCCGACAATGGAAGGAGAAATGAGTATGAACACATGGGAAGATCCTGAATCTCTTGCCAAACATATCGGTACCATCCTGAGGGATGTACGCGGGGAACAGAATTTAAGTTTGCAGGCACTTGCCGATTTGACCGGCGTCAGCAAGCTGACCCTCGGGAACATCGAGCGTGGGGAGGCCAATCCGTCACTGACGATCATCTGGAAGATCGCCAATGGTCTATCGATCCCGATTTCCTCTTTACTGATGGAAAAGGAGCAAGTGAAGGTGTCGAGGAAGAATGAAGGAAGAAAGGTATTGAGTGCTGATGGATCCTTGACCCTTGAACCGATGTTTTCCACCTCTCATTATGGTTCACTTGAAACCCACAGGGCTTTCCTTAAGCCGCACAGTCATTATATGGCCGACGCCCATCAGACGGGAGTGAAGGAATATGTCACCGTCATGGAAGGGCGCGTGGAGGTGAGGGTGGGTGACCGGCTTTATTCCCTAGAACAATACGATTCCATCCAATTCCCTGCGGATCAACCCCATGGCTACTCGAACTTGGAAGAAACCGAAGCCGTTCTTCATTTTGTTATGATCTATTCGTGAAATAAGGAAAAGAATCGTCATAAACTTGTAAAGAAAAACAGGATACAAATCCCAATGAGGTTGTTATATAATGGTATAGGTACAGGATCAAAGTCGTGTTTTGTCGATAAAAATCGAATTGTGACAGGGTTCAGGGTATAATTTAGGTTGATAAATTGTTACATAGAAGGAGGAACATAAGATGGGATGGATAATCGCCATTTTGTTTGGTGCGGCTGTTGTGCTGCTCATTTTATCGTTTGTAAAGACGAGCCAGTCGAAATCTAAGCTCGAACAACAGGTTGAGCACATGTCGATTTCGGTGATGAATGAAGTACACGAATTGGAAAAGCAGATGCGCGCCATGCAGCTGGACGCGGAAATTACCGCACAGCAGGCAGGTGCAGTACCGGCCACATCCGATGAACGCCGCGTGCTCCGGGAAATGTTAGATCTTCATAAGCGTGGATACTCCATTGAAAGCATCGCATCAGAGCAACAGCTCCCGACCATAGAAGTCGAACGCATGCTTACACCATATATGACAAAAAAGGCTGAAAGGAGCATGGTTGCCCAATGAGACCCAATACATTGCGCAGTTTTGCCTCTGGCCTTCTTGTCGCCGCAACCGTGACCGGCGGGGTCTACTTTTTCACCGATCAGCCGGAAGCAAAAACGACGACAGCGAAACCTGAGACCAAGACCGTCAAGGAAAAGATGACGGATGACGAAATGATCCAGCATCTGACCTCAAAAGGATTCGCCATCCATAAGGGTGAAGAAGAGAAGCAGGAAGCAGAAAAAGCTGACGATCAGCCTGCAAAAGAAAAGATCGTATATAAAACCGTCCTGACTGTTTCAGATGGGATGACCAGCATTGATGTAGGGAACGCCCTTGAAAAAGCTAATATCATCAAAGACGGACTCGATTTCTACAAGCGCGTCGAAAAACGTAAACTCGAGAACAATCTTCGTCCAGGAACGTTCGAAGTCGAGAGCGGCATGACGACGGATGAGATCATTGATAAGGTGTTTAAAAAGTAATAGAAAAAATCAACACACTTAAAGGAGGGCCGGATGGTCCTCCTTTTTGAATGGAGGAAAAGATGGATTATAAAATAAGCGTTTCCTTAGAAGGTAACGAAGACTTCACAACTTTTTTGCATCATAACATAAGAGAATATAATAATGCGCATTCTCCTAAACATAAAGAAAAAAGGGAGGAGAATGCGGTTAAGCCACTAACCTTGATAGTATCGGATTCTACAGGAAAGTGGTTAGGGGGATTATATGCGGAGTGTTACTGGAATTGGATGGAGATTCATGATTTTTGGCTACACGAAGAGTCCAGAGGGAGAGGCATAGGAACAAAGATTCTAGAAGAAAGTGAAAGGATCGCCATAAAGAAAGGAGTCAGGAAGGCACTGTTGACTACGTTTGAATTCCAGGCCCGTTCATTTTATGAAAGCAAAGGGTATGAAGTTGTGGGGGAAATCATGGATTATCCACCAGGTAGCAGCTACTATACAATGGTGAAAACGTTATAAATGGGTGGATCGACTCCACGGTTCCTTCTATTGAAACAAAAAGGAATAAAAATGAGGATGGTGTGCAATTACCAAAAGTAGGATAATGATGCTTAGAACCATAAGAGAGGAGATAGTTGTAGTGAAAACCTATTATCGATCCAACACCCATATCACCGAGTGGGGTGATCATGATCACCCCGTAATTTTCTGCCTGCACGGCCTGGGAAGTACGGCTCTCAGTTTCATTGAAATTGCAGAAGAATTAAAAGGTGAATTCAGGATCATAGCCGTTGATGCCCCCGGTCATGGCCGGACTGCTCCATTTGCAAACCCGGCAGACTATGAAATGCCCAGGATGGCTGAGTGGCTGGAGGGGGTCATCCAAGCACTGAAACTGGAAGACTTCTATTTTCTCTCCCACTCCTGGGGAAGTTTCGCCCATTTGTTCTATCTGTTGGAGAACCGTGACAAGGTGAGGGGCTCCATCCTGATTGACGGAGGCTATCAGGCAAAGAGCCTCGGAAATATTAGTGAAGCGGATGAAGTCGCGTATTACCGCAAGGATTTCGAGGATTCGTGGAGTACATGGGATGAGTTTCTGAATGAAGCGGTATACAGTGGAAGCCGGAGGTCGGATGCTCTTGACCGTGCAGGAGAAGATCTTGCTTTGATGAAGGATGGACGATATTACTGGCACGCACGGGGGGAAACGGGTGCAGCATACGTCATGGCCATGCACCGGCATGAAGTCCTTGAGCATTATGATCGATTGCCACGGGGGATCGTCCTTTTGCGTGCAACACTGCCGGTTCAACGTGAGGAAAACCGGATTCATATGGCTACGTTGTTTAAAGATGGGGCTAAGGCGATTGTGAAGGATATCCCTCAGGCATCCCATTTGATTCATTGGGACCGGCCGGATGTCATCGTGAACGAAATCAGGGAAAGCTGGGGTAAGAAAGATGATGAGAACTGATAGATGTTCAATCGAGCGTATGACGGATAAGGATATCCCGTCCATCAGGAGGTTATATGCAGACGAAGATGTAAGGCGATATCTTGGCGGAGTCAGGAACGATCTGGATTTTGAAGGGTTGATGGCAGTGATGGGTCAGCAGCTCCACTGGGCTGTTCGCGATTTGAAGGACGGTACATTTCTTGGAGGAGTATCCCTTTCGACCCATCACAATGGCCGGGATACGGAGGTGTCCTATCAGTTTTTACCGGAGCACTGGGGGAAGGGATATGCCAAGGAAGCCGTGGCGGCAGTGTTGACTCATGGCTTTCAGACGCTGGAGCTCCAACGCATCGTGGCTGAAACCCAAGTGTTGAATGACCGCTCATGCAGGCTATTGGAGAATCTCGGGATGAGAGTGGAAGAAGAAGTGGAGCGATTCGGGGCAAGGCAGGCGATTTATGCAATGACCAGGGAAGAATGGCTGGTGTCTTCGTGATTCTGAATTTTCTAAAATAAATATTGACGATGGAAATGTTTGGGTGTATATTATTGATTGATCAATCAATCAATTTTAAAGGGGATACGCCATGAAACCATCGATGGAGGAAAAGAAGAGGCTTAAACGCGACCGGATCTTTCGTACTGCAAGCAAAATCTTCAGCGAAAAGGGCTATTTCGAGACGACTGTAGCGGATATCGCAAAGGAAGCAGGTGTAAGCTTCGGAACGGTCTTCACGTATTTCGAGACGAAGGAATTGCTCTATGAGACCGTGATCCTGGAACAGCTTGAGGAGATCAAACCGCATTTCCTCGACATCAAGGGTACGTTTACCGGTGACCCCATGGAAATCATTAAGGCCATGGTCGACCGCCATGTCACGATCTTTTCAGAAAAAAGTGAATTCCTCCGCCTTGTCCAGCAGGTGTTGGCTAGGCTCGATCGCTATCCGGCATTGTTCGAGGAGCTGGATGGCTTTGTGACCGATTTTATTGAGTCGGTGAGTCCCGTACTGGAGGAAGGACAGAAGATGGGATTATTTTACCCCGACCCTCCTGACCTTCTCGCCCACTCCTACATGTCCACGTTGAATGGAATGCGACTTACCTACATAGATGCCCCAAGTAATCACAGGCTGTGGGAAGCGTTGAAGATACAAGCCATACGCCTCTTCGGTCCGTATCAACACCCCGACGGTGCGAGGAAATGGTAAAACTGAAGGAGATCCATCCCAACGTCAAATTCAGGCTGGTGATGCAGTTTTTCGGCGGACTTGTCTCCATGGCCGTCATGCCGTTCCTGGCAATCTATTTTGCCGGTAAGCTCGGGGCTGCGATCACGGGTATCGTCCTGGTGGTCGTGATCCTGAGTGGCATTGCCGGCGGTTTCCTCGGCGGTACCTTGTCCGATAAACTTGGGAGGAAGAAGATCATGGTGTACGGGGAGCTCGGGCTCCTGGTCTCCTATGTCTTCATCACCCTGTGTAACTCACCATGGTTCGATCTTCCCTATGTAACAGCCTTTCTCTTCATCTTCAATATGTTCTTTGGTGGTCTGTTCAGTCCCGCCGCCCAGGCTATGATCATCGACGTCACAGACTCCGCTTCGCGAAAAACCGTCTTCACCATCAGCTATTGGCTCGCCAATCTTGCCAATGCCATCGGAGGTGTAGTCGGGGCCTTTCTCTTCAAAGACTACCTGTTTCAACTCTTCATCGGCGTCACGTCCATCACGTTTATTTCTTTACTGGTCACAATTTCTATTCATCTCGGAAAGCTATTCACCTCAGAATCCCATGAAGATGTACCTCCTGTATCCATCAGTTACAGCAGCGTGCTGAAAGATAAGCTGTTCATGTATTTCATCGTGGGAGGCATTTTGATCCTTACGTTGGAACAGTCCCTCACAAACTACATCGGCATCCGTTTTGAGCGGGATATTCCGCAGCAGACAGGGAGCGTATTCGGTTTAAGCTTTGAACTTGACGGGACCCGGCTCCTTGGTTTTCTCCGGACGGAAAATACACTCCTGGTCGTGGCACTATCAGCCCTCGTTCTGCTCATGTTCAGGAAGTGGAGGGACCGGACCACCCTGCTTACTGGCCTTATTGTTTTTACCATCTGTTTCAGTGCATTTGCGGTCACCGACAATATCCTGTTCCTCTTCATCCTCATGTTCTTTGGCACCGTCGGAGAGCTGATGTATGTACCAATCAAACAGGCGATGATCGGTGACTTGGCCCCCGAGAACGGGAGGAGTACCTACATGGCCTTCTATAGCCTCACTGGTTACGGAGCCATGATCATTGCTTCCCTTCTCATCGTCGTCGGCGAGTGGCTGTCACCGGTCTACATGGGCGGAGTCTTGCTCCTGATCGGTCTTGGTGGATCACTGTGTTATGGCATCCTTACCGCCAGGATGTCGGGAGCTGCATCGAAAGAAGTCATACTGAAAGCGGAGGAAATGTAAAATGACAAAAACATGGAATGGTTCGGCAGGTGTCTGCTTCAATGATAAAAATGAGGTCCTTCTCGTAAGAGGATACAACTCCACCAAGTGGGCGATCCCGTCAGGCGGAATCGAAAAAGGGGAAACGCCTGAAGCCTGCTGTGTAAGGGAAATGATGGAGGAGACGGGATACACCGTGAAGATCCTTAAGAAACTGAAGATCAAAACGACCGTCGTCAAAGGCTACGATGTCTGCATTCATTACTTCCTTGTAGCGGTGAAGGGCAGCCCGAGGCCCCTGAACGACCCCGATCAATTAGTGGAAGAAGCCGCCTGGTTTTCGTTTGATGAGCTCAGCATACTCGATCATCAGTATCCTGAGGATCTTCCATTCCTTACGAGTTTATATGATGAGATCGACATGACATCCCTTTAAAATGCATTAAGCTACTGAAGTGGGAATTTTAACTTCCGCAGTTCGTGCTTAAAAGAGCTTCCTTATAGGTGCCAGGCACAAAAAGAGGAAAAGGTGCCAGGCACAAAAGAGGCGAAAGGTGCCAGGCACAAAAAGGGCAAAGGGTGCCAGGCACAAACACCCCACCCGCTTAAAAGGAGTGATTTATCATGCACTGGATCTATCTCATCGCGGCCATATTGTTCGAGGTCGCGGGGACGTCGAGCATGAAGGCGTCGGAGGGCTTTACGAAAGTTGGACCGAGTATCTTATTGATGGTTTTCTATATAGCGAGTTTGTCATTTTTGACGCTAGCCTTGAAGGGGTTGGACGTATCCCTTGCGTATGCCGTGTGGTCAGGGATGGGCATTATGATCATCACTTTCATCGGGGTGTTTTACTTCGGTGAGACCATCACTTGGCTGAAGGCGGTGGCGATCATCTTGATCATTGCGGGAGTGGTGATCCTGAATGTGGCTGGTGGTCACGGTACGGAAGATACTCCGCAGATTGGGGAGGAGACGAACAGGTGAGGGCCATGAAAGGTTTTTTTCTCGTTACAGACATTGGATTCATCCTCTATTGGATTGTGACATTCACGGGGTGGATTCCCCAGGATTGGGCGTTCAAGGATTATGATGATCCCCATATCGTGGCCTGGAACTGGTCGTTCCTCCCTCTGGATCTCCTGATTTCTGTATCCGGATTAACCAGTCTCTACCTGCTGAAGAGAGGCAATCCATCTTGGAAGGGCCTTGCCCTGATTTCCCTTGTACTCACCAGCTGCTCCGGTCTGCAGGCGGTCGCCTTCTGGGCATGGATGAAGGACTTTGATGCGGCGTAGTGGGGATTTAATCTGTATCTATTACTCTATCCCCTCCTGTTTATCCCGAGACTGATAAAAAAGAATGATATCTGAATAATGTGATATTATAGAAGGGATTAACATGGCATACATAAAGGGGTAGATAAATTGAAACAGACACTAGTGATCATTGATTGTCAGCAGGATCTCATGGACGGAAGCGAAACCGAGGTGCCGGTTTGGGAAAAGGAGAGGGTCATCTCCACAATCAATCAGGTGATTGCCAAAGCGCAAAAGGAACAGATCGACATGGTCTTCATCCGCGATGTGGATGTGGCGGAAGGAAAGGGCCCTGGATTTGAAATCCATAAAGATATCCATGTCCCGGGGGACGCCGTGATTTTTGATAAAGCAGCTACGAATGCCTTCCATGGTACTCCTCTTCTCGCCCATTTGAAGGATGCCGGCATCGGTCATCTTGTTATGATGGGGTGCAAAACAGAGTACTGCATCGATACGGCTGTAAGAACGGCGACGGTCAGTGGATTTGACGTGACGCTCGTAGAGGATGGGCACACGACCTCCGACTCAAAGGCACTGCCTGCGGAAAAAATCATTGCGCATCACAATGCGACCCTGCACGGCCATTATAATGTCGAGCATTTCGCCATGGTCAGGAAAGCGGAAGAGGATCTGTTCCGACCAGCGCATGATCAGTATAGATAATCGAACTTGCAATGAAGGAGACTTCCCCAGTATGTAAGGGGAAGCCTCTTTTTTATGGGAATTTTTCGGGTTTTCTGTAATAATGAGCAAGAATATATTTCCATATATGTGAAAGAGGGTAGGAAGCGTGTCGCTACTGCTAACAGCTGTGAATATCTCAAAAAAATATAAACAACACCAAGTATTAAGAGGGATATCGTTCTCTTTGTACAGCAATCAAATCGTCATGCTGAGGGGAGATAATGGAGCCGGTAAAAGCACATTGCTTAAACTGATTGCGGGTATGAGCAGGGTGGACGAAGGAAGCATCATTCACGGTTTGATGCCTTTGACCATTAGTTATGTACCGGAAGTCACGCCAAGAAGTATTCCCTTTGCCCCTGTAGAGTACTTGACCCACATGGGAAAGATTCGAGGGATGGATGCAGGCACCCTTCGGACACGGATAACCAAACTGATGGGAGATTTCGGACTGGAGTCTGTCAAAGATCAGCGTATCTCCACCTTTTCCAAAGGCATGAAGCAAAAGGTCCTCATCATGCAGGCCATGCTGGAAGAGCCGCATCTCGTTATCATGGATGAGCCACTGTCCGGACTTGATGCCCCTGCTCAGCAGGAATTAGAGGAATTGTTTGGGCAGTTGAAAGGAACCGGGGTGGGAATCGTCTTCACCTGTCATGAATCCAGAAGGCTGAGCAGGCTTGCCGATCAGATCTTTGTTATAAAAGACAAGGGACTGGTGAAAGAGGAGCGTTTACTCAAGGAAAAATTCAGGATTGTCTTTGATATCCATTCAACAAAACTGGATCATGTAACTCCTCTTCTTGAAATGAAAAAATCACTCGAACTAACCGATGACCGGTTGCGCATGGAAGCGGCGCTGGGTGAGGATGAAATGGACAGGGTGCTCCTGGCACTTCTGCAAAGAGGAGCATCCATCAAAGAAGTAGGAGTCGACGTTTCAATGATCGAGGGAAGAGGGGTGGTTCAGTCATGACGGCACTGTTCCGCTATTCCTTCCTTGTTCATCTGCGCACCTTTAAATCTATACCGCCCTTATTCATATACCTATTCGTTCTGATGCTGAATTACACATATACGCCCAATCCTATCTTGGACAGCTATTCCTTTACGTCCATTGCCCTGTTCTTCATCATGGGGTGGATCACGATCACCATCTTCCATGCGGAGGATGAGGGTCAAAAAGAAGTGACGCTCATGCATGCGAGGCCGGTATGGCGCTATCATGCATCCCTGTATACCATTGCCCTGCTTAATGGCTTCGTCCTCAGCATCCTGTCGGTCGGGTATCCTTTGGTCATCGGAGGGTTCGGGGAAGGGTTGAATCAATATCATGTCATAATGGGGGTGCTTGCCCACTTCTCACTGAGCGTCTTATCCATCTCCTTGTCGGCCCTCTTCACAAGGGAATGGATGAGGAATCCGTTGAACACATGGTGGGGGACGCTCTCGGTGCTCATCCTTACCCTGGCGTTGGCATCCATGGGGAAATGGATTGCCCCAGTGGTGATGTGGTTTCTTCCTCCCCTCTATCGCTCGCTGGATATCATGGCGATGAACGATGATCTGTCTTCCATATCGGCGTCTGTTTATGCAAACTATGGGTGGATCCTTTTCTATAGCGTCATGCTCATATGCGTTTACTTTATCCTGCTGTACCGGAAACAGAAATGAAGCAAATAAAGAGCCTGCCGGATCTCTTCCGGCAGGCTCTTTCCGATTACTTATTCTCTTGATATTTCTTCAGGAATTCCTTCACTTTATCACTGTCGGCCTTCAGCTCGTTGCCTGTGTCGACAAGGGGGCTGACGGTGGAGACGGCTTTGATTTTGTTGCCTTGGTAGTAGTCGATGAACTCATCTTGGTTTATGGAGTACAGGACGGCTTTTCTTAGGTCGTCACTTTTGGAAACGTCACGGCCTTTGGAATTGAAGAGCAGGTACGATACGCCGTTGCTTTCGATGCGCTGCAGCTTCAGCTTGTCGTCTTTTTCTACGGTTTCGTATTTCGTTTCAGGGACTCCGTAGTAGAAATGGATTTCCCCGTTACGCAGGGCGGACAGGGCGCTGTCGGCTTCTGCAATGAAGCGGACATTGATGTTGCTGATCTTCGCTTCGTTTTCAGTGCCTTTCATGTAGGCAGGGTTCTTCTGGAAGACGGCTTCATAATCGTTTTTGTACGTCATGATGTATGGTCCGCTTGCGTAAAGGCTGTTATCGTATTTGTCGCCTTCCGTGACGGTGTTTTGGTCACCGTACGGGATGTCTTTCTTCACATCGAAGGATGCGACATCATACGTGTTGATGCTTTCCACTTGTTTCTTCGATACGATCCCGGCCGATTGGTGGGCAAGGTAGTTCAATACTTGTGGGAATGGTTCGGTCGTCGTCATTTTCACGACTTGGTATTTTCCGCTTCCGTTATCGGCGTCGTTTTTATCATCTACAAGACTTGAGATTTTTTGATCAAGGCCATTCTCGAGGCTTTCACGGATCGTTTTTCCGTCATTGGTCTTTCCGTCAAGTTCCTTCAGGTCGGTCACGACTTCTGCATCCTTGATATGCTCATGGAGGGTGTACGTACGGTGATCAGGAACGGAATCCTTATCCTTTGCACGGTCCAGAGAGAAGATGACATCGTCGGCGCCGACGCGCTCACCGGAATCGACGGCTTTTTTGTCTGTTACTTTGGCAAAATTGATATCATCGCGTAGCAGGAAGTAGTACTCTGAATTTCCTTCGCCGATCGTGTAGTTGCGGGAGAGGGAACCATCAGCCGTGATGTTGTCATCATCGGTCAGGTTCACAAGCCTTACATACATATTCGTGTTGATTGTATTGATGGATCCGTCATTCCCTTTGATCGGGTCAAGGGACGTCAGGGTCGGGATGCTTTGCTGCATGATCAGTGGATCGTTAGCACGTTTCGCTTCGTCATTGAAGTCGATCGTTTCCCACGCTAGGGCACGGGATTTGGAGAGGCGGACGGTATCGGTGTTCAGCACGTCCTTGTTGATTCCCTGTGCTTTGTATGAGATATAGAGCGGTGCGATATACGCTTTTTCGAATACAAGGCGGTCTTCCAGTGCCTTGTACGTTTTGGTGAATTCTTCAGGCGTTTGCATACTTGCTTCATCAATCAGCTTGTCGACCTTCTCATCGGCGATTGTGCTGTAATCTCCACCGGATTTGAAGACGGAGCGTACGGCATAGTCAGGGTTACCTGTCACCGTCGTCCAGCTGGAGAGGGCGACGTCATAGTTTCCTGCATCCTGCTGTGATTTGAAGCTTCCGTAGTCCGGTTGAACATTCAGCTTCACATCGAAGCCGTTTTTCACAAGCTGGTCGCGAAGGATATTGATATCGGACTCGCTTGAACTCATGCCGAGGATTTCAATGGTCGGCTTCTTCCCATCGTTCTTGCTGTCTTCAGCTACATCTGATTTTGTGTTCACGCAGCCTGCTGCAAACAGGACAAGCGCAAGGAACACGGCGAAAATGGATTTTTTCAAAATGAATGACCTCCTAAGGTGTTGGTTTTAGTCTAACTTCGGATCAAGGGCATCCCGCAGGCCGTCTCCAAGGAAATTGAAGGAGAGGACTAGGAGGATGATGGCAAGACCCGGGTAGATGGCGAGATAGGAATGTGTTTCAAGATACGTGCTGCCGATTTTCAGGATGTTTCCCCACTCGGGTATATGAGGCTCGATACCGAGTCCGAGATAGCTCAGACTGCTGGTGGCGATCACTGCCCCCCCGATGGTGAGGGTCGATTTGACGATCATCGGTGCCATTGAGTTCGGCACCACATGCCGGAAGATGATTTCGAAATTCCCTGTGCCCAGTGCGCGGGCGGAATCGACATATTCATAGTTTGATACCATGAGCACATTGGCTCTCATTGTCCTGGCATAGGTCGGGATCGACCCGACACTCAGTGCGAGGACAAGGGTCGTCGTGTTGGACCCGAATGCTGCGATGATGACGATGGCGAGGAGGATTCCCGGAATTGCGTATAGCACATCCAGTAGCCTCATGATGATATTGTCGGTCCGCTGACCGTAATAGCCCGAAATCGCCCCGAGGATGCCGCCGATGATGAACGGGATCAACGTTGAGAGGAACCCGACGATGAGGGAGATCCGTGCCCCGAAGATGATCCGGGAGAATAGGTCTCGCCCATAATCATCGGTCCCGAGGGGGTAGGCAAGGTTCGGCGTCTGCAGGATCGCCGAGTAATTATTCTCTACGGCGAGGGCATAATCGAACGTCAGGTAGCTGCAAACGGAAATCGAGAACAGGAAGACAATGAAGAACAATCCGAGCATGGATGTCATATTGCCGGTCACCTTATCCCACACCCGGTACCATGTGCCGGTGACGGGATGATGTTCTCCCCGTGACTTCATGAGGAGGTTCCACCCGAGGAAGATGGCGAAAAGATTGCCCGTCAATCCCGTGAGCATCAATAGAACCGCCACAATGCCGGTCCATTTCGGCAGGCGTTCACCGAACGTGATCACCATCCATAGGACGGCGAGGTGGAACATCGTGATGGCGAGGAGCAGGAACATCCCCAGTAGGAACGTATCCGATACGTACGGCTTGAATAGATTAAGAGCGGATACGGCAATGACGAAGATCTGCGTCAGAATCATATAAACCGAGAATGTGTATTCGGGCGATTTCTTTTCTTTGATCAGTAGGAAGGCGGCACTGACGGTGAAGACATTGGCCGTCAACAGGCTGAGAAGCTGGAGATAGCCAAGGCGCCTCGTGCTTTTCCGGATGACCCCGTCCCTGTTCAGGTCCCGTTTGATCAGCCGCGTGATCACCAGCTGTACGATGGTGAAGAATGCATAGGCCGCGAAGAACGTAAATGCAACCGGCTTCATGGACCCTTCCGACAGGTCGAAACTGTTGAATAGGAAGATGAGCGTGATGGCCAGGGACAGCACCCATGTGAAGGTGGACTGTGTATATTCAGATGATATTTTCAGTGCGAATTTCTTTTTGTAATGCGGTACTTCCACGTTGGTTGTCATACATGCACCTGCTTTAATATTGTTTCATCTTGGAGCGGATCCTCGGATCGAAGAACGCATACAGGATATCGATCAATAGATTGACGAGGGAGATCGTGATGGCAATGTAGACGACCCCTCCCATGATGGCGGGAATATCGGGGATGAACTGCTTATCGACGATGTAGCTTCCGATCCCGCTGATGTTGAATACTTTCTCCGTCACGGCGGCACCTCCGAGCATTCCGCCGAAAAGGAGACCGATGACCGTGATGACGGGGATCATGGCGTTACTCACTGCGTGCTTCCAGAGCACCTGCCGCTTGTTCAATCCTTTGGCCTTGGCCGTCAGGATATAGTCCTCATTGATCACTTCCAGGGTGGATGACCTCATCATTCGGGCAATCGATGCAGTCAAAGCGGTCCCGAGGACGACGGCCGGCATCACGATCGACAGCCAGTTGCCCGGGGTGTAGGTTGCCGGGAACCACTTCCATTTGATTGAGAAGTTCAGGATGAAGATCAGCCCCTGCCAGAAGTTCGGGATGGACAGACCGATCAACGCCACGAACATAAACGTATAGTCAAAGAATGACCTTGGCTTCGTTGCAGAAACGATGCCGATCGGAATGGCGATCACAATTGCCATGACCAGTGAAATGATGGCCAGTGTCAGGGTGATGGGAAACTTCCTTCCGATGCTCGATGCGACTTCTTCATTTCCTGTAAAGGAAGAGCCGAGGTCAAAGGTGGCAATTCCTTTGATCGTGTTCCACAGCTGCACAAGATAAGGCTGATCCAAACCGTGAATGACATTGAATGCAGCGATCTGATCCTTTGTCGCTGTCTCCCCGAGTATGTTCGCTGCCGGATTGAACGGGGATAGGTACAGGATGGTGAAGACAAGGAATGCGACTCCTATGATGACGAATAAGCTCATGACGAGGCGTTCGAATATGTATTTTACAAAATGATTGCTGTATAAGAGCAGTAGTAGATACATAGGGAGACCGGGTAGAGCAGATAGAATCAGGAACGTCGGGTTCAGGAGTAGGGACCCGAAGGTTTCTTTATACGTGATCTTCCGTTCGTCCTGCAGGGTGAGCTGTTTGACCGTCCTCTCTTCAGCCGTTTCATCCAATCTTTCCTGAGCGAGTCGTTCGGCTTTTGCCTTGATGGCTGAGGATGATGCCTGTTGATTGAAGAAGATGTTCTTTTTTTGAAGTTCTTCTTCGGCGCGTGTTACGTAAGTGGCTTTCACTCCTTCTTCGATCAGTCCCTGTTTCATTTCGTGAAGGAGTTTCTGATAAGGGTCGTTCCTCTTCCTGTGAAGATAGATGAAAAAGACGGCGAGATGGACCGGTAATCCGAGAATCAGAATGAAGATGTGATAAAGATTCCGTCGCTGCATCTTTTGATAGGTATCTTGGAACATCGGGGTTTGTGCATAGGTGCCAGTAGCTTTCGCCGTTTCCATGTGAAGCGTTGCCCTCCTTTGCTAAAATACAAATTGCATAATTCCGATCTGTTTAGTATATTTTAAATACACATTCTTGAAAAATCAATGTAAACTTTAGAAAATTTAACAAATCGTCCTGGCAGGTGGAAAAAGTGGAATCAATTCTTAAAGTAGACAATTTGCATATCTCATTCCAATCAAAGGAAGAGGAATTCGATGCAGTGCGCGGTGTAAGTTTTGAAGTGAAAAAAGGCGAGACCCTGGGCATCGTAGGGGAATCGGGTAGCGGGAAAAGCGTGACGGCACGATCGATCATGAGGCTGCTACCATCGCCACCCTCGTATATGAAGGAAGGGGAGATCACGTTCCTCGGCGAGAATCTCGCGGAGAAGACCGAGAAGGAGATGGAGTCCATACGCGGTTGTGACATCGGCATGATCTTTCAGGACCCTATGACATCCCTCAATCCGACGATCCGGATCGGGAACCAGATTGCCGAGAGCCTCGTGAAACATCAGGACCTGACACGGGAACAGGCGAAGAAGGAAGCCATCGATATCCTGAAACAAGTGGGTATCCGCAACAGCGAGGAGCGGTATAGTCAATATCCCCATGAGTTCTCCGGGGGGATGCGCCAGCGCGTGATGATCGCCATCGCCCTTGCCTGCAGACCGACCCTCCTGATTGCCGACGAGCCGACGACGGCCCTCGATGTCACCATCCAGAAGCAGATCCTGAATGTCATGAAACATATGCAGGAGAGGTTCGGAACGTCTATCATCCTCATCACCCATGACCTTGGGGTGGTGGCCGGTATGTGTGACGCGGTCGTGGTCATGAAAGAAGGAGAAATCGTGGAACGGGGGACAACAGAAGAAATCTTCGCCTCACCAAGGCATCCGTATACAAAGAAGCTCCTGAACGCCCTCCCGCGTCTCGATGAACCGAAAAAATCTAAAAAGGATTGTTCACCAGACAAGCCGCCACTCCTTGATGTATCGTCCCTGCGTCAGCATTTCGACCTTGGAAAAGGCCATACCTTGAAGGCGGTGGATGATATCTCCTTCTTTATCCGTGAAGGCGAAACATTGGGGCTTGTGGGAGAATCTGGTTCAGGTAAGTCGACGACGGGTCGGGCGATCTTGCGGTTGAATGAACCGACAGGAGGCATCGTCACCTATGAAGGAATGTCGGTCAACGGCATGACGAAGCGTGAAATGAAAGCGATGAGGCGCCATATGCAGATGATCTTCCAGGACCCCTATGCGTCACTCAATCCCCGTTTCAAAGTAATGGATATCATCGGTCAGGCCCTTGATATCCACGGGCTGTGCAAAACGAAGCAGGACCGGAAGCGGCGTGTGGAGGAACTGCTTGAAATGGTGGGGCTTCAGGCTTCCCATGCGAAGCGCTATCCCCATGAGTTCTCCGGTGGACAGCGACAGCGGATCGGAATCGCGCGTGCCCTGGCGGTGGAACCGAAGTTCATCGTGTGCGATGAGCCTTTGTCGGCCCTTGATGTATCGATTCAGGCACAGATCGTGGAGCTTCTTCAGGATCTTCAGAAGCGACTGGGGCTCACATACCTCTTCATAGCTCATGATTTATCCATGGTGAAGCATATCAGTGACCGGGTGGCCGTGATGTATGCCGGGAAGATCGTCGAGCTTGCCGAAAGCGAGGAACTCTATACCAACCCTCAACATCCATATACTAAGTCCCTGCTATCTGCCATCCCGATTCCTGATCCAACGATCGAGAAGAAGAAGGAGCGCGTCCTTCTGGAGGAACAAACGGATGCAGATCGCTACGGGTTGCAATCATCGGAGCTTGTCGAAGTGTCGAGTGGCCACTGGGTGGCAGTACCGGTGGAAGCAGGCGCATAAATTAACAAAAGGGTGTCCCGACGTTTCGGGACACCCTTTCTATATTGATGTTAGTTTCTTGTTCTTGATACGTATGGATAGATCGGATCACGAAGGAGGAATTCATAGGTTTTACCATTCACGATCCCAACAACATGATCCCCATCATACAGATCAAGGAGGAATTGTGCCATTTCCTTCGCAGTATGGTATTTGGGCAGTGCTTTTTCATAGTCAAACTGATCGGAATCAATGGATCGTTGGGCGAATTCCGTTTCCGTAGCGGCAGGGGCAAGAACCTTCGCTGTCATCTTCGCACCGGATTCGGAAAGCTCTCTCGCAAGTCCTTCCGTGAAGGCACTCACATAGAATTTGGTCGCACAGTAGGTGACCGCATCGGCAACGATCGTGTAGCCGCCGCCTGAGGAAATATTGATGAGCTGCGTTCCTTCGACCTGTGAGAAGTCGCGCACGTATAGGGTGGAGAGGATCGTGAGGGCTTCGATATTGAGTCTCATCATCTGTTCGATCTTGTCCAGATTTTGTTCGCCGACGGGATCGAAATTACCGAAACCGGCATTATTCACAAACGTCTCCAGCTCAAATGACTTGATCTCTTCATAGAAGGAATGAGCGTTGGAGGTAACGGACAGGTCGGTGGAGAAAAGTTTGATATCCAGGTCAGGATGGGCCTTCAGGATGCGGTCCTTCAACTCCTCAAGGTTCTCTTTCCTTCTGGCAGCAAGAATCAGATTCTTCCCCCGTGCTGCAAATGCCAGAGCGGCCTCATAGCCAATCCCGGAGCTTGCTCCTGTAATGACGGTATATTTCATGGTACTTCCTCCTCGATTAGGTTATAAGCAGATTGTAAGGCATAGGATGCTCGTTGAGCCAATGATTATACTCGGTCTGTCTGCACAGATGATGAATGAAGGCCCCCTGTGGTTGAGAGTTGTCCGGCCACCCTGTTTCTGAAATAATGGTGGTATGAGGAAGAATGAGGAAGGGGAGACAGCAATGAACGGCTGGAAACGGTTAATCGCGTTGATTCCCATCATGTTGTTGATGGGTGCATGCGGACAATCCCCAAGAAATACAGCGCCGGTGGAAACGGATGCAACAGAAACAATTGATGCAGAGGAAGCGGGAAGAGAAGATGCCCCGGAACAGCCTGATGAAACATCCGACCAAGTATCACTCGGTGAAGAGGATCAAGAAGCATCGGACTCTTCCGGGGATGATCAGGACAGTCAGGAAGCGGAGGAGCCTGCAGAGGATGGCGAATCATCGGCACGGAATGCTCCTGGACCGCAACGACCAGTCGGGGAATCCGGGTCCACTGCAGGCATTACGGATGTGGAAACAGCCATTGAGTTCTTAAAGGATGAGCTGAACGTGGCATCTGATGGAGATATCCTGATTGATGAGGGTGATGGCAAGCCCCAAACCGATGAAAAAGGGACCTATTATACCCTCCATCTCATATCACAAACCCTCAAAGATGAAGGAGGAACAGGGGAAGTCGGGGCATTCAGGATCTATGAAGACGGACGATATGAGATGGAAGACTGACTTCTCGAAAAAAAGGACCGGAGGCAGTTGATATGCCTTCGGTCGATATGGATCATTGGGGGTAAAGATGTTGAGCCAATCTTACAGCGTCAAAACCAACCTGTCAAGTGGGGATTTAGTTTTAATTCATAGTTTCACTGTAGGATTTATGGTTGACAAAGAGTGAATTGTAAGATAATTTAATCTATACTACCTTATAAAGAGTCGGGGAAGGAATCTGGTCCAACGATCCCGCAGCAACCTCCAAATGGAAGGTGCTCATTCCAGTAGGCAACTTCAGCCTGGCAGATAAGGGGAGAGAGTAATGTACATCTCCTTATGGGAGATTTTTTTTGTATATAAATCCGATTAAATCGATTGGATTAATTAGTCATAACGCTGAGGCGCAGATTTATACACTTTAAAAGGCGCGCATGTAGAGGCCTAGCCATAGGGGAAACAGTGTTCGAAGGCACATACAAACCGTAAGGAAAATCTACTAAGATAAAAGGAGAGGGTAAGATGAGCTGGTATACATCCATTCCATGGGAGGGTACCCACCTTCCTGCAGCCATACAGTATCCTGCTACACGTCTCGGCGTCCATCCGGCCGTCATCATCTGTCATGGTTTCGTCGGTTCAAAAGAAGGCGTGGACCGATTATTCGTGAAGGCTGCACATGAACTCAGCTCACACATCGTCGTACGTTTCGATTACGACGGTTGCGGAGAAAGTCTGGGGGAGTACGGCTTGAATACAAAAGATCGCTTCATTGCACAGACGAAGGCGGTCATCGGGTTTGTGAAGCAGATGAAAGGGGTGGACCCGGAGAGCATTGCCTTGATCGGCCACAGCCTTGGGGGGGCAGTGGCCCTTGAAGCAGCCATCGAAGAAGAAGTTCGCCACCTTGCCCTCTGGTCGGCGGTCGGCTCTCCCCGGCATGATCTTGGACGCATTATCGGAGATGATGTGGAAGAAGCCATCTTGCGGGACGGGAAGGCAGATTATTTGGGCTATGAGCTGAAGCGAGAGTTTCTCACGACCCTTCAAGGGTGGGACCCGATACGGCGGGCAAATGAGTATATGGGGAATGTCTTGCTTGCCCACGGTGACCAGGATGAAGAAATCTCCGTCGATTACTGCTCCCTCTATCACTCAAACTTCTCCAATCGGCGTTCGGGAGAGGTAGAAAAGGCAATCATTCCGAAAGGGTCCCATACTTACTCAACTTCAGGGGCCTTTCGACAACTCCTTGATTTCACTCGAGGGTGGCTTTTACAGGTTCAATCCACCGGCTATGATCATGCCAATGGGCTATAAATGGTAGTTTCTTACCGGTTATTCCTACTCTTTCATTAAACGACAAAATATTGTTACTATTCTATCAAATAAGTAGAGGAGGAAACCGTTTGAAAAAATCTGTCGTATCCATTGCTCTTGCGACGACCCTATCGTTTGGCGCTGTTGGACTTCAACCAGCCATTGCAGGGGCACCTGAACCAGGAAAGGAGCTCTTGCAAAATCCGCATGAGCGGAATCTGATCAAGAAAATCGATTCGGAGCGAATCTATCAGACGATCGATCAGCTTCAACAAATACCGAGGGTAGCCGGGACAGAATCCGAGGCAAATGCCATCAGGTATGTAAAACGACAATTTGAATCGTACAGGTATGACGTGACACTTCAACCCTTTACCTTTATAGGGTACACGGCACCTACTGCAATCGAACTGTCAGGGGTGCAAGGCGAGTGGAACCCGGATGCATTCACTTACTCGGTTAGTGGTGATGTGTCAGGCGAGCTCGTTTCTGCAGGACTTGGAAGAGTAGGAGACTTTGATGGAGTAGATGTAGACGGGAAGATCGTTCTTATCCAGCGAGGGGAAATCACGTTTGCACAGAAGATCGTCAATGCGTCTGAAGCAGGAGCCGCAGGGGTCATCATCTACAACAATACGGATGGCTCGCTGAGCGGGACATTGGGAGAACCGGATGATCGCTACATACCGGCCATCACCCTTTCCAAGGCCGAAGGAGAAGAGCTGCGCCGACATATCGGAGAGACCGTCCGGCTGACAATCGAGGGAGCGGAAACATCGGAGCGCACCTCTCACAATGTCATTGCCTCGAAAGCTCCGGTCAATAAGAAAAAAGCAACGGATGATGTGCTTATCATCGGGGCCCATCATGATTCAGTAGAAGGGGCTCCTGGCGCGAACGATGATGCGTCGGGTACAGCTGTTACCTTGGAACTCGCAAAGGTGTTCAAAAATGTACCGACAGATACAGAGATACGCTTCAT
This sequence comes from Rossellomorea marisflavi, assembly GCF_022170785.1. Taxonomy (NCBI): domain Bacteria; kingdom Bacillati; phylum Bacillota; class Bacilli; order Caryophanales; family Bacillaceae; genus Rossellomorea; species Rossellomorea marisflavi. The sequence continues at coordinate 3,370,226 of NZ_CP081870.1, read as the reverse complement.
TACATTCGGGGCTGAGGAATTGGGTCTGCTGGGGTCCTATCACTATGTAGATTCCCTGCCGCAAATAGAACGTGACCGGATTATCGGGTACTTCAATCTCGACATGGTGGGTAGCAGGGACGCAGGTGATCTGGTCCTCCGCACACTCGATGGAAGCCCGAACCTCGTAACGGAGCTATCCCAGGCTGCGAGCGAGCGATTGAACGGATTCCCGACGCCGATCGGTGAAGGCGGCAGGAGCGATCATGTTCCGTTTGCTGAAGCGGGAATCCCAGCGGGAGCCTTCATCCACAGTCCGTTTGAGCCATGGTACCATACTCCCGAGGATACAATCGATAATATCAGCAAAGAGAAGCTGCAGGATGTGGCTGAAATTGTAGGGGCCGCGGTATATGAGCAGGCTCGTCCCGACCACCAAGGTCCGAAGCCTAAATCGGCTTCAAAGGTGAAAGCATCAAAAGATTCCGTCCAAGAAAAGAACATAAGGTAACCAAAAGCCTGCTGGCCGATCGGCCAGCAGGCTTCTATCATTCTTCGTAGTTGAACTGCCACTGGATGCCGAACTTGTCCGTAACCCCGCCGTAGAGGGGGCTCCAGAACGTTTCCTGCAGAGGCATATCCACATGGCCATCTTCTTTCAGGCGATCAAAGAGTGCTGTTAGTACGTCCTTATTGTCTTTGACGATGGCTAACGTGATATTATTTCCTTCCATGAAGGGTGTGCCGGGGAAGGTGTCTGAGAACATGATCTTTTCGCCGTCGATGACGATATTGGCATGGAGGATCAATTCCTTTGCCTCTTCCGGAAGGGGGAAATCAGGGATTGGCGGGGCTTCTTTGAAGGTCATGATGTGTGGGGGTTCCGTGCGGAAGACATCTGCATAGAATAGGACGGCTTCGCGGCAGTTTCCATTAAAGTTGAGATAAATGTTGATCGACATGTAAACACTCCTCATTGAAAATGGTAGATAACGCTTACAAAAATGATTATACCATGGCGGGTGTGGAGTGGATATGAAAAGAAGAGAAGGTTGGGACATACGTATAGTAAAACCCGAATTCATCTGCTTGGGATCAGGCAATGAATTCGGGTATTTATTTGCTTCAAGACTATTACTATTAATCTAGCTGTTGATTGGAGTCCAAGACCAAGGCTCTTCCCGCTGAGTGCGAAGTCTTGCACGGGAATCATGAGCTTTATTAAGAACCTATACTGATCGTGTTGGTCCGTAAATGGTTCCTTTTCGTTTTGTGCCTTTTTTCATTACTTCGGCATATCAAATGTGAGCTCGTTCTTCAACAGGTCTTTTCCATCTTGATTGGTGAGGTGGGTCAGTCGGAAGGTAAAATCTTTGGCTTCTCCGTAGTCGCTCTTTTCCTTCATGAGGTAAACGAGGTACTTCTCACCGGTTTCACCAGGCTTGATGCTTCCTGTATCAAACGCAAGGGAACCTTCATCGAGGTATTGTACCTTGTCGGTTGATAGGAACGTGCTGAACTGGTCGAGTGTAATGTCGGTATCTGTGTTGTTTTTCACTGTCACTTTGACAGTGGTAGCCACGATGTTTTCGTCACCGAATCCTGTGAAGGCATCTTGGTAGCTTTCCGTAGGCGTCAGCTTCGTGAACTGCACGCCATCGAGTGTGACGTCCACCTTCTCACCGGTTTCGGTTTTACCGATGGATTCATTTTTTGCTAGCATCTCTTTTTCTGCCACATTATCTTTCAGGATGCTGTCAGGGTAGAATTCCTTTGAAGCAGCCGTTTGCTTTTCGGCATTTTCTCCCGATAGGGGAAGATCAAAGACTTTTTCATCGCTGACTTTCTCCGAGAAGTCCTTATCGGCAGAGCTTTGGGCGACGCGGAACTTCACATTGGCATCCTTGAGGGTCTCGTATTCCTCTTTCGTCAATATGTATTCGAGTATGCCTTCTTGCTTCTCGCCCTTTTTGTAGTGGGCGGGATCATCAACGGTTCCGTCCATCTCCGGGTGCAGCCTGACTTCCCTTGAGTAGTCGAGCTTCATCATATGCGTATCGAACTGATCCGTTCCGAGGATATCTGGGTTGTTGAAGTAGAGATCTCCATTGGTTTGATTATCGATGCTTCCATTCATGGATACGATATACGCTTCATCTCCATCGAACTCACCAGCAGGTGCATGACTGACGTGAACGACTTGATAACGGTCTACCATGAAGGACATATTATTTGATATTAATTCTATGCCGGGCTCATCGTTTTCATAGACGACGTCCAGGGTGGCGTCTGGAAGATTTGCTTCGAGATCAGGATTGATCAAGCCTGATTGTGATTGGGTGGAAGAGGAATCCTTTTTCTCGAGTTTTGCTCCTGAAGTCTCTTTCTCGGTTTGTTCCTTCTTTTCTGCTTTTTGTTCGGATTTTTTATCCTCATCTGTTTTCTTTGCTGCCGTGTCGCTGTTTCCACATGCGGTGGTCAATGCGAGCATACCGGCGATCGTTCCTGCCAAGATCCATTTCTTCTGCATGCTATGACTTCCTTTCTAGTTTGAACCTTTAACAGTATAAGGGAAATCTCCAAATTCTATCAATCACCATTATTCATTCTTTGCTTGCTCTCTCATGAAAGAATAGGTACTATCACCTTGATCTTGATTGAGGAAAAAAGTCCTTATCATCAAAAGGAAGAAGAAGTTGGGATTTTGGAAGAGAGATGGAATCAATAAGGATAACGATTCCATATAAATCCTAATAATGGAATAAATGTGATAGTGAAGATGATTTCCCTTTTACTACCTTTACTTGGTTCTTTCGATCTGTTTTTTCCCATATCTGTCATTTTGTAAACCAGGACGGCCGAAAAGTTGAGTGTGTATGGATTTTAATGGTAAAATTAAGAGAGTTAAAAGGGGGAGAGAAGATGTCAAAGGTGTATGTAGAAACCCATGATATGAGAAATATAGAAGCGATGAAAACAAGATTCGAAGAGTTTCTGGCGGCTCCGTTTCATAACGCCGAAGAGGTAGAAGACTGGCTGAAACAGGTATCGGATTATCAGGATGAACTTCGGGAAGCCCTTGATGGCCATTACATCGACTTCCAGACCCACAATCAGGATACAGAGGTTCAGGAAACGTATCAGTTCGATCAGGAGCATGTGCTGCCCCTCCTTAAGAGGTATGAAGCGCAGCTTGATCAAAAGTTGTTATCGAGTCCACATGAATTGGATAAAAAAGTATACGGACGCCTTATCAGGAGTAAACAAACGGCTGCAGAACTCTACAGGGAAGAAAATATTGATCTTGAAATAAAGGAGGACCGTCTGGCCACACGATACTTTGAACTGACAGGCGCTCTGACGGCAGAGTGGGAAGGAGAGCAACTGACGATTCCCCAACTGTTTCCACTGCTCGAAGATCCGGACCGGACCAAACGGAAAAAGGTCTACGATCAACTATTCGGAGCCCTCGGTGGGGTGGAAGAGGAACTACAAGAAATCATGGATGAGCTCATGGTGATCCGCGAGCAGAAGGCCGCCAATAGCGGGCTCGCGAACTACCGGGATTATATGTTCAAGAAATATAATCGCTTCGATTATACACCAGAAGATTGCAAGGAACTGGCGGATTCGATCCGTGAACATGTCGTGCCGGCAATCGGAAGGATCTTGTCCAAAAAAACAGAAGAGTTGGGCGTGGAATCCATCCGTCCATATGATCATAGGGCCGTGCCGCTGGATGAAGAGCCCCTGCGACCATTCAAGACAGGTGACGAACTGGTGGAGAAGACCGGACGCGTATTGGGAGAGATTTCTCCTCGATTTTCTGAACTTCTCCACCTGATGGATACGAAGGGGCTATTGGATCTTGAGACGAGGAAGAATAAGTCCCCGGGAGGATTCTGTGAATCGCTACCTGTTTCCGGTCTATCGTTCATTTTCATGAATGCCTCGGGCACCCATGGGGATGTGACGACTCTGATCCATGAAATGGGGCACTGCATCCACAATGATTTCAAGCGTACTCTCCCCCTTGCTTTTGACCGGGCGACCCCGATGGAATCGGCTGAGCTTGCGAGCATGGGGATGGAGTTATTGTCCATGGATCACTGGCATCATTTTTATTCAGAAGAGCAGGTGCGTCAGGCCAAGCTTGATATGCTCAGGGACATCATCCAGTTCTTCCCGACAGGAATCAGGGTCGATGAGTTCCAGCACTGGATGTATGAGAACCCCGGTCATTCTAAGGAGGAGCGATCAGAGGCGTACGGACGGATCGTAGACAGCTATCTGTCATCAGAAGAGGATTGGAGCGGGTATGAAGAGGTGAAGAAGAAGGCGTGGCTCTTTGTCCTTCATATTTTTGAGGTCCCTTTCTATTACATCGAATATGTCATTGCCCAGCTTGGGGCTTTGCAGCTCTACCGGATCTACAAAGAAGACCCCGATCGGGCAATCGAAGGGTACAAGGAAGCGCTCAGGCTTGGGAATACGGCTTCTCTATCCGATGTGTATGAAGCGGCAGGACTATCTTTTGATTTTTCCGCTGATATGATCAAGGGGCTTGTGGCGTTCGTGGAAAAAGAGATTGACGAGCTTGAAGGATCAATCGTGAAGAATTCATAACTTGATCTACACAAAAAGACCCCATCGGATGCGGGCTTTACGGCTTCCAATGGGCTCTTTTTGTATTCGTACGAGAAACATCAGTTATACGTTCCGATTGGCATCGGGATAAAATTTTTGGTGGATGTGTTGGTACTCTTCGGTATGACCGGTGATCTTGGCAAGGATTTTCAGTTCGGTGAGCAAGAAGGTTTTATCAAGTTCATAGATCACGGATTCTTCTATATGATCGATGGTGTTGGCGGCGAAGTCCCAAAGACATTGATGCCGTTCGCGCGGCAGGGTTTCTGAAAGACGGGAAAGAGCTTTTACGATATCGGTGATGATCAAATGGTTGCCCCGGGCATAATGCCTGACGTATCCGAATCCGCGATACAGGTAATAATCAAAGTCTTCAATCTCGAGAATGACCCGGACATCCTCATCATCGTCAATTAAGTAAGGGGAGAATGACAGATGATGATTGATGGTGAGCATCAGATCCGTAATCTGGTGAATCGTATTGGACGCTGTTTTCGGGTCGTCATTGCCGAGGGATTTGATGGCCACCTCTGCGAGTTTGTGCATTCCCATTTGAAGATCCTGAATTTCCGTTTCCTTGTGGCCGATTTCAATAAGAGCCAGGTATTTTTCCACATCGACTTTTTCTTCATCCGCCCCGTACAGGCAGATAAGGTTGTTTCCGCAGAGGACGAAATCGCCGATTTTGAAGTGCAGGCGTACGATGATCCCGTCCTCCCTGGCTTTCTCGATCATGGAATGGAAGTCGATGAGCTGTACGTAGCCCGATGCCTTTGCTTTGACATTCAGGCACTTGCTTTCGTCCAATTCGAACCGGGGATGATCATCCTTTGTCCGGTGGCATTCCAGATCTTTTTTCAGTGTTTGATTGATCATGACTTCGGATACCTTCTTCATGTTGTAGGTGATATTATGTACCTGCATCCACGTAGAGGCGTGGTTGATGAAGAAGATGAAAGTGATGGCTGCAATGAAGGCGACGATGACGGTCAGGACGGGTGCGGCGGTGAACATTTCTTTCTTTGAACTTCCGATGAAGAGGAAGTTGAATAGTACAAAGACAAAGCTCCCATTGAAGATGCCGAGAGCGTGCTGGGTCTTTTTATCGGAGATGAAATTCAGCAGCATGCGTGGCGAGAACTGTCCGCTGAATGTCGTAAGGACGACGAGAAGGGAGTTCAGTGTAAAGGCACTCAGAGTGAGTACCCCGCCGATCAGGGTACTGACGAGCGTCCTGGTGACCGATGCATTCATGCTGAAGAGCTTTGGTACATAATGAGACAGCTCTACTTTCAGATCTAGGAACAAGGTGCATGCCACAAGCAGCAGGGACAGGCAGATGTAAAGGAAGGGCATGAACCAGATGGTGAGCTGGATTTCGTGAGCCCGCTGTCTTTTGGACATGAGCAGGTACTTTTGTACGTCATTTGGCAGGAATTTCTTAAACATGGTGTAACCCGATCCTTTCTGAATGGTGTTGAGTAGTCATTTGTTTCCCTTCGTGTGCGGGTTAAAACGTATTTTGAGGTATTTTAAATAAATCTTTTTTAGCCCTGCTTTTAAAGGGTCGAAAAGAGTCTAATTATCAGAAAAGATAAAAAACCTATTGACGTAAAGCCCTGATCCCCTATATAATCCTACTCATACTTATTGACTGAACAAACCAGAAAAACACACACTCTTATCTAGAGCGGCGGAGGGAATAGGCCCGATGAAGCCCGGCAACCTGCAATCATGAAAGGTGCCAATTCCTACAGATCGATGGTGATCTGGAAGATAAGGGGAGGAGCCTGCCTCATAAGCCCTCTTCTTAACCATAAGAAGGGGGCTTTTTTGTATCCCCTGCCATCTTTCAACCAAGTCATTCAACCCTTTAGGAGGAAGAAACATGTCAGAATTGCACGTAGCACTACTCGGATTCGGAACCGTCGGTCAGGGGGTATACGAAGCCCTGGAAACACATCGCGAAAGGATCAAGGATATCACGGGAAAAGAGGTGCGGATCCGTGCCATCTTGATCAAAGACCCATCAAAGGAAAGAGAGATTGATCCAAGCATCAAGGTCACGACGGACTTTGACGAAATCCTGGAAGAAGAGGGCATCGATGTCTTGTTTGAAGCGATTGTCGGGGAAGAACCTGGATACACCTATCTCACCAAGGCCATCGAACGGGGGATCCATGTTGTAACGGCCAATAAGGCGATGTTTGCTTCGAAGGGTGAGGACCTTTTGACACGGGCACGTGAACGGGGAGTCGCAGTCGGATTTGAAGCGACTACGGCAGGAGGACTTCCCATTATCGGGGCCATCAGGCAACTACTGAATGTGAATGAAATCACACATATTCAAGGTATATTGAATGGGACCTCCAATTTCATCCTTTCCCAGATGAGGAAAGAAGGCTTGTCCTTCGAGCGGGCCCTTTCTATTGCTCAGGAAAAAGGGTACGCAGAAGCAGATCCCACCAGTGATGTAGGAGGACAGGATGCCTTCTATAAGCTCATGATCCTCAGTCGAGCCGCCTTCCATGGTCAGCCCGACTGGGGAGCGGTCCCGAAAAAAGGGATCACAGATCTAACCAGTGATTGGCTGCAGGCCGCTGAATCCTTCTCCCTCCGGTTCAAGCATGTCGGGTCGATTCAAAGGGACGGAGAAAGCATAAGCGGAGTAGTGGAGCCGGTACTGGTGAAGGAGTCTCATCCTTTTTACGGAGTGGAGAATGTTGAAAACGTTGTGTCTGTAAAAGGAAGCCTGGTGGGAAGGGTCACCCTGTCAGGACCGGGAGCGGGTAAATTACCTACAGGAAGTGCGATGGTGGAGGATTTTCTATCTCTGATCGAAGGAAGATACGCATCTTCCGAGACGCGTGCCAGAATAGGAGTCGAATCCCTTTCCGGCCGTGATGGTGAATGGGTGGTGAGGACTTCTGGTGAGGCATTGCCTGAATGGGTCGACCGCTTTGATCTGTTGGACCGCATCACACTGAGCGGCCACCTGTATCTCTTCATCAGAGGAAGTGAAGAAGAATGGAATGCAGTAAAGCAAGCGGATGAGAAGCTGCAGCCCTATCCCATCTTGAAGGAACTTCCCCTTGAGTCCAGATTGAAAAGGGAAGCATCGGTACGTTAACTATTTACGAAAGAAGGGGACATGGTGGAGATCATCGTACAGAAATTCGGAGGCACTTCAGTGGGATCGGTGGAAAGAATCAAACGGATGGCCCAGCATGTCATCCGTGAGAAGCAAAAGGGGAAAGAAGTGGCCGTCGTCGTGTCCGCCATGGGTGACACGACTGACCATTTGACGAAGCTCGCTGGGGAAATCACGGCCCATCCACCGAAACGGGAGATGGACCTCCTGTTATCCACTGGTGAACAAATCACCATTGCCCTGTTGACCCTGTCGATTCAAGAGGCGGGATTCAAAGCCGTTTCTCTTACTGGGCGACAAGCGGGCATCAGAACAGATGGCGTCCATGGGAAGGCCAGGATAAAAGAGATCGACCCATCCCGAGTGCAGGATGAGCTCCGTAAAGGAATCATCCCTGTGGTGGCGGGATTCCAGGGAATCACAGACGCCGGTGAAATCACGACCCTTGGAAGGGGAGGTTCCGATACGACGGCGACGGCCCTTGCTGCAGCCCTTGGTGCGGAGCGCTGTGATATCTATACGGACGTAGATGGGATCTATACGACAGATCCCCGGGTTGTGCCTGCTGCGACGAGAATCCCACATCTTACCTACCGTGAGGTTCTCTGTCTCGCTGATTCCGGGGCAGCTGTCATCCATCCCAGGGCCGTCTTTCATTCAAAAAAGAGCAGGATTCCGTTCCGTATCCTTCCAGGCTTGATCAAAGGCGAGGGAACACTCGTGGATGACCACATTCATACCACTGATCGGGGCCCTGTCGGTGTTGCGTTCAAAGATGAGGTCACCTCCATCAGTATGAAGGATTCCGCTTACGGGTTGGAATCCCTTCTCAAGGAATCCCTCGAAGTCATCCACGTGAAACCCGATTTGCACTGGAAGGGGCAGGATCTGACCCTGACGGTGGATGCATCTGACCGCAGCGACGTCGAGCATCTGTTGCGCGATCTTGGCCAGGAATACTCGAAGAAGGTGGAGCAGGCAAAAGTGACCATCGTGAAATCACCGGGTTCAGACATTCTGAGGTTCGGGGTGAGGTCCACTCTTGGTGATTCCGGAATCGATGTATCTTCCATCCATGAAGATCCGGAAAAGGTAACGGCCCTTATCGGGTCGGAGGATATTTACAGAGCTGCTGACGTGCTCCACACGTTTGCCGGTCTCGATGCTTCCGGGGCCAAAAGGGTCGTGAGGTGATCAAGGGGTGATCATGACAGGTGTTCCCACCGGGATGATTCCTGCCAGCTCCTCCACGTCCTTATTCTGCATCCGGATGCATCCAGCCGATACCGCTTTTCCAATCGAGCTTGGATCGTTGGTTCCATGGATGCCATAACCTTGCTTCGACAAGCTCATCCACATCGTCCCGTATGGACCACCTGGATTGGGAGATTTGTTGATCACGATGAACTCACCGATCGGGGTTTCATGGAGCATCCTTCCTACTGCTATGGGATATTGCTTCACCAGTGTTCCATTTTTATAAAGGCGAAGCCACCGTTTATTCACTGAAACCTCGATTCTGTACGGGATGGTATGGGTATTCGGGATGCCAGGAATGACAATGGGCTGCCCTGGATAAATCGCTCCCGGGCTCACACCGGGATTGGCATCGATGATGGTCTTAAGTGGCTTACGGAAATCGGTGGCAATCTGATACAGCGTTTCTCCTGTCTTGACAATATGGATCAACGAAATACACCTCCATGCCTTTTTATCAACCATCATATGTCTGGATGGGTGGGCATGTGAAAAATCCCGTCCTTCAAAACGAAGGACGGGATTTTTTGATCAATGCTTAGTTTGATTGGAAGGGGCATAACTTTGAAGCATGAGGGCCATGTCCTGAGCCTGCAGCTGAGGAACCTGATAGTACCCATGTTTATTCTGATAAAGGAAGGTTTCGTAGCTCATCTCGATGAAGTTCGGCACGCTATCTGCCACCACTCTTCTCAGGACGGGATTGGTCATTTCAAGGGCCGTCATGGCAAGAAGGGAGGCGAGGGACTTGGTCTGACCGAGCATGTAAGCGGATAAGCCATTGTCCGATAGGTCCTGTACAGACGCATTCGGCTTTTTGGGCGCTCCTGCTTTGATGCCATAAACGGTTTGATGCTCCTGCGTCATCTCGTAAACCTGTGTCGGAACCTGAGGCTTGCTGCCTGTTGAGAAGCTTTCGACAATGGTATTATATAGCGTTGTCACAAATGAGGACTGGCGATGAAGGATGTCCTTCAGGGCCGGATCCTGAATGTGGGGCTCATACATTTGATACTGATCAAGCATGGAGATGATTCCTGCAATCACTTCGTGGGCATCAAATAGTTCATGCCCGCCATGATTCGGCGGTGCCTGCATGTGTTGCTGGTTGAAAGGCTGTTGGTCCATTGTGTATCCCTCCTGGAAACTGTCATTCGCCATTTAGTATGTACACTGCGCAGGATTACATGCAAAGCAGAAGGTCCCCACCACAATATCCACGACTATTTCAAGACAAGCCTGAATACAATGGAAGAAAGACGTGGTAAAGGTGGGCATTCATGAGTATTTTCTTCAGTTATATCTTCCTGGGATTATCTTTGTCTGCACCGATGGGGCCAATCAATGCGGCTCAGTTGGACAAGGGGATACGCTATGGATTTTGGCATTCATGGCTCGTAGGCGTCGGAGGCATGGGAGCCGACGCCATCTTCATGCTTGCCATTTACTTTGGGCTCGCACCGTTCATCGACACGCCGATCATCCAATTGATCCTGTGGATGTCGGGTGCGTTCATCCTGATCTTCACGGGTATTGAAAGTATTGCGAAATCCCATGAACTGATGCAACCGCAACAGGGGGCTGAAGGAGAGTCCAAGAGAAAATCGCTATGGACAGGTTTTATCATGGCACTATCGAATCCCCTCAGCATCATTTTTTGGCTTGGGATTTACGGTTCGATCCTTGCTCAAACGACTTCCTCCTACGGAACAGGTCATGTCCTCCTATATAGCCTGGGGATTTTTATCGGAATCACGATTTGGGATATCACCATGGCCATCATTGCCACGGGTGCCAAGAAATATGTCCGTCCGGGTGCATTGCGTCTCATCTCGATACTCTCTGGAGTGGTCATGTTCGGCTTCGGCATTTACTTTGCCATCCGTGCAGCGGATGTATTGTTCTCCTAGACAGACACCCAGTTCATGACCGTTACATATCATGTGGTGTATTTCCGAGGGGGGACACCAATGATTCTGAATCGTGAATGGATCGAAGGGAACAGAGACGCGATGAAAGAATGGGAGCAAGAGGCATACGATTATTTCAAGGAAATGATGGAAAATCGTGATCAGCCATACCCTTGCGTTCCAGGAGTTCAAGGCTTTCAAAAAGATATGGTAAGGTACGGCTTCGCTTCAGGCGAACCGGAAGCCGCAGGTGGAAAACTCGCTTCTATGCTGTCAGAATACACACGCATGTCGAGGTCAGCCGGCACATTTACCTCCTTGGTCGTATTCTTTGAATGGAAGGAAGGAACAGTCGATGGATTCAGGGATCGATTCTGGGGGCTGCTGAATCAGCTTCACGCAGATGACCCCGTACCATGGCCTGAGGGCATTTCAGAAGATCCCTCCCATCATTCATGGGAATTCTGTCATCACGGAGAGTCGTACTTTGCATTCTGTGCGACCCCTGCTCATCAAAAACGGAAGAGCCGACACTTCCCTTACTTCATGATGGCCTTTCAGCCGCGATGGGTGTTCGAAGAAATCAATTCAGGAACACCCCTTGGTCAGAAAATGAAAAAAATCATCAGATATCGCCTTGAGAAGTACGATGAGGTAGAGGTTCATCCTAGTTTGAAGTGGTACGGTCAGGAAGATAATTTTGAATGGCAGCAATACTATCTGGGAGATGATGATGCCTCCATTAGTAAATGTCCATTTTTGAATAGCTTGAAAGCCGCTAAGAGATGAGGGTTCCTTGTCTCTTTTTTTGTATGCTCGGATGATGCAAGGGGGATTCTAATGAGCATATGAAGTGATGGAGGCAATGACATGGATAAGATACAGCCGAGATGTGAAAATGAATTTGGTGAATTGAAGACCGTACTGGTATGTTCCCCTTCCACCCTGGACGTTCCCGATCAAAAAACAGCCGATTACGTGCAGTGGGAAAAACCTGTTGATCACGAGATCGCGTTGGAAAACTTCCAGGCGATGAAGGCAGCGATGGAGTCGGAAGGTGTCAAGGTCATTGATTATGCGGACTATCTGAAGGAGGATGATGCTGCGCTGAGCCGTCAACTCATCAACAGGATCTTTGTGAGGGATCTTGCTTGTGTGTTTCGTGACCGTCTGATTCCCGGAGATGCCGGGACATCGATGAGGGCACCAGAGTATGCGCATTCCCACCGTCTCTTCAGTGAATGGTTCGAACCTGATATTTTCCGGATTGAGGATAACAATGAACTGAAGGCACTGGAGTACGGGGATCTTATGCTGTTAAATAAAGACGCAATCCTCGTCAATACGGGTCTAAGGACAAGTATCGAAAGCATCGAAGCCGTGCAGGGGAAGATGTTTGACGCAGGCTATAGTGAAATCGCCATCATCGATCTCCCGAGGAGAGGCGATACCCTTCATCTGGATATGAATCTCAATGCGGTGGGTGAAGGCGTGATCCTGGCTAAAGGATATATGCGTTTCCTGCCTGTACAGGTCGTCCATGAGGGGGGATCCCATTATTATATGCTTGGGGATTTCCTGAGGCGGCATGGTTATGACATTCTTTGGACCGACGACGTGTCCCATACGGTAGCGGATATCAATTTCCTGAACCTGAATCCGGAAACCTTGCTTGTCTCCACGAAAATGAACAGGCACATCCTGAAGGAACACCCGAAACGGAAGCAATTACGCATCATCGAAGTGGACGTGAATGAATTGGAAAAAGGGGGCGGAGGGATCCGCTGTATGACCTTGCCATTCATACGCGCCTAGTTTCAACAGCATTCAACCCTTTTCCCGGGAAATAGTGTTGAATGCTGTCATGTATTTGAGCCTGGAATCAGGTCTGTTTCTCCATGAAGTCATACGTCGTCCAGCAGCGGTTCATATTGATGCCCTTTTCCTCTGCATAATCATCTCCCCATCTGCACATTTCAAAGAGGGTTTTCTGAAGCTTTTTGCCGAGGGCAGTCGTGGCATATTCCACTCTGGGAGGGACTTCCTGGAATACAGTACGGGACACAAGACCATGGGCCTCCAGTTCCCGTAATTGCTGGGTGAGCATCTTCTGGGTGATGTCCGGGATGGAGCGCCTCAACTCATTAAAGCGTTTGTCCCCTTCGTTCAGATTCCATAAAATCAATACTTTCCACTTTCCTCCGATCAACTCAATGACCATATCGATGGCACAGTGGTAGTCTTGCTGAAGTTCTTTCATGGTGTTTCTCCTCCCTGTATGGTTTCCATTCGGTAACTGGGGCACAGAATAGTGCCTACTTGCGGTATGGTTAGACAGTATATATTATATACCTAGAAGTTATCAGTTCATAGTATGAAAATAAAGGAGGAAATATAGATGAAAGCACTGCTGTTGGAAGGGAAGAATCAATGGGAAGAGATGAAGGTTGAGGAAGTGGATCGTCCTTCACCCGGAAAAGGAGAAGTCCTGGTTGAGATTCATGCGGCAGGATTGAATCCGGTTGATTATAAAACAGGTACCAATGGAAATGCCGCTTGGAGCTATCCTCATATCCTCGGTCTTGACGGTGCGGGGGTTGTGGTTGAACTTGGGGAAGGCGTTGACCATCCAAAAGTAGGAGACCGCGTCCTTTATCACGGAGATTGGACCAAGAAAGGATCATTTGCTGAATTCAGTACGGTAAAAGCTCACTCGGTATCCATCATTCCGGATTCGGTTTCATTCGAAGAAGCAGCCGCATTGCCAACTGCCGGATACACAGCTTACCAGGCCATTCACCGGAAATTGCCACTGGATCACATCCAGACGATCCTGATCCACGGAGGAGCAGGCGGCGTCGGTGGATTCGGCGTCCAGCTTGCGAAGCTTCAAGGAAAGACGGTCATCTCCACGGCGTCTGAGCACAACCATGAATATGTAAAATCCCTTGGAGCGGATTACGTCGTCGACTACAAAAAGGAAAATGTAGTGGAGAAGGTACGGGAACTGACCGATGGACGGGGAGTAGACGCCGTAGTGGATGCCGTCAGCAGGCAAAGTGCCACTGAATCCTTGGACATGCTTGCCTATATGGGGCATATCGCTTACATCGCCGGGGCACCTGACCTTTCTGGTGTATCACCATTCTCCATCGTACCGTCTGTCCATGAAATTGCCCTGCAGGCGGGTCATCATGCGGGAGATCGTCACGCCGAAAAAGATTTCGCGACCATCGGCGATGACCTGCTTGACCTTGTGGCAAGCGGTAAGATTGATCCCATGCTAGGAGAAACGGTGAGCTTGGAAGAAGTACCAGCCGCCCTCAAACGTCTTTCCGAACGACATGTAAAAGGAAAAATCGTGGCATTGATCAAGTAAGATACAGACAGGAAGTTTGACCCTGCCCCCGAGGTGCGGGTCTTTTTTTAATTGGAGGAGATCTGGCCTAACGAAGAAAGAACCCTGCCGGAGTGCAAGCAGAATTCTTTCTTCGTTAGGCCAATCCAATCTGTTTTAAATAATCCATGCTTTTCCTCACGCTTTCGATGGGGCTCGTCTTCGAGGCATCCTGTTCAACGATCCACCAATGGATGTTAGCGCTTTCCTCTAAGGCGAAGACAGGCTCCAGGTCAACACCACCAGTTCCCAGTTCCGCGAAGAAGCGTTCCCCATCAGTGGTCATATCCTTTAAGTGAACAAGGGGAGGATGGTAGCGTTCGATCCACTTGGCCGGATTTTCCCCGGCATATGTCAGCCAGTATACATCGAGCTCCGCCTTTACGCTCGTTTCTTCCAATATGGAAGAAAGGGCAGGGCGTCCATTATATTCTGTCAGCACTTCGAAATCATGATGGTGATAGCAAAGGGTGAGGCCGGCTTCGTGACAGCGTTTGCCAATGGCATTCAAGTCTGAGATCAAAAGCGCATAGTCACGCTCTTCTTCAGTCAGGTATGGGCATACAATGAATTTCACACCGAGCTCCAATTGCTCCTCCAAGACCTTCTTCAGATCATTCCGCAGATCTGCGAGGGGCACATGGCTGGAAATGGCCTGCAGTCCACAGGATTGAAGTGCCTCCTTAACCTCCAGGATATCCAGCCCACCGTGACCTGCAAGCTCGACTCCGTCGAACCCCATCTCAGCCACTTTTCTCAATGTACCTTTGAAATCCTTGTCCACTTCCTCCCTCAGCGTAAACAGCTGCAGGGCAACAGGTATTTTCTTCAAGGTTCCGCCTCCTCATTCAGTCCGTCCTGTCCCTCATATTCTGATTGATGAGTTGAAGGACTTCTTTATACACTTCTAACTTCTCTTCAGGAATCCCTTTTAAAATCTGATTTTCAAATACATCCTCAATGAAAGGAGTCAGTTCCTGCTTCACGTTTTTCCCTTTATCCGTGATGTGGATCAAGAAGGAGCGGCGATCGTCGACATTCTTTTTCTTCGTAATCAGATTTTTGCGTTCAAGGATATCGAGGATTCTAGTGACGGTAGGCTGGTCCTTGTCGGCAAGCTCAGCCAATGCTTTCTGGCTGATCCCATCGTTGGCTGCCAGGCGTTTCAGTACGGTCCACTGTTCCGGCGTAAGATCAAATTCCTTCAAATGGACGGTAAGATACCGGATGACGTTCCGGATCGTGTGACTCGTATTCAAACCGATGGATTCATCAAAAGTCGTGTTCATTTTTCATCACCTGCTAAAAGTAGATTCTTGCCTCTATCATAACGTAAATGTGGATGAGGAAGGGTAATTTTATCATAGACATAAGTAGTTGTCATGGCAACTATGTTTACAAATTCACAAATCCGCGTTATAATTAGCATGACATTAATTAAGTTAGTAAACTAAATAACAGTTAGGAGAAATGTTATGAATAAGCCAATCTGGACGCGGCCATTCATCATGACCGTCATTAATAACTTCTTTATGTTCCTTGTCTTTTACTCGTTGTTGACCATACTACCGGTATATGTGCTGGATGATCTTCAAGGAAATGAAGGACAGGCAGGACTTGTGACAACGATTTTCTTGATTGCAGCTATCATCGTCCGTTTATTTGCAGGTAAGATCCTTGAGGTGTTCGGTAAGAGAAAAGTACTTCTCGCCGGCATTTTTTTATTTTGTATCTTTACATTCGTTTATCCGTTCGTCAACAGCTTCTTCCTGTTGATGGTATTGCGTTTTGTACACGGGATCTTTTTCGCCCTGTGTTCCACCGTCCTCATGACGCTTGCAGCAGATATGGTACCCGCAGAGCGTAAAGGGGAAGGGCTTGGCTATTTCGCCATGTCCATGAACCTTGCTGTCGTTGTAGGACCATTCCTATCATTGGCTCTGCTTCAGATCCTTCCGTTTAAAATGATTTTCCTTGGTCTGGCTGTCGTATTGCTGATCGGCTTTGCCTGCTCGTTCGGAATCGAAGTGGTAGAAGAGGAGAAAACGAAGGTGTCGCCGAAAGGACGTATGACACTTGAAGACATCTTTGAATTCAAGGCATTGCCGATTGCATTCGTAGGATTCTTGACGTCCCTTGCATACTCCGGGATCATGTCGTTCATCTCGGTGTACGCGAAAGCCCTTGGTTTGTTCGAATCAGTCAGCTTGTTCTTTGTTGTATTTGCAGCGGTCATGCTGCTATCAAGACCGTTCACGGGCCGCCTATTCGACCGCTCAGGTCCAAGTGCTGTCATCTATCCGTCCCTTGTGATCTTTGCAATCGGGTTGTTCATGCTCAGCGTGACGCATACAACAGGACTGCTGTTGGTTTCCGCAGGATTGATTGGTCTTGGGTATGGGGCACTGCTCCCAAGTTATCAGACCATGGCCATCCAGAAAGCACCGAAAGAACGTACCGGGCATGCCACGTCTACATTCTTTATCATGTATGACCTTGGAATTGCGATTGGTTCATTTGCTCTCGGAATCGTTTCATCCCATCTGGGATACTCATCCCTTTACGTGGTTTGCGGAAGCATCATCATCATCACGATCGCTGCCTACGCATGGGTCTCGAAGAAACGCCGTGGCCGTCAGTTGGAAACATCTGAAGTTTCATAATAACAAGAAAGACTGGAGCCCCACAGAGGAGTCTCCAGTCTTTTTTTATACGTTGATTTCTTGAGTCTTCTCCTCTTGCAGTGCCTTGAATCTCACGTAGAAGATCGTGGTCATGATCAGTGAGAATCCGCCGAACAGGACGGTCATGACAGGCAACCCGACAAGATCGAGAAGCAGTCCTGTCATGAGAAGGACAACCTGGAAGGCCATCCGGTCGAGCATGTTCCGGAACGAGAAGAACCTCCCATGATAGTCTTTCGGCATCCTCGTCTGGAAGATGGTGGCCGCAGTCGGGAAGAAGCAGCCGACGGCAAAACCGAAGATGATGAACGACAGCACCGAAAGTACCGGGTTCCCGGCAAAGTACAGAACCAGTTGGGCAATCCCGATGATGAATGAGAAGGTGAACAGGATTCTGTAAGGGGAAATCTTTTCTCCGATTCGCTTCACGGCGAAGGCACCGATCATGAACGAGAGGCCCTCAGCCGTATAGATCCATCCCTTGATGGCGGTACTGTCCTGGATTTCACTGATGTTGATGACCATCAGGTTGAATCCCCCTATGAACAGGAGGGGGATGAGGGTCATGACCAGCGTCATGGAGACGATGGGAAGATTCTTCAGCACGGGGAAGACTTCTTTGAATCCACCTGATTTCCCTTTTGCCACCGTGGATGCCCCTTCTTCCTGGAATGAAAGGAACCAGGTGAGGCCGAATAGGATGGCATACGCCAAAAGGGAAAGGATATAAAGCATGTAGAGTGGCATGATGACCAGGAGCACGCCTCCAAGTGCCGTCCCGAGAATCCTTGATAGGGTGGACACATTCATGTGGACCCCGTTCATCTGCAGGAGCTCTTTTCCCTTTACGACCATGGGGATCGCTGCCTGAAGCGCAGGAAAATAGAATGCAGCAGAGAGCTGGATCACCATGAGGAAAACGACCATCCATAGGACGGACCCGGTGTGAATGGCGATCAGCATGAACACCACGCTCACCACCCGGATGAAGCCCGCAGCCAGCATGACCGTTTTTTTCTTCATCCTGTCAATCAGCTTTCCAGCATAGGGTCCGACCGCTAGACCGGCAAGCAATCCTGAAGCAAGGATCAGGGACTTCATAAAATCAGACGGTACTTTTTCCTGCATGAACTCGAGGTTTCCGATGATCCCGAGCCACAGTCCGAGTCCGGCGATGAACTCACCGCTCAGCAGGATCCATACGTTTTTATTTTTCCACATACGCAACCTTCTTCCGTTATTTCGCTCCTCTAAATATACACTGGAAGGGCTATGTTTGGAACAAGTCTTTTCAATTTATGTAACCGTATGACAAACAATGAAGATGGGACAAAACTAAAAAAGGCCCCTTTAATGCCGAACACGATCAGTATAGGATCTTACTACCGCTCATGATCTCCGTGCAAGACTTCGCTTTCCGCGGGTAGCCCGTGAGCCTCCTCGGCACGCCTGCGGGGTCTCACATCAGCTACTCTTCCCGCTGGAGTCTTCGTCTTGCACTCCGATCAACCGCTGGGAACAATGAAATTTTAATTTTCATTAAACGAATTTAAAACCCGAATCATTTGCTTTATCGTAGGCAAATGATTCGGGTTTTACTATGACTAAAACATATTTGTCTCAGCCTCTTTTTATAGGTGGATCCAATCCTGGGACCATTCCTCGATCCCCTTTATCAAAGGTTCAAGGGAATACCCCTTATCCGTGAGGGAGTATTCGATCCTTACGGGTGTCTCGGGGTAAACGGTGCGTTTGATGATTCCTTCTTCCTCAAGGTCCTTCAATCTTTCTGAGAGCAGCCGTCCGCTGATCCCGATAGCATCTTTGATGGCACTGTTCCGCTGAGGACCGTTCAATAGCTGGTAGATGATCAAGGTCGTCCATCTTTGACTGAGGATACCGATCGCTTTCTCGAATCGAGGACAAATTTCTGATTGTTTCACAGCCTTGCGCCTCCTTCTATGTGCCTAGTATATCACATTTTAAGTTTTTTAGTTATTTGTTTACTTGACACAACCTAGTTATTTAAGTAAAGTTGGTTACATAAAGTAACCTAATTCGCAATTACAACAAGGAGGTACAAATCTTTATGCAATCTATCGCATCATTTATTTTACGTATCGTTCTCGGATTTACATTTTTTGTCCACGGGCTGGATAAGTTTCAGGGAGGGCTCTCCAATACGGCGGACTTCTTCTCCAGTATGGGGATACCTGGATTCATGGCCTATATCGTAGCCGTTATCGAGCTTGTCGGCGGCGTGGCCATGATCCTCGGGCTTGGAACAAGAATCATCGGAGCCCTATTTACCTTGGTGATGCTCGGCGCCATTGTGACGGTTAAATTTTCTGCCGGTTTTGTGGGAGGCTATGAGTTGGATGTGGCCCTGCTGGCCATGTCGGTTTACTTCATTTTATCAAGTCAATCTGCATTTGCATTAGATAATCGCTGGAAGAAAGCATAGAGGAGGAAGAGCGCAATGGGATTTCATGAATCTCCGAATACGTATGTTGGAAATGTGACAATCAAGGTGACGGATCTAGCGCGATCGCTCTCGTTTTACAAAGAAGTCATCGGTTTTGATGTGTTGGAACAAAGCAGACATAGGGCTGTCCTGACCGCTGATGGGAAGGTGCCCCTTCTTACGATCATCCAGCCGGAAGGAGTGCAGGCAAAGCAGGGGAGAACGACAGGGCTGTATCATTTTGCCATCCTGCTGCCTTCAAGGAAGGAACTGGGCAAAAGTCTCCATCATCTTCTATCGTCCAATATCCAACTCGGATCTGGAGATCATGAAGTCAGCGAAGCCCTATATTTGTCTGACCCGGACGGCAACGGAATCGAAATCTATCGCGACCGCCCATCATCCGATTGGGTATGGAACGGCGATCAGGTCAGGATGGGTACCGAGCATGTGGATGCGCGAGCCGTCCTTGCTGAATCAGATGAAGAGCCGTGGACGGGCCTTCCTGCCGATACGGTCATGGGACATATCCATCTTCATGTGAATGATCTGAAGGCAGCCGAAGCGTTCTACCATGACGGACTCGGATTCGATGTCGTCACCCGCTACGGGGGGCAGGCGATCTTCATGTCGACTGGGCGCTATCACCATCATATCGGGCTGAACACATGGAATGGGACAGGGGCGCCGCGTCCGGCGGAGAACCAGGTTGGTCTGGATGCCTATACGCTCGTATATCCATCTCAGTCAGCTCTCGATGAAGCTGCAGTGAAACTTCGAGCGATCGGAGCGAATGCTGACCAGTCCGAAAACGGGTTCCACACCGAGGATCCGTCAGGAAATAAAATCAAGTTGATCACGATCTAAGAAGAAGGGCTTCCCGTTTTGTACGGGAGCCTTTTTTTGGTTGAACGGATATGAGCAGTTCCGTGTTAAACCACTCATGAACGTGGGATAATGATACAACAAGAAAGGGGCGTGACTCATGAAATTAAGCGTATTGGATCAAACGGTCCGTACCGTAGGAGAAGAGGCGGGGGAGGCGTTCAAACAGACAGGGGAGCTTGCGCGGCTGGCAGAAGAGTGGGGCTATACAAGGTTCTGGGTCGCAGAGCATCATAATACAAACGGCATGGCGGGGACTTCTCCACAGGTGCTTATCTCACATCTTGCGTCCATTACAGAGAGGATCCGGATCGGTTCTGGAGGCGTCCTCCTGCCTCAATACAGTCCGTTGAAGATTGCGGAAGATTTCAAGGTCCTCGAGACGCTTTTTCCCGGCAGGATCGACCTTGGAATCGGTCGATCACCGGGTGGGTCGTATGAGACCAGGATCGCCCTTACGGATGGAGTGAAAAAGAGCATGAACGAATTCCCTCATCAAGTAGAGGCCCTTCAGTCCTACTTGTGGAACCTGGAAGAATCCAAGGTCCGAGCATACCCCATGACAGAAGGACGTGTGCTTCCGTGGATCCTCGGCATCACCCACAGGGGAGCAAGGCTTGCGGCAGAGCTCGGGACAGCGTTCACCTTCGGTCATTTCATCTCACCGGCCAACGGGAAGAGGGCGATGGATCTTTATCATGAACAGTTCCGGCCATCAGCAGGACTTCAGGATCCAAAGAGCAACGTGTGCATTTTCGTCGTCTGTGCCCCGACACAGGAAGAAGCCGAGCGCCTTGCCATGACACAGGATCATTGGCTGCTTGAAGTTGAAAGGGGCATCGACACCCGCATTCCTACGCATGCATCTGCGGAAAGCAGGATTCTGCGACCTTCGGAAATCGAGAAGGTCAAAGAAAACCGAAAGCGGATGCTCATCGGAACTCCCCAGAAGGTGAAAGAAGAGCTGGATATGCTCAGTGAAGTATACAGGACGGACGAGTTCATGATCATCACGAACATAGCCGACTTTGAGGCGAAGAAAAGGTCGTATGAACTGTTGGCCGATGCCATTTTATAAATAAAAGCATAAGGATCAGGTCCTTATGCTTTCCACCAGTGGGGTGTGCCCCTCTCTCCTTTTTCGACTACCAGTCGCTCCCCGATCTTGGGGGTAAGGATAGGGATATTCAATTGCTGGGCAGAGGCGGATACACGTTCGATTGGATCAGTCCAGGAATGGAATGACAGGACGAATGCACCCCAGTGGACCGGAAGCATGAGATTTCCACCCACATCAAGGTGGGCCTGGGCCGTTTCTTCCGGCATCATGTGGACGTCCTTCCAGCGGGGATCATATTGGCCGCACTCCATGATGGTCAAATCGAACGGTCCGTATTGCTCTCCGATTTTCTTGAAATGAGACCCATAACCGCCATCCCCTGAATAAAACACTTTCTTTGATTTCCCCATAATGCACCAGGAACCCCAAAGCGTAGCGTTGCGATCATTCAGGCTCCGTCCTGAAAAATGCCTCGACGGTGTAAAGGCAAGCTTCAGCCCCTTCCAATCCAGTTCCTCCCACCAATCTACTTCTGTAATTCGCGCGGCCTCGACTCCCCAACGTTCCAAATGACTTCCGACCCCGATCGGAACAAAGAATTGAGGGATGTGGTCTTTCAATCGTTTGATGGTGCCATAATCCAGATGATCGTAATGATCGTGTGTAAAAAGGATGGCATCGATGGGCAGAAGATCTTCGGTGGAGAATGGAAGGTCTTTGCTGAACCGGTTTCCTGCAAGCCATGGAAATGGAGTGGGAGCTTTTCCGAACATGGGGTCCAGGAGAAGCCGTTTTCCCTCCAGTTCCAGGAGAGTGGCTGAATGACCGAACCACGTGATGGCTGTCTCGTGTATATGGGTTCCCGGCTTGATTTGGACCATGGGAATGGCCTCTGCAGGCTTCCGTTCCGTGTCTTTTTTTATGAAGTCTTTGAGCATTCCGATGCTGGAGGAAAAGCCGGTGCTCATATTGATTTCTTCTTTATTATAAAATGATCCATCCTTGAATGCTGCGGAAGATTCCACGTGTGTCCTGGAAGGCTTTCTCCCTAGTGGTGGGTAGAAGCGCAGGATGGCGATGGTGGAGATGAGCAGGATGAGGACGATGGTGATGATGGCAGTCATGGCGTCGTTCCTTTCGAGAGTGATCTAGATAGGAAAAGTATAGCTTGATAGGTGTTATTCTGTCCAAGATGGGCGATAGTCAGAAGTGTTGATGGTTATTTTGTACTAAGAATAGTGAGTAGACTGTTCCATTTCGCTGCGGCGGCCGCTTTCCGGCGGGAAGGCATTTGAGCCGCTTCGGCTAGCGCCTCCAGGGTCTCAACCTTGCCTCTGATCCACGCAGGAGTCGGCCGCCTCCGCTTCATTGCACTCTTGGATGGTTGAAGGGAAGTTGTTGCTTCATTCCCAGTATCGAATTCTTACTGTTGAAGTGGGGAGTAGTAATACTAAGACCGTTCCATTTCGCTGCGGCGGCTGCTTTCCAGCGGGGAGGCATTTGAGCCGCTTCGGCTGGCGCCTCCAGGGTCTCAACCTTGCCTCTGATCCACGCAGGAGTCAGCCGCCTCCGCTTCATTGCACTGTTGGATGATTGAAGGGAATCTAATTGCTGGATCAGGTAGCCATACTAAATTCTCTTAAAATCTACCTGATTTATACTGCCCTGAGACACATATTTCTTAGTTAGCAGACCGTTCCATTTCGCTGCGGCGGCTGCTTTCCAGCGGGGAGGTAGCCTGAGCCGCTTCGGCTGGCGCCTCCAGGGTCTCTGATCCACGCAGGAGTCGGCCGCGCCCCTTTATACACGGAATAGGAAAGGGAGGTAGCCCTTTCTTACGTTGCTTGGAGTCAATCAAATTGTATAAAAAGAAAACCCGAGCCGAATCTCATAACGAGAATCGGCTCGGGTTCTTTTTGTGCTTGATATGAATCAGAAGCTTTCTGTTTTCAATTCCACGTCGATGTTGCCGCGTGTTGCTTTGGAGTAAGGGCAAGCTTGGTGGGCTTTTTCGATCAGGTCTTTTGCTTCGCTTTCGTCTACGCCGTTGATGGCAGCTGTGAGGACTACTGCAAGTTTGAAGCCGCCGTCGGTGTCTTTGCCGATGGATACTTCAGCTGTTACGCGTGAGTCGATTTTCTTGCGTTCTTGACGTGCAACCATGTTAAGGGCGCTGTCGAAGCATGCTGCGTAGCCTGCTGAGAATAGTTGTTCAGGGTTGGTGGAATCCATGTCTCCAGATCCGCCGAGGGATTTAGGCATGGCCAAATCAAAATCGATCAATCCGTCGCTGCTTACCACTTTACCTGTACGTCCGCCGTCTGCTGTTGATTTTGCTGTGTATAATGCTTCCATGTTCATTCACTCCTTGAATTTTTTTATTTAATTAGGTTGTGTGCAATTGATAACTACAAAACCTATATTACATCTGTTTGTTTTAGTTGTCAACAATTTAATTGTGTACAATTAAATTTGATGATTTTGTTTTTATTCTGTATGATATCGATAATGAGTTTAAAATAAGAAAGGACATGAAATCCATGAAGGAATTATTGCTTCTTGAGAATCAGATTTGTTTTAAGATTTACTCTGCCGAGCGGGAGATTACGAAATTATATAGAGAACTTCTGGATGAGATCGGCCTCACATATCCACAGTATCTGGCCATGCTGGTCCTTTGGGAGAAGGGTACGGTGACTGTCAAGGAGCTTGGAACACATCTTTTCCTTGATTCCGGTACGCTGACTCCGATGCTGAAAAGGATGGAGGCAAACGGGCTTGTGGAACGCCGGCGTTCTGTTGAAGATGAACGTAGTGTATGTATTACCCTCACACAGGATGGAGAAAACATGAGGGAAAAAGCTGAATGTGTGCCGACCCGCCTCCTTGAGAACCTGGATATGAACCCTGAGGAATTGGTGCAGCTTGATGGCACACTATCAACGATCCTGAAAAAGCTGCGGCATCAGGGATAAGATTATTCGGCTGTTTCCTTCATTCCCCTGTAGGTCAGGAAAGACGTTTTCATGGATGCGAAGCTGCCGATTGCTGCATAGCCATAAAAGAAGCCCATGAAAATCCCGGTGGCAAGATGACCTTTGTGGCTGACGAATACCGATAGGAGAAGTCCGAAGATGATGGCAATCGTCGGAACCCAGAATGGGCGCGGTTTAATGGTGATCTTGATCAACTGGGTCAGGACGATGATGATGGGAATGGCCGTGACAGCATCCCAGAAATTCGTATGGATCGTCGGAAAGTCCATGCATTCTCCACCTCTTCAACAGAATTAGTAGTAGTATAACCGGGTTCCCATGGCTTATTCTTTTGTAAACGTGGAGCACAACGTAAAAAGCCAGGCATTGACCATGCCTGGCTTTTTGAAATGGTGTTTATAGAGATTCCTTGAATGCTTTATTCCAGCGAGCTGCTTTAAGAAGGGATGCTTCGTCATTCAGGATTTCGCCCGGTTTGACACCGGCACCTATGATATAGTCGACAAATTCCATGTTTACGAATTCGCAAATGTAATTGAACTGCTGTACAAGGGGGAGCCCCTTCACTTTGGCGCTGGTACCGCCTGTAATGATGACGTAGGCTTTCTTTTTCTTCAGTTCTTCCTTCAGGTTGAAACGGTCATCGCGAAGATACTGGCTCCAGCGATCGAAGAAGTCCTTCATCGGTCCGCTCATCCCGTACCAATACAGTGGGGTGGCGAATAAAAGGACATCGTGTTCTTCCATGAGGGTGACGAGCTTTTCGTAATCATCATCCACCGGTGAGAACCCTTCAGGCGTGTGCCTGAGGTCGGTGATGGCTTCAATGGTAAGGTCCGCCAGGGTGACGAGGGTGTGATCTGTCCCTTCCACCGCTTTTCGGGCAAGGGTTTCTGAATTCCCATTTTTCCTCGTACTACCCAGCAACGTCAAAATCTTCAATCGAAGTCACTCCTTTTGTGAAATAGGCGATAGTATATTTAGTATGTCAACACACTTTGGGAGGTGTCATTTTCTTTTCTCAGTGACGACGCTTGAAGCCTTCTTCCCGAAGATAATGGGCAGCATCTTCATAGCCACCGAAACTGTCTTCAAGATTTTCCCCTGAATAAATAGTCCAGCGGTCATCTTCTTCCGTGAGCAAAAGGGTATGTCCCTCTGCGTCCATCCAAGTTTGCTCTTCAGGAGGCAGGACTTCTTCTTCCGTGCTCAGGAAGCGGATCGAGTCAGCGATGATTGAAGCTAATTGCTCTTCATCAAAGTCCCTTACATTCACGAGTCCTTTGGCATTTGGCGAATAACCTGGAAGATTGCCTGTATAGACGAAGCCGTTCCCATTCGGGTGAAGGTGGTAAACGACGGTCGTTTTTTCGTACAAGCTGTCTTCGAAGTGATAGTTTACCCTGCCGAGGGATACGTCCTTGCGGGTCAGTTCCTCGAACCCTTCTATAATCGTGCATTTTTGTTCAAACGTCAGCATGTTTCATCCTCATTTCTGTTTTCGATTGTCCCATTATAGCATAGAGCCTATGTATCTTGGTTCGTTCCATGTATAATGGACCAAGAGGTGACAGTATGAATGAGTTTAAAGAGTTAGGCATTGATCAACAGTACATCCAGGCATTGGAAGGGCAGTCCATCACTGAGCCGACCCCGATCCAGAAAGAGACGATCCCCTTGCTTATGGCAGGAAAGGACGTCATCGGGCAAGCCCAGACGGGGACAGGGAAGACCTTGGCCTTCCTGCTTCCGATGCTTCATTCCATAGATAGCAATAAGGACACGATCCAATCACTGATCGTGACTCCGACGCGCGAATTGGCGATCCAAGTCACAGCAGAGTTGAAGCAGCTTCTTGCGGCAACCGAGGAAGACATCAATGTCCTCGCCGTATATGGTGGTCAGGATGTTGAAAAGCAGATCCACAGGCTGAAAAATAAAGCTATCCATGTGGTAATCGGGACTCCGGGACGGATTCTTGATCACGTTCGGAGGGGAACGATCGAATTCATCGATGTCTCGTTCCTTGTACTCGATGAAGCAGATCAGATGCTTCATATCGGATTCTTTGATGAAGTGGAATCCATCATCAGGGAGACGCCATTCACAAGACAGACGGCTTTATTCTCAGCAACCATGTCCAAGGATATCCGCAAGATCGGGAAGCGCTACATGAAGTCTCCAAGCAATGTGGAGATCAGGACAAAGGAGCGGATTGTCGAAGAGATCCGTCAGGAAGTCGTTGAGACAACAGACAGGAAAAAGCTCGATGCTCTCTCCAAGGTGATCAAAGAAGAGCAGCCGTTCCTTGGCATCATCTTCTGCAGGACGAAAAGAAGGGTTTCAAAGCTTTATGGAGAGTTGAAAGCGCGTGGCTTCCTCGTGGACGAGCTCCACGGAGACCTTTCCCAGGCAAAACGCGAAGGCGTAATGAAACGCTTCAGGGAAGTGAAACTCCAGTATCTGATCGCAACCGACGTAGCCGCCCGCGGTCTCGATATCGATGGCGTCACCCATGTGTTCAATTACGATATTCCCCAGGATGTGGAAAGCTACATCCACCGGATCGGTCGTACGGGAAGGGCGGGGAAAGACGGCCTTGCCATCACATTCGTGGCGCTTAAGGACAAGCAGGATCTCCAGACGATTGAAAAGGGACTGGGATTGAATCTTCCGCGCAGGATCGTGGAAGTAGCGTTATCCCAGCCGACTCCTAAGGTGTCGGGCGGAGAGTCCACCAAAGATCGCAGGGAAAAGAACATCCGCGAAAGCCGGGATCGCAATAGGGGGAACCGCTCGAAGGAAAGACCGAGAGCCGGTAAATCCCAAGGTTCTGGTTCTTCACGCCGCGGTGGGGAGCGGAAGAGAAGCACAGATCAAAGAAGAAGTCGATAATGTGAACGGAGGCAATCATGCCTCCGTTTTTTTGCAAGGAGAATCGGATGTAACCGACCGGCATAAAAAAAGGGGGGTCACAGGATTCCCTTTTATAAAACGAAATGATTGAACATTCACATAAATTACCTTATAACTGAATCAAGGACAAAATAAGGGGTTGAGTTCATGCATGTACCATTGGTTTTAACGGATTTTTTGGACAGGGCCGTTGAATTGTACGGTGATAAGGTCGCGGTCATTGACGGGGAGAGGAAGTTTACTTACAGTGATATGAACCGTCGGGTCAACCGTCTGGCCCGGGGATTGAAGAACGCTGGTGTGGAGAAGGGGGATAAGGTTGCTTACCTTGCTCCGAACTCGGTGGAGATGCTTGAAGGATTTTACGGCATATTCAGTGTCGGTGGCATCATGACCCCGCTCAATACCCGTCTGAAACCGGAAGAATACCGGTTCATCCTCACTCACAGTGAAAGCAAGGTACTTCTTGTTGATCACGAGCTCCTTCATCTCGTCGAGCCGATCCTTGATCGGGTGCCCGCACTGGAGAAGGTAGTGGTCCATGGAGACTATAGCGGGAAGCATGCCAATTATGAAGAATGGATTGCTTCTTTCGGAGGGGACACTTTCAAACGGGAGCCGCTTGAGGAGACGGATATTGCCTCCCTTCTGTACACGAGCGGTACCACGGGCGATCCGAAGGGCGTCCTGTTGACGCATCGTACCAACTACCTGCACGCCATGTCTGCTATGCACCATTTACGTGTATCCGACAGGGATACGCTTCTGCATGTCCTCCCCATGTTCCATGTGAACGGGTGGGGCTCACCTTTTTACTATACGGCAAACGGTGCCACACAGGTGATGTTGAGGAAGGTTGATCCTAAGAAGATCTTACAGCTCCTTCATGAACACAACGTAACAGTCATGCATATGGCACCGACTGTACTCAATATGGTATTTGATCAGTTTGAAGCAAACCAAGCAACTGTGCATTCACAAAATGTAAGGGTTATCATTGCCGGTTCTGCCCCTCCGCCTGCCTTTGTCAGGAGAGTGGAAGAGGACCTTGGGTGGGAGTTCGTCCAAGTATACGGAATGACCGAAATCGCTCCCCTTATCACCACATCGGTGATCCGATCAGCCGGAAAGGAAATTGAACGGGAGGACCAATACCGGTTGAAGGCGAAAGCCGGTTATGCCATGATCGGCTCCCGCGTGAAGGTCGTGGATGAACGGGGAAGGGAGGTTCCGCGTGACGGGTTGACGACAGGAGAGATTGTCACCCGGACCAACACGGTGATGGAAGGGTACTTCAAGAATCCGGATGCCACCTCTGCAGCAATCCGGGATGGGTGGCTCCACACGGGAGATATGGCGACGGTGGATGCTGACGGCTACATTGATATTGTGGACCGGAAGAAGGACGTCATCATCAGTGGCGGGGAAAACATCTCTTCCATTGAAGTGGAGGGGATGCTTTATGAACATCCCGCTATCGTGGAGGCAGCGGTCGTCGCCGTCCCCCATGAACGATGGGGAGAAGTGCCTCATGCAGTGGTCGTGGTGAGGGAAGGGACGGAGGTCACGGAAGAAGAACTGATTGCCTTTTGCCGGGACAGGATAGCTCACTTCAAGGTGCCAAAGGGGATCACCTTCACGGATGAGCTGCCAAAGACCGCATCGGGTAAGATCCAGAAGGTCGTGATCCGGAATGCATTTTGGAAAGATCGTGATCGGTTGGTGCAGTAAGGGATACTTTGTCAGACACCCTGCTGAACTCCTTTATGTGGAAAGTCCATTGAGGTATGCTGTGTGAAAGGATCAATGGTTTAATTCGACGTTTTGGATTCATACTAAAAGGGAAAAGGTTCAGGCAGAGAGAATCTTTACTGAAGGGGTGTCACTATGAGTTTACATTTCCCGGTGATGGGGGATTCCATCCATTGCCCGAATGAATATGATCCATTAAAAAAAGTGGTGGTCGTTTCACCAGAGTACATGCACATAGAAGAAATCATCAATGAAACCCAGAAGCATTTCCTGAAAGAAAATATCGATACGGATAAAGCTGTAAGCCAGCACAGGGAGTTCGTCAGGGTCCTCGAAAGCCACGGTTCCGAGGTCATCCATCTAGATCCTTCAAAGGACCTGAACGAGCAGGTGTTCACAAGGGATATCGGGATCTCGATCCATAACCAATTCTTCGTTTCTGCCATGAACACGGAGATTCGCCAGAATGAAGTGATCACTCTGAAAAAATGGCTCGACGAGGAGGATATCCCGTATCATGAGCTGCGTCACTCCATTGAGGGAGGGGACGTTCTTGTAGACGGTGATCACGTCTGGGTGGGAATCAGCGGACGGACCAATGATCTTGCGGCTCAACATTTGAGGAATCAGCTGCCGGACCTCAAGGTGCATACGCTGCCCTTGAAAGAAGGGATCCTTCATCTTGACTGCGTGTTCACGATCATTTCAAGTGAGTGGGCCCTTGTTTATCCGCCTGCCTTCGCTGAGTCCGATTATGAAGAAATCAAGAAGCATTATAACGTCATCACGGTTTCTGAAGAGGAGCAATTCAGGATGGGACCCAACGTCCTTTCCATCGGGGACGGCAAGATCATCAGCCTGACCCAGAATAAAGAGCTGAACCGCCGCATTGCTGCGGAAGGGTTTACCGTACAGGAAGTGGACCTGTCTGAGATCATCAAGTCTGGTGGATCTTTCAGATGCTGTACCCTTCCCCTAATCAGACAATGATGGTTGATATCCATTGAAAGACCGCATCCGAGGTAGTGGGTGCGGTCTTTTCCGTTAGATTATTGGTCTTTATTTGTTTTGTTCTGCTGATCTTTATTATGTTTATTTCCCTTGCTGTTATCGCCACTTGTGATTTCTTTGGCGAATTCAGTTGTTCCACGCTTCGGTGAATTCTGATTCTGGCTCCCATTATTCGGTGATCTGGTCATATCAAACCCTCCTTTATCTATTCAGATTCTTAAGTAGGATTTCCCCACAAAGAAAACCTATTCAGGTCCTGAGGACAAAAAAACCGACCAGATCCGCATGGGTCTGGTCGGCTGTTGAGCTTTTATAAGCTGCTGAGGAATTCGGTTACCTGCTCTGGTGATTTGGCATTCGCACTGTGAAGATGGGCAATCTTTTCGCCATCCTTGTATACCAGCAGGCTTGGAATGCCCATGACGTCGTATTTTTCGGCAAGAGCCGGAAGCTCGTCTTTATTCACATCGTACCATTTGAACTGATTGTATTCAGCCATGATGTCGTCAATGAACATATCCATCCGGCGGCAGTCAGGGCACCAGTCTGCATGGAATTTCACGATGACTGGGTCACCAGAGTTGATGAATTCATAAAAGGTTTCTTCGTTTTTAATGGATTGCATGATGTATTACCCCCTTATGCCCATTTATTATACCGGATAATGAGAGATTGTAAATCGCTTCTACTCGACGGTACCGGCTTCAAGAATTTTGACCTTGGCTTTCACCTTGATGTCGGCTTTGGGATAGATATCTTTTTTCCATTCTTTGATATCGAACCCGCGGACTCCATGCTTTTGGTATTGCCCGATTCCTAATGGGTCGATTCCTTTTTCTTGGAAGGATTTTACCAAAGCAAGGCATTTCTCTTCTATATCCTTTTTCATTTGTGCTTCTACCGCAGCCATTTGTTTTGAACCGAGGAGCTCTCCAGTATATTCTTTAATAATTCCATCAATGGTAACTTCTATTCCCACATTGACTGGGGAGGACTGTCTATCAATCGTGATTTTATGTTTAGAGTATAAGCTGGTTACAGAAGCCTCCACATTTTTTTGAGGTTTCTTCGGATTTTTCCCCATTTTTACGACATGACTGCCCTCTGCCATCCGGTCTACCATGATTTTAAAGAAAAACATTTCTTCATCAGGGATTTTTCCTACTACCTGGTCGTAGCTTAATAAAGCAATTCCTGTGATCTTCACATTTCCATCGTCTGTTTTTTTGACGATTGGGAGATAAGATGATTGCCCTTTCTGATAATAGTCATAAAGGAACATATGAAGATTGGTCTCGGGCAGCTCTCGTTTATTGATATTATGCTGAATGAGGTTGGAAAGATAAATCCCGTTTCCTCGATTTCCATAATTCCCTTGAATTACTTCACCAGCCTCACCTTCTGTAATAATGAGGAATACCCTGGCCCCGACACTGGCATCACGTTGGAGTGAATCTGCGATATCAATAATCCCTTTTTCACTTAGTTTCTCCCCTATTAAAACCACATCAAGCGCTCCCCGGACCAATGGTTGTTGAGCTCTTCTTTCAATTTTTTCTATTACTTCCTGAGTAGACGAGGCTTCTTCAGAGAGGAAACCGTTCTCTATCGTTTTGTCTGGCATATAAATGGGGAAAACAGCCGTACCCCTGATTTTGTTTTCAGAGACGTAATCATATGCTTTGCCGGTTTCTAAGTACAGATCGTCCAAGATCTCTTTCTCTACACAGCCCGACAATACTAGGCAGATTGTACATAAGACCAATGGAATTGCGTATTTCATCTTTTCTTCACCTTCTTCACAACCATTACCAGAACAAAGAGTAGTGGAATGTACAGGAAATTAAAATAAAATCCAGTCTGACCAGAAATTGTATTCAACAGATTGATTTGATCTCTTTTATCAACGAAGGTCAACACACCTAAACATAAAATGCTAATGATGATGAGTGTGTTTCGATGTTTAATAGGGGTTATCCGTTTGATTACCCTACTGGAGCACCAAAGCGTGATGCAAACATTGGGTAGGATTATTAAGCACCAGTTGGCGATTCCTATATACTCAAATCGTTCAACGAATGGCATTTCCACTATTTTCCACATTGATAGTGTAGCCCAAATGGTTTTATCAAGTTGAGCGGGTGCAAAAAATCCAAACGATATAATCGCTATTACCGTGTATATCGTCGTAGTGAAAAATAATCCCCACTGTGAAAATTTCAAGGACTTTTCAGGGTTCTTAATAAAAGGGTAAAGCATGAGTATAGCTTCATATCCCAAGTAAGTAAGGGACATATCTCTCGTTGACAATAGAATATCCTTCACACTGTGATCAAAAACAGGAAGAATATTCCTGAAGTCAGCGTACTTAAACGTAAATACAAATGTCAGGACGAGATAACTAGGAAGAATCGTACCCAGATAGGCTGTGCCGGTTATCGTTCTTACCCCACCATTTACGATATAGTAGGTAAGCAGTAAAAAAAATAAAGAAAAGATGAATGTACTTAAGCGGGGGTACATCCAAACCTGTACTACTTCAATGTAGGAACGGATGATGGTTATAACAAGCATACTGAAGTATAAGGAATATAAAAAAGAGAAGAAGTGACCGATCCATTTACCAAAAACAAAAGAGTTGATTGATACAAGATCACCATCCACGGTTCCCAACATTTTGTACATCATATACATGAGAATCTGAGTGAATGCACCTGCAAGGATAACCGACATCCACCCGTCGTAACCAGCATGTTGCGATATGATCCGTTGAAATCCTAGCACTCCTGTCCCTACCTGGGTAGAGTGTACGAGGAAAAAGGCAAGGCCAGTTGATACTTTGCGGTTTTCAGGTATCGGTTGCATTAATGTTCACCTCCGGGTATCACTCATCAATATCTTTTTTCTTCTTCTTTTTATCTGATTCTTGGAATCGTAAAGGTTTCTGTGTTCGGAGAAATTGGGGACGCATCGTTTGTAAGTTAAAAGGTAACCGAATAAGCGAATCCCTAAGATCCTTTAATCTTGGTGGGTAGATAGGTGCAAGAATGGGACGTCCAAGGGAAGTGAGTTGAAGCAGGTGGCCCATTAAGAGACAGAAACAAAAAACGATGCCAAGGAGCCCCCACAGCTGTGCAAATAATAAAAACGGGAAACGCAGGATCCGGATCGTGTTGCTCATCCGGTAAACGGGCGTCGTGAAGGATGCCAGGGCAGCAAGGGCGACGAGGATCAGGAGGACGTTACTCGTGATACCCGCTTCCACCGACGCCGTTCCGATGACGATACCGCCGACGATACCGATCGTCTGACCGACCTTCGTTGGAAGGCGGGCGCCTGCCTCTCGAAGCAGCTCGATCGTCAACTCAAGGAACAGTGCTTCCAGAATCGGAGGCAGCGGTACTTCCTGACGCGATGTGACCAGGGTTGCCGTCAAGTCCTTCGGGATCAGCTCATAATGATAGGTCAGGGCAGCCACGTAAACCGGGGTGATCAAGACTGAGAACGCCACGGCAAATACACGTACAAGCCTGAAGAATGAGGCAATGGAGAAATTGAGGAAGTAGTCCTCATATGCTGAGAAAAATTCCACCAGGGTGGTCGGTCCGATCAGCACATGGGGAGACCCGTCGACCATGATCCCGATCTTCCCTTCAGCAAGGACCGAAGCCACCCGGTCGGGCCGTTCCGAATCCAGCAGCTGGGGAAAGGGGGAGTAATTATTGTCAGCGATGATCTGTTCGATAAAGGAGCTGTCCATGATCTGATCGAAATCGATGGCCTGAAGACGATTCTTTACAATCTCGACGTTGGCTTTATCGGCAAGACCGTCCAGATAGACCAGGGCCACACGGGTATGGGTCATGGAACCAATGTTCATTTCATCCACTACCAGTTCCTTGATCGGAAGCTTCCTCCTGACAAGATTGATGTTATCGCTCAGGTTCTCAACGAATGCTTCCTTCGGGCCGACGACGCTGAATTCCACTTCAGGTTGTGACACTTCACGTCCCAACTCATTCTTCGTGGCAATGAATGCGAAGGATTGTCCGCTGTTCATTTTCAGGAGCGTATACCCGTTAAACAGCTTCTGCTCGATGTCTTCTTCCTTTTTTGAAATCTGGATGTCGAGGATGGGTACAAGGGTAACCAGATCATCGATGGAGTGGAATTCTTTTGATAATAGTGAAGGCAGGACATCCTCCTGAAGGATCTTCGGATCGATCAGGGTGGTGATGAAGAAAAGACTGAACTCCGAACCTGTGAACGGGTTCTTATAGTGGGCTTCCTTGAAATCTGCGGATTTACCGGCGGTCTTGGCCACTGTTTCAAAGCTTTGTTTCTTTTCATTTTTATTGGTGTTTTTCTTTTTTTTAGATTTGAAAAATGGAAACATGCTGATCCCTCATATCGATGTTTGTCTAGGGAGTAGTGTTTCCGAATATAGAAGAATTATGAATGAATAAGGGGAATCGAGCGTGAAACAAAAAAACGACCAAAAGGAGGTTTCCTTTTGGTCGAGTCGGTTTATTGTTTACCGAGGAAGATCTTTTCGATATCATCCAACATCTTGTTTGCTGCAAGTACACCGCCTGCTGTATTCCAGATGGCATCATTCACTTCATACACCTGATCTTCTTTTGAGACGTTCAGGTTTTTAAAGAGGGGATCGTTCAGCCAATCTTCAGCCAGTTTGTTGGCTTCACCGTCTCCGGCTTCGTAAGTGAAGTAGAAGAGGACGTCCCCATCCATGGCAGGGATCCGTTCCTTCGTCACGCCTTGCTCGGCGAGGTCATCGACTTCCTGTGATTCAGGACGTGCGAACCCAAGCTGGTCTAGGATCACACCTGAGAAGGAGTCCTTATGATAGATGCGGACATCCCCAGAGATGAAGCGCACCATGGATACTTCTTTCTTCAGCTGGTCGCCAAGCTTTCCCTTCATGTCTTCCACACGCTGGTCATAGTCGGCGATGACCTTCTTGCCCTCGTCTTCTTTGTTCACAGCTTTAGAGTATAGTTCGAAGTTTTCTTTCCAGTTGCCGCGAAGGGTCTCGGCCATGACGGTCGGAGCAATCTCCTTCAATTGGTTATATTGCTCTTCCTGTCTCATCTTGTTCCCGATGATGAGATCTGGTTTTAGTTTGACGATGGCTTCGAGATTCAGTTCGCTTTCAGTCCCGACGACTTCAACATCCTTCATATCATCGGCGATATGATCATACCAAGGATCACCGGTCCAGGATTGAACGGCTCCTACCGGCTTCACACCAAGAGCGAGGAGGGCTTCCGTTCCTTCATTCGTCAAGATCACGACCCGTTTCGGTGTTCCATTGACGGTTGCTGTCCCCATGGCATGCTCGACTTTATAGCTGTCTTCCTTGCTGCCTGAAGAGTCTTCCTTCTCTCCGTTGTTGCCGCAGGCAGCGAGCAAGAGTATGGAAGAAATGAATAATAGCGTCAGTAAACTTTTCCATTTCATATGTACGTATCCTCCTGAATGATAATTGTTATCAATTACAAATTTTATAATAATTGAGAAGGGTTTTATTGTCAATCCTTAATTGATAATGATTTTCAAAGTCATTGACGCAACCTTCAAACTTCTTTAAAATAGATAGAGATAAAAAGAGAACGGGCGGGCGTGAAGACCGGTATCGGATCTGCGTCCGGATCCTGGTTAATGGAAAGGGAAACACATGATGAAACCGAAGAATCAGCTGCTTGTATTCATAGGGACGGTCGTCTTGCTGGTGGCTTTCATTGCATTGAGCATCGTGTATGGATACACGGATACGTCCTGGAAGGCAGCGTTCGATACATTTATGGAACCAGATGGGTCGACTGAACACCTGGTGATCCAAAATATCCGGCTTCCCCGTGCGCTCATTGCTGCGGCAGTCGGGGCTTCCCTGGCCATTTCAGGGGTGCTTATGCAAACCTTGACGAAGAATCCCCTTGCTTCACCCGGAATCTTCGGGATCAATGCGGGAGGAGGATTCATGGTCGTCATGGCCGTGACCCTGTTTGGCGTCACAAGCCTTCAATCTTTTGCATGGCTTTCATTCCTGGGTGCCGCCATCGCTGCTGCCGGGGTCTTCATCATCGGCGGCGCATCCGGCTCCAACGGACTGACTCCCATGAAGCTGACGCTTGCGGGCGCGGCCATCACCGCGATGTTTTCATCCTTCACCCAGGGACTTCTTGTTCTGAACGAGTCGGCACTTGAACAGGTGTTGTTCTGGCTCGCAGGTTCGGTACAGGGAAGGAGCCTCGAGATCCTTGCGGGGGTGTTTCCTTATATTCTTGTAGGATGGATCCTTTCCCTCATGATAGCGGGTAAGATGAATATACTTGCCATGGGGGAAGACGTCGCCAAAGGACTTGGCGTGAAGACGAATATCCTGAAGGTGATTTCCCTCGTGGCCGTGGTGCTTCTGGCCGGAGGATCCGTCGCGGTGGCAGGACCGATCGGCTTCATCGGGATTGTGATCCCCCACATCGCCCGGAAAATCATCGGTGTGGATCACCGCTGGCTCATTCCGTATTCCGGACTGCTTGGTGCCATCCTTCTATTGGCGGCAGATATCGGGGCCCGCTATATCATCATGCCGCAGGAAGTGCCTGTCGGCGTGATGACGGCTGTCATCGGAGCACCATTCTTCGTGTATGTGGCCAGGAGGGGGTACTGAGCAATGAGTCGTTTTACAGGGAAAAGATGGTTGAAAGAACGGGTATCCATTCTTATGGATACGTCGGCTTTAAAGAAAATCGTTCTGCTGATGGTACTCACAACGCTTGCCGTGATCATCAGCACTGGCATCGGTGATATGCAGATTGCGCCGTGGAAGGTGGTATCCGTCTTCTTCGGGGGCGGTTCGAGCATCGATCAGCTGGTGGTCACATCCTTCAGGCTCCCGAGGATCCTTATCGCGCTTTTGGCAGGGATGGCCCTTGCCGTTGCAGGAGGGATCCTTCAGGGCATGATCCGTAATCCCCTTGCCTCCCCTGATATCATCGGGGTGACAGGTGGTGCAGGGGCAGCCGTCGTCGCATTTCTGACGATTTTCAGCAATAA
This sequence comes from Rossellomorea marisflavi, assembly GCF_022170785.1. Classification (NCBI taxonomy): domain Bacteria; kingdom Bacillati; phylum Bacillota; class Bacilli; order Caryophanales; family Bacillaceae; genus Rossellomorea; species Rossellomorea marisflavi. The sequence goes on along the minus strand of NZ_CP081870.1, from coordinate 3,333,040 downwards.
GGATAATACATTGATGGTCAGCATCAAGTGGCTCCCGGTCGCAGCTTTCATCGGAGCTGCGGTCATCGCATTCCTCGTCTATTTCCTGGCGTGGAAGAAGGGTGTTTCCCCCGTAAGGCTCGTCCTCATCGGAATCGGGATCTCTGCCCTTACCCAGGCATGCACGACTCTCCTGATGGTCATGGGGCCGATCTACCGGGCAAGTCAGGCAAACATATGGATCACCGGTACCGTGAATGGTTCAGACTGGCAGGACGTATGGATCCTGCTTCCGTGGAGTATCATCTTCATCTTCCTGAGCTTCATGATCACCCGTCAGCTGAACATTCAGGAACTTGGTGAGGAAGTGGCAACAAGTGCCGGTGCCAACGTCCAGCGGCAAAGATTCATCCTGCTTCTCATGTCCACGGCATTGGTCGGGGGGGCGGTCGCTTTCGCCGGTGGAATCGGTTTCGTCGGATTGATGGCTCCTCATATGGCGCGCCGCCTTGTAGGTTCATCATTCGGTGCACTTCTACCCGTATCGGCTTTGATCGGCGGACTGCTTGTGATGCTCGCAGACCTGATCGGAAGGACACTCTTCCTTCCACTGGAAGTACCGGCGGGCGTGTTTACCGCCGCAATCGGAGCCCCTTACTTCATCTACCTATTATTTAAAACAAGACATTCTTAAAGGAGTTGGCCAGAATGAGCAAGTGTCTGCAAACGAAGGATCTGACATTGGCATATGGAGAAAGAACGATCATCGATCAGATGGACCTCGACATCCCCAAGGGTGAAATCACGGTGTTCATCGGAGGGAACGGATGCGGGAAATCGACGCTCCTGCGCTCCATCGCCCGCTTGATGAAGCCAAAGGAGGGATCTGTCCTCCTCGATGGTGAATCCATTTCCCGTTTGTCGACGAAGGAAGTTGCTCGGAAAATGGCCATCCTCCCCCAGACACCGGTATCACCTGAAGGGTTGACGGTCCTTCAGCTTGTGAAGCAGGGAAGGTATCCTCATCAGTCATGGCTTAAGCAATGGTCCCGAAAGGATGAAGAAATCGTTGAAGATGCCCTTCGTGCGACGGGAATGGAAGAATTCCGAGATCGCAAAGTGGATGAACTCTCCGGCGGTCAGCGTCAGCGCGCATGGATTGCCCTGACGCTCGCCCAGGATACAGATATCATCCTCCTGGATGAGCCGACAACCTATCTCGACATGACCCATCAGATCGAAATCCTGGATCTCCTGTTTGAGTTGAATGAAAGGGAGGGCCGCACGATCGTCATGGTCCTTCATGACATCAATCTCGCATGCCGGTATGCGCACAATATCGTGGCCATCCGTGACCGGGAAGTCTATGCACAAGGTAAGCCGGAGGATGTCATCAGCTGTGAATTGGTGAAGAATGTATTCGGCATGGACTGTCAGGTTTCAAGTGATCCATTATTCGGTACTCCGCTCTGCATTCCGTTCGGGAAAGGGCGCTGCATCCTCAAACCTGTCGGGGTCACGGGATGACGGTAGCCGGTCTGAGCAGGGACCAATGGCGCATCCTGGAGAAATATCGTTTCATGGTTCACGATGGTGAAGACGGTACCGATATGGCAACTTTACTCGATCCAGCCGAATTGGACCTGTACATCTCATGCAGGCTCCATATGATCGGAACGGAAGACCGTATGGCAGCTGCATCGATTTTTATGAAACGATACGCCTTTACCGCTGCCATGGCACTCATGGCGATGACCTGCTGGAATCGTAAGATGGACGTGAACCCAGAGAATATGATCCTTGTCGATCATATGAAGAGTGGACTATGGCTTCCCCATGTTCATGTGAAAAACGCGGGGATGGAAGCTTTCCATTCTAAGGAAGAGAAAAGGGCATATATCCAAAACCTCTTCCATAAAACCATCGTTCCGATCATCCAAGCTGTGAGCTCCACATTCAACGTGCCAGAGATGATTCTTTGGGAAAATGTTGCCGTCTATATCTACTGGGTTTATGAAACGGACGATTTTTTCATCGGGGAAGGGAATGAATCTGACAGGGAAGAAGATTTCCGTATGATCCTGTCTGAAGAAAACGTCCACTGGTTCGGCACCTGCAGGAAAAATCCCCTTAACCGCTTTTTCAAAGAGAAATCCCCGGTTGACGGAGAAATGATCAGAGTCAGAAAAACCTGCTGTTTTTCATATCGTCTCGACGGAGCCACCGGTAAATGTATAACCTGTCCCCTTCATGACAGAACCAGAAAGGAGAGTTGAACCATGAGTGAATTCGACGATCAGTTTGATGCCTTGATTGAAAAATACACGGAGCTGCTCCTTGGTGAGAGCACATCTGAAAAGAAAGAAATGGTCACACGCTATGCGCTGTATTCCTTCATTGCGAAGAATATGCCCGCCCTCGTCAAGCATTGGAACTCCCTTTATCCGGAAGGGAAAGCGGATATGAAAGAGATGGTGGAGCAGATCAAGGAGTGGAACAGGATCCACCGCGAGCAAACGAAAGGTAAGGATGATTCATAAGAGCCATTCCCAAACGGGGCGCAGAATGCGGACCGTTTCGGGTGGCTCTTTTTGTATCCATGTTTTAGGGAGGGAGAGAAGGGAAAATAATCTATATATTCAACAAAAGGTGGTGCAACTGTATGAAAGGATATTATCTCGGACCGGCGTTTTTGTTGGCAGGATTCCTCACTTTGTCGGCGTGCAGCCAGGACAGTAGTGCTACAGATGACGGGGATCAAAGGGTTGCCTCCCAGGAACAAACTGACCAGGCCGATGAAATGGAAGAGACTCAAGGGACTTCAGTATCCGATAAAGAAGAAATGAATGATAGTAGTGAAGACAAAGAAGAGCAGGCGGCAGCGGGGCAGGAAGGTGAAAATCAACTGAATGTTGAAGAGGAAAAGTATGAAACAGCTGAAAAAGCAGCAGGGTCCATCAAAGACTATTCGACAGTGGAACAAACCAATACCGAATTGGGATATGGACTTAAAGCGCTTCAAGAAGGAGCGGCAGGACATGAATATGTTTCATGGAACGAAGGAAACTGGCTGATCAGGGTCGATTTCCCCACTGACGGGCAATATGCCATTGACGGCTATGATGGGGGCCTTGATATGGCCAAAGAGGTCGTGGCCTACCTTGAAGACCACGCTCTTCCTGCCCCGCGCGACAGGGGAGTCATCACCATCAACGGATTCAAGGAGCATCCCGGTACGGAAGTGATGTGGCAGGATGGGAAAGTAGTCTATACCATTGATTCAGACGACAAGAATCCCTTCAATGCCATTCAGCGTGCCGTCGATGAAACGTAAGAGTACAAACAAGCCCGTCCCGATGTGTGATGAAACACCGGGACGGGCTTTATTATGGAACGGGTATCAGCACCTGTACTGGACATCCGGTTCAGTCAGATTGTAATACGTGGTCCTGACCTCCGCCGTCCAGAAAGCAAATGCCTCTCTCCAAGATACGCTCTCAAAAAATTCATCTACGGATTGGTTTTCTGAATCCCATTCGATCAACGTGTTGAGCGGTGGGATGCCTCCTAGCCATAGACCGTTCGTCAAATCTGTTCCTTTCTCCCTGACCAGAAGGATCGGGATGCCTCGCTGGAAGGCCATCGCGGGCTCGATCTGAGCAAAGCTAGAGCCCTGCCAAAACGGTTCAGGAGAAGGTGTACCTCCTACATTGGTATCCACCACTTCTACAAGAAAGCGGCGGAAGTTCATAGCCAGCATGCCGTAGCTTGATGATACCAGTCTTCGAACGTTGGTTAAAATGGTTTCCGGATAGTTTTCGGTAATAGGGCCAGTACGAGGAAAAAGAAGGGCTTCTTCCATCTCGGCGATCAGCCGATTAAGGAATCGCTGCTGACGGGGATTGAGGGTGTTGGTAGTACTTAAGAAAACAGGAAGGCGGAACGCCCTGTCCATACACTTCTTGTGAACCATGCACGTATCATCATGATCCGAAGAAGCAGGAGGACCTTCCCCTCTTTGATGCCTTCGGTTTCTTGCCATGTAATCACCTCCGTTTCTAGTAATAGTGTATGAAAATGATAGAGAAGGGTTCGGACTATTTCTGTGGAATTTAGAAGAGTAGACTTCTGATTATCGCTCTTTACCAATCGGCCAGTCCCCTCTATTAAAAAAACGCCCTGATAAAAGGGCGTGGATAGTGAGTGTGCAAAATAATCGACCAAATCCTAAATGAATAGGCCATTTCTTGAGTGAAACTCAAAAAAAGCAAGAAGGAGCGATGTAAGCTCTGTGATGTTAATAGGGGTGGTATATGTGTGAAAAGGTGGAATACCAGAAAGCAATTATTCCTCCAGATGCAGACAGTGCAACGGAGGTTACCCGATAAACATAGGGAAAAGCGGGCTGAATGAAAAGCCAGCTCGCTTGCCGAAGCGGCTCACCCAAGTCCATGTAAGTAAGGCGACCCGAGCGGAAAAGAAAGCCCGTCTTCCATCCATACCTAATGAAAAAGAGGATTACCAGATAACGAAAATCAATCCAGATGCACACAGTGCAGTGAAGCGAAGGCCACCCGACTCCTATGGGAAAAGCGGGCTGAATGAAAATCCTGCTCGCTTACCGAAGCAGCTCACCGCAGTCCCATGTAAGTCAGTCGACCCCAGCGGAAGAGAAAGCCCTTCTCCCATCCATACCCATACCTAATGAAAAAGAGGATTACCAGATACCGAACACCAATCCAGATGCACACAGTGGAGAGCAGCGAAGGCCACCCAACTCCTATGGAAAAAGCGGGCTGAATGAAAATCCAGCTCGCTTGCCCAAGTGGCTCACCGCAGTCCCATGTAAGTCAGGCGACCCCAGCGGAAGAGAAAGCCCTTCTCCGTCCATACCTAATGAAAAAGAGGATTACCAGATAACGAAAACCAATCCAAATGCACACAGTGCAGTGAAGCGGAGGCCACCCGACTCCTATGGGAAAAGCGGGCAGGGTGAGACCCTGCAGGCTTGCCGAAGCGGCTCACCGCACGCCCCATGGAAAGCGGGTGGCCGCAGCGGAACGGAACGGACCCTGTCTCATCCATATACCTTATCTCACTCTCCGCTTCACCAGCGTACTTGTTTTGAAGCTTCCTATCTGAAAGCATTGATAAACGATGCCTTATGCTAGTATTCATAAATGGATTCTCAGTACGTATAGAAACGCCCCCGTGCTTACACTTGATCCAGATAAACAAAAACATCTTCTTTATCCATGCTTGAAGAAGCTTTCAATACTCTCCATCCCTTCAGCCTGCTTCCACACTGGAAGGAAAGAGATTCTCCTTCAGATATACGGAAGGGAATTTTCTTACTCTTGCACCAGTCGATCTGCAACTGTATGACATGTTCGCCTGGCGTGACAGATATCTCTTCTTTCCCACCATTTTTGATTTCCCCCGTTTTTTCCCCATCCACATAGATGTCATAACTGCGCATTTTGTTCATGAATTGTGATTCTCTTGAAATTTCAATTTTACCCATTTATATCCTCTCCTATCATCTTTTTAATCATCATACCATGATGAGCAGCCTGAGAAAGAAAAAAGCAGACAGGAATGTTCGCCTGTCTGCTTGTGGAATTATTGAATGGGCCCATTCTCCTTATAAGGGAACTGGGATGCGGTTTGCTGGTGCTGCATGAGGGACTGCTGCAGTGTTTGGCTGTCCGCTGCTTCGAGTGAATACCAGCCTTTCCGGAACATCTCATTGTAGAGCTCCCGCTGGGCATTCTGGGTTTCCGTGAAGACGGAGAGGATATCCTGGTACAATCCGTCATGGCTCGCTTCGTTCAATGCGGTCCCGTAAGATGCAGTCATATGCTTTTCCAGTGACAAGATGTCGGTCATGAAGTCCCGATCATTCATCTGTGGTGTGTCGGGTACTTGGGTCTTGGGATTTTGAATCTTGGACTGATCCATGTGAATTCCTCCTTATGATTGTTGCATCGTATGCTTCTGAAGATGACTCATCAATTGTTCGTAATGTCGCTGATGCATCTGACCGCACCGATCGAGCATGGAGCGGATGGATGGGTCTTGTGAATGGGCAGCGGCAAAATGACATTTTTTCATGGCATTGAGGTTCCATGCCAGCATATCGTTTATATAAAGGGAATCCTTTGTTGTGATCACTTGCGGCGGTTGTTGATAGACGGTACCTTGGGAAATATTCATTGGTTGTTGTTCCAAAATAGGTCCCTCCTTTTCTTAATGGGCGAACATGTATTATTGTGCCTCACCCACAATCAAGTATTCAGTCGGAACGTTCTCCTGATAAAGTAATCAAACACTATATTCAAACTCGACAAAAGGTGATAGAATGTTGGTAAATATGATAATTGTTTGAACATTTTATTTTTTGGCACTAAAGAAAACGTTTTCCGAATAAAGATAATTGTTCTACAGGGGGCATAACAACATGGAACAGGCAATGCGTAATTTCTTTTTATTCCTTTCAAAAAATAAATCAATGACGAAGCTTGCCAAGAAGTACGGTTTGCGATTCGGCGCTGCACGTTTCGTGGCAGGGTCTTCGATCGTCCAGGCAACAGCAGTCATACGGGAACTCAACAAACAGAATCTTGCCGTCACCATCGATTACCTTGGTGAATTTGTGGATAATGAAGAAGAGGCGAATGCCATGGCGAAGGAATGTGTTGAGGCCATCCGCGCCATTGGGAAAGAGCATCTGAACTCACAGTTATCATTGAAGATGACATCCATGGGACTGGATATCTCAGAGGAAGTGGTCATGAAGAACATGAGGATGATCCTCGATGAGGCTACAAGGCAAAATGTATTCGTTACCATCGATATGGAGGATTATGGACGATGCGGCCAGACCATCGATATTTTCAAGAGGCTCAAATCCGAATATGACAACATCGGTACGGTCATTCAAGCCTATCTATATAGAACGGAAAAGGATATCGACGATCTTAATCACTACTCACCCAATCTGCGCTTGGTGAAGGGAGCATATAAAGAATCACCCGAAGTGGCGTTCCCAGACAAAAAGGACGTGGACGAGAGCTTCAAGCGCATCATCAAGACCCACCTCCTGAACGGTAATTACACCGCCATCGCGACTCATGATGATGCCATGATCGAATACACGAAACAGCTCGTCGAGGAATATAACATTCCTTACGACCAATTTGAATTCCAGATGCTGTTCGGGATCAGGGTGGAGCGTCAACATGAACTCGTGAAGGAAGGATACAAGATGCGCGTCTATGTTCCGTATGGCACCGACTGGTACGGATACTTCATGAGGAGGCTCGCTGAAAGGCCGGCAAACGTGGCGTTTGTTCTAAAAGGGGTCATGAAGAAATAAGAATGGCAGGGACCCCTAAATGGGGTCTTTTTGATTGAAAGAATGGAGGGGTGATATGGAGCTTATTCCGATGGATATCCGCAGTCCTTATTTTTCAAGGATGGTCAGATTGTACAGCAGGCTTTTTAACGTGGATCGCATACCGATGGAGATCCAGTTCAGAAAGCATGCCAAATACCCGGGGCATGAAGGGTATCTTGCAGTGGAACAAGGGACAGTCATCGGCTATATATATGGGTACACCTCGCTCAAAGGCCAGTATTACCACGATCTACTCGCCCGGCATCTGTTACCTGAAACACAATGGATAAGGAACGCCATGGAACTTGTGGAACTGGGCGTGGCTCCTGAACATAGAGGAAAAGGAATTGCAGGGAAACTCATGGATAACCTCTTTAAAGGAAGAAGGGAAGAAAAGGCACTTCTGACTGTCAGGAAGGAAAATACAGGAGCGATTCGATTTTATGAAAGAAAAGGATGGGTGGTCATAAAGGAAGGATTCTTCCCCCATGTACCGGAGGAATATTTCATTATGGGTAAAAAGCTTACGTAAACAGGCGTTCCCCCTAGGAAACGCCTACCTCATCACGGTTGTTTTTTGAATTGATTGTTCTGACTGTTGCGCTTGCCACTAGGTTCAGTGCCCGGACCGGCATCCCCTTTGATGCTGGCTGCACTGACTCCGCCTTTTGATGGATTCTTCTTATGTTTGGCCACGTTTCTCACCTCCACCCTTAGGGTGTCCGCAGAAGGAGAAGGAGATGTACCGGTAACAAAAAATAGAATTTTTAAACGTTTAAATATTGCGATAGTTTTGATTTTCGTATATATTATAGGTAGCAGAAACTCATTCGGGTCTTTTTTTTCGACATAAAATGAATGAGTATTCATTCAAAAACCTTCAAAGGGGGAAAATAGATTGGCACGTAGAATTCAGAAAGCGGCAGTATTGGGATCGGGTGTCATGGGTTCCGGCATCGCTGCACACCTTGCAAATATCGGGATCCCCACCATGCTTCTCGACATCGTCCCTAAAAAACTCTCCGACCAAGACGCAGCAAAAGGATGGACCGTGGAGCATCCGTCCTTTAGGAATCAATTTAGTGAAAACGCTTTAAAAAAGCTATTGAAGCAAAAGCCCGCACCTCTCACGGTGAAAGGGAATCTCAGCTTGATCACGGCTGGGAATCTGGAAGACGATCTTGAATCACTGAAAGACTGTGATTGGATCATTGAAGTGGTCGTGGAGGACTTGGATGTGAAAAAACAGGTATTCGAGAAAATCGAGCCGTTCAGAAAAGAAGGGAGCATCATCAGCTCCAATACGTCTGGTATTTCCATCGAAGCGATGAAGGAAGGGCGATCTGAAGACTTCCGGAAGCACTTCCTCGGCACCCACTTCTTCAATCCTCCCCGTTATCTTAAGTTGCTGGAGGTCATCCCGACGGGCGAAACCGATCCTGAGGTCCTGACGTTCATGAAGGAATTCGGCGAAGATGTGCTTGGGAAGGGCGTCGTCCTTGCGAAAGATACGCCGAACTTCATCGCCAACCGGATCGGCACGTACGGACTCCTCGTAACGGTGCAGGAGATGCTCAAAGGCGGATACAGCGTCGGCGAGGTGGACTCCATCACGGGTCCAGCCATTGGACGGCCGAAGAGCGCCACTTTCCGGACCCTTGACGTTGTCGGGCTCGATACATTTGCCCATGTGGCGAAAAATGTGTACGACCAGGTGGACGGAGATGAGAAAAGCGTATTCGAGATCCCGGCCTTCATCCAGACCATGCTTGAAAAAGGTTGGTATGGAAGCAAGAGCGGGCAGGGTTTTTACTTGAAGCAAGGTAAAGAGATCCTTGAGCTTGATCCGGAAACACTTGAATATGGCCCGAGAAAAAAATTGAAAACGGCCTCAACAGAGCTGAGCCGGAATGAAAAAGGCTTGAACAATAAGATGAAAGCATTGGTCTATGCCAAGGATCGTGCTGGTTCCTTACTATGGAATATAGTATCTCCGGTCCTTCTCTATTCTGCTGAACTGCACGGTGAAATTGCCGACGATATCGTGGCAATCGACCAGGCGATGAAATGGGGCTTCGGTTGGGAAAAGGGACCGTTTGAAACATGGGATGCCATCGGAGTCGAGCGGTCCGTCAGTTTAATGAAGGAACAAGGGCTGAACGTCCCTGCTTGGGTAGATCACATGCTTGAAGCTGGGTTCACGACGTTCTATAGCGAGGATGAATCTGGGGAGCGATCCTTCTACCACGAAGGAAGCTACAGAACAGAAGAGAAAAATCCCAAGTATATCAGTTTGAAGCAGCTGAAGAAGCAAGGGAAGGTCATCAAGAAAAACACAGGCGCAAGCCTGATCGATATCGGCGATGGCGTGGCACTCCTCGAGTTCCATTCCCAGAACAATGCCATCGGTCTCGACATCCTACAGATGATCAACGCTTCCGTTGACGAAGTGGAGAAGAATTACAAAGGCCTGGTCATCGGAAATCAGGGCAAAAACTTCTGTGTGGGGGCAAATCTCGCCATGATCCTCATGGAAGCGCAGGATGATGTGTACGAACTGGATATGGTCGTTCGCCATTTCCAATCGGCGATGATGAAGATCAAATATTCGTCCAAACCGGTTGTGGCTGCACCATTCGGTATGACACTCGGGGGCGGAAGCGAAGTTTGTTTGCCGGCAGCGCGCGTCCAGGCAACGATGGAAACGTATATGGGCCTTGTCGAAGTTGGAGTCGGATTGATCCCTGGAGGAGGAGGCAATAAGGAGCTTTATATGAAGCACCTGCAGGACCTCCCGAACGGAGTGGACTTCGACCTTCAGAAGGTAGCTAATAAAGTATTCGAAACAATCGCCATGGCAAAGGTGTCTACGTCGGGTGATGAAGCGAGGGAAAACAACTTCCTCAATCAGCGTGACGGAGTGAGCGTCAATCAGGATCATCAGCTCTATGATGCGAAGCAGGCGGTCCTTGCCCTCCATCAGACCGGGTACCGTGCCCCGCAACGGAAAAAAGTGCCGGTGGTGGGCGAAACAGGCTACGGGACATTATTGCTGGGAGCACAAGCGATGCTTCATTCGGGGTATATCTCGGAGCACGATCTGAAGATCGCCAAGAAGCTTGCCTACGTGATTGCAGGCGGAAAAGTTCCATTCGGTACAGAAGTCGATGAACAGTACCTTCTGGACCTTGAACGGGAAGCGTTCCTCAGTCTTGTAGCAGAACCGAAATCACAGCAGCGGATGCAGCATATGCTCGTTAAAGGAAAACCATTGCGCAATTAATCGAAGGAAGCGGGGGAATCATCATGCGTGAAGCAGTCATTGTCGCCGGTGCTCGTACACCGGTGGGGAAATCAAGGAAAGGTTCGCTTGCCGGGGTGAGACCGGACGATCTTGGAGCACTGGTCGTCAAAGAAACGTTGAAACGCGCAGGCGGTTATGAAGGGAACATCGATGATCTCATCATCGGCTGTGCCATGCCGGAAGCAGAACAGGGATTGAATATGGCCCGTAACATCGGTGGCCTTGCGGGTCTTCCAGATACGGTTCCAGCCATTACCATCAACCGCTATTGTTCTTCCGGTTTGCAATCCATTGCCTATGCAGCGGAGAAAATCATGCTGGGCCATTCAGACACAGCCATCGCCGGCGGTGCAGAAAGCATGAGCATGGTCCCGATGATGGGGCATGTGGCACGACCGAATCCAACCTTGGCTGAAACAGCACCTGAGTACTATATGAGCATGGGCCACACGGCTGAAGAGGTGGCCCGGAAATTCGGTATATCACGTGAAGATCAAGACGCCTTTGCGGTTAGAAGCCACCAAAAAGCAGCCAGGGCCATCGCAGAAGGAAAGTTCACCGACGAGATCGTACCGGTCGATGTTGTGAAACGCTCCGTCTCAGATGCCAACAAACTGGTGGAAAAATCATTCTCATTCGCTACAGATGAGGGGGTTCGGGAAGGAACGAGCACCGACGTACTGGCTAAACTTCGTCCGGCATTCAACGTAAGGGGATCGGTCACGGCCGGGAACTCATCCCAAACGAGTGACGGGGCAGCTGCGGTCATGGTCATGGATCGCGAAAAGGCAGGCTCTCTCGGACTCCAGCCTTTGGTGAGATTCAGAAGCTTTGCCGTAGCGGGTGTTCCACCTGAAATCATGGGGATCGGTCCTGTTGAAGCGATTCCGAAGGCCCTCAAGATGGCAGGGCTAGAGCTCTCGGATATCGGCCTGTTCGAACTGAATGAAGCATTCGCATCCCAATCCCTCCAAGTGATCCGTCATCTTGGTTTGGACGAAGAGAAGGTGAACGTGAACGGAGGGGCCATTGCCCTGGGTCATCCCCTTGGATGTACAGGATCGAAACTCACCCTCTCCTTGATGCACGAGATGAAGAGGCGCAATGAACAGTTTGGGATCGTCACGATGTGTATCGGTGGTGGAATGGGCGCAGCAGGAGTCTTTGAACTGATCGGCTGATTTCCAACACTAATGGATGAATAAACGTATGAAACCATAGAAATTGGAGGAGACCAAAATGGCAAATCAAACAGATAAATTGATCAAAGGTGGAAGCTTCCTGATTGAAGATGTAACGTATGAGCAGGTGTTCACGCCTGAAGACTATAGTGATGAGCACAAAATGATCGCCAAGACGACGGAAGATTACGTACTGAACGAAGTAGTTCCTGTCATCGATAATCTTGAAAATCACGAGTTCGATCACTCCGTGCGCCTGTTGAAAGAAGCGGGTGAGCTGGGACTTCTCGGTGCAGACGTGCCGGAGGAATACGGTGGGCTCGGGCTCGATAAAGTAAGTTCAGCATTGATTGCTGAGCGTATGTCGAGAGCAGGAGGATTCTCGATTTCACACGGTGCTCACGTGGGGATTGGTTCCCTTCCAATCGTCCTCTTCGGGAATGAAGATCAGAAAACAAAGTATCTGCCGCCTCTTTCCACAGGAGAAAAGCTTGCGGCGTACGCTTTGACAGAACCGGGATCAGGATCTGATGCATTGGGGGCAAAAACGACTGCCAAATTGAACGAAGCAGGGACCCATTACGTATTGAATGGTGAGAAACAGTGGATCACTAACTCCGCATTCGCCGATGTCTTCATCGTATACGCAAAGATCGATGGTGAGCATTTCTCCGCTTTTATCGTAGAAAAAGAATTCCCTGGGGTATCGACGGGTCCTGAAGAGAAGAAGATGGGAATCAAGAGTTCATCCACACGTACGCTGATCCTTGAAGATGCAGAAGTACCGGTTGAAAACCTCCTCGGTCAAGCCGGAAAGGGGCATATCATCGCATTCAACATCCTCAACATCGGCCGTTATAAGCTCGGGGTAGGGGCAGTCGGGGCAAGCAAGCGAGCATTGGAAGTAACGGTAGCCTATACGAATCAGCGTCAGCAGTTCAAGACGCCGATCTCTTCTTTCAACCTGACAAAAGAAAAACTCTCAACCATGGCATCCAAGCTATATGCCGCAGAAAGCTCCGTCTATCGTACGGTCGGTCTCTTTGAGGATAGGATGAGCAAGCTCTCTGATGAAGAAGTGAAAAACGGGGCGGAAGTGGCTAAATCCATTGCTGAGTATGCCATCGAATGCTCACTCAATAAATTCTTCGGTACGGAAGTGCTGGACTATATCGTGGATGAAGGCGTACAGCTTCACGGTGGTTACGGATTCATGCAGGAATATGAAATTGAGCGCCTCTACAGGGATTCCCGTATCAACCGGATTTTCGAAGGCACAAACGAAATCAATCGTCTCCTTGTACCTGGCACCTATTTGCGAAAAGCCATGAAAGGCGAACTTCCACTGCTGCAAAAAGCACAGGCCCTGCAGGAAGAACTGATGATGCTTATGCCTGAAGAAGTGGGCGACGAGCCTCTTGCACAGGAAAAGTACCTGGTGCGCAATGCAAAGAAAATCGGCTTGATGCTTGCAGGACTTGCCGCGCAAAAATTCGGTAAGGCCCTTGAGAAAGAGCAGGAAGTCCTTGTGAATATCGCTGATATCGTCTCAGAAGCATATGCAATGGAATCCGTTGTATTGAGGTCCGAAAAAGCGATCGAAACGACTGGTTTGGAGAAAGCTAAGCAGAAGCTCCTCTATACTCAGATCTTCTGTCAGGAAGCTTTCAACAAAATCGAGCAGCATGCCAAAGAAACATTGGTGGCTACGGAATCAGGTGACACGCTCCGCATCATGCTGTCGGCCCTGAAAAAATTCACCCGCCATACACCGGTCAACGTCATCGCCCTCAAACGCGATGCATCCGTGAAACTGATCGACGCTGAAAAATATATCGTGTAAGAAGAAAGGGGCTGCCTGCATGCAGCCCCTTTTTAATGGAAGCATAAGAGTGGGAGCTCTATAGGAGTCCCGATATGCAGAACAGAATGTTGATTCATGCAGATCCTGCTTACCGATCGCCCTCTTTCCGCCTATGTGATTCCTGGAGGTTGCGCATAGCAGCAGATTGGGCTTTTTTAATGGAACATACGACAGCGTCAAATCATTCTCTACAACAATCGACAGCCGGTATTGTTCGCCAAGCACAAAAACGGATATAATGATGAAGAAAGCACTCAAATGAAAGGTGGTGAAAACAATGGCAATCACATTCTATTCCTACCCTAAATGCGGGACGTGCCGCAAGGCGAAAAAATGGCTTGAACAAGAAGAGGTTGATTTCAACGAAATACATATTGTCGAGGAGCCACCGTCCAAGGAGACGCTGAAAGATCTTTATGAAAAAAGCGGACTGCCCCTGAAAAAATTCTTCAATACAAGCGGCATGAAATACCGGGAACTGGGCTTGAAAGACAAGGTCAATACCGCCTCAGAAGATGAACTCCTCGAACTACTGGCTTCAGATGGGATGCTGATCAAGCGCCCCCTCACGACCGATGGTCAAAAGGTAACCTTGGGCTTCAAGGAAGAAACGTTTGAAGAGACTTGGAAGTAATGGAAGCAGCAGAATATTTGTGCAAGACTTCCTTGCTTTTCTCTTAAAGAATGTGTCAATATTAGTTTGTATAACTAGCATGTGGAGGGATAAAGATGAGCACACCGAAAGAACTGCGTTATTCAGAAGAACATGAATGGGTAAAGTCCGAAGGCGGCAACGTCCGAATCGGGATCACAGCATTCGCACAATCAGAACTTGGTGACATCGTCTTTGTCGAGCTGCCGGAAGTCGGCGATGAAGTCAAAGCGAACGAGCCTTTCGGAAGCGTTGAATCGGTCAAGACCGTTTCTGAACTTTACGCTCCTGTATCAGGAAAAGTGGTCGAAGTGAACGAAGACCTGTCTGACAGCCCTGAATTCGTCAACGAATCTCCATACGAGAAAGCATGGATGGTTGTTGTGGAACCTTCAGACGCTGGTGAAGTGGACAAACTGATGACATCTGAAGAATACGATAAAATGATCAACGAAGGCTAAAACAGGAACACCTTGGGATAAATTCTCAAGGTGTTTTTTTATTCTCAAGGGCAAGATAAATTCAACCTTTAATGAAAGGATGATGGTCATGCTCACACCTAAACAGGCCGATGTGACCGATCGTGTCATCGGAAAAGTGAAGGATGGCTCCATTGAGCTATTCCTTGATAACCAATCAATCGGGAAAGTCCCCCTTTCGTTGGAGGGGATCAGCATGCAGCCGAATTTCAAGGCGAAAGAAAATAAAATCTACCAGAGCTATACCTCATCAGAAGGGCATGACGCCCGCTATACGGATTGCGATGAAGGTGGATGGTGTTAACATGACATCGGGGGATTCCCCCCCGGTGTTCTTTAGGATCAAATCCTTTGCAAAATACCACTGACATGAGAAAATAGAGATAATAAGTGGACCATTAATAATCTTTTACTACTTCACTGAAAGTCAAGGTGATTGTCATGGAAGTCGTGGATGAAAAAGTCCTGATCGTAGAAGGCACATCCGATAAACGAAAGGTCAAAGATATCATCAGTGAGCCCGTGGAAATCATTTGTACCAATGGTACGATCAGTCTGACTAAAATGGACGAACTGATTGATTCATTAATCGACAGGGACGTATACATCCTTGTGGATGCCGACGAAGCCGGTGAAAAACTCCGCAAGCAATTCAAGCGGGAGTTCCCGGAAGCAGGCCACCTGTATATCGACAGGATGTACAAGGAAGTGGCTGCTGCCCCGGAATATCACCTCGCTTCCGTTTTGATCGGAGCCAATATTGATGTCCACCAACAATATCTTGGAAAAAGGATGAATTAGATTTGAAAGAGTTGAACAGCCATGAAGCGCTGCAAACGATTCGAAAGAATGAAAGACTGCTTGCCCTCTATTTGTATACACCCATGTGTGGGACCTGTCAGGTTGCAGGGAGGATGATCGAGATCGTAGAAAATCTGCCCCAACCGTTTGTTTTTGCAAAGGCAAATCTTAATTACATGGCGGATTTCGCAACTGAGTATGCAATCGAGAGCGTTCCTTGCCTCCTCCTGTTCAAAGATGGAGTCGAGGTCGACCGGATCTATGCGTTCCAGTCTGTACCGTTTCTGTATGAAGCATTGAAAAAGGTAGCGTGAAGGGGCCAAAAAGGCCTTTTTTTATGCTCGAATAGCACAAGAAATAGATAGATTTTCACGAAAACCACTACGACTTTTCTACACACCGGGACATATTTCTCGGGAAATGAAACGAACCCGCCAATATATTGTCTATTGGGCCCTTCCTTCGACAGTCCGTCCACAATCTGTCGAGAAAGTACGGGAGGATAAACAATCCAGTAGTGGAATTAGTTAAGTATCCGAGATACTGGAGGGGTTGCATGAGAGAGTATTTAGAGAAAATAGTAGATCAATGCGAGACCAGGTATCACTTACAATTATTATTTCCAGACACACCGTTCGTCCTACACTTCCAAAGTGGCTCAAGCGGGTACAGTCTGTCTATATCAAATAAGGGATGTTCCGTACTTCCCAATCCCCATCCTGAGCCCCACCTGAGGATAACGGCTGGACATGAACGGCAGTTGCTTTCTTTATTTGCAGGGAATGAGCGATTGACTTCCCTTGTTGATAAAAAGGATGTCCTAGTCCGTGGGGGCTACCGGCATTTGTTGTTTGCTGAATCCGTGCTTTGGTTGACCCGTTTTCACATCGTTGAACCAGTGAGCGTATAATGTGCAAAAATGAATTGACACCATGTTTATTCGGTGATAGTATCACTTTAGTAACAAATTTCTGAGTATTTAGTATGAATAATTAAATAACGTTTATCTCTTATTAAGAGTGGTGGAGGGAAGTGCCCGATGAAACCCGGCAACCGTCAATGAAAATTGACACGGTGCCAATTCACTCGAAGCGAAGGCTTCGACAGATGAGAGAAAGTCTACTATTGAAATAGTATGCCTTTCTGCTTATCGCAGAAAGGCATTTTTATTTTCCAAATGACGTTCGATGATTTAACAGCAAACGTCATTTGGATATAATTCCTAGTAAACCGGTGGTTTTACTGATGGTGAGGTGGATGCAACATGATTACGATTTCTGATGTAAAAAAAATCTTTCAAACGAAAAACGGAACGGTTTCAGCCGTCGATGGGGTGGATATGACCATCAACGATGGAGAAATCTTCGGTGTGATCGGATACAGTGGAGCCGGAAAGAGCACGTTGATCCGGATGTTAAACGGGCTTGAGGTCCCTACTGATGGAGCCGTCGATGTGAACGGGCAGCTGATTTCAGAGGCAAAAGGGAGGGCCCTCAGGGAAGCAAGGCAGTCCATGGGGATGATCTTCCAGCACTTTAACCTCCTTTGGTCGAGGACGGTCCTGGAAAACATCCAGTTCCCCCTTGAAATTGCAGGTGTATCGAAAAAAGAGAGGATCAAAAAAGCAAATGAACTCCTTAACCTGGTCGGGCTTGAAGGCCGAGGCGATTCATATCCTTCGCAATTGAGTGGAGGTCAAAAGCAGCGGGTCGGCATTGCAAGGGCATTGGCGAATGATCCGAAAGTGCTGCTATGCGATGAGGCGACTTCCGCCCTTGATCCACAGACCACAGACAGCATCCTCGACCTCTTAGTGGATATCAATGATCGTCTTGGATTAACGATTGTGTTGATCACCCACGAGATGCATGTCATCCGCAAGATTTGTCACAGGGTAGCGGTCATGGATTCAGGTAAAGTCGTCGAAGAAGGGGACGTACTTGACGTGTTCCGGAACCCTAGGGAAGAAGTGACGAAGCGTTTTGTAAAAGAAGTTTCTCAGCAACAGGAATCGGATGATGTCTTGGAACATTGTCAGGATGGGAAGGTGCTGAAGCTTACTTTTGTAGGAGAAAGCACAGATCAGCCTCTCATCACAGCGCTGATCCGCCGGTTCGATATTGAAGTGAATATCCTTCAAGGGCAGATATCCCAAACACAAAAAGGGGCCTTCGGAACGTTGTTCATCCAGCTGACCGGAGATCCATTGATTGTGGATCAGGCCGTCGCTTTTGCTGAAAATCAAGTGAAGGTGGAGGTGATGGAGAGATGATTGAAAAAGTCTTTCCGAATGTCGATTGGGAGAAAATGTGGGAGGCAACACTTGAAACCTTATACATGACGGGGATGTCGGTCATTTTGACCTTTTTCCTCGGTCTTGCCCTTGGAATCCTCTTGTTCCTTACATCGAAGGGGAACATTTGGGAGAACAAGGCGGCTTATACGATTACCAATGCGGCAGTCAATATATTCAGGTCCATCCCTTTTATCATTCTGATTGTGTTACTGATTCCCTTTACGAAGGTATTGATCGGGACGATCCGGGGGGCCAACGCGGCCTTGCCAGCCCTGATCATCGGTGCAGCCCCGTTTTATGCCCGGATGGTGGAAATCGCCCTCCGCGAAGTCAATAAAGGGGTCATCGAAGCAGCGAAAGCCATGGGGTCCAAGACGAGTACCATCATCATGAAGGTCCTTCTCCCAGAATCCATGCCGGCTCTCATCTCGGGAATCACCGTGACGGCCATCGCATTGGTCGGTTATACCGCAATGGCAGGCGTCATCGGGGCTGGTGGTCTCGGGAATCTGGCATTCCTGGATGGATTCCAGCGCAGCAGAACCGATGTCACCTTGGCAGCGACAATCATGATCCTGGTTCTTGTATTCATCATTCAGCTTGTCGGTGATTATTTCACCAATAAAATAGATAAACGATAAAAGGAGAGAATTCAGATGAAAAAATGGTTAGTGGGAACGATTGCAGCAGCGAGTATCATAGGATTGGCAGCATGCGGAACCGGCGGGAGCAACGGTAGCTCAGGCGACTCAAAGGAACTTGTGGTCGGAGCATCCAATGTTCCTCACGCTGAAATCCTTGAGGAAGCAAAACCGATCCTTGAAAAAGAAGGGATCGATCTCAAGATCGAAACGTATCAGGATTATGTCCTGCCAAATAAGGATCTCGAGAGCGGAGATCTTGATGCGAACTACTTCCAACACATCCCTTATCTAGAAGGGCAAAAGAAGGAACATGGTTATGACTTCGTCAGTGCCGGAGGAATTCACATCGAACCGATGGCGGTATATTCCAAGAAGCACCAATCCCTTAAAGATATCCCGGAAGGCGGAACCATTCTATTCAGTAACTCCGTGGCAGAGCACGGAAGGATCCTGACTTTGCTTGAAGCAAACGGTCTGATCAAATTGAAGGATGGTATTGATAAAACCCAGGCGACATTGGATGATATCGCTGAAAACCCTAAAAAATTGAAATTCGACTACGAATACGAGCCGGCCCTTCTTACTCAGCTTTACAATAATGAAGAAGGCGATGCAGTCGTCATCAACTCCAACTATGCCATCGATAGCGGACTGGATCCGGTCAAGGATTCCATTGCCATTGAAGACAAGGAATCACCGTATGTGAACATCATCGCGGTCAAAAAAGGTGATGAAGACAAAAAAGAAATCAAGGAGCTTGTGAAGGTGCTTCAGTCTGATGAAATTCAGGACTTCATCAATAAAGAGTGGAAAGGTTCCGTGGTGCCGGTCAAAGAATAAATACCAAACATAATCTTTTTGCAATAAGCTCATACTATTTTCGATCACTCGAATTAGAATGGAGCTGAAAGTGAATGCAGGTAGAGCCTAGAAATACGACGGAAGCGGCCCTGCTCGATTATAAGACGGGGCTTGGGATCTTCACTGAAAAAATGCCGGAGCTGGCACAGCAATACAATGCCTTCACGGAGCATTGTTTCCGTGAAGGGGTATTATCAAAGAAAGAGAAGCAGCTGATCGCCCTTGGCATCAGTTTGTATTCTCAAGATGAGTACTGCATCATCTACCACACAAAGGGTTGTCTCGATCAAGGATGTACGGAAGAGGAAATCCTTGAAGCCGTGGGAGTGACTGCTGCATTCGGAGGCGGTGCAGCCATGAGCCAGGCGGTCACGCTTGTTCAGCAATCCATGCATGATCTGAATGAACTGAAGCATTAAATGAAAGGGGGGTCTTCGGACTCTCTTTTTTTGCATTTTAAAAGAGGATGAACTCCTTTCAGGAGGATACAGGCGGAAACGTGTAAGAAAGTCTGACAATTTAGCGCAGAACAGGAGTGAAGGATGATTTTCTGAAAAAATCACCCCACACACGTTTTGGCAAAAGAATGGCAGGGTAGTATCCTTAATGAGTAACACAAAAACCTGAAAGGAATGATTCACTATCGACTCTCTTGACAGTATGTCGTACACAAGCGAAATGGAAAAGGCCATGCATGGAGCCCACGGAGTAGGGTACGAGGTGTACAAACGAAAGCATGAAGTTCGGATGCAAGTAGAGAAGCAGAGAGAGAAGGATTATAGGGAAAGCCGCAGGATGATTGCTGCACTCGATCGAAAAGTGCATGCTAATATATAGAAGAATGACGGAGGAGCCGGTGATGGATGAATCACTGGTTTTTCTTATGTATAGAGGTTTAAATGGGCATCCATCCGTGATAAGGTAGGGGATGTGGGAACGTGATTCGCTCATGGGACGGATCATGTATGCAGAAGGGCGTTTGGGCCAACAATAGAAGGGTATTTTTTACCGTTTCCACGCCGTCCCCTTTTGTCTGAAAAAGTTGATTATAGCTTTTATTTGTTATAAGATTGTAATGATAATAAATTGAGAATGGATAAAGAATCCCTTTATTTCATTTATAAAGTCACGGAGGTAATATACATGGCAGGTTCTACTTTAACAATCAAAGATCTTCATGTGGAGATCGAAGGTAAAGAAATCCTCAAGGGTGTCAACCTTGAAATCAAAGGTGGAGAAATTCACGCGGTCATGGGACCGAATGGTACTGGTAAATCCACTCTTTCATCTGCAATCATGGGTCACCCGAAATACGAAGTGACAAAAGGAAGCATCACGTTCGACGGTGAAGATGTCCTTGAAATGGAAGTGGACGAACGCGCACGCGTAGGTCTTTTCCTCGCTATGCAATACCCAAGTGAAATCAGCGGTGTGACGAATGCCGACTTCCTTCGCTCTGCTATCAACAGCCGACGCGAAGAAGGGGAAGAAATCTCCCTTATGAAGTTCATCCGCAAGATGGATTCTGAAATGGAATACCTTGAAATGGATCCGGATATGGCACAGCGTTACCTGAACGAAGGATTCTCCGGTGGGGAGAAGAAGCGTAACGAAATCCTTCAGTTGATGATGCTTCAGCCTAAGATTGCCATCCTTGATGAGATCGATTCAGGACTTGATATCGATGCCCTCAAAGTCGTGTCAAAAGGAATCAACAAAATGCGCGGAGAAGACTTCGGCTGCTTGATCATCACTCACTATCAACGTCTGTTGAACTACATCACACCTGATTACGTTCACGTGATGATGCAAGGTCGTGTTGTGAAATCCGGCGGTAAAGAACTTGCTCAGCGCCTTGAAGCAGAAGGATATGACTGGATCAAAGAAGAACTGGGAATCAAAGACGAAACTGTCGGCCAAGAAGCGTAAGAGTTAGGGGGATGAATATGACTGTAGAAACGAAACTACCAGTAGATCAAGACTATGTCAGCTCCTACTCAAAACAACTCGGAGAACCAGAATGGATGACGGCCCTGCGTACAGACGCATTCGCCAAAGTCTCAGACCTGAACCTCCCTGTTGCGGATAAAACGAAGATCACCAACTGGAACTTCACACAATTCCAGAAGCATACAGTCGAAAGTGCTACGTTTTCATCCATGAGCGAGCTGCCCGAAGAAATAAAAGCATTAGTAGAATCTGAAAGTGAATCAGGCAGCCTGTATATCCAGCGTAATAATACTCCTGCCCACTTGAAGATCACGGACGAACTAAAGGACAACGGCGTCATCTTCACCGATATCTTCACTGCTGTGAAGGAGCACGGTGACCTTGTTCAAAAATACTTCATGACCGATGGTGTGAAAGTGGATGAGAACAAGCTGACTGCTCTTCATGCGGCCCTTTTGAACGGTGGTACGTTCCTTTACGTTCCTAAAAATGTGGAGCTGACTGAACCGGTTCAAGCCGTATTCATCCATGATGATGCGGAAGTAGCCATGTTCAACCACGTACTCGTTGTGGCAGAAGACAATAGTTCTGTCACATATGTGGAAAACTATATCTCGACAGTGGAAGTGGAGAACGGCGTGTTCAACATCGTATCAGAAGTGGTGGCAAAGGATAATGCAAAAGTCGCTTACGGTGCCGTTGATACCCTTAACAGTGGAGTGACGACATACGTCAACCGTCGCGGTGTGGCATCACGTGATGCGCGCATCGAATGGGCACTCGGCCTGATGAACGACGGAGATACGGTTTCTGAAAACGTGACGAACCTGATTGGTGACGGTTCTTACGGCGATACGAAATCAGTTGTTGTCGGTCGTGGCAAACAAAAGCAGAATTTCACCACCAAGGTTGTTCATTTCGGTAAAAATTCCGAAGGCTATATCCTTAAACATGGTGTGATGAAAGATGAAGCTTCTTCCATCTTTAATGGAATCGGAAAGATCGAGCACGGTGCTTCGAAATCGAATGCCGAGCAGGAATCACGTGTCCTCATGTTGAGTGAAAAAGCGCGCGGAGATGCGAATCCGATCCTATTGATCGATGAAGACGATGTAACGGCCGGACATGCTGCCTCTGTAGGCCGCGTTGATCCACTTCAACTTTACTACCTCATGAGCCGCGGGATCCCTCAGAAAGAAGCTGAACGTCTCGTGATCCACGGATTCCTGGCGCCGGTTGTCAACCAGCTGCCGATCGAGGGCGTGAAGAAACAGCTTGTCGAGGTAATTGAAAGGAAAGTCAACTAATGGATATCCAAGAGATTCGTAAACATTTTCCGATTCTCGACCAGGAAGTGAACGGCCATCCATTGGTATATCTGGATAGTGCAGCCACCTCTCAAAAGCCGATTTCGGTCATTGAGGCTGTGAGCGACTACTATAAAGGCTATAATTCGAACGTCCATCGTGGGGTCCATACCCTCGGTACAAGGGCGACGGATGGATATGAAGGAGCACGTGAAAAGGTGCGCTCCTTCATCAATGCGGCGACCACAGAAGAAGTGATCTTCACCCGTGGGACGACGACATCCATCAACACCGTCGCAGCGAGCTACGGGCGCGCCAATGTGGAAGAAGGCGATGAAATCGTCATCACCCACATGGAGCACCATAGCAACATCATTCCATGGCAGCAGCTTGCCAAGGAAAAAGGCGCTGTCCTGAAGTACGTTCCCCTGCAGGAAGATGGAACCATCACCCTGGAGGATGTCCGTGCAACAATTACGTCCAAGACGAAAATCGTTGCCATCATGATGGTATCAAATGTACTCGGTACGATGAATCCGATCAAGGAGATCACCAAGATTGCTCACGAAAACGGAGCGGTCATGATGGTGGACGGTGCCCAGGCTGCCCCGCATATGAAAATCGACGTGCAGGATCTCGACTGTGATTTCTTTGCCTTCTCAGGCCATAAGATGGTCGGACCTACAGGGATTGGTGTTCTATACGGGAAGAAGAAGCACCTGGAAGCGATGGAACCGGTAGAGTTTGGCGGCGAGATGATTGATTTCGTTGGTTTGTACGACTCTACTTGGAAAGAGCTTCCTTGGAAGTTCGAAGGAGGTACCCCGATCATCGCAGGAGCGATCGGTCTTGGAGCCGCCATCGACTTCCTCGAAGATATCGGTCTTTCCAACATTGAAGCCCATGAGCATAAGCTGGCCGCTTATGCCCTTGAAAAAATGAGCGCTGTGGAAGGGATGAAGATCTTCGGTCCACAGGATCCTGCACAGCGTGCCGGACTCGTGACGTTCAACATCGATGACGTCCATCCACACGATGTCGCTACCGTCCTTGACTCGGAAGGCATTGCCGTCCGTGCCGGGCATCACTGTGCACAGCCGCTGATGAAATGGCTCAATGTATCAGCAACGGCCCGCGCCAGCTTCTATCTGTACAACACAGAAGAAGAGATCGACAGACTGGTTGCGGGGCTAGTGAAGACGAAGGAGTTTTTCAGCGATGTCTTTTAATAACTTAGATCAGCTTTACCGGCAGGTCATCATGGATCATTACAAAAATCCACGCAATAAGGGTTCTCTGGAAGATGGCAGCTTTACCATCGACATGAACAACCCAACGTGCGGTGACCGCATCCACCTTACACTGAAAGTGGAAGACGGGATCGTTCAGGATGCGAAGTTCGACGGAGAAGGATGTTCCATCTCCATGGCTTCAGCGTCCATGATGACCCAGGCGGTCAAAGGCAAGGAAATCGACGAAGCACTCAAGCTTTCGAAGATCTTCTCGGATATGATGCAAGGAAATGACTATGACGATGATGTCGATCTTGGAGATATAGAAGCATTACAAGGAGTCGCCAAGTTCCCGGCCCGCATCAAGTGTGCGACGCTCGCGTGGAAGGCGATGGAAAAAGGAGTGCGTGAAGAAGAGCAGAACTAAGCTTTTCTTCTTGCTCCATTAACGAATGGAGGAATCAACATGGCGAAGAAGATGCCTGAGATCGGAGATTACAAATACGGTTTTAGCGATAAAGACGTATCGATTTTCCGTTCAAAACGCGGTTTGACGCGGGAAATCGTTGAAGAGATCTCCCGTATGAAAGATGAACCGAAATGGATGCTTGATTTCCGCTTGAAATCATTGGATCATTTCTATAACATGGCGATGCCTCAGTGGGGAGGAAATCTCCAGGAACTGAATTTCGATGATATCACGTATTACGTGAAGCCATCTGAGAAGTCCGAGCGCAGCTGGGATGAAGTTCCGGAAGAAATCAAGCAGACGTTCGATAAGCTTGGAATCCCTGAAGCAGAGCAAAAATACCTTGCTGGTGTATCGGCTCAGTATGAGTCCGAAGTGGTTTACCACAACATGCAGGAAGACCTCGAGGAAATGGGGATCGTCTTCAAGGACACAGATTCTGCTCTTAAAGAAAATGAAGAGCTGTTCCGTGAGCACTGGGCGAAAGTCATCCCTCCAACCGACAACAAGTTCGCAGCGTTGAACTCGGCTGTATGGTCCGGTGGATCCTTCATCTATGTACCGAAGGGCATCAAAGTGGATACGCCACTTCAAGCCTACTTCCGTATCAACTCGGAGAATATGGGTCAGTTCGAGCGTACGCTCATCATCGTCGATGAAGATGCGAGCGTTCACTACGTAGAGGGATGTACAGCACCTGTCTACACAACGAACTCCCTTCACTCGGCTGTCGTCGAGATCGTTATCAAGAAAAATGCGTACTGCCGTTATACAACGATTCAAAACTGGGCAAACAACGTTTACAACCTGGTAACGAAGCGTGCAGTATGTGAAGAGAACGCAACGATGGAATGGGTCGATGGAAACATCGGTTCAAAACTGACGATGAAATACCCTGCCGTCATCCTTAAAGGGGAAGGCGCCCGTGGTATGACGCTTTCCATCGCACTTGCAGGTAAAGGACAGCATCAGGATGCCGGTGCCAAAATGATCCACCTTGCACCGAACACGTCCTCTACGATCGTTTCAAAATCCATCTCAAAACACGGCGGGAAAGTAACGTATCGCGGAATCGTGCATTTCGGACGCAAAGCGGAAGGCGCACGCTCGAACATCGAGTGTGACACGCTGATCATGGATAACCAATCTACTTCTGATACGATCCCTTACAACGAAATCCTGAACGATAACATTTCCCTTGAGCACGAAGCGAAAGTATCGAAGGTTTCTGAAGAGCAGCTCTTCTACTTGATGAGCCGCGGAATCTCAGAAGAAGAAGCAACGGAAATGATCGTAATGGGCTTCATCGAGCCGTTTACGAAAGAACTTCCAATGGAATATGCCGTTGAAATGAACCGTCTGATCAAGTTTGAGATGGAAGGTTCAATCGGATAATAAGCAACACAGATGATAAGACGGAGCCCATTTCGGCTCCGTCTTTTTTATTTATCATGATAAGGAAGAAAATTTATCTGTTGGTGTCCGTACACAGGCTCTCATACCGCCGGAGCTAACTTCTTATGCCCTTTTCGATTTTGCCACTGTTTCCTCATATAAGGCATCATCCAACGATCGACTCCATACCGTCCGGCATTGGCTCCTGCGACAATAAGGAAGATCGTGAGGATGACCATCTGCGGATTTGTGCTGGTGGTTCCACTGAGGAGAAAACTGAAGTTCATCATGATGCCACCGAGTGCTGCAAGATTTGTGAACAGTCCGAGGATCAAGCCGATCCCGACGAGCACCTCTCCCCACATGACGAGTGTGGCAAACAACTCATGGTGAGGGAGTGCGACCTGTTCAAGGAACGTTGCCCACCACGTCTGTACAGCCGGATGATCACCTGTCGCCTTGCTGATTGCTCCCTGGAGGAACCCGGTGACTTCAAATCCCCCAGTAATCTTTCCGATGCCGGAAGTCAGCCAGAAGTACCCCAAGTACAGCCTGATAATCGTCAAGAAACTTGCAACTGCTTTATTATTACGTAAGAATACGTTTACCATCGTCATTCACTCCTTGATTCCGTTTTAAGAGGGCTAGCTCCTCTACACTTTCAGTATAAGCACGCAAGAGAAAAAAGACGATAAGTTTGTTCAATATTTCACAAACTAGACATGTCTTCATGACAAAATTGTTAACTTTTGGATTATAGAGTTAAAAAAAATGTTGAAGGTTCTTTTGACATGCGACTCCGACACCTCCAACCGGAAATCAGATGGGTTCTGTGATAGAATGAATTCACATAAAAGGCAGGTGCTGAACGATGATCTATGTTGGAGTGACAGGGTGGGGGGACCATGACACCCTTTATGAAAACGTCCCGGCAAGGGATAAGCTGAAGGAGTACGGCGCCCACTTCCCGGTGGTGGAAGTGGATGCATCCTTTTATGCCGTACAGCCGGTGAAGAATGTAAGGAAATGGGTGGATGAAACCCCTGATGCGTTCCGATTCATCGTGAAGGCCTATCAGGGGATGACGGGGCATCAGCGGGGTGAAATCCCGTTTGAATCAAAGGATGTCATGTTTGCGGCATTCAAGGAATCCATCGTCCCTTTCCTGGAGAGCGGAAAGCTTGCCATGGTCCTATTCCAATTCCCGCCATGGTTCGACTGTACAAAAGATAATGTGAACTATATCAGATATTGCAGGGAACTGATGCAGGGTATCCCAGTGTCTCTGGAGTTTCGTCACCAAAGCTGGTATTCGCCCGAATTCCGCCAGGGGACGCTTGGTTTCATGAAGAATGAAGACTGGATCCATTCAATCTGTGATGAGCCTCAGGCTGGAGAAGGTTCTGTCCCAAGAGTGGTCGAAGCAACGAACGGAGATGCCACGCTCATCCGGTTTCACGGGCGAAATGTGTATGGCTGGAATCATACGGGGAAGGACAATTGGCGGGAGGTCCGTTATCTCTATCGTTATAATCAGTCCGAACTTGAAGAGTGGATTCCCCATATAAGGAAGCTTGAGCAAGAATCAAAGGATCTGTATATCCTTTTCAATAATAATTCAGGCGGGGACGCAGCGGATAATGCCAAACAGATGATTGAACACCTTGGAATACGGTACAGCGGCCTTGCACCGAAGCAGCTGGATCTGTTCTGATGCACATGTAGAAAAAGGCAATGCCTTACAGGAGTGAGCTTAATTGAAAGAAACGATCCATATATACCACACCAATGATTTGCATAGTCATTTTGAACACTGGTCGAGAATCCGGGACCTCATGAAGGACAGGCGACTGCTGCATGAGAGCGAAGGAGAAGAGGTCTTTGTATTCGATGTAGGCGATCATGTCGATCGCTCACACCCCCTCACAGAGGCCACCCTGGGGAAGGGAAACGTCAAATTCCTGAACGAAGCAGGGTACGACGGAGTCACCATCGGGAACAACGAAGGCATCACCCTTGATCATGAAGAACTGAATCAACTGTATGATGATGCGGGATTTCCGATCATACTTGGAAACCTCTTTGACGAATCCATGGGTATGCCGGATTGGGCAACCCCTTATCACATATACCGGACAAAAGGGGACGTGAAGATCGGGGTACTCGGTTTAACGGCGCCTTTCTATCCTTTTTATCAGGCACTGGGTTGGACCGTCACCGAGCCGATCGCTGAGTTGCGGAAGCTGCTGGATGAACTGAGGCCAAAAGTGGACGTGCTTATTCTTTTATCCCATCTGGGCATTCGTGATGACGAAGTGATAGGAGCGGAGTTCCCTGAAGTGGATGTCATTCTTGGGGCCCACACCCATCACATCCTTCAAGAAGGGAAAAAAGTCAACAACACCCTTCTCGGTGCAGCAGGCAAGTACGGCAACTTCGTCGGTCATATGGTGATCGAAGTCGATTCTTCTAGTAAGGAGATCCTCTCAGGGAAAGCTGGTCTCTATGCGTATGAAGATCTTCCTGAGACCGGGGGTGAGCCGAATGAGGAGCGAAGGTGGGTACTAGAGGGGCAAGCATTACTGGAGGAAGAAATTGCTGATCTGAAAACAGGGCTCTCCGTCGACTGGTATGCTCCGTCGCCGCTACCGCTCCTTCTCAGTGAGGCACTCATGGAGTGGACGGATGCCGATTGTTCTCTCGTGAATGCAGGACTCCTCATGGAAGGTCTGCAAAAAGGGCCAGTCACTAAGAGAGACCTCCATCATATATTGCCTCACCCTATCAATCCGTGTCTGATCACGCTCACTGGAGAAGAACTCAAGGAGGTCATCATGCTTACCCTTAATGAATCATGGCCAGCCCTTGAAGTGAAAGGTCTGGGATTCAGGGGTAGGGTACTCGGGCAATTCGTCTACACCAATATCAGCTTTACTGAAGGTGATCTGTTGGTGGGGGGAGCACGTCTTGACCCACATGAGAGCTACAAGGTGGCTCTGCCGGATATGTTTACATTCGGTCACTTCTTCCCATCCCTTAAAACAAAACCCAAGAAATATTTCATGCCTGAATTCTTACGGGATGTGCTTGGGTGGAAACTAGGCAAAATGAAGAATTGATGGAACCGATTTGCCATTCTTCTATGAATAATCCCTTGCAATAGGTAATTATACCTTGCAGAATTACAGGTTTCCTTTATAATGGACATATTAGTAAATTTTGTCGAAAAATGAAGGGGATATATAGGAGATTAGTATGATGCTCATTTCTACAAGGTCCATCAGATCCGGCATGGTTCTAGGTTCACCGGTCTATAACATGAGAGGGAAGATGCTGATTCATGATCGCGTGCCGCTCACGGATCGCATGATTCAGCGGCTGTTAGAGTTGAATATCCAATATGTTTATATCGAAGATTCTCTTTCCCATGGAATTGAGGTCAAAGAGACCGTTTCAAAGAAAGTGAGACAGGAGACGATCAAAAGCATCGAGAAGGCATTCAGTCAGGTCAAGCAATCGAGCATCCCGAAAAGCGTGCTGTTTGAGGAGAGTGCCAGGCAAATGACTGGCATCATCGGAGTCGTCCTGCAGGAAGTCAAGGAGAACAATGACCTTCTGACGATCCTGACAGATGTCTTCTCCTATGATTCTTATATCTTTCATCATTCGTTCAATGTGACACTTTATACCCTTTCGATCGGCCTCAAGCTGAATCTTCCCCAAAAGCAGCTGGAACAGCTCGGGGTGGGAGCGATTCTTCATGATATCGGCAAGATGTGCATATCTGAGGAAATCCTCATGAAGCCGGGCAGACTGACGGAAGCGGAATTTGCTGAAATCAAACTTCACTCCGAGAGGGGATTCGAAATTCTCCGCGGCCTCCATTCAGTATCCATCCTGGTAGCGCACTGTGCGTATCAGCATCATGAGAGATTAGACGGATCCGGGTATCCCCGGGGGATCAAGGAAGAAGATATCCATCCATTCGCCAAGATCATCGCGGTCGCTGACGTCTTTGATGCCATGACCTCCAATCGGGTATACCGGGATGCCATGCTTCCCCATCAGGCCCTCGAGATCCTTTATGCAGGAGCGGGGACCTTGTTCGACAGGGAGGTCATTGAAGCCTTCAGGCGCTCCGTGGCCATCTATCCGAATGGAATGATCATCGAGCTGAATGATGATCGGAAAGCCATCGTGGCCGAGCAGAATCAAGGGGTGACCGACCGCCCTGTTGTCCGGATCGTCGAAGAAGGGGGAGAACGGCTGGAATCCCCTTATGAAATCGATTTAAGCAAGGAATTTGATGTGATCATCACAGGCTTTGATCCGGATTTTGAAGTCGGGATTCCTTCCCGTACATGACCTCTCACTAGTGGGGGTCTTTTTTGCGTGATAGGTTTAAAATATTTCCAATGGGGAATATTCATTGTCAAAGACCCGGCAGTTTGATATAGTTGTATAGAAAATTTTATAAGCAACCACATCGTCAATCCGATGGGGTAGAGGCGCAGGGTTCATTAGTAAGCTGTTTGAGGATGACAACAGAGAGAACAGATGAAAGGGAACTTTTGCCGAAGTAGTCATGCATGTCGAATGCATGGATGCTGGGGTCATCTTGAAAAAGGATGACACTGTCATTATAGAGGCACTCTATAATGGGGAGCTACAGATCGTGATGGAGCACTGACGTTACTGACAAGGTAATGATAGTATCTCTATCATTGCCTTTTTTGTTTGCCTTCTATCATGTTTCAGCATTCCCCCCTATCAATTCATAGGAGGAAATCATGGAAAACACCATTTATTCATTAATCCCGCCACTCTTGGCCATCTTGATGGTCGTATTGACGCGGAGGGTACTATTATCCCTCGGTGTAGGGATTGTGGCATCCGCACTTTTAATAGCTAATTTTTCGATCGGTGAAACGCTCTCCCTCGTATGGGATGGATTCATCGGAAATCTTTACGCAGATGGAGAATGGAATAAGGGGAATATCTTCATCATTCTTTTCCTGCTTCTGCTTGGTATCATCACGGCATTCATCAATATCACGGGCGGAAGCCGTGCCTTCGGTGAATGGGCCATCAAGCGCGTGAAGACCCGCAGGGGTGCACAACTCCTTGCTGCCGTACTCGGTATCATCATCTTCATCGATGATTATTTCAATGCACTTGCGGTCGGTCAGGTGGCACGTCCTGTCACGGACCGTCACAACATTTCAAGGGCAAAACTTGCCTATATCATTGATTCTACCTCAGCCCCAATCTGTGTTGTTTCACCGGTTTCAAGCTGGGGGGCGTACATCATCGGGATCATGGGAACGATCCTGGCTGCCCATAATGTAACCGACATCTCGGCATTTTCAGCCTTCGTGCAAGTTGTTCCCATGAACTTCTACGTTTGGGCCACGATCCTTTTCGTATTGTTGATTGCCATCAGGGGTATCGACTTTGGCAAAATGCGGGAGCATGAAGTGAAAGCAATCCAGACTGGAGAGCTGTATGATGCATCAAAAGAAATCCCTGGAGAGCTTAAAAATGAGCTTCCCGTCAGTCCTAGGGGAACAGTAGGTGACCTTGTCTGGCCCATCGTCGCTCTTGTCGTAGGGACAGTCGGGGCCATGCTTTGGACTGGATACCGTGCGGTGGGATCTTTCGACCTTCTCAAAGTGTTCGAGAACACCGATGTAACGCTTTCTCTGATTCTCGGAGGGATCGTCGGATTCATCGTTTCCCTGCTCTTCTTCCTCAGACAGGTGAGCATGAAAGGCGTGGAAGGGAGTGCGCTCGGTAAAGGGATCATTGAAGGGGTTAAGTCGATGTTGCCAGCCGTTTACATTTTGTTCTTCGCTTGGACGATCGTTACGCTGATCGGAGAATTGGAGACAGGAAAGTATCTTGCAGGTCTCGTTGAACAATCGAACATACCTGTTGCGGCCCTGCCGTTCATCCTGTTCGTTGTGGCTGGATTCATGGCCTTTTCAACGGGAACTTCTTGGGGATCCTTCGGGTTGCTACTCCCGATTGCTGGAGAGATTGCGGCCAACACGGATATTACGATCCTGCTTCCATCAATGGCTGCTGTCCTTGCTGGAGCGGTATTCGGAGACCACTGTTCTCCGATTTCAGACACCACCATTCTTTCCTCCACCGGGGCAGGGAGCAATCACATCGACCACGTCCTCACCCAGCTGCCATATGCCCTCATTGCAGCGGGTGCAGCCGCTGTCGGCTATCTTGTCCTTGGATTCACCGAGAACACGTGGCTCGGGCTGTTGACGGTCATCGTGCTCGTTGTTGGAGTATCGTTCCTGGTCGGCAAGAAATCAGAAACAGTGGCAGAACAGCATTAGCAAGAAGCCGGGAATTCATCCCGGCTTCTTTTTTAATTCGGGAATGATGAGTTATCAACAGTTCTCCGCAAGCGCATCTTTATATGGGGAAAGAGGTGTGGGGAATTAGTAATGCATTCTCCTGTAATGTATCTGAATTATGAAAAATCTCTTTGACAATTGTCCTAGAACTAGCTATACTGTCTTTAGATTTAATGTTCAGAAAATATAAAAATTTCAATCTTATATGATTGGAATGACACAGGGGGAAATAAGATGGAAAATCGCAGTCAGTTCGGCACCCGTGCAGGCTTTATTATGGCGGCTGTCGGATCCGCCATTGGACTAGGGAATATCTGGCGCTTTCCGGCGGTCGCCTATGAAAATGGAGGAGGAGCATTCTTCATCCCGTATCTATTCGCTCTCTTAACGGCGGGGATTCCGCTTTTGATCCTGGAATTCACGATCGGGCATAAATATCGTGGCTCAGCTCCTCTTTCTTATTTCAGGATGAACCGCAAGCTTGAATGGCTTGGCTGGTGGCAGGTTGCCATTGCGTTTGTCATCTCGACCTACTACTCAGTCATCATCGCCTGGGCCATGTCGTACAGTGTATTCTCCTTCAATCTTGGCTGGGGAGATGATACAGAAGGTTTCTTGTTCGGGGAATACTTGAAACTGGATGTGAGTGCAGGGCAGACGGGAAGCATCGTCCCTGGCGTATTCATTCCACTGGTCATTGTATGGGTGGTTGCCCTCGGTATCCTCTTCCGTGGAGTCAAAAAGGGAATTGAAGTGGCGAACAAGATCTTCATTCCGGCACTTGTCATTTTATTCTTAATCATTGTGATCAGAGCCGTCACTCTTCCTGGAGCTCTGGAAGGCCTGGATGCCTTCTTCAAACCAGATTTCTCGAAAATCGCCGATCCTAGCGTGTGGGTGGCAGCGTATGGACAAATTTTCTTCAGTCTATCTATTGCTTTCGCCATCATGATTACGTACTCAAGTTATCTTCCGAAAAAATCGGATATCACCAATAACGCATTCATTACCGGTTTCGGGAACTCCAGCTTTGAATTGCTGGCAGGGATCGGGGTTTTCGCAGCATTGGGCTTCATGGCCCAGTCTCAAGGGGTATCGGTTCAGGAAGTCGTTAGCGGAGGAGTGGGGCTTGCATTCGTCGTATTCCCGCAGATCATCAATTCCTTCCCTGCGTTGAATGGCTTGTTCGGATTCCTATTCTTCGCCTCACTTGTCCTGGCAGGATTGACCTCCCTGATCTCGATAACCGAGACCTATGTGGCAGCAGTCTCAGAGAAATTCGGACTTTCCAGAAAGAAAGCCGTTCTGTTCGGAGGCGGACTTTCGGCTTTGGTTTCGATCCTATTCGCAACGCAGGGAGGATTACTCTTCCTCGACGTAGCTGACTACTTCATCAATCAATTCGGAGTGGCATTCGTCGGATTGATCGAAGTCATCGTGGTCGTTTGGTTCTTGCGCAAGCTCAACCCGCTTCAAGCGCATGCCAATGAAATCTCTGATATCCGTCTGGGAGCCTGGTGGAAGGTTTGTCTAGGAGTCATCACACCGGTTGTCCTCGGTTTCATGATGTTTGGTTTGTTCAAAATCAATCTTCTGAAACAATTTGACACTGAAAACGGAAACTATGAAGGGTATCCAGATATGTTCATCAACTTAAGCGGATGGGCTGTGGCAGCCTTTGCCCTTGTACTTGGATTCCTCTTTACCGTCAAGCGTTGGAGCTCCAAAACAGAAGCTGACACCACATACAAGGAGGTAAGCTAATGGGTACAGCAGCTATCATCAGCATGATCGTTGGTATCGTAATCATTTGGGGCGGACTTGTAGCGAGCATAGCCAATGCCGTCATCAGTTCGAAAAAGCAGAAGCAGGCATAAGGAAAAAGCAGACGATGGGATGATCTCCCTTGTCTGCTTTTTTTATTCTTCCTTTGCCCGATCCTGTCGCTCCCACATTTTCAGGTGAGGGTACGGGTCGAAGGACCACTCTGTGATTCCATTGTCTTTGTACATACCATAATGAAGATGGGGAGGGAATTTTCCTGCTGTCCCTGGGGGACCGTATCCGGAACTCCCCACGCCTCCGATCACCATGCCGGGCTCGACCATCTGACCGACCTTCAGATCTTTGGAGAATCCGTTCAGATGTGCATAATAGTGATACGTATTATTGATATCACGTATTCCGATGCGCCATCCCCCATATCGATTCCATCCTTTCATTTCGACGATGCCGTATGAAGTGGACCGGACCGGGACCCCATAATCGGCAAACAGATCTGTTCCCTCATGCATCCGTTTACCGCCCCAACCCCTGGCATCCCCCCATGTATTCCGGTAGCTGTAGTTATACCTCTGGGGGAGGGGGAATGCTTTCGCGTTCAGATGGATCGTGTCGAACTTCTTGTACACCATTGCTTTCCCCATGATGATGCTGACAGTCTTATCCCGCTTGTAATACTCCCATAGAGCAAGCTTCACATTATCGTGATCGATCCCATAGCGAAGAATGAAGTGGGAAAGGGATGCAAGGCGATCTTCATCGCTCAGCAGGCTGGCTTTCCCGTCAAGGTCTCCATCGCGACCGAACCCGTCGAATAGGGAGATGGTCAATGGATTGGCATCTTCCCGGTTGGGATTGAGGGCGCCGGTCCATGTTTCAGGGCTGATGTGAATGGAGATCGGCGAGGTGGGTTTTTCCCGGTCCTGCCTTGAGAAGCGTAAACTTCTCTCGTATTGATCGATGGCCGCCATATAATACCAGGGAATTTGGGTGAGGGCTTCATTTTTTTTGAAAAGCTCCATCCTTTTATTATGGATCTGTTCTTCTGACATTTCCTTTGCGACGGTCAGTTGAACCGGATGGATGACAATGAAGAAGAACATGAGAGCAGTGAAAATCACCTTATTCAACAAGGGCAACCCTCCTAGGATTTCTATCTGTTTATAGTTTGTTTCCAGAACGTATTTTCATTAACATCAATAAATGGTAATCATGGTCAGCATGCTTGTTTTCGCATTTTTAGTATGATAAAGTGACAAAAGAGACTTATTGATGATGGCTTTTTTACATAAGATGAACGAGCTGTATTTGCGTTTCACTCTTTGCCTAAGTCAACTATTTAGGATGGGAGATGTGGAGGATGAGCAAGAAAGAAGAACATATCAGAAAACCGGATTGGCTTAAAATTAAGCTGAATACGAATGATAATTATATGGGTCTTAAGAAAATGATGAGGGAAAAGAATCTTCACACAGTATGTGAAGAAGCCCGCTGCCCGAATATCCATGAATGCTGGGGAACACGCCGTACGGCTACATTCATGATCCTTGGTGACGTATGTACGCGTGCCTGCCGCTTCTGTGCAGTCAAAACAGGCCTTCCGAATGAACTTGATCTGGCAGAACCGGAACGCGTTGCGGATTCCGTTCAGCTCATGAACCTGAAGCACGTGGTTGTTACCGCTGTTGCTCGTGATGATCTGAAAGACGGAGGTTCCCAGGTATTTGCTGAAACGGTACGTGCCATCCGCCGGAAGAGTCCGTTCACGTCTATTGAAGTACTTCCTTCCGATATGGGCGGAGTTTTCGAAAACATCAAAACATTGATGGATGCGAAACCGGATATCATGAACTATAACGTGGAAACGGTACGCCGTCTGACTCCAAGAGTTCGTGCCCGTGCAACATACGACCGTACCCTTGAGTTCCTTCGCCGTGCAAAAGAACTCAACCCTGACATCCCGACAAAATCAAGCATCATGGTAGGTCTAGGTGAAACGAAGGAAGAGATCCTTGAAACAATGGATGATCTTCGTGCGAACCATGTGGATATTGTTACGCTTGGTCAATATCTGCAGCCTTCCAAAAAACACTTGAAAGTTCAAAAATACTATCACCCTGATGAGTTCGCTGAACTTCGTGAAGCCGCCATGGAAAAAGGCTTCAGCCACTGTGAAGCAGGTCCACTCGTGCGTTCTTCCTACCACGCGGACGAACAAGTCAATGCCGCAGCCAAAGCAAGACAGGCAGCTGGTGAACAAGAGACTCAAAACGCATAATGCAAAAGCATCCCGGATTCCGGGATGCTTTTTGATGTTTACGGGGCGTGTTGAGGCCCGAGGCCATAAGCCAAGACACCCAAAAAGGCAAAGGACGCCTTTCCGGGTGCTTCGCCTTATGCTTGTCGCCTCAGGGCGACCCGCCTCCGCTTTTCGTGATGTCTAGCTCCGGCGGGTTGAGGCTCGAGGTCATAAGCCAAGACACCCAAAAAGGCAAAGGACGCCTTTCCGGGTGTCTCGTCTTATGCTTGTCATCTCAGGGCGACCCGCCTCCGCTTTTCGTTAGTCCATGATATTGTCTTTTCTGATTTTATCCGGGTTGATCTGGTGGACGTCGTCGTCTTGCATTTCGTAGTCTGAGGACATTTCGCCGTTGGCGTTTTCACCGTTGTTTATTTCCCTGCCTTGGGGGGAATCCTGTAGCATGAGGCTGATGGTGTTGTCGATGCTATCGCTTACGTGCTGGCTATCGGTATCCATCTTCGCCAGGT
This sequence comes from Rossellomorea marisflavi, assembly GCF_022170785.1. Lineage (NCBI taxonomy): Bacteria > Bacillati > Bacillota > Bacilli > Caryophanales > Bacillaceae > Rossellomorea > Rossellomorea marisflavi. Next base: position 3,296,299 of record NZ_CP081870.1, on the reverse strand, counting down.
TTTCCACATCCCTCATGAGGACTTTATCATCGGTTACATATACATGGTACCATCTTGGTATGACTGACATGGCGGTTTTCTTAACCTGGTCGGCGATATTGAACCGTCCGTCTTTATCGGTTTTATCCGTTACATATGAAACGAGGACTTCTTCGTCGGTGACGAGGGTCGCGCAGTCTTTCACGTGGGGGATGCCGACACTCATTTTACTGATGGTATCCGCCACTTGTTCCCTGTTGATGCTGTACATATCCTTCATTGGCATAGCGTTGCTGCCGGGAGTCTTTTGGTGTCGCACATATCCAAAGTCTTCTCCGCGTTGTGAGCCCTTTTTGGTCCAGCTGTCTTTGTTGTAGAGATCTTCTCTATCGTTAACATTGATTGTATTTCCGTTGTCATGGAACATTTCTTCATTCGATTTGTTGATACCATTACAACCGGCACTGGTCACAGTCAGGCCGAGTATGGCAAAGCTTACGAATGTTTTCTTCAATCAAAACACCCCCTATTTCTAGGGTGACCAACCTGAAATGCAATTTATCATAGTAATTAATGGACAATCCGTTATAATTTAAAGTAGAGAGAAAAAGGAAAGTAGGTGGGAGTATGATCTGCATACAGAATACATGCTATGAAATCATAGATGAGTATCGGGATGGATTCAATGAGGAAGCTTTCAAGGAACGGTACAGTGATATCTTGAGTAAATATGATTACATCTTAGGTGACTGGGGGTACGGTCAGCTGCGTTTAAAGGGGTTCTTCGATGATCAGAACCAGAAGTCTTCTTTCGATACAAAGGTGAGCACCCATAAGGATTACTTGTATGAGTACTGTAACTTCGGTTGTGCATACTTTCTTGTGAAAAAAGTAAAGAAATGAACAAAAGGAACAACGTCTATGTTGTTCCTTTTGTTTTTACTCATTTTCTGTATAGGGCGGTTCTTCATTCCGGTCCGGATCCGCATGGGGAGGATGGGCACCCGGCATTTGCCGGGGGATATCCTGGTGGAGCGATTTGTTCTCATAGTTGAAGGCGCTATAATAGCGCTGTCCCTCTTTCCATGGGGTGCTCTTGTTCTCAACCGGGGTCTTCTTCCCGATGGGCGATCCATAGGGACCTTCTGGAAGGGTCTCAGGGACGAGGAAGTTTCGACCCGTTTCTACATTGGAGAAGTCTGTATATGACTGATTCTCTTTATCCGGCATGGTATTCCCTCACTTTCGTTTGGGAATAGTATGTGAAATGCGGTATAGCTTCATTCATGATTACATAATGACTTCAGAGAGGAAATCCCTTAATTCACCGGCTTCTTCTTCCGTAAGCTTGAATGTGCTTTCCAAATAGCCGGGTTCGTCCAGGTCGTCGCGTCCGATGATGGCGAAGCGATTTCCCTGTAGATCAAAGACCAAGGATTTCCCGTAGTATCGTTCGGTCTGGGTAATGGCCAGGTCGTAGCGCTGCTCTTCTCCCATGAAGCTGACGAATCGGGTGCGGGTCTGTTCCTGGTCGTCATAAAGATAAAAACGTTCTTCCACTTGAATTCCCTCCATTTGTATATCGCTCCATTCATCATAACAAAATCAGGTTGATGTGCAACATCCGATCTTAGTCGGCTACCGGAATCTGTGATAAAATGGGGACAGTACTGCGAGATGAGGTGGACATAATGTATTTTGTGGACAGGGAAAAAATCGAAGAAAGACTCGTATTCATGCAGGATCAACTGGTCCTATACACGGAAGGCCGGGAATGGGACAAGCCCTACGGGAAGCTTGCCCTTGAGCGTATCGCCCACACCTTGATTGAATCGATCCTGGATGTAGGCAATAGCATGATCGATGGTTTCATCATGAGGGATCCTGGGAGTTATGATGATATCATTGATATCCTCCTCGACGAAAAAGTGATCGACGAAGAGATGAGTGGGGACTTCAAGCGGTTCATTGCCACACGGAAGGATCTTGTTCAGGACTATCCGTCTGTCGATATTGAGGAAATCCAGGTCTTGCTGGAAGATATCAAGACCAATCTGGAGCGCTTCCCCAATGAAATCAGAAGCTATCTTGAAAACGAGCTTGGCCCGGTATCGGCATTTAAAAATTGATAACGAAACGCTTTCTGTTCAGAAAGCGTTTTCTTAATGAGGTGGAGAAAATGAAAGACTACAAAGGATATCTCATCGATTTGGATGGGACCATGTATAAAGGGACAGAAAAGATTGAAGAAGCGGGTGATTTCATCCGCAGTCTTCAACAAAATGGCATCCCCTATCTATTTGTGACGAATAACTCTTCAAGAAGACCGGAGCAGGTGGCAGAAAAATTGCGCGGATTCGATATCCCGGCTGAAGCCGCACAAGTGTTCACGACGTCGATGGCGACTGCTCAATACGTCCATGAAAGGAAACCAGGGGGCAGTGCCTACGTGATCGGTGAGGAAGGAATACGTGATGCACTCGAGAACAAAGGGATCACCCTTAAGGACGAAGGAGTGGATTTCGTCATCGTTGGGATTGACCGAGAGATCAACTATGAAAAGTTATCCCTTGCTTGCCTTGCGGTTCGAAATGGGGCAGAGTTCATCTCGACCAATGGAGACATCGCCATCCCGACTGAAAGGGGACTTCTTCCGGGGAACGGTTCGCTGACGTCAGTCGTGACCGTCTCAACGGGGACCGAGCCAGTATTCATCGGGAAGCCTGAGCCGATCATCATGGAACAGGCGCTTTCTGTACTCGGCACAAGTAAAGAAGAGACCCTCATGGTGGGGGATAACTACGACACCGATATCATGGCCGGAATCCGTGCCGGTATCGACACCCTGATGGTTCACACGGGAGTGACACCGAAGGAGATGTTGAAAGAAAAGAAAGAGCAACCTACGTATTCATTGGACCATCTTGGCCAATGGGAAATATAATCAGTGAAGAGAAGCCTGTCCTCCCTCGGGAGGACAGGCTTCTCTCTTGATCAAGTGTGAAAATTTTTGGTATTTAAGAGGGAAATCCCATAAGAAATTACACATTTTTCGTGGACAACGTCCCCTTGTATAAGTAAAATAGAACTAGTGTTTAAGAAGAAAAAAAGACAGATATCTGTTTTGAATGCCTACACACCCTATGATTGTGACATCCCTCATTCAACTTAACGTATGAGCGTTCGTGGAATTTGCGTTTACTCCATCAGGATTTAACTACTCCCTCTAGCTAACTTTCCCAGTACCATCAATTCGAACAGAAGGTCTTCTTCTTGCCAATACTGATAGAGTTTGAAAAGGTTTAAAAAAGCTACAATTTTTCTAATCTTTTCATGTGTTAAATGAGACTTAATCGGGTAAAGACAACAGACAAGATGAAAATTGTGGACTATTAGCATTGGTACCTTTTCAGTTTCTAACTATTCTTTACGAAAAGTAAGGCAACTTTAAGAATGGAAGACATTGTTTCTTATTTGGACGCGAAACAACACACATCAATTCTAAAGAATTTTAAAAGGGTAGTGAGGTAATGAGTGTTACAGAACTTGTCGGGAAGAAAATCAGACATCATAGAAGATCGAGAGAAATCACCATTCAGGAATTAAGTCGTGTATGCGGATTAACGGTTAATTACATCTCGTTAATTGAAAAAGGGGAGGCGAATCCATCGTTGAATAAACTCCATGCAATCATCAATGCATTGGAAGTTCACTGGTCGGATATCATGCCGTCGAAGGATGAGCAAAAGGTCATCAGCGAGAAGGAACTATCGAGTTATTGATCCCAGTTTTCTTTTCTTCAATTCCTCTTCGATCAATAGAATGAATTCAGAGCTGAGGTTTAATAACTTTGCTTTTTTATATGCATCTAAAAGGGCTTGATCACTTAATGTTTTCATGGAATCCACCTCTATTTCCGTTTTGGGTAGCGTGAAATTTGATTCGAATTCTGCGAAATGCATAAAGTGATCGCCTTGTTAGATGTATTTTGCCGTTCATTGCTTTAGTCCCACTATAGTGATAATTATTACAACTATAATTGTAACTATATCTAAGTATAGCACATAGTGCAACAGTAAGTTAGTAAAAAGGTTCTATTAATTGGTTATACGATGGTTGAATGAGGGGAATGTTTCTTTTGAAGAGAGGGTCACTGGGCATCGCTTCTTAACACACTAAAAAAATCAGACGGAGCTCCGTCTGATTTTTCTTTTGCCCTCAGTCTTGGTGCTTGGCACGGTGAGCGAGCCTGCTTGAAGCAGCGGCAGCGATGGCACCGACGATGTCATCGAGGAAGGTGTGGCACATACCGGTGGACTTATCGTTCAATCGTTCCAGTATCCCCGGTTTTAATTTATCGATATACCCGTAGTTGGTGAATCCGATTGATCCATAGACATTTACAATGGAAAAAGCGAGGATTTCATCTACCCCGTATAAGCCTTCGTCTACTTCGATGATGGCTTGAAGGGGTTCTTCAAGCATTTTCTTTTCACCCAGCTTATCCAGTTGAATCCCGGTCAGGATCGCATTTTGGACTTCCCGTTTCGTCAGCACCCTCTCGACATTATGGATGCATTCCTTCATTTCAAGATCAGGATGATATTTTTTCTGCAGGAACATGACCAGCTCTGCAATATCTTCGATAGTCACTCCTCTTTCGAGAAGCCAATTGCGTGCCGTTTTCTCTAATAAATCCATCGATTCTTTATCCTTCATCCTATTCACCTTTTCCTTGGAAGATAATGATAGCCCCTGTTTCGATTAGACGAAGCCCTGTTTTTTACTCATATGATGATGGCATGGAAAATAGACTTTACTAATAAGTCATTCTTTTCATTCATGCCCTCGGCACGATGAGCGTATTCATATTTATGATGACGATATGGGCCACTATTCTGGTTTTTAAGGAGAGAACGTGATGTCTTCAGAACTATTGATGAACCATTTTGGGTTGCGCCCAGAACGAACATTCTTTGATGGGACGATGAACCGATACATGGCTGGGGGATCTTTATATAGTATTGTCGGCGTATCGAATACGGAACAGGAAACCCTCGTGGAGATCTATAAATTGTCGGAGCATCTCAGCGCTCAAGGGGACCGGTATACGTCGCGTTTTGTACAGAGCAACGAAGGGAAGTTCCTGGTCACGGAAGGAGAAAAGGACTTCGTCGTCCTCCGGAATGAGCCGCTTTCGCCTCCTGAGGGAAATGCACTCGGAAGGAAGTTGGGCAAGTTCCACTTCAGGGGAAGGCTGTATGAGGAGAAGGTCGAAAAAATCAACAGGATGGGACAGTGGAAGATGCTATGGGAACGGAGGCTTTCCCAGCTTGAGAAGGCATATTATCAAGTGATCCAGGATCAGCCTGTTGATGAATTCGAAGAGCGGTTTGTTGAAAGCTACCCTTATTACACCGCTCTCGCTGAGAATGCCATACAGTATCTCGTGGATACGGAGCTTGATGAAGATCCCGATGTCGCCGATGCCGGGACGATCTGCCACGAACGGTTCGGACAGCATACGTGGGGGACCGAGAACTGTATACACTTCCCGTTTCAGTGGGTATTCGATCACAGCACGCGTGATCTGGCCGAGTGGGTGAGGGAGAAGTACTTCGAGAAGAGTCAGACGTTCCACCCCGAGCTGCAGGAATTCATCCGGGAGTATGAAAAAATCAATCCGTTATCCCCCTTTGCTTGGAGACTGATGTATTCCCGCCTCCTTTTCCCGCTTCATTATTTCGAGTGTATCGAAGAGTATTATATTTCGACTTCCGAGCAGCAAAAAAAGCTTGTGGAGGATCAATTGAACGTCCACTTGAGGAATTCGGGTCAGTATGAGTCCTTTCTCGCAGACTTTTACCATATGTCGGAGGTCCCTGTGAAGAAATGGGGAATCCCCGTGATCGACTGGCTATGATAAGAAGATCCCCTGCTTTTATGCTACACTGGTAGTATAGTCGACTACCAACATGAAAGTGGGGAACAGCTCTTGAAACCGTTCATTTACATTACGCGCAAGCTACCTGAAACATTGATACAGCCACTGCAGGATCGTTATGAAGTGGAAATGTGGGACCAGGACGATGTGAAAGTGCCGAGGGAGGTCCTATTGGAGAAAGCAGGGAAGGCGTCCGCACTCCTGACGATGCTTTCGGACCGGATTGACGGTGAATTGCTCGATCAGGGAGAACACCTGAAAGTCGTCGCCAATCTGGCAGTGGGGTTTGATAATATCGATGTGGCGTACGCAAAGGAAAAGGGCGTCGCGGTCTGCAATACCCCGGACGTCTTGACGGAAACGACGGCGGACCTTGCCTTTGGTTTGATGATGGCTACGGCAAGACGGATCGTGGAAGGTGATCGATACATAAGGGAAGGCGAATGGAAAAGCTGGTCGCCACTCCTCCTCGCCGGAGCGGATATCCATCACAAAACCTTAGGGATCGTCGGAATGGGTAGCATAGGGGAAGCGGTTGCGAGAAGAGCCAAGGGGTTCAGCATGGACGTCCTTTATCACAACCGTAACCGTAGACCGGAAGCGGAAGAAGCCTTGGGTGCGTCATTCACATCCCTTAATGAGCTGTTGAAGGAGTCCGATTTCGTTGTGGTCCTTGCTCCACTGACAGAGGAGACGAAAGGGTTGTTCCAGAGAGAACAGTTTGCCATGATGAAAGACAGCGCGATCTTCATCAACGCCGCCAGGGGACCTATCGTGGATGAAGATGCACTGGTGGAAGCGATTCGTGAAGGGATGATTGCGGGAGCCGGACTGGATGTGTTCACCAAGGAGCCGATCTCCATGGACCACCCTCTCCTTTCACTGGATAGGGTCGTGGTGCTCCCTCATATCGGGAGCTCATCCGTCGATACGAGGTATGATATGGTCAGGCTTTGCACCGATAATATACAGGCAGTCCTTGAAGGAAAAGAACCGAGGACGGCCCTATAAAAAAAGAACAGCTTCGGGAGTCCGGAGCTGTTCTTCATTGCATTAAAAGACTTGTTCTACTTCGACGATTCCAGGTACTTCTTCAACCAGGGCACGCTCGATACCTGCTTTGAGGGTGATGGTTGAACTCGGGCAGCTTCCGCATGCACCCAATAGGCGAAGTTTGACGATCCCGTCTTCTACGTCGACGAGCTCACAGTCACCGCCATCGCGAAGGAGGAACGGACGCAATTTATCTAATACTTCCTGTACGGACGACATCATATCTGTTTGTTCAGTCATATTTGATCGACTCCTTTCCTTATCTCCTATTATAATGACATATCCACAAAAAATCTATCAACCTGAAAAGAATGGTGATTTTTTTCGTGGCATAGATCGTCGATCCCGTCATTTCCACACGCTGGTGGTTAATGGATTACTACCAAGATATGATAAAAACACCTTCAATGTCAAAATTGGAGTTCCAAATCACCCGGCATTTTTGTAAAATGGTCATAGGAACACGCCAAAGGGGAGTCTGCCATGAAACCGATCGAACTATGTGTGTATGGAGCAGAAGTCACATGTCCAAGCTGTGTGAACCTGCCGTCATCAAAAGAAACGTACGAGTGGCTGGAGGCCGCAATCGGGAGGAAGTACCCCGAACAGCCTTTCACCATCACGTATATCGATATCCATTCTCCTCCCGAGAATGACGTCTTCAAGGAGTTTTCCGCACGTGTGATTGAAGAAGATCTCTTTTATCCCGTAGTGACGGTGGAAGGGACGATCGTGGGCGAGGGGAATCCGCGCCTGAAAGACGTGTATTCAGAGCTCGAGAAGTATGGTTACAAGGCCGTATGAACGAAAGCATTCCCGTGATGGAATGCTTTTTTCAATAAAGAAAACGCCCGGGAACACCGGGCGTTTCCATTATCCGTTATGATATTTGTACATCCAGAGCACACCGGACTTCAATAGTCGTGCGACACGACCCGTAATGGAACGCTCATTCACGAGACCGAAGCCATGCTTTTTGCCGAGGGAACCGAGGATCCCTTTCAGCTTGATCTTAGGAAGCGTCTCGGGAAGGGGCTCATTGGCCCAGCGTTTCAGCAGGATGGTGACGATCTGTTCTGCCTGTCCTTCCGCGAGTTGTGCACTCGGTGCCTGTGGGAGGCTGGCGCAGTCCCCGACGATGTAGACATGCTCATCATTCGGGAGGTTATGGTACTTGCTGATGACAACACGCCCACTCGCGTCCGATTCGACATTCATGTCGCGCACCACCTTGCTCGGTTGGATACCCGCCGTCCATACGATGGCATCACAGTGAATCTGCTCTTCGTGATTGTGAAGGATTGTCGGATCCACCTTCGTGATATTGGAATTGTTCACGATTTCGACGTTGTTCTCGTCGAACCAGCCATGCACATAGGAGCTGAGGCGTTCCGGGAAAGCATTGAGGATACGGGGGCCGCGGTCGAAGAGCTTGATCTTCAGATCGCTGCGGCTCTCACGGAGTTCACTGGCAAGCTCGATGCCGCTTAATCCGGCCCCTACGATCCCGACGATGGAGCCCGCAGGAAGGCTATTCAAGGTATGATACGTCTTCCTGGATTTCTCGATGGTTTGAATGCTGTACGAATTCTCTTCAGCACCAGGGACTCCGTGGAACTTGTCCTCACAGCCCAATCCGATGACGAGATCGTCGTATGGGACCGAATCCTGGCCGGCGATATGGATTTGTTTGGTGTCCATGTCGACCTGTGTCACATCTCCATATATGTAGGAAAGGCGTTCATGCTCAGGGAAGGTGACCCTCACATGGTGATCGGAAATGGTCCCTGCCGCGAGGGCGTAATATTCTGTTTTCAAGCAGTGATACGGATTGCGGTCGATCAGGGTGATCGATACATCTTCTGGAAGTTGATTCGGTAATAAGCGAAGGAGTACGCGCATATTGCCATATCCGCCGCCGAGCAGCACTAAATGTTTCATACAGATTTCCCCTTTTGCACTCTACAGTATGATAGCCACAGTAGCGTTGATTTTATCCCCAGAGAACAGGGTGCATAGAGACCCTTGAACAGGACCCTATAGAAGTAAGCACTTTCAATATGAGGACTAATTACATTTGAATAATATATTCGAATCCTTTTGTCACTAAAAGTATATCGAAATCACGCCTTTTTCACAACAGAAACAAGGTAAATTGTTCACAATCTGTTATACCAATTCAATCAGTGACGAATGATTGACGTTTAAAATAAAAAAAGGTAGCATAACAGCAGTGAGGTGATCGCGTTGAAACCAATAATCGAATTTTGTATCAGCAATCTTGCGAGTGGTGCGCAGGCAGCGCTTGAAATATTGGAGAGGGACCCGAATCTCGATGTCATCGAATACGGCTGTCTCGGGTACTGCGGCAAATGTGCCCAATCCATGTACGCCCTCGTTAACGGGGAAGTCGTAACAGGCGATACACCACAGGGATTGGTGGATGAAATATATCAATTCCTTGAAGAAAACCCGATGTTTTAATTCAATGCCTGCTCCCTAGTCGGAGAGGCATTTTCTTCTTTCTATTATAAATGGAGAGGGTGAGCCTTTTTTTGGCGCATCCACTTCGGTTGAGTAGTAAAATAGAAAGGAGTATACTATAGATACCATAAGGTGCTGGAGGTGTAAGTAATGAGTGAAATCGTCAACCTGACGGAAGCTGCCGCCGGTCAGATCAAGGATATGATGCAGGAACATGATGAGCTGGATGCCATGCTCCGCGTAGGGGTCAAAGGCGGTGGATGCAGCGGCCTGTCCTACGGGATGGGATTCGAGCATGACGTGCAGGAAGGGGATACCCTCCTTGAACAGCACGGCATCAAGTTGGTCGTGGCAAAAAACGACGCTGCCATCCTGAATGGCACAAAGATCGACTATAAGCAGTCCATGATGGGCGGAGGCTTCACCATCGATAATCCGAACGCCATCGCGTCATGCGGGTGCGGATCATCGTTTGTGACGGCCAATAATAAAGGTACGCCTGAGGAATGCTGATTCATAAAAACAACGAAAATCCCCTGATCATTCTCCGGTCAGGGGATTTTTATGTGGGATCTTCCGAATCATCTTCTTTTACAAGATACCCGAACCTGCTGCATTCAGGGATGCCGATCGTACTGATCAGGGATATGACGGCTCCGGTCGCCTGAATCCAGCTGCCGACCACATCAAAGGTGCGGAAGCTTCCGTCATCATCGTCCCCGTCATCAGGATACTGAAGCTTCTTTTGGATCCTACTTTTTTTCAGGTTCTCGATGCCGTTGATGGCCTGGAGGGAATTCCCGGTCACCTGAAGGATGTTTCCTATGATCGACAGGCCGTCGTTTATATCGGGGTTGGGTTCACTGAACTCCGGTCCGAGGGCAGCGGTTCCTCCCAGAGCCTGGAACCAGTTCCCGGTGATCACCAACTTTTGCTTCGTTTCATCGTCAAAGTTGATGATCAGTCCGGCGACGACCGTCGAGTTTCCGAGGGATTGAATTTCATTTCCGATCCGGCCGAGGGAAAAAGGTTCTTGGGTATCGGCCTCGATTCCGTTCCCCACTCCTTGCATGACGTTTCCGATGACGCTCAAATCCAGTCGGAACGGTTTGGAGAGGACACGGAAGGGGGTGGCTCCCACTGCGGCGATGACGGTACCGACCGCTGTGACGGAAGCCCCGAAGATGGCTTTGGATTCGTTGCTCATGTCATCAACCCAATCAGTGGATATAGTGCTATATCGTATTCAATCCATTCAGGATGGGTACCTACCCAGCCATGCATGAAAAAGCCGCCTTCATTATGAAGGCGGCCGCTGGTCATATAGTCTTGAGTGCTTGCTCAACTGGTACGTCCCCACCGAGGATTTCAAATACTTTGTGATACGTTTCCTCTGTGGTGATCGATTCGACGAGGACCTTTGCTACGTCCTCGCGGGGGATATCATTGCTTTTGTCCGCAATGGACTCAGAAGCCGTGATTTTGCCTGTTCCCGAATCAAAGCTAAGGGCACCTGGGCGGATGATCGTATAGTTCAGCCCGCTCTCTTTGAGGTGTTCATCGGCAATCCCCTTGGCTTCCAGATAGTATTGGAGGCCTTCAGGTCCGTTTGAAGGGTTGTCGGCTCCCATGGAACTGAGCATCACGAAACGTTCGATGCCTTTCTCTTTCGCAAAGTCGATGGCTTTTATGGCGCCCTCCCGATCAACGGCGCGAGTTTTGTCATCTCCGGTGCTTCCGCCGCTTCCGGCTGCGAAGATGACGGCGTTCACGTTATCGAGGGCATAGGAGAAGTCCCCTTCAAGATCGGCGACAATCGGTCGTGCGCCGAGGCTTTCCATTTCTTCTGCCTGCTCGGTCTTGCGGATCATCGCCTTGACGAAATGCTGTTCACTGTGAGCGAGTTCCTTTACGATGAGACGACCCGTATGGCCGTTGGCTCCGATCACTAATACATTCATTGATTTGATCTCCCTTTCTAAATGGATTCATACTTATTTTTTACCCGAAGGCGCCCGGATTAAACAAAAAAAGGGCAGCAGGGGGATTCCCTGCTGCCCTTAGGAGGTCAATCATTGAACATGGACGTACTATGAAGAGGCTGTACCCGTGCCTTTGGATCCATGAAGGCCTTCGCATTGTTGACGGCTGTAGGCGCTTCGCCGAATCCGCTTGCGATCAGTTTGACCTTGCCGTCATACGTGCTGATGTCACCAGCTGCATAGATTCCCGGGATATTCGTCTCCATGCGGGAGTTCACCACGATGGAATTTTTCTCGATATCCAGACCCCAGTCCTTGATCGGGCCAAGGGATGAGACGAAACCGAAGTTCACGATCAATTCGTCGAAATCAATCACTTCTTTTTCTTCGCTCTTCACCTTATCGAGAACAAGCTGGTTGATTCGCTCTCCATCTGCCACCAGATCGGATGGAACGAACGGGGTCTTGAGTTCGACGCTCGATTGTTCCAGAAGCTCGACACTGTGCTCGTGAGCGCGGAATTTGTCCCTGCGATGGATGAGCTGTACCTTGCTTGCCACCGGTTCGAGCATGAGCGCCCAGTCCACCGCAGAATCACCGCCGCCGCAGATGGCAACGTTTTTACCACGGAAGTATTCAAGGTTATCTACAAAGTAATGAAGGTTTTTCCCTTCGTATTCCAGTGCCCCTTCAAGCTCCAGGCGTCGAGGTTGGAATGCTCCATTCCCGGCTGTGATGATGATGGTCCTGGAGTAGTGGATTTCTTTGTCTGTTGTCAGTTTGAAGCAGCCGTCGCCCTGTTTCTCGACTTGTTCGACCGCTTGTTCGAGGCAGACTGTCGTTTCGAACTTCGACATCTGTTCTTTCAGGTTGTTGACCAGGTCCTGTGCCTTTACCTTGGGGAATCCGGCAACATCATATATGTACTTTTCAGGATAAAGGGTGGCGAGCTGTCCGCCGAGCTGGGGCAGGCTTTCGATGACTTTGACGGATGCCTTCCTCATTCCCCCGTAGAAGGCCGTGAATAACCCTGTAGGGCCTCCGCCGATGACCGTGATATCGTATACTTTTTGATCTTCCTTCACTTGCGATCCCTCCGAAATTTCATTTATTATAACGTATTCTATCATACGCAATTCCATTCTTCCTATGATTTGAAATGGGGCAGGCGATAATTCAGACTTATGAATGAGAAAACTGTCGTTTTTCCAATATTCTTAAGTTTATTATTTAGCCTTAATATCTTGAAAAACCGCAGCAAAAAGCATATTATGTTATATGGACGTATTGTTAAGGATTTATGACAATTTTCGCGGTCTTATGTCCTAGTTCGTGAAAGATGTCACATACTTTCTTGTTCCTTTGTCTTTATATTATTCATTACCGTTTTAATAAAGGTGTTGTGCCGTTTGATTCCCATCAATCCAGGGAAAAGAAGATGGATGAGACTTACGGGATAAAAACCTATCATGTGGAGGATTCTAATACTATCCTACACAAATCTAAATAAAAGGTGGATGTGATTCAGTTGAGAAAGCCAAGAGTTGTCGTTTTAGGTGCAGGTTACGCTGGATTGATGACGGTTACCCGTCTTCAAAAACAATTGGGTACGAATGACGCAGAAATTATCCTAGTGAATAAAAATGATTATCACTATGAAACAACATGGTTGCATGAAGCATCAGCTGGTACACTGCATCATGATCGTGTACGCTACGATATCAAAGGTGTGGTTAATACTAGCAAGGTCAACTTCCTTCAAGCATCTGTTGAAGATATTAAAGTAGCTGAGAAGAAAGTCGTAACGGACCAGGGTGATGTCGAGTATGATTACCTTGTGATCGGACTTGGTGCAGAAGCTGAAACATTCGGTATCCAAGGTCTTCACGAGCATGCGTTCACAATCTCCAATGTGAATGGTGCACGTCAGATCCGTGACCATATCGATCTCCAATTCGCTACGTACAAAGCAGAAGGTGAAATCAACGATGAGCGTTTGACGATCGTCGTCGGTGGTGCAGGTTTCACAGGAATCGAGTTCCTAGGTGAGCTTGGTAACCGTGTCCCTGAGCTATGCAAAGAGTACGATATCGATCAGAAGAAAGTACGCATCGTCTGTGTGGAAGCTGCTCCGATGATCCTTCCTGGATTCGATCCGGAACTAGTGAAATACGCTCGTGCGGCACTTGAGAAGAAAGGCGTGGAATTCTCGATCGGAACTCCGCTTAAAGAAGCAAGAGAAGGCAGTGTCCTTATTGCGAAAAGCGAAGATGAAATCGAGGAACTCAAAGCCGGTACCATCGTATGGGCAGCAGGCGTGCGCGGAAGCACCCTCATCGAGAAATCAGGCATCGAAAACATGCGTGCCCGTGTCAAAGTCAACCTTGACCTTCGTGCACCTGGCCATGACGATATCTTCGTCCTCGGTGACTGTTCACTCATGATCAACGAAGAAACAGAACGCCCTTATCCTCCGACTGCACAGATCGCCATGCAGCAAGGGGAAACATGTGCGCGCAACATCGCAGCACTTGTTCACGGTAAAGATCAGTTGGAAAACTTCAAGCCGGACATCAAAGGTACTGTCTGCTCACTAGGTGAAGACGATGCAATCGGTGTTGTTTACGGTAAGAAATTGACTGGTGTGAAAGCTTCATTCATGAAAAAAGTGATCGATAACCGTTCACTCTTCATGGTAGGCGGACCATCACTCGTATTCAAAAAAGGGAAATTCAAATTTTTCTAAGCCGATTGGCTGAAAAAGCGGAGCGCTGATGCTCCGCTTTTTTTGTGTAGAAACGTTTATACATAAGTTCTAGGAACTTAATGCACTGGAAAAAAAGAATAAATGGACGATTTGGAAAGGCATGAAATAGAACGCTCCCAGCAAGGAAAGGATTTTGTGAAAGAAGCTAACAAACTTTTTGAAATATTGAGATATTTAAAGTAAACATAAAATGTATTCGCTTTCTTCGGTGTACATCCCCTCATAGGAACCTTTTCATGAATCGAAAAAGATGATATATTATCAGAAAATTAAGAAATCAAAGGAGAGATTCGATGAGAGCTGGTACAACGAAGACAAAATCATGTGAATACTGTTCGGGAAAAGGGTATTTCCAGCTGGTATTGGGCGGATCTGAAACCTGTCCTTGTTGCAGTGGAAGTGGCAAGCAAAAATAGTCCACCAGTTGTGGTGATTTTGTGAATAATGTCGAAATTTTCCTTCGTCTTATTGACGCTTCCATCAACATTCAGTACACTTAACAATAGTGTTTGGCTCCTATGACAGGTGTAATCTGCCGATGGAGCCAGTGTTAGATGGGGGTGGGGAAATGCCAATACACGTCATCTTGATTTCAATGCTTCTGTTTCTTGTCCTGTTTTTCGGAATCGGTTTTCTGCTTAATATGCTGCTCCGAATGACATGGATCATGACCATCATCTATCCGATCATCGTCATTTTCATCGTGGATGAAGTGCGTTTCATCGATTATTTCAGAAACGCTGGGGAAGCATTCCCTGAACTAGGGAGAAGGATCAGTCATTTGGCTTCAGCCGATCTGTTGATTCTTGGAAGCGGTTTAATAGGGGCGGTCCTTTCGGGAGTCGTCATGAGAATATTGAGATCAAAGGGATATCGAATGTTTTAAAACAGTCCGTTCGTCCGGGTGAGTTCCGGGTGGCGGGCTTTTTTTGCTTCCAATTTTTGAGATAATTCGATTATTTTATCAATTTATGAATACATGCCCTCCAGGATGGGAAGGAATAAGGGTGGGAGGAGTGTATACATGATTAAGAATTGGAGCAAACGACTTTTGATGGTCCTATTGTTCATTTTTGCCCTTGAGACGACATTCCAATCGGTATCGGGCGTCAAGGCTGCAACCCTTAAAGCGTGGTGGGAGACCCAGATGGAGAACGCCGGGCGTGGGGAACATGAGATCAATCAATTAGGGATGACTGCAAAAATCCTTAAGAAAGTGAGCAGTACCAAAACCCAGATTTCATCGAGTAAACCTGTGAAAGACAAACCAGTCACCCTGAACGGGCTGGATTGGAATCAATATAAGAAGCATACTGTCGTCGCCACGGGCTACACGGCGGGGGTGGAGTCAACGGGGAAGAATCCCGGCCATCCGG
Organism: Rossellomorea marisflavi; assembly: GCF_022170785.1. Classification (NCBI taxonomy): domain Bacteria; kingdom Bacillati; phylum Bacillota; class Bacilli; order Caryophanales; family Bacillaceae; genus Rossellomorea; species Rossellomorea marisflavi. The sequence goes on along the minus strand of NZ_CP081870.1, from coordinate 3,280,714 downwards.
GCTATGGGATTACATACTCCGGCGTCAAAGTGAAACGTGACCTTTATTCGACCATAGCCGCTGATACGACGGTCTTTCCGATCGGGACGGTTCTGTACATCCCTGACTACGGGTTTGGCGTGGTCGCCGACACCGGGAGTGCCATCAAAGGAAACAAGCTTGATCTGTACTACGATACAGTCGATGAGGTTTATGCGCAATGGGGGAAGAAAACCCTAGATGTATACATCATCGAAGAGGGTTCAGGTAAGCTCACAGAAGAACAGTTGACCAAGCTTAATGAAAATAAAACCATGCAGGTATTCAGGGATCAAATCCTTTCACCTGAAAAAGAATGAGTAAAGACAAAACCGGCAGGAACTCCTGCCGGTTTTTCCATGCGTGGGGATCGATGATCTTTTCGCTTACATATGGGCGTATTCGTCAGGGTGCAGGATTTTTGCAAGCTTGACCGCACCCTTCAACAGGAGTGGGGAAGGCCGGCAATAGAGGGCTTCCTCCAGTACGAGGATGCGCTCATCCTGAACGGCCTTCAAGAAGGACCATCCCGGTCTCTTTTTGATCAGGTCCGGTTTTACTTTATCCTGCCGCACGCCTACCCAGGCGAGGCATATATAATCGGGATCCCTCGACAGGACATCCTCCCAGTCTGTCTGGACGCTAGCCAGTTCGACGTCATTGAAGAGGTTTACGGCCCCGCACATGTCACTCAGCTCCGTCAGCCAGTTCGTCCTGCCGGGAGTGAAAACGGGCTTTGGCCACCATTCCCAGTACAAGGAAGGGCGATTGGTGATGCCTTGGCCGATGGCCTTCAACGCTTCGACTTTTTGAAGGAAGTGCCTGCGCTTAGTCGAAGCGTCGGAGTCGTCCATGCCGCAGGCGCGCCCGATGGCAAGGAGATCATCCGCTATATCCTTGAAGCTTTGAGGGTTCAATGTGAGATGGGGAATCCCCCGTTTCTCTAGCTCCTCGATATTCTTCTCCATTCCCGGTACGCTCAGTGATGCAAGGACCAGATCGGGTTGAAGGCTTTCGACCCGATCCATATCGATGGATAGGTCGGGTCCGAGCCTGGGCAGGGATAGGACGGCTTCCGGATGATCGGAGTAGTCGTCAACCCCCACGAGGTAAGGGGTGAGTCCAAGCTCATCAATCAGCTCCGTATTATTGGGGCATATGGATATGAGGCGCATTGATCATTCCTCCTATTGAAACATGAAAAAGTGGATGAGCAGTGTAAGGACGATTCCCGTGATCCCCCCGAAGAAGACTTCGATCGGTTTATGACCGAGCAGCTCCTTCAGCTCTTTCCGTTTTTCCTGATCAGGTTTGTTCTGCCAGCCTTTGGCATCGGTCATGAACTTCTGGAAGTCGCCCATGAGTCGATTAAGCACGATGGCTTGTTCACCGGCCTGCCTTCTGACCCCTGTGGCATCGAACATGGTGATAATGGCAAACATGGCAGCTACAGCAAAGACCGGTGAAGACACTCCGCTTTCGATTGCCACCCCGGTTGAAAGGGCGGTGACAGCGGCAGAGTGGGAACTCGGCATCCCTCCGGTCGACGTGATGAGGGACCAATTGAGTTCCCGCGTGGCGATGAACTGGATGGGAACCTTGACGAACTGGGCGAACAAGATCGAAATCAATGAAGCCCAAAGGGGGAAATTATGAAAGATCTCCATGGTAAAGAATCCCATCCTTTCTAATGTTTTGAATACTCTGAGTTGACTACATTATACCATACCCTTATCCACCTAACCTTAACTTCCAAACGCTTTTGCTTAGATAGTCGAAATGTTCACTCACTCGGGCTATAATGGGGGAGGAGGTGTTGAACAATGAATTATATAGTCAACAATAAGCGTTTAACTGAAACAACTGGAGGAGGCCTCATTGTCGGGGTCTATAATCAACCTGAATTTTCAGGGGAACTGAAAGAGCTGGATCAAGCCATGGGTGGACATCTCACCCAGCTTGCCAAAGAAGGAGATATCTCTTCGACTGCCAAAGAAATCACCGTTGTACATACGCTAGGACAGCTTTCCGTGAAACGGATTGTGTTTGTCGGACTTGGAAAGGCCAAGGAAGCGGTTTTTAATGATCTGAAAGAAGCGTTCGGTGCGGCAGCCAAGCAGATCAAACAGATGAAGCTCACTTCATTTGCAGTGGCGATCGATACGTTTGAAACGGATGAAGTCCCTGCAGAGGACGTAGCCCACGCGTGGGCAGAAGCCTTCACCATGGCAACCTATGCCTTCCACGGGTATAAACAATCATCAAATGAACGGAACTATGAAGCGTCTGATGTCGAGTTCATCACAGGTTCGGATAATAAAGAAGTCCAAACGGCCCTGCAGGTGGGTACGGCATTCGGGAACGGTGTCAACTCGGCAAGGACCCTAGTGAATACACCGGGAAATCTGCTTACATCCACAAAGCTCGCCGAGTATGCCCTAGAGCTTGCGAAGCGATATGATTTCGAAGCGGAGATTTTGGATAAAGAAGAAATGGAGCACCTGGGAATGGGCGCTTTATTGGCAGTCAACCAGGGTTCAGTGGAGCCTCCGAAGATGATCGTCCTGAAATATGCAGGAAAAGAGAAATGGGAAGATGTCATCGGTCTTGTAGGAAAAGGGATCACCTTTGATACAGGAGGATATTCCCTTAAACCGAAGGATGGCATCGTCGGCATGAAGACCGATATGGGTGGTGCCGCAGCCGTCCTAGGCGCCATGGAAGTCATCGGGGAGACGAGGCCGGAACAGAATGTCATTGCCGTCATCCCATCAACCGATAATATGGTGAGCGGTGCAGCATTCAAGCCGGACGATGTCATCACATCCATGAGCGGGAAGACAATCGAAGTATTGAATACCGATGCAGAGGGCCGCTTGGCACTGGCGGACGGCATGACTTATGCGAAGCATCACGGGGCCAATTATCTCGTGGATGTCGCAACGCTCACAGGAGGAGTCATCGTTGCATTGGGTGAAGATAAGACAGGGGCCCTTACCAATAACGAAGCATTCTTTGAGCAAGTGTTGCTTGCGTCTGCTGAATCAGGCGAGTTCATCTGGCAGCTGCCATACACAGAAGGGGACAAGAAGCGCGTGAGAAGCAGCAAGATCGCGGATCTGAACAACTCTCCAGGCCGCGCCGGGCATGCAATCATGGGAGGCGGATTCGTAGGGGAATTCGCTGAAGGCACTCCTTGGGTGCATCTTGACATCGCCGGTACGGCTACGACCAACAAAGCATATGACCTCGGGCCATCAGGTGCCACGGGCGTGATGGTTCGTACCCTTGCCCTCATGGTGGAGTCCTTTGAACCTGCGAAATAATACAAGAAAAGGCCGACAATCGTCGGCCTTTTTTGTATGGGTTGATTTAAGTGCGTGTATGGCTCTCAACGGCAGGTTCGAATGCCAAGAAAGAGGGAAGAATAATGAGAGGAATAATCGTTGACAAACGTCCTTTATGTTGATAAAGTAGAAAACGTGTTTTATCACTCTACCAATTTAGCAGACTAAAGCAACATGAAGATAGATTCAAGGAGGACAATATTATGAACGCAGTCGTCATTGCCGTACTCATCATGCTCATACTTAGTTTACTGCGTGTGAATGTAGTTTTCGCCCTTATCGCCGGAGCGCTTGCAGGCGGGGTCATCGGGGGCCTCGGGTTGAATGAAACGGTCTCGATCTTCTCAGATGGAATCAGCGGCGGAGCCAATATCGCCCTGAGCTATGCCCTTTTGGGGGGATTTGCTGTAGCCATTTCCTATACTGGCATCCCGAATTTGCTGGTTGATTTCGTCTTGAAGATGGTCGGTCGGAACGGAGACTCAAAGAAGAAAAAGCTATCCAAAGCTCTTATCGTATTCGCCATCCTGATCATGGCGTGTTTCTCTCAGAACGTCATCCCTATTCATATCGCCTTCATTCCGATCTTGATTCCGCCACTTCTCAAGGTGATGACAGAGCTAGAAATCGACCGCCGTCTGATTGCCACGGTCATCACGTTCGGACTGACGGCGCCTTATATCCTGCTGCCGGTCGGCTTCGGACTCCAGTTCCACGAGGTCATTGCACAGAATATGGACAGGAGTGGAATGGCCATCTCCATGGGAGATATTCCGAAAGCCATGCTCTTGCCAGTAGGCGGGATGGTTCTAGGACTTCTGATCGCCGTCTTCTTCTCTTATCGTAAACCACGACAGTATGATGAGTCCAAGGAAGTAGTGGTGGAAGAGAAGGTGGAGTACAGTAAGAGGGCGATGATCCTTGCGGGGATTTCCATCATTGCCGCACTTGCAGTCCAGCTCCTGCTCGAATCCATGATCTTCGGTGCCCTTGCAGGAATCGCCGTCCTTTATGTGTCGGGTGCAGTAAAATGGAAGGAAGCTGATGGTCTACTTAACGATGGGATGAAGATGATGGCCTTTATTGGATTCGTCATGATTGCCGCCTCCGGATTTGCAGCCGTATTGACGGAAACCGGTGATGTAGAATCCCTGGTGAAGGGAACAGCTGATGCCATTGGAGGGAATAAAGCCCTTGCTGCCCTTCTGATGCTCCTAGTAGGGCTGATTGTCACAATGGGAATCGGATCATCATTTGCTACTATTCCAATCATTGCAGCGATCTTTGTTCCTCTCTGCATGGAGCTTGGATTCAGTGAGTTTGCGACCATTATCATTGTTGGGACAGCCGGTGCCCTAGGAGATGCCGGTTCACCTGCGTCGGACAGTACACTGGGGCCGACCGCAGGTTTGAATGCCGATGGACAGCACAACCACATTTGGGATACATGTGTCCCTACATTCCTACACTATAACATCCCTCTTGTGGCCTTCGGTTGGATTGCGGCCATGATCTTTTAAAAAAGAATCTCTTCGGAGGTTCTTTTTTTTGTAGAAATCGAGAACGTATCCTCCCCTGGATCAACTGTATGGAAAAAGCCGAAGGAAGCAGGATCTCCGGCTTCCTTCGGCTTTTCAAAACTCATTCCACTTGACGGATACAATCAAATGACAGCAATCCACCTGACCCAATTTTTCATCAAATACGAATCTCACACCATCAGGATTGAAGGATACGACCGGCTGTACGCGCGTAGGGATCGTCTGAAGCAATCTATGTACTTCAGGCAGATTGGATTGTTGAGCGGCGGTCATCAGCTTGGAGGCAAATTCCCTTGAGCTGTTGATGCGCGCGAGAACCAATTTGGCATCGTCCATTAAGCTAAGGGTCTTCCCGGCCGAAGCCATCAGCGTATCGGGGGCGGTTGCAGGGAGCACCCGCTGCTGGTTCATATACGATTGAGGCGACGGTCTGTTCCCATGGAAAGGATGGAAACGATACATCATGGAACACTCCTTTCTCTGACATCATCTACGTAAACGTATGAAAGAGGCGTTGCATTTATTCATTCATCTTCCTGCCACCTTGTGATAGGCTGAATCTGGACCTACTAAGCAGATAAAGGATTTTGACTCGCGAGGTCGAAGAGTATGGGGAAGGGGTGAAGGAATATGAAACTTGATCACACATTGATCAGTGCACTGGGCATTGAATTCAACACGGTAGAAAAAGGCAGGATCGTGGCGACGATGCCCGTCAATGAGCAGACGAGGCAGCCTTTTGGATTCCTCCACGGAGGAGCATCCGTCGCTCTTGCAGAAACCGTCGCAAGCGTCGGGGCTGTGGAACTGATTGATCTCGATAAGGAGATATGCTTCGGTCTAGAGATCAATGCCAATCACATCAAGGCGAAAAAAGACGGAGAGGTGACAGCGACGGCGACCGTCCTGCACCAGGGACGAACCACCATGGTATGGGACATCAAGATCACCGATGAGGCAGACGATCTCATCTGCGTGTCACGTTGTACAATGGCTGTTGTACCCAAAAAGAACGTTTAGCCGTGACAGGTGGGGGAAAAGGATAGATAATCCCACTTACTACGGAGGTATGAACATGAGCTGGTCGAAACAAGATTATCCCGAATCACTGAAGAATCTGCCCTCTGATGTCCGGAATAAAGCCATCGAGATCGGAAATGCCCTGCTTGATGAAGGGTATGAAGAGGGCAGGGCGATCGCCATTGCCACGGATCGGGCCCACAAGTCCGAGGAGGGTACGCAAACCGATAAGGCAGAGTATCACGTCACTGTCCATGATGATGGCTGGCAGCTGAAAAAAGCCGATGGAGAGCGGGCCATCATGGTAGAAGAGACGAAGGAAAAGCTGTTGGAGCGAGCAAAGCGATATGCAACGGACCATTCCGGCACCCTTGTGGTGTATAAGGAGGATGGATCGGTTGAAAATCATTTATATCAGCAATAAGAAGGAGAACTCCCGGTGACGGGGGTTTTTTCTTTGGAGTAATAAGTTAAAATGCGTTTTTCATCAAAAAGTTAATTCCAATGAATTTGAGTTGAATAATAGGTGAATCAAAAATGTTAATGAAGGTGAAAGGCGTATCTAATAACACTATAGGCATACGCATTTCTAACCATTCATTGTAGTAGCCAATCTTTAACTTGTTCTTCAAAGTTAAATTCTTTCCAAGCAATGATTGCCTTTATTTCACATGACTTTTTTATTTGGCTCTGAAAAAACATATCACCAAGAAAATAACCTAATCTACTATGTCCAAACTTTTCCCCACCATTTATTGAAAACCATTCTCGAAACATTTCAAGTGGTGTTGCATCTGAGAAATCCTGCGCAAACTGAGTTTTAATATTTTCCGAATTAGACTTTGCAAAGGAAATCCAATCGGAACCTTCATCATTAAAATGAAAATATACAGAAGGATTTAAATGACTTACCGTTTTTCTAGAAAAATGTGTTGCTGCACCTTCTTGATGTAACCAAGTAAGAGGGCTATTCCAATTTACATTTTTCCATTCAATACCTGAACGATTTGAAAGAATATTTTGCGTTGCGTGTCCGAATTCGTGAGCAACTATCGTTTTTAAATGATCAGTAACAGGCGATAATCTTTCTAATGCAAAGGTTATATTGGGTATTATTTGTCGATGTGTGTATGCGTTAGAGCCATAACCACCGACAATTAAATTAACTTCAATCGGGAAAGTGACTTGATAAATCTTGTAATATTTTTCAGTAATCTCTTCAATAATAGGAATTAAGTTCTTATGAACTTGTTTAATGGTAGATATCGAAGAAGGGTATTTTTCAATCGATTGGCTAAGCCTTTCATCAGTATCTTTACAGTGATAAGAAAAATACTCATAAAAGATATCAGGATATTCATTATAATATTCTTTTAAAAAATCGGTATTAGGCTGAAATCTCCTTAGAAAACTGTGGACTGTATCAATGATATTCACAATTAATCCTCCAATGTAGTATTTTTATTTATTAAATTCATTGAACTTCATATATCTTCATATATGTGAATTTTAACATAAATTGTAAGTCTGGTTATGAGGTTTGGGTGAAAATTCAAGCTTAATTTAACTCAATCACTAATTGAATCGCTGAACCAGGTTTAATAATCTAAACGAACGGTACCATAATATATTGTACTTTTTAAATGTTTCTTCATGTCTGATGAAAGAGCTACTGGAGGATTGATTTGACAATATTCTGCCTATTCGGTATAGTTATCTTGAATTCAAGATAAATGAAGGAGTGAAAGCATGACCGGTTTTACAGAATTGATGAAAGAACGTCGCTCGGCATCGAATTTTCTTCCTGATCATCCGATCCAATCTAACGAAATGAATGAAATCTTTGAGTTGGTCAAGCTTTCGCCATCTGCGTTCAACCTTCAGCATACGAGGTATATCGTCGTGACAGATGAGAGAGTGAAAGAGGAGCTTCAGGGTGCAGCCATGGGGCAGCATAAAGTACGATCTGCTTCAGCGGTCGTTTTGCTCCTGGGAGATAAAAAAGCGTACGAGTCAGCAGAAGAAATTTATCGGGGATTGAAGATGCTGAAAATCGTGAATGAAGAAGAATTCTCTGGTATGGTCGAGAATACCACCTCTTTCTATGAAGGGAAAGGTAGTGGATTCCAACGGGATGAAGCGATCCGTAATGCGTCCCTGTCTTCCATGGTCTTCATGCTTGCTGCCAAGGAAAAGGGCTGGGACACGTGCCCCATGATCGGGTTCGATGCGGAAAAGGTCAAGGAAATCCTGAACATAGAGGATCGGTACGAAGTCGTCATGATGATCTCTGTTGGGAAAGAAAAGAGAGAAAGCCGAAAACCCCGGGGCTACCGGAAGCCCGTCAGTGAGTTTGTTACATATATCGGTAAATAAAAAAAGCGAAAGCCATCTCGAGACGGCTTTCGCTTTTTTTATGAATGTTGTCGATCATATTTTTCCTTGTCCTTCAGGTCATCCCGAACACTTTTATCCCAGAGTTTAGCCCCTGAATGATAGGCTGCGCGGGCGATGAGGTGACCACCGACCGGCGCAGTGACAAAGATGAACACGATGGCCAGTAGGACCTTGGAATTGAAGATGCCATGCACAATATAGAAATAAAGGAATGTCCCGAGCAGAATACACATGATTCCGAGTGTGGCACTTTTCGAAGCCGCATGGTTACGTGTGTAAACATCAGGAAGCCTGAGCACTCCGAACGATGCCACTAGGCTGAGGAATCCGCCTGCAAGAAGAAAGAATCCGATAATATAGTTAACGATTTCGGTCACGTTCGATGATCGCTCCTTTCTCAAGGAATTTGGAGAATGACACCGTCCCGATGAAGGCGAGGATTCCGAGCAATAGAATGACTTCCAGGAAGGCATCGGAATCGATCAGCATGGAGACGAGTGCAACGATGGCAATCAGGTTTACCCCTAGGGCGTCCAACGCCACAACCCTGTCGGGGGTGGTAGGTCCCTTGATGACCCGGTAAATGAGTCCCAGCATGGAAAGGGACACACAGATCAGGGTGATACGGATGATGATCTCAAGCATCAGCGGCTCACCTCCATGATGGCTTTTTCGAAAGAATTGCGGATATCATCGATGACCGCGTCTTTATCGGGAAGATCGATGGCGTGCACATAGAGGATCTTCTTATCCATGGAAACATCCATCACAAGTGTCCCTGGTGTCAGCGTGATCAGATTGGCAAGCAAGGTGACTTCCCAATCCTTTTTCAGATTGGTCTCGTATGCAAAGATCCCCGGCTGGAAATCGAGTTTGGGTTTAAGGACCGTTTTCAATACATCTACGTTTGCTTTGATGAGTTCCTTCAGGAATAACAACAGCAGGCTGATGGAAGCCACCACCCGCCAAAGGTAGAAGCGATCCGGGAAGAATCGCCTCATGGCAAGGATGATCAACAAGCCGAGCAGATAGCCGACAATGAATGAAGGAGCGGTAAAGGAGACGGATAGGAACATCCAGACAAATGCCAGGATAAAGTTCAATAAGATTTGAAAAGCCATGGGTACATCACTCCTTTAACACTGCGTCAATATAGATTTGCGGATCCACGAGTACTTCGGCCGCCTGTGAAAATAGCGGGCGGATTGCATCTGCGCCCAAACCGTAAAACACGGAAAGGAGGACAAGGACGGCGGAAGTTGCCCATAGATAGCGTGCATGACTTTTAGAGATACCGGTGTATTCTTTTGGTACACCCCAGATACCATTCAGGAAGATCTTGATGACGGAATAAAGGACCACCAGGCTTGAGGCCAGAATGACGAAAGCCCCCACGTAGAATTCCGAGGAGAAACTTCCCTTCAGAATCAATAGTTTCCCTATGAAGCCACTGAGGGGAGGGATGCCCGCCAGTGAGAAAGCTGCTACCAGGAAGGTCCAGCCCAGCCAAGGATACTCCTTGATCAGACCGCCCATCTTCCGGACATCTGTCGTACCGGTTATGGATATCATGACGCCGATCAGAAGGAAGAGAGCGGCCTTGATGATCATATCGTGAATGAGATAGTAGATGGAGCCTTCCATCGCTTCACCGTTCATTGTGGAAACCCCGAATAGGATGACCCCGACGGCGATGACGATATTATAAATGATGATCTTCTTCACATCCCAGAACCCAATGGCACCCACGCATCCGACAACGATGGTCAGGATTGCCAGTATGCCAAGCATCTCATGGGTGAACCCTGGATCGTGATAGAAGAACAACGTATAGGTCCTGATGATCGAATAGACGCCAACCTTGGTCAGCAACGCTCCGAATAAGGCCAGGATCGGGGTCGGAGGTGCGTAGTATGAGCCTGGCAGCCAGAAGTAAAGCGGGAATATGGCGCCTTTCAGGCCGAAAACAATCAAAAACAGGATGGCGATGGCTGTCAGGATGCCTGGTTGCTCCACGCTTGCGATCTTCTGTGAGATATCCGCCATGTTCAGGGTGCCGACGACTGAATACAGGTAGGCAACGGTAATGACGAACAAGGCTGATGAAATAACGTTCACCAGTATGTATTTGATCCCTTCCCGGAGCTGGACCTTTGTCCCGCCGAGGACGATGAGAACATAGGAACTCATGAGCATCACTTCAAAGAAGACGAACAGATTGAAGATGTCCCCTGTTGTGAAGGCGCCGTTCACCCCGACTAAAAGAAATTGGACAACAGGATAATAATAGAATCGTTCCCTGTCGCGTCCAATCGACTTAAAGGAGTAGAGGGTCACCAGCAGGGTGATGATGCTCGTAGTGAGTACAAGAAGGGCAGAGAGCATATCGGATACAAGCGTGATTCCGAATGGTGCCGTCCAGCTCCCCAGGTTCAAGGTCTGGATTCCTTCTTTTGAAACCGTGATAACGAGGATGACGGATGCGATAACGGTTCCGATGGTGGAAACCGCTGCGATCGTCCGCTGCGTCTTCACCTGTTTGCTAAAGAACATGAGAATCGTTGCCGTGATAAGTGGTATGAGTATCGGTAGAATCAATAAATTAATCATTTCCTTCGTTTCCTCTCAACTGATCCATATTATCGGTACCGAGCTCCTGATAGGCCCTGTAGGCGAGGACCAGGAAAAAGGCCGTTACACCGAAGCTGATGACGATCGCTGTCAGGATCAGTGCCTGCGGTAACGGATCGACGTAGGATTCCGCATGCTGTCCGAGCAGCGGGGCTGCCCCTCTCTTCAGGCTGCTCACCGTCAAGATGAGAAGGTGGGCGCCATGGCTCAAAACAGCGGTGCCGATGATGATCCTAAGTAAACTTTTTGAAAGCATGAGATACACTGCACAGGTGAACAGGATCCCAATGACAATGGCCATTAATAATTCCATTAATCGCTCACCCCAATCGTTTGGATGATGGTCATCGTGACGCCGACGACGACGAGATACACCCCGGTATCGAACAGGACTGCCGTGTGAAGGGACGTCTTCCCGATGATCGGCAGGGTGAAATAGTCAAACGCGTGCGTCAGGAACGGTACATTGAATAATAGTGCCCCTGCCGCCGTCCCGATGGCGAACAGAAGGCCGATTGCCGTTACGATCTTATAATCGATGGGCAGGATATTCGCAACTGTCTTCAGGTCGAATGCCAGGAGCAGCAGGACGAGGGCTCCTGCTGTCATGAGTCCCCCGATGAAGCCTCCTCCTGGAGTATAGTGACCGGAGAAGAAGAGGCGAAGGGAGAACAGGATGATAATGAACACAGTTACTTTCGTTACGGTTTGGAGAATTACATCATTCGTCTTCATCCTTCATCCCTCCTTGTCATCCTCAGTTTGATCATAGCGAAGATCCCGAGAGATGCGATGGCAAGAACGGTGATCTCAAACAATGTATCGAAGCCACGGAAGTCGACGAGGATGACATTGACCATATTCTTACCGGCCGCTTCCTCATAAACGTTCTTGATGTAATACTCTGAAATCGAATCAAATAGTTTCGTGCTGTAAGCCGAGATGGCAAACAGTGTCACGGTCACACCGACGCCTAGGGCAATCACTGCATTCCCAAGCTTGAAGCCCATGCGTTCTTCATGCCTGCTCAATTTTGGCAGGTGGTAGAAGCAAAGGAGGAATAGGGCAACCGACACGGTCTCGATGACGAGCTGTGTCAGGGCAAGATCTGGAGCCCTGAACACCACGAAGAACAAGGATACCGTATAACCGGTTGCGCCCAACAGGATGATGGATGTCAGGCGAGACTTCGCGAACAGGATCATGACGGTACTGACCACAAGAAGGAGTGCGACAGCCACCTCATAGATCCCGATCGGGGCCATTTCGTCCATCTCCAGGGAGAAGGCATTGTTACACCAGAGGCTGAAGAGGGAGATCCCGACAAAGAACGTAAAGATATAAACAAGGTAAGTGCGGATGAACCCTGTCATATGTCCGTTCATGAAACTGTAAGCCCCACGTTCGCTCCCACGTAATCCTCCATCATATAAGGAATTAAGGGAAAGCCTTTGCGGTAATACCCGATAGATCTTCTCCCATTTTGAAAGGGTAAGATACAAGATCACTCCGATGGCTATGACACCGATCGTCATGAACAGCTCCGGACTGAAGCCGTGCCAGAAGGAGATTTCCGTCTTCACGGTCTGTCCGTCGGCAATCAGACTCGGTACGATGGCTTCTACTGCTGGAGCAAGGATCCGATCCGATAAAATGTTCGGGAAGAAACCAAAAATGACTACCAGGGAAGCAAGGATGATCGGAGAAATCAGCATCCCTATCGGTGCTTCATGCGGTTTCTTCTCGAGCTTCTCAGGCTGATACTTCCCTGTGAACGTCTTGAAGACGAGGATCATGCTGTAGACGAAGGTGAAGATGCTTCCCACCCAGGCCAGCACCGGGAAAAGCGCCCCGAACGTTTCAAAGTTGAAGATATCAAGGCTAAGAACATTGATCATTCCAGTAAAGAACATCTCCTTACTGAGGAAGCCGTTGAATGGAGGCAGCCCCGCCATGGAGAATGCTCCGATGATGGCAATGGTGAAGGTGATGGGCATGAAGCTCATCAGTCCGCCGAGCTTACGGATATCCCTTGTCCCGGTTTCGTGATCGACGATTCCTGCGACCATGAACAGGCTTCCCTTAAATGTTGCGTGATTGATCAGATGGAACACGGCCGCAAGGGTTGCAGCCATATAAATGTTTTCGTCCAGTTGATTGTAATGAAGCGCTGCTCCTCCAATACCCAATAAGGACATGATCATCCCCAGTTGACTGATTGTGGAGAAGGCAAGGATCCCTTTCAGATCCTTTTGACGGACAGCATTGAATGAACCCCAGAACACGGTGAATAATCCGATTCCGCCAACAAGCCAGATCCATACACCCGAAGTGGCAAAGATTGGACTCATCCTGGCTACAAGATAGATCCCTGCTTTGACCATCGTGGCTGAGTGAAGGTAGGCACTGACTGGAGTCGGTGCTTCCATGGCATCAGGCAGCCAGATATGGAATGGGAACTGGGCAGATTTGGTGAATGCCCCAAGAAGGATCAGGATCAGTGCCCCCATGAATAGCGGGTCCGTTACCAACTGATCGCTCATCCCCACCAGTTCCCTGATGCTGAATGTACCACCCATGAGATAGAGGAGTATGATTCCCCCGAGCATGGAAAGGCCCCCGAATACGGTGATGAGCATCGATTTCAGTGCTCCGTATCTCGAACGTTCCTTCTGATACCAATATCCGATCAGTAAGAAGGAAGAAATGGAAGTGAACTCCCAGAACATATAGAGGGTGATCAGGTTATCCGATAGCACGACCCCGAGCATGGCCCCCATGAACATGAGTAAATAGACATAGAAGTTATGTAGCTGTTCTTTTGCCTTATCCAGGTAGTAGATCGAGTACAGGACGACAAGCGCCCCGATTCCTGTGATGAGCATGGCGAACAGGAGGCCGAGACCATCCACATACGCGGTGAATTGGATACCGAAGGAAGGCATCCAATTGACGGTTTCCGTTACCGTACCCCCATTCTTCGTCAATGAGATGAAGCGGAAGAAGTAGACGAACAGGACTACGGGCAGGATCAGGACGAACCAGCCGGTGTGGATCTTGCGGAACGCCTTATACAGGAACGGAATCAGTATGGCGAATAAAAAAGGCGATAAGATTGCCCAGTGTAGCAGTGTCACAAAAAACCCCCCTTGAATACATCAGATTATGTAGGTAATTGTTGAATTAAGATAGTCACTAGAGCCTTCTGCGACCGAACAGTGCACCTATTGAGCATTATAACGTAAAAAAAAGCACCTTGCATTAGTCGGACGCCCATTGTATAAGGGTTTTGCCCCTTGTTATTAAATATGTAGAGAAACGGAAAATCTCGTCGAAAAAAAAAGCACATTCCGTGCCGTGAATCATGTTTTGGAATAGTTTATCACCAATGTGAGCATCCTATTCAAGAGGTGATATCCATGAAGCAAAAGTTGCTGATTGCATGTGCCATTTTCACAGGATTGCTCATGATGGCCGTCGTGGTGGATTCGAGGGATCAAATCGATCTGGAATCGGTCGAAAGCGGGGAAGGAACGAATTATCTTCCAATCGGGTACGAGCGGGAAGGTTCAGATACTTTGGTACCTGTTGAATTCAAACCGCGTCAATACATCAAGGTGATCGACAGGGACCGACACATAATCGAGTCGGAATCGGCTGTTGAATGAGGGAAGTCAGCTCTTGAAGTGGAGGGACTTTCGACCTGTACACTTGGTACCTTTACCCTTTTCAATCTGCTCATAAACGATTATGATGAGAATGCACAGATTGATCACGGGAGAGGTACTTTTTGAAGAATACATATTTAACGAGCTATCTGCCTATTTTGTCCATCCTTTTGTTCAGCCTGACGTTTTCGGTTTACGGGGTGGGCGTGTTCGAAACGCTTTCCAAAAAGATCGGCGTCTATGCGGGAATGAGCGAATTCCTTTCCGAAATGCAGCTGAAGCTGGCCATCCTTATTCTGCTTATGATGGTCTTCTTTATGATTCTATCTGCCCTGAAACTCATCGCAGAGACGATCAACGGCATTTCCATGCTGTTCTTCTCAATTGATTCAGAGGGTGAACTGTATAATAAAGTCCGTCCGGGTTCGATGATCTATTTTATCGGAGGACTGGTTTCCGTCCTCAGCTTGCAATCATTCAAGGGATTGATCGCCATCTTTGTTTTGACCTCGGCGGTTTACTTCTTTTATTTTGTGAATAAAATCAGCTCTTCCCTTACCAAAGCCGGCCTGCTTGGTGTCGTCACCATGCAGCTTTTCTCATGGGCCGCCCTCATCCTGACGATTTTCTTCGTTCTTATTAGACTTTACAACGGCCTGATGGCTAGCCTCCCGATCATATCGGAGGTCAAGCTGTAAACATGAAAAAGAGATTGGGACAAAACAAAAATGGTCATGACGAACAATATCAGTATGGCTTCTTTATCCCGCTCATGATATCCGTACAAGACTGCGCGCGGGTAGACCGTGAGCCTCCTCGGCAAGCCTGCGGGGTCTCACATCAGCTACACTTCCCGCAGAAGTCTTCGTCTTGCACTCCAATCAACCGCTAGGAACAAGTAAATAGTAATGGTCATGAAACAAATCAAAAACCCGAACTATCTCAGGCAAGATAGTTCGGGTTTTACTATGACTTAAACACTTATTTATTTCATGATCTGCTTCCAAATCCTGTGTCCAGGCCGCCATGATTCTATGCTGCTCATGTTTTCAGGTGTATCATGGCCGACCCAGACCCCTGTGGTGTAGCGATCGGTGAGGCCCATGACCCAAAAATCATGATATTGGTTGGTCGTCCCCGTCTTGATCCCCACATAGGGCCTGGAGACATAGGCAGGTTTGCCAGTCCCGCTAACCGCTCCTTGATGAAGGAGCGATCTCATTTGAGCAGTGGTGGATTTCGACCAAACTTCCGTTGCGTTGTCCTTCCATTGATACAGGAGGTTCCCCTCGGAATCCGTCACGTCGGTGATGGCCCTTGCCGGTGTATACTTCCCGTCGATGAAGGACGTATAGGCATTCGTCATTTCAAGGGGGCTCATCCCATAGGTGAATCCTCCGACTGAAGCCGCAAAGGTCTTATCCTCCTTGCTTACCTTTTGGAAGTGGAACGGGCGGATGAATCCGAAGGCCTGATCCACGCCCACCTTTTCCATCATGCGAAGGGCGGGACCGTTATACGATTGGGCGAATGCCTGACTGATCGTCACCATGCCGGGACTCGCATTCCCGTAGTTCACGGGGCAGTATCCCTTGATGCAGTATTGATTTCCATCAATCGTTTCCTGCAGGGAGGGGTGCAACTTCTCCATATAGGGACCATAGACCAGGAGCGGTTTGATGGCGGACCCTGGCTGCCTGAACGCTTGGAAGGCATGGTGGAAATTATATTCCTTATAGTTTTTTCCGCCTGTGATGGCAACGATCTTACGGGTCTTGTTGTCGATGGAAGCACTCGCTCCCTCTAGTTCAGTAGACTCAAGTGTATCATTCAGTGCTTTCGTGCTTTTCTTCTGCATGGCGGGGTCCAGGGCGGTGTTGATGATGACGCCGGAAGAAATCACGGCATGGAACCGTTCATCCCATTCCTTCAGGATCCCGTCCCGCTCTTCTTCAGATCCGGCATCTGCAAGCTCGTCTGCGAACCCTTCTTTTTCTCCGATCAGTTCCTTCAGTTCGTGTTCGACATAAAAGGCATAGTCCGGATATTCTTCAACTGCTTTCTTAACCTTTAAATGGATTGGGGTCTTTTTGATCTTCACGGCCTCTTTCTCCGTGAGTTTCTCCGATGTGACCAGAAGCTCGAGCAACCGCTCCTGACGTTTTTTCGTTTCATCGAAGTGCTTGATCGGATCATATTTCCCCGGGTTATTCGGGATGGAAGCGAGGAAGGAGATTTCCCCTTGGTTGAGTTCGGTCACGGGCTTGCTGAAATAATACTGGGAAGCCGTTCCGATTCCGTACACGCCATTACTGAAGTAAATCACGTTCAAATACATTTCCATGATCTCATCCTTGGTCAGATTTTTTTCGATCTGACCGGCGTAGAAGAGCTCTGTCAGCTTCCGGTTATACGTCTTTTCCTGACCCAGGTACATATTGCGGGCGAGCTGTTGGGTGATGGTGCTGCCTCCCTGCTGGATATGGGTGAAAACAAGGTTTTTCACCACTGCCCTAAGGATCGCACCGGCATCGAATCCAACATGTTCGTAAAAATTCTGATCTTCACTCGTGATGATGATATCCTTCGCAAAGTCAGGTATGTCCTCATCCTCCGTGTAAAGCCTGAATGGGCGGTTGATCTCGGAAAACACCCGACCGTCCGCATCCTTCATCAGGGACGTGCGGTTTACGTTCATATGCTCCTTATTTACCTTTGATTCCAGTGCATCTTGGAATTCACCGGCTTTCTTCACTTCCCCGGCGGAAAAAAACAAGGTGGTGAAAAAGACGGCAACGATACAACTGATGGCGATATATCCTGCAAAAGTTCTCATGAAACCCTCTACTTTTCTCGTAATCTTATTCTCCCATGATAATCCAATGGAACCAATTAATAAAGAAGCATTTCCGTGTAGTGGATGGTTCTTTTTACCCTGATGGCTATATGAGTGAAGTTTCAGTGGAGATGGGAGGAAATAGTCATAATTCAGGAAATAAACATGATATAATAGAAGAATACACCATCAGGGGTCCCGCGCCAGGATGGGATAGCGGGATACGACCAAACAAGGAGGGGTTGAAATGGGAAGTGAGGGACAGCTTGTTTTCATTGATTTTGAGTTTTCAATGCCCGAGCGGCAGAAGGTCCCGAAGGATTTTCATCCGGAAATCATCGAGACCGGTGTGGTCGTGGTGAACGGAGGGAAAGTCATCGACACCTTTTCCTGCTATATCAAGCCGGTCTTCTTCCCTAGGCTTACGAATCGATGCAAAAGGTTCTTATCCATCACTCAGGCCGATGTAGATGGGGGACGTTCGTTCAAAGAGATGCATGATTATTTCACGTCATTGGACCAGTTGGGCGTAAAGGAAGTGGTCACCTGGGGGAATATGGACATGAAGGTGCTCAGGGACAGCTGTTCTCGCCTTGGGATGGCCTTCCCTTTCCATGCACGATTCGTTGACCTTTCCATGGAATATAAGCGGTTCTTCGGTGATCAGAACCAGACGGGGCTGTGGAAGGCCGTGCAGGAATACGGACGTGAGGGTGTGGGGAAACATCACAAAGCACTTGATGACGCCATGACGACCCAGCATATCTATCATCTGGTGGAAAAGGATAAAAAATACCTCGAAAAAGCCGAGCCCACCACCATCGGAGACCGGATCGACCTTTCGAAATTCTATAATCAGCTTGCATGATGAAGGACCTGACCGCCGATGAGCGATCAGGTCCTTTTCGTCAAAACTCAATTCCGTACATCAAGGCATATTCCTTCTGGATTTCGGACAGTGCTTCAAGGCTTTTCACATCATGGGGCGTCGGGTCGACGGAGAGTTTCTCCTTGAATTCCTTGAAAGCAGTAAGTAATGATTCGTTGTATTCGGGAATTGTCCCTTCATATGGCTTGACCATTTTATCGGGAATGTTTGACTGTTCACGGAAAGCTAGTGCTTTTCTCTCATGAAAGAGCGGTACGTCCACTTTTCCCGGGTTGTGAAGATCTCCCTGGCGCGGATGCTTCACAACGGCCAGTACCTTCACCACATAACTCCCCGGGCGTTCCCCCGTCACCTCTCCGATATAGGTGCCTGTCTTATAAAAGGCCGTGACATAATCACCAATTTGGATATTTTTCATAAAACCCCTCCTAACAGAAGATGAACTCGATTATAATAATAGGTGGAAATGTTTGAGAATACGCTATATACAATGTAACACCTGGAGGTACATATATGAAGAAGTGGATTTTGGTCTTACTGGTCGGCCTGGCCCTCGTGCTGGCAGCCTGTGGACAAGATAACGACAAAAGTTCAGAAAACAAGAAAGAGCCGAAGAAGGAACAGTCGTCGGACGCGAACGTCACCTATCCCCAGCTCACAAAGGAAGTAAAGGGGAATGAGAAGCTTGTAGAGATGAAAACCTCCATGGGAACGATCACGATCAAGCTCTTCCCGGATCAAGCACCGAAAGCCGTCGAGAACTTCCTGACCCACAGTGAGAAAGGGTACTATGACCGCCTCAAGTTTCACCGGGTCATCAATGATTTCATGATTCAGGGGGGAGACCCTGAGGGAACCGGAATGGGTGGTGAAAGCATCTGGGGGAAACCGTTCGAGGATGAGTTCTCTCCAGAACTCTTTAATCTTCGCGGGGCCCTTTCTATGGCGAATTCAGGTCCCAATACGAATGGAAGCCAATTCTTCATTGTACAGAATAAAGCAGTCGACTCCAAGGTTGAAGAGCAGATGAAATCGGCTGGATTCCCTAAAGAGGTCATCGAAGCGTACATGAAAAATGGAGGTACACCGTGGCTCGATCAAAAGCATACCGTTTTCGGTCAGGTGATCGAAGGGATGGACGTTGTGGATGAAATCGCAGCGGTAGAAGTCGGGGAGCAGGATGCTCCGAAAGAAGACGTAATCATCAAAAGCATCAAAGTCGTGAAGTGACAGGGGCCCGGAGAAATCCGGGTCTTTCTTATACGGCGTTCAAGGATTTGTGACATTCCTTCCCGATCCGGCATGGTGTACGAGAGGGAAGATTGCTATAATGAACATGATTGTAATCGCTTTAATTGGAAAGGGGCGTTTCGATGTTATCATTCTTTGTCCTTAATCTATTCTTGTATTTTCCTGAAGATAAAAGTGAATATATCCCTGCAGGCATCACGATGTTCATTTTCATGATTGCCGCCGTCCTCACATTCCGGCTGATCATCCGCATCTCGAAGCGTGAAGAGCTGAAGACGAAGAAGATGGAAGAGGAGGCGTCACGCCGCCAGCAGGACTGACAAAATCACCGCTTCCGCGAATATTTTTCTCATCGCTCGTCAACAATGGTGAGGAGTATGAACGTGGAGGAACGGCTGATGAAACTATTCTTGATCGGAATCACGGCGCTTCTTTTGTCAGGATGCGTCCTGAAAGAGCCGACGAAAGTGAAAGTTGACATGAAGAACGGGGTCGGGGACTCCATCGGTACTGCGATTCTCGAGGAAACAGCAGATGGGGTGGAGATCGCCCTTGACCTTGAGGGGCTTCCGCCGGGCGACCTCGCTATCCATATCCATGAGAAGAGCTCATGTAAACGGCCTGATTTCGCTTCGGCGGGAAATCACTTCAATCCCCTCGAGAAGAAGCATGGACTTCTCCATCCTGAAGGTCCCCATGCAGGGGATCTACCCAATCTCATTGTCGGGGATGATGGGAGCGTGAAAGCAACGATCATGGCTCCTCAGGTAACCCTTTCAAAGGGCAAGACCTCCCTCATGACCAAGGACGGGACCTCGCTGGTCATTGATGAAAGCGCCGATGACGGCATGACCCAGCCATCGGGCGACTCCGGGGAGCGCATTGCCTGCGGAACCATCGGGAAAAAATAAAAATGACTGCCATACCTGGCAGTCATTTTTATTTTGTTCACGTGAGGGCCGTTCTCAGACGGTCGAGACCTTCGAGGAGTGTTTCTTTCGGGCATGCGATATTCATCCGCACGAACCCTTCTCCTCCCTCTCCATATTTCGTTCCTTCTTCTAGGGCCAGTTTCCCTTTTCTCAATAGACGGTCCTTCAGATCTTCGTCAGAAAGACCCGTCTTGCTGCAGTCGATCCAGAGCAGATAGGTTCCTTCAGGTTCGACAAGATGCAGGGATGGGAGATGCTCCTTCAGATAGGCCCTTGTGAGGGCGACATTTTCCTCGAGATACGCTATGACATCTTCCAGCCATTCTTCTCCGTGACGGTAAGCCGCTTCCATGGCGCTGATCCCGAGGGCGTTCAACGTGAAGAATCCCTGTTTGGCATGAATGCCCGCAATTTTATTGCGGATTTCTTCGTTCTTCGTGATCATGGCCGAAGCCTGCAGACCGGCCAGGTTGAACGTCTTGCTCGGTGCGATGCACGTAATGATCGCATCGGCATCACCTTCGGGAAGGGATGCAATCGGGACATGGCGGTGTGGGCGATAGATCAAGTCAGAGTGGATTTCATCGGATGCGATGACGACCCCGTATTCTTTGCACAGGGAAGCGATACGGGTCAGCTCTTCCTTCGTCCAGACACGCCCCCCGGGGTTATGCGGATTGCATAGTAGGAATAATTTCACCCCATTTTGAAGGGCTTTTTCGAAAGCTGTGAAATCGATGGAGTACTCCCCGTTGTGATACACGAGCTGGGCATTCTCCACCACCCGCCCATTTTCCTTCACCAGGTTGAAGAAAGGAGGGTAAACAGGTGATTGAATGAGTACTTTATCACCTGGCTCCGTTAGGGCCTGGATGATGGTGGCCAGTGCGGGGACCACCCCTGGACTGTACTGCACCCATGATAATTCGATTTCCCACCCGTGTCTTTTGGCCATCCACTCCTTGATGGAGCCGGCAGTGGATGCTCCTGCGTATGTATAGCCGAATATCGGGTGTTCCATCCTTTTCTTCAATGCTTCAATCACAGGCTCAGGCGGTGCGAAGTCCATATCTGCCACCCACATGGGCAGCACATCCCCATAACCAAAGACTTCTTTTGTCCTGTCCCATTTCACCGATGAAGAACCTCTGCGGTCAATGACATGCTCAAATGAACTCAAGTGAACTCCCCCTTAGGAATTGTCGTTTACTCTTCCATCATAAAAGTTCAGTGGAAAAGATGGAACTGATTTGATTCAGCCGGTCCCCCTCTCTTAAATATGAGAAGGGGAGAGGCCGAATTCCACCTGTGCGGGACTTCCTTCCGGGAGACCGACTTCGAGAAACGATCGGATGTGGCTCATGACTGCATCGGGCCTCTCCTCTGGAACGAGATGCCCCGTGTCTTTCAGGACGATCAGGGAGGAAAGGGGAAGATCTTCATTCAGTCGTTTACCTGTCGATACGGGGACCACCCTGTCATGCTCACCCCATATGAGGAGGCATGGTGTCTGGATCGCTCGTAGATCCTCTCTGGACAGGTCGCCTTCGCGGTCACGGATCATCTTGGTGAGGGCTTTGAAGATATCATCCTGCAGAAAGGGTTTCATATACCCGTCCATCATTTCCTCATCGATCATGGCATGATCATAGACCACATTTTCGAGATTTTTCCTGACGCCTGTCTTGGCGAGCCATTTTTTGATATACAAATGAAAATAGGGTGTGCGACTCAGGGTAAGGACCGGCCATGTGAACCGTTTCAAGTATCCGGAGCTGCAGAGGAGGACCCCCTTCTTGACGAGGGAAGGTGCTTTTTTCATAATATTCAGGGCAATCTGTCCTCCCATGGAATGACCGGTAAGATAGATATGTTGGATCCCCAGCTGGGAAAGGAGATCGATGACGGTTTGGGCCAGATTGTCATAGGAATAGACAAATCCCTTTGTTTTACTGCTGTTGCCGAAGGGTGGAAGGTCGATGGAGAGGACATTATAGGATGCCTTCAAAAGCGGATGGAGCTGCCTGAAGCTGAAGGTGGATGAAAGAAATCCATGAATCAGGACGAAGGTTTCGGAAGAATGAGGATGTCTGTCGTATTCATAATAGATCTCGGCCCCGTTCAATCGGGCAAATTGTGCACGGTCTCTCATGGTTCGCCACTCCTTTACGTTGTTCCAATTATTTTACCCGCTCCTTTCGTTTTAACACTCAGACTTTTAGGAGAAATGTGCTTGCGCTTCTGATATAATGAAACCATTTACAGGTGATGAGGAGGAAGAGTCATGCAGCTTAGAGAATGGGAACTGGATCTGTTACGGGTCCTTCAAAAGGATTCAAGGCTGACGTATGAAGATTTGAGCAAGATGCTTCAAGTTACGAAAGAAGAAGTGGAAGAAACGGTCGCAAGGATGGAAGAAGACCATATCCTCGTCCGCTACAATTCAGTGGTCGACTGGTCCAAAGTGGAGGGACACGAAGGTGTGACGGCCATGATCGACGTGAAAGTGACACCCAAAAGGGGCGTAGGTTTTGACGAAGTCGCCCAGCGCATCTACCGGTACAAAGAAGTCAAAAGCGTCTATCTCATGTCGGGAGCGTACGATCTATCGGTGACGGTGGAGGGACGCACGATGAACGAGGTGGCAAACTTCGTATCGGATAAATTGTCCACCATCGATTCGGTACTCTCGACCACGACTCACTTCCAATTAAAGAAATACAAGCATGACGGCACCATCTTCGGGGATTATGAAGAAGATAAGCGGATCGTGGTATCACCATGACGATCAAAACGAGTTATGTATCCAAATCTGTTGAGAAACTGAAACCGTCTGGGATCCGGAAGTTCTTCGATCTTGCAGCAGGGATGGAAGGCGTCATCTCCCTTGGTGTCGGTGAACCGGATTTCGTTACTTCCTGGACCGTCAGGGAAGCGGCCATCCTGTCCCTTGAACAGGGGTACACGTCCTATACGGCAAATGCGGGGCTGTTCGACCTTCGGAAAAGGATCGCGGACTACATGAATTCCCGTTACCAACTTGCCTATGACCCCTCGGACGAGATCATCGTCACGGTCGGGGCAAGTCAGGCCCTTGATATCAGCCTGCGCGCCCTTGTAGATCAAGGGGATGAGGTCATCATCGTCGAACCGGGGTTTGTATCGTATGTGCCCCTGGTGGAACTTGCCGGCGGTGTAGCCGTCACGGTCAAGACGAGACCGGAAAACGGATTCAACCTGACTGCTGAAGAACTCGAGGCGGCGATCACCGATAAAACAAAGGCGGTCCTCCTATGCTCCCCCAATAATCCAACGGGAAGCGTACTGGAGAAGGATGATCTCATGGATCTCGCCGAGGTGATCAAGCGCCATGATCTTGCCGTATTGTCCGATGAGATCTATTCCGAGCTTGCCTACGATGCCGACCATGTGTCCATCGCCTCCCTTGAAGGGATGAGGGAGCGGACGATCGTCATTAACGGATTCTCAAAAGGATTCGCCATGACCGGCTGGCGCCTTGGATACATCTGTGCTCCTGTTGAGATTGCGCAGGCACTCCTGAAGATCCACCAATATGCGATGATGTGCGCATCCACCCCTGCGCAGTTCGCGGCCATCGAAGCTCTGGATAAAGGGATGGAGGATGTGACGGAAATGAAAAGGAGCTATCGCCACAGGAGGCATTATTTTGTCGACTCCCTGAATGAGATCGGGTTGGAGTGCCACACCCCTGGCGGTGCGTTCTATGCTTTTCCTTCCATCCGGAAGACGGGACTATCCTCTGAGGAATTTGCCGAAAGGCTGCTCCTTGAAGAGAAAGTTGCCGTCGTGCCTGGAAACGTCTTCGGGAAAGGCGGGGAAGGGTTTGTCCGGTGCTCCTATGCCTCGAGCATGGAACAGCTTCAGGAGGCCGTAAAGCGCCTGAAACGATTCGTCGAAAACCATTCAAACTAAAGAAAGGCCGTACCGAAGAGGGTACGGCCTTTTGCATGCAAAAAAAAGGGACGCCTTGAAGGCGTCCATCAAAATGAAAACAAAAGGGGGAATACTTAGAAAGCTTATTTTCAGTATGACCATGTTTTCACGGATCTATACCTTGCGTGAAAAAAATGTTTCAGGAAGCGGGGGTCCTGTCTTCGAGGAGTGATGAAGCAGGTACATCCAGGACCGTTGAAAATTTCAGGACAGTGGGAGTGTCGGGAATCTTCTCCCCCTCTTCGTATTTCATCAGTGAATTCGTCCCGATCCTTGCCTTCACCGCAAGCTCCTGCAGAGTCATTTGGCGTTCTTCACGGATTCTCTTGATATTCTTACCGAAATGGGACATGGCGTCCTCCTCCTTTATATGAAAGCGGTTGATATCCTATATAGTTAGTATACCATCATATGGAAAAAACGCGCACGTCCATGCTTGAACAATCTGTTACGGAATTGATGGATGCGGAGGGGTTTCAGGGGGAGCGTGCCAGGCACCGAATGGAGGAATTGTACCTGGCACCAAACCTCGAAATGTTACCAGGTACAACCCTATAATCTACCCCCATGCCCCATTGCATAAAAAAATCCCCGGGAAACCGCATTAAAAGCAGTCCCAGGGGGTTTTAAAGAATCAATTGGTAATCAGAATCAATAGGATTGCAACAGGTACTATGATGCGGATCAGGAGCATCCAGGCGTTGAACACACCGCGAGAAATGCTTGAACCCAACCTTACTTCGTCCCACACATCTTCCTTCTTCAGTCTATAGCCGATGAAGATACTGATCAGGAGCGCTCCGATCGGTAGACCGAAGTTTGAAGTGATATTGTCGGCAAAGTCGAAGAAGTTCAGTCCCGCAATCTTGATATCACCCAATACCCCGAAGGAGAGGGCGCTCGGTATCCCTGCGACAAAAGCGAGGATCCCTACCATCCACGAAAATTTCACGCGCTTCGTGGATGCTCCTTTTGATAAGCCTGCCACACCGATCTCCAAGATGGAGAAGGCGGAAGTCAATGTCGCGAACAGGAGCAGGACAAGGAAGATCGTGAAGAACAATCCGCCAAAGGCCATTTCATTGAAAACGGCTGGGAGGACGACGAAGGCGATTCCCGGTCCTTGGTCGGGCTGGAACCCGAGGGCATAAACCGCCGGGAAGATCACCAGTCCCGCAAGAAGTGAAATCAGGATATTCAATCCGGACACACTGATCGCCGATTTCGGCATGCTGTCATTCTTCGGCAGATAGGAAGCGTAGGTGACCATGACCGACAGGCCGACAGTAAGAGCGAAGAAGGCCTGTCCCATTGCCAGAAGGACGGTCTTCCCGGTCAGCTGGCTCCAGTCAGGCAGCAGAAGGAAGCGAACACCTTCCATGGCACCGTCCAGCGTAAGGGCCCGGATGACGAGAACGAAGAATAAAATGAATAATGATGGCATCATATACCGGCTCGCCCGCTCGATCCCTTTCTGTACGCCTCCTTGGACGACCATGATGGTCATGATCATGAAGATGCCCTGTGCAATCAGGACTTCCCATGGATTCGATATGACGCTGTCAAAGAGCGCCGCATATCCTTCCTGGGTTTTCCCGCTCAAAGAGCCCGTCACACTTCTCCAAAGGTAGGATAAAATCCAGCCTCCGACGACACTATAAAAAGATAGGATGATGAAGGAGACGATGGTTCCTAAATATCCTATGAGATGCCAGTAAGAATTGGGAGCAAGTTTCTTATAAGAAGTAATCGCATCCGCACCGGCTTTTCGTCCGATGATGAATTCTGCCAGAAGAATAGGCGCCCCGATCAGGACCGTGAAGAGGATGAAGAGAAGGAAGAATACACCTCCACCATTTGCCCCGGCCATATAGGGGAATTTCCAGATGGCGCCCAGTCCGATTGCCGAACCTGCAGCAGCCAGGATGAAGCCCAGTTTAGAAGTCCATTGTTGTTTTGCAGCCAATTACAGCTCCTCCTTTCAAAAAAATAAGATTTTTCAATCGTACTATGTTTTCATACCTATGTACACTGGATTTTGAAATTTTCAATTTATAAGTGATCTGGGTTTAACTGACATAAAAGTGGATAAAATATGGGTGTATCTCCACTTATTATGGATGAAAACGTTTCAACCTATAACTTTTTCACTAAATTATTGAAAATTTTAAAAAAATCAGGTTTTTGGGGTGGAAATTTCATCTGTTTGTAGTATACTAATTGTAACAAAACGTTCACAAATTAGACTTTTTTTCGACAAAATTGAAAGCGTTTCCTTAAAATATGAATGGAGGTTATCAAAATGGATGTATTCATGGTTTACCTATTTATTGCAACCGCCACGCCTCTTTTTCTCTGGATAGAACACCGAAAGTGGGCAGTGGCCCATATTCCGTTCGTCATCGCCCTGTGGGGTGCATTCATCTACTACGTCGTTGTGCCTGAACTCGGAGGCTGGGGACATGTTACGCTATGGAGCTTGCTCGTTGCGAACTTTGCATTTGCCCACCTTGCTGCATTTTATCTCTACGCGACACCTTATCTTCGGAAGCAACGTGAAAAAAGGCTTATCAAGTCATAATGAAACGGAACCCGAGGCCAATGGCCCGGGTTTTTTCGTTTGCTCATTTGTAAGACTTTTCTTCATACTAGATAAATAAAGATTGATCAGAAGAGGTTTTATTTATTGATCGGTATGGGAAGCCTACATAATGAGAGTGCAATTGTAGGTTGATCTGCAATGGAACGGTGAAATTAACTTTGCGGAAATCAAAAAACTGTGATATAATCTACAATTGCGTGTAAAAGAGAAAATAATATATATACTAGGAGTGTTACCATGACTACAAAATTCGAAACAGGATCAGTTGTAACTGGTAAAGTTACAGGAATCCAACCTTACGGTGCGTTTGTTGCTTTAGATGAAGAAACACAAGGACTTGTCCACATTTCAGAAATCACTCACGGATTTGTTAAAGACGTAAATGAGCACCTTTCTGTTGGTGATGAAGTTCAAGTGAAAGTTCTTTCTGTTGACGAAGCGAAAGGGAAAATCAGCCTTTCAATCCGCGCAACTCAAGAAGCTCCTGCAGAACAACCGGCAGCAGCGAAGAAACCACGTCGTCAAGGAAGTGTGAAACCGGCAGCAGCTGAAGAAACAACTCCTGCAGGCTTCAATACTCTTAAAGACAAACTTGAAGAGTGGATCGAGCAATCAAAACGCGAAGATCTAATCAAGAAGTAAGACAAAAGAAGCGGCTAAGGCCGCTTTTTTTATTTGTCTTAATATGTTTGAAAATATAGAATAATGAGTTAATATACTTGTGGCAAACGAAGGGTCTCTAGTATAATTGGAATGTAAGCGCTTTATTTAGTAGGAATATACATAAATAAAGGAGGATGTCGAATGCTGTATCAAAACCCGAATACTGAAGGCTCGAAGGTGTCGTTCAAGGATCAGTACGAAAACTTTATCGGAGGGGAATTCGTACCGCCTGTAAGCGGTGAGTACTTTGATAATGTATCGCCGGTGACAGGGAAGGTCTTCACCCGGATTGCACGCTCCAATAAGGAAGATGTGGAAAAGGCCCTTGATGCCGCTCATGCTGCTAAAGACGCTTGGGGAAAAACGACTGTTGCCGAAAGGGCGTCCGTCCTTAATAAAATTGCCGACCGGATGGAAGAAAACCTTGAAATGCTGGCAGTGGCAGAGACGTGGGATAACGGAAAGCCTGTGCGTGAGACGCTGGCTGCGGATCTTCCCCTTGCCATCGATCACTTCAGGTATTTTGCCGGGTGTATCCGGGGGCAGGAAGGTACAATCGGTGAAATCGATGAAGATACTGTATCCTACCATTTTCATGAGCCGATCGGGGTCGTCGCACAGATTATCCCATGGAACTTCCCTCTCCTCATGGCCACGTGGAAGATCGCACCGGCATTAGCCGCTGGGAACTGTATTGTCCTGAAACCGGCCGAGCAAACGCCTGCTTCGATCATGGTCCTGATGGATCTCATCAAGGATATTCTTCCGAAGGGCGTCTTGAATGTGGTTCAAGGCTTTGGACTTGAAGCTGGTAAACCACTGGCTCAAAGCAAGCGTGTCGGTAAAGTGGCGTTCACAGGTGAGACAACGACGGGAAGGTTGATTATGCAGTATGCTTCTCAAAACCTCATCCCTGTCACACTTGAACTGGGCGGCAAATCCCCGAATATCTTCTTCGAGGACGTGATGGACCAGGATGACGACTTCCTTGATAAAGCGGTGGAAGGCTTTGTCATGTTCGCGCTGAATCAGGGGGAAGTATGTACCTGTCCTTCAAGGGCCCTGGTCCAGGAATCCATTTATGATAAATTCATAGAGCGCGCCATCGAACGGGTCAAACAAATCAAGCAGGGGAATCCCCTTGATACGGATACGATGCTCGGAGCACAGGCCTCCCAAGAGCAGCTCGACAAAATCCTTTCTTACATTCAAATCGGGAAAGACGAAGGTGCCGAGGTGTTGATCGGCGGAGAACAGAACAAGCTTGACGGTGATCACGGGACGGGCTTCTATGTCCAACCGACGATCTTCAAAGGAACAAACGATATGCGGGTGTTCCAGGAAGAAATCTTTGGACCCGTCGTTTCCGTGACCACATTCAAGACGAAAGAAGAAGCGCTGGAGATCGCCAATGATACCCTTTATGGACTTGGGGCCGGTGTGTGGTCGAGGGATATGAACACGGCCTACCGCTTCGGAAGGGATATCCAGGCTGGGCGCGTATGGACGAACTGTTACCACCAGTACCCTGCCCATGCGGCTTTCGGTGGATACAAAATGTCCGGAATCGGACGGGAAACCCATAAGATGATGCTCTCCCACTACCAGCAGACGAAGAATCTCCTTGTCAGCTACAGTCCGAAGAAACTAGGTTTCTTCTAAAATGTCAGTCTCTGCTACGGACGCAGCGGATGGCGTGATCAAGAAACTGCGGGAAAAGCATGGTCCTCTCCTCTTTCATCAATCAGGTGGATGCTGTGATGGCAGCGCCCCGATCTGCCTGGAAGAGGGAGACCTCCTCATCGGTGATGGGGATGTGCTTGTTGGTACCGTTTCTCAGGCGCCGTTCTATATGAGTCGGGAGCAATATGAGTACTGGAAGGCCTTTGATATCCTTTTGGATGTGAAAGAGGGGAGGGGTGGCATGTTTTCCTTGGAATCCGCTATCGGGGTCAGATTTGTCACCACTTCCTCTCTGAAAAAATAATGTGTTCTATTTCATAGAGCGCGAGAATAGAGTGTAAGAGACAACGGACGATGTTGTCTCTTTTTTTGTTGATTTTAAAAGTTATCATTTTATAATAATTATAAATAGTTGTTGACAACGAGTGTGAAATCGATAGAATAAAACTATACTTTAATAATAATTATTATAAATAAAAGAGGTGTTCGTATGAAAAATCAAAAACTGTCAACGAATCAAGGAGCCCCTATTGGAGACAATCAAAACTCGTTAACGGCTGGAAGTAATGGACCTACTCTTCTCGAAGATTATCAACTAATTGAGAAATTGGCGCATTTCGACCGGGAACGGGTTCCGGAGCGGGTGGTCCATGCGAGGGGAGCGGGGGCCCATGGGGTTTTCGTCACGAAAAATAGTATGAAGAAGTATACTAAAGCTGCCTTCCTTCAGGAGGAAGGGAAGGAAACGCCGGTATTTGCCCGCTTTTCGACTGTGATCCATGGTCAGCACTCTCCGGAAACGCTGCGTGATCCCCGGGGATTTTCAGTTAAGTTCTACACCGAAGAAGGAAACTGGGATTTTGTCGGCAATAATCTGCCTGTCTTCTTCATCCGCGATGCGATGAAGTTCCCGGATATGGTTCATGCCCTTAAACCGAATCCGCAGACGAATATTCAGGAACCTGAGCGCTACTGGGACTTCATGACCCTGTCACCGGAGTCGACGAATATGCTCCTTCATCTGTACACCGATGAAGGGATTCCTGCAAACTATCGCCAAATGCGGGGGTCGAGTGTGCATGCATTCAAATGGGTGAATGCGGCTGGGAATACGGTTTATGTGAAGTTGAGGTGGAAGCCGAAGGCGGGGGTCCGAAACCTGTCTGCAGAGGAAGCAGCTGAGATCCAGGGTAAGGACTTCAACCATGCAAGCAGGGACCTCTATGAGGCCATTGAGGAAGGGAATTATCCTGAATGGGATCTGTACGTCCAGATCCTTGATCCGATGGAACTTGATTCTTTCTCATACGATCCTCTGGATGCTACAAAGGACTGGCCGGAAGAGGATATTCCTGCCCACTTTGTCGGGACGATGATCCTCAACCAGAATCCTGAAAATGTATTTGCGGAGACTGAGTCCGCCGGATTCAACCCGGGTGTATTGGTCAATGGGATGCTTCCTTCTGAAGATAAACTGCTGCAGGGAAGATTATTCTCTTATTCCGATACCCAGCGCTACCGGATCGGAGCCAATTATCTTCAGCTTCCAATCAACTGTCCATTCGCACAGGTAGCCAATAACCAGCGGGATGGCGGGATGCCGTTCAAGCAGCAGAAGAGTCCGGTGAACTATGAACCGAACAGCTTTTCAGGGGAACCTGAGGAAGTACCGGGGTATGAAGAGATTCATCAACCAGTCACTGGTGAAAGAGGTAGGATCAAGATCCGTAAAACCGATGATTTTGGTCAGGCAGGAGACATTTTTAGGAGCTACCCAGATGAAGTGAAAGCCCAGGTGGTCAAAAACATTTCAAGTGAACTGGCAGGAATCGATACGCGCATTGCCTTGCGTGCAGTCTGCAACTTCTTCCGAGCCGATGCGGAATTGGGGAAAGAACTTTCGAAAGAAATCGGGGTCGATCTCACCCCATACCTTCAACATATGCAATAAAGCTAAAACGAAAGAGGGGGTATTTAATGACCAACACGATCAGTGTCGGATCTAAATACGCTCATGATTTCCGTGCAAGACTACGCTTTCCACAAACAACATAATAACCCGGATTCATTTGCCTTATTTGAGACAAAGGAATCCGGGTTTCCTTATGGCTAAAACACATTGTCCGATCCTCATATTTTTCACGTAAGAATTCAATATCCCCCGCGCTCGATGCCATATTTGCGGATTCTGTACTGGAGATTCTGCCTGCTCATCCCGAGTGCCTTGGCGGTCTTGGTGACATTGAATTGGTGATGCTTCATGGCTTTTTGAATATAGTATGTCTCAGCTTCTTCCATGAAGACCTCAAGGGGTTTAGGTTCGCTTCCTGACTGGTGGAGGAAATCGGAGTCGCCCTGGTGGATGTCGGCGACAGGAGAATGATGGATCCGCTGCCGGAAGCCGAATGGGAGGTGATTGAATCCGATTACCTTATGGGAGCCGATGAGCTGATACGCTCCTTCCAGCACGTGCTCGAGTTCCCTCACGTTCCCGGGCCAGTCGTATTGACGGAACGTCTCCTCAACCTCTTGGGAAATGCCTGTGACGTTCCTGGCATAGTGGTGATTGAATCGATCCAGGAAGCTCGGTACAAGCTCCTGCAGATCATCCAGCCTGTTCCTGAGAGGAGGGATGAAGAAGGAGGCCGAACTGAACCGATAGTACAGTTCCTTCAACAGCCTGCCCTCTGCCACCGCGTCGATCGGATCTTCATTGACCGTGGCCATGAGGCGGACATCAGGTATTGAACTCCTGTCCATCAGGTCGAGTAATTGTTCTTGCACGTGGATGGGCATGGCATTCAGTTCATCGAATAAGATCGACCCACCTGCGGCTTCGTTCATGACCCCGTCTTTGAAACCGGTACCAAAAAGGATCATCGATAGATCTTCACCAGGCATGGACGAACAATCCTGCTTGATGAAAGGAGCATCCTTCCGTATGCCATCACAGTGGATGCTTCGTGCCAACATTTCCTTACCCGTACCGATTTCCCCACAAATGAGGATTGGAGTCGTGGACAGGGCGGCTTTCTTCCCAGCGGAGAGCGCTTCCTGAATTCGGGGATGCGACCCCACGATGCGATGAAAGGCTGGAGGAACCGGGCGTGTATGAACATAGCCCTTCATCATTTTTTCCAATGTTGTCACATCCCGTGCAATTTCAACCGCACCGATGATTTCCCCTTCCAAATGAATGGGATATGTGTCGTTGATCGTGGTAATTTCCACGCCATTGCTATTGAAATAGGTTTGCTTCACGTTCAGCGTAGGTGTCCCTGTGTGGAGCACCTGAAGAAGGGTGCTTTCTTCTTCTGAGTGAAATTGAAAGACATCGAGGAGGTTTTTATCCAATACATCCTCGACTTCCATGCCTTCGATTTCCCTCATTTTACTATTGTAAATCACGGTCCGTCCGGTCGAATCGATGACGTGGACACCTGACTCGAGGTGATGGGCCACGACTTCATACATATATAGGCGTTTCTCACGTTCGAGCACGATGAATCCCCCTTCGATTGGTACTCCATTATCTTTCAAGTCGCATAGGTGACTTTGAAAATAAAAATTTTTCAAAAAACTCTTGAAAAAAGCAACCATCTTTTGCATTATTATAAGTGTAAGGGTTTTCTGAATGCAAATATTTTTTGCGTTTTGCGACAGTAACCCTCTGAGATCTCACTAAAAATCTTTGTTTAAAAGGGGGCAACACCCATATGATTCCTTACAAGCATGAACCATTCACAGACTTCTCGAACAAAGAAAACCAAAAAGCGTATAAAGAAGGCTTAAAAACAGTTGAAGCCTATCTTGGACAAGACTATCCCCTGATTATCGGCGGGGAGCGAGTGACTACTGATGCAAAATTGGTGTCAGTCAATCCTGCAGACCATAAAGAACTGATCGGAAATGTATCAAAAGCCGATCAGGAACTCGCAGAAAAAGCAATGAACGTAGCATATGATACATTCCAGACCTGGCGGAAAGTGAAACCGGAAACACGTGCAGATATCCTGTTCCGTGCCTCTGCCATCGTACGCCGCCGCAAGCATGAATTCTCAGCCCTTCTGACAAAAGAAGCGGGTAAACCGTGGAATGAAGCGGATGCCGATACGGCTGAAGCGATTGATTTCATGGAGTATTATGCACGCCAGATGCTGCGCCTGAAAGATGGATTCCCTGTGGAAAGCCGTCCTGGTGAATACAACCAGTTCAACTATATCCCTCTGGGAGTGGGTGTTGTCATCTCTCCTTGGAACTTCGCGTTTGCCATCATGGCCGGTACGGCGGTGGCTGCCATCGTGACAGGGAATACCGTATTGTTGAAGCCTGCATCCACGACAGCTGTCGTTGCGGCTAAATTCATCGAAGTACTTGAAGAGGCCGGACTTCCAAAAGGCGTCATCAACTATATCCCTGGAAGCGGTGCTGAAGTCGGGGATTACCTCGTAGACCACCCGAAAACACGTTTCATCTCCTTCACGGGATCACGTGATGTCGGGATCCGCATCTACGAAAGGGCTGCAAAAGTCCACCCTGGTCAGAAATGGCTGAAGCGCGTGATCGCTGAAATGGGCGGAAAAGATACGATCGTCGTCGATTCAGAAGGCGATATCGAACTAGCGGCTAAATCCATCGTCGCATCTGCCTTCGGATTCTCCGGTCAAAAATGCTCGGCTTGTTCACGTGCCGTCGTCGTGGAAGATGTATACGATCAGGTGCTGGAACGTGCGGTTGAATTGACGAAGGAACTTACAGTCGGAAACCCTGTCGACCAGGATCACTTCATGGGGCCGGTCATCGATCAAGCATCATTCGATAAGATCATGAGCTACATCGAAATCGGTAAGGAAGAAGGAAAACTCATGGTCGGAGGCGAGGGAGACAACTCGAAAGGCTATTTCGTCAAACCAACGATCTTTGCCGACCTTGCTCCTGATGCACGACTCATGCAGGAAGAAATCTTCGGACCGGTCGTAGCCTTCTCCAAGGCGAAGGATTTCGATCATGCCCTTGAGATCGCGAACAACACGGATTACGGATTGACTGGAGCGGTCATCACGAACAACCGTGAGAAAATCGAACAGGCACGAGAGGACTTCCACGTCGGTAACCTTTACTTCAACCGCGGTTGTACAGGTGCCATCGTCGGATACCAGCCGTTCGGAGGATTCAATATGTCCGGTACGGATTCAAAAGCAGGCGGCCCTGACTATCTCTTGCTTCATCTACAAGCGAAAACAACATCTGAAACTCTATAATGAAAACGGAAGGAGCTCTTGTCTGACAGGGGCTCCATCCTTATATAAACAGGTAGTACCGATGAATTTAAAGGAGGAATATACATGGCGAATTCACAGGCGATCATCGATCAAACAGATAAATACGGAGCAAGGAATTATCATCCCCTGCCGATTGTCATTTCGGAAGCAGAGGGGGTATGGGTGACCGATCCCGAAGGCAACCGCTATATGGATATGCTCAGTGCGTATTCTGCAGTCAATCAGGGCCATCGCCATCCGAAGATCATCCAGGCGCTGAAGGATCAGGCGGACCGTGTGACGCTCACATCACGCGCTTTCCATAACGATCAATTGGCACCATGGTACGAGAAAATCTGTGAGCTGACAGGCAAGGACATGGCCCTCCCGATGAACACGGGAGCAGAAGCAGTCGAGACGGCCATCAAAACGGCCAGGCGCTGGGCATATGATGTGAAAGGCGTAGAAGAAAACCGTGCTGAGATCATCGCGTGCAATGGAAACTTCCACGGCAGGACGATGACGGCTGTTTCCCTATCATCTGAAGAAGAGTATAAGCGTGGATTCGGTCCGATGCTGCCAGGAATCAATCTCATCCCATATGGCGATCTTGACGCGTTGAAAGAGGCGATCACTCC
Source organism: Rossellomorea marisflavi (assembly GCF_022170785.1). Lineage (NCBI taxonomy): Bacteria > Bacillati > Bacillota > Bacilli > Caryophanales > Bacillaceae > Rossellomorea > Rossellomorea marisflavi. The sequence goes on along the minus strand of NZ_CP081870.1, from coordinate 3,245,362 downwards.
AAATACCGCCGCTTTCCTCATCGAGCCGATCCAAGGAGAAGCAGGGATTGTGTTCCCTCCTGAAGGCTTCTTGAAAGCAGCCGCAGATCTTTGCAAAGAACAGAATGTGCTCTTTATCGCGGATGAGATCCAGGCGGGGCTTGCCCGTTCCGGTAAGATGTTTGCGTGTGAGTGGGCCGGGGTCGATCCAGATATGTACATTCTCGGTAAAGCACTCGGTGGAGGGGTGTTCCCGATTTCATGCGTAGTGGCGGATGAATCGGTCCTTGGCGTGTTCAATCCCGGCTCTCATGGTTCTACATTCGGAGGAAACCCGATGGCATGTGCCGTTTCCATCGCATCACTCGATGTGCTCATCGATGAAAGGCTTGCAGATCGCTCCCTTGAGTTGGGCGAGTACTTCATGGGGAAACTTAAGGAGATCAAGAACCCCCTCATCAAGGAGGTCCGGGGAAGTGGTCTCTTCATCGGGGTCGAGCTTCATGAACCTGCACGTGCGTATTGTGAAAAGCTGAAGGATGAAGGACTTCTTTGTAAAGAAACCCATGATACCGTCATCCGATTCGCCCCACCTCTTGTGATTTCCCAGGAAGATCTGGACTGGGCAATCGAGCGTATCAAGAAAGTGCTTTCTTGAAAGCGTGGGCAAGAGACGGAATCTTTTCGAAATTTTGTAGATGCTGATGGTTTAGGTAACAGTTATATGTTACAATTACAACGGTTTCAGATCACATAATAAAGAGGCGAATGTTAACAATGGGAGAAAACCTTAATCTGTTTACTTCTACACAACATGTCATCAATGATGCTTTGTCCAAACTGGGCTATTCCGAAGAAATGTTCGAATTACTAAAAGAACCGATCCGCATGCTGACCGTCCGCATCCCTGTCAGGATGGACGACGGAAGCATCAAGGTTTTCACGGGTTATCGCGCACAGCATAATGATGCTGTCGGTCCTACAAAGGGAGGCGTACGTTTCCACCCTGAGGTCGATGAGGAAGAAGTGAAGGCGCTCTCCATGTGGATGAGCCTGAAATGCGGGATCGTCGATCTTCCGTACGGCGGAGGAAAAGGCGGGATCATCTGTGATCCCCGCACCATGTCCTTCACCGAGCTTGAAAAGCTCAGCCGTGGATATGTAAGGGCGATCAGCCAGATCGTCGGGCCGACGAAGGATATTCCGGCACCTGACGTGTACACCAACTCGCAGATCATGGCCTGGATGATGGATGAATACAGCCGTTTGCGGGAAAATGATTCTCCTGGTTTCATCACGGGTAAACCGATCGTCCTCGGAGGATCACAGGGTCGTGAAAAAGCGACCGCGCAAGGTGTGACCATCTGCATCGACGAAGCGGCCAAAAAGCGCGGAATCGATATCAAGGGAGCCCGTGTCGTGATCCAAGGATTCGGGAATGCAGGTAGCTTCCTTGCGAAGTTCATGCATGATGCCGGAGCCAAGGTCATCGCCATCTCGGATGCCCACGGGGCGCTTCATGATCCCGACGGACTCGATATCGATTACCTCCTGGACCGCCGCGACAGTTTCGGAACCGTCACGACGCTATTCGAGAATACACTTTCCAACAAGGAGCTCCTTGAGCTGGATTGTGATATCTTGGTGCCTGCTGCCATCTCGAATCAGATTACGGAGCAGAATGCCCATGATATCAAGGCGTCCATCGTCGTGGAAGCGGCGAATGGACCGACCACGCTCGAAGCAACAAGGATCCTGTCCGAACGTGGCATCCTCCTTGTACCGGACGTCCTTGCAAGCGCAGGCGGTGTAACGGTATCCTACTTCGAATGGGTACAGAACAACCAAGGCTATTATTGGACAGAGGAAGAAGTAAACGAGAAGCTTCAGATCAAGCTTGTCGAAGCGTTCAATAATGTCTATGAAACATCACAGAACCGCCGAGTCAATATGCGTCTTGCCGCCTACATGGTGGGAGCGCGCAAAATGGCTGAAGCCTCAAGATTCAGAGGTTGGGTCTAACCATCGCATACCATGGCGCATCATCCCTCGGGATGATGCGCTTTTTTTGGTATGTGCGCTTTATAAAATTGACATTCACCTGTTCCGTTCGTACGATTGAAGGAAGAACAGCTAAAGCGGATACATAGTGAATCGGAGGTCATGAAAGATGAACATTGCAGAAACATCCCTTGAAGCGGTAAAGCATGCCATACAGAATCAAAAGTCCTTTTTCAAGAATGGACATACGAGATCCATTTCCATCAGGAAAGAAACCCTCGAAACGCTCTATCAGATGATCAAGGATCATGAGGAAGACATCATTCACGCCCTGCAGATGGATCTGAACAAGTCTGAAATGGAGACCTATGCAACGGAGATCGGCATCCTTTTGGAAGAGATACGCTTCGTGCTCAAACACATAGATGAGTGGGCAGAACCGAAAAAAGTAAAGGTAGCCAAGACCCATATCGGGTCTAAAAGTTATTCGGTACCGGAACCCTATGGGGTCACGCTGATCATCTCACCGTGGAATTACCCGATCCAGCTTGCCCTTGCCCCTGTGATCGGTGCCATCGCAGCAGGGAACACGGCCATCATCAAGCCTTCGGAGCTTACCATCCATACATCACGTCTTCTTGAGCGGATCATCTCCGCCCGCTTTGACGGACATGTGCTGAAAGTGATTGAAGGAGGAGTGGAAACAACGGGTCATCTCCTTGACCAACCGTTTGACTATATCTTCTTCACGGGGAGTGTACCTGTCGGGAAGGTCGTCATGGAAGCGGCAAGCAAACGCTTGATCCCTGTCACCCTCGAGCTTGGTGGGAAAAGCCCCTGCATCGTGGACGAGACGGCGGATATCGCCCTTGCAGCCAAGCGGATCGCTTTCGGGAAGGTCACGAATGCAGGACAGACCTGCATCGCCCCGGATTATCTTTTCCTTCATAAGAGCATCAAGGAGCAATTCATCACGGAGTTCAAGAAAGCCGTCGTGACATTTTATGGTCCCGAGCCCCTCAAGAATGATAAGTACGGTCGCATCATCAATGAACGGCATTTCGACAGGATTGCCTCTTATCTCGAGGACGGGGAAATCCTCTTAGGCGGGAAGCTCGATCGTACGTTCCTGAAGATGGAGCCGACCCTGATGACACCGAAGGATCACTCTGTCCCGGTCATGCAGGAAGAAATCTTCGGTCCCGTATTCCCGGTGCTCGAGTACGAAAACCTGGAAGAAGTCATTGACTATGTAACGGAAAGGCCGAAGCCCCTGGCACTGTATCTGTTCACAAACAATGAAGCAACCGAAGCCGCCATCACGGGGAATATCTCGTATGGCGGGGGCTGTATCAATGATACCCTGATGCATATCGTGACGCCCTATCTTCCATTCGGTGGCGTAGGGGAAAGCGGCATGGGGAGCTATCACGGTGAGTCCAGCTTCTCCACATTCTCCCACTATAAAAGCGTCATGAAACAGACGAATAAATTCGATATGAGCTTCCGGTATCCGAATGGAAGATTCGGCATGCAGCTCATTAAAAAGCTGCTGAAATAAAGAAGAAGGCGTCCCGTCTAGTGGGGACGCCTTCTTGAATTTCATTTATCGTGTAGGTTCTGTACGGTGATCCCGTTCCAGTTCCTCTGTCGGTTTGAAAAGTAATCCAAGATTGATCAGTCCTGAAATTCCGACCAGACCATAGATGATCCGGGAAAGTCCGGCACCTTGTCCTCCGAAAATGGCGGCGACGAGGTCGAATTGGAAAAATCCGATCAGCCCCCAGTTCACGGCACCGATGATGGTGAGAACCAATGCAATACGTTGTAAAGCACTCATGGTTGTTTCCTCCTTATTGTATGGTTCACTATTACTATCCCCCAACCGTCCATAGATATGTGCGAGCCTTTTTAAATTTTTGGGCAAGTTCTTTGCATTTTACGCCGGGTCTCATCCATAATAAAAAAGGTGAACACGAACATATTCTCTTTAGGAGGTATTCATAATGAATGAATTTACGTTTTATAATCCGACGAAATTGATCTTTGGTAAAGGTCAAGTCGAGCAGCTGAAGGAACTTGTTCCTCAATACGGTAAAAAAGTACTTCTCGTCTACGGTGGCGGAAGCATCAAGAAAAGCGGCCTTTATGATCAGGTAACAGCTGTCTTGAAAGACATCGATGCCGAAGTATTCGAACTTGCCGGTGTTGAACCGAATCCACGTTTGACCACGGTAAGACGCGGTGTGGATATCTGTAAAGAAGAAGGCATCGACTTCCTGCTTGCGGTAGGTGGAGGAAGCGTCATCGACTGTACCAAAGCAATCGCTGCCGGTGCGAAATATGACGGAGATGCATGGGATCTTGTCACGAAGAAAGCTTTTGCTTCAGAAGCCCTTCCATTCGGTACCGTGTTGACCCTTGCTGCGACCGGTTCTGAAATGAATGCAGGATCCGTTATCACAAACTGGGAAACCAATGAAAAATACGGTTGGGGAAGCCCGGTTACATTCCCGCAATTCTCGATCCTCGATCCGGAAAACACATTCACTGTTCCTAAAAACCACACGATCTACGGAATGGTCGACATGATGTCCCATGTGTTCGAGCAGTACTTCCATAATGCTACCAATACACCGCTTCAGGACCGCATGTGTGAATCTGTACTGAAAGTGGTCATTGAAACAGCTCCTAAGCTGATCAACGACCTTGAGAACTATGAGCTTCGCGAAACCATCCTATACTCTGGAACCATTGCCCTCAACGGCATGCTTCAAATGGGCTACAACGGTGACTGGGGAAGCCATAACATCGAGCACGCTGTATCAGCCGTATACGACATCCCGCATGCAGGCGGTCTGGCCATCCTGTTCCCTAACTGGATGAAGCACAACCTGAAAGTGAACCCTGCCCGTTTTGCACAGCTGGCTGAGCGCGTATGGAATGTCGATCCTGAAGGCAAAACACAGGAAGAAGTGGCGCTTGAAGGAATCGAGAAGCTTCGTGAATTCTGGTCCAGCATCGGTGCCCCTTCACGCTTGGCTGACTATGATATCGACGACAGCAAGCTTGACCTCATTGCTGATAAAGCAATGGCCAACGGCGAATTCGGTAACTTCAACAACCATAAATTGAACAAAGAGGATACGCTCAGCATCCTGCGCGCATCCCTATAATACTCATGGCCGGTCCTGTTTTGGACCGGCTATTTTAAGAAATACAGTGATCACATAAAAACTTTTGAATGAATGCGTTTTCAGTCATCTGCGTTTCTTGATTATGATGACCGGATTCGATAAAGTGAGATAGAAGCAAAATAAAACAATCGGAGGATGGTTATGACACACATTCGTTTTGATTATTCAAATGCGTTATCCTTTTTTGGTGAACATGAAATTACATATCTGAGTGATGCCGTCAAAGCGGCACATCACGCCCTGCATGAAAAAACAGGTGCAGGAAGCGACTTCCTTGGATGGATCGATCTTCCTGTCGATTATGATAAAGAAGAATTTGCCCGCATTCAAAAAGCGTCAGAAAAGATTAACAAAGATTCCGATATCCTTCTTGTCATCGGAATTGGTGGATCTTACCTTGGAGCAAGAGCTGCCATTGAAATGCTCAATCACAGCTTCTTCAATACCGTTTCAAAAGAAAAGCGTTCAGCACCACAGGTCCTCTTCCTTGGACAAAACATCAGCTCCACTTACATGAAAGACTTGATGGATCTCCTTGAAGACAAAGACTTCTCTATCAATGTCATCTCGAAATCCGGTACAACAACCGAGCCGGCGATCGCCTTCCGTATCTTCCGCAAAATGCTTGAAGAGAAGTATGGAGTAGAAGAAGCGCGCAAACGCATTTATGCAACAACGGATAAAGCAAAAGGTGCCCTTAAGACCCTTGCGAATGACGAAGGCTATGAAACATTCGTCGTGCCTGATGATGTCGGCGGTCGCTATTCTGTTCTGACGGCTGTAGGTCTCCTGCCGATTGCCGTTAGCGGTGTGGATATCGAAGCGATGATGGACGGAGCAGCAAAGGCAAGGGAAGACTTCGGTCAATCAGAGCTTTCCGAGAATCCGGCCTACCAATACGCAGCCGTGCGAAACGTTCTGTATAACAAAGGCAAAACCATTGAAATGCTCATCAACTATGAGCCAGGTCTTCAATACTTCGCTGAGTGGTGGAAACAGCTCTTCGGTGAGAGCGAAGGAAAAGACCAAAAAGGGATCTATCCTTCATCTGCAAACTTCTCGACTGATCTTCACTCACTTGGACAATATGTACAAGAAGGTCGCCGCGATATCTTTGAAACCGTCGTGAAGGTTCAGGAAGCACGCCATGAGCTTGTGATCGAAGAAGCGTACAGCGATCTTGACGGCCTGAACTACCTTGCAGGACAAACCATCGATTTCGTCAACAACAAAGCATTCGAAGGAACTTTGCTCGCCCATACAGATGGAGGCGTTCCGAACCTGATCGTCGAAATCCCTGCCATGGACGCGTATACGTTCGGATACCTTGTGTATTTCTTCGAGAAGGCATGTGCTGTGAGCGGTTATCTTCTTGGCGTCAATCCATTTGATCAGCCTGGGGTAGAGGCTTACAAAGTGAATATGTTCGCCCTTCTTGGGAAACCTGGATTCGAAGAAAAGAAAGCTGAACTTGAGAAACGCTTGAAATAATGCAGAAATAGACCGGTACAAACACGTTCCGGTCAATAGAATAGCCGAACGATTTCGACACGATCGAATTCGTTCGGTTTTTTTTGTACTCCTGGGTAGGCCGTTGATTGGAGAACAGGCCAAAGAGACCTTTGGAACAATGGGTGAGACCAAGCGTCAGCGATACGGAAGTGCCTTCCACCATGAAAAGAGAGGGTCTGCACGGGGGAAGAACGTTTCCCTGGATTTTTCACATGAACAGCCTTTTAAGGAACGTAGTGAATGATAGCGACTTTGCTCGAAACTCATTCGTGTCCCGTAAAGTTATTTACCTTAAGTTGTAAGAAACCTATGTCTTTTTGAAGCGTGGATCAGTAAGACTGCAGGCACACATCTTTAGGATAATGATGGAAGCGTCCATAGACCATGGATGCCATTTCGTTAAAACGGAATATCTTTCTTTGACTGCGTTGAAGGAGAGGGTTTACCATCTTGTTAGACCGAGCGATCGGTTTAACATTCGAGAAAGAAGGCGTATAGAAATGTGTGGAATTGCAGGGTGGATTGATTGGAAAAAAGACTTACGAGAACAACAGCATATTTTAAAATCCATGACCGATGCCATTGAACATAGGGGACCGGATGCAGAAGGTGCGTGGGTGAGCGAGAATGCAGCCCTTGGTCATCGTAGACTCATCGTAATCGACCCGAATGGCGGGAAACAGCCCATGCTTTATCAAAACAACCATCATCAAATCGCTCTTACTTATAATGGTGAGCTTTATAACTATCTGGAGCTTAAAGAAGAATTGACGGAGAAAGGTCACACCTTCAACACAAGCTCTGATACAGAAGTTTTGCTTCACTCTTATCTTGAGTGGGGAGAAGAGTGTGTTCGTCACTTCAACGGGATCTTCGCATTCGGGATCTGGGATGAAGAGAAGAAACAACTCATGCTTGGGCGTGATCATCTAGGAGTGAAACCACTTTTCTTTACAAAAGAGGGAAATGGATTGCTCTTCGGTTCCGAGATCAAAGCGCTACTTGCCCATCCGGAGGTAGATGCACAAATCGATCAAACAGGACTTTCCGAGCTGTTCGGCATGGGACCTATGAGAACACCAGGTCAAGCGATCTTCAAGAATATCAGTGAAGTCCGTGCCGGTCATTACATGATCTACAATGAACAAGGTAAAAAAGACGTCCAATATTGGACCCTTGAAAGCAAGAAACATACGGATGATATGGATACAACCGTCAATACAATCAAGGAAATCCTTGAAGATACAGTGAAACGTCAGCTTATCGCGGATAAGCCGCTCACCACGATGTTATCCGGTGGACTGGATTCCAGTGGCTTGACTGCAATTGCCGGTCGTGAATACGGAGATAAGACCCTGTCATCTTATTCCATCGACTTTGTGAATAACGAAGCGGATTTCGAGGAGGACTTCCTGCGCAGGGATCTTGACGAACCTTGGGTAAAACGTGTTTCGGAACATGTGGGCACCGATCATACGTCCATCGTCTTTGACGCGAAAAAGCTCGTTGATAACCTGTTGACTCCGATGAAAGCAAGGGACTTGCCTGGAGTCGGTGAAATCGAGACGTCCCTTTATCTCCTGTTCACCGAAATGAAAAAGACGGCTACCGTCGCTCTATCAGGGGAATCGGCAGATGAAGTGTTCTCCGGCTATCCTTGGTTCCATCAGGAGGAATATCTGGACGCGGGCGTCTTCCCATGGCTACTCAATATTGGTGGGATCGCTGACGTCATGAAGGACGATCTTCTCGACCAGCTCCATATAGAGGACTATCGCAAACAGCGCTATCAGGAAGCACTGAAGGAGCTTCCGGTCCTTGAAGGAGAGTCCGACATCGAGGCGAAGCAAAGAAGGATGTCCTTCATGTTCATCACGCGTTTCCTACCGTTCATGCTCGACCGGAAAGACCGTGCTAGCATGATGACAGGCTTTGAAGTGCGTGTGCCATTCTGTGATTATCGCCTAGTGGAGTATCTTTGGAACATCCCGTTTGAAATGAAAAATGTGGATGATATCGAAAAAGGAATCCTGCGTCGTGCACTGAAGGATTATCTTCCGGACGATGTGCGCAATCGGAGGAAGAGTGCGTATCCGAGTACGAAGGATGAGGCCTACTATGAAGGCGTGAAAGACTGGATGCTGTCGATCCTGAATGATCCACAGTCACCGATCCTCAACTTGATCGATGCGGATAAAGTGCGTGCCATGATCGATGACAAAGAACAATCCACGACCATGGTGAAGTCGTTATTCGATTACTTGATCCAGGTGAATGAATGGTTGAAGGAATACGATGTGGCAGTCAACCTGTAAGACCTACATGTTTTCCCGCTATAAGGAGAAACTATCCCTAAAATGAAAGGGGATGGATGATGTGATCGAGATTTCATCAAGCCTTGAAGGGAAACATTATCAGCTTTACAAATTGGAGCAGGAGTTGAAGCCCCTGGGATACTCCATCGGTGGGAATTGGGATTATGATCATGGATATTTCGATTATAAGATCGATGATGAAGTGGGGTATCAGTTCCTGAGGCTGCCGTTCACTTCGGTGGATGGTCAGTTGGATTCAAGGGGGGCGACGGTCAAATTCGGGAAGCCGTTCCTCCTGTCCCATAAATATCAGATAGGACTGGATGACCATGCTTCCACCGGGAATCTGTCGGGGTCCTTCAATCAGTTCTCGGAGCCCCAAGATTCCGATGCCAGCTTTCCTGAAGAATATATCGAAGTAGGCAGGGAGCTCGTGAAAGAACTCGAGCAGTCCCTGCTTCATTAATTGGATATAACAAGCAGTTCGTCTGTGGTCTCTACCACAACGTCCATGGGGGGATTCACTAACGTGTTTTCCCCTTTTTTGATGCCTAAAAGGATGACTCTTTCCTTCAGTAATTGGGCGCTGAGGGACTGGAAGGTCGACCCCGCGTGCTCATCCATGACGGAGATCAGCTTCAGGTTGTTGCCTTTCAGATGATTCAAGAGCTTAAGGATCGTTCTAGACATTCCTTGGGAGATGATGCTGTTCATCATGACGAGGCTGGTCTGCATATTCGTCTGGATGACTTCATCCGCTCCGGCCCGCTTCGCATTTTCCACTTGGTCCTTCTGAAGGACTTCCACGACAGTATGAAGGGAAGGCTGGTTTCCTTTAATGGCAAGCAGACTCAAGATCGTGTTCATATCCGACGTCATCTCGTCCTTGTTCTGATCTGATGTGACAAGGGCGATTTTTGCTTCACTTAAATTGGCCTTTTGGAGGATGGCGTCCTTGAAGGGTGAACCTTTGACGAAATGAACATGGTTGTTGCGATAAGGATTCTTCTGAAGGGAATCATCGATGAGGATCACATCGCAGCTTGATTGCAGGGATGTGAGCTGATGGATGATTTCACGGGTGCGTTCGTTCCACCCGATGATGATGACGTGCCCCTTGCCTTTATAAGCGGTCTTCCCCTCCATATATCCATTCTGAGTCGTCACGGTCTCCGTTGCCAGCATGACGAAGTAGGTAGAGAGAAACCCTGCCCCTACCAGGATGAGAAGGATGCCCAGGGTTTTCCCTTCAGCCGTCTTGGGGACAAAATCTCCGTATCCTACAGTCGAAGTGGTGATGACGGCCCACCAGATCCCGTCAAAAAATGAGGGGAAGGTGTCCGGTTCGAGATAGTGGATCATGACGCCGCAGGTGCTCATGACGGCAAGGGCCATGATCAAGATCCGGATGACAAGCGGCCAGCGCAAAAAGCCGTGGATGAGTTGTTGCATGGGTACCAGCTCCTTTTTATCTGCACTGACCATTATTGCCGAATCGGGGTTAACTCATAACTCCGTCTGCCCATTCTTTCTTCAGCATGCTGTAGCTGTATACATCATGCGACAGCTGATCTTGCATGATGTAGTCACGGAGCAGTCCTTCCCTTGTGAATCCAAGCTTCTCCACGACGCGTGAAGATCCCGCGTTCTCCGGAATGATGACCGCGCCGACCCTGACGACACCTACTTCACGGAACAGATAGTCGATGACGGGCTGTAAAGCTTCCGTCATATACCCTTTCCCCCAGTGGATTGGCAAGAGATCATAGCCGATTTCACAGCGTTTGTGTGGTACGGAGGTTGCATGGAAGCCGCATGTGCCTATGAGGTTGTCCCCCTGATCGGTGATGGCCCAGCGCATAGGGGCAAGTCCTGCGGCTTCCTGTCTCGCTTCGATGATCCCTTCAGCCTTGGCGATGGATTCGAGTGGCTCCATGCCAAAGTAGGTCAGCACCTCGGGTGAAGTGTAAAGGGTGAAGAGGGCCTGTGCGTCTTTTTGGTGGAGCTGTCTGAGAGTGAGTCTTGTTGTGGTGAATGTCGGATAGGTGGTCATGCTGGGATTCCTCCTTTATGTATGAAAAACATTATACCATGATTATCCATTTAGGAATGCGGGGTTTTTCACGAATTCCCATTAGCCAAGTTAAGCTGGAAATGAAAAAAAGTGCCGCTTGAACGGCACTTCCGGGGTCAGTCTCTGAACTTTTTCTCGATCTCATCCACTTTTTTCTTCAGATCATCGGACGTTTCTTCGATTTCGTCCTTTTTATCTGATTCCAAACCGCTCATGTAATCCTTGATTTTCTGGTTTCGTTCATCCAAGATCGTAAGGATTTCCTGTTTCTTGTCCAGGTCAATCAGTTCATCGTCTAAAAGGGCATTGACTGCATCAAGGAATCGGTCGTGCTCGAGATTCCTCATAGTAAGGTAAGAACTGTAAAGGTCACGAAGATTATTATAATGATCGACGGATGTCCAGATATTGTTGCTGAAGTTGCCTGATTTCCACCAGATCCACGTCCCTTCGCTGATGCTGTCCTTCCAGGAGGTTTCAATGTCTTTGAGCTCTTGTTTCGTTTTGACGGAAGTGTACTTCCCGCCTCCTGCCCGTGCGACGTTTTTAAGCTGGTCGTCGGCTTTGGAGTCGACGTCGAAGCCGATGATGTTGACTTGGACGTCGGTATTGTCTTTCTTCACTTTCTTCGCGGCTTCGACAGGGTCGCCGTCACAGGTTTCGATGCCATCGCTCACCACGTAGATGAAGTTCTGGGCATCCTTCGAGAACTGGTCATTGGCAAGGAGGATGCTTTCAGCAAGTGGAGTCCATCCTTTAGGGTCGAACCCGTCCAAGGCGCTTGCAAATTTCCCCTTGTCATATTCCTCCATCGGATAAAAGGATTCAACGGCTTTGCAACTCATTTCCTTATCGCTGTCCGATCCGGTTCCTTTGTGGCCGAAGGCGATCAAGGAGACATGTGCGCCTTCGGGAAGTTCACCGGCGAAGTTTTCAAGGCTTTCCTTTGCCAGTTCCATCTTGCTTTCACCGTCCACTTCCGCTTTCATGCTGCCACTGGAGTCGATGAGGAGTGCAATATTGACTTCTTTTTGTTCTTCCGTCAGTTCTTCAAGGTCGACGTCCTGGAGGAGGCGTCCATCGGGAAGCTTGATTTCATCAAATACCACCTCATAGTTTTTTAGCTCTCCTGCTTTTTCCTTATAGCCGGCCCTGAGATTCTCGGTGATGGAGGCCGCCCATCGTTCCGCATCCCAGTCCCCGGTATCTTCTTTTTTGATGTGATCGAGATACTCATATGCTGCATCCTCTGAAGCGGATCTGGCCGCGTTTTGGTTGTCATCGGAAGGGATATGCTTCTCATAGATCTCGCCGTTCGTTTGGTCAATCAGTTCTTCCGTTGTTTGGGAAGACACCTTTTCCACTTTGGTCTCCTGGGGTGCCGCTGGTGCCGCTTTTTCTTTCTTCCCGACGGGCTGTTTTTCGCTCTGGCATCCAGAAAGAATGAACACTAGAATAAGGGGGAATAACCATCTTTTCTTCATGCTTTCATCTCCTTTGGGTGGATCTCGTATGTAGGGATTCCGTGGACAAGGTTATCCAATAATTTACTGTAAACCCAGTACCCAATGACCCATGACGATAAACCTAATCGCAGAATGTGATGGAAGACGGGACAAACACCCCTTCGGATCAAAGAGCTCCTTCATACGATACCAGTAAGGAATGAAAGAAGGGGGACTACAGTTGACTAAAAAGACGTTGCAGTGGAGCGGATATGAGTGGATCGTGAAGAACGGTGCAAGGAAGACCGGACCTGGACCGAATTACTTTGCCGGGGAAAATGCAGGGGTGGACCGGGATGGACGTCTTCATTTACGAATCACGAAACACAAGAACACATGGAGATGTGCCGAGGTGACGCTGAGCGAGACACTGGGGTATGGGACGTACCGGTTTTGGCTGGAAGGAAGACCGGACCGGATGGACCTGAACGGTGTACTTGGCTTATTCACCTATGATGAAAACTCACCTGAGCAACACCATCGTGAAATCGATATCGAATTTGCCAAATGGGGAAATCCGGGAGGCCACAACGCGCAGTATGTAGTACAGCCCTATTCAGAACCGGGAAATCTCCACTCGTTCCCCATGAAATTGAACGGAAACTGTTCGACCCACACGTTCAAGTGGACGCCCCGTAGCATACGGTTCATGTCCCTGCACGGGCATTACATGGACCTGCCGTCGCCGCTTGAGTGGTTCAAGATCCAGGACTGGGAATACACAGGGGACGTCCCGGACAGCAGGGGAGAAAAAGTGGGCATCAACCTGTGGCTCATGGACGGAAAAGCTCCTGCTGAAGGAATGGAGATCATTGTGGACCGGTTTGAATTTCAGCCGCTTTCCTGACAGGTGGGGGCTATACAAGGAAAAAGAAAAGGAGAATGGTGGACGGTCCACATTCTCCTTTTTCAGGTTATTGGGCGATGGTGTGGTTATTACAGGAAGGTTAATACGCATTCCCCTCACGATCGGCTTCTTCTCGGATCTTTTTATCCTCATCCGTGACGTAGCCGTTATGTAAGACCTCTTCAATTAGATTGCGGTTGAAAAACACGTTGTAATCAGCAGATATATTGCCTTCGGGATATGGAACCCCAATATAGTCGAATTGATTTTTTGTACTTACTTGAATTTGATTGTAGCCGTAGATCATCACCGATTTATCCATGTTTGAAAGCTTGACCACCGTGCCGATGGGAAGCAGCTTGGTGGGGTCGAGGCTGACTTCTTTTGGTTCTTCTTTTTTGACGTGTTTGGTTGTTTGTTGGTTGCATCCGACTATGATTAATGTGGAGAGGATAACCACCAGCATCCGCTTACTATTCATAGGTTTCCTCCTGATTTCAATTTCTGAATCGATGTGTTACAACCTTTTCTTAGTGCTACGGTGTCATGATGGAAATGAATCGTCAAGCAGATGCCTCCTCCATCCTCAGGAGCCCTCCTCCTTCTTGAAGAAGGAGTAACGGACCAAGAGGGAGATGATGCAGGGGACATAAATGACAATAGCGATAAGAATAATGGCAGGAAGTTGGGATAGGAGGTCTTTGGGCGGGATTAACCATGTTACAAGTACAACTAAAGTGGTGGTGCCCATAATACCCATGAGAATTGGGAAAAATAGCAAAATAAATCTAATTAATTTCTTGGGTTTTTCTTTAGTCAATAGCATATCATTCTCCCTCATAGCATTCCTTGATCTCAGGTTAACAGAGTCTCAATGTTACTGTATTCGCAATGGAAGAGTGTGGTTCTCAGCTTTCAAGATGCATGACATCTGTGGGGTAGCAAATGGATACAAGGAATGTATCTCGACAAACTGATTATGAAACAATTACCATATACCCAAATGATGGATCTTTAATCCTTTTGATCTATCGATAGAGGAATATTGAGGTGCGCCCGAGAGTCCACTCTTGTAGAGATAGACGGGTGCATGATTCCTGTAGCTTTCTTAATCCATACGTTTAACCGTCTTTTAAAAGACGTTAATGATCAGGAAAACAATGATCGATTATGTTCATGAACTCCAACGCTAGAGGAGAAGGGGCTTTTCCCTTCCTTGTAATGTAACCGATGTTCCTTACCAATTGCGGTTCGAGGGATGCATAGTAGAGATCCATCGATTCCTCAGGAAGTGCAAGATTGGGCATGATGCTAATGCCAAGGTTCTTGGACACCATTGAAATGACGGTCTGATTGTCCTTGATATCATACGAGATGGATGGGGAGACGCCATGTTGTTTAAATGCTTCCTCGATAAGTGTTTCGCATCCCGAGCGTAGCATAATGAACGATTGGCCGGTCATATCTTCTACATGGACTGTGCCTCTACCAAAAAAGGAATGTCCTTTAGGGATCACTACATAAAGGGGGTCTTCCAGTAAGGGGATGAAATCCACTTTATGAACAGGAAGGGCGGTGAATCCGATGTCGACCGTTCCATCTTGGACCCACTTGCGGATGTCTTCATATCCTCCTTCATAAAGGTGGACATCAATTGTTGGGAACTGTTCCTTGAATAGCGCAAGCAATGTAGGAATATACCGTGCAGAAAAACTGGGAAAGCTCCCGATTGACAGTCTCCCAATGGTCAATCCATTGAGGGCAGCCACTTTCTGTTCAATCTGTTCCATGTGGCCAGCAATTTCCCGCATATGGGCAATAACAGTTTGCCCCTCTGCCGTCAATGAAGATCCAGTACGAGCTCTGTGTAATAACGCGATGCCCAGTTCGTTCTCCAGCGCTGTGATGATATGGCTGACGCCGGACTGGGTTAAACCAATCTGGTCCCCTGTCCTGGTGAAGCTTCCGTTATCTATTACTTTTAATAGCACCTTGAGTTGAAATGAATTCAAGTGAGCACGCTCCTTATAATGTTATACATGAAAATCTCTAATGGTAAAGATAATTAACATTCATTTCCCTTATGTTAAATAGAAGAATACACTATTAATAGAACAAAAACCAGATAGGAGATGGATGAAATTGAACAATCAGTATCTTGAATTGACGACACCCTATGTACTTTCACCCAATGCGATTCTTAAGAACAGGCTTGTGATCGCTCCCATGACGACCTATTCAGGGTGTGAGGATGGCAGAGTGTCAGAAGAAGAGTTTGCTTATTACGGTAGAAGGGCTGGGGGGGCAGGGATGTTCATCACGGCTGCAGCCGCCATTTCCCCCGTCGCCACCAGCTTTCCCCGACAGATGAAAGCATATGGGGAGGAAGCAATCGATGGTCTAACGAAGCTTTCTACCATCATCAAGGAGAAGGGAGCTAAGGCGATCCTTCAATTACATCACGGTGGGAGTGAAAGTCTTCCGGGGTATACCCATGGGGAGCCCCTCGTCAGCCCAAGCGGTGTAACAGCAACAGTGTATGAAAGATGTGGATGGGAATATCATCCCAGAGAGATGACGCACGAGGAAATCCTGGAGACGATCAGGGATTTTGGACAAGCTGCTCATATCGCCATCCGAGCTGGTTTCGACGGAGTGGAAATCCATGGAGCCAACGGATATTTGATTCAGCAGTTCTTCTCTCCATTTTCCAATCATCGAACCGATCACTGGGGTGGGACACGATTGAAGCGGATGAGGTTTGCAGAAGCAGTCATTGATGAAATCAAGCGGGTACGTGACCTGTATGCTAGGGAAGGATTTATTATCGGGTACCGTTTCTCCCCGGAAGAACCGGAGAAATCGGGATTGAAAATGGACGATACGATCGAACTAGTCGATGCATTGGCAGATAAAGGGTTATCGTACCTCCATCTTTCCGTAAAGAATGTATGGTCCATGCCGAGAAGCGGATCGACCTTGAACATGACACGGACCGAGATTTTCCGTGATGTTATTGGAGTAAGGACAAGCTTTCTCACCCTCGGGTCCATCCATACACCTGATGAAGCCATTGCCGTCATTAAAAAAGGAGTGCCCCTGTTTGGATTGGGAAGGGAAATCCTGATGGAGCCTGACTGGATGGAAAAGGTGCAAAGTGGACGTCAGAGTGATATCAATACGTTTCTCCCCCGGAATGGTCGGCATAGACTTGTCATCCCTGAGCTTATGTGGAACAACATTTTGAAAAGGGATGGGCTACCGGCACATCCGTAGAAAAGAGGAAGCCAGAATGCATCAAGCTTCATTGCTCCGTTTCGCTTTGGCGATGGCCTTATTTGGATCCGTCGGTTTTTTCTCGAAACTCACCGGATTGCCATACATAGAATTGATTGCCGTCCGCCTTCTGTGTGCAGCCCTGCTCCTGTTTGTTGTTTGGCTTGTTAAGCGAGAGGGCGGAATGGATAAGTTGGACCGGAGAGAAATGGGCATGATCTTATTATGCGCCGTGGCAAATCTATTAAACTGGATCTGTCTGTACGCATCTTTTGAAAAAACATCCGTAACGATTGCGATCTCCCTGTATCATCTTGCTCCCATATTCGTCCTGATAGCAGGGAGGTTCTTATTCAGGGAGAAGTGGACCACGCGGACGTTCCTTGCCCTCTCCCTTTGTTTCATCGGTACAATCTCCATCATGGGACTGAAAGCCGGTGGCCATCCCGTCTTGGGCGGGGAAGGGATAGCATGGGGGGTGATGGCTGCTTTTTTCTATGCCGCCACCATGTTGTTAGGGAAAAGTATGACGAAATCAAGCCTGTATTTGGTCACCTTCCTCCAGATGGTGATAGGGCTCCTTATCTTGTTGCCCTTCGTTGATTACACAGTTTATTTTTCTCTAAGTAGAGAGCAATGGGGGTATTCAATTTTCACAGGGGTGGTGCACACCGGTTTTGTGTACCTGTTATTCTTTCAAAGTCTACGCCATTTGACAGCCAAGACCATTTCCTTCATGGTTTTCATTGATCCCGCTGTCGCAATTTTACTTGATATCCTACTGTCAGGATTCCGGCCGGATCGATTTCAATGGGCAGGTATCATCCTGATTTTTGCTGGGATGCTTGCCACAATCTCCCCACGGGAGCATAAAACCCGAAGAATGATAAGCTGATTTTTTGATAATAAACCCCTCACTGATTCAAGTGAGGGGTTAAAGTGTTAATGAAAGCCTTTTATTTTCCCGTTGTCGGAGAGTGAAGGATGACGTAAGATAGATAGGCATAAACGACTGAAAGGAGGGGGGACATGATCCACCTCATTCCACTGATGATCGAGCGAGTAGGCATCGTCCTCATTGCCGCCTTCTTGTTCTCGCAAGTGAAATCATTCAGGAAGCTCATTGAACAACATCAAGGGGGAAGGGATAAAGTATTGTTGATCCTGATCTTCGGCCTCCTCGGCGTTGTGAGCAATTATACCGGCATAAAGATTTTTCCGGAAACCATCACGGGCAATACATGGCTGATGGAAGTGGAGCCGGATAGCGCCATCGCCAACACACGGATCATGGGGATAACGATAGGGGGTCTCCTCGGAGGTCCCGTCGTGGGGATCGGAGTTGGTCTCATATCGGGGATCCACCGCTACTTCCTTGGGGGATTCACCGCCACTGCCTGTGCCGTCTCTGCGGTACTGGCAGGGGGCGCGGCAGGCTATCTTGGTCTATGGAGGAAAAAAAGAAAATCCATTACGGCCGGTTACGCAGTTGGCGTGGGGGTATCGATGGAAGCGATTCAGATGCTTCTGATCCTTGCCTTAACAGATCCCTTCAGCCGAGCTTTCCGGCTGGTTGAGGTCATTGCATTCCCGATGATCGTCGTGAATGGACTCGGGATGCTCCTGTTCATGCTGATCATCCAGAATATCGTACGGGAGCAGGAGAAGACGAGGGCCTTGCAGACAACGAAAGCTTTTACGATTGCTGACCGGACGCTCCCCTATTTTCGTAAGGGATTGAACGGAGAATCTTGTCAGGAAGTTGCCAGGATCATGCTTGACCTGACCGAGGCCGATGCAATTGCCATCACAGATTCTGAAGGGGTCCTGGCCCATGTAGGGTCTGCTGAGGATCACCACAAGCCAACGAAGGGATTCGCCACCGAACTGACGAAAAAAGTATTGAAGCAAGGGGAGGTCCTCATGGCGAAGAGCAGGGAGGAAATCCTGTGCCGGAATGAAGACTGCCCCCTTTTGGCTGCAGTGGTTCTTCCGTTGAAAGTGCATGGGGAAACGGTGGGAACGTTGAAACTGTACTTCCATGATCCTGCATCCCTGACGGAAGTGCAGCAGCAGCTCGCAGAGGGGTTGGCCAAGCTGTTCTCGACGCAGCTTGAGCATGCGGATGCCGAAGAGCAGCTGAAGCTCCTGAAGGACGCTGAAGTAAAGGCCCTTCAGGCGCAGATCCACCCGCATTTCCTATTCAACTCGATCAACACGATTTCCGTCCTCTGCCGGACACAGCCGGAAAAGGCGAGGGAGCTGCTGCAGGAGCTCAGTCACTTCTTCCGCAGCAATCTGCAGGGAGCCCGGAATCTGGTCATTCCTCTTGAGAAGGAAATCGAGCATGTGAAAGCCTACCTTTCCCTTGAGCAGGCGAGATTTCCCGATCGATACGAGGTTTCATGGGAAGTGGAGCGGGGACTTGAAGCAAGGCTCGTGCCCCCGTTTGTCCTCCAGCCTCTCGTCGAGAACAGCATCCGTCACGCCTTCACCCGCAGAAGGGAGAAGGGGGATGTCCTCGTGAGGATCACGATCGAGGGGAGCGACCTCCATATAAGGGTCTCGGACAACGGGAATGGGATTCCCGAAGAAAAGCGCATGATACTCGGGAACAAAACCGTCGCATCCAAGCACGGGACAGGGACGGCGCTTGTGAACATAATGGAAAGGTTGGATGGCATCTACAGTCACCGCGCACGATTTGTCATCACGAGTAAAGTAGGGACGGGTACGGAGATATCCATCCGGATTCCCTATGAGAGTACAGGAGGTTTGCAATCATGAAGCTGAATGCATTTATAGTAGACGATGAGCCACTCGCAAGGGATGAGCTCGCCTACCTACTGAAGCGCACCCATGAGGTGGAAGTCACTGGACAAGCAGGGGACGTGGAAGATGCCCTGGAGCAGATCCGCTCACATAGGCCCGACATCCTGTTCCTCGACATCGAGCTGTCCGAGGAAAGCGGCCTTATGCTGGCGACGGAGATCAACAAGATGGATCAGCCTCCTTTTATCATCTTTGCAACGGCGTATGATGAGTTTGCCCTGGAAGCTTTTGAACTGAATGCAGTGGACTATCTGTTGAAGCCGTTCGGGGAGGGGCGCGTGCGTCAGACAATTGCCAAGGTGCGGTCGATGATGCAGCGGTCGATACCCGTCGAAGAAAAGAAAAGCAGGCCGAACCTCGATACAGGGAAGTTCGCCATCGCGACGGATGAGAGGATCTTCCTGATTGATAAAGACGCAATCGTGTATATCGGTACGTCAGAAGGGAGAACCGAACTGAAGACAGTGGACTCGGTCTATCAGATACCGGAGCCCTTATCCGTGGTGGAGAAACGGTTGGACTCCCCTGCTTTCCTCAGGGTGCACAGAAGCTATATCATCCAGCTGACATGCATTGAAGAGATACAGCCCTGGTTCAATTCAACGTACAACCTGATCATGAAAGACGGCTCCAAAGTACCCGTGAGCCGGACCTATGTGAAAGAGCTGAAGCAGCTGATCGGCTTCTGATGCATTTCAACCCTCGAATTCTGCAGGTCAATCCGATTTGCAGGTCTCTCATAATGAAAACGCTAGCAGTAAGCGTTTTATTTGATATAGTGAACCTACTTAATCGTCAACGGGAGGTTTGAGAGATGAATGCCATTACGATGGTGATCGGTTCGATTTGTATTCTGATGATTGCTTACCGGCTTTACGGTACATTCATGGCTGTGAAAGTCTTGAAATTAGAAGAAATGGAGAAAAAGAGAAAGACCCCGGCCCATGAGCTGGAGGATGGAAAGGATTATGTCCCGACCAGTAAATGGGTGACATTCGGGCATCATTTCGCAGCCATCGCTGCTGCAGGTCCCTTGGTTGGACCGATCCTGGCCGCCCAGTTCGGATACTTGCCCGGCCTGCTTTGGCTCTTGATCGGTGCCGTGATCGGAGGGGCCGTCCATGATGCCGTCGTCCTTTTTGCTTCCATGCGGCAAAACGGTGAATCCCTTGCTGAAGTCGCCAAAAAGGAGCTTGGACCGGTAGCGGGATTTTGTACGGGGCTTGCCATGTTGTTCATCATCACCATCACGATGGCGGGTCTCTCCATGGTCGTCCTTCATGCGCTGGAGCGGAATCCCTGGGGAACGTTCGCTGTTGGGATCACGATCCCGATTGCCATGGGTGTCGGTCTATATCACCGCAAGACAGGTAACCTGAAGGGTGCTTCCATCGTCGGGTTCCTACTCATCATGCTTGCTGTCTTCGTGGGTCCTTACATCCAGGATACCAAGCTTGGGGATCTGCTCACACTTGATGTGAAGACGCTATCCATCATTCTTCCAATCTATGCATTCTTTGCAGCGGCTCTGCCGGTCTGGTTGCTTCTGGCACCGCGTGATTATCTGAGCAGCTTCATGAAAATCGGGGTTTTCGTAGCCCTGATTGCGGGAGTGTTCGTTGTGAATCCTTCCATTCAGATGCCGGCCTTTACAGAATTCATCCACGGAGGAGGTCCTGTCCTGAATGGTCCGGTGTGGCCGTTCATTTCCATCACTATTGCCTGCGGTGCCATTTCCGGATTCCATGCATTCGTCGGATCGGGAACGACACCGAAGATGCTTGACCGCTGGCGTGATATCAAATCGGTTGGCTTCGGTGCGATGCTGGTGGAGTGTGTGGTGGCGATCATGGCATTGGTTGCGGCCACTGCCCTTCATCCGGGTGACTACTTCGCCATCAACGCCACTCCGGAAGTTTTCAAGACGCTCGGGATGTCCACGGTCGACCTTCCGAAGCTGAGTGAAGAAATCGGGCTCAATCTTGAAGGAAGGACGGGCGGTGCGGTCACGCTCGCGGTCGGGATGACCTATATCTTCACCGACATTGCCTGGTTCGATAAACTGGCTTCGTTCTTCTTCCAATTCGTCATCATGTTTGAAGCCCTGTTCATCTTGACGGCGATTGATTCCGGTACACGGGTGGCACGTTACCTGATCCAAGACTTCGGAGGAGCATTCTACAAACCGCTGAAGCGGGTGGATTGGATACCTGGTAACATCTTTGCGAGTGCCCTCGCCTGCCTCCTGTGGGGATATCTTCTCTTCTCGGGTGATATCGGTTCCGTCTGGGCCCTCTTCGGGGTATCCAATCAGCTCATGGCTTCGATTGGACTGATCATCGGAGCGACCATCATCCTCAAGGTCGCGGACAAGAGAAGATACATGCTCACCTGTTTGATCCCGCTTGCCTATCTGTATGTGACCGTCAATTATGCCGGCTACTGGATGGTCAAGAACGTATACTTGAATCAAGCGGCGTCTGGATACAATGTGCTCAATGGGATTCTTTCCATCGTGATGCTCATACTCGGCCTGATCATCATCATCACGGCCATTAAAAACTGGATCCAGAATTGGAACAACCCGGCCCTTGCCATGCAGCGCAGGTCGGCTTAAAAGGTGCGAAACGTCCCGGAAGCATAGCCGGGACGTTTTTTTATCGGAAAAAATTAAACGTCATGTTCCGAAATGAGTAGAATCCGGTCAGCCTTCTGTTTGATAAAGTGTTAATGTAAGCGCTTTAATAAATGGGAGGGAGAATGATGATGAACAAATTCAAATGGATGGGGGTCATTCTGATGCTGTGCTCATTATGGACGTATTCCGGATTACGTAGTTCGGCCGCAAAGGAGGGCAATGTCATCTTCGGCTATACCCAGCTGTCGGGGAAATGGAAGCAGGAGCAGGAAGGAAAAATGAAGGGGGAAGCCATGAAAAAATCCCCGGCGCTCATGGTGTCAGTGGATAAGCGGGGAGGATATGCAGAGTATGAATCAACCATCACCGCTGAAGAACTCGCCTCCTTCCTCCTAGGGGCAGATGAACGGGGAGTGGGGGGATTTGAGGTTCAATTAGATGTGAAGGGGAATGGTATCTCCCTCATATCCAGGAGCGATGAAAAGGTCCTGGAAAAGGTGAGGCATACCCTCAAGTCCAAAAAGGACTATTCCATCATGCTGAGAACCGAACGTGGAACCACAAGTCTGTGGGTGGATGGCCAACAGGTAATGGACAGAGTGAAGACCGGTGCCATCACGGGACATTACGGATTCCTTGTTGATAAAGGGAAAGGTCTTTTCCGCCAGGCAACCGTGAACGAGTGGCGTTCGAACCTTGATGGTGTGGAGTTGGAGGGCTGGAAGCTGACGAAGGATGGTCTAGAATCAGAAGGGGGAGATCGACCCCTTATGTCTGCAACGAAGGCGGGGAGTGTGGCATTTGAGGCCAGGCTGCATCTGAATCAAGCCGCCTCGTCGGCATCACTGATCTTCAGGGGTGATGCAGCAGGAAGGAAAGGATTGAGAATAAAAGTCGACGGAAAGGGAGATCAGATCCTGTTGATGGATAGTAAGAGTGAAAAGACCCTTCAATCGGTATCGGTCAAGATTCAGGAAGATATCCTCTACCACGTCAAGATCGTGGATGAAGGTGAGAAGGTGAAGGTCTTTTGGCAGGAAGGGGACGAGCCGCTCCTCATCGAAGAACACTTGGACCCGTCTGAAGGATACCTGGGGGTCACAGCTGATACAGGAACCGTATTACAGGATGTGAGGGTGAGCGGGCTGGAGGGGAACCTTGAAGGCTGGACTTCGGAACGGGGAGAGTGGCTTTCGCACCTGCAGGGGGTGATTGGGAGTAGTGATGGAGAAGACAATGCCTTCCGCATGTCCACCACCAAAGAGGATGTTTTTATCTTGGAAGGGGATGTAACCATCCATGAGGATTCCCCCTACGGAACGGCTGGATTGATCTTCCGGAGCAACGGTGTTTCCGGCTATATGCTTCAGCTCGATCCGAACCTTGGACGGGTTCGACTTCTTGATCTGGAAGGGGATCGCACCATCGGGGAGATGGAGCGTGACCTTGCTCCTGGCGCGACCCACCACGTCGAGCTCCACGCTGTCGGATCCTCCATCAAAGTATATGTGGATGATACGACGAACCGGTCATCGACGTGACTGATACTGCCTATTCCGGAGGGAGATTCGGTTTGAACACCTATAACGGCAGTGCCATCTTTCAGAATGTGTATGCAACGCCGCATGAAGACTATTTCAACGAGCTGTATCGTCCACAATATCACTATAGCCAAGCAAGGGGGTATGCGAGTGACCCAAATGGGCTCGTGTATTACGAGGGGGAGTATCACCTATTTCATCAAGACGGGGGGAAGTGGGCGCATGCCGTGAGCACTGATTTGGTCCATTGGAAGAGGCTGCCCATCGCCATCCCCTGGAATGAGATGGGTCACGCTTGGAGCGGATCTGCTGTGATCGACCACGATAATTCTACTGGTCTATTCCCTGTGGAGGGCTCTGGAATGATCGCATACTATACGTCTTTCAATCCCTCAAAACCAAATGGAGATCAGAAGGTCGGGATGGCCTATAGCAGGGACAAGGGGAGAACGTGGCAGTTCTATGATGGGAATCCGATCATTCCGAACATAGGAGAGTTTTATGGCAGTGCCGGTTGGGATTTCCGGGATCCGAAAGTGGTTCGGGATGAAGACAGGAATCAATGGGTCATGGTCATCTCCGGTGGGGACCACATCAGATTCTTTACCTCGAAGAATCTCCTTGATTGGGAAATGATCGAGTCATTTGGATACGGTGACTATGTTAGAGGGGGAGTTTGGGAATGCCCAGATTTCTTCAAGTTGCCTGTAGATGGTGATGAAGACAATCAAAAGTGGGTCCTTTCCATCAGCATGGGGGCGAATCCCAAAACGGAAGGGTCCGATACAGAGTATTTCATCGGTTCATTCGATGGGGAGAAATTCGTAAGCGATCATCCAGCAGGAACGGTGCTGAAACAGGAATTCGGGAAGGAAATGTATGCGACGATGTCTTTCGCGGATATCCCGGACGAGGACGGTCGCCGGATTTCCATCGGATGGATGAGCAATTGGGATTATCCCTTCGCCTACCCGACCTCCCCGTGGAACGGACAGATGAGCCTTCCGCGTGAATGGAGTTTAAAAACAAACGCTTCAGGTGATGTCAGGATGGTGCAAAGTGAAGTGGATGAACTAAAGGGTTTGAGGGACGGCACCAAAACCTTTGGGGGGATCACCTTGACCCCTGATTCCGAAGATCCGCTCAGCCAAGAAACGGGGATTGCGTATGAAATCGTAGCCGATCTTGAGATGATCGGGGAAGATACAGCCTTTGAAATCGGACTAAGAAAATCCCGTGACCAAGAGACAATGATTGGCTTTAACCGGTCAGAAGGGAAGATCTACTTCGATCGCTCCAAATCCGGAGAAATCGACTTCTCCGATAAATTTTCCAAAAGGCATGAAGCGGAGCTTGATCTCATCGATGGACGTCTGAAACTGCGGATGTTTGTGGATGGGTCTTCAGTGGAGGTATTTGCAGGGGACGGGGAGGTTGCCTTCTCGAACCTCATCTTCCCTGATGGGGCGAGTGACGGAATGAGCCTCCTGGTCACAAACGGGAAGGTGAAGGTCCATCAGTTCAATGTGCATCCTTTGAAAAATGTGTGGAAAGAAGGCGGTAAAGACCATTTGCAGATGGATCATGACCGCATAGCCTTGCGGAGAGGTGAATCCCATACCCTGTCAGTCAGACCAACCTCTAAATCCGCCATCTCTTGGTCGTCTTCCAATCAGGAAGTGGTCGCCGTGAAGGAAACGAAAAAAGGAGAGGCAGAGATTACGTTGAAGGGGAGCGGTCGTAGCATCATCACGGCAAAAAGCAAAGGAGGCAAGCTCGTTGGAGAAACGATTGTGGATAGCATAGATACCTATGCTATCCAGGAAGGTAGCCGTGGACTATCCACTAATCCTTCAGCACAGAACGGGTCCAAGGTGGTGATGGGGCGTCCTCTTCAGCTATGGGATTTTCACGCTCTCCCTGAAGGAGGCTATAAGGTGACGACTACAGACACGGGCAAGGCACTTGACGCCTCGGGAAGTTCGAAGGGTGATGCGGTTCAGCTATGGGACTACCTGGGATACAAAAATCAGCAGTGGAGGCTGACCCCGCATGGAGATGGTTCATACAGCCTCAACGCCATCAACAGTGGACGATCGCTTCGTCCTTCGGAAGATCCCATGACCAAGGAAGTCGAGCTTGGTGAAGTCGGGGTTACTCAAGCAGCGAGATGGAGGATGATCGAAGCCCATTAGATCCGGAACGTTCAACCTTTGAATTAGAGAGATAGCTACAATAAACCGAGGTTAATTGGCTGGATCTAGTGATCGGACAAAGCCAGTCGCTTAAATCCAATGGAACCAGCAAACTAGATAGGCAATGAACCCAGCCATAGACGATACCGTTTTTATGGCTGGGTTTTGTGTGAGAATTTCCTTCTGGTATAGAATCCATGATAGGAAGTTAAGCGAATGGGAACCCACCCCTACTTGTTCTTATTTATGTCAACGTGAACCAATGCATCGGCTACATACGTTTTAAAACCATCAGTTACGTTATAATGGGCCAAAAGGTCTGTTTTGGATAGATGGGATTTACATCTGAAGGATGCTTTTTTATACTTTTGATAACGAAAAAATGGTAAAATGTGCTTTTTTTTGGAGGGGTGAGATCTGATACAAACTTTTTATATATAAAGAAGACCGATCGAAGTCGCTTATAGAAGTGACCTACCGATTGAAAAACCTTGAGGAGTCCCGGATTTTGAAAATCTGCTGCTAAAAGGAGTATGCCATGAGTACATCTAAAGGGAAATATGAACCTAGGATAGAGGACGACAAGAAAAAAAGAAGGTTCAAAGATTATTTCATTCGCTACAGCCTCATCCTGTGCTCCATCATAGTGGGGTTCGGTTTGGTGACCAGTCTGTTCAAGGTGGATATTTTCATATTTCCATTCGTCTACTTTGGAAAACTGACCGTACTTTCATTCCTTCCAGGTTTGATAGTTCTTTGGCTATCACTGAAGCTTTACGATAAGAAGAGGGACATCAATAACCTGATGTGGATCAATAGGAAACAAGGTTCCCTACAAAGGACAAAAACCAATGTGATTGTTGCGTTAGTATTAACAGGGTTACTCATTACACTCATCTATCAGTTCCAAAAGTATGGGAGCATCTTCATTGCGATTTACAATAGTGGAGAAGAATACAGTGCTAAGTCGTTCCTCCAAGGGGGGAGTGACCGTTCCTCGGTTCTGATTATGAGTTGTGTAGCAGTGGGGATCATTGATCAGCTTGTTGCCATCATGGTGAGGAAGAAAGGAGTAAGGATCTTTGCTCCTATCATACAGCTGACCCTACTCTTTGTCCTTCATCAAGAGGTTTTGAAAAGTCCAGTCAATCTTGACCAATCGGCCCCCTCAACGGATGATTATGTATATATCGGCGTCTATACCCTTTTTGTCATAGTTTTTATCAAGACCGTCATATCCTTTGTAGCCCGACTGATCGACCTTTGTTTATCATGGCATGATCAGGTTTTAAAAGGAGCTAAATTATAATAGAAGAAAGAGGGGATAGATCGGGGAAGAAATGGGACCTGTTACCTCCTAGCATAAACCATGTAGTCAAGCCCAAAGGCCGTTCACCTAAACGGACTTGGGCATTTTTTATGCTGTCAATACGCATGGAGGGTCGATAGAGGAGCGATGGGAAGAGGGGACTGTCGGATGGGGGCGTTGTGTATGTAAAAAGGAAAAGCTTAATAAGAGCATTCCAATGCATCAACCCAGTATGATCGACAATACAACATGTGAGAACGCTCTTAGTGAAGCGTGTACAAAGTAATACAGGGTCCTGTCAGAACCCGACCCAAAATGACCGGACCATTCTTCTCCGATGGCTCATACTGATCGTAGAAAGGGTGTTGAGTGTGAGAGTAGACAGGGTGAATCTGGTTCTTCCGGAGAAATGCAGGGAATCGCAGCAGTTGTACGGATTTTTCAAGGGACTTGGAGTAGAGGGGAAAGAGGGAATTCAATTCAGCGTTACGCCGATGGGGGCAAAACCTGTGCTCATGCTGAGAAGAGCAGAAGTGGACAGACCAGGAATCTGGTTGGAGGGTGAGGGAGTGGAGCCGTTCTCATACAGGAATGCAGGAATCCCTATCGAAACATCTATGGGGGGCCGTTTTTCGCCATTATTAACTAGATCTGCATCCACTGTGGATGACGGGACTCTGACGATAGAGGAAGTGAAAGACCTTTTAGGAGAAATTGTAAGTGGTATTGATCATATTGGGGTCAATCTCCCCGTCAATATGCTTCCTCGAAGGCAATGGGAAGGGCTAAAGCAAGACCTCTCAAAGGGAACGGCACTCTATCGCTATCCAGGTCATGAATGGCCTTTCATTCTTCCGACGACTGATGTGGAGTATCAAAGTGGGCAAATAGAATGCCATTCCCCAAGGGGTCCTAAGTTCGAGTGGGTATACGATGAAGAAGCCAGGGAACCTGTCATTCAATTGGCTCTTAGAACTTCAGCGGAACGAGCAAAAGTGGAGAAGCTGTTGCCCGGACCTAAAGCTTATTCGATTCCGGGGCTTGAAACCCATTTCCGCTCGGTGAATGTAAGAAGTCCGTGGAAAGGAATAGGATTACGAGTAGATGTATACTATGCGGATGCTCTCGAAGCCGATTGGGTCACCGGTAAGTGGCTGGCCGAAGAAGGAGGAAGAATCCATTCTCAAAATGGATGAATACAGTGCGTCAAAGAAAAAAGATGAACCCATTGGGTTCATCTTTTTGTAAGTATGGAGCATAGGGGGCTCGAACCCCTGACCTCTACGCTGCCAGCGTAGCGCTCTCCCAGCTGAGCTAATGCCCCATGAAGAATATGTATGTATGTCCTCACTGAGGATACTTTTATAGTATAACGTCAGAGTGGAAAGATTGCAATACAAAAATGAAAAAATATTAATCGTCGGTGTAAGATGACTATTCCATTCGCAGTATAATGTAAAATTCATTCATCAGTCATTTTTGATCACAAGTGGTTAAAAGCAATACACCAGCCATAGGGGTGTACGAGAAGGGTAGGATTTACCTCGCTTTCGTCCCACCATTATCTTATTAATCGCTGATAAGAAAGAGGCATCCGTCTACTAGGATGCCTCTTCTTCATTTTTGACCGATCGTTTTCAGCTGATGGACCAATCCGAGGGCTTCTTCATCTGCAATGACCGTAACGTGCGGGTGTTGATTGAGGATGGATGCGGGAAAGTCCTCCGTGATGTCTCCTTCGAACAATCGTTTCATCGCTTCCTGCTTCGCCTTGCCTGAAACCAGAAGAACGATCTCCCGGCTTTTCATGATCGTGGCGATCCCCATCGTGATGGCGCGTTTTGGCACTTCATCGAGGGAATCGAAGTAGCGGGCATTGGCCTCCCTGGTAGATTGGGCAAGGTCCACGATATGTGTCCCTGAAGAAAATGACGTTCCAGGTTCATTGAATCCGATATGCCCGTTTTCCCCGATGCCAAGAAGCTGGAGGTCGATTCCACCCGTCTTCTCGATCGTGGCGTCATAGTCCATGCATTCTTCTTCAAGATCTTCTTTCGTACCGGATGGTAAATGAACGGCTTCTTCCGGGATATCAATATGATTGAACAGATTCGACCCCATGTAGTGATAATAGCTGTTCGGATCCTCTTTAGGGAGGCCGATGTATTCATCAAGATTGAAACTGGTCACATTCCCATAGCTTGTTCCGTTCTGTTCATGGTCATGGATCAGGGCTTCATATAGTCCTTTCGGAGTTCCGCCGGTTGCCAGACCAAGGACGGGTTTTTTGGTTGAGTGGATCTTCTCGATGATACAGTCTGCTGCCCGCTGGCTCATTTCGTCGTAATCCTTCACTTCAATCAGTTTCATGGGAATCCTCCTTCCTTTCATATGCGAGTGTTCCTTTGCAGTAAGTCGCCATGATCTTCTGTGATGCATCCATCATCACGATGTCTGCATCTTTGCCGGTCTTCAGGCTTCCTTTGCGGTCGAATACACCAAGCTGCCTGGCTGGATTCTCAGAGGCCATCCTGATGGCATTTACGATGCCGGCCCCCGTGAAGTCCTGGACGTTTGTGAAGGCATGATCCATTTTCAGGACGCTTCCTGCCAAGGTATCTGGATCGAGCAAGGCCACTCCATCTTTTACTGTGACCATCTGTCCACCAAGGTCGTATTGTCCATTTTTCAGGCATTTTGCCCTCATGGAGTCGGTAATGAGGATGAAGCGTTCATCCGTCACCTGTCGGTAAGCAATGTTGACGACTTCGGGTTTTACGTGTACACCGTCGGCAATCAGTTCGACCATCAGTTCCGGGCGGGCAAAAGCGGCTCCGACGACACCGGGTTCCCGGTGATGCAGCCCGCTCATCTGATTGAAGAGATGAGTCACGTGGGAGAGCCCCGCATCGATGGCATTCTCCATTTGTTCATAGGTTGCACTCGTATGTCCCGCCGAGGCGACGATCCCCCTGCTATGCAGGTAGGATATCAGGGCGTGGTCTCCATCGAGTTCAGGGGCCAGAGTGACGAGCTTGATGGTCCCACCGGACAATCGCTCCCAATCCATGAACACATCAAGGTCCGGTGTCAAGATGCTCTTTACGGGTTGGGCACCTGCGCGCCCAGGGTTGATGAATGGTCCTTCCAGATGGATGCCGAGGATTTCTGCCTGGCCGGCATGCTGATGTCCTTCCATATAGTCACGAACATTTTTCAAGGCAACCTCGATGGCTGCTTTCTTCTCCGTGATCGTGGTGGCAAGGAAGCTGGTCGTCCCCTCCGCTGGAAGGATGGCTGCCATGACATCGAGGCTTTCCTTCGTACCGTCCATTGTATCGGCTCCGTTTGCTCCGTGTATGTGAACATCGATCATGCCTGGGATGATGGCATGATCCGCAGGCACATGGACCACTTCGCAGCCTTCCAACGAAGATAGTTCTTCTTTACTGCCCATAGAGGAGATCAATCCGTTCTCGATTTTTAAATAGCCTTCTGGAATGACCCCGTCTTCCCCATAGATGGTGCCCCCTAGCAAAATGATGGGTGTGCTGTTCATGCGTATCCGCTCCTTTGTTGCGTTGTTATTCTCATTATACAACAAAAAGTATAGATGTCTATACCAGTTTGGTTTTGGCAAAGACACTAAATGCCTGTATGAATAAGTAGAAGTGGTCTATACATCCCAAATGTGCTACGATAAGGGAAACGAATGGACCGGAAGGAGAAGATCGATGATCAATAAACAATCGCCTCTTCCTTTATATTACCAACTGGAGGAATACCTCAAACAACAGATCGAAACCGGGGAGTGGAAGCCGGGCGACATCATGCCCTCCGAGAGGGAGCTTTCTGAAGAGTTCAAGATCAGCAGGATGACGGTGCGCCAAGCCCTGACCAATCTGGTGAACAAGAACATCCTCTTCAGGGAAAAGGGCCGCGGTACATTTGTTTCCCACCGTAAGTTCGAACAGAATCTTCAAGGTTTGACGAGCTTCAGTGAAGATATGGAACGGCGCGGACTGGCTTCCGGTAGCAAGCTTCTTTATTTTGAACAGGTGAAAGCCGGGGATCAAGTGGCAGAAGCGCTCGCCATTTCGCCGGGCGATCCCGTCTACAAGCTGAAAAGGATCCGTCTTGCCGATCAAGAGCCGCTTGCTGTTGAAACAAGCTATAACCCAGTGAGTCTATTCCCTGAGCTTGATCAAAAGATATTCGAAAAATCGTTATATCATTATATAGAAGAAAATCGTCAGATGAGGATCAGTCATGGGACGCAAACCGTGGAAGCGGCCCTTGTGACGGATGAGGATGCACAGCATCTCATGATGGAAGAGGGGCAGCCTGTCCTCTTGATTCAGCGTGTGACCCATCTCGAGGATGGAAGGCCGTTCGAGCTTGTCTGGTCGATCTATCGAGGGGACAGCTACAAATACCGGATCGAAATGAATCGGCGATAAGGTGTCTTCTCACCATGCATGAATCGTGTTACACTACTACAATCTTTAGCAACTAGTGAAAGGAAGTTCATCATATGACATACAAAATGATCGTTCTCGATTTGGATGACACTCTCTTAAGGGACGACCAGTCCATTTCCCCGCGCACAAAAGAAGCCCTCTTGCTGGCACAGCAGGAAGGCGTGAAGGTGGTCCTTGCTTCAGGACGTCCCACTTATGGTATGAAGTGGGTGGCGGAGGAACTGGAGTTGGCCCGTTATGGCAGCTATATTCTTTCATTCAACGGATCCAAGGTCATCAACTGCGAAACAGGCGAAGAACTGTACAGCAGGACTCTATCAACAGAATCGCTTCACCGCCTTTATGACATCAGCAAGCGGGAAGATGTGGGCATCCTTACCTATGTGGATGATGCTATCATCGTCGAAGAGGAAAATGAGTATGCCGATATTGAAGCCAATCTTACCGGACTCCCTGTGAAGGTCGTCCCAAGCTTCAAGGAGGCGGTCGATCGCCCTGCCGTCAAAGCCCTGATGCTGAAGGATGCAGATAGGTTGGCGGAAGTGGAGAAGCAACTTCAGGAGGAGCTTGACGGAGAGCTCAGCGCCATGAGATCGAAGCCGTTCTTCCTTGAACTGACCGAGCCAGGAGTTACAAAAGGGGCGAGTCTGGATAGGCTGATCAACACGATGGGGATCACAGCTGAAGAGGTGATCGCAGTCGGGGACAGTTATAATGACCTGACGATGCTGGAGTTTGCCGGTCTTGGTGTCGCCATGGGCAATGCACCGGATGATATTAAAGAGATAGCCGATTATGTGGCCCCATCGAACATGGAAGACGGAGTCGCAGAAGTTGTCGAGAAATTCATATTGAAGCAATTCACGCGTGTATAAAGGGGAGATGGGGCCAAGCAGGGCCTCATCCCTTTCCGGTTTGTCCTATTATCCTCCCTGGCACATATAATGAGTTTGGTATATTTTTCTCATGTAAAAATTGTTTGGGCTTTGTAAAATGGGGGAAATACCTCTTCTGATGACAATTCGCTCTTGGATATTTGTAGCAGAGCTAGTACATTGTTGTAACTTGATAAGCATCGTCCATTTTGCAGATAGTAAGGAAGTGTATCATCACAAGCTTTCCCCCTCAATTGTGACAAATTGTCGAATCCCCTTGAAACATATTTGAGACGAATTACATTAAATTGTTATACAAAGGAAAATGATTTTTGTTATAATACATTCTGTTGATTCAATTGGTCTTTACATTCATGCAACACTCTTCATAAATCCAATCGGTCTTGAACCGAAAAATACAAGTTCAACCCAGGTTGACTTGAAAAAGGTGATGAAATATGAACTTTGTAAAAAACTTCTTTAAAACACAGTTTGAGGATCTCCGCACAGGTAAGCTTACGTTCTTTTTCATTGTCGTAGGATTATTCTGGGTCAAGAC
Organism: Rossellomorea marisflavi; assembly: GCF_022170785.1. Lineage (NCBI taxonomy): Bacteria > Bacillati > Bacillota > Bacilli > Caryophanales > Bacillaceae > Rossellomorea > Rossellomorea marisflavi. The sequence goes on along the minus strand of NZ_CP081870.1, from coordinate 3,212,226 downwards.
CTATGCCGTATATGTATCAGAGTTCGAATTGGGTATCCAGAATTTCATGCAGCATTTCCTGCTGTTCCTCAATCCACTGAGTTCGGCGCTCCTGTTCTTTGCGATCGCCCTCTTCTGGAAAGGGAAAGGACGAAACGCGGCGTTCCTCGTCATCAATTTCCTGATGTCGTTCCTGCTTTATGCAAACGTCGTTTACTACCGATTCTTCAATGACTTCATTACAGTACCTGTTCTTCTTCAAGCGAAGACGAATAATGGACTTGGAAGCTCGGCTCTTGAGCTTCTCAGACCGTGGGATATCCTTTACTTCCTGGATTTCTTCATCATCATCGGCCTTATGCTCTTCAAGAAAGTGAAGGTACAGGAAAAATTGCGTTTCCGCTCTGTCATGGCACTTATGACATCAGCAGTCCTGATCTTCCTATTGAACCTTGGTCTTGCCAACATTGACCGTCCTGAGCTATTGACCAGAAGTTTCGACCGTAACTACTTGGTGAAATATCTTGGTATGAACAACTTCACGATCTATGACGTGATCCAAAACTCGAAGACCTCTGCAAAACGCGCACTGGCTGACAGCAACGAAGTGTCCGAGGTCGAGAACTATGTGAAAGCGAACAAAGCAGACCCGAACCCGGAATATTTCGGTAAAGCAAAAGGCAAAAACGTGATCTACATCTCCATGGAGTCACTGCAATCCTTCGTGATCGACAGAGACCTTAACGGAGAAGAAATCACGCCGTTCCTGAATTCCCTGATCGATGACAAAGAGGCCATCTACTTCGATAACCTCTTCCATCAAACAGGTCAAGGGAAAACATCAGATGCGGAGTTCATCATGGAAAACTCCCTTTACCCACTTCCACAAGGTGCCGTATTCATGACGCATGCAAATAATACGTATCAGTCATCACCGGCCATCCTTAAAGGGGAAGGATACTCATCAGCGGTCTTCCACGGGAACTACAAAACGTTCTGGAACCGTTCTGAAATGTATCGCTCAATGGGATATGATCAATTCTTTGACGCCACTTATTACGATATGAGCAAACCGGAAGAACAACTTCCGTATGGATTGAAGGATAAACCGTTCTTCGAAGAGTCCATCCCGTTGCTCAAGTCGATGAAACAGCCGTTCTACAGCAAGTTCATTTCACTATCGAATCACTTCCCGTTCGACCGTCATGAGGAAGATACCGATTTCGGTCAGGGAGATACTAAAGATGGTGTCGTGAACCGTTACTTCCAAACGGCACACTATATGGATGAAGCGCTGGAAGACTTCGTCAACGACCTGAAAGAGAATGGCCTCTATGACAACACCATGATCGTCCTTTACGGTGACCACTATGGTATTTCCGAGAACCATAACAAAGCCATGGCTGAAGTTCTTGGCAAAGAAGAAATCACCGATTTTGATAATGCCCAGCTGCAACGTGTACCACTTCTCATCCTGAATTCAGGAGCTGAAGGTGGAGTCAACCATACGTACAGCGGACAAATCGACGTACGTCCGACCGTCTTCCATCTTCTTGGAATCGACACAACAGACTATATGAGCTTCGGTCAGGATATGCTGTCGAAAGAGCACAAACAAATTGTACCGTTCCGTAACGGTGATGTGATCACGGATAAGTATTCCGACATCAAAGGCGTATGCTACAACAATGAAACGGGTGAACCAGTCGATGAGGCGGACACCAAAGGCTGTGATGAAGCAAGCAAAGAAGCGAACAAGCGCCTCGAACTCTCAGATAAAGTGGTCTACGAAGACCTCTTGAGATTCTACACGCCGGATGGCTTCAAACCAATCGACCGTTCAGACTATAACTACAACAACCCGAATCCGAAAAGCACCCAAGAATCAGACTCGGCACAAACAGAACAATAACCAAAGAACTGCCTGGAAGATCCATTAGGATCACCAGGCAGTTTTTTTGTATTCCGAATGTGTTTAGACAAGAAAGTATGAGATGAAAGAGAGAACCACGCATATAAACCTGATTATTCCGTGGGAATCAGAATGTAGACTGTCACCAGTGAAATACTACAGAGTGGAATAAAGCGAAAGGAGCTCGACTCCTGAGGGAAAGTGTGCAGGAATGCTCATGCAGGCAGCGCCGAGCGACCTGCAAACACTCTCGTTCAGTGGAAAGATTGATCAAACCAGGATTAACATGATCGCCCCAACCAATGAAGAGATACACTTCACCCATCAAAAGCACAAAATGAAATGAAGCGAAGGGAGCTCGACTCCTGCGGAAAGGCGGGCAGAAAGGCTCCAGCAGGCAGCGCCGAGCGACCTGCAAACACTCGTTCAGTGGAAGAATTGATCAAATCAAGAGGAACATGATCACCCCAATCAATGAAGAGACGCACTTCACCCATCAAAAGCACAAAGTGAAATGAAGCGAAGGGAGCTCGACTCCTGCGGAAAGGCGGGCAGGTAAGACCCTGCAGGCAGCGCCGAAGCGGCTTACCGCACGCCCCGCGGAAAGCGAGCTCCCGCAGCGAAATGAAACGAACCACCCCTATTACTACATATATTAAGAAATAAAAATAATATCTCTTATAATACACAATGATTGTTTTTGAAAGAATGTGCTCATTTATGAAAGAAAATGATTGATTTCTGCAAACGTTCTCATTATAATAAAGTATGCAAAGTGATTAGAAAGTAGGAGAAAACATGCTGACCGATGAAAGGCACCGCATCATCCTTGACCTGTTAAAAGATAAAGAAACGATCAAAATCCATGAAATCGTCGATATGACAGATGCTTCAGAATCTACCATCCGACGGGACCTGACTCAACTTGAGCAGGAGAAATTCCTCAAGAGGGTACACGGCGGAGCATCGAGACTTCAAGGGAAACTGAAAGAACTTAGTGTATCTGAAAAATCTTCCAAAAACCTTCATGAGAAACGATTGATCGGTCAATACGCCGCCAGCCTCATCGAAGACGGAGATTGCATCTTCCTTGATGCCGGAACCTCTACGCTCAGTTTGATAGATTATCTTCCACAGTTGGATATCGTGGTGGTCACCAACGGATTGACCCATGTTGATCTTCTTTTACAAAAAGGATTCAAAACCTACCTAGTAGGAGGAATGGTCAAACAAACCACCAAGGCCATGATCGGAAGCGGGGCGGTCGAATCCCTTAAGCACTACCGATTCGATAAAGCGTTCATGGGGGCAAACGGCATCCACGCCCAATACGGGTTCACGACCCCTGATCCGGAAGAGGCTCAGGTGAAACGGGTCGCAATCGAATTAGCAAGGGAAGCCATGTTCCTGACGGATGATTCCAAATTCGGAGAAATTTCATTCAGTAAAATTGTTGATATAGATAAAGCAATGGTTATCACGAATGCTCTTGATGAAGAGCAAGATACCGCCATTATGAAACAAACTACGATAAAGGTTGTGACAACATGATCTATACACTGACATTAAACCCTTCGGTTGATTACATTATGGAGGTTGCCGATTTTACAAAAGGCGGCTTGAATAGGAGCGAAACTGAAGCAGCACTGCCGGGCGGTAAGGGGATCAATGTATCCCGCGTCCTTCATACGCTTGGAGTTGAAAGTGCCGCATTGGGCTTTGCATCCGGTTTTACGGGGGAATACATCAAGCAATTCCTGCAGCGAGAAGACGTCCGTACCGATTTCGTTGAAGTAGGCGGGATTTCCCGAATCAACGTAAAAGTAAAATCGGACGATGAAACAGAAATCAACGGAAGCGGGCCGGAAATCAGCGAGAATCATCTTGATGAACTTCTCGGGAAAATTTCTTCTCTGACAGATGAAGATGTCCTGGTGCTGGCAGGAAGCATCCCATCTTCCGTGCCGAAGACGTTCTATCATCAGATTGCTTCTCAGTGCCGTGAACAGGGTACCAAGGTAGTGATCGACGCTGAAAAGAACCTGATCGAACCAGTCCTGCCGCTTGCTCCTTATCTCATCAAGCCGAATCACCATGAACTTGGAGAAATGTTCGATGTGGAGATCCAATCTGAAAACGATGCGATTCACTACGGACGGAAACTGCTTGAGAAAGGTGCGCGGAACGTCATTGTATCGATGGCGGAAAAAGGTGCTTTGCTTCTTACCGGAGATCGTGTATTCGTCTCTTCTGTTCCGAATGGTGAGCTGAAGAGCTCGGTAGGTGCAGGGGACTCCACTGTGGCGGGCTTCCTTGCAGGATTGAAAAAGGGGTACAGCATCGAGGATGCCTTCCGCCTTGGAACATCTTCAGGTTCTGCCACTGCCTATTCTATTGGGCTATGCAGCGCAGAAAAAGTGGAATCACTCTATAACGACATTACGATTACGGAGAAATAGGAGGTAAGAACATGAGGATTACAGAACTACTCACAAAAGAAACCATCCAGTTGAATATTTCCTCTGATTCAAAATCAGGAGTCATTGATGAATTGGTTACGGTTCTAGATAAAGCAGGTAAACTGCAGGATGTACAGGAATTCAAAAAAGCCATCCTGAATCGTGAAGCACAAAGCACGACGGGGATTGGAGAAGGAATTGCCATTCCCCATGCAAAAACGGCAGCGGTAAAGTCGCCGGCCATCGCATTCGGGAAATCGGTAGAAGGGCTAGACTATGAGTCCCTTGACGGTACACCTGCGCATTTGTTCTTTATGATTGCGGCAACTGATGGTGCCAATCAGACGCATTTGGAGGCCCTGAGCCGTCTTTCTTCCCTCCTGATGGACCCAGAGGTGCGCCAGGCGTTGCTTTCTGCACAGTCTGAAGATGAAGTCATCACGATCATCAATACTCATGATCAAGAAGAAGAGGAAGAAGCAGTTGAAGAGTCTGATTCCTCTTCAAGCAAGATCCTTGCAGTAACTGCCTGTCCGACAGGTATCGCTCATACCTATATGGCCGCTGATGCCCTCAAAGCAAAAGCCAAAGAGCTTGGTTTCGATGTGAAGGTCGAGACAAATGGTTCCGGCGGGGCAAAGAACATCCTTACTGCGGAGGAAATTGAAAACGCTCCAGCGATCATCGTGGCAGCCGATACAAAGGTTGAGATGGAACGCTTTAAAGGGAAACGTGTCATCCAGGTACCGGTGGCTGAAGCCATCAGGAAACCGGCGGATCTCCTCTCCCGTGCAGAAAAGCAGGATGCACCCGTCTACAGTGGTGGTGGCAATAAAGAAGAAGACACGTCCAAGGAAAGCAAAGGGAAGTCAGGATTCTATAAGCATCTGATGAATGGTGTATCCAATATGCTTCCATTCGTTGTCGGCGGTGGGATCCTCATTGCGATCTCGTTCTTATTCGGTCCTCAATCGGCCAATCCTGATTCTTCTGAATACAATCAATTCGCAGCGATCATCAACACAATCGGTGGGAGCAATGCGTTCTTCCTGATGATTCCTGTCCTTGCCGGGTTCATTGCTTCCAGTATCGCAGACCGTCCTGGTTTTGCACCTGGTATGGTCGGTGGTCTGATTGCAGCAACCGGTGACAGTGGATTCCTCGGTGGTCTGATCGCCGGATTCCTTGCCGGGTATGTCACTCTTGGAATCAAACGTGCTACGAAGAACTTCCCGCAGGCGTTGGAAGGAATCAAACCTGTTCTGATCTATCCATTGTTCGCTATTTTCATCACGGGCTTCATTATGCTTCAATTCCTTGTGGAACCACTGAGTGCAGTCAACACTTGGCTTCAAAGCTGGCTTGAGGGTCTTGGGACAGGAAATCTTATTTTCCTCGGACTCATCCTTGGCGGTATGATGGCGGTCGATATGGGTGGTCCGATCAACAAAGCGGCCTTTACATTCGGTATTGCCATGATCGAAGGTGGGAACCTTGCTCCCCATGCGGCCATCATGGCTGGTGGGATGGTGCCACCGCTTGGTCTCGCTCTTGCGACAACCTTCTTTAAAAGCAAGTTCAATGAAAATGAACGGAAAGCAGGGATTCCTGCGTACTTCATGGGTGCTTCCTTCATTACAGAAGGAGCAATCCCGTTTGCGGCAGCTGATCCCCTCAGGGTCATCCCATCGGCTGTAGTCGGATCGGCTGTAGCCGGTGCCTTGACGATGGTATTCCACATCGGGCTTCCTGCCCCTCACGGAGGAATCTTCGTCTTCCCGGTCGTCGAAGGGAATGCATTCCTATACCTGCTGGCCGTATTGATCGGTTCTGTGATCACAGCAATCATGGTAGGGCTTTTGAAGAAACCAGTGAAATAAAATGTAAGAACCAGGCGTTGATAAGCCTGGTTCTTTTTTTTATTTTCAATGATGTCCTGTTTTAGAATCGGATCTGTTGGTTAAAGGTATAAATACATAATCTTCGGAAGGAGGGAGGCAGGTGGAGTATATAGGTCTTCCGCCGTTATCCCCGGAATTCATGATTGTCATCAAACGGATCTTCCTCATTGTACTGCTGAGCGGGTTGATCGGCTTGGAACGGGAATCGAAGAATCATCCTGCGGGTCTCAGGACCCATATACTTGTGGGGGTCGGTTCTTGTCTACTCATGCTGCTCTCCATCTATGGGTTTCAGCCATTCCTGGATGAGCATCCGGAGCTGAACGGATTTGACCCGAGCAGGATTCCGTCCTATGTGATTTCAGGTATCGGTTTTCTCGGGGCGGGGACAATCCTTGTGCACCGAGGTGTAACCGTCAGGGGACTCACGACGGCCGCCAGCATATGGGTGGTTGCCGGTCTCGGGCTTGTCGTGGGAATAGGTATGCACTACGAAGCGATATTTACAACGGCGATCATCGTCCTCACCCTGTTCTTCCTCACGAGGGCTGAACAGTATTATAGGGGTAAACTTAGGAAAAAACGGTGGTATACGTTATCCATTCGGATGCAGGCATATGAATTATCTGCCGTCACTGATTTTATGCAAGAACATGGACTGGAGGTTGCCGAGCTCGACGTTGAACAAGGGGCTGGTCTTATCTCCTGCTACTTCATGGTTTATTCAATTGGTGAGGATCCCATTCACAACGTAATGCAGGGATTGATTTCCCGGGAGGGCATCGATCAGGTGCGCCTGATGAAAAAATGATTCAAAGACTTTCGATTTCTACATCGATGATGCCCGGGATGTCAGAAATCGTATAATATATGTCCACGGTCTTTTTACGGAAGTCGACGATGATCTTCAACTCGAGTAGATGAAGATCGTTTTTTAAATCCTTGATCCGGATGTTTTCAATTGTGATTTCTTCCGATTTGATCTGTTCGATGATGGACTTGATTTCTTTCTTTTGTTCAATGGTTGCCTTTAAGGACAGCTCTTTTTCCCTCAACCGCCTTGGCCCAAGGTACGTGATGATGACCGGGATCACCTCTACTGAAAAAATCAATAAGATGACCCCCACGGTCGCTTCCCAGTAAAAACCTGCCCCGACGGCGATGCCGATGCCGGCGGCTCCCCAGATCATGGCGGCTGTCGTCAGCCCGGAAATGCTGTCATTCCCTTTCCTGAGGATGACGCCTGCGCCAAGGAAACCGATTCCTGATACAATCTGTGCAGCCAGTCGAAGGGGATCCATGGTGATATTCACGTGATCGGATTTAGGGGACACATAGGCCGCCTCGATGGAAACGATCGTCAGGAGGCAGCTGACGATGCAGATGACGAGCGATGTTTTCAATCCTACAGGCTTCCGTTTCAGTTCCCTTTCAAGCCCTATGATCAATCCGAGTATAGCGGAAATGCCCAATTTTAATAGCAGGGTGGTGTCAATCGGCGTCATCTTTCCCCCTCCATTTGATAAAAAGATATAGTTTTTTCATGAACGAAGTAATAAAATGAGGAAAATATCGATTTCAAATCCAGGGGTGCTCCAACTCATGTCAGAAGCAAAAATCAATCCATATCTACTACTTGCGATCGGTGTCATTTCCGTATCCACTTCCGCCATCATCGTCAAGTTCTCGGCGGCTCCCGCAGGGGTGCTGGCATTTTATCGACTTTTCTTCACCGTCCTGCTCATGACACCGTTTTTTCTCCTACACTATGTGAAAGAATTGAAACTTATTACCGTGAAGGACTGGGGTCTTTGCCTTCTCGCCGGCGGCTTCCTTGCTTTTCACTTCATCCTATGGTTCGAATCTCTCAACTATACATCTGTGGCGAGCTCCACCGTCCTTGTGACCCTCCAGCCACTCTTTGCATTTTTGGGAGCGTATCTCTTCTTCGGTGAAAAGCTTACTGGGAAATCAGTGATCTCCGCCATACTTGCAGTATCCGGCAGTATTGTAATCAGTTGGGGGGACTTCAAGGTAAGTGGGACTGCCTTGTGGGGGGATCTTCTTGCACTGGTGGCATGTGCTTTGGTGACAGGGTATCTTCTGTTCGGTCAAACCATCAGGAAACGCCTTTCGCTCATGACATATACGTATATCGTGTACGCCATGAGTGCAGCCGTCCTATTTATTTATTCTCTGATCAAGGGTGAATCGTTTTATCCGTACGCAGGAGAAGAATGGCTGTACTTCTTGCTACTGGCTATCATCCCTACGCTCCTTGGGCATTCATTGTTCAACTGGTCATTGAAATGGCTCAGCACCTCGACGATCTCCATGGCGATCTTATTTGAGCCGGTCGGTGCAGCAATTTTGGCTTATTGGCTTTTATCTGAGAAAATTTTACTCACCCAGGTCATCGGTGCAGGAATCATCCTTTTGGGAGTAACGATTTTCTTGTTGGAAGAACGGAAACTGAAAAAAGCACTGAAAGAGCTTAGAAAGGTGGAGGAGAGCAGTGGCGTTCCTTTATAGAAAGGCATGCATCGCCGATGCAGGGAGCATTGCCAGAGTGCATGTGGAAAGCTGGAAATCGACCTATAAGGAAATCGTGTCAGACAGATATCTGGATTCCTTGTCAATAGAAGAGAAGAAGCTGAAGTGGGAAAGGATCCTGTCGGAAGACCATCATACAATGGTTTCCACGACGAAAGACGGAGTGGTTGTCGGTTTTGCATCTGTGGGCAGGGAAAGAAGCGGGGAGTATGAAGGGGAACTCTATGCCATTTATCTTGTAAGGGACTTCCAAGGGAAAGGGATCGGAAGGGAGTTATTCTCGCGGAGCATCTCCTCCCTCAAGGCTCTTGGTTGTCACGATATGTTCATCTGGGTATTGAGGGAGAATGCATCTAAAACGTTCTATTATTCCTACAATCCTGAAATCGTTAAAGAAGAGACGATTATCATCGGGGGTGAAGGGTACGTGGAAGAAGGTCTTCTATTATCCTTCTGACTCCGATGCTTTATGAAAAGGTGTACGTCAGGCCCGAGAATATGACTGCCATCGTGGAGGAGAAGATGAATGTAAGCGCGGAACCGATTTTGATGCCTGCGCTTTCGCTGATCTTCAATGCTTGGATATAAGAATACGAGAACAGGTAGACAGCCATGATGAAGGATACGGCCTGTCCAATAGGTAGAAGTAGCATAAGTGAAGCAGCCCCTTTCAATGCAGTATGGAATCATATATATGAGGCGCACTATAAAAAAAGAATAATATATAAAAAAGATAAAAAATATATTGCAATAATAATTACAGCGTGATATATTAATACATGTCGCTGATGCGCAACGGATTTTATAAAAAAAGAAGTTGACATGAATCGACGATATATGATACATTTAAATGGTCGCTTCAGAGAGAAACGAAGCACTTACATTCTATTTGAACCTTGAAAACTGAACAAAACAAGACAAACACGTCAACGTTAATTCTAGATTTATTTTAAAGAGCTATTCAAACTTTTTATGGAGAGTTTGATCCTGGCTCAGGACGAACGCTGGCGGCGTGCCTAATACATGCAAGTCGAGCGGATCGATGGGAGCTTGCTCCCTGAGATCAGCGGCGGACGGGTGAGTAACACGTGGGTAACCTGCCTGTAAGACTGGGATAACTCCGGGAAACCGGGGCTAATACCGGATAACACCTACCCCCGCATGGGGGAAGGTTGAAAGGTGGCTTCGGCTATCACTTACAGATGGACCCGCGGCGCATTAGCTAGTTGGTGAGGTAATGGCTCACCAAGGCGACGATGCGTAGCCGACCTGAGAGGGTGATCGGCCACACTGGGACTGAGACACGGCCCAGACTCCTACGGGAGGCAGCAGTAGGGAATCTTCCGCAATGGACGAAAGTCTGACGGAGCAACGCCGCGTGAGTGAAGAAGGTTTTCGGATCGTAAAACTCTGTTGTTAGGGAAGAACAAGTGCCGTTCGAATAGGGCGGCGCCTTGACGGTACCTAACCAGAAAGCCACGGCTAACTACGTGCCAGCAGCCGCGGTAATACGTAGGTGGCAAGCGTTGTCCGGAATTATTGGGCGTAAAGCGCGCGCAGGTGGTTTCTTAAGTCTGATGTGAAAGCCCACGGCTCAACCGTGGAGGGTCATTGGAAACTGGGGAACTTGAGTGCAGAAGAGGAAAGTGGAATTCCAAGTGTAGCGGTGAAATGCGTAGATATTTGGAGGAACACCAGTGGCGAAGGCGACTTTCTGGTCTGTAACTGACACTGAGGCGCGAAAGCGTGGGGAGCAAACAGGATTAGATACCCTGGTAGTCCACGCCGTAAACGATGAGTGCTAAGTGTTAGAGGGTTTCCGCCCTTTAGTGCTGCAGCTAACGCATTAAGCACTCCGCCTGGGGAGTACGGTCGCAAGACTGAAACTCAAAGGAATTGACGGGGGCCCGCACAAGCGGTGGAGCATGTGGTTTAATTCGAAGCAACGCGAAGAACCTTACCAGGTCTTGACATCCTCTGACAACCCTAGAGATAGGGCTTTCCCCTTCGGGGGACAGAGTGACAGGTGGTGCATGGTTGTCGTCAGCTCGTGTCGTGAGATGTTGGGTTAAGTCCCGCAACGAGCGCAACCCTTGATCTTAGTTGCCAGCATTCAGTTGGGCACTCTAAGATGACTGCCGGTGACAAACCGGAGGAAGGTGGGGATGACGTCAAATCATCATGCCCCTTATGACCTGGGCTACACACGTGCTACAATGGACGGTACAAAGGGCTGCAAGACCGCGAGGTTTAGCCAATCCCATAAAACCGTTCTCAGTTCGGATTGTAGGCTGCAACTCGCCTACATGAAGCTGGAATCGCTAGTAATCGCGGATCAGCATGCCGCGGTGAATACGTTCCCGGGCCTTGTACACACCGCCCGTCACACCACGAGAGTTTGTAACACCCGAAGTCGGTGAGGTAACCTTTTGGAGCCAGCCGCCTAAGGTGGGACAGATGATTGGGGTGAAGTCGTAACAAGGTAGCCGTATCGGAAGGTGCGGCTGGATCACCTCCTTTCTAAGGAAGATTTACTTAAAACGTTTGACGACGTCGAAGTTTTGTTCAGTTTTGATGGTTTAAATCCATCTTCTATATTGTTCTTTGAAAACTAGATAAAGTTTTATTGATAGTCAAGAAATTACCGAGTATCGCCATTTTAGGTTTTTAACCAATTCGGTTAAGTTAATAAGGGCGCACGGTGGATGCCTTGGCACTAGGAGCCGACGAAGGACGGGACTAACACCGATATGCTTCGGGGAGCTGTAAGTGAGCTGATCCGAAGATTTCCGAATGGGGGAACCCACTGTTCGTAATGGAACAGTATCCTTGCTTGAATACATAGAGCATGGAAGGCAGACCCAGGGAACTGAAACATCTAAGTACCTGGAGGAAGAGAAAGCAAATGCGATTCCCTGAGTAGCGGCGAGCGAAACGGGATTAGCCCAAACCAAGAGGCTTGCCTCTTGGGGTTGTAGGACACTCTATACGGAGTTACAAAGGAACGGGGTAGACGAAGAAGTCTGGAAAGGCTCGTCAAAGAAGGTAACAACCCTGTAGTCGAAACTTCGTTCCCTCTTGAGTGGATCCTGAGTACGGCGGGACACGTGAAATCCCGTCGGAAGCTGGGAGGACCATCTCCCAAGGCTAAATACTCCCTAGTGACCGATAGTGAACCAGTACCGTGAGGGAAAGGTGAAAAGCACCCCGGAAGGGGAGTGAAATAGAACCTGAAACCGTGTGCCTACAAGTAGTCAGAGCCCGTTAACGGGTGATGGCGTGCCTTTTGTAGAATGAACCGGCGAGTTACGATCCCATGCAAGGTTAAGTTGAGAAGACGGAGCCGCAGCGAAAGCGAGTCTGAATAGGGCGAATGAGTATGTGGTCGTAGACCCGAAACCAGGTGATCTACCCATGTCCAGGATGAAGTCCAGGTAACACTGGATGGAGGTCCGAACCCACGCACGTTGAAAAGTGCGGGGATGAGGTGTGGGTAGCGGAGAAATTCCAATCGAACCTGGAGATAGCTGGTTCTCTCCGAAATAGCTTTAGGGCTAGCCTCATGTTGTAAGAGTCTTGGAGGTAGAGCACTGTTTGGACTAGGGGCCCTCATCGGGTTACCGAATTCAGACAAACTCCGAATGCCAAAGACTTATCCATGGGAGTCAGACTGCGAGTGATAAGATCCGTAGTCGAAAGGGAAACAGCCCAGACCACCAGCTAAGGTCCCAAAGTATACGTTAAGTGGAAAAGGATGTGGAGTTGCTTAGACAACCAGGATGTTGGCTTAGAAGCAGCCACCATTTAAAGAGTGCGTAATAGCTCACTGGTCGAGTGACTCTGCGCCGAAAATGTACCGGGGCTAAACGTATCACCGAAGCTGTGGATTGACACCGTTTGGTGTCAGTGGTAGGAGAGCGTTCTAAGGACTGCGAAGCTAGACCGTAAGGACTGGTGGAGTGCTTAGAAGTGAGAATGCCGGTATGAGTAGCGAAAGATGGGTGAGAATCCCATCCACCGAATGCCTAAGGTTTCCTGAGGAAGGCTCGTCCGCTCAGGGTTAGTCGGGACCTAAGTCGAGGCCGATAGGCGTAGACGATGGACAACAGGTTGATATTCCTGTACCACCTTTCTTCCATTTGAGCAATGGGGGGACGCAGGAGGATAGGGTAAGCGCACTGCTGGATATGTGCGTCTAAGCAGTTAGGCTGATGATGAGGCAAATCCCATCATCGTGAAGGCTGAGCTGTGATAGCGAGCGAATTATAGTAGCGAAGTTCCTGATTCCACACTGCCAAGAAAAGCCTCTAGCGAGGAAGATGGTGCCCGTACCGCAAACCGACACAGGTAGGCGAGGAGAGAATCCTAAGGTGAGCGAGAGAACTCTCGTTAAGGAACTCGGCAAAATGACCCCGTAACTTCGGGAGAAGGGGTGCTCTGGTAGGGTGCAAGCCCGAGAGAGCCGCAGTGAATAGGCCCAGGCGACTGTTTAGCAAAAACACAGGTCTCTGCGAAGCCGTAAGGCGAAGTATAGGGGCTGACGCCTGCCCGGTGCTGGAAGGTTAAGAGGAGTGCTTAGCGCAAGCGAAGGTGCGAATCGAAGCCCCAGTAAACGGCGGCCGTAACTATAACGGTCCTAAGGTAGCGAAATTCCTTGTCGGGTAAGTTCCGACCCGCACGAAAGGCGTAACGATCTGGGCACTGTCTCAACGAGAGACTCGGTGAAATTATAGTACCTGTGAAGATGCAGGTTACCCGCGACAGGACGGAAAGACCCCGTGGAGCTTTACTGTAGCCTGATATTGAATTTTGGCACAGCTTGTACAGGATAGGTAGGAGCCTTGGAAGCCGGAGCGCTAGCTTCGGTGGAGGCGTCGGTGGGATACTACCCTGGCTGTGTTGACATTCTAACCCGCGCCCCTTATCGGGGTGGGAGACAGTGTCAGGTGGGCAGTTTGACTGGGGCGGTCGCCTCCTAAAGAGTAACGGAGGCGCCCAAAGGTTCCCTCAGAATGGTTGGAAATCATTCGCAGAGTGTAAAGGCACAAGGGAGCTTGACTGCGAGACCTACAAGTCGAGCAGGGACGAAAGTCGGGCTTAGTGATCCGGTGGTTCCGCATGGAAGGGCCATCGCTCAACGGATAAAAGCTACCCCGGGGATAACAGGCTTATCTCCCCCAAGAGTCCACATCGACGGGGAGGTTTGGCACCTCGATGTCGGCTCATCGCATCCTGGGGCTGTAGTCGGTCCCAAGGGTTGGGCTGTTCGCCCATTAAAGCGGTACGCGAGCTGGGTTCAGAACGTCGTGAGACAGTTCGGTCCCTATCCGTCGTGGGCGCAGGAAATTTGAGAGGAGCTGTCCTTAGTACGAGAGGACCGGGATGGACGCACCGCTGGTGTACCAGTTGTCTTGCCAAAGGCATCGCTGGGTAGCTATGTGCGGAAGGGATAAGTGCTGAAAGCATCTAAGCATGAAGCCCCCCTCGAGATGAGATTTCCCATCACTTTATGTGAGTAAGATCCCTGAAAGATGATCAGGTAGATAGGTCAGAGGTGGAAGTGTGGCGACACATGGAGCTGACTGATACTAATCGATCGAGGACTTAACCAAAGTAAGACGAAGGAGGCGCTTCGCGTCTCCCGGACTGGACGATACGCCGGTAATGATTGACTATCAACCCTTTATCTAGTTTTGAAAGAACAATTCTTTCAATGGAATACCTGTCTGGTGACATTGGCGAAGAGGTCACACCCGTTCCCATGCCGAACACGGAAGTTAAGCTCTTCAGCGCCGATGGTAGTTGGGGGATCTCCCCCTGTGAGAGTAGGACGTCGCCAGGCGGTACATACGGAGGATTAGCTCAGCTGGGAGAGCATCTGCCTTACAAGCAGAGGGTCGGCGGTTCGATCCCGTCATCCTCCACCATAGTTTTTTCACGAAGCGTTAGCGAAGTGAAAATAACGTACCATAAAGAAGCTTTAACCTTTGCAATGTAGCTAAGGCAAAGCAAAAAGAATACACCATACACCTTGCCGGTGTAGCTCAACTGGTAGAGCAACTGACTTGTAATCAGTAGGTTGGGGGTTCAAGTCCTCTTGCCGGCACCACTTTTTTATGTTCTTTTGTATTTTCTTATGGGTATTTGTCCATTATAGAAAAGCAGCACGAGCCATTAGCTCAGTTGGTAGAGCATCTGACTTTTAATCAGAGGGTCGAAGGTTCGAATCCTTCATGGCTCACCATTTATATCATGCGGGTGTGGCGGAATTGGCAGACGCACCAGACTTAGGATCTGGCGCCGCAAGGCGTGGGGGTTCAAGTCCCTTCACCCGCACCATATGCGGAAGTAGTTCAGTGGTAGAACACCACCTTGCCAAGGTGGGGGTCGCGGGTTCGAATCCCGTCTTCCGCTCCATAATTGCCCTAGCCGGGGTGGCGGAACTGGCAGACGCACAGGACTTAAAATCCTGCGGTAGGTGACTACCGTACCGGTTCGATTCCGGTCCTCGGCACCAGTGAATTTCATATATGCGCCCGTAGCTCAATTGGATAGAGCGTTTGACTACGGATCAAAAGGTTAGGGGTTCGACTCCTCTCGGGCGCGCCATGATCGGGAAGTAGCTCAGCTTGGTAGAGCACTTGGTTTGGGACCAAGGGGTCGCAGGTTCGAATCCTGTCTTCCCGACCACTTTCTTTGGGGCCTTAGCTCAGCTGGGAGAGCGCCTGCTTTGCACGCAGGAGGTCAGCGGTTCGATCCCGCTAGGCTCCACCATTTATAATGTTAGAGAACCAGGAAATACTCGTTTTACGAGGCGGTGTAGCTCAGCTGGCTAGAGCGTACGGTTCATACCCGTGAGGTCGGGGGTTCGATCCCCTCCGCCGCTACCACTAGGGACCTTTAGCTCAGTTGGTTAGAGCAGACGGCTCATAACCGTCCGGTCGTAGGTTCGAGTCCTACAAGGTCCACCATAGTTCTCACCATACGGAGGAATACCCAAGTCCGGCTGAAGGGATCGGTCTTGAAAACCGACAGGGGTGTCAAAGCCCGCGGGGGTTCGAATCCCCCTTCCTCCTCCATATTTTTCATCTTTTATCGTCGCGGGGTGGAGCAGTTCGGTAGCTCGTCGGGCTCATAACCCGAAGGTCGCAGGTTCAAATCCTGTCCCCGCAATACCATCTTGATCCGTTAGGATCGGGATGTAGTGACTGCAATACATAAGTAATGATCTTTACTTTCGCTAGCGCGAATACTATTGATAGCTATTTTGCTATCGCAGTACATTGATCTTAATTTTCGCTAGCGCGAAAAAAAGTTGGTCCGGTAGTTCAGTTGGTTAGAATGCCTGCCTGTCACGCAGGAGGTCGCGGGTTCGAGTCCCGTCCGGACCGCCATTTATATTTTATTTAGATGCGGCTCAGTAGCTCAGTTGGTAGAGCAATGGACTGAAAATCCATGTGTCGGCAGTTCGATTCTGTCCTGAGCCACCATATGATTGTGGCGGTTGTGGCGAAGTGGTTAACGCACCGGATTGTGGTTCCGGCATTCGTGGGTTCGATTCCCATCAGTCGCCCCATTTTTTTTGCGGGTGTAGTTTAATGGTAAAACCTCAGCCTTCCAAGCTGATGTCGTGGGTTCGATTCCCATCACCCGCTCCATTTTTATTTGTGGGCCTATAGCTCAGCTGGTTAGAGCGCACGCCTGATAAGCGTGAGGTCGGTGGTTCGAGTCCACTTAGGCCCACCATTTTTCATTGTTCCGCAGTAGCTCAGTGGTAGAGCTATCGGCTGTTAACCGATCGGTCGCAAGTTCGAGTCTTGCCTGCGGAGCCAATATGGGGAAGTACTCAAGTGGCTGAAGAGGCGCCCCTGCTAAGGGTGTAGGTCGGGCAACCGGCGCGAGGGTTCAAATCCCTCCTTCTCCGCCATAAAGCGGCCCATTGGTCAAGCGGTTAAGACACCGCCCTTTCACGGCGGTAACACGGGTTCGAATCCCGTATGGGTCATAATACGAAAAAGATGTGTCGAGGCAATCTTCGACACATCTTTTTTTTTGCATGGATTGGCATTGATTTCTATATCTGACTTGTTTTCAACTTGTAATGTGTTTAAAATTTTTAAAATATTTCGACAAATAACGACAAATAAAAGGATATAAATGGGATGAAAACCTTGTCATTCGAGGGTTTCATCCTTTTTATGGTGTTTTTCGTGGTGAGCTAACAAATATTGTCGCAAATGGGAGATGATGAAATGAAGGAATTCTTATATGATGAAAGAAATAAGTAAGGAGATTGATGATGGTAGGTGAGGATATGGACACGTTGTCCCTAACAGATTATGACGTTTTTTTGTTTCATGAAGGGAATATGCAGCATGCCTATCGTTTTATGGGGTGCCATGTGAAAGCAGGCATTTCAACTGATTTTTGCGTTTGGGCTCCCGAGGCAAGATCGATTTCAGTGGTTGGTTCTTTCAATAACTGGAACGGAAGGGGATTTGAGCTTAAGAGGATCAATCAGGAAGGTGTATGGATGATCCGGGTTGATGAAGACTTGACCGGCTCAACGTATAAATATGAGATTGTGACTGCTTCAGGAGAACGTAGGATGAAAGCTGATCCATATGGATTCTCCTCTGAAGTCAGACCGCGAACTGCAAGTGTGGTGTACGACCTTGAAGGGTTTAAGTGGAGCGATCGCGATTGGATGAAGGTGAAAGAGAAACATAATCGATTTGATCAACCAATGTTCATATATGAAGTCCATTTGGGAACATGGAAAAAGAAGAGGGATGGCAGTTTTCTTACCTATTCAGAGCTCGCGGATGAACTGATTCCGCATGTGAAGGAACACGGCTTCACCCATATTGAAATCCTGCCGGTGACCGAGCATCCATTCGATCGTTCGTGGGGCTATCAGGGGACAGGCTATTATGCTCCCACAAGCAGATATGGTTCACCCCATGAGTTCATGGCGTTTGTGAATGAATGCCATGCTCATCAAATAGGCGTCATCATGGATTGGGTACCCGGTCATTTTTGCAAGGATGCCCATGGACTGTATCAATTCGACGGATCCTTCGCCTATGAATATGCCAGGGATAGTGACCGTGAGAATCATACATGGGGTACGGTCAACTTCGACCTCGCAAAAGGAGAAGTAAGGAGCTTTCTCCTATCCAATGCCCGTTTCTGGATGGAGAAGTACCACATCGACGGCTTCAGGGTCGACGCCGTTGCGAACATCATTTACTGGGCGAATCAGGGGGAGTCGGCTGCGAATGAGGGGGCACTGGAATTCCTTAAACGGTTGAACACATCCGTGTTTGAGTTTGACCCTGCCTTTCTGATGATGGCGGAGGATTCCACCGATTGGCCCCAGGTCACCTCTCCGGTTCACTACGGGGGGCTTGGCTTCAGCTATAAGTGGAACATGGGCTGGATGAATGATGTGCTCACCTACATGGAAGCGACACCGGAAGAAAGAAGAGGGCTTCATTCCCTCATCACGTTCTCCATCCTCTATGCGTTTTCGGAAAACTATATCCTGCCTTTCTCACATGATGAGGTGGTCCATGGGAAGAGGTCATTGCTGGATAAGATGCCGGGGGATCATTGGCAAAAGTTTGCCCAGTATCGGCTGCTCCTTGCGTTCATGACAGGTCATCCAGGTAAAAAGCTTCTGTTCATGGGAAGTGAACTGGCTCCCTTTGCCGAATGGAAGGACCTGGAGCAGTTGGACTGGCATTTGATGAGTTACGATTTTCATCACAAATTCAACTCATATTTCAAAGAAGTGCTGCATCTATATAGAGGTGCAACACCGCTTCACCAGTGGGACCATCGGAGTGACGGTTTTGAATGGATCGATGTCAATAATGCCAATCAGCAGATCTTCTCTTTCATCCGGCATTCAGAGGGAGAGCATCTGATCATCATCTGTAATTTCAGCAAGGAAGCCTACCACCACTATAGGGTGGGGGTGCCCCTTGTGAAAGCATATCAAGAGATCTTGAACAGCGATGAAGAACGCTTTGGAGGCTCACATCAAATCAATCCCCACCCCCTTCTTGTCACGAAAGGGGCCTATCACGGGAAAGAGGGATCAATTGAAATGACGATACCGCCTTATGGAGCTGTTTATTTAAAACCAATCATATGAGGGGAGATGCTAGCATGGGTAACGGCAAATGTGTGGCAATGTTGTTGGCAGGAGGCAAAGGGAGCAGGTTGAATTCATTGACGAAGAGCCTGGCGAAACCGGCGGTGCCCTTTGGAGGCAAATACCGTATCATCGACTTCACATTGAGTAATTGTACGAATTCCGGCATTGATACAGTGGGGGTTCTGACTCAGTATCAACCGTTGGTATTGAATTCGTATATCGGGATCGGCAGTGCGTGGGATCTCGACCGACGGAACGGGGGGGTCACGGTGCTTCCTCCTTATGCAGAATCCTCCGAGATGCGCTGGTATACAGGGACTGCCAGTGCCATCTTCCAGAACGTGAACTACATCGAGCAGTATGATCCGGAATATGTGCTGATTCTTTCGGGAGATCATATTTACAAAATGGATTACAGCAAGATGCTCGATTATCATATCGAAAAGAAAGCGGACGTCACGATTTCGGTCATTGAGGTCGGATGGGATGAGGCGAGCAGGTTCGGTTTGATGAATACCGATGAAGCCATGAGGGTGACCGAGTTCGAGGAAAAACCGCCGTTCCCTAAGAGTAATCTGGCTTCCATGGGCATCTATATCTTCAACTGGTCACTTCTGAAAGAATACCTGGAGATGGATGACCGCAATCCACGCTCCACACATGATTTCGGAAAGGACGTCATTCCCCTTCTCCTTGATGAAAAGAAAAAGCTGATGGCTTATCCGTTCGAAGGCTACTGGAAGGATGTCGGCACGGTCCGGAGCCTATGGGAGGCCAATATGGATCTTATCGATGAAAAAAATGAACTCAATCTTTTCGACCTGGATTGGAGGGTCTATTCTGTCAATCCCAATGAGCCGCCTCAATATATCTCGGAAGATGCCCATGTGGAAGGATCGTTGATCAATGAAGGTTGTACGATTGAAGGGACCGTTGAAAAATCCGTCCTGTTCCAAGGAGCTTCTGTGAAGAAGGGTGCGCATGTCACCCGTTCCGTCGTCATGCCAGGGGCGGAAATCGGTGAAAATGCCTATATCGAGCAGGCGATCGTGCCACCTGATGTAGTGGTGCCGAGTGGCATCGTCATCATGCCTGAGGAAGAGTCGGATGAAATCATACTCGTAACGGAATCGGTTCTAACGGCATTACTCGAACAGGAAGAAGTTTGACCATCTACTTAGAGGAGGAGTTCATATGAAAAACACCCTGTTAGGCGTCATTGATGCGACCAGCTATTACGATTCACTCGGAGACCTGCTTTTGCACCGTTCGCTTGCGGCCCTCCCGATTGCCGGCCGGTATCGCCTGGTCGATTTCGTCCTTTCGAATATGGTGAATTCAGATATCGGATCTGTAGCCATCTTCCCTAAATACCAGTACCGTTCCCTCATGGATCATCTCGGGTCAGGGAAAAACTGGGACCTGAACAGGAAGAGGGACGGTTTGTTCTTCTTCCCGGTTCCTGGTCTTGAGAGGAATGACGAAACGATCGGATCGTTCAATCATTTTGCCCATCACATCGACTATTTCACCCGCAGCACCCAGGAATATGCCCTCATCACCAACTGCTATACCGTGTGCAATATCTCCTATCGTCCGGTCCTTGAGCGCCACGCCCAGATCGGTTGCGATATCACAGAGATCCGACACGGTGGATCGTCCCTTCATATGTATCTGGTCAAAAAATCCCTTCTTGTCGATCTGATAAAATCACGCCATCAGACAGGGTATACGTGCATGAATGACGTGGTTGAAGATATGGAGAGCGGTCTGAAGGTATGCGGATATGAACATCAAGGCTTCGTGGAGAGGATCGACTCCATCGACAAGTACTTTGAAACAAGCATGAATCTCCTAGAGCTTGATCAGTGGAGGGAGCTGTTCAAGAAAGACCTGCCCATCTACACAAAGGTGAAGGATGAGCCGCCGACACGCTATACGAGCGAAGCGGGCGTCAAGCACAGTATCATCGCCAATGGCTGTTTCATAAAAGGTCATGTGGATCATTCCATGATCTTCAGGGCGGTGAAGGTGGGAGAAGGAACCACGATCAAGAACTCCATCATCATGCAGAAAAGCCAGATCGGCCGTGATTGTGTATTGGAAAATGTCATCCTTGATAAAGATGTAAAGATCGAAGATGGAGTTAGACTCATCGGGGACCCGGAACAACCCATCGTCGTCCGTAAAGGCATGGTCCAGGGAGCGCTGATGAACTCGTGAAGGTATTATTTGCAGTTTCTGAGTGTGTACCATTCATCAAATCGGGTGGGCTCGCGGATGTTGCCGGCGCCCTTCCGAAAGAACTTCGTAAACTTGGAACCGATGTGAGGGTGATCCTCCCTAAGTATGGGGGGATCTCCGCTCATTTTAAGGACCAGATGAGGAAGGTAAAGGAGTTCACCGTAGCCGTTGGGTGGAGACAGCAGTACTGCGGAATAGAGGAATACAGGGAAAATGGGGTCACCTACTACTTCGTCGACAACGAATACTACTTTGCCCGGGACCGATTATATGGATTCGTTGACGAAGGGGAGCGGTACGCCTACTTTACCCGGGCCGTACTGGAAGCCATCGGTGAACTGGAGTTCTATCCGGACGTCATCCATTGCCATGACTGGCATACTGCGATGATTCCATTCTTGCTGAGGACCGAGTATCAGGACCGCGGAGGATATGCCTTCATCCGCACGGTTTTCACCATCCATAATCTGCAGTTCCAAGGGATCTACCCTTTCAGTGTGATGACAGATCTGCTGGGCATTCCCCAGCGTTACGCCCATCCTGATTACCTGGAATTCCATGGGTGCATGAATTTCATGAAGGGGGCCCTCATTTCTGCCGATATCATCACGACAGTCAGTCCTACATATAAAGACGAAATCCTACAGCCTTATTACGGGGAACGTCTCGATGGAGTCCTGAAGCTCAGGGAGCGGGAGCTGGTCGGGATCGTCAATGGGATCGACGACGGGGAATACGATCCCGGTCAGGGGGATCATCCATTCTTCAGTGGCAATCTTCACGGCAAAAAAACCAATAAAGAGCAGCTGCAGGAGCGGTTGGAACTTGAAAAACGGGATGTCCCTGTCATCTCCATCATTTCACGTTTGACTGCCCAGAAGGGACTCGATCTTATCAGGGCCGTGCTTCACGAAATGCTCGAGGAGGATGTCCAGTTCATCGTCCTTGGTTCGGGTGACTGGGAGTATGAGCAGTTCTTCAGGGAAGCAGCTGCTGCGAACCCGGATAAGGTCAGGGTTCAGATCGGATTCGATGAAGCATTGGCCAAACAGATTTACCGTGGATCCGATGTATTCCTCATGCCTTCAAGGTTCGAGCCGTGCGGCCTTGGGCAAATGATTGCCATGAGATATGGTGCGCTTCCCCTCGTCAGGGAGACGGGGGGATTGAATGATACGGTGCATTCGTATGATGAAGAATCGGGAAGTGGAAACGGCTTTTCGTTTGCGAATTTTAACGCCCACGATATGTTGTATACGTATCGCCGCGCCATCCGTCTCTACGGACAGGAAGACGTGTGGGCAAGGATTGTGAAGAATGCAATAGAAACGGATAACAGCTGGGCTCAATCGGCATTCAAATACAATCAGCTATATTCAGATCTCACCTCGAGGAGTGAAAGTCATGTTTTCTAGCCAGGAGGAATTTAAGGAAGCTTATCTGAAGAAGTTGGAGATGACATCAGGTAAGGCATTCCCCGACACCACTCTTCAAGATCGTTATGACACGCTCGGACAGCTGATCCGTGAGTACATCAGTATGAACTGGATCCAGACAAACGAGCAATACCGCTATCAGAAGCAAAAACAGGTGTATTATCTGTCCATTGAATTTCTGCTCGGTCGCCTCTTGAGGCAAAATCTGATGAATCTCGGGATCTATGAGCTTGTGGAAGAGGGCCTTGGAGATTTGGGGATCGATTTGAAGGACATGGAGGATGTAGAGCAGGATGCCGCCCTCGGGAACGGGGGACTTGGACGACTGGCCGCATGTTTCCTTGATTCCATGGCCTCTATGGACCTTCCGGGTCACGGGTACGGCATCCGCTACAAGCATGGACTGTTTGAACAAAAAATTGTGAACGGTTATCAGATGGAGCTCCCCGAACAGTGGCTTCGTCATGGATATGTGTGGGAAGTACGGAAGCCGGATCTTATGATGCAGATTCCGTTCTGGGGCCGGATTGAATCATCCGAGAAGGACGGGGTTACCTCATTCAAGCATGTAGATGCTGAAATCGTTGCTGCCGTGCCGTATGATCTACCCGTCGTTGGCTACGGAACGACAACGGTGAACACGCTGCGCTTATGGAATGCAGAGCCTTATGCCTATAAGGCCGGTAGGGACATGATGAAGTATAAGCGGGATACGGAGGCCATCACTGAATTCCTTTATCCTGATGATACACAGGATGAGGGAAAGGTCCTCAGGTTGAAGCAGCAGTATTTCCTTGTATCTGCAAGCATCCGCACGATACTCGAGTCCTATCTCTCCAGGCACGGGGACTTGGCGAATCTGCACGAGCATGTGGCCATCCACATCAATGATACACACCCGGTACTCGCCATTCCTGAAATGATGAGGGTATTGATCGATGAGTACGGCATGGACTGGGATTCAGCTTGGGGCGTGACGACGAAGACGTTCGCCTATACGAACCATACGACCCTTTCTGAAGCACTGGAACGCTGGCCAGTGAGGATTTTTCAGCCTCTATTGCCGAGGATCTACATGATTGTCGATGAAATCAATGAGCGGTTTTGCCGTGATCTGTGGGATGCCTATCCGGGAGAGTGGGGCAGGATTGAAGGGATGGCCATCATCGCCCATGGGGAAGTGAAAATGGCCCACCTCGCCATAGCGGGAAGCCATAGTGTGAACGGGGTCGCAAAGATCCACACCGATATCTTGAAAGAACGGGAGATGAATCTGTTCTATCAGTATTTTCCCGGGAAGTTCAACAGTAAGACAAACGGGATCACCCATCGCCGCTGGCTGCTGAATAGCAACCCTCCCTTGGCGTCGCTCATTCAATCGGCGATAGGAGACTCCTGGATCAAGGATCCTTCCAGGCTTACCGAGCTTGAGTCCTATACTGCAGACTCTACATTCCTGGAGGACCTTCATAAGGCGAAGCAGTTGAATAAAAAGCGACTCGCTGATCGCATCCTTCAGACCAATGGGATCGTGGTGGACCCGGATTCGATTTTTGATATTCAAATAAAAAGACTTCATGCTTATAAGAGGCAGCTTCTCAATATCCTCCACATCCTTCATCTTTTCAATAGATGTCAGGAAAACCCCGATGCGGATATTCCGTCGCGAACGTTCATATTCGGCGCCAAGGCTTCACCGGGGTATTATTATGCCAAGAAGATCATCAAGTTGATCCATTCCGTCGCTGATCTCGTCAATGATCACCCATCCGTCAAGGGAAGGATCAAAGTGGTATTCCTTGAGAATTACCGTGTATCCCTTGCAGAAGAAATCATCCCGGCAGCGGATGTCTCCCAGCAGATCTCCACGGCGAGCAAAGAGGCGTCAGGCACAGGGAATATGAAATTTATGATGAACGGGGCCTTGACCCTCGGCACATTGGATGGAGCCAATATCGAAATTCAGGAACAGGTGGGGGATGGGAATATTTTCATCTTCGGTCTCAGGGCAGAAGAGGTGATGAAGCAGCAACAGGATGGCAGTTATTATTCCATGGAGTATTATCACCACGATGAGCGCATTAAGAAAATGCTCGACCAGCTTGTCGACGGCAGTCTTCCTGATGCGGGGGATCATTTTGAAACCATCTATGATTCGCTTCTCGCGGAGAATGATGAATTCTTTGTCCTGCGGGACTTCGATTCCTATGCCAAAGCTCATGAAAAGGTAGCTTCTGCTTACCGTGACCAGCAGTCGTGGCTTCGGATGAGCCTGATCAATATCGCCCGATCTGGATACTTTTCGAGTGACCGGACCATTGCTGAATATGCACGTGAGATCTGGAGGATCGGTGGGGTAGGCGTTCGATAATCCCGCTGAATGACAAACGCCCGGATGCCAATGGCATTCCGGGCGTTTTGTTGTGGGGCCTTAAGATTTCTTTTTATCTGATACGTAGCTGTCGCGTTCTTTATACGGGATGTCCCCGATGGTCGACTCCATGTCGTTCTCATCGAGCATATCCTCGTACTCTTCATGTGCCTTGGATGGATAAGCCCTCGTGTTCTTCCCATCCATATCCGTCCCGACGAAGGATTCCATATCTTCCGTGAACCCTTCCGTCTCGTCATCGTCTTCATAAAGATCGGAATAATCATCATGATCGCCTTGGAAGTCCGATGGTGTTTCCGATGTACCGAATCGGCCGACCTCCTGGAAGCTATCTTCTGTATCCCGCACCAGCTGTCCGGTTTCGTGGCGGAATTCCCCATTTACAGGTGGCTGAAGGATATCCTCTTCTGCAGGTCGGTCATCGACGATCGACTGGGCACTTGCATGGTCCTTGCAGTAAAGGGTCGTCGGTATGGCCTCAAGGCGTTCGAAAGGGATTTCTTCGCCGCACTCTTTGCAGGTGCCGTAGGATCCTTCATCCATTGCTTTCAAGGCATCGTCAATTTTGTTCAGTTCTGATTTTGAATGCTCGTCCAGTGCGAAATCTTTTTCACGCTCGTATAATTCCGAACCCATATCTGCAGGGTGGTTATCATAGAGGGAAAGCTCTCCCCCATTTTCGTTATCCCCCGTGTTGGCGGGATTTTCTTCCCTATCATCCAACTGACCCTGGATATGATTCTTCTGGTCCATCAATTCTTCTTTCAGCTTTTGCTTTTCCTGAGTTGAAAGCATATATGTCACGTCCTTCATAGAGTTCGATTTGTTCTTCATCGTACTCATACTTTAACCGAAACAGGGTCTGTTAAAACATGAATCCTCGTGAAGTGTGCGGGGAATGGGCCTTTTCTCCACCCAACATCAGGTTTTATAACGCTTTTGGTTTCTCAAAAGGGGAAAAAGGGTTTATTATATAATAGGGATAAATAATGATTCATATCCATGACTTCGTTGACACACCCTATACTCAGGTGTATCTTGTAATGGATTTGAAAACTGTAAGTGATTGTCTGGAGGAATTCAATTGGTTACAATCCAGAAGACCAATATAGATCAAGCATACGATGCAGCCTTACTGAAGGCTCAACAAATCAATCATCCCGTGCTGCTGAGCATGGTGGAAGAAACAGGGGCCTTGGATCCACTTTCTTTCTATCATGCCGGTGGCAGGGTTTTTAAAGGAGAACGCTTTTTATGGAAGGATCGCGATCAAACGATCTCTCTCATAGGGGCAGGCTCTTCATATGATCTTTCTTCGTCATTGAAAGAGGGGGAGCGCTTTTTTGCCATCGAGAAAGAGTGGAAGCGCTTCATTTCTGATGCGGTGGTGGTATCGAGGGAAGAATGGCCTGGAACGGGACCCCTTGCATTCGGAGGTTTCCGTTTCGATTCTGCCAATCCTGCTTCTGAAGAATGGACGGGATTCAATGAAGGGTCCCTCCGCATCCCGAGATATATGCTTACGAAGGCAGGAGAAGCCAATTATCTGACGGTTAATGTCGTTTGCCTACCGGATGGAAGCGGCCCTTCCCTGCAGCATTGCCTTAAAGAAAAAGATCGGTTGTTGATGATGGCGTCGGAGCCGGCGAGCCATGAGGACCCTGGTGAGATGTCAGCAGAGGATATCCGCCCGCTTGAATGGAAGCAGTCCGTCCGCAATGTGGTCGACCGCTTGAAAACGGGGGAAATGGAGAAAGTCGTCCTTGCACGGAAAACCAAGGTATCCTTCAGCGATGAAGTTACGTCCGACTTCGTCCTTGATAACCTTTGGAAACAGCAGCCTGACAGTTTCATCTTCAGTTTTGAGCAGGAAGGAAGCTGTTTTATCGGAGCGACTCCCGAGCGTCTTGTGAAAAAGGACGGGGAAGAGATCCTTTCCACCTGTCTGGCAGGTTCGATTGCAAGGGGAAAGGATCTTGAAGAAGACGAGCAACTTGGGAGAGAACTCCTGGAGGATGAGAAAAATCGGTATGAGCACCAGCTCGTGGTCGATTCGATCCGTCAGGCACTGTCTGACGATTGTAAACGGCTCTCCATACCCGATGAACCCCAGCTCATGAAACTGAAAGATATCCAGCATCTGTACACGCCGGTCAAGGGGACGGCTCCAGCCGGCCTGTCGATCCTGACGCTAGTGGAAAAGCTGCATCCCACTCCGGCCCTTGGAGGTGTCCCGCGTAAGGAAGCCATGCAGGTCATCCGGGAAGAAGAGCAGATGGACAGAGGCCTCTATGCAGGGCCGGTCGGATGGATGGATGCATACGGAAACGGAGAGTATGCCGTCGCTCTTCGCTCAGGACTCCTGAAGGGGGATCACGCCTTCATTTATGCAGGCTGCGGGATCGTTGCCCATTCGGATCCCGACAGTGAGTTCAAGGAGACGCAAATGAAATTCCGTCCGATGCAGCGGGCATTAGGGGGAAATCTGATATGAACGAACATCAGCAGCGCTTGACCGATTATCTTGTAGCATTCATAGATGAATTATCCAGTAACGGAGTAGACGAAGCCGTCATCAGCCCCGGCTCCCGGTCTACTCCTTTGGCGTTATTGCTCACCCATCATCCGCGCATCAAGACGTATGTGAACGTGGACGAGCGATCTGCCGCATTCTTTGCCCTCGGCATCGCCAAGGCAAAACGGAAGCCGGTCATCCTTGTCTGTACGTCGGGGACCGCAGCAGCGAACTATTATCCTGCCGTCATTGAAGCACGGTATGCCAAAGTACCGCTCCTTGTCTTGACGGCAGACCGCCCCCATGAGCTGAGGGAGGTCGGTGCGCCACAGGCCATCGACCAACTTGACCTCTACGGAAGGCATGTCAAATGGGCAGTCGATATGGCCCTTCCTGAGTCGGGTCAGGAAATCTTGCGGTATGCCCGCTCAGCGGCAGTGCGGGGCCTCGGTATGTCGATCGGGGAACCTCACGGACCGGTGCACTTCAACTTCCCGCTCAGGGAACCACTCATTCCCGACCTGCGGGAGGATCTCTTTGAAGATGGTACGGCAAAACGCGTCTATCAGGGTGAACGCACGCTCGCTCCTGATCAAGGGGAAGAACTGGAGAAGGTCTTGAACGAACGGAACCGGGGCATCATCATTTGCGGTCCGGGTATGAGTCCGGACGGCATTCAAGCTGTCGCCGACTTCGGAAGGGCAAAGGGATTCCCGATCCTCGCCGATCCGCTGTCGAACATGAGGAGCGGAAAGCATGGGACAGATGGTATCATCGATGCTTATGACACGTTCCTGAAAGCCGGGACCGTCGGGGAAGACATGAAACCGGACCTGATCATCCGTTTCGGTGCCATGGCCGTGTCCAAGCCCCTCATGCTGTTCTTGAAAGGGCTTGAGGATGTCCCTCAACTCGTCATTACCCGTGGAGAAGAGTGGCAGGATCCTACGGGAAGAGGAACCCACTATGTTTATGCCCATGAACGTCATTTCTGTGATCGTTTTGCAAGAGAAGCTAAACAACGGGATTGGATCGAGAAGTGGATTAGACTGAATGAAAAGACGAAGGACCTCATGCAAGAGGTGATTGGAGAGTGGGATGAAGGCAAGGCTGTGAAGTGCCTCCTTGAAACCATTCCGGAGCAATCATCTGTTTTTGTGAGCAACAGCATGCCGATCCGGGATGTGGATACCTTCTTCTTTTCGAATGATCGCTCCATCGCCATCCACGCCAACAGGGGTGCTAATGGCATCGACGGTGTCGTTTCGACGGCACTTGGCATGAGCACGCAGTCACCTTCCACCTATCTGCTCATCGGAGATCTTGCATTCTTCCATGATATGAATGGATTGCTCGTTGGAAGGAAATATGGCTTGGATCTGACTGTCATCGTCATGAACAATAACGGTGGTGGTATTTTCTCCTACTTGCCTCAGGCAAAGGAAGGTGCGTATTTCGAAGAGCTGTTCGGGACTCCCATGGATCTTGAGTTCTCCCATGCCGCAGCCATGTACGGAGCGGATTACTCCCTAGTGAAGACAGAATCCGACTTCCTTCAGGCGCTTCGGCAGGCAGAGGGGACGAAAGGTCTGAAGATTATTGAAGTATTGGCGGACCGCCAGAAAAATGTAGATAATCATCGTAAAATGTGGGAATTTGTTTCCCGGGAAATACACGGTGGAGATCGTTCATGAAGGTGAATGAGATCGACTACTTTGTGAATATTAAAGGGGAAGGCCCTCCAGTAGTCTTCCTTCATGGATTTACAGGGGATAGTGAAACCTGGAACGGAGTCACCGATCGATTGGTCCAGCGCTTTACTTGTGTCACGATCGATCTTATCGGCCATGGAAGGACTGACGCTCCTCGAGATTTGGAGAAGTACCGGATGGACCAAGCCGTGAAGGATGTCGAGTCCATACTCACCCAGTGTGGAATCACTGAGGCAACCTTTGTCGGGTATTCGATGGGGGGGAGGGTGGCACTTCATCTCGCCGTAACACGCCCGCACCTCGTTTCCCATCTCATCCTTGAGAGTGCGTCACCCGGTCTGTTGACGGAAGAGGAGCGGAGCGCAAGGCGGGAGAAGGATGCTTCCTTGGCGGAGCGGATCCTTCTACATGGAATGGAAGAGTTCGTAAACTTTTGGGAGGACATTCCGTTGTTCGAAACGCAAAAGCGCCTGCCAGCCACCGTTCAGGCAGAAATCCGCCAAGGCCGACTCGGACAACGTCCCATCGGTCTTGCCAACAGTCTGAGAGGGATGGGGACGGGATCACAGCCGAGCTGGTGGGATCACTTGACTGCCTTGAAGATCCCCGTCGATCTTTTGGTGGGGGAGCTCGATGAGAAGTTCGTCGGCATCGCCAAACGAATGAAAGAGCGCAATCCCTCGTTCACGATCACATCTTTTTCAGGGTGCGGGCATGCAATTCATGTGGAAGAACCGCAAAAGTTTGGTACAATGATAGAGGATTTACTACATAAAGGAGGAATTACAAATGGCTTTTGATTGGGTTTCAGAACGAAACTACGAAGATATTTTGTACGAAACGTATAATGGGATTGCAAAGATCACCATCAATCGTCCGGAAGTGCGCAATGCCTTCCGTCCGAAAACAGTAACGGAATTGATCGATGCATTTGCTTATGCACGTGACGATTCCAAAGTTGGCGTGATCGTCCTTACAGGTGCAGGTGAAAAAGCATTCTGTTCAGGCGGAGATCAACGCGTACGCGGACATGGTGGATATGTAGGCGAGGATGAAATCCCTCGTTTGAACGTCCTTGACCTTCAGCGTTTGATCCGAGTGATCCCGAAACCAGTCATTGCGATGGTTGCCGGTTATGCCATCGGAGGCGGACACGTCCTTCACGTGGTATGTGATATCACGATTGCAGCGGACAATGCGATCTTCGGTCAAACAGGTCCGAAAGTGGGAAGCTTCGATGCAGGCTACGGTGCCGGGTATCTTGCCCGCATCATCGGACATAAGAAAGCGAAGGAAATTTGGTTCCTATGCCGTCAATACAATGCTCAGGAAGCATTGGATATGGGCCTTGTGAACACAGTGGTACCTTATGAGAAACTCGAAGAGGAAACCGTGCAATGGGCTTCTGAAATGCTCGAAAAGAGCCCGACTGCCCTTCGCTTCCTGAAGGCGTCATTCAATGCCGACACGGACGGGCTTGCAGGTCTTCAACAGCTGGCTGGAGATGCAACCCTCCTTTATTACACTACGGATGAAGCGAAAGAAGGACGCGATGCGTTCAAGGAAAAACGCAATCCGGACTTCGGTCAATTCCCTCGTTTCCCTTAATGGGACTTGCCTGGCGGATCTTTGGATCTGTCAGGTTTTTTTCTTACTGAACAATCAACAGAATGGAGAATGTACCATGACCACAGAAATGCTGCCTAATTGGTTGAAGCAGCGGGCCTTTTTGACTCCGGATCGCACGGCCGTAAGTTCTGGTGAACGCAGCCTCACTTTCCGTGAGCTCGATCATGAGGCAGAGGAGGCGGCTCAGCGTTTGAATCGGTTGTTGGACGGCAAGAAGCCTGCCTTCATCGGCCTCATGATCAAAAACCGCATTGAATCCATCATCGCGGTCCACGCCGTGCAGCAGCTCGGTATGGCTGCCGTGATGCTGAATCACCGGCTCGGCGCTGGAGAATTGACCTTCCAAGTACGGGATATGGACCTCACACATGTCATCCACGACGAGGACTTTGCAGAGAAGGCAAACACCCTTGAGGTGGAGGGAATCGGTCTTTCCTTCCTGTTTTCGGGAGACAAGCGCCCCTATGCCCCGAGGTCTCATACAAATCTTGATGACACCTGCACGGTGATGTATACATCGGGGACAACCGGTTCGCCAAAAGGGGTCCTGCAGACGTACGGGAATCACTGGTGGAGTGCCACCGGATCCTCCTTGAATCTTGGCACCAGTGAGAAGGATGTATGGCTCTGTGCCGTCCCCCTCTTCCATATCAGCGGTTTCTCGATCCTCATGAGGAGCATCATCTATGGCATGGAGGTCAGACTTCACGCGTCATTCGACGAGGATGCCATCGACCTGGAACTGAAATCCGGTCGGGTGACCATCATATCGGTTGTCACGAACATGCTCCAGCGCCTCATAGGAAGGATCGGGGACGGGTATCACGAAAATCTCCGCTGCGTGCTTTTGGGAGGCGGCCCGGCTCCGCTTCCCCTTCTGCAGGCATGCAAGGACAAAGGAGTTCCCGTGTTCCAATCATACGGGATGACCGAAACCTCATCACAGATCGTCACCCTTTCACCGGAGTACAGCCTTTCGAAGCTTGGTTCGGCAGGAAAACCGCTTTTCCCGTCCCAGCTGAAGATCAAGGGAGCGTCTGCACCGCTGGAAGAGGGAGAGATCATGGTCAAGGGTCCGAATGTGACACTGGGGTATCATAAGCGCCCTGAAGCAAATGAAAAAAGTTTTGAAGATGGATGGCTCTTCACAGGCGATATCGGCTATGTGGATGAAGAGGGGTTCCTTTATGTTCTCGACAGAAGATCGGACCTGATCATTTCCGGAGGAGAGAATGTGTATCCAGCTGAAGTCGAAAGTGCCCTGCTGGGGATCCCTGGCGTCACGGAAGCAGGGGTCATCGGCATGGATGATCCAGTGTGGGGACAGGTACCTTGTGCCTTCCTTGTGACAGACCGTCCCATGACTGAAGAGGAGGTCATGAAAGGATGCAGGGATGCCCTTGCTTCCTATAAATGTCCGAAACGGATCGTATTTGTCGGGGAGCTGCCGCGCAATGCTTCCAACAAGCTCCTTAGAAGGGTACTTAAAGAAAATATGCTGAAGGGGACATACGATGAAGCTTAAAGCCATTACATTATCCGTTGTCAGCATGCCGTTAAAAAAGCCGTTTACGACCCATCTGCAGACGGTATCAGAAAGAGAAGGGATCATCATCGAAGCTGTGGATTCAGAAGGACTTACAGGGCTTGGTGAATGTGTGGCCTTCTCGACCCCATGGTATACGGAGGAAACGGTCAAGGGGGCCCATCATATCCTCAAGGATGTCCTCATCCCCCTCTTGTTGAAAGAGGACCTTCGCCATCCTGAAGAATGCGGCCGGTTATTCAGCGGGGTCCGGGGGAATGCCATGGCAAAAGCATCCCTTGAAATGGCCGTCTGGGATCTCTATGCCCGTCAGTCAGGGCAGCCCCTTTGGGCCGTGATCGGAGGCACCAGGCAGGAAGTGCTCGCCGGAGCCGTAGTGCCTGCAGGTGGTATCGGCGAGATGGTCCAGCGCACATCTGAGCTGATGGAGGAAGGGTACGGGCGGATCAAGATCAAGATCTCACCGGATGAAGACGAAGGGATCGTCAGGGAACTGCGCAGGACGTTCCCGGATCTTCCCCTCATGGCAGATGCCAATTCCGCCTACACCCTTGATGATCTTCCACGTTTGAAAAGGCTTGATCAATACGATCTCCTGATGATCGAACAGCCTCTTGGCGTCGACGACATCGTCGAGCATTCGATGCTTCAGAAAGAGCTTTCCACGCCGATCTGCCTTGATGAAAGCATCGTTTCTCCCCACGATATGAAAAGCGCGATTGCTTTGCAGGCATGCGGCGTCGTGAACATCAAGCTTGGACGGGTAGGGGGATACTCCCAGGCACTTGATATTTATCATCAATGCCGTGATAGCGGGCTTTCCGTCTGGTGCGGCGGGATGATCGAGTTCGGCGTCTCCCGTGCCCATAACATTGTTTTATCCACCCTTGAAGGGTTCAATCTGCCAGGCGATCTCTCCTCTTCAGCTACCTACTGGGAACAGGATCTGATTACAGAGCCGATTACGGTGCACCACGGAAGGATCCCGCGGAAAAACGGAGCGGGCATCGGGGTGGAGCTGGATCAGAGGCGGATGGAGGAAATCACGTTCCACAAGGAAATCATCTCGGAATAAAAGGAAGAGGGTAGGGAAAATGAGTATACGCAATTCAGCCAAGGCCCTGTTCATGAAGGAAGGGGCGGTCCTGCTCACAAAAAATCAGGATGAAGAAGGATTCTTCTATCTTTTCCCCGGTGGAGGACAGGAAAAAGGGGAAACACTGGAAGAGGCCGTCGTCCGCGAATGCCAAGAAGAGATCGGCAGCACAGTAAGGGTCGGTCCTTTGAAGCATGTGAGGGAATATATCGGAAAAAACCATGAGCATGCCTTCGATGCAGGATTTCAACAGGTGGAGTTCTACTTTGAATGTCATCTCCTCGGTGAAGAGGGCTACGAGCCGACGAATCCCGACAGCCATCAAGTGGGGATTGAATGGGTGAGCCTCGATGAGTGGGACGGTTTGCGAATTTACCCAAAAGCACTGGGGGAATACATAAAAGGACATCGCTCCGGGGTGTATGTGGGCGATATCAATTGATGGGGAGCAGATCAGCGATGATCTGCTTTTCTTGTACAAAGGGAAAATCCTGTTTTTCACACCGGGGAGTGCGACATTATGATAAAATAGACACCTGTCGTAATTTTCGGAAACTTAGGCTTCCGTGATCTCATGCGCATGTCTAGAGTAGAGTTGAAAAGGAGGGGTAGACATGAAGGAATCATCATCGATTGCCCTCGTCACCGGAGTGAGCCGCGATAAAGGAATAGGAGCAGCCATCTGCCGGATCCTTGCAAGGGACGGGATGGACATCTTCTTTACGCATTGGGGTGCATATGACGAGGAAGATGGATGCGGAAAAGAAGAAGATTTTCCTTCTGCCTTTGCAAGGGAGTTGGAAGCCCTTGGCGTGCGGGCCGCTCATATGGAAGCGGATCTGAGCAAACAGGACGCACCGGCCTTCATTTTGGGAGCCGCCACACAGAGCCTGGGCTTCCCCAAGGTGCTGATCAATAATGCCACTTATGAGTCGCCGACTGATTTCAGGACGATGACGATGGAGACGCTTGAGATGCATTTTCAGGTGAACAACCGTGGGACGATCATGCTGTCGGTGGAGTTTGCCAGGCGTTTCGAAGAGGTCTATGAGGAAGCAGAGGACGGGCGCATCGTATTCATGGTGTCGAAGGGCCCGGACCCTCATAATCTTGCCTATACGGCTACCAAAGGGATGCTTGCAGCCATAACGGAGCCCCTGGCTACAGCACTTGCACCGGTGGGGATCACGGTGAACAGTGTTGATCCCGGCCCGACCGATTCCGGATGGATCACCGATGAGATCAGGGAGAAGCTCCTTCCTCTCTTTCCATCTGGGCGCATCGGGACACCGGAAGATGCAGCGAGCCTGATCCGCTTCCTTGCTTCTGAGGATTCCAGGTGGGTGACGGG
The DNA here is from genome assembly GCF_022170785.1 of Rossellomorea marisflavi. Classification (NCBI taxonomy): domain Bacteria; kingdom Bacillati; phylum Bacillota; class Bacilli; order Caryophanales; family Bacillaceae; genus Rossellomorea; species Rossellomorea marisflavi. The sequence goes on along the minus strand of NZ_CP081870.1, from coordinate 3,177,336 downwards.
GCAGGTGCTCCGCTCCGAAGGTGGATTTTTAGGGAAATAGAAAGGGATCGTTACGATATGGCTGAAAGAAGATATATCATTGAAACGGTTGAACCGTTCGAATCCGAGGTTGGCAGGCTGGTTTCCATGTTGGAATACACAAGGTACACCACGCTTCGGGAAGTGGAAGGGTTGACAGTGAAGCAGCTCGATACAAAGGTCGAAGGCTGCGACAATACAATCGGTATGCTTCTCCTCCATATGGCCAGTGTGGAAGAAGCCTTTCAGATCATGACGTTCGGTGACAGGGACTTGAAAGATGAAGAATGGAGCCGCCTTGAATCGGGGCTTGATCTCATGGTGATTGAAGAAAATGAGGTTGCTTTTTATGTGGACCGTCTGGCCGAAGTGCGCAAGCGGACGCTGGAATTATTCGCAGGGGTCGGGGATGAGTGGCTCGACAGGCAATCCCCATTTGGCTGGGATCATCCGGCCAATCACTATTTCAAGTGGTTCCACGTGTTTGAAGATGAGCTTAATCACCGCGGCCAGATCCGTTTGATCGTCAAACAGCTCAAGAAAATGGAGGCTAACTGATGTACGCGGTCGTCGCCGTCTTCAATCCCGAACTGGAGAGGGCAATCATCGAGGTGTGGGATGAGCTGAAGGAAAAGGGGATCAGCGCCTATGCGTCACAAGTAAGAGACAGGCGCCCCCATATCACTCTGGGAGACTTTCCAGAGCTGGATCCGGTAAGGTTCTCTGAAGATTTCGTTCATCATTACCACGATCATTCACCGATTGAGGTAAGGCTTGCGAGCATCGGCTCTTTCATCCGTACCGGGATCCTTTATTATTCTCCTGTACTTTCAGAAGAATTGACCGCTCTTCATCGCGATTTTCACAGACAATTCCTGCTCCCTGATGGGAATGAATCTTCCCTTTATCGCCCCGGGAGCTGGATCCCCCACTGTACGATTGCCAACCGCCTTTCGCCCGACGAGCAGCTGAAGGCATTTCAGCTTGTAAAGGATCGGGAAATCCCTCAAGGGACGATCGCGGGCCTTTCCCTCCTTGATCTGAGGGTGCAGGGGGAAGCACCGGAGATTGCCACCGTATCCTTTGGAGAACAAACCGCTGGGACAAAAGTGGTTTAGCCATAGTAAAACCCGAATACATTTGCCTACGACCAGGCAAGTGAATTCGGGTTTTTAATTGTGTTCCATAACTATTTATATTGTTTCTAGCGGTTGATTGGAGTGCAAGATGAAGACTCCTGCGGAAAGCGAAGTCTTGCACGGAAATCATGAGCGGTATGAAAAACCTACACATATCATCTTCGACATTAATACCTTTTTTGATTCAGTCTTCTTTTTGCCGCAAGTAGCGCTTATCATTCATGAACAAGCTCCAGAAGTAGACGAAACCTGGGAACAAGATGACAAATCCTGCGATGTAGGTGAAGAAGACGGCCCTGAAGGAGTCGGGATCTGTGAAGCCTGATTGGACGGTCACTTCCGGATAGATGATATACGGAAGATGGGCCTTGCCGTAGACGTAGCTCGCGATGACATATTGACAGATGACCGCAATGACGGCTACGCGGGGCATCCCCTTCATTCCTTCCTTATTGGTAGGGAGGAAAAGGGCGGCTCCTGCGATCACAAACCCGAGAAGGGAAATGAGGAGCAGGTTACGATCCTCAAGCATCCGGTCATAGAGCCAGGCCGCTTCGGATTTCATGGTCCACATGATCAAAAAGGCCATGAGGACGGAGATCGGGCCGATGATCATGGCATCCCTGCGGTAGACCTTGAAAGCTTCGTACTCCTTCGACGTTTTGGAGTAGTCGGCAAGAAGCAGGGATGAAAGGAACAGGGTGCTGGCGACGGCAAAGCCGAAAAAGGCAAATTCATGCGGGCTGGTGAAAAGTTTCCCTAAATCCAGCTCCTGCCCGTTGTCGAAGTCAATGTACGAGCCGTGGGAAATCGGCAGCACGCTGATGATCAGACCCGGGATCAGAATTCCGGTGATCCCGGTGATGTACGTCAGCGGTTTGTAGTAGTCGTCCGCCACATGAGAGAACACCAGGAAGGCGCTTCGTATGGCCAAGAGCAGGAGGATCAGGCTCCCGGGGACTAGGAGGACCGTCCCGAGGGAGTAGGCGGCGCCTGGGAACATGCTGTAGACAGCCACGACCAGGGCGACGATGAACGTATTGGTCACTTCCCAGGTCGGAGACAGATAGCGGTTGGCGATATTCGTCGCCTTTGTTTTTTCATTATTGATATAGAGCATCGACCAGAATCCGGCACCAAAGTCCATCGTGGCCATGACGGCGTAGATGAAGACGAATCCCCAGAGTATGATGATGGCTATGAGTGATTGGGTCATGAGTGTACCTCCGATCAAGTGGATAATGGAATGTCTTTCTGTTTGCTCTCGGCTTTTTGGATATCCTTTTCAGGCGGGTTCCGTTTGAAGTAGTAAAGGAGCACAAGCACCACGGATACGGCGAGGATCGCATAGATCGTGATGAATAGTCCGAACAGCACGGCGAGATTACCCGTTGTCGTGACGGAGTCCTCTGTACTCAGGATCCGGTAGATGGTCCAGGGCTGGCGGCCGGTACAAGCGAAGATCCAACCGAATTCGATGGCAAGGATCGACAACGGGCCTCCCGCCACGAATATCCACATCATCCATTTCGGGAAGCGGTCCTTCTTCAGCCATTTCTTCCATGCAAAAGCTCCAAGGGCGATGACGATGAGAAGGGAACCGATTCCGACCATTGCGTTGAAAAGGGTGTGGACGAATAAAGGTGGCCAGTATTCTTCTGGAAAATCATTCAGTCCGATGACTTCGGTATCAAAGCTATTACCGGCAAGAAAGCTCAGTGCCCACGGGACCTCAATCCCCCATTTCACTTCCTGGTTTTCACGATCGGTGAAGCCACCGATGGAAAGGGGGGCGTGATCCTGGGTTTCGAATAGTCCTTCGGCTGCAGCGAGTTTTTCAGGCTGATATTCATGCAGCTTTTGAGCTGACTCATGACCGTTCAGAGCGGTGAGCAATGCAAAGACTCCCCCGACGGCCAGACAAATCATCAGGGATTTTTGGTGAAACTTATACACCCTGGATCCAAACGGGTTACGAAGCATTTTGAATGCCGATACAGAAGCAATCGTGAATGAACCGACCACATAGGCTGATAGAGCGACATGACCTGCTGTGACGAAGAAACTCGGGTTGAAGAATGCTTTCCAAGGTTCAACGTTCCGGATCTCTCCATTGATCATCTCGAAACCTGCAGGCGTCCCTTCGAACGCATGGACATTGGTGATCAGGACGGCGGAGGCAAGACCACCTATACAAACAAGGACGAGACTGACGATCCTCATCCACGGTGCGATCCGGTTCGCCGCGTAAACATAGATACTCATGAACAGGGCTTCAATGAAGAACGCATAGATTTCGATTTGGAACGGGAGGGCCATGACCCGCCCGATGACTTCCATGAAGCCAGGCCATAATAGGGAAAGCTGGACCCCGGCAATGGTACCGGTGGGAATCCCGACGCCAAGAAGAACGGCGAATGCCTTCGTCCATCTTTTGGCCATGATCTGATAATCAAGATCATTGGTCCGTTGGTACACGATTTCGGAGATCAGGATCATCAGAGGGATCCCGACGCCAAGTGTTGCAAAGATAATATGAAAGGCCATGGTCGTACCGAACATGGACCTTGCAATCACTAATTCATCCATATGTATGTCTCCCTTGCATGTTTTCCTTATTGTCCACGAAATGGAAAGGGAATATGCATGGAAAAATCGGAGGCTCGCACAACAAAAAAAGCGGCACGAGGCCGCTTATGTCAGTTCAATGCTTTTTTGAGCGTATCGATGTTCCGGTTCATCAAGGAGAAATAGTCTTCGTTGTTCTTCTCATCTTCAGGGGTCAGAACGGCGAGATTATGAAGCGTCAGGGCTTCTGCACCCAGCTCCTTCTGGACGACCTCTGTCAGGCGGGACGATACATTCTGTTCGAACATGATGTATTGGATGTTTTCTTTCTTTCCTTGATCGATGATGGCTTTCAGCTCTTTTTGGGAAGGTTCATCAGAAGTGTTCAAGCCGGCGATCGATTTTTGGTTCAGTCCATAGCGCTCGGCCCAGTAGTTATAGGCCGCATGTGAAACGAAGAAGGTCTTCTTCGGAGCGGCATCCGCCATTTCGTGGAAGTCTTCATCGAGCTTTTTCAAATCTGCGTCAAGATCTTTGAGATTCGCCTGGAACTCATCTTTATGCTCAGGCATTTCGGCAGAGAGGGTATCCGCAATGTTTTGAGCGATCTGCTGGGCGTATACGGGATCGAGCCAGATATGTGGGTCCGTATCTCCGTGGTGATGACCGTCATCACCGTGGTCGTGCCCTTCCTCTTCATGATCTTCTCCCTCTTCATGGGCATCGTGATCGTGCCCCTCATGGGATTCGAGGTCGATTCCTTCGCTTGTTGCCACGACTTTTACGTCTTCGTTTTCAAGGATGGATTTGGATTTATCTACGAAGCCTTCCAGTCCCAGTCCGATATAAAAGAATACATCCCCATCGGCCATGTCGATCATATCCTTTTGAGATGGTTCATAGGAATGTTCATCAGATCCAGGTGGATAAACACTCTCTACTTTTACGTGATCCCCGCCGATCCGTTTGGTGAAGTCCTCAAGGGGATACACCGTGGTATGTACCTCCAGAACATCTTTTTTCTTTCCATCTCCATCCGAAGATGAAGCACCGCAAGCGGATAAAATGAGCACAAGGGCAATGAGCCAACTTTTACGAATATACTTCAAAAGAGAACCTCCTATATAAAGTGTAATGATTACGATTTAGCACATTGGTTATTTTACTATCGTTCTTCCAGAAGCGCAAGTATTATTTTCTACTCAGTATGCCCGCACTTGCTGCCTACTCATTCGCGTCAAGAAAAAAGACCATGCCTAGTGGACATGATCCTTCTCGGGGGGCCATTCCTCGGGTACTTCATCGATGCCGCCCGGATGGAAGGGGTGGCATTTCACGATGCGCCTGACGGTGAGGTATCCGCCCTTCAAGGCACCGAACCGACTCACGGCCGTGATGCCGTAGTGGGAACAGGTCGGGTAAAAGCGACAGGTGGGAGGCTTCAGTGGTGAGATGACTTTTTGATAGATCTTGAATAAGATGAGAAGTAATCGTTTCATCATGCGTGGTCCTTCCGGGTTCAGTTTCCTTTACTATAGCAGAAAGATCTTCCCTGCCAAAAAAGTTTGTTTAGGACGGATTGATCCGGGAAAACAAGAAGGGATCGATGGTTAATCCGGATTAAGTTGATGAAATAACTTTGAATTTACGGTATACTGATGAAGAATCCAAAATAGGAGTGATGAATCAATGCCTTCAGTAGAAAGCTTTGAATTGGACCATAATGCAGTAAAAGCACCTTACGTCCGCCACTGCGGCGTTCACAAAGTGGGGAGCGACGGACTTGTGAATAAGTTTGACATCCGTTTCTGTCAGCCGAATAAACAGGCCATGAAGCCGGATACGATCCATACTCTTGAGCATCTTCTCGCCTTCACCATCCGTGAATATGCTGAGCCATATAAACACTTCGATATCATCGACATTTCCCCGATGGGATGCCAAACCGGCTATTACCTCGTGGTGAGCGGAGAGCCGACTGTGGAAGAGATCATTGATCTTCTTCATGCTACGATGGAAGACGCCATCACGATCGAGGAAATTCCTGCAGCCAATGAAAAACAATGCGGCCAGGCGAAGCTTCATGATCTCGATGGAGCGAAAAAACTTATGAAATTCTGGTTGGGTCAAAGCAAGGAAGATCTTAAACAGGTATTTGCGTAAAACACGAAACCCCGGCGGATGCCGGGGTTTTTATATGGGGAGGAGCGTCATGTTTTCGGCTCTTCCTTCTTTTGATCGTCTTCCTTTTCCATATGCTCAAGATGCGGATTGTTTTCAATGGGATCCACGGTATGTTTGACGGATGTATAGGCCTTTGATGTCGTGAGGGCACTGATGAAAATCACGAGGATGCAGATGGCGATGGAAATGATCAGCACTAAAGTCACTGACATAATGACACCCCTCCTTTTTTCGCTAGTTTATCATAGAAAGCGCTTCAATATAGATGAATAATCAACAACTTTATGACTATTTTTCCATTTTGACTTTTTTAGGAAAAATCCATTTGGTATGCTTAACGTATGCAAAGGAGGTTGTTTTCATGAACCTATCGTCCATCATGTCGCGTCAAGTAGCAGAGCTGCAGCATACGGTGAGTCTCAGCCTTATGAAGACTCAGATGGCCACCCAGGCAGCACAGGCGGTCGTCATGCTTCAGGACATGAAAGAAGCATCACACCCTCATAAAGGCACCGTGATCGATCAGAAAGGGTAGGGAGCGTCTGGGTATCCAGGCGTTTTTTTTGTTGTAGGCTGAGGGAAAGAGTACATACTAACGGGTAAATCCACTAGAGATCGGAGGAACCCAGATTGTCAATCGACCTTTTATTCCTGCTCATCCTGATGATCCTGAATGCCTTTTTTGCCGCTTCTGAAATCGCCCTCATATCCATGAATGATACGAAGATCAAACTGCTTGCAGAGCAGGGGGATAAAAAAGCGGGGCTGCTCGTGAACCTGCTTGCGGAGCCGAGCCGTTTCCTCGCCACCATCCAGGTGGGCATCACCCTTGCAGGTTTCCTAGCGAGCGCATTCGCTGCAGGAAGCTTTGCGGGAAGGATGGCAGATCTGCTTCATGACTGGGGAGTCCCCCTTTCCCAGAGGATCCTTGAAACCGTGTCTGTCGTGATCATCACGATCATCCTGTCCTACTTCACCCTTGTGATCGGAGAACTTGTGCCGAAGCGCATCGCCATGCAGCGCCCGGAGCCGATCTCCATGTTCGTGGCGAGGCCGCTGTCGATCCTGTCTGCCTTGACGTATCCATTTGTGAAGCTCTTGACGCTGTCGACGAACGGCATCCTGCGATTATTCGGGATCGACCCTGATGCACATGATGAAGAGGTCACCGAGGAAGAAATCCGCATGATGGTGGATGTGGGCAAGGAGCGGGGGACCATCCAGGATACAGAGAAGACCATGATCAACAATATATTTGAGTTTGATAATACAACTGTTTCCATGATCATGGTCCACCGCACCAACGTGACGGCCCTGTCGGCCGATGCCGACTTCGAGGAAGTGGTCCATTTCGTCAATCAGGAGAAGTTCACGCGCTTTCCTGTATATGAAGAAGATATCGATCATATCACGGGCGTGCTTCATGTGAAGGATATCCTTCAGTATATGGAGACGGGGGTAAAGGAAGACTTCGATCTGAAACGGGTGAGCCGTTCTCCTTATTTTGTCCCGGAATCGAGGATGACCGATGAACTGTTCCAGGACCTGCAGTTGAACAAAGTCCATTTGGCCGTCGTGCTGGATGAATTCGGCGGCACGGCCGGGATCGTGACGTTGGAAGATCTCTTAGAGGAAATCGTCGGAGATATTTATGATGAGTATGATGATGAAGAAGAGGGGTATGAGCAGATCGATGAGAGGGTCTATGAATTCGAGGGGACGACGAATCTTCATGACGCTGAACGGATCCTCGAGACCGATCTTCCGAGCGGGGAATTTGATACAGTGAGCGGCTTCATCATCAGCGAGCTTGGCGAGATCCCCGAACCGGGTGCGGCAGTGGAGTTTGAGCGGATCACCTTCAAAGTACTCGAAGTGGACGAAAAGAGAATCAATCGGGTGTTGATCACCTTGCCCGAGGATGAATGAAAAGGCAAAGAAGCTGACCTCCGGGGGTCAGCTTCTTTGCCTTTTCACCTTAATGATAGCTCTTGTTCCCGGCAGGCTCGCGTCCTGTCCCTTTGGACCATCTTTCCTTCAAGGTTTCAAATATGTATAAACGGAAGAAGTATTCCAGTTCCCTGGTTTCCAGCTCATTCAGCATCTCAAGAAGTTCTTCCCGTGAGGTGTCTTCAAGGATGGTAAGGGCAATAAGATCCAAATCTTCATCGGTACCTTTAATCCTGCCGCGGTACATTTCATAAATCTCTTCGATCAGCTTCATGCGCTTCACCTCCCTTATGTTCATTCTATCACGAATCCTTCTCAATTACTCCACATATTATGTGGGGACAACTCTATTTTTGTCATTACCCACCCCCGATAAAAACTAATCATTTTGCTCCATTCCCATGATCAATGGATATGAGCCGGAGTGCCGGTTCTTGATGCATATGGAAGCAAGGTTTATGGAAAGGAGATGCTTACGTTTGGAAAGAGTATTATTGGTGGCAGGCTCGGGAATGGGGGCCTACATCATTCAGTTATTTGGTGAATGGAACCCCTTGCTGACCTTTCTGGTTGCCGTGGTCATCCTCGATTATTTCACCGGCGTCATCGCAGGTGCCATAGAAGGGAAACTATCGAGCAGATTCGGTCTCAAGGGGATTGCCCGGAAGGTCCTGATTTTTGCCTTGGTGACCGTCGCGCACTTATTAGATACTATATTGTCAGATCAGTACTTTATTCGTAATGCGACCATCATTTTCTATATATGCAACGAAATGATTTCCATCATTGAAAATGTCGGACGTGCAGGGGTACCTGTCCCGGAATTTTTGAAGAAAGCAGTGGAAGTCCTGAAAAAGAGAGGGAAATGAATAGAAAATGTGATATTGAGGAAAATGAGGATAGGAAGATGAAAAGGGGTGGACCGCTTGCAGGAAGAACGGAATGATTATTACATTGAAGTCGCGACTGGTGAGATCTCAAGGAGCTCGACGGATTCCCCGTGGAACTTCAAGATCTCTGCTACAGATGAAGAAATCATCGGGCTGCGTGAGATCTTCGACTCCAACCATTCGGTGAGCTGGCAGAATTTTTACCGCGCTCACGTACCCTATGTCCAATATCACTTCGACCGGGAAAATGATGCGTACGATGAAAATCTTCATCGCGTATATGAGACCCTACATCGATTGGGGGATGAAGAAGCCCGCACCTTCATCGAAAGCATGGGAATTCTCAAATCCTCCGACTGACCTTAACATGAAACCGGTCCACCAGAGCTTTTATGGTGGACCGGTCCTTTTTATTTGTGGTTATAATGAAAGAAAGAATGAGGTGAAGCATAATGGAACAATTCAAGGATGCGAACGGACTGGACGTCCACTTTTCATACAGGCGAGATGCCTTTTCCCCGGAATCCGGGCATGTCCTCGTCATTTGCAGGCATGGGGAAGACTGGGTGTTCACCCGTCATAAAAGGAGAGGCCTCGAATTCCCAGGAGGTAAGAGGGAAGATGGAGAATCCCTGGAGGAAGCGGCCATACGGGAGACGTATGAAGAAACGGGGGCTGTCATCACGGAACCGGCCTTCATCGGGGAATACAAGGTGCATGGCGACGCCCCGTTCGTGAAGACGATCTTTTTCGGGGAAGTAACGGAGATCATCGACAAGGAGGACTATCTTGAAACGGATGGGATCTTCCTGTGGAACGGAGACTGGACCGGGATACAGGATGACCCATCGTTCAGTTTCATCATGAAGGACCGTGTCATTGAATTGGCACTGAAGAAGGTCACGAACGGATAAGCTTTTTTTCGATGAGTTCAACGACTTTGTACATAAGGGTGGCGCATATGGCGATCACGAGAAGGGACATGAGGACAAGGGTGAAGTTGAACACCTGGAATCCATAAATGATCATATAGCCAAGTCCCTTGGCCGATACGAGGAATTCCCCTACAATGACACCCACCCATGATAGTCCGACGTTCACCTTCAAAGTCGAGATGATGGTAGGGAAGGAGGAAGGAAGGATCACTTCCTTGAACGTGCGGCTGCGCTTTGCACTGAATGTGTGCATCACCTTCAGGTAATTGGGGTCGACTTCCCGGAAGGAAGTGTACACAACGATCGTCGTGATGATGACGGAAATGATCGTCCCCATGGCGATGATCGATGTAAAGCCCGGTCCGAGCCCGACGATGAGGATCGGACCCAGTGCCACCTTCGGCATGGCGTTCAGGATTACAAGATAAGGATCCAGGACCTTCGAGAGGAATGGAGACCACCATAAAAGGGCGGCGAGGAGTGTCCCGAGCAGCGTCCCGAGTATGAAGCCGATTACGGTCTCCCCGAGGGTCACGGATAAGTTGGTGATGAGACTTCCATCTGAAAGTTTCTCCATGAACAGATTCCATATTTTCGTCGGGGAGCTGAAGATGAGCGGGTCGATCCAGGACTGCCGGCTCGCCGCTTCCCATGCCCCGAAGAATACAATGAAGATCAAGCCTTGGTAAAGCCATACCAGGCGTTTTTCTTTTTTCAGGCTCTGAATATACTCCTTGTGTTTTTGATGCGTATCACGCGTCAAGGCTTTCAAGCTCCTTCCATATCATTTGGAAAAATGCAGGGTAATCATCGTGATTCCTGACATCAAACGGTGTTTGCCCGCGCAACCCGGCCGGAACCTCGAAGGTCGCATGGATCCGTCCGGGTTTGGCTGCGAACAGATAGATGCGGTCGCTCATGGCAATCGCTTCGCCGATGTCATGGGTAACGAGGATCGCCGTCTTCCCGAATGACTTCAATGTAGTAAAGACGAGATCTTCAAGCTTCAGTTTCGTCTGGTAATCGAGGGCGGAGAAGGGTTCATCGAGGAGAAGGAGCCTCGGTTCAGTGATCAGCGTCCTGATCAGGGCGGCCCGCTGCCGCATCCCTCCAGACAATTCCCTTGGATAGAGGTTTTGCACCCCTTCAAGGCCCATTTCCTTCAAAAGGGCAGAGGCCTCTTTCCTTTTCTCGGGGGTAACGGTGCCCTTGATGGACAGACCGATCAGAATATTCTCCTCGATCGTCTTCCACGGGAAGAGATAGTCCTGTTGGAGCATGTATCCGGTCAGGTCCCTTCTTTCGGAAATGGGGCGCCCTTCAAGGTTCACGGATCCTTCTGTGGGATCCATGAGGCCCGCGATGATGGAAAGGAGGGTGGTCTTGCCGCACCCGCTCGGTCCGATGAACGAAATGAACTCACCTTCATCCACATGAAGGGAAATATCCTCGATGGCGGAATTGGCTGATTTCAAGGAAAAGTACGTATGGCTGATGGAATCCAACGATAAAAAACTCAACAGTGAACCCTCCTGTCTGATACGTAAGAAGGGCTGACTCATCCGTCAGCCCGATCTTAGCTATTCTTTGGATGCTTTTTCGGCAATCGACGTATTCACCAGTGTGTCGTGATCGATCCTTTCAGGCAGTTCTCCCGCTTCATCCATGATGTTCTGGAGATTTTCCCACTCTTCCTGATCGAGTATCGGATCGGTAGCATAGGAGCCTTGTGATTTGTAGCGGTCCACGACGGTTTCCATAATGCCGGGATCTGTATCCTCGAAGTACGGTGCAATCACATCGGAGATCTCTTTCGCACTAGCTTGATCGACCCATTGCTGTGCCTTATAGAGGGCACGGGTGAACTTATCGACGGTTTCATCGTTCTTGTTCATGTAGCTTTCTTTTGCCATGAAGGTCGTATAAGGCACATGTCCGGACTCGGTGCCGAATGAGGCGACAATATGGCCTTTTCCTTCTTTCTCGAAGATGGAAGCGGTCGGTTCGAACAGCTGTACATAGTCACCTGTACCGGATGCGAAGGCATTCGCCACATTGGCGAAATCGATGTTCTGGATCAAGTCGAGATCCTTGTGCGGATCGATGCCGTGCTCCTTCAGCACATATTCGCCGACCATCTGTGGCATGCCGCCTTTACGCTGGCCGAGGAAGGTCGTTCCCTTCAACTGATCCCACTCGAAGTTCTCCACCTTTTCCCTGGAGACAAGGAAGGTACCGTCTGTCTGGGTGAGCTGGGCGAAGTTGATCACCGGGTCATCCGAGCCCTGTGCGTGGACATAAATGGACGTTTCCGATCCGACAAGGGCGATGTCGGCTCCGTTCGACAGGAGGGCCGTCATCGTCTTGTCCCCGCCCCAGGTGGTTTTCAGCTCGACATTCAATCCTTCGTCTTCGAAGAATCCTTTCTCTATTGCTACATATTCGGGTGCATAGAAGATCGATCGGGTGACTTCTGCCACACGTACTTTCTCAAGGGGTTCTGCCTGTTTCCCGCAGCCTGAGGTCAATAAAGCAATTCCGGCGACTGCCATGCCGGTCCGTATCCACTTTTTCACAGCCGTTTCCTCCTTTACTGCATGACCGACATTTTACCTGTCACGCACGGTTTTCATTTGCTAAACCATTGTATGTTTGGGGTAAAATATGTGTGAATACCCATGGGAAAGGAAGAGATGATGAAAAACGGGACGATTATACAAAAATATGAATTCCCTTCCCCGAATCCTTCGATCAGGATGTACGAGCTGACGTATATGTCTGGCGGATTGAAGGTGAAGGGGATGCTTGCGGAGCCAGCGAACGGCAGCGGGTACCCCGGCTTCCTATACTTAAGGGGAGGAATCAAGGGAGTGGGGAAAGTGAGGCCAGCGAGGATCGGCCAGTTTGCTTCCCACGGCTTCATCGTCTTTGCCCCTTATTACCGGGGGAACCTCGGTGGAGAGGGAAGCGAGGACTTTGCCGGTGATGATCGCGAGGATGCCGTATCTGGAGTGGAACTTCTGCGGGATCATCCTCGGGTGACAGGAGGGATCCATGTGTTCGGATTCTCCCGCGGCGGGGTGATGGCCCTTCTGACGGCCATCGAACAGCCTGATGTTGCTTCCGTCGTCTCCTGGGGAGGAGTAACGGACATGTTCCTTACATACGAAGAGCGGGTCGATCTGCGCCGCATGATGAAACGCGTCATCGGCGGAACCCCGAAGAAAGTACCCGAGCGTTATGAGTGGAGAACGCCGCTCTTCCAGCTTGATCGCCTGAAGGCACCGGTCCTGATCATTCACGGTGAACAGGATCAGAACGTCTCCATCGAACATGCCCACCGCCTTGAAGCGGGGCTGAGGGAAATGGGGAAAACCGTTGAGACACAGTATTATCAAGCCTACACGCATTATTTCCCGCCACGTAAGAATCAGGAAATCGTTGCAGGAATGTGTGAGTGGATGAAAAAACAAGAGGGGGAATGAGCAATGGGCATGCCGATGGAACTGAACACCATGATCGTAACGAAGAATAACGAAATTAGAGAGGAAGAGAATCTCTTCACGCTTGTGAAAGAGGGGTACCGCCTCTACCCGATGGAGATTCCCATTGAAGTAAGGGTGACTAAACACAGCGAGCCGAACGCCATCGGCCGAATCGAAAAACTAAGTTGGAAAGACGGAGAAACATCGATTACGTACCGGCTGCTTTCTTTGAACTCGACAAACTGAAGTAGCCGGCAGGTTCATCGATGACAGGCAGGAATCCTTTCTGTATGATGGGAAAAAGAAGCTTTTTTTCCAAGGAGGAGATGAATGTGGCACAATCGGTCAACCTGCAAGCGAAGCTGGCCCCTTACCGTACAGCACTTGATGGAACGGAGATTCCGTCTGTCCATCTACATATAAAAGAAGGGAAAACTGGCCCTTATGATAGTAAGATCGCCGGGGATCCATATTTCCCGAAGGCGGATGAGTATCCTGTGGACGGGGAGGGGCACCCGATGAAACTGTTGGCCCAGATCAATTTCGGTCAGCTCCCGAAGCTCGAAGATTATCCCGAATCAGGACTTCTGCAGATCTTCATTTCGGTACATGATGATCTGTACGGAATGAACATCGACCAGAAGCAGGACCAAAAGGATTTCCGCATCAGATTTATAGAAGAGCCGTTCCTGCCGAAAGAAGAGCTGATATCCGATTTTTCTTTCGTGAAAATCCCCGATGACGTGTATTTCCCTGTCACGAAGGAAGGTGCCGTCCTGGCGGAATTGACCAGTGAAACAATCAGCGCCGGCGACTACCGCTTCGAGAAGGTGTTCGGGAAGGAAAGCTGGGATCTGTTTGAATCCATGACCGATGATGGTGAAGAGGCAGACGCCCTCATGGATGAATTCTATGAAACCCAGAGCGGTTTCGGACATAAGATCGGAGGATATCCGGGCTTCACACAGGAGGATCCGCGTCAGTATGAAAATCAGGATCATGCACTCCTGCTGCTTCAAATCGACTCGGATGATGAAGTGGACATGATGTGGGGTGACTGCGGCATTGCCAACTTCTTCATAAAAAAAGAAGATCTTAAGAAGAAACAGTTCGGCAATGTGGTCTATAACTGGGATTGTTCATAATACAAGGCCGGTTGCAAAAAATGTTTTAGTCATAGCAAAACCCGAATTCATTTGCCTACGATCAGGCGATTGAATTCGGGTTTTCACCTTTTTTGGAATAAAAGAATGTTATTGGTCCCAGCGGTTGATTGGAGTGCAAGACATAGACTCCTGCGGGAGAGTAGCTAATGTGAGACCCGCAGGCCTGCCAAGGAGGCTCACGGGCTACCCGCGGAAAGCGAAGGCTTGCACGGAAATCATGAGCGGCATAAAGAACCTACACTGTTCGTGTCCATCATTTTTCAATCTCTTCATAGAGGAGGTATCGTTCGTCAGAAGTCTTGGCGATGAGATAGGTGCTGTGGTCCTTCACATAATAAAGATCCGTTCCCTTCTTCAGATGATTCGCCGTATAGTCTTTTTCAGGGTGGAACTCATCCCCGATCTTCTCCTTGATCACCCCTGCTTTCCCGTCGAGGGTGAGCGTCTTCTTCACAGGCAGCAGCACATATCCTTTCCCGTTCAACACCAGCATATCCCCGTATCCACACAACTCGTAGCTCTTTTCTTCACTTCCGCAGCCTGCCAGCAGCAGGAAAACGAAGCTCAGTGGGATCAACCATTTCATGCTATCATCCCTTCTTGTTTGTTTGTCCTTTTCATTCCTATTCAGAACCGGACGGGTTCATGAGAGGGATCTGAAAAAATAGAAACACCCCAAGGGGGCTCGCATGGTATAATGGTCCTTAAGTGAATAGACCTTCGCAGAAATCAGGTGCGCTCGCGCATAAAGGGAATCCGGTGAAAAACCGGAGCTGTTTCCGCAACTGTAAGTGCTAACGAACCAAGGGAAAACCCACTGTTCAACCATTGAACGGGAAGGGCCTTGAAGTAGGATGATGCACAAGCCAGGATACCTGCCTGATTTCCATCGTATTATGCTCTTCGGAAGTTAAGGGGATGGTGCGGCTTGATGCATCTTTTTTGATGATGATTGCCGGCCGTTTGGCTGGTTTTTTTTATGCCCGTTTCCGCTACGATCGGTGATTCACTAAAAGAGAAGAAAGGGAGGATGAATGTGGGAAAAAAGGATTTCAGGTACATCTGTTATCCGTATATGAGGGAATCCCAGTCGACGGTCGACTTTGAGATCAGGACGGATTCCCTGGCAACGAGGATCGGTCAGGCTTCTTCATTGACAGAGGGGAGAGTCCGTGAAGATCTGCTTTATCTTTGTGAGATGGCGTATCACCTGAATGGTTCGGTGCGGGGGGAGATGGCCATCACCCTCCAGGATCTGCAGCGATTGAGCGACCTGTATGACACGTACGTGAACGAAGTGGAAGAGGAAATCAGAACGTTCCTGCTTCCCCAGGGATGCTACGCGGCGACGGTCCTTCATACGTGCAGGAGCGAAGCGAAGAAATCGGTCAGGGCCCTTCATAAGGTAAGCCTCGAACAGAAAGTGGACAATCTGCTGTTCAAATATGCGCACCTGATGGCAAATGTCCTGTTTGTCATGGCCGTGTATGTGAATAAAGGTGAAGGGGTAAAAGAAATTCCTTTTATCAGCAAGTCCTATGGAGTATCAAAATCAGGCAAGGGAGAATAGTGAGATGAAAAAACAAGCATGGATCGGATTGTTCATCAGCATCGGTCTCATTCTATCAGGATGTGGAGCCGGGGAAGAAACAGCATCAACGAAAAAAGAAGAAAAGTCTACTGCCTATAGCGTCAAGGATGACCGGGGAGAAGAAGTCACATTCAAAAAGGTACCGGAGACCGTCGTTTCCCTGCAGCCGAGCAATACAGAGATCCTGTATGCAGTCGGAGCAGGGGACAAGGTGGTCGGGGTGACAGAATTCGATCATTATCCGAAGGAAGTGGAGGATCTCGAGGTCATCTCCGATTCCATGACAGTGAATACGGAAAAAGTGATTTCCTTGGATCCGGACGTGGTGATTGCCTATACAACAGGTGATGAAGCAGGAGTCAAGCAGCTTGAGGATGCGGGCATTCCGGTTTTCGTCATCCAGTCTGCTCAAACCTTTGACGACGTATACGGCGACATCGAACAGGTGGCAAAGGTGATGGGGGCTCAAAAAAAGGGGAACGAAGTGATTGAAGGAATGAAGAAGCAAATCTCCGATGTCGGGGAAAAGGTCAAGTCCCTTGACGAAAAAGAAAAGGTCTATTTTGAAATCAGTCCAGCCCCTGAGATCTATACGGCCGGTAGCGCGACCTTCCAGCAGGAGATCCTCCAGGTTGCTGGTGTGGATAATGTATTTGCCGATCAGGAGGGCTGGCCGAAGCTCGGAGAAGAAGAAATCATCAAACGGAACCCGGCAACCATCCTGACTACAGTGAACTATGTGGAAAATCCAGTAGATGAAATCAAATCCAGGACCGGCTGGGACACCATCGATGCCGTGAAGGGTGAACGGGTCATCTATCTTGATTCCGATGTCATGTCCCGACCGGGCCCGAGGATCGGTGAGGCAGTCGAAATCACAGCCAAGGCTGTTTATCCGGACCTTTTCTAGAATTCAATCATAATCGTGTAAAAGAAAGCCTTTTCAAACTTGCTTTTAATATGTAAACTAATAATATAATTAAGTTTACATATTTTAAGGGGTGCATGTAAATGGATCGAGACAGGTTGAGAATGATTATTCAGTGCGGGGTGTTTGCGGCGATCACGGGAATCTTTGCGCAGATCGAGATTCCCCTGCCCCTCGTGCCCATCAGCGGGCAGACGTTGGCAGTGGGATTGACGGCGACGATTCTTGGGAGCCGTTATGGGGCGTTTGCCCTCATAGGATACACAGCTATCGGTGCAGCCGGACTCCCGGTGTTTGCAGGGATGAGCGGAGGTGCCCATGTCCTGGTCGGACCGACGGGAGGGTACATCTTCGGTTTCGTCGCGGCGGCTTATGTGACAGGATTGATCCTGGAGAAAACCTCTTTCAACCTGCCCATGGCCATGGTAGCCAATCTGGTCGGGATGGTCGTGACCCTGATTCTCGGGACGATCCAGTTGAAGTTCGTGGCAGACCTTGGGTGGAGCCAGGCGATGGCAGCAGGGGTCTATCCGTTCCTGGTAGGAGGAGTGATCAAGGCGGCCCTTGCCAGTTGGCTTGGGATCGTCGTACGCAATCGCTTGGTGCAGGCCAGGTTGATCAAGCCGGCAGTCGCCTGAAGAGCTTTCGAACAATAAAGGAAAGAGATGGGCACAAAACTAAAAAAGGCCCCTTTAATGCCGAACACGATCAGTATAGGATCTTAATACCGCTCATGATTTCCGTGCAAGACTTCGCTTTCCGCGGGTAGCCCGTGAGCCTCCTCGGCACGCCTGCGGGGTCTCACATCAGCTACTCTTCCCGCAGGAGTCTTCGTCTTGCACTCCGATCAACCGCTGGAAACGATGTAATTTGAATATTCATTAAACGAACGTAAAACCCGAATCATTTGCTTTATCGTAGGCAAGTGATTCGGGTTTTTCTATGACTAAAACATGTTCGTCTCAGCCTCTTTTTAATAGCTGAACATCGACCAGTAGCCGATGTCATGAAATCCGATTCGTTTATAGATCTTGCCTGCATCCGGGTTATCATAGAAGAGGCAGAGCTCCTTTCCTTCCCTTAGAAGATCCCCCACAAGCTTGGACATGCACTTACTCGCGTAGCCTCTTTTCTTGTAATCGGCATGGGTGCAGACCCCGACAATCATGGCCGATTTCGAGTTCTCTGCGGTAGTGGAAGCGGAGGCAGCCAAACGACCGTCCCCTTCAATGTAATAGCTCCTGGCAGCACCGGCTTTCATGCTGTGCTCCTTGCTTTCCACTGAGATATTGGAGTGCTCGAATTCCGGAACGGTGAGAAGGAGTTCGACAAGGGCGGGGATGTCTTCGATTCCCGCTTCTTTCACCATGGACAGGTCACTTTGATCGAGTGATTCCCCTTGGGTGCATTTGGCATAGTGAAGATGCCTTTTCTGCTTCGTCTCCCGGGAAATGAAAGGGTCAAGCTTCGAAACGATCTCTTTCAGTCCTGAAATATAGAGGAACTCCTCATCTTTATTGATGATGGAGGCAAATCCTTCTGCATCATACTCACCGGGTGCATATGGTATGTAGTTTTCCCTGTATCTCAGGAGTACACCGCGCAATACTCCTTCATCGGTGAAATCCCCCCAAACCTTCTGGAAATCCTGGTCGTACCCGAAGGCTTCGATATCCCCGATGATAAATAGGTTCTCTGCAGGCGCCTGGGTGATAAGGTCCTGACAGATAGAGTCGTCTTCGGTGGTCAGTTGTCTGATCATGTTTGGTCTCTCCCTGTAAATTTTTTCTTGTAATCATATCAAGAGAAGGGAGGAGAGTAAAGGGAAAATTCGAAAAAATAATAAGATACCACTTCTATACACCGCTCATGATCTCCGTGTAAGACTACGCTTTCCGCGGGTAGCCCGTGAGCCTCCTCGGCACGCCTGTAGGATTTCAACATCAGCGACTCTTCCTTTAGGGAGTCTTTACCGCTGGAAACAATAAAATACCCGAACGCATTCGCCTTATCTTGGCAAATGCATTCGGGTTTTACTATGACTAAAACATGGAGTTCCAGCCTTTTTACTTATCCCCTACCTGCCTGGAAGGAAGGATATTTGGTCATTCCGCCATCACAGAAGAGGGTGATGCCGGTTACGTAGCTTGCTTCCGAGGAAGCGAGGAAGGCCGCAACAGATGCGACTTCTTCAGGTTTACCGATATACCCCATTGGTATCATGCTTTCCACATCGGCACGCTGAGCTGGATCGGAAAATTTCTCTGCGTTGATCGGTGTGTTCATGGCGCCGGGGCCGATGTTATTGACCCTGATCCCTTTAGGAGCATACTCGAGGGCGAGTGTTTCGGTCATGAGCTTGATGCCGCCTTTACTCGCCGCATAATGGACGAATAGGGGCCATGGAATGACTTCGTGGACGCTCGACATGTTGATGATGTTTCCTTTGACCCCATTTTCAACGAAGTACTTGAGGGCCTCCCGGCAGCCGAGGAAGGCTCCGGTCAGGTTCGTGTTGACAACCTTATTCCAGTTGTCGAGGGTCATTTCGTGTGATGGGACGGGATTTTCCACTCCTGCGTTGTTAATCATGATGTCCAATGTCCCGAATTTTTTGATGGCGGCCTGTATGAGGTTGATGACATCGGCTTCGACCGTCACATCCCCTTGAACGATTTCTGCTTGTCCGCCGGCCTGTTCGACTTCTTTCTTCGCATCCAGTGCTTCTTTTTCATCCTTGAAGTAGTTGATGACGACCTTGGCTTTCTCCTGGCCGAATCTTACAGCCATGGAGCGTCCGAGTCCGGTGGATCCCCCCGTGATGACGACTACTTTATCCTTTAAATCGTTGTACATGTTGTTTCCTCCTCAAATGACATTATTGTTTGGCAATCCCCAACAGGACGCCTCCGATGATGATCAAAATGATCCCGAATGAGATCAGGACAAGCTGTTTCTTCGTTTTCCTCTCACCGAGGATGAAGATTCCCCCCAATGTGGAGATGACGATTCCCATTTGGGAAAGGGAGAAACTCGTGGCTACTCCGACCCGTGGCTGGGAGATGAAGAGGAACATATTTCCCAGTGCCCAGATGAGTCCGGGGATGATATTCCGGATGGCGTATTTGTTGAATGGCTTATGTCTGAACGTCAAGATCACGGCACTGATGAACATCCCTATCGCCTGAGGGAACAGGGCAACCCAGCCATCGACGTGGAAGAGCCTTGCCACAACGACATAGATCAGATAACCGATCGTCGACACGATGAGGGTGAGGATGGCTTTTTTGAAGTTGCCCGATTCTTCTTCGTTCCCTTTTTTCTCTTCATACGAAGTGAAGACGATCCCGACGACGATACAGATCAGGGCAATCACGCCGAGGATGACGGTGGTTGTGGTGGACCATTCATGAAAGACGATGACGCCGAACAGTGCGGTGGAAACGAGCTGCATACCGGTGGAGATCGGCATCGTTTTACTCACGCCGATATATTGGAACGTTTTTAATTGGTTGACCTGTCCGACGGTCCAGAATAGACCTGAAACGATTCCGACGATGATGATCGTTGAATTCAGTTCTGGCTGGATGAAAAGGTAAATCCCAAAGGAGAGGATAAGCGCCCCGATGGTGGTCCCAAGTACCTGGCTGTAGGGTCCGCCTCCCAGTTTTACATTGAATAACACGATGCTACCCCAGAATATTGCTGGGAGTATGGCTAAAAAGATATCCATAAGAAGCCTCTCTTTCTTGAATGCAATAGTCACAATTCTTCTTTGGATAGGTTTTGCCAGAGAATTTGATTGTATGTATCCAATTTCAATTGGGAGTGAAAAGAATGAGGGGGGAGGTTTTAAAATTGCGAGCTTAGGGAATCGTAAGAATAAATAAGGAGGTGCAGCACATCATGATTTGGACGATTATCGGTATTTTATTGATTTTATGGCTTCTTGGTCTTATTTTCAAAATTGGGGGCGCGGTGATTCACGTATTGCTCGTGATTGCCATCGTCGTGTTCATCTTCAACCGCATTACAGGGCGTAAGAAAGGACTGTAGAGGGAATTCGATGTGTCGGAGTCCCTACATAAATAAAAGAGCCGGCATTCCTTGTTAAGGAGTGCCGGCCCTTTTTATATCCAGATCAGACGAGGGGTCCGCCCTTTGCTTCGATCTCACCTGTCATCATGCTGAACTTTTTGAAGTTCTCATTGAATTTGTAGGCCAGTTCTTTCGCTTTTGACTCGTACGCATCTTCATTCATCCAGGTTTTTTTCGGCTGGAGCACCTCATCAGGTACCCCAGGGACATGATGGGGGATATGCAGCCCGAAGATTTCATCGGTCTTGGTCTCCACGTGGGTGAGCTCCCCTTCAAGTGCCGCCTGGACCATGGAGCGCGTATAGGACAGCTTCATCCGGCTGCCGACGCCATATTCCCCGCCGGTCCATCCGGTGTTCACGAGGTATACCTGGGCATTATGTTCATCGATCTTCTTGCCGAGCATCTCCGCGTAGCGGATGGCAGGAAGAGGGAGGAACGGTGACCCGAAGCAGGTAGAGAAGGTTGCTTCAGGGGATGTGATGCCGCGTTCTGTGCCGGCAAGCTTGGACGTATAACCGCTCAAGAAGTGGTACATGGCCTGCTCCTTTGTAAGCTTGCTGATTGGAGGTAGCACACCGAATGCGTCCGCCGTCAGGAATACGATCGTGTTCGGATGACCGGCAACGCTTGGGTCGACGATATTTTCCATCGCTTGAAGGGGATAGGCTGCCCGCGTGTTTTCCGTCATGGATGCATCCTCATAATCAGAGGCACGGGTATCTTCATCGACTGCCACATTCTCCAGTACGGAACCGAAGCGGATCGCATCGAAGATCTGAGGCTCTTTTTCGCGGGTCAGGCCGATGCATTTTGCATAGCAGCCCCCCTCGATATTGAATACGCCGTTCGGTGACCAGCCATGCTCGTCATCACCGATGAGCCTGCGGTTGGGATCGGCAGAAAGGGTCGTTTTACCTGTACCTGACAGTCCGAAGAAGAGAGCGACATCACCTTCAAGGCCCACGTTGGCAGAGCAGTGCATGGAAAGGATTTCCGACTCGGGTAGAACGTAGTTCATGACGGAAAAGATTGACTTCTTCATTTCACCCGCATACTCCGTGCCGCCGATAAGGACGATTCGTTTCTCGAACGAAACGATGATGAACGTTTCAGAATGGGTCCCATCCACAGCGGGATCTGCTTTGAAATGAGGGGCCGATACAATCGTGAATTCCGGTTCGTGACCGCTCAGCTCCCCGTCTTCGGGACGGATGAAGAGCTGATGAGCGAACAGATTATGCCACGCAAGCTCATTGATCACCTGGATTGGAAGGCGGTGCTTACGGTCGGCTCCCGCATACCCGTTGAACACGAACAGTTCTTCTTTTTGTTGAAGGTAATCAAGGACCTTTCCATACAATCGGTCAAATGATTCTTCCGAGATCGGCTGATTGACCTTGCCCCACTCGATTTTATCTTTGGAGGAAGCTTCTTCCACAATGAATTTATCCTGAGGTGAGCGACCGGTGTATTTTCCGGTTTTGGCCCTGACGGCACCGGATGAGGTCAGGATCCCTTCGTTTCGCTGAAGGATTTTTTCCACCAGCTGCGGGACGGATAATTGTTGGTGTATGTTTTCGCCGTTCAGTAATTGCGTCAACTCATTTGATTTGCTCACAGTATTCATTCGAACCCTTCCTTTATGTGAATTTTAAGTAAGTTTGCTTCTCGATGATTAGTATAACACATTAGAAATATTAGTCTATACTATATAATCTTTTTTCTGAAAAATAATTAACATATCCTTGTTTTATGCTCGTATAATCCTATTTATATGCGAAATATCGGATTAACGTTAACGCTTTGGACGATTATGATGTCTTAATGAAAAAGGGGGAGGGGATGGTTAAACCTAGCAGGGGGAAAGTGTTGACACTCCGCCGTTGAACCGTTATTATTGTACCTTGAACGGATACTCTTATCCTGAGCTGGTGGAGGGAGCAGACCCTATGAAACCCAGCAACCTGCTATGAAATAGAGGGAAACAGAACGATTTTCCCAAGAGCGAAGGTGCTAAACTGAGGCAAGGTGCAAACCTTGAACGATAAGAGAGAAAAGGCGCGGCTAAAAGTTCAACCCTTTCCTCTGCATGATTTCCAGAGGGAGGGTTTTTTATTTGACCTGCTACATGGCAATCCCCGGGTCCGATCCCGGCAGCGGGGCCGCCGTGTTTACTTCATACTACTTAGGGAAATGAGTACCGTATCTGCTTCGCTAAATTCGCCGGAAGCCACCGGCAAATGTGTTTAAGGAGGAACCTTGATGTCAACTAAACGTCGTCTGTTTACATCTGAGTCCGTAACGGAAGGACATCCAGATAAAATTTGTGACCAAATCTCTGATTCAATTCTTGATGCTATTCTTACGAATGATCCCAATGCGCGTGTAGCTTGTGAAACATCCGTTACTACTGGTCTCGTTCTTGTTGCCGGTGAAATCACAACCAACACGTATGTCGATATCCCGAAAATCGTCCGCGAAACCATCCGCGAAATCGGATATACGCGTGCAAAATACGGTTTCGATGCTGAAACATGTGCCGTCCTCACATCAATCGATGAGCAATCGGCTGATATCGCTCAAGGGGTGGATCAGGCCCTTGAAGCCCGTGAAGGACAAATGAGCGAGGAAGAGATCGACGCCATCGGTGCCGGTGACCAAGGTCTCATGTTCGGATTCGCCTGTAATGAAACGAAGGAGCTTATGCCTCTTCCGATCTCCCTTTCTCATAAGATCTCCCGTCGCCTGACTGAAGTACGTAAAGAAGAGATCCTTCCTTACCTTCGTCCGGATGGGAAAACGCAAGTGACGGTTGAGTACGATGAGAACGACAAGCCTGTCCGCATCGACACGATTGTCATCTCTACGCAGCATCACCCTGAAGTGACGCTTGAGCAAATCCAGCGCAATCTGAAGGAATATGTGATCGATCCGGTCGTTCCAAAAGAATTGATCGACGAAAACACAAAATACTTCATCAACCCGACTGGTCGCTTCGTTATCGGTGGACCTCAAGGAGATGCCGGTCTGACAGGCCGTAAGATCATCGTTGATACGTATGGTGGATACGCGCGTCACGGCGGTGGTGCATTCTCTGGTAAGGATGCTACCAAGGTTGACCGCTCTGCGGCCTATGCTGCACGTTACGTTGCGAAAAACATCGTGGCTGCAGGACTTGCCGAGAAGTGTGAAGTTCAGCTTGCATACGCCATCGGTGTTGCACAACCCGTATCGATCTCTGTCGACACATTCGGAACCGGACAAGTATCCGAAGATGTATTGGTGGACGTTGTCCGCAATAACTTCGATCTTCGCCCGGCAGGCATCATCAAGATGCTTGACCTTCGTCGCCCGATCTACAAACAGACGGCTGCTTACGGTCACTTCGGACGTAATGACCTTGATCTTCCTTGGGAGCGTACAGACAAAGCAGACGCTCTTAAAGCAGAAGCGCTTGCTTGATTATCCTTAAGAACTAAATAAGGCTGTAACATTCGTGTTTCAGTCATAGAAAAGCCCGGACCGATTTGCCTGTGATATGGCAAATCAGTCCGGGTTTTTAATTTGGTCCAAGACCATGACGACTTTATTGTTTCCAGCGGGTGATTGCTGGAAGAGCAGCATCCCGCAGGCTTGCCGGGAATGCTTTCGGATTATGCGAAGAAAGCGACGTCTTCCGCGGAAGTCATGAGCGATATGAAAAACCTATACGGACCGTGTTCGTCATGCTATGGTCCCTTTTTCGTTTTCGTACTACCCTCTTTTTATTCGGGGTCCTTACAAACAATCCGAGTAATCTCCATCAAGTTGGGGTATCCCAAGTATAAGTGACTAGAGGGGCTTGGCGGCTTTATAATGCTGCGCTTTTTCCGCATACTCCCTTGAGATCCGCTCCATGTCCATGATATCGTCTTCATTCAACTCCCTGACAACCTTGGCGGGTCTTCCGAATGCAAGGGTATTGGGAGGGATGACTTTCCCTTGAGGGACCAGGCTCCCGGCTCCGATGAAGGCGCCTTCACCGATCTCGGCATTATCCAGTATGATCGAACCCATGCCGATCAACGCCTTTTTTCGGATTTTGCAGCTGTGCAGGATGACTGCGTGACCTACGGTGACTTCATCCTCGATGATCAGGGGGTTGTCCGGACTTTGGTGAAGCACGGAGTTATCCTGGATATTGACCTTTTTTCCGATCTTGGTCGGGGCGACATCCCCGCGGATGACGGAATTGAACCAGACGCTCGATTCTTCCCCGATCTCGACATCCCCGGAGATTGTCACATAATCTGCAATATATGCAGACTCTGCAATGAGCGGTTTTTTATTATAATATGGATAGAGCACTTTATACTAACCCCTTTCAGAAATATTTACTATAATAAATGGTAGCAGAATTTTTCGGAATTACCATCTTTAAAGGAGGATTCGCCATGTGGAAATGGGAAACGGATCAAGAAGCAAAGGCAGTCATCGTCATCATTCACGGAGCAATGGAGCATCACGGCCGTTATGGTTGGCTCATTGAAATGTGGCGCTCGGCAGGGTATCATGTCGTCATGGGGGACCTGCCCGGCCAGGGTATGACCTCGAGGAGCATGAGGGGACATATCGAATCATTCGAAGAGTACCTCATCGAAGTGAAGGATTGGATACAGGCAGCCTATCAGTTCGAACTCCCTGTATTCGTGATCGGTCACAGCATGGGTGGACTTGTCGCCGTGCGTCTGCTCCAGGAATCGCATGTGAATCTTGCAGGAGTCATCCTTTCCTCGCCCTGCCTCGGATTGATGAATTATCCGAACAAGTCGGTGGACCTGCTTTCATATGGCCTCAATAAAGTTGCCCCATCGGTTAAATTCCCATCGGGATTATCCATCAATATGGCGACCAGGAACGCTGAAGTCCGTGAGATCGACAGCAACGATTCCCTCTATATCACGAAAGTCTCTGTCCGGTGGTACCGGGAATTGATCAATGCGATGAAGCATGCTCATCAGGAGCTTGATAAAATGCCTGACTATCCGTTGCTTGTCATGCAGGCGGGGGATGATCAGATCGTAGATAAACGGGCTGTGAAAAAATGGTTTACAGAACTTTCCTTGTCCGAAATGCATTATAAAGAATGGGCAAAATGTTATCATGAACTATACAATGAGCCGGAGAGGGAGGAAATCTTCGAGTACTCCAAGTCTTTCATTGAAAGCCGGCTGAAAACATTGGGTTATATTGTGTAATGAAGTAAGGAAGAGGTGATAAGCGTGTCCATACCAAGCGATCCATTTTCATTAATGACAAAAGTATATCGAAATGTTTTTCCACACGTTCATCACGAACTTGATCAGTGGAAAATGAAGGCCGAAGCGATCCCGAATGAAGAATTGAGGCGACAGGCCCTCTCAAGCATTGAACATAAGACGTTTCACTGTGAGGGCGGTGGCATCATGTCCCTCCTTTCCCTTGATAAGAAAGTAGAGACGATCCGTTTCATCGTGGCCTATCAAACGATCAGCGATTACCTCGACAATCTGTGTGATCGGAGCGTCTCCCTAGATCCGGATGATTTTGCCCTCCTTCACCAGTCCATGAGGGATTCCCTTGATGTCGGTGCAGAACCCGTGAACTACTATGCCCTCAGGGAAGACCAGGATGATGGCGGATACCTCGAAGCACTGGTCAGGACGTGCCAGGGTGTCCTCAAGGGTCTCCGGAATTATGAAGCGATCAAAGCCGAGCTCGCTCAGCTTTGTGATTACTACTGCGATCTGCAGATACATAAGCATGTGAAACAGGAGGAGCGCGTCGAACGGCTGCAGGGCTGGTTCGAATCCCACAGGGAGAACCTTCCCGACATGGACTGGTATGAATTCTCGGCGTGCTCCGGATCGACCCTCGGGATCTTCTGCCTCGTCTCGTATGCAAATCGGGCCGATTTCCATCCGTCCTATACGGATAAAATCAAGAGCGGCTACTTCCCTTATATACAGGGACTACATATTCTACTCGATTATTTCATCGATCAGGAAGAAGATAGGGAAGGGGGAGACCTTAACTTCTGCTTCTATTATGAAAATGAAGAGCACATGAAGGAACGGCTCCTTCACTTCCTCCGTAAAGCGGATGAGCATACGGAAGGACTCCCACACGCCCATTTCCACCGATTGATCAACAAAGGGCTGATCGGCGTCTATCTGTCAGATGATAAAGCAAGGAAGCAGCGGGACGTTCATCACTTTTCAAAAGAATTCATCAATGAATCTGGCTGGATCACGAAATTCTTCTATTTCAATGGTAAAATGTATCGGAAATGGAGAAGCCGGAAAAAAACATCTTAAATCCTAAAACCTCGACATCGCTCGAGGTTTTCTTTTTGATTTTATGAAAAAAATGGAATAAAAAAGGTTAGTTGGTTACAGGTAAGAAAGTGGGTGCTGGGACGATAGAACTGTTTTAATTCTGAAAATATTTACTTTTCAGAATAAAGGAGTATATTTGGTAGAGAAAGTATTTACTAGAAACTTTAGGGGGAATGGAAATTGAAGTCTAGAAAGATCATGTCTGTTGCCATGGCCGCAGCGCTCAGTGCCGGTTTATTTGCCGTACCTGCATCCGCTCATGACGCCACTCCGGTGAACGTCCTGAAGGACCCGGTGTCGAAGAAGGTACATAACCACGGGGAAGGACCGTTTGACCTTGCCATCGCCAATGAAGAGAAGTTGATCGAGATGCTCAAGGAAAAAGGGGATATTTCAAAGAATGCTTCCGCTTCTGAAGCTGAAAAAGGATTGCAGAAGTTCCTGAATGAAAAATCCGATGGCTTGAAGGAGCTTGAAGATGATGGAGAGCTGAAGGAAGAGAAAGAGAAGCTCGAGAAGAAAATCACCCAGAACAAAAAGAAGGGAAAGGGTAACAATAACAAAAAGAAACATCGTAACCTGGACCCTGTAAAGGAAGAATACTATGACGGGGATGTCAGGGAGGACAAGGTCCTTGTCGTCCTGATGGAATTCCCTGATTTTCCTCACAATTCGATCCAGGAAGATGAAACCGACATGTACTATGACGATTATGTGCAAAAGCACTATGAAGACATGGTATTCGGTAATAGAGGATACAAAGGTCCCAATGGGGAGAAGCTGGTCTCCATGAAGCAATTCTACGAACAACAAACGAACGGTGCCTATACGGTCGATGGGGAAGTCACGAAATGGTATATGGCCAAGCATCCGGCAGCCTACTACGGCGGCAACGGAGCGAATGGCAGTGACGCAAGGCCGAGGGAACTCGTCAAGGAAGCACTTGAAGCTGTTGCGGCAGATCCCGATGTAGATCTTAGTGAGTTCGATCAGGAAGACCGCTATGATCTGAATGGAAACGGGAATACCCGCGAGCCGGACGGCATTGTCGATCACCTCATGGTCGTTCACTCTGCTGTCGGTGAAGAAGCGGGCGGCGGAAGCCTTGGAGAAGATGCCATCTGGTCCCACCGTTGGAACCTTGGCAGCGTATTCCCGATCAAAGGAACGGAAACGGACGTTCCATACTGGGAAGGCAACATGGCTGCGTATGACTATACGATCCAGCCGGCAGACGGAGCTGCAGGGGTGTTCGCCCATGAGTACGGACATGACCTCGGACTTCCGGATGAATATGATACCCAGTATACAGGAACAGGTGAAGCAGTAGCTTACTGGTCGATCATGGCAAGTGGAAGCTGGGCAGGGAAGGTACCTGGCACAGAACCGACCGGATTCAGTGCATGGTCCAAGGAATTCCTCCAGGCTGCCCATGGTGGCAACTGGCTGAAGTACGATGAGGTCAGCCTCGATGAGCTGAACAAAAAAGGTGCAGAATTCTATCTTGACCAGGCCAATACGAAGGGTACAAATGCAGATGCATTGAAGATCACGTTGCCGGATAAAGAAACACCGGTCAACAAGCCGTTCAGCGGAAAATACAGCTACTTCAGCGGCAGTGGAAACGAGCTTGATAATTCCGCGGTCGTCGATGTGAATCTGTCATCTGCCTCAAGTGCAGAATTCTCCTTCAAAGCTTGGTATGATATCGAGCAGGATTGGGATTACGGATCTGTTCAAGTAAGCGAGGACGGGAAACAGTGGACAACCATCCCGGGTAATATCACAACGGATGCAGACCCGAATAGCCAAAACCCTGGCAACGGGATCACCGGAAAATCCGACGGCTGGATCGATGCCAAGTTTGACCTGAGTGCGTATAAAGGGAAAAAAGTCCAAGTGAAAATCAACTACTGGACGGATGTAGCAGCCGTTTATCCTGGTCTTTATGTAGACGATATCAAGGTGACGGCAGATGGGAAACAAGTATTCTTCGATGATGCTGAGGGCAAACCGAAAGTGAAGCTTGATGGATTTGCGCAGGATACGGGAGTTAAAAAATCAGAACATTACTATCTTCTTGAGTGGAGAAACCACCAGGGAGTCGATAAAGGACTGGCTCATATCAAACGTGGTGACAGCCTCATGTCATATGATCCGGGCCTTGTGATCTGGTACGCAGATGAATCGTACGACGACAACTGGACGGGCATCCACCCTGGTGATGGATACCTTGGAGTGGTCGATGCGGATCAAATACCGATTAGATGGAGTGATGGTTCCGTTGCTTCCACCCGCTATCAGATCCATGACGCTGCATTCAGCATGGATAATTCGAAAAAGATGTTCATTGATTACCGCGACCTTCTCGGGTTGACGCTTACCGATAAGGATACGAAGAAAAATCCTGAGTTCTATGACAGGAAAGACTACTCGAATACAAGGATGCCGGATGCGGGACGAAATGTTCCTGAATATGGCCTGAAAGTCAAAGTGACGGGTCAAAGTAAAGACAAGTCCGTAGGGCGCATCGAAGTATCTAAACATTAATCTTGAAGGGTGATCGCCGACCGGCGGTCACCCTTTAAGCATGTTAGTGGACATTTTTCACTATGGAATTGATAATAATACTCACATCACACAAAGGAGATGTAAGTATTGGCCATTAAATTAAGCATTCTCGATCAATCACCGATCGCAGAAGGAATGAGCCCACAAGAGGCTCTTCAAAATACAGTAAAACTCGCACAGCATGCCGATCGATTGGGCTATGAGCGTTTCTGGGTGTCTGAACACCATGATTCCACCAGCCTTGCCGGTTCTTCACCGGAAGTATTGATCGCCCATCTTGCACAGAATACAGAGAGGATCAAGGTAGGCTCAGGCGGAGTGATGCTCCCCCACTACAGCTCGTACAAAGTGGCCGAAAACTTCCGATTGCTCGAGGGTCTGAACCCTGAACGGATCGACCTCGGTCTTGGAAGGGCTCCTGGCGGGATGCCCATGGCCACGATGGCCCTACACGACGGGAAACCGAGGGACGTCGACCGCTATCCTGAGCAAATCGACGATCTTCTCGGATATATGACGGATAACCTGCCGGCATCCCACCCATACCAGGGACTGACGGCTGCTCCGCAGATCGCTACGATGCCTGAAGTGTGGCTGCTCGGATCGAGTCCATCGAGCGCCATGTTGGCCGCTCAAAAAGGACTACC
Organism: Rossellomorea marisflavi; assembly: GCF_022170785.1. Classification (NCBI taxonomy): domain Bacteria; kingdom Bacillati; phylum Bacillota; class Bacilli; order Caryophanales; family Bacillaceae; genus Rossellomorea; species Rossellomorea marisflavi. The sequence goes on along the minus strand of NZ_CP081870.1, from coordinate 3,146,807 downwards.
GTACACATTCGCCCAGTTCATCAATGGCGAGGGCGGTCCGCAATACACCGCGGCTTACCGCAACAACTTCGTGCCAAGCCCTTATCTTGATCAGCCAAAGAATATTGTCGCTGTCTTTGCAATCTGTGGCGAAACGGATGAAGAAGCTGAAAGGATCGCCTCGAGCATCGATCTTTCTATCCTCATGATCGAACAGGGGATGCGCTCGAACGGAACACCGAGCCCCGAGAAAGCGGCCCAGTACCACTACAGTCCGTTCGAACTTCTACGGATCAAGGAGAATCGGAAGCGGATGGTTGTCGGAAGCCCCGAAACCGTGAAAAATAAGATCCTCGCCTTGAGCGAGCAGTATCAAACAGACGAAGTCATGCTCGTGAGCATCACGTATGATTTCAACGATAAGCTGAAATCATTCGAATTGATTGCCAATGCACTGATGGACGCATAACAAAAAGGGACGGCCAGCGGGCCGTCCCTTTTGATTATCTTTTTTCCAGTGCCACGATGAATGGCGGGTGGTTGAGCTGATTCATGAACTGATAGCGGAGGACGTGGACATAATTCTGGTCGAGCTTCTCCACATAGCGGAGGATATAATCCCTCTCCACCGCGCCTTCCGGGTGTCCGTGATAGATCACAAGGACGAGGATTCCTTCAGGCGCCATCATTTCAAGGATCTGATTGAGGGCGAGGATCGTCGTCTTCGGACGGGTTACGATCTCCTTATCTCCCCCCGGCAGGTAGCCGAGATTGAAGATGGCCCCTGTCACTTTCCCGTGATGGACGGGGGGGATCACATTCATCACGGTCTCATGGCCCTGATGGAACAGGGTGACCCGAGGCGCCAATTCGTGGGTATCAAGTTGCTCTTTCGTATTCTCGATGGCTTCTTCCTGGATGTCAAAGCCGTAGACCCTGCCATTTTCTCCTACGAGCCTGGCGAGGAACAGCGTATCGTGCCCATTCCCTAGCGTAGCGTCGATCACGACATCCCCGGGGCTTACGGCACGCTCAAGAAGCTGCCTTGCAAATGGTAGAATTCTGTCTAATTTCATGTTGTCACATCCACTTTGTAATATTTTCCCTGCCAACTTTCGCGGCGCTTCATTTCATCATCAATGGCGTTCAGCACGCTCCATTTATTCACGCTCCACATCGGGCCCACCATAAGATCGATGGGACCATCTCCGGTGATCCTGTGCACCACCATTTCGGGAGGGATGATCTCGAGCTGATCACAAACCAATTGTATGTATCGATCAAAATCAAGGAACTCAAGAAGTCCTTTTTCGTATTGTTTCACCATCGGTGTACCTTTCAGAAGATGCAGAAGATGGATTTTGATTCCCTGTACATCGAGTTTTGCCACTTCGGCAGCGGTCTTAAGCATCATCTCGTCTGTTTCCAGTGGAAGGCCGTTGATGATATGGGAACAAACCCGGATTCCGTGCTTCCTTAACTTCCTGACACCTTCTTTGTAGCATTCATAATCATGGGCACGATTGATTAGGCCTGCCGTCTTTTCATGGACCGTCTGAAGCCCGAGCTCCACCCATAGATACGTTCTTTCGTTCAATTCAGCCAGATACTCCACCACGTCATCTGGAAGACAATCCGGGCGTGTGGCGATGGACAGGCCGATGACCCCGTCCTGCTTCAGCACGGATTCATAGCGTTCCCGTAGTACCTCGACGGGGGCGTGGGTATTGGTGAAAGCTTGGAAATAGGCAAGGTATTTGCCGTCCTTCCATTTTTTATGCATTTTATCCTTGATATCATGGAATTGTTTTTCTAATGATTCGGCCCTGTTGCCTGCAAAGTCTCCAGAACCTGCCGCGCTGCAAAAGGTGCATCCACCAAATGCGGCCGTACCGTCACGGTTCGGACAGTCGAATCCTCCATCCAGTGCTACTTTGAACACTTTATGGCCGAAGTGTCCGCGCAGATGATAATTCCAGGTGTGGTAGCGTTTTTGGTCTGCTGCATATGGAAATGGGTTTGTCTCGATGGCAAACACCTCCTGATTCGTCGATTTCTGTGGTTCATCATAGAGATTTTAACATGAAAGAGGGGGAGAATGAATCCTCGGGGAACCAAAAGGCGAAGTTTACCACTTTTGAAATGGGTGAGCAGGCTCACACTAAGGGATGGGAAGTACTTCCCGAAAGCACTAAATAGGCAGGGGGATGTTCAGATGGCAACGAGGCAATCAATCGACGAGTGTATCCAGAAGTGTGAAGACGCCATCCGCGAAGGTCAGAAGCAGTACCAGGCCGGTCTCGGACAGGAACATTACAGTGACAGTGATTATACGCAGGCCATGCTAAAGATCGAGGAATCGGTCAATGACCTTGCACAGCTGTCACAAAGCGCCAATGCCCAGCAGCGTGAACAGCTTCACAGGATGCGGCTTCAGGTGCAGCATCTTCAGAATGAAATGATCCTCCTTGAGCATGATCCTTCGACGGTAGGGGGGACCCTTCATTGAAGAAGCGATCCGATCAACACAACCCGGAACAGAGTGGACGGAATAAACCGATCGATACCGAGTTCGGGAAAGAGTACAATCCTGTTGAAACCGTGAAAAAGCAGAATGAGCACAGGAGTCAACCTGTTCGGAGCAACCATCATAATGACAGATAGCAACACGGGCCAGCCCTGGATTCCAGGGCTGGCATTTTTTGTTCAAGCGCTTGAATCACCGCATCGAAGCAGCATTACATAACAGGTTTGAAGCCGGTAAATAGTTCTTGCCCCTTTCAATGAAAAGGAGTAAAATCCTCTAGGGAATTGAAATTGTGTTAGAAAGGAAGAGGAAAAAATGCCAAAATCTTTATGGCTCCTCATCATCGGAATGATGGTGAACGTTACCGGTTCTTCCTTCTTATGGCCTTTGAATACCATCTACCTACATGATCACCTTGGGAAGACATTATCCATGGCCGGCATCGTTCTCATGCTCAATGCAGGGGCGAGCGTTGCCGGGAATCTGATCGGTGGGTTTCTTTTTGATAAAATGGGCGGGTACAGGTCCATCCTTTTGGGGATCCTCATCACGCTTACAGCACTTGGAGGAATGAATCTCTGGCACGGATGGCCTCATTATGTCGTGTTCCTGACCATCGTAGGCTTCGGATCGGGGATCGTGTTCCCGTCCATGTATGCCATGGCAGGGTCCGTATGGCCGGCCGGGGGAAGGAAAGCGTTCAATGCCGTTTACGTGGCCCAGAACATCGGGGTCGCCGTCGGGGCGTCACTCGGCGGCCTGGTTGCATCGTTCTCATTCAATTATATCTTCCTCGCGAATTTCTTGATGTATATCGTATTCTTCCTGATCGCCCTGTTCGGCTATAAGAAGATCTCCGCCCAGGTTTCAGGACATACGTCGGTCATTCAGGAATCAAGGCCGATTCGTGACCGTTCGAAACTGACGGCATTGATGCTTATTTGTGGAGCGTATCTCTTATGTTGGGTCGGATATGTGCAGTGGCAGTCCACGATCGCAAGCTATACCCAGGAAATCAACATTTCCCTTAAGCAGTACAGCTTCCTGTGGACTATTAACGGGGCGCTGATCGTCCTTGCTCAACCCTTGTTGTCCAGGGTCATCAAGCGGTTCGAGCATAATTTGAAGATCCAGATCATGATCGGGACGGTCATCTTCATGCTCTCATTCGCCGTTGCGGCTTTTGCCGATCAATTCATGTGGTTCGTGGCGGCAATGATCATCCTGACCGTCGGGGAGATGCTCATCTGGCCGGCCGTTCCGACCATCGCCAATTCCCTTGCGCCTAAAGGGCGGGAAGGGTTTTATCAGGGTATCGTCAACAGCACGGCGACAGGCGGCCGGATGATCGGTCCCCTTATCGGCGGATTGATGGTCGATATGTTCAGTATGCAGATCTTATTTGTCATCCTGATCGCCTTTTATATCGCGGCCATGATCTTATCCAGCATCTATGATCGTCCATTGAAGAGAAAAGAACCGGTAACCATTTCAGTCCATTAAAAAAAAAGCGTACGATGCATGCATCGTACGCTTTTGGTTTCAAAACAAATTAAAAGGGCTCCCGTATCCTACGGAAGCCCACTTGCAAAAAATTGAGGCGGATAATCCAGACGCCACATCGTCTGTTGTCACAAGGACGCGATTACCGACTTACACAATTCAGCTCATCGCTAGATAAGAATAACATGGGCGCCGAAAAAAGGCAACCTCTTTTTTATAGGGATGGATTGCGTGGAATCCGCCAGTGACGGATCAGTGGGCCGGAACCCCCGAAAACGGGGTCGTGCGATGGGAGGGGGACCGAGATGATGTCCAGGCGCGAGCTCGTCCTGTCATCCGTCCCTCCTTTTTTTGTGTTGTAGTCCCTTCCGTCAGGATAGGCGCCTGCAACCTTGAAATCATCACTCGCCGAAATCCGTTTATGTCCGGTGCCTGCAGGCAGGATGAGGACGTCACCTTTCTGGAAGCGTACTGTTTCCCCGAACTCGCCCCCCACCAAGACCTCGGCTTCCCCGTCGATGACCCCCAACACTTCATGGGTATTGCTGTGGAAATGGTGGTAATCAAATATTCCGTTCCTCCAGCTGTTGCACCATTCATTCCGTTCGAACACCGATTCGGGGCTGTCCGTTTCTCCTGATAAGGCATCTCTGTATAATAACACCGGAAGATTCGGGTTATTGGGGATGATCCCATCATCCTCAAAATACAAGATCTTTAGTTCGGCGATTTCCATCCTTCATTCCTCCATTCGTTGTTAAGGAGATTCCCTCCGTATCAAGCCTTTAAACCGTTTTCCAAAAAGTGGTGTGGAATATTTTCCGTGGGCGCAGTAAATGGTATGCTAGGATATAGTTATCTGAAAATTTCGGGTTTGGAGGAAGGTCGATGAGTTCATTGTTGAAGTCGGTATCGGTTGAGATGATCGAAATCATTCTCGAGAATGCGTTTGAGTGGCTTGTTGTCGTGGATGAGGGAGGGACGATCATCTATATGAACGACAGCTACTGCCGTTTCCTCGAGGTGGAAAGGGAAAGGGCCGTAGGAAGTCATGTCACGGAAATCATTGAAAACACACGCATGCATATCGTAGCGGCCAGCGGCAAAGAAGAGGTGGCCGACCTTCAATATATCAGGGGGAACTATATGATCGCCAACCGGATCCCCATCGTGGTGGATGGTCAGGTGATCGGGGCTTTCGGATCGGTCATATTCAGGGATACGAGTGAGTGGATGCAGATGAGTTCCCATGTGAAGAACATGATGTCAAAGATCCAGAGCTATATCCACGATATCAATAGCGGGGTGCGCTATACCCTGAACGACATCATCGGTGATTCAGAAGTGATGCTCGAGCTGAAAGAAAAAGTCCAAATGATTGCTCCAAGCGATATTTCCATTTTGATCAGGGGAGAGAGCGGGACGGGTAAAGAGCTCTTTGCCCACAGTATCCATCAGCTCAGTGAACGGAGCTCACAGCCTTTCATCAAAGTCAACTGTGCAGCCATACCGGAGCATCTTCTGGAATCAGAACTGTTCGGATATGAAGAAGGGGCATTCACAGGAGCGAAAAAGGGAGGGAAGAAGGGGAAATTCCAGCTTGCCCACAAGGGGACCCTCTTCCTCGATGAAATTGGGGACATGCCTTTGAATATGCAGGCGAAATTGCTCCGTGCCCTTCAGGAAGGGGAGGTGGAGGCAGTCGGTTCCACAAAGATCCAGCATGTGGACGTCCGGATCATAGCCGCCACGAACCGACCCCTTGAAACGCTTATGGAAGAAAAGCGATTCCGCAGCGACTTGTATTACCGGATCAATGTGATCCCTTTTCATATCCCCTCCCTTAAAGAGCGTAAGGGGGATCTTTCAAGACTTGCCTCCTTCTTTCTTGAGAAATCAATCAAATCCTCTGGGAAGCGGATCAGTGGATTCGAAGGGGATGTACTGGAAATATTCAAATCCCACAGCTGGCCGGGGAACCTGCGGGAACTGGAAAATGTGATCCATGCCGCTACCTATCTCACCTCTGGCACCGAAATCAAAGTCAATGCCCTTCCTTCTTATTTGAAGGTGGGGAATGTGTACAAACCAGGGTCGAAATCATTAAAGGAAATGATGGAAGAAACAGAACGTGCCATATTGGAAGAAACGATCCGAACTCATCCTGATAAACGGAAAGCTGCCCGTGTATTGGGGTTGGGGAAATCAAGCCTGTATGAAAAATTGAACAAATATCACCTCCAATGAAGGTGGTGTCCGGAATATCGGACTGTTGTCCGGATTTCCGGAAATAGGATGAAAGTGGCAGGTTTGTGCGTGCCGAAAAAGCAGGAGGGAGAATCTGTCCGGAATACCGGACAGATTTTTTTCAGATGAAGAGGGAAAGACCGATAGACAAAAAGAATCCGTATGTTAGAGTTTTTTAAAATAAGTCTAAAACGTGACAGAATGGGAAAATGAACCGCGTAATAGAGAAGACTCCAATTAATTTTCCGAATAGTTAAAAACTTGGCACGAACCTTGCAAGTACATTATGTGAAAGGGAACAAAACCCGATTGGTGGGTGCTAAAAGATGTAAACGATTACAAAAACAAAGGGGGAGCAAGAATGTTAAGTATGATCGGCCTTATTGGAGGACTTTTACTATTAATCTATTTAACGATGAAAGGCATGAATATCCTGGTTGTCGGTCCGGTAGCAGCACTGTTTGTGGCAATCCTCAGCGGCATGCCTCTTTTCCCGCAGCTGGCTGCAGAAGGGGAAGCGGATCTCGTAACGAACTATATGGGTGGGTTCACGGGATTTGTAGCGGCTTGGTATCTCATGTTCCTGCTCGGTTCCGTATTTGGTAAGGTGATGGAGGACAGTGGTGCAGCAGACAGCGTATCCCGCTTCGTTGTCGAGAAAATGGGAATGAAATATGCAGTACTTGCCGTCGTGGCATCCTGTGCCATCTTGACGTATGGCGGAGTCAGCCTGTTCGTCGTCGCCTTTTCTGTCTATCCTATGGCACTGAGCCTATTCAAGCAGGCGGATCTTCCAAGGCGCTTCATCCCGGCTGCCCTGGCCCTCGGGTCCGTCACCTTCACGATGACGTCTGCCGGATCTCCGGAGATCCAGAACTGGATCCCGATTGAATATCTTGGAACCACACCTTATGCCGGATGGGAAGTCAGCATCATCGTCGCGGTCTTCATGGCCTCGTTCGGCTACTGGTGGTTGAAACGCATGATCAAGAAAGCACTGGCCAAAGGGGAGCGTTTTGAAGCGAGAAAAGAAGATCCAATCATCGATGAAGGGCGTCCGCTTCCGAATCCGATCATGGGTCTGATCCCGCTCCTCGTCGTCCTTGGATTATCCTTTGCTTTCCATGATTCTTTGAAGCAATCGGCGCTCATCATCGCCCTACTTGGCGGTGTCATCACGACGTATCTTCTGAACAGGAAGTATTTCAAAGGCTTCTGGGGAGCGGTATCTGAAGGAACGGTCGGTGCACTGATCGCCATCGGAAACACGGCAGCAGTCGTCGGTTTCGGCGGTGTGGCCAAAGCGGTTCCTGCGTTTGAAACGGCTGTTACAGCTATGACGAACATCCCAGGGTCTCCATTGATTGGGGGAGCGATAGCGGTCAGTGTCATTGCCGGTATGACGGGATCATCCTCGGGTGGTCAGGCAATCGCGCTGCCACTGCTCGCGCCTCACTACATGGATATGGGTGTGAATCCGGAAGCACTGCACAGGGTCGTATCGATTTCGTCCGGGGCATTGGATTCCCTGCCGCATAATGGCTATGTCGTCACGACGATCCGTTCGATCTGTAATGAAACCCATGAAGCGGCCTATGGGGCTGTAGGGGCATTGACGGTCATCGTGCCAGCGATAGGGGTGGTCATTGCCATCATCCTATTCTCACTTGGATTAGGTATTTAAGAAAGGAGTTCCATCATGGTAGAAAATAAAATCGTATTCATCACAGGAGCTGCGCAAGGCATCGGGTATGAGATCGGCAGGGAGTTCGCGGTCAAGGGAGCGAAGGTCGTCCTGACCGATCTTGATGAAAAGAAAGTGGAAGAAGCTGCAAGCTCCCTCCGTAAAGAGGGCTTCGAGGCCAAAGGCATTAAATGCGACGTGACGTCCGAAGAGGATATCCGCGGAGCAGTAAACAGGACGGTGGAGGCATACGGTCGGGTCGATGTGCTGATCAATAATGCAGGGCTTCAGCACGTCGCCCATATCGACGAATTCCCCACCGAAAAGTTTGAACTGCTCATCAAAGTGATGCTCACCGCACCCTTCATGGCCATCAAGGCGGTATTGCCCCATATGAGGGATCAGCGGTGGGGACGGATCATCAATATGGCTTCCATCAATGGCCTCATCGGTTTTTCCGGCAAGGCTGCGTATAATTCGGCGAAGCACGGCGTCATCGGGTTGACGAAGGTTGCCGCACTTGAAACGGCAGACCAGGGGATCACGGTCAACTCCGTATGCCCGGGGTATGTCGATACCCCCCTCGTCCGGAATCAGCTCGCAGACCTTGCCTCCACTAGGGGAGTGGAGATCGATAAGGTCGTAGAAGAAGTGATTTACCCCCTTGTTCCTCAGAAGCGCCTTCTCGATGTGAAGGAAATTGCGGATTACACCCTATTCCTCTGCAGTGATGCGGCGAAGGGCGTGACCGGTCAATCGGTCGTACTCGATGGGGGCTACACCGTCCAATAGAAGATCGAAAGCGGCGTTCCCCCGGTGTGACAGGTGAACGCCGCTTTTCCTGTTATTTGGACCCCAAGAATAAAAAGGGCTTGCGTGAAGGTATACAATTGACTAAAATAGACCATATATATGATAGTACTATATGAGACGTTGATCAGGAGTAGTAATGATGAGTCCCGGAGCAGAGAGTTGACGGCTGGTGAAAGTCAATCGGAAGACCTCATGAACTCGCCTGTTGAGTCGCAGATCTGAATGGAGTAGGATCTGCCGTTTGCCGCGTTATGGTTGAATGAAGCTGAGTGCGCGTACACTAATGTGGGTGGTACCGCGGGAGTATAAACCAAACTCTCGTCCCAAATATCTTATTTGGGGCGGGAGTTTTTTGTATTTCAAGGCAATGGCCCCGATCTCCAGCTATCGAAGAAAGTAAAACCACTAAGGAGGTCTCACGATGAGTTTTAATCATAAGCAAGTCGAGACGAAATGGCAGAAACACTGGGAAGAAAACAAGACATTCAAAACGACGGAAGACCCTGGGAAGAAAAAGTTCTATGCCCTTGATATGTTCCCATATCCTTCTGGAGCCGGGCTTCATGTAGGACATCCGGAGGGCTTCACGGCGACGGACATCCTCTCAAGGATGAAGCGCATGCAGGGCTACAATGTCCTCCACCCGATGGGCTGGGACGCATTCGGCCTACCGGCTGAACAATATGCACTGGATACGGGGAATGATCCTGCCATCTTCACGGAGCAGAACATCAACAACTTCCGCAGACAGATCAAATCCCTCGGGTTCTCTTATGACTGGGACCGCGAAGTGAATACAACGGATCCGGATTACTATAAATGGACGCAATGGATCTTCCTTAAGCTGTATGAAAAAGGTTTGGCATACGTGGACGAAGTAGCTGTCAACTGGTGCCCTGCTCTCGGTACGGTCCTTGCCAATGAAGAGGTCATCGACGGGAAGAGCGAACGTGGCGGCCACCCGGTCGAGCGCCGTCCGATGAGACAGTGGATCCTTAAAATCACAGCCTATGCCGATCGTCTTCTCGAAGACCTGAATGATGTGGACTGGCCGGAGAGCATCAAGGATATGCAGCGCAACTGGATCGGACGTTCAGAAGGCGCGGAGGTTGTCTTCAACATCGATGGCCACGATGAATCATTCGACGTATTCACCACCCGTCCCGATACGATCTTCGGCGCAACCTACGCGGTCCTTGCACCGGAGCATCCCCTTGTAGAAAAGATCACAACAGGGGAGCAAAAAGAGAAGGTAGAAGCGTATCTCGACAAAGTGAAAGCAAAGAGCGATCTTGAGCGTACGGATCTTGCCAAAGAAAAAACGGGTGTATTCACCGGTGCCTACGCCATCAATCCGGCGAATGGCAAACAAATGCCGATCTGGATTGCCGACTATGTTCTCATGAGCTACGGTTCAGGAGCCATCATGGCGGTACCTGCACATGATGAACGGGATTATGAGTTCGCAAAAGAATTCGATCTTCCCATCATCGAAGTGGTTTCAGGCGGAGATATCGACAAGGAAGCCTACACAGGAGATGGGGATCACGTCAACTCCGACTTCCTCGATGGATTAGGGAAAGAAGAGGCCATCACAAAGGCGATTGCGTGGCTTGAAGAGAAGAGTATCGGTACGAAAAAAGTGACCTATCGCCTCCGTGACTGGCTGTTCAGCCGTCAACGTTATTGGGGTGAACCGATTCCAATCATCCACTGGGAAGATGGCACGGCCACAGGAGTACCTGAAAGCGAGTTGCCGTTGATCCTTCCGAAGACGACGGAAATCAAGCCTTCAGGCACAGGTGAATCCCCACTTGCCAACATCAGCGACTGGGTGAACGTCACCGATCCCGAAACAGGTAAGAAGGGCCGTCGTGAAACGAACACGATGCCACAATGGGGGGGAAGCTGCTGGTACTTCCTCCGCTACATCGATCCGCACAACAAAGAAGCCCTTGCAGATGCCGAGAAGATGAAGGAATGGCTTCCGGTTGATACGTATATCGGAGGCGCCGAGCATGCCGTCCTTCACCTTCTATACGCACGATTCTGGCATAAATTCCTTTACGATATCGGTGTGGTACCGACGAAGGAGCCGTTCCAGAAGCTGTTTAACCAGGGAATGATCCTTGGTGAAAACAATGAGAAAATGAGTAAATCCAAAGGCAACGTCGTCAACCCGGATCAAATCGTCGAGTCACACGGGGCAGACACACTCCGTTTGTACGAAATGTTCATGGGGCCGCTTGAAGCGTCTGTAGCATGGAGCACAAACGGTCTTGACGGAGCGAGACGATTCCTTGACCGTGTATGGCGCCTCCTTGTGGAAGAAGACGGGCAGCTCAGCGGAAAGGTAACGGACCGTCCGAATGAAAAACTCGATAAAACCTATCATCAAACCGTCAAAAAGGTGACCGAGGATTATGAAGGACTCCGCTTCAACACGGGAATCTCCCAGCTCATGGTCTTCATCAACGATGCATACAAAGCCGATGAACTTCCAAAGGAATATGTCGAAGGCTTCATTAAACTCTTGTCTCCGATCGCCCCTCATATGGCAGAAGAGCTTTGGAGCAAGCTCGGACATGAAGGGACCATTTCATATGAAGCGTGGCCGACATTCGATGAGTCGAAACTCATCGACAACGAAGTGGAAATCGTCCTTCAAGTGAACGGAAAGGTCCGTGCAAAAGTGATGATCCCGACAGACATGAACAAGGAAGACCTTGAACAGCTGGCGAAGGACCATGAAGAAATCAAAGCCCAGATCGAAGGGAAAACGGTCCGTAAAGTCATCGCCGTACCAGGTAAGCTCGTCAACATCGTGGCGAACTAGTTTGTTTCCGGCAGCACCTTTGCTATAATCATGGTACGAACCGTGAAAGGAAGATGATGATGCAGGAAATCAAAACCATTACAACAGATGAACTTCAAAAGAAACTCGAAAACGGAGAAACGCTCGAACTCGTCGACGTACGAGAAGATGAAGAAGTGGCCGAGGGCATGATTCCTGGCGCACGTCACATCAAGATGGGCGATATCCCCGATTCACTCGATCATTTCGATACAGACAAAGAATATTTCCTGATCTGCCGTTCCGGTAACCGAAGCGGAAATGTAGCTCACTACCTTCAAGACCAGGGTTACAAGGTCGTCAACATGGAAGGCGGCATGCTGGACTGGTCAGGGAGTACAGAACCAAAAAAATAAGCTGATGAGAGGACGTCCATTACGGGCGTCCTCTTTTTTAGGTTTATTTGTTTGAATAATAAGAAAAATGTCCATACTGGTAGCAAAAACGGGAGTGGTGAACGTGATACAGGTGAAAGTGTTCGATTATGAGCATGAAAAGGATCTGGAGCAGGATATGAACGGTTTTTTGAAGGAGCTGGATGAGAAAAAGATCGTGGATATCAAGTACCATGTAGCCGCCCTGCCTGAAGATGACGAAGAACAGATCTACTGCTTTTCTGCCATGGTGATCTATAAGAAATAAAACAGAAGAAGCTGGGACAAAGGTGTTTCAATCATAGTAAAACCCGAATTTACTTGCTTGCGGAAAGGCAAATAAATTCGGGTTATTGTATTCATTCATGCTCATCTATATTTCATTGTTTCTAGCGGTTGATTGGAATGCGAGACGAAGACTCCTGCGGAAAGAGTAGCTGATGTGAGACGGACTGCCAAGGAGGCTCACGGGCTACCCGCGGGAAGTGAAGTCTTGCACGGAAATCATGAGCGGCATACAGAACCTAGACTGATCGTGTTCGTCACTACATGTCACCTTTTTTCGTTTTGTCCCCACCGCTATGCAGCTCATTTAGGACTGCGCAAGGGCTGCATTGGACCCTGCTAGACGACCGGTGACGAGCGCGGAGGTGATATTATATCCGCCGGTATAGCCGTGAATATCAAGCACCTCTCCACAGAAGAAGAGTCCGTTCATTTTTTTGGATGCCATCGTCTTTGGTTCGATCTCCTTGATGGACACCCCACCGCCTGTGACGAAGGCCTTATCGATGGATAGGGTCCCGTTCACGGTGAATGTGAAGTGCTTCAGCAACCGGGCGAATTGGCGGAGGTGATCGACTGCGAGGTGATCACCCTTCTCATCGAGGTCGATCCCGGACTTCTCCAATAGAAAATGAAGGTAGCGCTCTGGCACGAGGCCCTTGAACAGGTTTTTGGCCGACTTTTTCCCATCGGTCTTCACCTGCTTGTGGAGGCGCTGGAACAGCTGTTCATCGTGCTCATCGGGGAAGGAATCCACTTCCATCGTGACATGGGTGAGGTTCCATTTCTTCATGGCCTTGACCACATACTGACTGCACCGGAGGACGGCCGGACCCGAGATGCCGAGATGGGTGAAGATCATATCCATGCGGTGGGTGATGATCTTTTTCCCTTTGGGGTTCATCACGCTGAGCGCCACGGAGCGGAGGGAGAGTCCCTGGAGCTCCTTGCGCTTGACGAACGTCTCATCGGATGTGAGGGGGACTTCCGTCGGGAAGAGGTCGGTGACGGTATGCCCTGCTTTCTCTGCCCACGGGTAACCGTCCCCGGTGGATCCGGTATGGGGAACGGATTTACCGCCAACGGCCACGACAACGGCAGCAGCGCCGAGTTCATCCCCATCCTTCAGTCTTACGCCGACGGTTGCGCCGTCTTCATACAGGATCTCATCCACGGTCGTACTTGTACGGATCTGGACGTCGAGCCTTTTCATCTGATCGAGGAGGGCTTCGACGACATCCATCGCCCGGTTGGACACAGGAAACATCCGGCCGTGATCCTCCTCCTTGAGGGCGATCCCGAGATTCTCGAAAAAGGAAATGATATCTTCATTGCTGAATTCGGAGAACGCACTGTAGAGGAATCGGCCGTTCCCCGGGATATGCTTGATGATTTCGTCCACAGGTAAGCGGTTCGTTACGTTGCATCGTCCGCCGCCTGAAATGGCGAGCTTACGGCCGAGCTTCGTCCCCTTATCGATCAGGAGGACACGGGAACCCTTCTCGGCAGCGGCAATGCTTGCCATGAGACCGGAGGGACCCCCTCCGATGACGATGACATCATATGTTTTTTTCATTGATTACACCAACTTCTATTCTGATAAGATTGTTTGTTTGAATGGAAAAAGACCCATTAAGGTTCTCTTTATTTTAAATGGGCTTGTTTTGAAAAACAACCATCCGAAAAAAATTGTCATTCGTTTCATACAGTAGTAAACTACTCATAGTGTGTAAATTTCAGAGTGTTTATTCCAAGTCTCTTTTTTGAGAATAAGTGCAACAAGGTAAATTGAGAGGGATACTATGTCATCAAAACTAATTCGCGGAACGTTTATTTTGACGCTCGGGACCTTTATTTCCAAGTTTTTGGGTCTTTTTTATGTTATACCGTTCGACCGTTTATTGAGGGGACATGAAGAAGGGGCCTCCCTTTATCAGTACGGCTATGTTCCTTACACTATATTCTTGACGGTGGCGACGGCCGGAGTGCCGCTTGCCGTGTCGAAGTTCGTATCAAAATATAATGCCATAGAAGAGTATGCGGTAGGTAGGCGGTTGTTCAAGTCGGGCCTTTTCCTCATGACCATCACGGGGATCGTTTCCTTCCTCATCATGTATGCTTTCGCTCCGATCTTTGCCGAGATGACCATCAAGAGCGATGACCAGGTCATCACGGTCGCTCAGGTGACGACGGTCATCAGGGCTGTGAGCTTCGCCCTGATCATCATCCCGTTCATGAGTTTGATCCGGGGGTTCTTTCAGGGGTATCAATCCATGGGACCGACGGCGCTCTCCCAGGTCGTCGAACAGATCGTCCGGATCATCTTCCTCCTCGGAGGGATCTATGTGGTCTTGAATGTCATGAACGGCACCGTGACGACGGCCATCAGTGTCGCCACATTCGCGGCCTTCATCGGAGGGATCGCAAGCCTGGTCGTCCTCATCTGGTACTGGTTCAAACGGAAGCCGCAGCTGGACGAGCTCATGCTCGAAGACAAAGGCCAGGTGCAGGTTTCCCTGCGCTCCATGTACAAGGAGATCATTGCGTATTCCGTCCCGTTCATCTTCGTTGGACTGGCGAACCCACTCTTCCAGCTTGTGGATCAGATCACGTTCAATACGGCCATGGCAGATATCGGAAATGCCCGGGTTTCTGACCATGCATTCGCCGTTTTGAATTTCTACACGCATAAATTGGTCATCATACCGGTGTCGCTCGCGACGGCGTTTTCCATGACGTTGATTCCATTGATCACCACGTCCTATACGAGCGGTGACCGGAAGACGATGAGACGGAATATCGATCAGACCTTCCAGATCCTTTTGTTCCTGACCGTGCCGGCAGCCCTCGGCATTGCGCTTCTTGCCGAACCGACGTATACGATGTTCTATCATAGCGATGCACTCGGTACATCCGTACTGCGGGCATACGCACCGGTTGCCATCCTATTCTCCCTGTTTGCCGTCACGGCGGCAATCCTGCAGGGGATCGATGAGCAGAAGTTCACGATCTTCAGCTTGCTTGTGGGGTTATTATTGAAGCTAAGCCTCAATATCCCCCTCATCAAACTGTTTGAAACGGAAGGGGCGGTCCTTGCCACCTCCATCGGCTATATCGTGGCGATCCTGATCAATCTCTATGTGATCAAGAAATACGCCCGGTATCAGTTCAGGCTCATCATCAGGAGGACGGCATTCATCGCTGCGATCAATATCGTCATGGCAGTCGTCGTACTGGCCATCTACTGGCTACTTGTGAAATTCCTGAACCCGGCTTCAGGATTCCAGTCGATCTTCATCGTCGCCATTTGCGGCGGCGTCGGCGGACTCGTGTACTTCTACATCAGCATGAGAAGCAGGTTAGCGGACAAGCTATTCGGAGATCGCATTACCCGCTTACGAAGCAAATTACGAATCGGATAAACCACAAAGGGGATGATCACTCATCCCCTTTTCAATTAGAAGGAGAGTGACGCATCATGCGTATTGATAAAATGCTGGCCAATATGGGCTATGGAAGCAGGAAAGAAGTCAAGAAGCTGCTGAAAGAAGGCGGACTTCAAGTGAACGGGGAAGTCGTCAAGGACGGGAAGAGCCATGTGAATCCGGAAACCGACACCGTCGTCCTGCACGGGGAAGAAGTGCAGTACAGGGAGTTCATCTATCTCCTCATGCACAAACCACCGGGCGTCATTTCCGCTACGGAGGATCAGAACGATGAAACGGTCATCGACCTCCTTCAGATGGAAGACCAGATCTTTGAACCATTTCCAGTAGGCAGGCTCGATAAAGACACAGAGGGCTTGCTGCTTCTTACAAACGATGGACAGCTGTCCCACCAGCTTCTATCACCGAAACGGCACGTTCCGAAAACCTACTATGCCCGCATTGAGGGCAAGGTCACGGAATCCGACGTGAAGGCATTTGCCGCCGGCGTGACCCTCGATGATGGGTATGAAACCAAGCCCGGCAAACTGACAATCCTAGAATCTGCACCTCAATCCGAAATCGAACTAGTGATCACAGAAGGCAAATTTCATCAGGTGAAAAGGATGTTCGAAGCTGTCGGGAAGAAAGTGACCTACTTGAAGCGCATCTCCATGGGACCACTTGGACTCGGGGACCTCGAGCTCGGTGAGTACCGGGAGCTGACGGAAGAAGAAGTGACGATGCTGAAGGAATATAAACCGGAATGAACGAAGGCGGCTCCTGATGGGGTCGCTTTTTTTGTTCGTGGGGGTGGATGCATGCTGGTATACATGAGAACGCAGAAGTTGATAAAAGTGAAGTGAGAAACAAGTCGGCAGGCGAGTTAGTGGCGAAGGAATGTGTGTACTGGCTGTGCACGAACACGAAGCGTGGAGAGGACAGGGGAGTTGTGAGTATCGTACGTTAGTGCAGCTGAATGGTAGATTAAAGAGCGGTTTCGTACATAAGGGTGGTTAATCGCAAATAGAATTTGCCCGGCAAAAGTCATTCGTAAATAAAATTTGAAATGTCACAAATAAATTCAGAAAAGTCGAAATTAAATCTTTTGAATTCGCAAATAAGGTTGTTCTCAGGCTCTGAGTTTGGTGGGAAGGAAGAGAAAATCCTCATAAAGCGAGTGCGAAGAAAGTCGTTATATGTCGATCGGGAAATTAGATACTATTCTGCCTTACATATTGCTTTAATAATGGGGAGGTTTACAAACAATCCACCATTATCGCCCGTATCAACAAAAAGTCGCAAATAAAGAATCGGATTGTATATCTGGATGTAAGCCAAAAGCCCGAAAAGGCAAAGGGCGCCTTCCCGGGGTTCTGTCTTATGCTTGTCGCCTCAGGGCGAAGCCCCTGTGCTTTTCTATATGTCCAGCTCCGGCGGGTTGCCCCTCGAGGTCATAAGCCAAAACCCCCAAAAAGGCAAGGAGCGCCTTTCCGGGGGTTTCGTCTTATGCTTGTCGGGCCAGACCGACCCGCCTCCGCTTTTCTATAATCAACTTGTCATTTTTACTTTTTTTGTGGTTGTGGTCCAGTGCCCTCTTGTTGGGCTTTCGACCAGGTCGTTGTAGGCCAATACGTTGAGATCTCTTTGTATGGTGCGTGGAGTAATGCCAAATTCGTCTACAAGATCTTGAGTTGTTACTGTACCTTTCTTATTGATGTACATGTATACAGCCTTGATTCTATTCAGCATACGATTGGTTGAAGGTTTCAAGAAACCACTCCCTCATCATTATTCCAAAGGCAAAGACTACAGTGTCTACTGTGCACCACACGTGCTACCTAAGTACTAAGCGCTTTAGACAACCCCTTTTGTTGACCGCGGTTCCGGGTCATTTTATAAATTTGAAATGTCAGACAACTACATTGTAACGCTATTCCAGAAAAATATCTAGGGAATTGTTCGATTTCATCCATTTAAATGGATGGGATTGGTTCTAGAATATGTTTGTATTTGAAAAAACATGTAGGATGAAGTGAATTTTCTTGTTGTTCCTGTTTGGTTTTACAAGGCAAACAGTATAAAATGGGAGGGAGAAAACTATTACATATAGAGCAGGTGTTAGAATGACGATTAACTGGATGAATGAAGTGGAAAACCGAAAGGACGAATTACTGAAGGATCTTCAGAAATTCTTGCAAATCAAAAGCGTCATGGATGAAGAAGATGCTACGGAGGAAGCTCCCCTTGGTAAAGGAGTGAAGGAAGCATTGGACTATATGCTTTCTCTTGGGGAAAAGGATGGTTTCACACCGAAGAATATCGGCAATCTTGCCGGGCATCTTGAGTTCGGTGAGGGAGAAGACCTTCTTGGGATCCTCTGCCACGTCGATGTGGTCCCTGAAGGGGATGGATGGAGTGTCGATCCGTTCGGCGGCGAAATCAAAGACGGGAAAATCTTTGCGCGTGGTGCCATTGATGATAAGGGTCCGACCATGGCGGCGTATTATGCCATGAAGATCGTGAAGGAACTCGGCGTCCCGTTCAACAAGAGGATCCGCATGATCATCGGGACGGATGAAGAGAGTGATTGGAGATGCGTCGATCACTACTTCGAGAATGAAGAAATGCCGACAATGGGCTTTGCGCCGGATGCCGACTTCCCGATCATCTATGCTGAAAAAGGGATCGCGGACTATGATCTCGTCCAGGAAGGTACACGGGATGCAGAAGCTGAAGGAATCCGCGTAAAGCACTTTGAATCCGGCCGTCGCTACAATATGGTGCCGGATCATGCGAAAGCTGTCCTTCGCATGGAGGAAGATCATACGAAATGGGTGCAATACTTTGACACCTTCACGAAGGAAGAAGGCATCAAGGGTGACTGCTTCATGGAAAATGGGGAGCTTGTCATCACGATGGAAGGTGTATCGTCCCACGGGATGGAGCCTGATAATGGGAAGAACGCAGGCCTTTACCTGGCGGCATTCCTCAGCAAGCTGCCCCTCGCTCCTTATGAGGCTGAATACTTCGGGTTCACGGCCGAGCATTTCTTCAAGGATTCACGTGGTGTCCAGCTTGGGGTGAGCTTTACGGATGATATCACCGGTGATTTGACCATCAATGTCGGGAAACTCCGCTTCTCCGAGGAAGATGGGGGCCGAATCGGGTTGAACATGCGTTATCCTGTTACATTCGATATGGTAAAAGGACGCAAGATCCTCGACGCAATCGAAGGGTACACCATCGAAAACTTTGATGACAGTGAACCTCACCATGTATCGGCAGATGATGACTTCGTCCGTACCCTGCAAAAGGTTTATGAAGATCAGACGGGTGAGAAAGCGGAACTCCTCAGCATCGGTGGAGGTACCTATGCAAGGAGCCTTGAAACCGGCGTGGCATTCGGTGCCCTGTTCCCGGGACGTGAAGACATTGCTCACCAAAAAGATGAATATATGTATATCGAAGATTTGCTGAAAGCGACGGCCATCTATGCCCAGGCCATCTACGAATTGACGTGTGAACAATCCTCCTGACGGGGAGTAATCTAGCGACAGACTATATATAAAGGGGAGTGCAGGATGGAAACAGTATTTGTGAATGGTGTATTGATGGATCGGAAAGAAGCGAAAGTCGATATCGAAGACCGAGGATACCAGTTTGGCGATGGAATCTATGAAGTCGTCCGGGTCTATGGTGGAAAGACGTTCACCATGAAAGAGCATATGGAACGTTTCTATCAGAGTGCTGAGAAGATCAAGCTCCATATCCCTCACGAGATGGATGAGCTCACCGGATTGATCAACCGTTTGATCGAAGCCAATTCGATCCATGACGGAATTGTTTACCTTCAGGCTACTCGCGGGGTCGCCTCCCGTCAGCATCACTTCCCGGCATCTGATGTGAAAGGCAGTGTTGTCGCCTACACGAAAGAAGTGCCCGTACCACAGTCTCAGATGGATCAGGGTGTCACGGTGAAGCTTATCGAAGATGTTCGCTGGCTGCGATGTGACATCAAGAGCCTGAATCTCCTCGGCAATCTTCTTGCCAAGGAGGAAGCTGCATCTGAGGGGCATTTCGAGGCAATCCTTCACAGGGGAGATCTTGTGACGGAAGGATCTTCTTCTAATGCATTCATGGTGAAAGACGGAGTCGTGAGAACCCATCCTGCCACAAACCTGATCCTGAACGGGATCACGAGAAGGGTGATCCGGGACGTCGCAGGTTCAGAAGGGATCCCGTTCCAAGAGGACGCTTTTACCCTTGATGAGCTGTTGTCTGCAGATGAAGTCTTCATCGCAAGCACCACGTCCGAGGTGATGCCTGTTGTGAAGATCGGTGAACGCCTTGTAGGGGAGGGGCTTCCCGGGGCTGTCACGAGAAAACTCCAGGGGGCTTTCAGGAAGCGGATCGAGCAAGAGGCTCCGGTGGCCCATTGATCGGGAGAATCCTTTGAAAGCCATTTATTCACAGCCTTTCATGCAGACAGAGCGCCGCATAGAGGAAGAGACGCAGAAAACGATCGAGACGGTCGGATACATCCATTTGTACAAGGATAGAATCGAGACCCCTTCCAATGTTTTCGTCATAGGCGATGTGTTCGACGTGACCAGCAGGTCGCTATCGGCAGGCTACTGTTTCTTGTATCTCCACACCATCATCGGTGTGCGGACCTTCGTTATCAAATCTTCACCAGACCGCTTCATCCTTCACTACCGTTCATTGAAATGAGCGCAGGCAAAAAGGACCCTCCGTTTTCAAACGAAGGGTCCTTTCCTTTATCTAAAAGCTGAGGCTGACTGCTCAGACCGGCCATTGGGATTAAACGGTCTCAGAGAATCAAAAACGGAAGAGATCGCTTGAAAGGTAACGTTCTCCCGTATCGCATGCTATGCATACCACAACCTGATCCGGGGATAGCTTCTTCGCCACTTCGATGGCAGCGTAGCAGGCAGCGCCTGAGGATGGGCCGACAAGGATCCCTTCTTCGCTGGCCATCCTCCTGGCAATATCATAAGCTTGTTCATCCTCGATCCTATGGATTTCATTATAGATCTCCGTATTCAGGATTTCCGGAACGAAGCCCGGGCTTGTGCCGACGAGTTTATGCTTACCCGGCTTCCCTCCAGAGAGGACGGGGGATCCGGCCGGTTCCACGACGTGGATGTCGAGGTCGGGATAATACGTCCTCAAGCCTTCTCCTGTTCCGGTGATTGTACCTCCAGTACCTGCAGTGGCTACAAATGCGGCCAAGGGCTTGCCGATTTGTTCCATGGCTTCTGCGATCTCGATGGCGGTCGATTGCCTGTGCGCGTCAGGATTGGCGTGATTCTCGAACTGCATGGGCATGAAGCCGTTCTCGATGGACTCCGTCAGTTCCTTTGCTTTCGCGATTGCGCCAGGCATCTTCTCATCACCCGGGGTGAGAACCACTTCGGCTCCGTACGCCTTGAGAAGGTTGATCCGTTCCTGCGTCATCGTGTCAGGCATCACGAGGATTGCCCGGTACCCTCTTGCGGCTGCATTCATGGCGAGGCCGATGCCCGTGTTACCGCTCGTCGGCTCAATGATGGTGGCCCCTTCTTTCAATAGGCCGGCTTTTTCCGCCTCTGTGATCATATGGTAAGCGGCCCGGTCCTTTACACTCTTACTTGGATTATAGAATTCCAGTTTCACGTACACGTCCGCTCCTTCTGCCGGAGCCAATCGATTTAGTTTCACAAGGGGGGTATCCCCGATCAAATCAGCGATGTTTTGCACAACTTTCATGATGAACATCCTTTCTGTCTTGTCTTATCGTTACTTTCTATCCTACTCAATCCTATAAATTCTATCAAATAAATCAGCTTTGCGGGTCATTTCCCATGTATTTCCCTCTGTACTGGTTCTCTAGGTTCTCACATTTTGCTATGATGGATATACATCAAGAAAGGACGGATGATATGCGACAGCCCCATTATTTCTTTGCCCTCCCCATCCCGGAAGAAGAAAAGCTCCGTTTGGCGGATCAAGCAGACGCGTTTCCATTCAGAAAGCCGGTCCACCATCAGGACTTTCATTTGACACTGGCGTTCCTAGGGGGTTCCGGAGCCGACGCCCTGGACCTCGCCAAGTCCAAGGTGCGGGAAGTTTCAAGGGAGCATGACCCCTTCACATTGACCTTCAGTGGCTTTAACTTCTTCGGGCGAGAGGAAGCACCGCGAATCTTCTGGATGGGGGTTGAACCCTCTTATGAGCTCAATCGACTGAGGGCGGCGGTTTATGATGCCTGCCTGGACGCAGGATTCGAGTTGGACCCACGCCCGTTTGCTCCCCACATCACCGTGGCGCGCAAATGGGGGGGAGAGTATGCGTTCCATGAGCGTTCTCCAGAAATCGAACCACTTCATATCGAATTCCCCGTAGAACACGTTGTCCTGTACCGGACACGACTGGAACACATCCCAAAATACGAGCCGGTGGCGACGTTCCCATTGAAAGGGCTGACATCGGAAGAAAGAGGAGAACCTCATGGCACAGCTCATTAAACTGCAGGACTACATTTCCAGATATGAAATGGATCTTTACCGCTATCCTACCCAATTTGTCCGGCTGAAAAAACAGCAGTGGGAAAAAATGAAGGATCACTGGGAAAATGGCGACACCCATGAGGAAGCGCATAGTGCGATGGAGGAGAAAGAAACCGTAAAAGATCGATTGTTTTCCTTTTTTAAGAGAAGGGGCGATCAAGAAGAGATCGAGGACTTGACCATGTATGCAGAAAGTGATGATGAGGAGGAATTCGCCATCGATGCTGAAAGGGTGGAGGCTTCAACCGAGGATGAGTTGAAGCAAGTGTTTCTCGAGAATATCATGGATTTTCAGCTGAAATGGGCGAGTTCGACCATTTCACAACGTTCGTATGTGGACAATAGCTATTATTATGATGAACGGTTGAAGTATCTTCTTCAGCGGTTCCCGGATAATATCTTGGTGCTCTATCATCCGATTCTCAAGATCAAAAAAGCCCCTGTTGAATTTGAAACGATCCTCGTCACCCCGACGGCTGTTTGGTGCCTGACCTTCCTGGAGTTCGAGGAGGGCACCGCGTATATCGGAGGGAAGGATCATTTCTGGCTGAAGAAGTGGGGACGGGAAGAAGAGAGAGTGCTGAATCCCCTGATCACCCTGCAACGAATGGAAACGATCATTGATCAGATCCTGCGCTTTGCCGGTGTGGACCTCCCTATACATAAAGGAGTCATCTGCAGAAACGGGTACATCGATTATCCCCAGGCTCCCCACCATGTCCATCTTTTGGACAAACGGAAGCATGAAGGATGGTTCGAATCCCTGCGATCCATATCGTCCCCCATCAAGGGCGTCCAGCTCAAGGCTGCCCAGGCCATTCTCGACTATGGACATACCACGTCCTTCAAACGGATCGGCATGGATGAAGACCGATTCGTCGGGGAAGAGCCGTGAAGACCTTCTACCTTGTCAATCCCGCAGCCAAAAATCGAGGGAGTACAGAAGCCTGGGAACGATTCCGCATGGAGCAAGGGATCATCCATGAGTCCTTCGTCACCCGGCATCCGTCTGAAGTGAATCAGGTGGTCCGGGATCTAGTGGAGAGGTATCCCGACGAGACCTTGCTACTTGTAGGGGTGGGAGGTGACGGAACGATGAAATCCATCATCAGCGCGTCGATTGGTTTCCCTCAGGTGATCATCGGGTATATTCCTTCAGGAAGCGGGAATGATTTTGCAAGGGGATACAATTGGCCGCGGAAGCCACGTGAGGCAGAAAGCCGGATAAAATCTGGATCGCGTCACGCCTCCTTGATGGATGCAGGTGTATTTCAACTCCCTGCGGAGCCGAATGGGCACTTTGTGAATAATATAGGAATAGGATTCGATGCCCGGGTAGCGGGCCGTGCCAATCATTCCCCATGGAAGAAACGGCTTAACCGGGTTTCCCTCGGGAAGCTCATCTATCCCATCATTCTGGTGAGGGAAGCCCTTACGTTCCAGCCCTTCTCCCTGCAGGTCCGGAGAGATGGAGAAGATAGTATGTACGACAAGGTTTGGTTCATGACAGTATCCAACCATCCGTATTTTGGAGGCGGCATGAAGATCGCCCCCGATGCCCATCCGGATGACGGCATGTTGGATGTGACCGTCGTGGCCGGACTCGGCCGCCTTAAGCTCATTGCGGTCTTTCTTTCTGTATTTGTGGGAAAACATACGGTGTTTAAAGAAGTTCATACATTCCGCACGCGGGAAATGGTCGTGCAGGCGGATGGGGATCCCGAAATCCATGCTGATGGAGAATCGTGTGGGACACTTGCTGTGAATGGACGCATGGGCATCAGGGTGCTCCCGTCCAGTTGGAAAATGATGAATGGAAGAGGGTGAGCAGGTGTTCAATATCAGTCGTCATTATGAAGCGTTTATGGATACATTCACGACCGTCACGATCATTATCCCCCATGATCGAGTCGGGGGTGAGGAGGATTTTCATATAGTGAAGGGAGACATAACGATCCCGCTGGAGATAAAGGAAGAAATCCAGCTTGAGCACGCAAGGAAAATCGTGACCTCACTTCCGGAAGAGCTCGATCTTGAAGAGGCCTGCGAAGTGGTCGATGCGAACGGGATCAAGACCGACCTCCAAGTCGGGGCCGTCATCAGGACGGATGCCTTCGATGAGCGCTACTACTATGATGGCGAAGACCTCGGCGTACGGAAAGTGGAAGGATGCTTCCGGTTTAAACTGTGGGCACCTACTTCGTCGGCGGTCAGACTCAAACTGATGTCGGAAAACGGTGAGGAAACGGAACGCGACATGACGCGAGAAGAAAAAGGGGTGTGGACCCTGGACATCCATGAAGACGTGGAAGGGTTTTGTTATTCCTATCTCACCTGCATCAATCTCGTCTGGAAGGAAGCCCTGGATCCCTATGCCGTAGCGGTTTCGTTCAACAGCCGCTGGTGTGTGGTCGCGACCGGACTCGGACCACCTTGTACATCCCTTCCGCCTGTTTCATCCCCCGTCGATGCCATCATTTATGAGCTCCATGTACGGGACTTTTCCGCAGGGGAAGAAGGCGGCATGAACGCAAGGGGGCGCTATGGTGCCTTTTCCGAGCGTGGAACCAAGACGCCTGCTGGGTACTCAAGCGGAGTCGACTATCTCAAGGAGCTCGGGATCACGCATGTGGAGCTTCTGCCTGTCAATGACTTCGGGGGCGTGCCGGATGATCCATCCGAGGAAGAATACAATTGGGGTTACAACCCATTATTTTTCAACGTCCCGGAGGGCAGCTACAGCTCGGATCCCGGAGAGCCCCTTGTCCGGATAAAGGAATTGAAAGACGTGGTGAACAGTCTTCATGATGAGGGGATCAGGGTCATCATGGATGTCGTCTACAACCATGTGTTCATAAGGGAAGAGTCCTCGTTTGAAAAAATCGTGCCTGGTTACTTTTTCCGTCATGGTGAAAACGGGTTGCCTTCCAACGGGACCGGCGTAGGGAATGATTTTGCCTCGGAGCGGCTCATGGCGAGGAAGTTTATCAAGGACTCGATCCGTTTCTGGATCAAGGAATACGGGTTCGATGGCTTTCGGTTCGATCTTATGGGGATCCTTGACGTGACAACGATGAATGAGGTGTCGGATATCGCGCGGGAATCGGGTCTTATCGTCATCGGGGAAGGGTGGGACCTGAATACCCCTATCCCTCAGGAAGAAAAGGCGAATCTCCGCAATGCACGGTTGCTCCCGAACGTGGGACAGTTCAATGATTGGTTCAGGGATACCGTCAAGGGGAGCACCTTCAATCTTCACGATAAAGGGTTCATCCTTGGACATAGCGGACTTGAAAAACAGGTGGCCCAGGTCCTTTCGGGAAGCGTCGGCATCCAGAGCCGGGACCAGGGGATCTTCGATGGGCCCATTCAATCCGTCAACTATATCGAATCCCATGATAATCACACCCTTTGGGATAAGATGAAGGCCTGCATGCATGAGAGCGAGGAACAGCTGTTCAAGCGGCAGTCCCTTGGCACCGCGATGGTCCTCCTATCGCAGGGGATTCCGTTCATTCACGCCGGTCAGGAGTTTTATCGTACAAAGGGAGGGCATGAGAACAGCTACAATGCCCCGGTTCGGATCAATCAGCTTGACTGGACGCGGAGGGAAGACCATGACAAATCCATTGCATATGTAAGGGGATTGATCGCTATACGGAAAGCCCACGGTGCCTTCAGGTTTCAGGAAGCACAACTGATCAGGCAGCATGTGAGCATCGTCACCGCTGAAAACCAATCTGTGGTCATCCGCTACTGGGAAGTCGGGGACTACGGACCTTGGAGTGAGATGATTCTTGCCTTCAATGGTGGAACAGAACCGGCCGCATTTGCACTTGGAGATGGGGAGGATTGGCTCTGCCTGGCAGAAGGGGACCGTGCGGATGCTGAAGGTCTAAACACGATTGAAGGAGATCATCTGGAGGTCGCCCCAATGACTGTCTCCCTTGCCGTGATGCTGTCGATTTCAGGTGCGCTTGACGAATAAGGAATATGACGAT
Organism: Rossellomorea marisflavi; assembly: GCF_022170785.1. Classification (NCBI taxonomy): domain Bacteria; kingdom Bacillati; phylum Bacillota; class Bacilli; order Caryophanales; family Bacillaceae; genus Rossellomorea; species Rossellomorea marisflavi. The sequence goes on along the minus strand of NZ_CP081870.1, from coordinate 3,120,543 downwards.
AAAATTGAACATAGATGGCTATTGATCTTATTGCCCAATAGCTATCTTTTTTATTTTATTTGAGATGAAATGTGAACAATCATATAAACATGACAAAGGACCAATAGAAGGTGAATATATTGGAACACTTATTTGACCAAGATTGGGAAATCGTCCCTGCGGGCGGTGCCACGGGGGAAGCCTTCTTTGCCCAATACCAGGAACAGAGGCTATTCCTCAAGCGGAATTCATCGCCGTTTTTGGCGGTATTATCCGCAGAAGGCATCACGCCGAAGCTTGTCTGGACAAAACGTCTGGAAAACGGGGATGTCATCACGGCTCAGCACTGGTTGAATGGCAGAGAACTGAAACCCGCAGAAATGAAGGAAGACAGGGTTGCCCGTCTGCTGAAAAAAATCCATACATCGAAACCTCTCTTGACGATGCTTGAGCGCCTCGGCACAGAGCCTTTTCAGCCTGATCATATGTTGACGGAACTTGAGACCAGTCTTGAATTCGACCTTCTAACATTGCCCGATGTCAAGAAAGCGATGCGTTTCCTTCAAGATGGCCTAGATGAGGTCCGTCAAGGCGAATATGTCGTCTGTCACGGGGACGTCAATCATAATAACTGGCTCCTTTCGGAACAGAATCAGCTATATCTCATTGATTGGGACGGCGCCATGATTGCAGATCCCGCCTTTGATGTCGGCCTGCTCCTCTATTGGTATATCCCTGAAGATCAATGGGAGGACTGGCTCCTCCAATATGGAACGGAACTGACGGATAGCCTGAAGCTTCGCATGAAATGGTATGTGGTCGCACAGACGATCCTCTTCATGCAATGGCATAAAGCCAAAGGCCGTTTTCATGAAATGAACCACTGGATCGAGTATCTGCACAAAATCATCTGATCATGAATAGTTGTTCATGTCCGACACCCACTGGGACAGGTTATCTTTGTTAGTGGTGATGTGATCGGATAGATCCGAAGACGAGATGCCGCTTTGACTGTACCGATAGATCTCTTCGAGTACGGGTTTGACGTTCTCGTGGATGTCTGCATTGACCATGAGGGACTTGACCAGTCTCTCGAGCTGTTCGCATTCGGATACGGAGCCACAGCAGTCCGTTTGATGATTACTCAGAATATCGGATAATAATTGCATTTGATTTTGAGCGTTGAGAGGCATGAAAGCCACCCTTTCTTTTGGGATTGAATTCAGATAGAGAAGGAATTCACTGATAGTGTGTGGATTCCTTTTTTTATTATGCGCGGCTCCAATGGATTTCATCTTGCACAACCATTGTGGTCGTGGTATGTTTTTGTTCGAATGACGTGCCCGTGGACAAGCAGGAAGCTTGCAGAATCGGGTGCGTGAAAAATGGAAAAAAGAGGTGTCTACATGCGTGTGCGTTACAAACCATGGGCAGCTGAAAAGCTCAGTGAACATTCCGGCATAGTAGTGGCGGAGCCCGATAAACTGAAAGGGAAATGGAATGAGTTCTTTGGGAACGACAACCCCATCCATATAGAGGTAGGAACAGGCAAAGGTCAATTCGTCACCGGTATGGGGAAACAGAACCCTGAGATCAACTATATCGGGATCGAACTCTACGAGAGTGTCCTCGTGACAGCCCTCGACCGGATCCTTGAGGAAAACGTGAGCAATGTGAAGCTCTTGAATGTCGATGCAAGGGATCTGAAGGAATTCTTCGATGATGGTGAGGTAGGACGGGTGTATCTGAACTTCTCGGATCCTTGGCCGAAAGCCCGCCACGAGAAGCGCCGACTTACGTATGAACATTTCCTCAAGCTTTATGAGGATATCCTGGTGGAAAACGGCGAAATTCATTTCAAGACCGATAATCAAGGGTTGTTCGAGTACTCGCTGAAGAGCTTTTCCTGGTACGGACTCCGACTGAATTACTTGAGCCTCGATCTCCATAACAGCGGGATGGAAGGTAATATCATGACGGAATACGAAGAAAAGTTCTCTGCAAAAGGGGACCGGATCTACCGGGTGGAAGCTCAATTCCAACACTCATGATCAGAAGGCTGTAGCTGCCGTTTACCGGCTTCTTCAGTCTTTTTTTCCTGTCTGCCGGATTCGCTCGGCCTACTTATGCTACACTTATGGGGAACAATAAGGGAGGAATGGAGAGATGGAAAAACGGATGATTGGTGATACAACGTTTCACTGGCTGAATGGCGGGGTGACCTTCATGGATGGGGGAGCCATGTTCGGGGTCGTGCCAAAGCCATTATGGTCAAGGAAGTACGATGTGAATGAGCGCAATCAGATCGAGCTGAGGACAGATCCGATCTTTTTCCGTTGGAACGGCAAGAACGTATTGATCGAGTCGGGCATCGGAAGAGGAAAATTAACAGACAAACAAAAGCGGAATTATGGGGTGGAAGAAGAATCTGATCTTGAATCTGACCTTCAGGCGCTTGGGGTATCGCCGGAAGAGATCGATGTGATCCTGATGACGCATATGCATTTTGATCATGCATGCGGGTTGACGAAACGCGAGGGCGAAGACTATCGCTCGGCCTTCCCGAACGCCGTCATCCATACATCACAGGTGGAATGGGATGAGATGAGAAACCCCAATATCCGTTCAAAGAATACATATTGGAAAGAAAACTGGGAGGCCGTTGAGCATCAGGTGATGCCATTTGATGGGCAGAAAGAAGTCCTGCCCGGTATCACGATGATCCATACCGGTGGGCACAGTGACGGCCATTCCATCATCCTATTGGAAACAGGAGGAGAAACGCTGATTCATATGGCCGACCTCATGCCGACGCACGCCCATAAGAATCCATTATGGGTGCTCGCGTACGACGACTATCCAATGACGTCGATTGGAGCCAAGGAAAAGTGGATCTCTCAGGCGATCGAAGGGGGATACTGGTTCCTCTTTTATCATGATGCCGTATATCGTGCCCTGAAATGGGATGAAGAGGGAAAAGTGTTGGACTCGGTTGAACGCATTAGGTGATGAATGGAAAAGATCCAAAGCCGGATGGCTTTGGATCTTTTTTTGATTATAAGGGGTAAACATCTAGGATGGTGCCACTCTTCACATCAGCGATGAATTCGAACTGTTCGAGTTCCCCGTCGATCCTGCGTGAAATGCCGCCTTTGAATACCTGTGTTTCAAATGTATGCTGCTTGAAGGACTCGGGCTTCATGCTGATCCATGAGCCATCGATCTTCCCGTCTTCTTTGAAGCGTTCTTTCACGCTTTTAAGTACTTTTTCCGGAGAAACGGTCTTATGATCCTTGGCGGCACCGCTGAGGACGATGCCCCCGACAGCTCCGACAGCCGCTCCTAATGCAAATGATTTCCAGTTCATCCATTCTTCCCTCCAAAAGCACGGCTGAGACATGGAATGCCTCCCCGATATTTTCTACATGATAAGACCATTCTAACAAAGAACACGGAAAAAAGAGAATCTTATTTGAATCCAATCGGTGGTAAGAGGTGCGAAAGTTCTGTAAAATGGTCGTATACATAAAAAGATGTGAAAACGAAATGGGGTAAATGATATGAATCAGGGTACATTGGAATTATTCAAAACATTGACAGAACTGCCTGGTGCTCCGGGTAACGAACATGCTGTGAGGGCCTTCATGAAAGAACAGCTCTCCGCCTACTCGGATGAACTTGTACAGGATCGCCTTGGAGGCGTATTCGGTGTCAGGAAAGGGGACAGTGATGCTCCGGTTGTCATGGTGGCCGGACATATGGATGAAGTGGGCTTCATGGTGACCTCCATCACGGAAAACGGGATGCTGCGCTTTCAGACCCTCGGAGGCTGGTGGAGCCAGGTGCTCCTCGCCCAGCGCGTTCAGATCATCACAGACAACGGACCGATCACCGGCGTGATCGGAAGCATCCCACCTCACCTTCTGGGAGAGGCTCAGCGATCGAAGCCGATGGATATCAAGAACATGCTCATTGATATCGGTGCAGATGACAAAGAGGACGCCCTCCGGATCGGGATCAAACCTGGCCAGCAGATCGTACCGATCTGTCCGTTCACACCGATGGCCAATGAGAAGAAGATCCTGGCGAAGGCATGGGATAACCGTTACGGTTGCGGACTGTCCATCGAGCTTCTGAAGGAACTCCATGGTGAACAGCTTCCAAACACGCTTTACTCTGGTGCCACCGTTCAGGAGGAGGTAGGATTGAGGGGGGCGCAGACGGCGGCCAACATGATCAATCCGGATCTATTCTTTGCCCTCGATGCCAGCCCGGCCAATGATATGTCAGGGGATAAAAATGAATTTGGACAGCTCGGGAAAGGGGCCCTTCTCCGGATCCTCGACCGTTCCATGGTCACTCACAGGGGCATGAGGGAATTCGTCCTAGATACGGCTGAAACCAATTCCATCCCTTATCAATACTTCGTCTCCCAGGGAGGAACGGATGCAGGCCGTGTCCACATGTCCAATGAAGGCGTGCCGAGTGCGGTCGTAGGGATTTGTTCTCGCTACATCCACACCCATGCATCCATGATCCATATCGATGATTATGCCGCCGCGAAAGAATTGATCGTAAAGCTAGTGAAACAGTGTGACCGTTCCACAGTGGAAACCATCCGCAGTAACGGATGATGGAGAGACCGCCCGGTAACCCAGGCGGTCTTCTTTTATGAAAAAGGGGGTAAAGAAATGAAGGATTTCGGAGTGGGGACGACCAATCCGGCAAAAGTGTCGGCGATTCAGAAGGCAATCGGTCCAGGAGCCGTCATACATCCGGTTGAAGCGGAGTCGGGGGTCAGTGCACAACCGTTTTCGGATGAAGAGACGATCAGGGGAGCGGTGAACCGGGCGAGGAACAGTATTGGAACCTTTCATGCGGGCATCGGTCTCGAAGGAGGGGTGGTTGATACGCCTTCAGGCCTTTTCCTCTGTAACTGGGGAGCATTGGTAGACGCCGAGGGCCGCGAATTCATTGCAGGCGGAGCGCGCATCCTCCTTCCTGATGAGCTGGCAGATGACCTTCGCGGAGGCATGGAGCTTGGACCTCTGATGGATGCTTATACGAAACGGGAAGGGGTGCGGCACCAAGAGGGGGCTGTGGGGGTTTTCACAAACGGTCTGGTGACGAGGGAGGCGATGTTCATCCATGTGGTTATCCTCCTGATCGGCCAATGGGAATATGCTCAAATCAAGCAAGATAGACGCTGTGATACCTGACTTGGCCCATACCAAATAGAGCCCATCCTCATAGGATAGAGTAGATCGGATGCGAAGGCATGCGATAAATCTCTTGTACAAGGGGGGCAAAAACACATGGGATGCTATAAAGGACAAAATGAAGGCGGATGTCGCCGTCGTAATTGTTGTTGGAACTTCAATTTCTGCTGTGATTGGGACAAATTCCTATTCGGTAACCGCTGCTGCTGCAGACGCAATCGCTGTGAAGGCAATCGTGGAGGCTGCAGAGGCAAAGGGAACGACCACGGCGGATGCAGGCGCAATGAAGGAAACAGAAACCACGGGTGTAAGGATTGGTAAGAACTGAATAAACTAAAGCAGCCTCTTTGATAAGAGGCTGCTTTTTTTGACTTATTTAATTCCCTTCATGTAGGTCTGGATCTTAGGACCGATCAGGAAGAGGATGAGGCCTAATACGATGGACACACCACCGATGGTACCGAAATACACATTTTCTGTTGCCGGCGAGTAGAATCTGACGAGCTGTGCATTCAACGCCTGTGCCGCAGCAGGTGCAAGGAACCAAAGGCTCATGGTTTGTGCAGAGAAGGCTTGAGGAGCAAGCTTCGTCGTCGCAGAAAGGCCGACAGGCGAAAGGAGCAGTTCCCCGATGACAACGATGAAATAGCTTAGTACGAGCCAGATCGGATTCACTAGTCCGCCATCAGGAGTAAAGTAACCCGGGATGAGGATGACCAGGAATGAAAGACCTGCAAAGATCAGACCCCATGAGAATTTACGCGGGATGATCGGCTGGCGGTTACCAAGCTTCACCCATAACCATGCAAATACCGGTGCAAGGAGAAGGATGAACAATGGGTTAAGGGATTGGAACCACGCAGGTGAGATTTCAAATCCGAAAAGATCGAGCTGTGTCTTTTTATCAGCATAGGTCGCAAGGATGGTTGCACCTTGTTCCTGGATGGACCAGAACATGACCGCAGCAATGAAGAGCGGGATATAGGCGATAACCTGAGAGCGTTCCTGTGTCGATGTTTTAGGGCTGTAGTACATGATCAAGAAGTACGCAAGAGGTACTACCACACCGAAGATTCCGACAATATTGATGAATACATTCAGCGTGAAGATTCCGGCTGGAATGGTCCACCCAAGGATGATGGCAAGGACGATCACGACCACTGCCGACATCCAGCCATATTTCTTTTTCTCGGCTGCTGTCAGCGGGTTTGGCACATACGTACCGGCAAGTCCCAATGTAGAACGTTTGCTTACCATGAACACGACAAGTCCGAGGAACATCCCGATGGCTGCTGCCGCAAATCCCCAGTGGAAGCCGTAGTTCTTTTGAAGACTACCTACAACGAGTGGTGAAAGGAATCCACCAAGGTTGATCCCCATGTAGAAGATACTGAAAGCCGAGTCTCGGCGTGTATCTTCCTGACTGTACATTTCACCGACGACGGTTGAGACGTTCGGTTTAAGTAACCCAGTACCGATGACAATCAGTACCATGGAAACGATGAACATGGAGAAGTTCCCCGGGAATGCAAGGGCGATATGACCGAACATGATGAAGATCCCGCCGTAGAAGACGGCCTTCGATGTTCCGAATACCCGGTCGGCGAGCCAACCTCCGATGACCCCTGACATATAAACCAGGGAACCGTAGATGGAAACGATGGCTAGAGCAGTACCTTCCTCGATGCCCAGCCCGCCTTTTGATACCTCGTAGTACATATAATATACAAGGATGGCTTTCATACCATAGTATGAAAAACGCTCCCAGAACTCTGTGAAGAATAATGTGAACAACCCTTTAGGGTGACCGAAGAACCCGGTCTGAGGTACACTTTCCACAATTTTCTGTTTATTCGTTGATGACATATTACTACCTCCTTATTCTTTTACTATAATATTTTAAGATTTTTATAAAGTCAAAAAGAAATTAATAAAATTTTAATTATACCAAATATTTCTATAAATTACTAATATTAATTCGTTTTTGAATTGTTAAACTATTTTGAAAGCGCTTCACACGCAAAAAAGAATAAATTCGCCCGCCCAGGGTAATAGGGCAGGCGATGGAATCATTATTCTTCAAAAATATAGGAAATGGCTTGAAGTGCCTGATCAATGGTCGAGACCGTCGCATCTGCCCGCTGGGAAATTTCTTTCAGCGGATGGTGAAGCTTTTCCGGACGGATCAGGATCAATGGCTTGTCCTTCGCGAGGGCAATGCCGGCATCCATGGCTGAATTCCACTGTTTGTACTCTTCTCCGAAGTAAGCGATGACGATGTCTGCCTTTCCCATCAGGATCTTGGTGCGTAAGTTATTGAAAGCCGAAGCCGCTTCATCTTTCAAGATGGCGTTCGGCTGGGTGCCGAGGATTTCTTCCCCGATGGAATCAGATCGGTCATGGTTTTCCATAGGTCCTGAGAACTGGATGTTCAGTCCCCTTTTCTCCGCTTCGTTTTTGACATCATCCCTCCAGGCACTATGTATCTCCCCTGCCAGATATACCGTTAATTTCACTGTGATCATCCCCTATCTGTTACTGTTTCCTACACGATTTACCCCATCCGAGTCAAAATTAACCTTTCTTCCCAGTAAAAACAGCATACCTGTAAGAAAACGGGTTGTCATTAGGACTATGTGAGGGTATCATAAGCGTAGGTTTAGCAGAAAAAAGGAGGATGACGGAGAATGAAGCGTAATTTACCGGTTTTATTCATTCTTGCCCTTACATTAGCAGGGTGCAGCACCTCAATTGACGAAGAGAAGGATAAAACGGCGAAAGTCGTAGAAGATATGGTTAATCATAAGGTAGAACCGAAAGAGAACGCCGGGGACATGGAATTTTACCTGCCCTTCGGTGCCGAAGTGGAAAAAGAAACCTCTCATAATGTGATCATCAAAAAGGGGGCGGATACGTTTATCCTCTTTAACAACCCCCAGGAAGATAAGGACAGCGACCTTCTATATAAAACGTCTCTTGAAGATGAATCGGACGTGGTGAAAAAAGGAACGGTCCAAGGCAAGGATGGGTTGGGGTATTACATCATCAAGAGCATCCCCGATTCAGAAAAATATGAACTCATCGTCGGGGTAGGGGGCACGAAGGTTTCCACCCAGTCAGATGAAGGCGATCTGTCTGATCATGCGAAAATGATGATGAAGATGGCCACTTCTGTTAAGGGTTCCTGAGATCTGATCATTACGATCGGATCTTTTTTTGTGTGGATATTTATCTGGACAAATGATACATGTGTCTTTACACTAGTAAAAGACTAATGGTTGAAAGGGGAACCAGTATGAAGGAATGGCTTGCTCGGAAAGGGGTTAAGCCCTCAGCGAGGGTTTATTTTATAGATGCATTGAGCTACATGGCTCTTGGATTATTCAGCTCCCTCATCATCGGCCTGATAATGAAGACGATCGGGGAGCAGGCAGGGTTTCTCCCTGAAGGATTGCAGCAATTTTTGATCGAGATGGGAGGGGTAGCCTCTTCCATGATGGGGCCAGCCATCGGTGCAGCCATCGCCTACGGGCTCGGGGCCCCGCCACTCGTGCTCTTCTCGGCAGTCGTCACGGGGGCAGCCGGTGCGGCACTCGGTGGACCGGCCGGTGCTTATGTGGCGGCGGTCCTGTCTGTGGAAGTCGGTAAGTTGATCAGCAAAAGCACAAAGCTCGATATCATCGTCACTCCGTTCACCACCATTCTGACAGGGTTTGCGGCCGCTTCTTTCATCGGACCGGGTATTTCGACATTCATGACCATGTTCGGCGGATGGATCAGCTGGGCGACAGAGCAGCGGCCGATCCTCATGGGGATCCTTGTGGCCATGCTCATGGGTCTGGCCTTGACGGCACCGATCTCAAGTGCGGCCATCGCCCTCATGCTCGATCTGAACGGAGTGGCTGCAGGTGCAGCAACAATCGGCTGTGCCGCCCAGATGGTCGGGTTCGCTGTCATAAGCTACAGGGAGAACCGCTTTGGAGGTCTGCTCGCTCAAGGGATCGGGACCTCGATGCTGCAGGTGCCGAATATCATACGCAATCCCCTCATCCTCCTGCCTCCGACACTGGCGGGCATGATCCTAGCCCCGATCGGGACGACGATCTGGGTGATGGAGAATAATGCGGCGGGAGCCGGTATGGGGACAAGCGGATTGGTCGGTCAGATCATGACGTTCCAGACCATGGGATTCAGCTCGGGTGTCCTGATCCAGGTCCTCGTATTGCATATCATTGGACCTGCCATCATCAGCCTGTTAATATCTGAATATATGCGTAAACTAGGGTGGATCAAACCCGATCAATTAACGCTGGATATTGGAGGTAAGTAACATGCGAAAACTGGCATCAGAAGAAGAATTTCATGAGTTGAAGGCGAACGGGAAGCATGTATTCATGTTCTCTGCAGATTGGTGTCCGGACTGCCGGATCATCGAGCCGATCCTGCCTGAAATCGAGAGCGAGTACGAAGAATTCACGTTCATTTATGTGGACCGCGACCAGTTCATCGATATCTGCATCGAACATGATATCTTTGGTATCCCGAGCTTCCTCGCTTTCGGAGATGGTAAGGAACTGGGACGTTTCGTCAGCAAGGACCGTAAAACCAAAGAAGAGATCGAGAATTTCATGAATCAGCTTGGCTAAGAGGATCGAAAGGAATTCCCCGTTGGAGGAATTCCTTTTTTTTCTGCCTGGTTACACTGAAAGAATCCGACAGGCTTGTGGCGTCAGAATGGACAGCGCGGACAATTCGCGATTTTCTTTTGAAATTCGGCGCTTTTCATGTAAAATAACAGAAGCGAGATCGCATACGGAAGGAGGTCACACCATGGATACAAAAAAATTAAAAAAACAACTTCAGGAACGGCTGCAGTCACCTGACCGCCTGATTACATATGACCGTGAAAAAGAAACACTCCGCATCGAGCGGAAAGACACAAAGAAGGGGATGACGGTTGCACTTCCCCCCATTGTTTCCAAGTGGAAGGAAAACAACAAGACGATCATCGATGAAGTGGTCTACTATGTAGAGGAAGCATTGAATGCCATGGGCGAAGAAAAGGCAAACAAACATGAACAAAACATCTTCCCTGTCATCCGGTCCACTTCTTTTGCAACGGAATCACCTGATGACATCCCGCTCGTTACCGATGAACATACAGCCGAGACAAGGATCTATTACGCACTCGATTCTGGAAGTACCTATCGCTTGATCGACGAACGGATGATGAAATCGGAAGGGTGGACACGTGAACAGCTTAAGGAAATCGCCCTCTTCAATGTGAGACGTCTTCCGACTGCCATGAAAAAGGATGAAGTGGCCGGAAATACATTCTATTTCCTCAATCAAAATGATGGTTACGACGCGAGCCGGATCCTGAACGAATCCTTTTTGCGTGAAATGAAGGAAACTGTCTCAGGGGAGATGACGGTATCTGTTCCCCACCAGGATGTGTTGATCATCGGGGATATGCGCAATGAAACCGGCTATGACGTCCTTGCCCAAATGACCATGAGCTTCTTCACCAACGGGAATGTTCCCATCACGGCACTATCCTTCGTGTACGATGAAGGTGAGCTAGAGCCGATTTTCATCCTGGCTAAAAATCGTAAAAAAGAAAGGGAGTAGCATACATGAACGTATTTTATAATCTGGAGGGCATCGGTGATACCCTCATCATCACAATGGACCCGACATTCGAAGGAACCGTCGGTCATGAAAGAAAAGGTGATGCAGCACGCCTGTTCAATGAAGAAACGCATGAAACAGTCGGTTACAATCTGTTCAACGCTTCCACTTACTTAACCCTTGAGGCAAAAGGTCAAGTGGAGATGGATGACGAGAAGCTGAAGAGCATCAACGATGCCATCGCCAAAAACGGCTTTGAAGATGTTCTGAAAGGGGACTTCACCCCTAAGTTCGTCGTCGGGTATGTAGCAGAAAAAGAAAAGCATCCCAATGCAGACAAGCTCAATATCTGCAAGGTGGAAATCGGTGACGAAACGCTTCAAATCGTCTGCGGTGCACCGAATGTCGATCAAGGACAAAAAGTAGTGGTAGCCAAAGTCGGTGCCGTCATGCCGAGCGGAATGGTCATCAAAGACGCAGAGCTGCGCGGCGTGCCTTCATCAGGCATGATCTGCTCTGCCAAAGAACTCGACCTGCCGGATGCTCCACAAGAAAAAGGAATCCTCGTCCTCGACGATCAATACGAAGTAGGACAAGCGTTCAAAGGATAATGGAATGTTGGCCCGGGCCTTTTATGGTCCGGGTTTTTGTTTGATTGATGAATCTTTTCCTCTGTCCAGCTCCGGTGGCTTGAGGCTCGAGGTCATAAGTCAAAGATCTCAAAAAGGCACAGAACGCCTTTCCGGTGTCTTCGCCTTATGCTTGTCGCGCCCCCTCCGCTTTTCTATCTGTCTAGCTCCGGCGGGTTGCCCCTCGAGGTCATAAGTCAAGCCACCCAAAAAGGCCAAGAACGCCTTTCCGGGTGGCTCGCCTTATGCTTGTCGGGTCAGCCCAACCCGCCTTCGCTTTTCTTCATGTCCAGCTCCGGTGGCTTGAGGCTCGAGGTCATAAGGCGAAGATCTCAAAAAGGCCAAGAACGCCTTTCCAAGATCTTCGCTTTATGCTTGTCGCCTCAGGGCAAGCCCCCTCCGCTTTTCTTGTTACATTCTATTTACATGGATGTTGGTTTCGACACATTTTTCTAACAATGTTCATTTTGTGGTGAAATGTCTCGAATTTTTCCGTTGAACTGATAGAATAATAGTAAGTATGAAGGAAAGAGTGATTGACGTGAGTTGGATTAAGAAGATTATCGGGAAATTTTCTGATGTTGATGATAGTTATGAAGAATATGTGGAAGATGAAGTGCAGCGCCCTGTCGGAAAGCAGGCTGGGAGTCCGGCGGCTCCTTATCAGCGCGATGTCGAAGCACGGATGACCTATCAATATCCGAAGGGGAATTTCCGTTTTCCTTTGATCGGTGATGGGGAAGGTGGGAGCCGGGAAAGACGGACCCGGGATCGTGATAAGAAAGAAGTCACGGAAAAGCAGCCCGTACGCCCTAAGCGTGAGAAAGAACGGGTGGAACGTCCCCGTAAGGAGGTACAGCCCAAACCTGTACACCAATCAACGTCCGCACCGTCTAAAACGGTCACTTCAAAAGTACAGAAAGGGAAGGGGACCAGACCGTTCAAGCCGACGGAAATCCCTTCACCCATCTATGGATTCAGGGAGCGGCCGATCAAAAAGCAGGAAGTTGAGTACGAACTGGGCAATTTTTTACATAGTCATCCTCCGGAATCGGTCAATGTGCCGGATGTGAGGGAGGAGCCCCTGCCCGTTCGACCTGTCCATCATGATGTACCGGAGGTCGAAGCCCGAACGGAAGAAGCGGTGGACTTTGAATTACATGAATCCAAGAGCCCTTCAGATGAATATGATGTGGCGCCGATTACCGAAACTGTGACAGAAGAAAGTTCAGAAGATCTGTCATCCACAGTTGCTGACGAAGAGGTTTTCGATGCGGCAGGAACATTGGACATGACGGATGCCCCCGCACCTATCGGGGTTGTTGAGGAAAGGGAAGACGCCCGGTTTGAAGATCAAGCAGAATCAGCTCTTTCCGATGAGTATGTAGAACACGTCACCCCGGTTGAGAACACGGAAGAAGATAACGCCACTTTGCATGCAGGATCCCCAGAAGAAAGGACTGAAGCTATTTCAGAACATGATGCAGAAGCAGAGAGCGCCATGCCTGTAGAGGAGTTCCAGGAAGAACGGAAGCAGAAGAAACGGACGCATCTGCCGTTCAATGTCCTCATGCTGAATCAGGATAAGCGGAGCATGTCCGAGCGCCGGCAACAGCCGGCTCCTTCTCCCAACGTGAGGGTTCAACGTCCACAGGTGGAAGAACCTGTGGAGGAGCAACCTGAACGTCAACATGAAATGGAACAGACCGTGGTCCAAGGGGAGGAAGCCGTAAAAAGCTATAGTGAGCTCAGCTCTTCCACCAAGACGTTGAATGAGTACGAGTTTCCGAGTCTGGAATACCTGAATCCCCCCGTATCCAAAACCATGAGTGAAGAGTGGTTGGACACCCAAAGTGCACTCCTCGATGAGACCCTTCTGAACTTCAATGTAAGGGCGAGAGTCGTGAATGTGACTCAGGGGCCGTCGGTCACCCGCTTTGAAGTGCAGCCTGAACCAGGAGTTAAAGTGAATAAAATCACCAACCTTTCTGATGATATCAAGCTGAGCCTCGCTGCCAAGGATATCAGGATCGAAGCGCCCATCCCTGGTAAGCATACGATCGGCATCGAGGTGCCGAATCGGGACAGCCGTCCAGTATGCATCAGTGAAGTCATTGCGAGCCCTGCTTTCCAAGAAGCGGACTCTCCGCTTACAGCTGCACTCGGTCTTGATATTTCCGGTCAGCCCATCGTGACGGATCTCAGCAAGATGCCACACGGACTGATTGCCGGGGCCACCGGTTCAGGTAAGAGCGTGTGCATCAACTCGATCCTCGTCAGTCTTTTGTACAAATCATCGCCTGATGAGTTGAAGATGATGCTGATCGATCCTAAGATGGTGGAACTCGCTCCTTATAACCGGATTCCCCATCTTGTCAGCCCTGTCATCACCGATGTGAAGGCTGCAACCGCCGCCTTGAAGTGGGCCGTCGAAGAGATGGAGCGCCGCTACGAGCTCTTCGCCCATACCGGAGTAAGGGACATCAAGCGATTCAATGAGCTTGCCACAAAGAACAAGCAGTATAGTGATAAGCTTCCTTACCTTGTGATCGTCATCGACGAGCTTGCCGACCTGATGATGATGTCGCCTGCAGATGTGGAAGAGGCCATCTGTCGCATCGCCCAAAAAGCTAGGGCGTGCGGGATCCATCTCATCATTGCGACCCAGAGGCCTTCAGTCGATGTCATTACCGGTCTGATCAAAGCCAACGTACCGACCAGGGTCGCCTTCTCCGTCTCATCTGCCGTCGATTCACGAACCATCATTGATGGAAGCGGAGCAGAACGACTGCTGGGGCGCGGAGATATGCTGTTCTTGGAAAATGGGTCTTCCAAGCCCGTCCGGCTGCAAGGGACCTTCGTCTCCGATGACGAAATCGATGACATTATCTCCCACGTGAGGGACCAGCGTGCACCCCATTATCTTTTCGAACAGGATGAACTCCTGAAAAAGGCACAGGTCACGGAAGAAGAAGATGAATTATTCCTTGAAGCATGTGAATTTGTCGTCGATCAGGGGGGAGCCTCGGCATCCTCTCTTCAGAGGCGTTTCCGTATCGGCTATAACCGTGCAGCGAGATTGATGGAAATGATGGAGAATAATGGTATCATCTCTGAAGCAAGGGGAAGCAAGCCGAGGGATGTGCTGATCTCCGAGACAGAGCTGGAGACGCTCGTCTGAGTGGAAGCATAAGGTAATATGTGGTATCCTGTTGGTGACTTGATTGGAATGTGTCACTGACAGGATCCTCTTTATTTTCCTGGCAGTTTCAGATGATCCCCGCGGGGGTACTATACCAAAGGGTTTCACCAGACGGGGAGAACAACGAGTGGATAGGTGAGCAGAATGGACGCAGAGAGAGGTTTACTGGATTTGACGGAGTACCGTCACCGTAAACAAATGATAGCAGAGGAACAGACCCGTGCGGTTTATGAGTCCGCCAAGGAGTTCTGTCGGCACGAACCAAATATCCGGGAAATCGTCAGGGCGAAGATGATCTTTACCAAGCGATTTGCCCCGGTGGAAACAGACAGCCTTACTGAAGACGTATTTTCAGAATGGCTTTTATTTGATTACAAGACGATCAAGGGGACCACACTGTTCTTTCAGTTTCTCCAGACCCAGGCCCTTTCGCCTTCACAGAAGACCTTGGGGGCTGTGATGATGACCCTGCCGTGGGAGCCTGTATCGGTTGAACCTGAGAGCGATGACGCCCTCTGCATACCGTTATTGGGCGATCACCGTGAGTGTTCCCGATTGAGGGGTAAGACCAGTTTGAAGAAGGACAGGATCTATTTTGTGAGGAAAGTCCCTCTGGTCACCCATGAGTGGATACTAGGTCCCGTCTTTGAAGCGGGATCGCCTGATATTGTGGATACGATGAAGACGCGATACGGTCAAAGGTATCAAGAAAATGGTGGTTTATGGAGGGCATTCCTGAAAGAAGAAGCGCCGGAATTCATTCTAACTGACTGAAAATTTCCTTCTTCATGGTCACAGTTTTTAAAAGGTGGTATAATGTTTCAAGTTGACAGTGTTCACCATTGGTCCTTAATGGCAAAAAAATCATGATTTCATATAATGTTTTTAAGATAGACGATTGTTGGAGGTTCTATTATGACGATATATCATTTCGTAGGAATCAAAGGTTCGGGCATGAGCGCATTAGCCCAGATCCTTCATGATATGGATTATCAGGTCCAGGGTTCCGATGTAGAAAAATACTTTTTCACCCAAAAAGCGTTGGATGATGCAAACATCAAAATCCTTCCTTTCCAAAAGGAAAACATCGGCGGAGATATGCATGTGATCGCCGGAAATGCATTCCCCGACACACATGAGGAAATCGTGGCAGCCAAAGAACTTGGCCTGCCTGTGACGCGTTACCATAAATTCCTCGGTGACTTCATGCAGGAATTCACAAGCGTAGCCGTCACGGGAGCACACGGGAAGACATCCACGACAGGTCTCCTCGCACACGTGATCAGAGGGGCGAAGCCGACTTCCTACCTGATCGGTGATGGAACGGGTAAAGGAGAAGTGGATGCGAACTACTTCGTATTCGAAGCATGTGAATACCGACGTCATTTCCTTTCATACTACCCTGACTATGCCATCATGACGAATATCGACTTCGATCATCCTGATTACTTCGCCAATATCGATGATGTATTTTCTGCATTCCAGGAAATGGCCATGCAGGTGAAGAAAGGGATCATTGCATGTGGGGATGATGAACAGCTTCAAAAGATCCAGGCAAGGGTTCCCGTTGTATTTTACGGATTTGCCGAGGAGAATGACTTCCAGGCACGCAATGTAGCCCATGATGAGAACGGAACATCATTCGATGTGTTCGTACGCAATGAATTCTATGCGTCATTCAAGATCCCGACTTACGGAGATCACAACATCCTGAACGCCCTGTCTGTCATTGCCCTTTGTCATTACGAGGAGCTTGATACGGCTATCGTACAGGAAAGACTTCAAACTTTCGAAGGCGTCAAACGCCGTTTCTCTGAGAAGAAGGTAGGCGGACAGATCCTTGTGGATGATTATGCCCACCATCCGACCGAGATCACAGCCACCCTTGATTCGGCCCGCCAAAAGTACCCGAACAAGGACATTGTCGCTGTCTTCCAGCCGCATACGTTCACAAGGACGCAGACATTCCTTTCAGAGTTCGCTGAAAGCCTTCAGCTTGCCGATAAAGTGTATCTGTGCGAAATCTTCGGCTCTGCCAGGGAAAATCACGGAAAGCTTTCCATCCATGATCTTGAAACCAAAATCGATGGATGTGAAATCATCGATGAACGTGATACAACCGCTCTTCTTCATCATGAAGACAGCGTGCTGATCTTCATGGGCGCAGGGGACATCCAGAAATTCCAGCAGTCCTATGAATCCGTTCTGAACGAACAGGTGGCAGAATAATTCTGCATACATTAAAAAGCCATCCGCGAATAATCGCGGATGGCTTTTCCTATGCTCATTTCAGGTTTTCGGGATTCAATCCTTCAAGTTCGGGGATGACGAACCGTCCATCTTTCCTGATAAGGACATCATCGAAGTAGATCTCCCCGCCACCATATTCAGGGCGCTGGATCATGACCATATCCCAATGGATATTGGAATGGTTGCCATTATAAGCATCTTCATAGCATTCACCAGGGGTGAAATGGAAGCTGCCGTCGATCTTCTCGTCAAACAGGATGTCCTGCATCGGATGCTGGATGAACGGATTGACACCGATGGCGAATTCACCCACATAGCGTGCTCCTTCATCCGTATCGAAGATCTTGTTGATCCGGTCTGAATCATTCGCTTCCGCTTCTACGATCTTCCCACCCTTGAACGTAAGCTTGACGTTTTCGAATGTAAAGCCGTTATAAGGCGACGGCGTGTTGTAGGAAATCACACCGTTGACCGAGTCCTTCACCGGGGCACTGTATACTTCCCCGTCAGGTATATTCAACCGGCCGGCGCATTTGACCGCTGGTATATCCTTGATGGAAAACGTCAGGTCCGTGCCTTCCCCTGTCAGGCGCACGCGATCCGTCCTGTTCATGAGATCGGCGAGGCTGTCCATGGCCGCATCCATCTTGCTGTAATCGAGGTTGCATACATCAAAGTAGAAGTCTTCGAATGCCTCGGTGCTCATTTTGGCTAGCTGTGCCATGGATGAAGTCGGATAGCGGAGCACAACCCATTTTTTCTTCGGTACTCGGATCTCCCTGTGGACCTTTTTGCCGATCGTGTTGCCATGGATCCTCATCTTATCGTCCGGCACATCGGATTGCTCGTTGATGTTATCTCCAGAGCGCAAACCGATGTAGGCGTCCATCTGGTCCATCTTCCGTGCTTCGAAGTCGGCCATCATCTCATATTGTTCTTCTTGTGCACCCATGAGGAGGGAGCGGTCGACAGCTGCGTCCTTGAGGGTGACGAACGGGTACCCGCCTGCTTCATAGGCTTCCTTTACAAGGGCGGTGACGAGTTCGCGCTGCAGTCCGAAGTTCTCGATCAGCACTTTTTCGCCGGGTTGGAGTTGGACGGAGTAATTGATCAGGTTCTTTGCCAATTTTTGAATTCGTGGATCTTTCATTGTGTTTCCCCCTCTTTATGTATTCCCTTCTATTTTACCCTAAATGCAGCAACCATGCGTCATCTGCCGTTTTGAATATACAGATATTTTTTTGAAAGTAAAAAGAGGAATTATGAGAGAAAAGGAAGAAATACTAGTATAATGTTTAATGAATTCATATGAGGGTAAAGAATTTCTATACATGGAGGTGTAGCAGATGGAAATCATTCTTTATCTTAGTGTCGCAGTTATCGCGGTGGCATTCTTCGTCCTCGTGATCAGCCTCATGAAGACATTGAAGTCCCTCGGGACGACGCTCGACAGCGTTTCGACGACCCTGAACGGCCTGGAAGGGCAGCTGCAGGGAATCACGAAAGAGTCTACTGAATTGCTACATAAAACGAATCTTCTTGCAGAGGACATCCAAAAGAAATCCGAAGACTTGAATACGGTCGTTTATGCAGTGAGGGATGTCGGACATTCGATCCAGAACCTGAATACGTCTGTGAAGAAGGTCAGCACAAACATCTCGTCTGAACTCGAACGTAATCAAGGCAGGATTTCCCAGGTGGTTCAGTGGGGCAATACGCTGATGGAACTTCGGGGCAAGTGGAAAGAACGGAAGGCTGTTGAACAACCTCCCGTACCTGCAACCGATGACATCGGCGCAAGGGAAAAAATGATAAAAAGAGCCAGATCTTATAATTGAGAGGGGAATGAACATTATGACACAGCAGTACAATCAGCAAAATCCAAATCAAACCAATGACAGCAACATCAACTCAAAAGATTTCATCATCGGCACGTTGATCGGCGGTATCGTCGGGGCTGCAACCGCTCTTCTGGTCGCTCCAAAATCCGGTAAAGATCTTCGCAGCGATATCAACGAACAGGCAGGCAACTGGAAAGAAAAGACTAGCCAGTGGAAAGACACGGCCGTTGAAAAAAGCAATGAATTGGCTGCAGCTGCCAAAGAGAAATCTTCTTCTTTGACAAAGACGGTTCAAGAGCAGTCCAACCAAGTAGTCGGTAAAATCAAATCATACCGTTCCGGAAGTGCTGAAGGTGAGGAAGAAGTACCTGCAGAAACGGGCGATGTGAATCAAAAGCTTGAAGAAACGAAAAAAGCCTTTGATGAAACAGAAAAAACATACAACAACTGATTTCGCTAACGCGTGATCATTGATTGAAGGAACGGTGAAGTGATATGATGACTTCACCGTTTTTATTATGCTGAAAGGAAGTTGGATAATGAAAAAAATTGAAACCGTACAAGAATTCGAAAACCTCGCAGAGAGTCAGCCCCGCTTTTTCTTCATGAAGCACAGCCTGACATGTCCGATCAGCGGCAATGCGTTCAATGAGTACCAGTCGTTTTTAAACAAACACGGGGAAGAAGAGGGCTACTACCTCGCTGTTCAGGAATCAAAGGAACTATCCAATCATATCGCGGAGAAGTTCGGTATCAAGCATGAGTCTCCTCAGGCCTTCCTTTTCATCGACGGGAAACCGGGATGGAATGCTTCCCACTGGAACATTACAGAAACAGAACTTGATAAACTATAATCTGCATCCACAAAAAAGCCTGAGAGGGCTTTTTTGTTTTCCCCCTGACTGACGAGCTTGTGCCAGGGTTTACTTTCTTGTCGAAAGGGAAAGGGTTTATATAACGATAATTCAAGGAGGAACACAATCCAATGAATTCAACGAGAACCCGTTCGAGAAGTGGAAAGTTGATGAAAGGCATCATGCTCGGCGCTGCAGTAGGCGGAGCCATTGCCATGCTTGACTCTGGCACCCGACGGAGGGTGGCGACGAAGACGACGTCATGGAAGGATTCCACCATGGGCATGGTGGATCGTGTCCGGGAGGATCCTTCCGGGGTGATGAATGATTGGCAGGGACGTTTGAAATCGGCTTCTGCTGTCCTGAAGGATGCCATCAATGATGCCCAATCCCTCTACGAAAGAGTCAGTGATGACATTATTGAACCAGTGAAGGAGCAGTCTTCGGAGCTCATCGCATCGACCAAGGACGCCGCTGAGGACCTCCAGGAAATCGGCATGAAGGTGAAGGAAGCAGGGGAAGAAATCAAGGAGGATGAAGGGGCTCCAACGGCCTCTTCTGATCAAGAATCGATTCATCCTGTTGATCGTCCAAGCCCCGTTCCTGGTAAAATCGGTTCATGACGGAATATACCTCATGAAGATCAAAACGCCGCGAACCCCTGTAATGGGGTTCGCGGCGTTTTATTTGGCCGTATTTACTATCTGACTTTAATCTCAGGCCAGACGATCTCTAGAAGGTCGCCGTCCCGGATTTCGTCGAAGAAGGTTGTTTCCAGTTTGTTTCTCAAGAGGAGGAAGCTCCCCCTGGTGTTTTTCGGCATGTCGATTTCCACGAAATTAAACACGTCCTGGAAAATGAATGGTGATTCTTCCGACTCTTGGACCGTAAGCTCATCCCCTGAGAATACCAGGTCTTTCCCGGATAACTCAGCCCCGTTCCTTTTGACGGTGGTGAAGACTTTTTCAAGTGTTACATCTTCCCCGTTGAAGGAGATGGTAATCGACTTCGTAAGCAGCATCTTCTTTTTGTTCAGGAGGAGTCCGAGGGTCGGTTGTGCTGGAGCCTCGAAAGTGAGGCGATCCAGATGGTGGACCATGGCAGTCGGTTTCACTTCCTGTCCGTTACGTAACATCTTCCCGTTAAAAGCGGGGAAATACGTCTCTTTTCCGTTCAAGGAGAGATGGAAAGGCCTCAAGGAGGAAATCCAATCATGGTAGCCGAGCTGTGACAGGGCGTCAGCGATCGTTTCGATAAAGGTGATGTCGACGATGTCCCCATCTTTCAGCACGGTCTCTTTCCCGGAAGGAACTCCGTTTAGCATGATATCCGGTTCCAGGATGAGTTCCCGTTCCTGTAGATAGACCCGCTTCCCAGAACCCTCATCCATGAGTTCCCCTATGGTCACGACGGGTTCGTCGCCATCCCTTCCCTTTTCGACGAGGAGACGGTCCTGATTCCCGACCCCCTCGTCAAACGAACAGGCCTGATCGTTTTTGAACAGGGAAGGGGGTTCCCCGGGACTTCCAGGTAGGGATAGTGTCTGACCGTTGACCGTGACGGAAATGGCCTTGCCTGGCTTGCCGTGCAGTTCCTGGACTTTGACTCCGGCAGAGAGGATGCAGTCTCCCACCGTCAGATTCTTAACTTCGAACATCCGAACGGCATGCCCGTTCACATCCACCGTCACATATTGAACGGGAGTCTCTCTTGCGGCGATGGCAATACCGATCGGCGTGACCAGTTCTGGACCTTTCAACATATGACCTTGAAGCTTCACACGCTGGATCGCTTCCACTCCCCTGACCGCTGCACGGTTCTCAGGCAGGCCGAGGACAGAGGCAAGCTTGGTGGGAAGACCCGGTGTCAGACTGCCACCGCCGACGAGCATCACGGCCTGCGGTGCCTTCATGTTGTTCAAACGGAGGATTTCGTCCGAGATTTCTTTTGCCAGGCGCTCTATGGATGCTCCGATGCGACGGAGTACCTCATCGGACGGAATGACGGTTTCAAACCCGAGGATATCCGTCACTTCGATGGAAGGAGAATCATGGAGCTGCCGCTTCGCTTTTTCCGCAAGGGGGAAGTCGAGGAGCAGTTCCCTGCTGAGTGCTTCCGTGATTTCATCCCCGGCTGTCGGCACCATCCCATACGCTGTGACCGTTCCGTGGTTCGTCAGGGCGACATCCGACGTACCGGCCCCCACATCGACGAGGGCGACATTCAACCTTCGCATGGACTGGGGGATCAAAACGTTGATGGCAGCGATCGGTTCAAGGGTGAGGGCTTCCAATTCAAGTCCGGACCGTTGAAGTGCAGCAAGCAGTGAATCCACGACGACCCGCGGAAGGAAGGTGGCAATGATCTCCACGCTCGCTTCATCGCCCTGTTGGTCGATGAGGCTCCCGATCTCTTCTCCGTCCAGGCGGTAGTAGAGCACGGAGTACCCCACGCAATAATAGTGATGACCTGCATCATCGCCGGCAGCTTTCGCCTGCGCCTCTTGGACAGCACCGAATTCAAGATGGAGCACATCGTCTTTCTTTAGGAGCGGCTTGCCTTTGATGGAAGAGGTGATGGAGGCCGTTTCGGTTCTCAGGGCCCTTCCGGCAGCCGCGACGCATACTTTCCTCAGAGGGCCGTGTGCATCTTCGAGACGGCTCTTGATCGATGTAATGACGGCAGCTACTGCAGGTACATCGTGGATCTGTCCGTCCAGCATGGCCCGTTCCCGATGCTCCTCTATTAAAATATCACTCACCTGAAAATGGTCATCCATTTCTTCCATGATGATGCCCACCACTGAGCGTGTACCGATGTCCAGTGCAAAGATTTTTTGATTTTTTTTCACCATTCATTCACCTGCTTTAGCCCAGTCTCATAGTATACTTAAATACTTTAACGCTTAAAAGCGTTTAATCAAAAAAGAATTTCTTCGTGACATTTGAGATATGTTCTATTATAATAAGTTTCAACATCAAAAATGTATCATACTTCCTTAAAACTATAACAGGTTTTACGTATGAACAGGAAAAAAAGAAAGGGTGCTGTATTGTGAGTAATCAAGAGCTCGATCAATTAAGGAATCAAGTCGACGAACTGAATCTGAAACTACTGGACATCATCAATGAGCGGGCCAAGCTCGTTCAAGAAATCGGGCGTGTCAAGGAGACACAAGGAGTATACCGCTTTGATCCTGTTCGTGAACGGGGAATGTTGAACCTGATCAAAGAAAACAATGACGGTCCGTTGAAAGACTCGACTGTTGAACATATTTTCAAGGAAATATTCAAAGCAGGATTAGAACTGCAGAAGGATGACCATTCGAAGGCCCTTCTTGTTTCCCGTAAAAAGAAACCGGAAGATACCATCGTGAATATCAACGGAGAAGCCATCGGAGATGGAAATCCTCACTTCGTATTCGGTCCATGTGCCGTGGAATCTTACGAGCAGGTGGCAGAGGTGGCGAAAGCCGTCAAAGCAAAAGGCCTGAAGCTTCTCCGCGGGGGAGCATTCAAACCGCGTACGTCCCCTTATGACTTCCAGGGACTTGGAATGGAAGGCTTGAAGATTTTGAAGAGGGTTGCCGATGAGTACGGCTTGGCGGTCATCAGTGAAATCGTCAATCCGGCTGATATCGAGCAGGCTGTCGAATACATCGACGTCATCCAGATCGGTGCCCGCAATATGCAGAACTTCGAACTTTTGAAAGCAGCAGGGGCTGTTAAGAAGCCGGTCCTATTGAAACGCGGTCTTTCGGCAACAATCGAAGAATTCATCAATGCGGCTGAGTACATCATTTCACAAGGGAATGGAGACATCATCCTATGTGAGCGTGGAATCAGGACGTACGAGAAAGCAACCCGTAACACCCTTGATATCTCCGCGGTGCCGATCCTGAAGCAGGAAACGCATCTTCCGGTATTCGTAGACGTGACCCACTCTACAGGACGCAGGGATCTCCTTCTCCCGACAGCAAAGGCGGCCCTTGCCATCGGCGCAGACGGTGTCATGGCAGAAGTGCATCCTGACCCGGCGGTCGCCCTGTCCGATTCTGCCCAGCAGATGGATCTCGATCAATTCGATACATTCTACAATGAGGTATTCAAAGGAAGAACAATCACAGTATAATCAAGGAAGAAATGGACGGATCCTCCTTTTGAGGGTCCGTTTCTTCCGTTTTCATGGAATTTTTTTCACGAATTGATGCAGAGTCATTGCAGGAATAAATATACTATCGTATGATTATGTACGTGATTGCAGATAAATATACTGTATACACTAATCGAACTTATGAGTGGATGCTAACTTGTGCATAATGTAACAAAGTCCTGTAATCGCTCTCCAGGTTTATTTGGTGTAAAATAAGGTAAATGGTTATGAGTAAAGGAGCGTGTTTGCAATGAACGTGACAATATATGACGTAGCAAGAGAAGCAAATGTATCAATGGCCACGGTTTCACGTGTGGTCAACGGAAATCCCAACGTAAAGCCTGCAACAAGGAAGAAGGTACTTGAGGTCATCGATCGACTCGGCTACCGTCCGAATGCGGTTGCACGTGGTCTTGCGAGCAAGAAGACGACGACTGTCGGAGTCATCATCCCTGATATCTCCAACATCTTCTACGCGGAGCTTGCCCGTGGGATCGAAGACATCGCCACCATGTACAAGTACAACATCATCTTGAGCAACTCTGATCAGAATGCAGAGAAGGAGCTTCATCTCCTCAATACGCTGCTCGGGAAACAAGTGGACGGCATCCTGTTCCTCGGTGGACATATATCCGAAGAACATGTACAGGAATTCGAGCGTTCACCAGTGCCGATCGTCCTTGCTGGAGCGGTTGAAGAGACAAATAAAGTCCCTTCCGTCAACATCGACTACAAAGCGGCGACTTACGATGCCGTGAAGGATCTCCTCGATAAGGGGCATGAACGCATCGGATTCGTAAGCGGTCCGTTCCATGACACGATCAATATGAAGTTCAAGCTTGAAGGATACCGTGAAGCCCTTGCGCAAGCAGGAATCGAATACAATGATGAATTGGTCATCGAAGGGGAATACACGTATGATTCAGGACTTGAAGCATGGCAGAAGTTCTCTGAGCTATCGGACAAGCCGACTGCCGTCTTCGTAGGGAATGATGAAACGGCCCTCGGTGTCGTACACGGCGCGCAGGATGCCGGTGTTTCCATTCCGGATGAAGTGGAAATCATCTCGTTCGATAATACACGACTTGCCCTCATGGTACGTCCGCAGCTCACGTCCGTCGTGCAGCCGCTTTATGATATAGGTGCCGTGGCCATGAGACTCTTGACGAAGTACATGAACAAGGAAACGGTCGATGAAGCAGCCGTTGTGCTTCCTCATCGCATCGAATACCGTAATTCAACCAAATAATGCTGTAAACTGGTTAGATAGGTCTGGAAGGCTGATCCTGCCTTCCGTCCTCTTTTGACCGGAAGGCAGGATTTTATTTTTTTTGCAGGGAGAGTCATGATGAAGAAGCTTGATATGCTTACACCTTTAGGCGTCGTCTTGGGGATTGTATTCGTCGGTGTCGCCATCCTTACCAATGCAGGTCCCGATAGTTTTGCATCCTTTATCAATATTCCATCCATCCTGGTGGTCATCGGCGGCTTGATCGGAGCCATGCTGGTCAGCTTTTCCTTCAGTGAATTGAAGCAGCTGGGAAGAGTGATGGGAGAGTCGTTCAAGGTACAGGAACATGATACACAAGACTTGATTTCCACATTTGTGTCCCTTTCAGACAAAGCGAGGAGGGAAGGGCTTCTTTCCTTGGAAACAGAGGTCGAAGAAATCAAGGATCCGTTCATCAGGAAGGGAGTCCTCCTTGCCGTGGATGGAATCGAATCGGATGTCATCACAGATATCCTGAATACCGAGATCATTGCCCTTGAAGAGCGTCATCGCAAGAATAAGAGACTGCTAGATAAAGCAGGGGAGTATGCTCCTGCATGGGGGATGATCGGAACTCTGATCGGACTTGTCCTCATGCTCCAGAACCTCAGCGACCCGTCATCCCTCGGACCCAATATGGCCGTTGCCCTGCTGACGACCCTGTATGGGACGCTGTTGGCCAACCTGGTCTTCATCCCCATGGCATCGAAGCTTGCCATGAAGACTGAAAAGGAAGTGTTCATGAAGCAGATCGTCATCGAGGCCGTGATGGGTCTCCAATCAGGGCAAAACCCGAGGGTCCTTGAAGAGAAGCTGACGGTCTTCCTATCAGGAGAAGAATTGACTACATATCGATTGAAGGAACGTGATTCCGTTGATGAGGCGTAGGAGTAAGGAAGAAGAATCTCCCCGGACTCCTGCCTGGATGGTCACATTTTCGGATATGGTCACCCTGATCCTCGTATTTTTCATCCTGCTTTTCTCCATGTCGCAGATCGATAAGGGAAAGTTCGAATCCATCGTCGATTCATTTCAGGGTGCGTCCATCATTCCGGATGGAAGTACAAGTGATCTAGATGTGGTCTTGAAAAATGTGAAGGCCTATCTGAAGGAACATGATATGGAAGATGGCATCAAGGCTGAACGGACGGACAGGGGTGTCGTCCTCGTTCTTCAAGAGCAGGCCCTTTTTGAAACAGGGGATGCCGAAGTCCTTGACTCTGCCTTTCCTTTCCTCGATATGGTCGCAGGGCTTCTTGAAGAACTGCCGAACAAGGTGGACGTGGAAGGACATACTGATAATCGCCCCATCTCCACCTATCGCTATCCATCGAACTGGGAACTTTCAACCGCCAGGGCCAGCAGTGTCATCCGGTACCTGGTGAACGAAAATGGACTGGATCCTGAGCGGTTCATCGCCATCGGCTACGGAGATACCATGCCTGTGGAACCGAATGATTCCGATGCCCATATGCAGAAGAACCGCAGGGTGGAGATCATCGTGACCGATCCTGCCTACAAAGAAAACTAAAAAAAGAGTGACGTCCATTTTCATGAACGTCACTCTTTTTTATATTGTCACCTAATCGATTATGTGATAAAGTTAGATAGATATGCGCTGTTAATTAATTTAGGTATTAGTTATCCTTATTATAATTATACAGTGCAAACACGATTCGTGTCAACCCTTATCTAAACGATTCCGAGGAGTGAATGCTATGAATGCCGAGTACAAAAAAGAGCAACGCCGTGTCGATCATGTGCTGGAGGAGATAAACGGTGAAATTGAAAAATTGAAAGAAGAAACCTCCAGGCGTAAACAGGAAGTGATTCACACGCGCAAACATTTCTGGGATGAAGTCAAAGTGAATACGGACAGCTTCGATGACTATTTGGAGACGATCATCGGTCTTCGCCAGGAGGCTCAGGCCTTGTCCTCCAGTCAGAGCAGCCATAGGCACGCTTCTAAGCGACTAGCCACTCTCGAGAGAATGAAAAGAATTCCATACTTCGGACGGATCGATTTCACAGAGGACGGAAATGAATCAGAGGAAAAGGTCTATATCGGCGTATCGTCCCTCACTGACGAAACCGGTGAGAATTTCCTGATCTATGATTGGAGGGCGCCGATCTCAAGCGTCTATTATGATGATCAGCCTGGGCCAGCTGCTTATGATACACCCGGTGGGGTCATCAAGGGAGAATTGAACGGGAAGTGGCAGTACCTCATCCGTGAGGGAGTACTAGAATCCCTTTTCGACACCAGTCTCACCATCGGTGATGAGATCCTTCAGCAG
Source organism: Rossellomorea marisflavi (assembly GCF_022170785.1). Taxonomy (NCBI): domain Bacteria; kingdom Bacillati; phylum Bacillota; class Bacilli; order Caryophanales; family Bacillaceae; genus Rossellomorea; species Rossellomorea marisflavi. The sequence goes on along the minus strand of NZ_CP081870.1, from coordinate 3,093,219 downwards.
GTCTTGGGAAGAGGAAAAGATCAAAAGATGCACAGCATCGTAGCGACCATCCAACAGGATCAAAACCGGATCATCCGCCATGATCAAGGAAAACTCCTCATCGTCCATGGTGCAGCGGGCAGCGGGAAGACGTCGGCAGCCCTCCAGCGGATTGCTTATCTTCTCTATAAATACAGAAATCGAATCGATGCGGATCAGATCGTCCTCTTCTCCCCGAACTCCCTCTTCAGCCGGTATGTTTCCAATGTACTGCCGGAGCTTGGGGAGGAAAACATGCAGCAGGTCACCTTCCAGGAATACCTGGATCACCGGCTCGGCGATTCTTTCGCTGTGGAGGACGCGTATGATCAGCTTGAATTCGTCCTTGGGGGTCACGCTGACCCTCTTTATCCGGATAGGCTTTCCGCCATCCGTTATAAAGCTTCTGCAGATTTTATCCAGTCGGTCCTTGCTTATCGGAGCACATTGGATACAGACGGTATGGCTTTCAAGGATGTCGTCTTCAGGGGTGAACCGGTGGTGACGGCCGAGGAAATCCGGGAACGCTTTTATCAAACATCCCTGGATCTCAGGTTTTCGAATCGACTCGAAGCTCTGCAGGACTGGATCATGAAGAAGTTGAAGGAGGTAACGCGCCGGGAGAGAAGGAAGCCATGGGTGCAGGATGCCATGGAGATGCTGAGTGAACAGGCCTATCACAATGCGCGGACACATCTGGCACTGAGGAAGGGATATGAACGTGAAGCGGTGGGGGACTACGAAGTAGAGCCCGATCAGCTGGCACGATTGATCGTTCAACAGAAAATGAAGCCGGTGCGCAACGTTGTCAGGGAATTTGGATTCATTGACTTTGTGGCCATTTACAAAGGTCTTTTTGACACCCTCGATCAGACCCATTGGAAAGGCATCGGCGCATTAACGGCAAAAGCCATCGATGACGGGCACCTGTACCATGAAGATGCCACCCCATTCCTCTTCTTGAAAGAATTGATCTTGGGCTTCCAGATCAATAGCTCCGTCAGGCATCTTGTCATTGATGAGGCCCAGGATTATTCACCGTTCCAATTCGAGTTCTTGAAGCGCATGTTCCCCGCTGCCAGGATGACGGTCCTCGGTGACTTCAATCAGGCCATCTTCTCCCACGCCAGCGGGCAAGCGGATTTCCGCATGCTGACAGGGTTGTATGGTGAAGGGGAGACAGATACCATAAGCCTCAAGAGGAGCTACCGGTCGACGAAGCCCATCATAGAATTTACCCGGACGCTCATTCCTGATGGTGATGATATCATCCCATTTGATAGAAGCGGAGAAACACCATCACTTGAATGGGTGTCAGACCGGGCAGGACTGCATCTCGCCGTCCGCTCAAAAGTCGAACATTACCGTGATGCGGGCCATGAGAGCATCGCCATCATCTGCAAAACGGCGAGAGAGAGCGCCGAGGCATTCAGTGCCCTTTCCGACTTTGGTGATGTCACCCTCCTCACAAAAGGGACGCTCGAACATGATCAAGGTATCGTGATCGTACCAGCGTACCTTTCCAAAGGCATCGAGTTCGACGCCGTCATCATCTATGATGCATCAGAGGGCTGTTACGGGACAGAAGATGTGCGCAGGCTCTTTTACACTGCCTGTACACGTGCCATGCATGAACTGCAGGTCTACACACTAGGAGAACCGAGCCCCTTTCTGAAAAAGGCCATGACAGAGGGTCTGATCAGGACCGGGGATAGTGTACGATAATGAAAAAACCGATTCCTTTTTAGGGGGATCGGTTTTTTTGTTGTTCCTTCTGTCTTTTTTACAACATAAAGCTTCCCGGCATTGTGAAAGAAAAAACGCAGCGGTCAATCTGCTGCGTGAATGTCTTCAGCCAGTTTCATGACCCGCTCCTTTTCCGAGCTGCTGACGGATCGGGTAGAGGGCCTTATCCACATTCTGCTTATTCTTCTCTGTGATCTCTGCCTTCCTTGGAATGGGTGTGTAAATTCCCGGCGGATCCATCCAGTCCCTTGGCAGCGTGATACCGGATTTCGTTTTCCAGCGATCATACCAAGCGGAAGGAAGGGTGCCTCCGACGGTCCTGCCCGTCATTTCAAGCCAGATGAACGACCAGGCCCTGGGCACCACCCGCCATATGTCGTATCCCCCGCCGCCTACAGCAATCCATCTGCCCTCACAGTACGTGTTGGCAAGTTCGTGTGCAATACGGGGGATTTCACGGTACGTCTTCATGGTGGTGGAAAGATGGGTGAGGGGATCATAATAATGGGCATCCGCTCCATTCTGGGTCAGTATCACATCCGGTTTGAAGAACTCGGCCACCTCCCGGATCGAGGATTCATAGGCATACAGGAATGACTCATCCTCGGTGAACGCATCCAGGGGGATGTTGAAGGAATATCCATAGCCCTTCCCGTGCCCCCGCTCATTCACATTACCGGTCCCCGGGAACAGGTAGCGTCCCGTTTCATGCAGGGAAAGGGTGCAGACATCGGGATCATCATAAAAGGACCACTGAACCCCGTCTCCATGGTGGGCATCTGTATCCACATAGAGGACCCTTGCTTTGTACTTTTCCTGAAGGTATCGTATGGCGACGGAGCTGTCATTGTAAATGCAGAAGCCCGAAGCCTTTCCCTTGAACCCGTGGTGAAGGCCTCCGCCAAGGTGGAGGGCGTGCTTGGCCTTGCCGCTCATCACCTGATCGACCGCTTCCAGGGCACCGCCCACCAGGAAGGAGCTGGCCTCGTGCATGCCCGGGAAGATCGGCGTATCCTCGGTGCCGATTCCGTAGCTCTCTGCCTGCTCTGGGGGAAGCTCCCCTTTTCCAGCTTTCTTGATGGCTTGAATATAAGCCGCATCATGGTTCAATTGGAGCTCTTCCTCTGTGGCTGCCCGTGGCTTAACGATTTCATCCTCTTCGATCGCGCCGGATTCCCTGAGTAGATCCAGGGTGAGGGTCAAGCGCATCTGGTTGAATGGATGGTTATCGGAGAAGCGGTAGCCGAGGAGGTCATCGGAGTAAATGAAGACGGAATCCTTCATGACGGCATTCCCGGCATGTTCGGCCATAACACGCTATATCCTTCCGATTTGATCTCCTCGATGACGCGGGTGGGATTCATCGTCTGGACGCGGAAGACAAGGACCTTCTGCTTTTCATCCTGTTTATCGGGATACACAAGGACACTCAGGATGTTCGCATTATGCTTGCGGATGATCCCGGCCACTTCGTAAAGGATGCCTGCCCTGTGAGGTACCTTTACTTCGATCTGGGATCCCGGCTGATTGGCACCGGTCAACTGAGTGAGGGTATACAGCAGATCGGTTTCCGTGATGATCCCCACCAGCTTATCGGCCTTCAGGATCGGCAGGCAGCTGATACGATGTTCATAAAAGAGCGCGGCCACTTCCTCGACGAAGTCCAAGGGATGCCCGGTGATGACCTGCTTCTGCATGATCTGCCTGACAGGGTTTTTCAACGTGAAATCAGCAGATTGTTCATTGAGGATCGACGGTGCCGCGTCTTTGACGTCCCTGTCACTGATGATCCCCAGTATCTTCATTTCATCATCCACAATCGGGATATGCTTGATTTTCTTCTCCCTCATGAGTCTGATGGCGGTTTCGATTGAGTCATCCGGTCTGAGCGTTTCTACGTTTGATTTCATGATCTCTTCAATGATCATGGTCGCTTCCCCCTTTGGCTAGTACATAAAACGATTCATGAATCGGAGCTGATCGAACTGTTGGATGGAGTCGGGGTCCACGCGCTCCCCGATACGCGCCATGAGGCAGTTCGCAGGATGGGAGCTGATCTCCGGATCATCCGTCGCGAAGTATTCCAATCCTCCGGCGTTCATCATCTTCTCCATCACTTTCCGGTATTCCCACACATTGAGACCCGTCCCCTTCAGATCCCAATGCCAATAATATTCAGTTGTGATGATGATGAAATCCTCCATATGGTCATCCATCATGGATACGTTCAGAAGGGTTTTGCCGACCGAAGCCCCCCGGAACTTCGGGATCACTTCAATGGCACCAAGCTCGATGAGATTTTTCATTTTCCCCTGTGACCAGCGCTCGAGGGGGTCAGGGTAGAGATATGTAACATAGCCCACCACCTGATTCTCATCCCGTGCGATGATGATCCTTCCTTCCGGGAGCTGGGCGATTTCAATCAAGGCTTTATGCTGCTGGGGAGCAGGCCTGAATGCGGTCAGGTCTTCATGGAAATCGAGTTTGGCCAGCTCTTCGGACGAGATGGGTCCCTCGACGACGATCCTGCCTTTGGTTGTCTTAAGTTCTGTTGCATTATAGGTCATTTTAAATTCCATGTGGCCACCACCTATTGATTTTCCTCAGTATCAGTATACATGAAAGAGATAGCGCTTTCATGACTTTTCTATCATTCTATCTCCAATCGTTATTCTGGAATATTTTAAGAACCTTGCCAGATCAACGTTTGCTATCATCTCTCCTTCATTCTTCTCTATTCTCATTTTTTAAAAAATTGAGAATATATTATATTTATACTATAATGGAAATGTCATTTCATTCACAAGGGGGATATCTCGATGAAAGTGGAAGCGCTACCAGTAACGAAGGGGGATTATAATCTCGCAGATTATGATCAAGCATATGAATCATTTGATTGGAAAGAGGTAGAGAAGGAATTTTCATGGTCAGAAACCGGCCGGGTCAATTTGGCTCATGAAGCCATCGACCGTCATGCGGATACCCACCGTAAAAATAAGGTGGCCCTGTACTACCGGGATCCTGAGCGGAATGAAAAATATACGTTTGCCGATATGAAAAAGCTGTCCAACCAGGCAGCGAATGTACTGAAGAACTTCGGGGATGTAGAAAAAGGGGACCGGGTGTTCATCTTCATGCCACGGTCACCTGAATTATATTTCAGCATCCTGGGTGCCATCAAGCTCGGTGCCATTGTCGGTCCCTTATTCGAAGCCTTCATGGAAGGGGCGGTCAGGGATCGTCTCGAGGACAGCGGAGCCAAGGTGCTCGTCACCACCCCGGAACTCCTTGAGCGGGTACCGGTGGATGAGCTTCCTGAACTGAAGCACGTATTCCTCATAGGGGATGGGGTGAAGGAAGATGATGTGCACATCGACTTCATGGCGAAGTTCAAGGACGCCTCCAAGAAACTCTCCGTCGAGTGGGTGGACAGGGAGGATGGATTGATCCTTCACTATACATCAGGTTCAACGGGGAAACCGAAAGGCGTGCTTCATGTCCATAATGCCATGCTCCAGCACTATCAAACTTCGAAATGGGTCCTCGACCTTCAGGAGGAAGATGTGTACTGGTGCACGGCTGATCCAGGCTGGGTGACAGGGACATCGTACGGAATCTTCGGTCCGTGGCTCGCCGGTGCCTCGAATGTCATCGTCGGTGGCCGCTTCAAACCCGAGCACTGGTACAAAACGATTGAAGACTACGGTGTCACTGTATGGTACAGCGCCCCGACTGCATTCCGCATGCTCATGGGGGCGGGGGATGAGATCGTGAAGCAATTCGACCTTGGTTCCCTCCGTCACATCCTGAGCGTCGGGGAACCCCTCAATCCGGAAGTGGTCCGATGGGGGATGAAGGTGTTCAACCTACGCATCCATGATACGTGGTGGATGACGGAAACGGGTGGTCAGCTCATCTGCAACTACCCGAGCATCGAAGTCAAGCCGGGTTCCATGGGCAAGCCGTTCCCTGGTGTGAAAGCGGCGATCGTCGATGATCAGGGGAACGAACTGCCTCCGAACCGGATGGGGAATCTGGCCATCAAAAAAGGCTGGCCGTCCATGATGCGTCAGATCTGGAATAACCCGCAGAAATATGATTCCTACTTCATGCCGGGTGACTGGTACGTATCGGGAGACTCCGCCTACATGGATGAAGAAGGATACTTCTGGTTCCAGGGCCGTGTCGATGATGTGATCATGACGTCGGGTGAGCGCGTCGGTCCGTTCGAAGTGGAGAGCAAACTCGTAGAGCATCCGGCAGTGGCGGAAGCCGGGGTGATCGGCAAGCCCGATCCGGTCCGCGGGGAAATCATCAAGGCGTTCATCGCCCTCCGCGACGGGTATGAGATCAGTGATGAGCTGAAGGAAGAAATCCGCACCTTCGTCAAAAAGGGACTCGCAGCCCACGCAGCACCCCGTGAAATCGAGTTCCGGGATAAGCTTCCGAAGACCAGGAGCGGTAAGATCATGAGGCGCGTCCTGAAAGCATGGGAGCTTGATCTCCCGACCGGTGACCTCAGTACGATGGAAGATTGAATAGAAGAAAGGCCCCCTCATCCTGGATGAGGGGGCCTTTCTTTATTCGTCTGCCGGCTTATCGGGTTCGGCAGGGGGATCTGGTTTTTCTTCAGCCGGCGGATCAGGGGAGTCATCTGATTGACCATCATCCGTCTCTGACTCTTCCGGCTTTTTCGGTTCATCCGGTTTGTCCGGCTTTTTCTCTTCCGGTTTAGCGTTCGTCGGTTTTGCCTTCGGCTTCGAACTGCCGATCTGGACCGTGTTGGATGGCTTGGATTCTTTTCCGGCCACATCGACGGCCACGACATAGTAAGAACCATTCCCTACGCCTGCTGATTGACTGCCACCGGACTTGACGCTTGCCACCTTCTTACCTGAAGAACTGTAAACCCGGTAGCCGACCACATCACTGCTTCCGGACGATGTCCAGGAAACGGAGCTGCCGCCTGCGGAGGCTTTCACTCCTCCAGGGGCCTGTCCATCATCCGACAGTTTATTCTCGGCGACGAGGACGTTCTTGAAGCGGGCGTCTCCGTCTGGGATGAGCTTGCTGGCATCCCCCGGTACCTTGCCGAAGATCCTCTTGACAAAGTCCGGATTCAGGATGACCCCCTGATCGGCGAACTCGTCCGGAGTTTCCGGTAAGGCCATATACTTCTTGCCACCTGCGACGACGTACTTGCTCATGACGAGGCTGTCGTCGGTCTTGGTCGGCACGTATTTGGCATTGAACAGATCGGTCTTCACAAGGCCTGCTTTGCTACAGGCTTCTGAAGGAAGCATGCCCGAGATTGAACAGTACGAACGTTTTACGATCCCGTCCGGTTCCTTGAACGATTCGTCGGGATCGATCAGCTTCGGATCAAGGTCCCGCGTGTCATTCAGCAGATGGGCCCAGAGGCGGATCGTACGTTGTCCATAATGGCCATAGATGGCATCGGAATCAGGTGTCTTCAGTGGAGAAGGCTGATCATATCCAAACCAGGTGCCGAATGTGATGCTCGGATTGGATGCAACGAACCATGAATCATGGTAATCCTGACTTGTGCCCGATTTTCCTGCCCAGTCGGAGGAGAAATTCAGGAACTGCTTGGCATATCGTCCTGTCCCAAGGCTGTAATCCAATGTATCCCTCATCATATCCAAGGTCAGATAGGCGGTCTGAGGGCTGAAGACGTCGACCGGCTTCGATTTATGCTCATAAACCGTTTCACCATTGGAATCCTCGATTTTCTCGATCATATAAGCATCAATAAACTTTCCGCCGTTTGCGAAGGTGGTATAGGCATTCACGTTTTCTTCCACCGTCACTCCCTGGGAAGCAGCACCCAAGGTAAGGGCAAGGTTGTTATCCCGCTTGGTTAGGGAGTCGAAGCCCATTTTCATCAGGAATTGATTGAACGGATCTCGGTCATAAATATTGATGTAATTCCGTGCAGCCGAGATATTCAAGGATTCGGCAAGGGCGTAGCGTGCCGGGTACAGCCCCTTCTCATTGAAGGAGTAATTCTTCGGTGACCAGGCTGCTCCGCTCCCGCTTGCCGCGGAGAATTCCACATCAGGAATCGGTGTTCCTGGCGAAATCGTCCCATATTCAAGGGCCGGTGCGTAAGAGAGGAGAGGTTTCATCGTCGAACCGTTGGAACGAAGGGATTGGGTGGCATGGTTGGTCTGCTCAAGCTTGAAGTCCCTACCGCCCACGAAACTGATGATCCGTCCGCTCTTATTCTCGATCATGATGGCGCCGACTTGGACGGGTTCTTCCACGGTTTCTTCTTTTCCTGTCTCTTCATTGGTCACGGTTTTCGTTTTGGTGACCCCGTACATATTGTATTCGTCTTTCGTTTTTTGCATCTGATCGTATATCTTTTTGTTGATCGTCGAATGGATCTTGTATCCACCGGAGCGGATCTTACGGTCAGCCTGGATTTTGTATTCCTTCGTCAGCTTATCGCTATTTTCCAAGTCTTCTTTCGAATAGCCGTCCTTTTCGGCAAGGACCTCCGTCAGGATATCGATGGAGCGGCTTTCAAGTTCAGCCATGAGCCAAGGATACTTTTCCTGAGGCGTTTTCTTTTTCTTGATGAAATCTTTCTTTAGATCATAAGCGACCGCTTCATCATATTGTTTCTTCGTAATGTATCCTTCGCGATGCATCCGGAACAGAACGGTGTTTTTCCGCTTCAATCCAGCTTCCAGGTCTTCCTTCAGCTCACCCCGATTGGTATAGGGCGTGTAGGTGAAAGGCGCTTGTGGGAGCCCTGCGATGAAGGCGGCTTGCGGAAGGGAAAGATCTTTTGCTTTCACACCGAAGATCCCCTCGGCGGCAGTCTCGACGCCGGCAATATTCTGACCGGATGAATTCCGGCCAAGAGTGGCCATATTGAGGTAGGCCTCGAGGATCTCTTTTTTGTCGAAGAACCGCTCCAGTCTCATGGCAAGGAGGATTTCTTTTGCCTTCCGTTCGAAGGATACTTCATTCGTAAGGATCTGGTTTTTGATGAGCTGCTGGGTGAGTGTGCTTCCGCCTGATTGAGTGGAGGAATTGGTGAATTCCTGCATCACGGCCCGCACGATCGCTTTCGGTACTACTCCGTCATGCTCTTCAAAGTACTCATCCTCCGTTGCGATGACCGCATGCTGCAGATCCACCGATACATCCTTCAGCTTCACTTCTTCCCGCTCGAGGTCGGTACGGAGCTTTCCGAGATATACCTCATCGGCAAAGTAGAGCTGGGAGGTTTCTTCATAGTTATAGATATCATCTTTCATTTCTTCATAGGGGCGCAGAGGCTCGTCTTTGACCAGGGAGGCAAAGTAGCCGGCCCCGACTCCCCCGGCGAAGGCAAAGCCGAGGACGGCTGTGACCATGATGATCAGTAGCAGGTTCCACAGCACGCCATATGTAATCCGGGTCCGTTTTTGAAATCTCGGACTCCTGAATGGTCTCAGTACAGGATCTATTTTATCGAGAAATAATTTCCATTTTTCGTTCATTTATTCATCCCCTCCAGAACATTCCCATTATAGCATAATAGGGTGAATGCGGTCGGAAAAAGTGGAAAAAAGTCTGACGGCTGGAGGGGCAGTCGTTGACTATTCTCGCGGAATATGATAAAAACCATATAGAGTGATTGAAATGTGATACGCAATGATGGGAATAAGTAGTTTGTGTACTCCGTAACGTCCAGAGAGCCGATGGGTGGTGAAAATCGGCACGGCACGCAGACGAATTACCTCCCGGAGCTTTTGTTGTGAACCCAAGTAGCAGCAAACGGTAAGAGCCGTTATTTCAAAAGAGTGAAGGACAGCTTTGTCCTTAATTTGGGTGGTACCGCGCGAACAGCGTCCCTGCATATTTGTGCAGGGGCTTTTTTTATGCGCTAAACGATAAGGAGGAATGGAAAAATGGAATTATTGAAGGATTTGGACTGGAGGGGCATCACGTACCAGCAGACGGATGCCGAAGGACTGGAGAAACAATTGGAGAAGGAAAGCATTTCGATCTACTGCGGGATCGATCCGACGGCAGACAGCATGCATATCGGTCATCTTCTGCCGTTCCTGACGCTGCGCCGCTTCCAGAATGCTGGGCATCGCCCCCTTGTGCTTGTCGGTGGAGCCACGGGTCTCATCGGGGATCCGAGCGGAAAAAGCGAAGAACGCAAGCTTCAGACCGTTGAAGCAATTCAGGAAAATGTTGCATGCATCAAGGTGCAGCTTGAAAGCATCTTCGACTTCCAAGGTGAAAATGGAGCCGTGATGGTGAATAACTATGATTGGATCGGATCCATGGATGTGGTGACCTTCCTTCGAGACTTCGGAAAGAATGTCGGTGTCAACTACATGCTTGCCAAAGACACGATCTCATCCCGTCTTGAGTCCGGGATTTCATTCACGGAATTCACCTACACGATTCTTCAGGCGATGGACTTCAATCACCTGTATGATCACTACAACTGCAAGCTTCAAATCGGAGGAAGCGACCAGTGGGGGAATATCACAACCGGTCTTGAAATGATCCGCAAAACGCATGATGAGGAAACGAAGGCATTCGGATTCACCATCCCCCTTGTTACAAAAGCGGACGGAACGAAATTCGGGAAAACCGAAAGCGGTGCGATCTGGCTCGATCCGAAAAAGACATCACCGTACGAGTTCTACCAGTTCTGGATCAACACGGCGGATGCCGATGTGGTGAAATACCTGAAGTACTTCACCTTCCTCTCTCATGAGGAGATTGATGCGCTTGCTCAATCCGTTGAAACAGAGCCTCATCTGCGTAAAGCTCAAAAAGCCCTCGGTGAAGAAATGACCAAGATGATTCACGGTGAAGAGGCCCTGGACCAGGCGATCCGGATCTCAGCGGCATTGTTCAGCGGCGACATCAAATCCCTATCTGCGGCTGAAATCCTTGAAGGCTTCAAGGACGTCCCGACGGTGGAAGCGTCAGCTTCTGAGGAGCTCGGTCTTGTCGACCTCCTCGTCGATGCGAAGATCTCCCCATCGAAACGCCAAGCGCGTGAAGATGTCGGCAATGGTGCGATCTACATCAACGGTGAACGCACGACGGATTTTCAGCACGTCATGGGGGCAGAGGATAAAATCGAAAACAAATTCACCATCATCCGGAGAGGGAAGAAGAAATACTTCCGTATCCAGTATGTGTGAATGAACGAAAGGTAATGTGAAAAAGGACTTCCCGGGATGGGAAGTCCTTTTTGCGTCATCGGACATTACGACAGCCACGCCGCGATCGTATCACTATATTCAACGATGGCCAGTGCAGCGCCCAATGAGACGGACGAGCCGATCATCCAGATTGCCGTGCGTTTCTTCTGGCGTGGATTGAGCTTTTTGTCGTTCATGACAGAGCACAACACCGTCGAAAGCAAAATCAACGCTACACAAATCCATAGAGTCATTGCATCACCTCCGATAGGGACGAGTCATAACCATCAATAGGAAATGATGGTTTCAACTGGAATCACCTCGTTTTATTTTAGCACACACCAATCGAGCGGAGGGGAAAAGGAGTGAACGCATCGATTGTTCTGCTGTGAATCCGAAGCATGGGACCGTATCGCCACACTTCGATGATCTGTTTCCTCCAGTTGAAAAATTTCTTAGAAGGTACCCTTTCTTGCAGGCAGAACCTATATATAAGATAGGAGATCAGGTGGATGGGGGATGCAAGAATGCAGTCATGACGATCGGTGGAGACGCGCGGAAAAGATGTCAGAGAAGGATTTATTTTCTTCCTTACAAATCTCAACGCTAGATCCTACTGGAACACCTTGTGAAATGGATGTGAAAGACTTATGAAATGGTTGTGAAAGAGAGGTGGAATGAAGGTGGAAACATAAAGAAGAACTTAAAGATCTTAAAGATCTTAAAGATTGTGAAGAAGGAAAAGATGATGATATGTGCGCGAGGCTTAGGGCTGCAGGGACGGTGGACATGAAGACGTTGAAGAACCGGAAGTGGATCATGAGCTGTCAGCCATGGTGGAAGAAGAGGGATCCGGTAGTGGGGATGCATAGGGTAGCGGAAGCGTGCTGGAAGAGGTGATTATTTGCATAGCACTACACTGTGGATTCTCCTCCGATGACGTTTTCCGAACAGAAAAAAACCCCTGAAACGTTGAGAACAACATTCCAAGGGTTTTTGCTTGCTCATTAACGAGAGTAGAACTCAACGATAAGAGCTTCATTGATTTCAGCTGGTAGTTCAGAACGCTCAGGAACGCGTGTGAATGTACCTTCAAGCTTGTCAGCATCGAAAGTAAGGAATTCAGGAACAAAGCTGTTCACTTCCATCGCTTCTTTGATGATGTCAAGGTTGCGTGATTTTTCACGAACTGAGATGACTTGTCCTGGTAGTACGCGGAAAGATGGGATATCTACGCGTGAACCATTCACTGTTACGTGACCGTGGTTGACAAGCTGACGAGCTTGACGACGAGTACGTGCAAGACCAAGACGGTATACAACGTTATCAAGACGGCACTCAAGTAGCGCCATGAAGTTTTCACCGTGCTTACCTTGTAGTTTGCCAGCTTGATCGAACAAGTTGCGGAATTGACGCTCAGTTACTCCGTACATGTGACGAAGTTTTTGTTTCTCTTGAAGTTGAAGACCATACTCAGAGATTTTTTTACGTTGGTTAGGACCATGTTGTCCTGGAGCGTAAGGACGCTTTTCTAGTTCTTTACCCGTTCCGCTTAGAGAGATTCCAAGACGACGGGATAGTTTCCAGCTTGGGCCAGTATATCGAGCCATGAATGACTCCTCCTTTATTGTTTTTATTTTGTTGTAAAATAAAAACACCTATGAACAGCCAATATGTGCATTTTGTTTTCATGTACCTTCGCCCTAGCAGCAGCGGGTTACGAGATACACCTCATGGTAAGAGGAACAAAATACGGTCATAAGGGACTTCACTGAAGCTGCATTATTTTACACAAAGAATATTATATGATGCGGAGTGTCAGAAGTCAAGGAGGGATTTGGACCTATCCAAAAACCCATCATACCTGAAGATCAATCTAGTCCATAAGTCACTTACTATGCTATAATGACGTTTATAGAAAAGTACGAACGTCGTCCACAAAAGGGGAGATGGCAAGTATCTCCCGATCGGTGCCCCTTCGTCTCGGAGGGGTCAATGGGTATTGTTTTCTGATTTTTTAGTTATCTGATATCGGGAAGTGAGTATGGCGGCGGATTGTCGGTCCATTAGCCGCCATTGCCGCTCCCGGCTGTTGCTACAGCGTTACAAGACAAACCTTTGGTGTGGGTGAGGGGAAAAATGACTGACAACGAAGTACTATTAACGTATAAATCAAATCTTTTCGACTTGATCTATGATGGGGAACCATCTACTTATATAGAAAGATGGCTCGGGATCATGGGAGAGTCTTGGAACGCAGAGCGGGTACATCTGTATATCCATTCGGATGATTCCTATCTACTATATGGTTCCGGGGAGGCAGGGGATGTGCCCCTCTCCATCATGGGGGAGGAAATCCGGTATAGGAATCCTTTTTCGATCAGCTATGAAGGGCCCCATGTTGGAATCCGCGATGGGCTCGCTTTCGCGGATCATCAGGGAGGCGGCTCCCTTTTGCTTTTTTGGATTGGTGGAATAAAAGTGGACCGTGCGCTTCTGAAGCAGATATGGGAGGTGAGCAATCGCTTCCTATTGCATACGAGTGCGATCAAGACCGTGCATGAAGATGAACGCAGGTATAGGGAGTTGTTCAACGTGACGGAGATTTTCCATTCCACCAGGGATGTGAGGAAGCTCCTTGTTGTGACGATGGATACCCTGAAGCGCGTTTTCCCTCAAGACGTGTTCACGTTGCTCCTGGCGAATGACCCCGTTGGGAATGAAGCTCATTCGATCCGTCACTTTGATTTGGACAAAGCGAATGAAGCCTCCATGCATGTGTTTGTCAGCGGTGAAATGAAATGCTGGGGAGAGCATGTCCTCTATGCGCCCCTCAAAGGGACACAAGGGATCTACGGGGTACTGGAAGTGAAGCTCAATCCCACGTCGCCGCTGAGTGATCATAAAAAGGAATTTGTGAAGCTACTGGCCTATACGGCGGGAAGTGCCCTTGAAAATGCAAAACTTTACGAACAATCAAGAAAAGTCATTTCAGATCTTCAGCTGATCAATGAAACCTCCCATCAGTTGAACTTGAATCTGAGAATGTCGGACACCCTCCAGTTTTTAAGGAAGCAAGTGGAGAAATCCTTCCAGACAGAAGATATCGGCTTTGTCCTGTTTGAAGACGGAGCTGTTATGATCTCGGAGGAAAGCTCGGATCTGTTCAGTCTTCCATCTGGGAAACGGTATGTGGAATTTGTCCACGAAAGGATGCAAGAGAACAGGGAAGCCATCTTCATCGGTGAGATGAACGAACAGGTGGGGGATGGAGAAGCTTTTTCTTCCCTGATGGCGGTTCCGATGATGCATGATGGAAGCCTCCTGGGATTCTGCCTTGTCCTTCACCGGGATGCTTATCGTTTCTCGTTCGACATGTATAAGCTGTTTCAATCCTTCATCCATCATTCCACCCTTGCCATCACGAATGCAAGGCTTCGGGAGAAATTGGAGGAGTTGGTCATCACTGATCAGATGACCAATCTATACGCAAGGGCCTATCTTGGAGAAAAGATGGATGCTTCTATAGAACAGGATGATCACGGCACCCTGCTTCTTGTCGATATCGATGATTTCAAATCGATCAATGACCGGTTCGGTCACCAGGTTGGTGATGAAGTGCTCGTACAGGTGGCGGATCTGATGAAGGAAGTGGTGGGGGAAAGCGGCTATGTTGCCCGGTGGGGCGGCGAAGAATTGGCCGTTTATCTCCCTTCTGTCGAACAATCCATCGGTGCGTTGATCGGAAGGGCCCTCGTTGAAGGAATTTCGGAAAAGACTTCTCCCAGGGTGACCCTTTCTTGCGGAGTGGCCTCGTGGCACCGCAAACGTTCTGCGGTCACGGTGGAAAAGCTTGTGAAGCGGGCGGATGAAGCACTCTATATCGCCAAGAATAATGGGAAGAACCAGGTGGTCCTTGAAGATCGATCCACATATGCATGAAAGCCCGCCGGAATTCCGGCGGGCTTTTTCGTATGATGGGTGCATCTCCCCGAATGAGCGTACACGAGGAGGTGGTGACTAACGATTGAGGGGAAGAAGAGTACTATTCTTACTTTAGCACATTAGTGTAAACGCTTTCTTTTTGACGCTATTTCGCATATTCTAGAAGTATAGACAGAGGAGGGATAGGGAGAAATGAAAGAACGTAAACGATTTGAGACCAGGGTCATTCATGAGGGCTATTCTTCGGTGGAGCATTCGGACAGTCTTGCTCCGCCGCTTTATCAGACATCCACCTATACATTTCAAACGGCAAAGCAGGGGGAAAGGCGCTTTGCAGGGGATGAGGATGGATATATATATTCAAGACTCGGGAATCCGACGGTGTCGATCCTTGAGGAGCGGATGGCTTCTTTGGAGGGCGGTGAAGCGGCGCTTGCATTCGGTTCGGGGATGGCGGCGGTTTCAGCTGTGCTGTTTTCATTGACAAAGGCAGGCGACCATATCGTATGCTCACAAGGGGTGTACGGATGCACGTTCGGATTGTTGGAGCTGATGGAAGAGAAATTTGGGATAAGCCATGATTTTTCTCCAATGGACACGGAGGAGGAAATACGCTCGAAGCTTACGGACCGGACGACTTGCATCTATGTAGAGACGCCGATCAACCCGACGATGCAGCTGATCGATCTGGAGCTTGTTTCTTCGATCGCAAAGGAAAAAGGAATTCCAGTGGTGGTGGACAATACCTTTTGCTCGCCTTACCTTCAACGCCCGCTTGAATTTGGCTGCGATCTGGTCATCCACAGTGCCACCAAGTATATCGGCGGGCATGGGGATGTGATAGCGGGGATCGTCGTGGGGGATCAGGAACGGATGTCAACGATCCGCATGACCACCCAAAAGGATATCGGCGGCATCATCTCCCCCTTTGATGCGTGGCTCCTGCTGCGGGGATTGAAGACCCTGGCCGTGAGGATGGACCGCCACTGTGAGAGTGCCTCAAAAGTGGCAGAGCAGCTTAAGCACCATCCACTGGTGGAAACGGTCATCTTCCCGGGACAGGTGGAGCATCCACAGCATCACATCATGACCAAGCAGATGAAAAAGCCGGGTGGGATGATTTCGTTTACCATCAAGGGATGCAAGGAAGACGCGCAGAGGCTCATGGATGAGCTGAAGATGATCAAGATCGCCGTCAGCCTCGGTGATGCCGAAACCCTTATCCAGCATCCGGCAACGATGACGCATGCGGTGGTACCGGAAGAGATGCGTGAGAAGATGGGGATCTCCGATACGCTCCTCCGACTTTCAGTAGGGCTGGAAGCTTATGAAGATATCTGGGAGGATCTTGAGAACGCACTGAATCAGATAGGATAAGAAAAAGGAGGGTAGCCGGATCGGCTCCCTCCTTTTTCTATCTTATTAAACGTGACGGACGAGTTCTTCCACAAAGCGTTCAAGATGACGTTGATCTTCTTCGTCGAATCGGGCTTTTTCAGGGCTGTCGATATCAAGGACGCCGATCAGCTTGTCATCCTTTACGATCGGTACGACGATTTCTGATTGTGAAGCGGCATCGCAGGCGATATGTCCGGGAAATGCATGGACATCCTCGACAAGCATCGTTTTCCGTTCCGATGCAGCCGTGCCACAAACACCTTTGCCAAGCGGGATGCGCACACATGCAGGCAGTCCCTGGAATGGGCCGAGGACGAGTTGATTGCTTTCTTCTTCGTAGAGATAGAAGCCTACCCAATTGGTGCGGTCGAGAAATTGATTCAACAGCGCAGAAGCGTTGCTGAGGTTCGCAATGACATTCGGCTCTCCTTCAAGCAGAGCGCTCAGCTGTTTGGTGACGAGTGTGTACCCTTTATCTTTTGAATCCTCATATTTTTCTACTTTAAACAACACAAACTCCCCCTATTCTACACGAATTGATCCGTCCGCACCCCATTTCCCCTTCACTCGATGGATTATGTCGATAAGTAAAAGGAGGGAATCGGCCGCGATGGACGAATACATGTTGTAACGCTGAAGGTCCCTATACGGGATCCTCACGAACGTATTGAATCAGTTTTAGCATATTTCCAAGAAATCTTCAATCCATTCCGTTCTCTACCGGCCAATCAAACGAAACGAGGGATTCGAATGAAGAAGCTTATAAGTACAAAAGATGCGATTTTTGCTGCTGCTGTTTCATTATTCAATGACCATGGATTCGATGGTACGTCTGTCAGGGATATCGCCGGCAAGGCCGATGTCAACCCTGCGACGATCTCCTATTATTTTAAAGGGAAGCAGGGGCTTCTCGAAGCATGCTTCACGCATTTCTTTGAACCCTATCTCCGTTTTTTGGAGGAGGAGACCGCTGCCCTTCCATACATCGATGCTGAAGTGTGCCTGAAACGTGCCGTCTACAAGCTCCTCAAATTCCAAAGCGAGAACCATCAGCTCACCCGGTTCATCTGGAGGGAAGTGTCCATCGATTCCCAGGTCGTAAGGGAGATCATCGCTTCCTATCTTATGAAGGAGCGATTCTACTTGAAGTGCCTGTTTGAAAAGGGGATGATGGATCACTCATTCAAGAAGCAGCCGGTGAATTTCCTCATCATTCAGCTGAAATCCATGCTGACCTTTCCGTTTCTGAACAGCCAGCAATTGAGGGAAGTATGGCAGCTTTTTCCGCAGGAATTCTATTTTGTTGACCATTACTATCAGCAGATCGATCAGTGGATCAGGCTCATGCTTGTTGAACAGAGGAATGAACCATTCGAAAAAGAGATGCTCGTCTGAGATTCATAGGAACGTCATCCGGGTCCTTCCTTGATCAAGGCCTCTGACCGTATGGGCATCGGAACCATATACGACGGGAATCCCCATCCCATAAGCCTTCCGGATGACCGGTTCGGGTGGATAGGACTCGCCGCAGTGCGGTTTGATGACACCTGCTCCGTTATAATCGACTTCCAGACCGTTGGCGAGGATCGCTTCGAGGATGGTTGAAATATCCCGGGAAAAAGATCGGGTTGTCGGGTAGAGCTTCTGGAATTTGTTCGCTAGTGTCATATGACCGATCCTCTTCGGTTTATAGGGACCGAGGTCCGAACGGATGGAAGAAAGGACGGCTCTATAATAATCCTCATGGACAGCATCGACCCCGCCATAGGCTTCCGTCATCCTACCGAAGGTTTCATCACTATAGTCCAGGCAGTACCAAGCCCCGTCTTTCTTCAAGAAGTGAACCGAGAGGATGCTGTCGTTGAGGAACGGACCGTATTTTGTCAGCAACTCTTTTGTTCCTTCTTCATAGCCCTCGATATAGTCCACCTCCAGGCCTGCTAAAATCACAATGCGGCCATCATATTTCCTTTTTAAACGGTCGATTTCTTTCAGATAGTCGTCCATTTGCCCGAACTGCATAGCGCTGTCCTTTTCCGGCACAGGATCGATGAAGTCCCTTGGAAGGGGAGCGTGTTCTGTGAACGTGATGTGGGTGTATCCGAGTGCGATGAGTCTTTCGACATATTCTTCCATGGCGTCCTTGCTTCCGTGCGGACAGAAGGGGGTATGGATATGACCGTCCCGTTTGATCATGGAGAAGCCTCCTATTCCTTAATCGGCTAAGATTTTGCCCGTCAAATGGCGAAAAATCGCCCATTGAACGGAAAAACTGCCGATTATGACTTTTTATCGAGTAAAATTCGAATTTAATAGTCAAAAAATGTCGTTAACATGGTATCATTATAGCAATGAGATAAATTTTACGAAACTTAACTTTAGATAAATGTTACTGAATAGTTGAACAGGGGGCTTATGATGCAGTACATCATCGGTGGAATACTACTAGTATTGATTGTCTTCCTGACTGGATTCTTTGTCAGGAAGAAATATTATGCAGAGGTCGATCGCTACGAATCCTGGAAGATCGATATCATGAATCGTCCTGTCTCGGATGAACTTTCCAAAGTCAAACAACTGAATATGACCGGGCAGACCGAGGAATTATTCGAACGCTGGAGACAGGGTTGGGATGAGATCGTAGCCGTGCAGCTCCCTGAAGTGGAAGAACTTCTATTCGATGCAGAGGAGCATACGGATAAGTTCCGGTTCAACAAAACAAAAGCCACCCTTTCCCGTATCCACGAGATCCTCACCGGTACCGAGACGAAGATCGAGACGATCCTGAAGGAACTCGATGAACTGATCGGCAGTGAGGAAAAGAACAGGGAAGAAATCCAGACGCTTCAGGAAGAATACCGCAAAAGCAAGAAGCAGCTTCTCGCTTATCGTCATACATATGGTTCCACGGCTAAACCGATCGAAACCATCCTTGATGAGATGGGGAAACAAATCGAACGATTCGAGGAATTGACCGAACAGGGGAACTATATCGAAGCACGTGAGATGGTCCTTGGACTGTCTGAGAAAATGAGGGAGACCGCCTATAAGATGGAGGCTATCCCGAAACTGCTCACAGAGTGTGAAAACGTCCTGCCGGTCCAGATTTCAGAGCTCGAGGCAGGATATGAGGGGATGAAGGAAGAAGGGTACATCCTGGATCATGTGGAGGTCGAAGAAAAGGCCACCGCACTGAAGGCTTCCCTTGCATCCCACGTCACCGACCTCGGGGAACTGAAGGTGGAGGGCGTGGAAGAAGGCCTGAAGGAAATGAAGGAAACGATTGAATCGTTCTACGACATCCTGGAAAAGGAAGTACACGCCAAGCATTTCATCGGGCAGTATAAAGATGCCACCACGGAGAGCCTCATCAAGGCCAAGGAAGAGAATGAAGACATCCAGGCGGAGCTCCGGATTGTCCAGCAGGCGTACCATCTCCGGGACGAAGCACTCACGATCCCCAAGGATCTGGAACATAAGATCATCCAGCTTTCCAAACGACATGAACTGATCATGAAGAAGGAAGAAGAACAGGGTGCCCCTTACTCCAATCTGAGTGATGAACTGAAGGATATCCGGAGCAGTCTGGACGAATTGAACAGGGAGCAGGAAGAATTCAATCTTTATCTTCAAACGATGAGGAAAGATGAGCTTGCCACTAGGGAAAAAATCCATGAGCTGAAGAAAAAGGTGGCTGAAGCGAGCCGCATGATTTCCAAAAGCAACGCACCTGGCCTCCCACAAGGATACAAAGATCTTCTTGACGAAGTTCATAATAAAATCGAGCAGGTGAATGTGAGTCTCACCGAGAAACCGCTGAATATGAAATTTGTTCAGGAAACATTGCTTGCTGCGGAAGACACCGTGGATCATTTCTATAAGAAGACCGATGAACTCATCGAAGACGTCGTCCTCTCGGAACGGGTGATACAGTACGGGAATCGCTATAGAAGCCGCTATTCATCCGTCCATGACGGCCTCAGGAATGCCGAGGAAGCTTTCAGACAGTACGAATACCGGAGGGCGCTGGAAGAAGCGGCCACCACCTTGGAAAAGGTAGAGCCGGGCGCACTGAAGAAAATCGAGAAAATGCTTGAGAATAAATAAGATAAAGACAGTCCCCTTACCGTGAAAACGGGCTAAGGGGACTGTTTTTTTATGGGGTTCATATAAAAATCGTATCAATCGTGGGTTCGTAACGCTCGGGTCGCGGGCTCGACAATCATCCCCGGTGCATCCCTCACTCCCAACAAAAAGTCCGCCTCTCTGATGCCGAGGCGGACTTTGTCACGATCAAGCTTGTATCACTCTTTTGCTCGTTCCGAATACCAATGAGATCACGAAGCCAATCAAGGCCCCGAAAATCGCCGGGACGATCCAGCCGATCCCTTCTGCATAGAGGGGAAGGAATGAAAGCCAGTCCCTGACGGCCGTCACTTCGATACCGGCTTCCTTCAGTCCGTCGAATAGACTGATGAAAGCGGTCAGGGCAAGCGCCGTGATATACACCGGGCGGTACCCTCTGAACAGATTGTGGAAGAACGAAAGAATGATCAATACGATGGCCATTGGATAAATGAAGATCAGCACCGGCACGGATATGGAAATCAGCTGTGTCAGTCCGATGTTGGAAATGATCATACTGAACAATGAAATGATGAACACCAAGGCTTTGTAAGGGATCGGAAGCAGCTTGGAAAAGTACTGAGCGCTCGCCGATACCAACCCGATTGATGTCGTCAGGCAGGCAAACAGGATGGCTAGGCCAAGGACGATGATCCCGAACGACCCCAGCAGTTCCTCCGATGCTGCAGCAAGGAGTGCGCCGCCGTTTGCTTGTTCTCCGATAGCATCGGTACCGCTGGCTCCGATGTAGCTAAGGGACAGGTAGACGAGGGCAAGACCTATAGCGGCAATCACACCGGCTTTCATGGTGATGGCTGAAATACTTGCCTTCGAGGTGATGCCGTGATCCTTAATGGAATTGATGACCACGATTCCGAAGACAAGGGCCGCAATCGTGTCCATTGTCAGGTACCCTTCGATGAATCCTTTGAAAAGGGGCCCATTTTGATAGGCTTCCATTGGTGTACCAAGGCTGCCCATGGGCGTGACAATACTTTTTACGACAAGAACGGCAAGGATGATCAGTAGTGAAGGAGTCAAAATCTTCCCGATTCGGTCGACCAGCTTGGACGGGTTCAGACTGAGCCAAGCGGTCAAAGAGAAGAAGATGAGCGAGAAAATCATCATCGGCATCCGGCTATCGGTCAATCCTTCCGGCAAGAAAGGCAGAACGCTGATTTCATAGGTGACCGTACCGGTACGCGGTATTCCGAAGAAGGGACCGATTGCTAGATAAAGGATGACGGTGAAGACGATGCCGAAAACGGGATGCACCCTGCTCGCAAGGGACTGCAGGTCTCCTCCTGACTTGGCAATCGCGATGACGCCCAAAAGGGGAAGTCCCACACCGGTAATCAAGAATCCCAGGATGGCCGTCCAGACGTGATCTCCAGCCTGCTGACCTAAAAATGGAGGGAATATCATATTCCCGGCTCCGAAAAAGAGTGCGAACAGCATCAAGCCTATTGCCATTACACCACTAAACGGAAGCGCTTTCCTATTCATATACTTTCCTCCGTTTCATTCATGCTAGTTGATTGTGTTGGTAAGAAGGGATAAGTGCGTTCAATAACGAAATAATCAAACAATTTAGTATATTCAAATAGTATGACCTGTCACTTACTTACATGATTCTCGCAAAAATTCAGTTATATTTCAATGAATAAATTTGGAAAGTATATTAAAATTTCATGAACAATAAAAAAGTGCGCTTCTTATTTGGGAATCCCTGCAGGTATGGTAAGATTAAAAATTGAAATGTGAGCCAAACCATAAGCAGGTGAGATGTATGATCTATTTAGATAATAGTGCCACAACGAAACCTTATAAAGAAGCACTCCATACGTTCATGAAGGTGAACGAAACACTGTATGCAAATCCATCTTCGATCCATTCGTTCGGTGGGAAGGCGGATGACCTTATCAAACGTTCACGGGAGCAGGTAGCGGACCTCCTTGGCGTTGAAGGACCGGAAGTCTTCTTCACATCGGGAGGGACCGAGTCGAATAATCTGGCCGTCAAGGGTACGGCCATGCAGTACAAGAACAGGGGAAGGCATATCATCACCTCCCGCATCGAGCATCCTTCAGTAAAAAAGGCTGTAGAAGATCTTGAACCGTTCGGGTTCAGCATCACGTATGTAGGCGTCGATGAGGAAGGGCGGGTGGATCCGCAGGAAATCGCGAACTCGCTCAGGGATGATACCATCCTCGTCAGCATCATGCACGTCAATAATGAGGTCGGAACCATCCAGTCAATCCGGGAAATCGGTGAACTGCTCAAGGAGCGCCCGAAAACCCTTTTCCATGTGGATGCCGTGCAGGCATGTGGGAAAATACCGCTTGATCTTCATGGGGCGGGAGTGGACCTGTGCAGTCTTTCCTCCCATAAGATTCACGGAATAAAAGGAACGGGGGCCCTCTATGTCCGGAGCGGGGTGCGCCTTTCCCCCTTGTTATCCGGTGGCGACCAAGAAGGCAGCCTCAGGAGCGGGACCGAAAACACAGGGGGGATCGCGGCTTTTGCCAAGGCCCTTCGCATGCATTTGAAGGAAAGGGAAGAATCCCTTCCAGTAATGCAGGAAATCCAAGGCTTCATAAGGGACGGATTATCCAAGCTCCCCTATGTGACGGTCCATACACCTGAAACTAGCGCAGCTCCCCATATCCTGAACTTTTCCATTGAGGGGTTCAAAGGGGAAGTGATGGTCCATTCACTCGATCAGCATGGAATTTATCTTTCCACCACGAGTGCCTGTTCATCCAGACAGCATAAACCAAGCGAAACGCTTCTTGCCATGGGCGTGTCGGACATGCGGGCGAACAGCTCCCTCAGGGTGAGCCTGTCCTACCATACGACGATGCAGGAAGCACGGATGTTCCTGGAAACATTGGAGAGGGAAATCCGATCATTAACGAAAACGATGAGGAGATCACGATGAAATATAATCGAATTCTAGTCAGATACGGTGAAATTTCCACAAAAGGAAGAAACCGCAAGAAATTTACATCCCAACTGAGAGAAAACATCCTGGAGGCCCTGAAGGACCTTCCTTCCATATCCGTCAATGCAAGCAGGGATCGCCTTCACATCCTGCTAGGGGAAGCGGACGGGGATGAAGTGATCACAAGGTTATCTTCGATCTTCGGCATCCAGTCATTCAGCCCGGTTGTCATGACGGGCAGGGATGTGGATGAAATGATGGAAGCGGGCCTTGCCCTTGTGCAAAAAAGCTTTGAACCCGGAAAAACGTTCAAGGTATCGGCAAGACGGGGAGATAAGACATTCCACCTTGATACGAACGAATTGAACTACCAGATCGGGTCATACATCCTGAAAAATATGGAGGATTTGACCGTCGATGTCCGCAATCCCGATATCAAACTGAATGTAGAAGTAAGGAAGGAAGGGGTCTACCTTTCATCCGAAATCTACCCGGGTGCAACAGGCATGCCGGTGGGAGCGAGCGGAAAGGCTATGCTCATGCTATCTGGGGGGATCGATAGCCCCGTTGCCGGTTACCTGACGATGAAACGGGGAGTGGAGATCGATGCCGTCCATTTCCACAGCCCTCCTTTCACCAGTGAAAGGGCAAAGCAGAAGGTCATCGATCTTTCGAAAAAGCTGTCGGCGTTCAGCGGCAAGGTGAATCTTCATATTGTCCCGTTCACTGCAATCCAGCAGCTGATTCATGATCAAGTACCTGAAAATTACACCATGACTTCAACGCGGAGAATGATGCTCAGGATCACAGACATGATCCGGGAAAAACACGAAGGGCTTGCCATTGTGACGGGTGAAAGTCTCGGGCAGGTGGCGAGCCAGACACTGGAGAGCATGCAGGCCATCAATGATGTCACAAATACCCCTGTCCTTCGACCGTTGATCGCCATGGATAAGCTTGAAATCATCGAGATTGCCCAAAAGATCGATACGCATGATATCTCGATTCTTCCATACGAAGACTGCTGCACGATCTTTACGCCGCCTGCTCCGAAAACCAGGCCGAAGCGTGAAAAGGTCCAGTACTATGAAAGCTTTGTCAACTTTGATGAGCTCATCCGCGAAGCGGTTGAAAAAACGGAAATCATGCAGATCGACGGTTCTTCCCATAAAGAAGAAAGCTTCGACGAGCTACTCTGATTTAGGAACATTTACCAAGAACATCCCTTGCATGAAGCCATGTGTTTTCGCACATTCTATACTCAACAAGCAACGAGGAGGTGAAAACACATGGCAAACAACAGAAGTTCTAACCAACTAGTAGCTCCTGGAGCTCAACAAGCTATCGACCAAATGAAATACGAAATCGCTTCTGAATTCGGAGTTCAACTTGGTGGAGATGCAACTGCCCGCGCTAACGGTTCTGTAGGTGGTGAAATCACTAAGCGTTTGGTTCAAATGGCTGAACAACAAATCGGCGGTTACCAAAAATAATTGAATACAATGGCTACAAAGGAGCGGGCATTGCCCCGCTCCTTTCTTTTTTGCGCCTAGTAAAAAGAATATTTAAAAAAGTAAAAACATTTTGTATAATAGAGTGGGCTATGTAAAATAAAGGAGGAACCACGATGAAAAGGGAAGAGCTTATAGCACCGGAAACATACAATCTGGTGGAGGAAGTCGAACGCTTTGCTGCAAAAGATGGAGCGAAAGCCCTCCTGTGGATGGACGAACAAGGAAATGAGAAGCAGATCAGCTATGGTGATCTGATTAAAGTGGCGAATAAATATGGAAACGTTTTCATTGGAGAGGGATTTGAAAAAGGCGATGTGCTCCTGGTGATGATGCCAAGGTTGATTGAGGCATACGCTGTTTATCTTGCTGCCTTGAAAGCCGGTCTTGTGGTGATCCCGAGTTCGGAAATGTTAAGGGCCAAGGATCTCGGATACCGCATTGATCATGGGGATGTCAAGGGGATTGTCGCTTATTCTCCGTTTATCGGTCAGTTTGAAGGTGTTCCGGGTATGGAAAATGTAAAGAGATTTGTGGTCGGCGGTGGGCAGGAAGGGTGGATCGATCTCGAAGGTGAAGCGACAAACGCTTCGGACGAGCTTGGTTTCGCTGATACACACCGTGATGACATGGCGTTCCTCTCCTATACGTCCGGGACGACGGGTAATCCCAAAGGAGTTGTACATACGCACGGCTGGGCCTACGCCCACCTGAAGACAGCCGCAAAGGAATGGCTGGGCATCGAGGAAGGGGACGTCGTGTGGGCCACGGCAGGTCCAGGCTGGCAGAAATGGATCTGGAGCCCGTTCCTATCCGTCCTTGGTTCAGGAGCGACAGGTCTCGTTTACCAAGGGAAATTCGAGCCACATGCCTATTTGAAGATCCTTCAAGATCATCGGGTGAATGTCCTGTGCTGTACACCGACTGAGTACAGGTTGATGGCGAAGGTGGATGATCTCGGTTCCTATCACCTTGATTCCCTTCACAGCGCAGTTTCAGCCGGAGAGCCATTGAATCGCGAAGTCATCGACGCGTTCCAAAAGCATTTTGATGTCCTTGTGAGAGATGGATACGGTCAGACTGAAAATACCCTTCTTGTCGGGGTAACCAAAGGAATGGAACTGCGTCCAGGGTCAATGGGAAAACCGACTCCTGGGAATAGGGTTGAAATCATCGATGAACTTGGGAAACCGTGTGAAACGGGTGAGGTGGGGGACATTGCAGTACACCTTGAGACACCGGCCCTTTTCAAAAACTACTATAAAGATCCCGAAAGGACGGCCATGCAATTCCGCGGAGAATACTATATCACCGGGGATAAAGCCAAACGGGATGAAGATGGATACTTCTGGTTCGAGGGGAGGAGCGATGACATCATCATTTCTTCAGGATATACGATCGGCCCATTTGAAGTAGAAGATGCCCTGGTCAAACATCCTTCCGTGAAGGAATGTGCCGTGGTCGGAAGCCCTGACGAGATCAGGGGGCTGGTCGTCAAGGCGTTCATCGTCCTGAAAGACGATGTAGACCAGGCCGATCCGGCTCTCATCCCTTCCCTTCAGGAACATGTCAAGGAACTGACGGCCCCTTACAAGTATCCACGGAAGATTCAGTTCGTTGACGAATTGCCGAAGACGACTTCAGGCAAGATCAGAAGGATCGAACTTCGACAAAAAGAACTGGCAGCACAGAACTGATAGCCAAAAAAGGGAGTCCGCAGGGGCTTCCTTTTTTTCGTCATCGCATGCGAAATTCAGTTCTTTCTGATTTTTGCACTTTTATGGTACAGTAGATACAGAATTTTTTGGAAAGAAGGGAACAAGCACGATGGGAACATTATGGACGAACGGAACAATCTACACGATGCAGGCAGAAGGTCATACTGTAGAAGCAGTTTTGACGGAAGATGGCAAAGTAAAAGCACTTGGCAGCGAAGCGGCCCTTATAGAGCAATTTGCATTCGACCGGAAAATGGACCTTGAAGGCAAGATCATGTTCCCGGGGTTTGTGGACAGTCACATGCACCTCATTGGACATGGAGAGACCTTGATGAGGCTGGATCTTTCCGAGATGACCAGCAAGGAGCAGGTGCTGCTGGCGGTCAAGGAGAAGGCAGACCGTACCCCTGAAGGAGACTGGATCATCGGGGAAGGGTGGAATGAAAATCTTTGGGAAGATCCTGAAGTCATCACCAAAGATGAAATCGACCACGTAGCGGTGGGACACCCTGTCCTCCTGAAACGGATATGCCGCCATGCCATCGTCGTCAATACATTGGCCCTTGAAAAAGCTGGCATCACCGACGCATCGGAAGATCCCGAAGGGGGACTGATCGACCGATACGATGACGGACGTGTCAACGGGGTGCTGAAGGATACGGCACAGGATATCGTGACGGGGATCCTGCCTTCCATTTCGTTGGAATACCTCGAAGAAGCCCTCGCAAAAGGGGTTCAAAGCTGCTGGGAAAACGGCCTTACAGGTGGTCACACAGAAGATTTGAGCTATTACGGGAACTTTAACAAAACGTATCAGGCGTTCAGGAATACCCTCGGAAAAGACGGTAAGAAATTCAGGGCACACCTCCTTGTCCATCATGCCGTCGTTGAAGACTGGCGCGATGAAGGGCATCAATTCCTCGAGGGGAGCCCCTATGTGGAATTCGGCGCCATGAAAATCTTTGCCGACGGTGCCCTTGGTGGGAGGACGGCCCTCCTCAGCCATCCATACGCCGATGATGAAAGCACCAACGGGGTGAGTATCCATACGGAGGAAAACTTGCAGGCTCTCGTAGCGAAGGCAAGATCCTATGATTTACCCATCGCCGTCCATACCATCGGAGACCTGGCGTTTGAACAGGTGGTGGATGCCATCACGAAAGAGCCTACGGTGAAGGGGCGGCGCGATCGATTGATCCATGCCCAGATCCTCCGTCATGAATTGATCGAGAGAATCAAGGAACTGGATTTGATCCTTGATATCCAACCCCGTTTTGTGGCATCAGATTTCCCATGGGTGATCGACCGGATCGGGGAAGATAGGATGAAATATAACTATGCCTGGAAGACCCTCCTTGAAGAAGGGATCCACTGCGCAGGCGGTTCGGATGCCCCGATCGAGCCGGTCAATCCCCTGCTTGGTATCCATGCGGCCGTAACCCGGACCAACCCGACCGATCACGATCATACGGTTTATGGACCCGATCAGGTATTGAGCATGTATGAAGGCATCTCCCTGTTTACAAAAGGCAGTGCCTTCGCGTGTCACCACGAAGCCGACCGCGGTCTCATCAAGGAAGGGTATGATGCAGACTTCACGATCCTCAATGAAGATCCCTTCACAGGAGGCCCTGATGTGCTCCTGAAACAAGTGGTGGCGATGACCGTAGTCGATGAGGACATCGTATATGACAGAGATAGGAAAAAATAATGATTGCTCCTGGTCACCCCCATGGCTATAATGAAGTTATTTCGGTCATTGAAATAGTTTGGGGGTAACAAAATGAAGACAAGTCAGACGGGAATTGTGTATACCGCGTTTTCGTATCTATTATGGGGGATCCTCCCAATTTATTGGAAGTTTCTCGGAGATGTCCCAGCCGATGAAATCCTGGCAAACCGCATCTTCTGGTCCTTCTGGTTCATGCTGCTGTTCCTCTTTGTCACAAGAAGGTTCAGAGGATTCACGTCCTATCTGAAAACGTCACTGACGAAGAAAAAGCAGGTCCTTGCGCTCTTGGTCGCATCTTTATTGATCAGCGCAAACTGGTTCATCTACATATGGGCCGTCAATACAGATCAGATGGTGGAAGCAAGTCTCGGATACTATATCAATCCCCTGGTGAGCATCCTGTTAGGGGTCTTCATCCTCAAGGAGAAACTCTCCAAAGCCCAGATCCTGTCATTCGGTTTGGCCGCGGCAGGCGTCCTCGTCCTCACGTTGTCCTATGGGGATTTCCCGTGGATCGCGTTCGGTCTGGCGTTTTCGTTCGGTTTATACGGGCTGGCCAAAAAGTTGATCCAGGTTGAATCGTCCATCGGACTGACCTTGGAAACCATGACGATAGCGCCCGTTTCAATCGTGTACCTCCTGTTCTTGTATCAGGATGATTCACTGGCACTCTTCCATACGGGAACTGGGACTGATCTGCTTCTGATCGGAGCAGGTGCAGCGACGGCGATCCCACTCTTGTTCTTCTCACGCGGGGCCCAGCAGATCCCCCTTTATATGGTGGGATTCCTGCAGTATATCGCTCCGACCATCACGTTGATCCTCGGCGTGTGGATGTATCATGAGCCGTTTTCTACCGTCCATGCCATCGCTTTTTGCTTCATCTGGCTCGCGTTGGCCGTTTTGACGGCATCTCGGCTTCAGCTCGCCAGGAAAAGGCGTAAAGATGCCCGGCTGAGCGCATAGAAAAAACCCGGAATGCCTAGAAGGGAGTGGCCCTCCCTTTCGGCATATCCGGGTTTTCTTTTTTCTTCTTACAGGAATGAACGCTTCACCTTTTCCCAGAAAGAATTATCCTTCAGCTTGACGGTCTTGATGATGTTTCCGCTCAGCTTCGCCTCGATGGTTTCGACGTGCTGGATGCCGAGGGCTTCATTGTCCATGCCCATGGCCGGATAATCATTCCCGTCCTGTACGATCTTCAGGACAAGTCGGCGTTCCTGACTGAGGATGAAGGAAGAGCCCAATGTCCGGTACCGATTATTGTTCAAGGAAGCCATCTCACTCACCTGAAGGCAGGGGATCATCGGATCGACGACTGCTCCGTTGACGGATTTATTGTAGGCCGTACTGCCCGTCGGTGTAGCGATGACCATACCATCGCCCCTGAACGTTTCAAAATGGTTATCGTCGATGAAGACATCCATCACGAATGTCTTGATGATGCCGGAGCGGATGCTGAACTCATTCAGACACAGGAATGAGGTTTGATGATCCACGGTCACTTCGATTGTCGGGTATTTCCTGACTTCGATCTGTTCCTTGGTCATCGCCTCGATCATTTTAGACGTATCATCAATATGGAAGTCACAGTACATGCTCAGTGTACCGCCGGTGGTAATGCCCGCATAGAGGCAGTCCTGCCGGAAGCCGGTCTTTCTGACGGCCTGAAGGAAGGTACCGTCGCCCCCTACGCTCACGATGATACTCGCATCTTCGTGACGATTAACGATGGTGAAATCATAGCGGCGCGCGAGTTCATAGAGTGAATCCACCTTCGCTCCGAGTGCAGCATCTTTCAGGTGATAAAAATAAATATTGCGACGATTCATGTGAAATGCCCCCTGTCGATGTAGGTTAAGTTTTCCCATTTGATTAAAAATTTGCTAGAATCTTACTTAGTGAATATTCTACCACGTTTTATATGTAGAATGATAAAGATATCCTTACATAAGATAGGATGAGAAAGGGAGGATTATACAACATGAATGCAAAAAGATGGATTGCACTTGGGATCGCAGCCGGACTGTTCTTTGTCTCGGTCATCGTCAACTTCGCCACATCGGCATTGAAGGGTGATTTCACAAGTGCCTGGGAAGAGGTGTTGAGCATGGACTCGACCCTGAATGAAGAAGTATTGGATACAGGGTCGTCCGGGGACCGGATCGCCGTACTCGAAGTGAACGGAGTCATACAGGATACAGGAGGTGCGAGCTCGCTGTTCGAGAGTGCGGGCTATAACCATCAGTCATTCCTGGAGCAGCTCGACGCTGTTGAAAAGGACGACACGGTCAAAGGGGTCATTCTTAAGGTGAACTCACCTGGTGGAGGAGTGGTGGAAAGCGCCCAGATCCACAAAAAGCTTGAAGAAATCAAAAAAGATACAAAGAAACCGATCTATGTGTCCATGGGAGGCACGGCCGCTTCAGGTGGTTACTACATATCCGCCCCTGCCACCAAGATCTTCGCCAGCAAAGAAACCCTCACAGGTTCCCTTGGGGTGATCATGCAGGGTATCAATTATTCAGAACTTGCTGAAAAATACGGAGTCGACTTCGTTACGATCAAAAGTGGTCCATACAAAGATATCATGAGCCCGACAAGGGAGATGACCGATGAAGAGCGGGATATCCTGCAGTCCATGATCGATAATTCCTATGAAGGATTCGTGGACGTCATCGCAAGCGGCCGTGACATGTCGGAAGAACAAGTGAAGAAAATCGCCGACGGCCGGATCTATGACGGACAGCAGGCGAAGGAAGTCAATCTTATCGATGAATTCGGTTATTATGAAGACACCGTTGAGGCCATGAAGAAGGATTACAAGCTGAAAGATGCAGAAGTATTCCGTTATTCCTCAGGTGACTCTTTCGCAGGGCTCTTCAATATGGGCGCGAAGAAAATGATCGGTGGAGACATGGAAGCAACGGCCCTTGCCAAGATCCTATCCCAACCAAACGCACCACGATTGATGTATCTATATTCTGAGTAAGGAGGGCTTGACCGATGAGTGACGTATATGAACAAGACGGCGTGCCCTTTCCTGAAAGGGAGCAGCCGAAAGAAGAAAGAATAGAATCAGGCATCCCTGCCAAAGGGTTTTTCCTGGCAGGGTTTTGGATCAGATTCTGGGCCTACATCATCGACCTGATTGTGATCGGAAGTGTGACACGCCTCCTCGTAACACCGGTATTCAAGCTGCTGGATATCCCGATGGGGAGCTCCATGTTCGCTCCATACACCATCCTGACTACCATTGTCTTTTACGCTTACTTCGTTCTCATGACGAAGTTCTTCCACCAGACACTCGGGAAAATGGTATTCGGCGTTAAAGTGGTCGGAATCAAAGGACAGAAGCTCGACTGGGGAACCGTCTTATTCAGGGAACTGATCGGACGATTCATCACCGGCACGTTCTTCCTCCTCTACGCGGTTGTCGCCTTCACCACGAAAAAGCAGGGGATCCATGATCTTTTTGCCGATACAACGGTCGTACAGGAAAAAAGAAAGCTGGAGTTCACCCCGGTATAAACATGAATCAAAAAAGATTGGGACAAAACAAAAAAGGTCATGACGAACAATATCAGTATGGCTTCTTAATACCGCTCATGATTTCCGTGCAAGACTTCGCTTTCCGCGGGTAGCCCGTGAGCCTCCTCGGCAAGCCTGCGGGGTCTCATATCAGCTACTCTTCCCGCTGGAGTCTTCGTCTTGCACTCCAATCAACCGCTAGGAACAAATAAATAATAATGGACATGAAACACATTAAAAACCCGAACTATCTCAGGCAAGATAGTTCGGGTTTTACTATGACTAAAACACTCTTGTCCCAGTCTCTTTCATTGTATTTGAGAGTGGAATCCCTTCCATGCTTGATCTTAGGGGGCCAAAAGGAAAAGAAAGGTTTAAATCATGATCGTCGAGGCGATAATGGGAAGTTGAAGGGGTGTGATGGATATGAGCTGGTGGGTATGGACCCTCCTGATCCTCGCTGCATTGCTGTTGCTATTATTCGTAATCATTTTTATAACCAAACTGACCATTACCATATCCCTCTATCACGGAAATGATAATGATCATTTCAAGGTGATGCTCAGGGCATGGTATGGAATCC
This sequence comes from Rossellomorea marisflavi, assembly GCF_022170785.1. Lineage (NCBI taxonomy): Bacteria > Bacillati > Bacillota > Bacilli > Caryophanales > Bacillaceae > Rossellomorea > Rossellomorea marisflavi. The sequence continues at coordinate 3,060,777 of NZ_CP081870.1, read as the reverse complement.
TTAAATATACAATCGACATCCCCATGGTGAAAGTCGATGATGATGGTCCGAATATCGTTCTGGAAGAAAAAAAGAAGGCAGGGGATGCCGGCTCTTCCGGTAAGGAAAAAGAAGATAAGAAGAAGGTGACCCCTTCGGAATTCATGAATAGCCTTAAAGATACGAAGACCCTCCTCGTCCATGTACGGTCCCTGCACCGGATCATCCGGCATTTCATGAAGAAAGTGAAGATGGATGACGTGATCTGGCATACGAAGATCGGCACGGGTGATGCCGCCACAACAGGTTCCTTCACAGGGGCGATATGGGGGTTGAAAGGAAGCATCATCAGTCTCATGAGCGGGTACATCAGGCTTCAGTCCATGCCGGATCTACAGGTGGTCCCCGACTTTCAACAAGCGATCATCCAGACCAGATTTTCATGTATCATCCAATTCAGAATTGGGAATGCTATCCTCGTAGGTTTCAAGATACTTCGTTTTTGGAGGGGCGGCAAGGCCACGTTCAAGACAACGCCATTGTCCACCCTCTCAGGTGAAAAACATTCAGTATAATAAGGAGGAACTGACATGAGCGAACATCCTATTGAAGGGTTAATGACCACCGCCATGGAAAATCTGAAACAAATGATCGATGTGAATACGATCATCGGTGATCCAGTCGAAACACCAGACGGAAGCGTGATCTTGACGGTATCGAAAGTCGGGTTCGGATTTGCTGCAGGTGGCAGTGAATTCATCATCGACGGCAAGGGTAAAGGCGGAGATAATGGAGACAAGCCGCAGTCCGGACCAAAGCAACAACCTTTCGGTGGAGGAAGCGGTGGAGGTGTATCCATCACCCCGATCGCGTTTCTGATCGTCAGTTCAAGAGGCATCAAAATGCTTCATCTTGATGAAAATACCCATCTCCTTGACCGTCTTCTCGATCTAGCACCAGGTGCCATCGAAAAGATCCAGGGCATGTTGAAGAAAGACCATGATGGACACGGACCGGATCACCATAAACAAAATGTAGACTTCTAAGCCTTGAGGCGTGCAGATTCCTGCATGCCTCATTTTCTTTACGAAAAGGGTAAGCCATAACAGTTGCGCACCCTCACCTCTTTTCTGTACTATGAGGAAGTACAACCTATTTTAAAGGAGGAATACATAATGGCATCTATCACATTCAAAAACAATCCTGTCACACTCGTAGGCAGCGAAGTCAAAGCAGGGGACCAAGCACCTGATTTTACCGTACTGGCCAACGATCTGTCAGAAGTGACACTTCAGGATTCAAAAGGCAAGGTGCGTTTGATCTCTGTCGTTCCTTCTATCGACACAGGCGTCTGTGACGCCCAAACACGAAAGTTCAATGAAGAAGCAGTCAAGTTCGGAAATGTGGAAGTCTTGACCATTTCCGCTGATCTGCCTTTCGCACAAAAACGCTGGTGCGGGTCAAACGGCATCGAGAATGTCCAAACCCTATCTGATCACCGTGATATGAGCTTCGGTGAAGCATACGGCGTCTACATGAAAGAACTCCGTCTGTTGGCACGTTCCGTATTCGTCGTAAACAGCAACGACGAAGTGACGTATGCAGAGTATGTGAGCGAAGGAACCGATCACCCGAACTATGAAGCAGCAATCGAAGCTGTTAAAAACGCAAAATAATGACACCAGATGCTGGCCACGGCCAGCATCCTTTTTTGCCGCAAAAAGGGTCTGGTTTTTACAAAAGGCGATGCCCACGTTACAATAAAAGCACCAAACCGTGAAAAGGAATGAACGTACATGATGAATTCACCAGTCGAAACACTCTTCGGCATACTCGATGAAACCTCAACCCTTCTTCAGGAGGAGCTCAACTGTACCTATCTGGAGGCAGTCGCTGAAACAGGAGAGAATCTCTTTCAGGAGGAGATCCTTCAAGATGAACTCAGCGAGCTTACGAAGAAGCGATTATCCAAAAAATACGCGGAACTGAACCTTGACGAGACGGCAGATGAAGATATCCGGAAAGCTTTCCAATTTGCCATCTTGAAAGGGATGAAAGAAAATGTCCAGCCGAATCACCAGATGACGCCGGATTCCCTAGGCATGTTCATCAGCTATCTGGTGAACCGTTTTACCGAAGGAATGGACACGCTCAATGTCTTGGACCCAGCGATCGGAACAGGTAATCTCCTGACCACGGTGCTGAATCACCTGACGGGGAAAGAGACGGAGTCCATCGGCGTGGAAATTGATGAGGTGCTGATCAAGCTCGCCTATGTAGGAGCCAACCTGCAAAAGCATCCCCTTCAGCTCTTCAACCAGGATTCCCTTGAACCGCTCATGATCGATCCCGTGGATCTTGTCTTAAGTGATCTGCCAATCGGGTACTATCCGAACGATGTGAGGGCGAAGGACTATGAGCTCCAGGCGGAAGAGGGTCATTCGTATGCCCATCATCTCTTCATCGAGCAAAGCCTCAAGCATACAAAAGAGGGGGGCTATCTGTTCTTCATCGTCCCGAATAATTTGTTTGAGTCTCCATTTGCACCACAGCTTCAAAACTTCTTGAATGAAACGGCGAATATCCAGGGCTTCTTACAACTGCCCCTGTCCCTATTCAAGAATAAGCATGCTGCCAAAAGCATCTTGATCCTTCAGAAGAAGGGTGATGGAGTGGAGGCGCCGAAAGAAATCCTGTTGGCACAGCTTCCGAGCCTGTCCAATCAAAGGGCGCTACAGGACATCCTCGGTAAGATTGATGGATGGTTGACTGATAATAAACGATGATTGTTTGAAAGGCTGCTTTTTAGCGGCCTTTTTTTGTTGCTATTTTTGAGAAAGGGGTGCGATGGGGATGAGTCCGTGCCTCTCCGCTGCGGTCAGCCGCTTTCCACGGGGTGTGCGGTGAGCCTCCTCATGCTTGCGGGGTCTCACCCTGCCCACTATTCCCGTAGGAGTCGTCTGCCCTCCGCTGCGAGTCACTCTTTGGGGAAGAGGAGGGGGTGCTGATTATTATGTTGTGAGAGGATCGACCCTGCTTGAACCTCCAACGTTCTGTCTCTTTTTGATAATGGTATTTGATGGGGAAGGGTCCGTGCCTCTTCGCTGCGGTCAGCCGCTTTCCACGGGGTGTGCGGTGAGCCTCCTCATGCTTGCGGGGTCTCACCTTGCCCACTATTCCCGTAGGAGTCGGCTGTCCTTCGCTGCGAGTCACTTTGTGGGTAAGAGGAGGGTGTGCTGATTTTCACGTTGTGAGAGAAGAGGCGGTGCTGGAACCCTCAACATCTTGTCTCTTTTTGATAATAGTGTTTGATAAGGAAGAGTCCGTGCCTCTTCGCTGCGGTCAGCCGCTGCGGTGAGCCTTCTCATGCTTGCGGGTCTCACCCTGCCCACTATTCCCGTAGGAGTCGGCTGCCCTCCGCTGCGAGTCACTCTTTGGGTAAGAGGAGGGGGTGCTGATTATTATGTTGTGAGAGGATCGACCCTGCTTGAACCTCCAACGTTCTGTCTCTTTTTGATAATGGTATTTGATGGGGAAGGGTCCGTGCCTCTTCGCTGCGGTCAGCCGCTTTCCACGGGGTGTGCGGTGAGCCTCCTCATGCTTGCGGGGTCTCACCCTGCCCACTATTCCCGTAGGAGTCGGGTGTCCTTCGCTGCGAGTCACTTTGTGGGGAAGAGGGAGGCTTGCCACCCTCCCCGCAGGAAAGCAAGTGCCCGTAGCGAAAAGGAACGATCCCTACACCCATTACACATCCATCCAGAACGATTTCGGCTCTTCCCACTCATTATTTAAATTTTGGGAAAATAATTAATTTAACATGTAACCGATGTCATTTCAAGCTTTTTCTTGAAATGGGGGTGGGCTAGTGATTAAATGAGGAATTGAGAGATAAAAATTCGTTCATGGAACAAAATAAATGAAGAGATTCAAACATAAAGGGAGCGATATACCGTGGCAAAAAAAGTCATTGCAATTAACGCTGGAAGTTCTTCCTTGAAATTTCAGCTTTTTGATATGCCGGAAGAAACCGTCATCACAAAAGGACTCGTTGAGCGTATCGGACTGAAGGATTCCGTCTTCACCATTTCTGTAAACGGCGAGAAAAACGAAGAAATCACCGATATCCCGAATCACGAAGTGGCTGTTAAAATGCTTTTGGACAAGCTCACTGGTTTCGGCATCATTTCTTCTCTTGATGAAATCGAAGGAATCGGTCACCGCGTTGTACACGGTGGGGAAGTATTCAATGAATCCGTCCTCATCACTGATGAAGTATTGGAGAAAATCGACGAGCTCTCAGAGCTTGCACCCCTTCACAACCCGGCGAACCTGACTGGAATCCAAGCGTTCAGGAACATCCTGCCTAATGTGCCGGCTGTTGCTGTGTTCGATACAGCTTTCCATCAGACGATGCCTGAAAGTTCATTCCTGTACAGCCTGCCATATGAGTACTACGAAAAATACGGAATCCGCAAATACGGCTTCCACGGTACATCCCATAAATATATTTCTGAGCGTGCAGCTGAGATGCTCGGTCGCCCGAAAGAGCAGCTTCGCCTGATCTCTTGTCACTTGGGTAACGGAGCAAGCATCGCCGCGATCGAAGGCGGCAAATCCATCGATACATCTATGGGCTTCACTCCACTTGCGGGTGTGGCAATGGGTACACGTTCAGGTAATATCGACCCTGCGTTGATTCCCTTCATTATGGAAAAAACCGATTCAACGGCTGATGAAGTGTTGAACGTTCTGAACAAAAAATCAGGGATCCTCGGTGTATCTGGATTCTCAAGCGATCTTCGCGACATCCAGGATGGAGTGGAAGCAGGAAACGAACGTGCTGAGCTTGCTCTTGACGTATTCGCCAACCGCATCCACAAATACATCGGTTCATATGCTTCTCGCATGAACGGTGTCGATGCCATCGTCTTCACTGCCGGAATTGGTGAAAACAGCTTGATCGTCCGTGAAAGAGTCCTTAAAGGCCTTGAATTCATGGGTGTGTACTGGGATCCTGCACGCAACACGACGCGCGGGGAAGAAACATTCCTAAGCTACCCTCACTCACCTGTAAAAGTCATGGTCATCCCGACCAACGAAGAAGTCATGATCGCCCGTGACGTTCTTGAAAAAGGCGACATCTGATCGCTCACCAGAGCCTTCACCCAGACCGGGTGAAGGCTCTTTTTTGTTCATCGGGACAAAAACTGATGGAAGAAAAAGTATGAAGATGGGATGAAGGAACGCCAGTATGTGTCAAAGGTGGAGTTGCCGGCTCATTTTCCACCGGTATTTTCAGGCTGATTTCCAAAATGAGTGTGATATACTTAGAACAAATCTAGTTTGTGCGAGGAGTGGATGGTGTGAGCTGGTCTGAAAGAGATCAACAGGTATGGGATTCTATCAAGGCTTGGAAACGTGATTTGTATGATTATGAAGCAAATGACCTGGAGTTTACATATGTGAAATGGCTGGATACGGCTTTTGCGGCGGTCCCTGAAGAGCTCCAGGAATCATTTTTTCAGCGCTTGGACGGATGGTTGTTTCAGCTTCACTCCCTAATTCAAGGGTCACAGATGCAAAACGATGCCAAAGAACGGATTTTGTCCACGGCCAGGACCTTTAACCCTGATATCCAGGTGGTGGATGATCTTGCAGCGCTGTCCATTGATCAGCTGCATTATATCGCTGAACAGCATGCGGGACGACATCGTCTCTATTCCCTTGTCCAAGGGGGGATCACCGGCACAGGGGGCTTGGTGGCGCTAGGATCTGATCTACCTGCGATGGCCGTCATCAATCTTCGTTCCATCCAGCTGATTGCTGCGTCCTATGGCTGTGACGTGCAGACGCCATTTGAAACCATGACTTCCCTGAAGGTGTTCCACGCGGCCACCTTGCCTGCAAGGCTGCAGGCCGAAGCGTGGGAAGATCTTCTTCAAGACCTGGAGAGCAGGGGTTCAACGTATTTCTTTGATGGTTCGGAGCAGCTGACGGATTATACGTGGCTTGAGGGGACGCTGAAGCAATCCATGAAGGCACTTGCGATTTCCATGTTCAAAGGCAAGAAATGGTCGGGGCTGCCCCTGATCTCCATGGCGATCGGGGCGGGATCGAATTATCAGCTGTCCCGGAGGATCACGGCATTTGCAGAGAAATATTATCAGTATCGGTATTTAAGGGTAAAGAAAAGCTAAAAGGAAAACGGCGGAGAATGGGATCTCCGCCGTTTTTTTATGCGTGGATTTCTGGGTTGGTCCGATACCAGATCCACAGATCGTTGATGGTTGAAGCGCGGTCGCTGATCCGTTCATTGATCATGCATGAGCGTTCAAAATCGTCTTCCTCCGACAGGTCGGTCAGGAGTTTTTCAATTTCCACTTCCAGTTCCTTTATGCGATCGGGGATGGTGCCGCGGATCTTTTCCCACTCCATCAGGATCTTTTCTTTCTCATGGGGAGTGTACCCGTTCCAATCCCGGGTCAGATCGGGCAGTCGGATCTTCAATCGCTCATCTGTTGAAAAGTTGATCATGATGATCCCTCATTTCGTTGATTCATTTCCATCGTACACGAATTCACTGAAGGAATCGAATAAGAATTTATACAAATTCATGAATAAGTGTTGAATAAATACACAATAGATGCTAATATTAATTCAACTTAAAGAATATTTATTCAATCGAGAAGATTTATTGGAGGGAATTATGTTGAATCAAAAAGTGGTTTTAGCCTACTCAGGTGGTTTAGATACGTCAGTTGCAGTTCAGTGGTTGAAAGAAAAAGGGTACGAAGTCATTGCATGTTGCCTGGATGTCGGGGAAGGAAAGGATCTTGATTTTGTTCAATCGAAAGCATTGAAAGTCGGCGCATCCAAAAGCTATGTGATCGATGCGAAACAAGAATTCGCGGATGAATTTGCCCTGTTGGCACTGCAAAGCCATGCTCTTTATGAAGGGAAGTATCCGTTGGTGTCGGCTCTGTCCAGACCCCTTATCGCCAAAAAACTCGTGGAGATCGCGGAGCAGGAGAATGCAACGGCAGTCGCTCACGGCTGTACGGGAAAAGGGAACGACCAGGTTCGTTTTGAAGTCTCCATTGCAGCATTGAATCCTTCACTTGAGGTTCTTGCACCGGTGCGTGATTGGAAATGGTCAAGGGAAGAGGAGATTGAATACGCAAAAGAAAAAGGGATTCCGGTTCCGATCAATCTTGACTCTCCGTATTCCATCGACCAGAACTTGTGGGGAAGAAGCAATGAGTGCGGAGTCCTCGAAGATCCTTGGGCAGCACCGCCTGAAGATGCGTATGATTTGACCGTGAGCATCGAGGAAGCACCGGATACAGCCGACACGGTTGAAATCACCTTCGACAAAGGGGTGCCGGTCGCACTGGATTCTGTTCCTTATCCCCTTCATGAGCTCATTGCCAAGCTGAATCTCCTTGGAGGCAAGCACGGTGTAGGCCGAATAGACCATGTGGAAAATCGCCTGATCGGCATCAAGTCCCGCGAGGTCTATGAATGCCCGGCTGCCATCACGTTGCTGAAAGCACATAAAGAACTGGAAGATCTGACCCTTGTGAAAGAACTTGCCCATTATAAGCCGGTCATCGAGAAGAAAATGACCGAATTGATCTATGAAGGACTATGGTTCTCACCGTTGAACAAAGCCTTGAAGGCCTTCCTCGATGAATCCCAGCAGTTTGTGAACGGGACGGTCCGTGTGAAATTGTTCAAAGGCCATGCCATCGTAGAAGGAAGAATGTCTCCGAATTCCCTGTATGACGAAAACCTTGCGACGTATACAAAAGCCGACCAATTCGACCATGATGCCGCTGTCGGATTCATCAAGCTCTGGGGTCTTCCGACGAAGGTATCATCCATGGTGAATAAACCGGCAAAGGAAAAGGTTTCTCTATGATGAAGTTATGGGGAGGACGTTTTACGAAAAAACCTGAGGAGTGGGTGGATGAATTCAATGCGTCCATTTCATTCGACCAGGAACTGGTCATGGAAGACATCGAGGGAAGCAAGGCCCATGTCACCATGCTGAAAAAATGCGGGATCCTGTCGGCTGAAGAAGCCGATCAGATCCTTGGCGGATTGAATGAACTGGAGGAGAAGGCTGCAGCAGGCAGCCTAGAGTTCTCCACCCAGTATGAGGATATCCATCTGAATCTTGAAAAGCTCCTCATCGATACGGTCGGAGAGGTTGGAGGGAAGCTTCATACAGGCAGAAGCCGGAACGATCAGATCGCTACCGATATGCATCTTTTCCTTAAGAAAAGGGTGGAAGAGGTCATCGGGCTGATCGGAGAATTCCAGGAGGCCATATTGAAGCAGGCCGAGGATAATATCGAGACGATGATTCCAGGGTATACGCATCTGCAGCGTGCCCAGCCGATTTCATTTGCCCACCATCTGATGACCTATTACTGGATGCTTGATCGTGATAAGGAGCGCCTGAGTGATTCCATGAAGCGTATTGATCTGTCCCCTCTTGGAGCAGGGGCGCTTGCGGGGACCACCTTCCCGATCGATCGGGCGTACTCGGCTGAACTCCTTGGATTCAGTGGGGTATACGAAAACAGCCTGGATGCTGTGAGCGACAGGGATTTCATCTTGGAGTTCCTCAGCAACAGTGCGATCCTCATGACGCATCTTTCTCGCCTGGCAGAAGAGTTTATCCTGTGGTCGACGGAGGAGTTCCACTTTATCGAGCTTGATGACAGTTTCACGACAGGAAGCAGCATCATGCCTCAGAAGAAAAACCCCGATATGGCAGAGCTTGTCCGCGGGAAGACAGGAAGGGTGAACGGAAACCTTCTATCGCTCCTTACCGTGTTGAAAGGGTTGCCTCTTGCCTACAACAAAGACATGCAGGAGGACAAGGAGGGGATGTTCGATACGGTGAAGACTGTGATTGGCTCCTTGAAGATCTTTACGGGCATGATGGATACGATGACGGTGAATAAAGACGTGATGGAAGAAGCGGTCGGGACCGATTTCTCCAACGCGACGGAGCTTGCCGATTATCTTGCTGCCAAGGGCATGCCGTTCCGTAAGGCACATGAGGTCGTAGGGAAGCTTGTGCTACATTGTATCGAGCAGGGCTACTTCCTGAAGGATGTGACTCTCGCTACGTATCAACAGCATTCAGAACTGATTGAAAGCGACATTTATGACATCATCGCCCCTTCTGCAGCCGTGAAGCGTAGGAATTCCTATGGCGGTACCGGCTTTGAACAGGTGAAGATTCAAATTGAAAAAGCCAAAGGTGCTTTGGTGACGAAATAAAGACATCCCCCTGAAGCGATTCAGGGGGATGTTGTATGTGTTACTCTTCTTCATCGGGCTCTTCGGTCCGGACCACAAGGACGTCGCATTTGGCGGCCCTCGTGATGTGTTCCGAAACGCTGCCGATCAGGAACCGTTCCACAGCGTTAAGACCGGTCGCCCCGCAAATGATAAGGTCTTTTCCTTTTTCGGAGGCTTTCTTCGGTATGACCACTTTGGGTGATCCGTATTCTACATAGGTGTGGATCTTGGTGAGGCCGCATCGTTCCGCATTGGTTTTATATTCACCAAGCAGCTCTTCTGCGTATTTGATGGCCCGTTCCCCGATGGTATGATCATAGGAGTCGATGGCGGCATAAGACCGAGTGTCAATGACGTGGAGCAGTGAAAGGACAGCACCATTCCTCTTGGCAATGGCAATTCCTTTTTTGAAGGCCCATTCCGCTTCTTTTGATCCATCTACAGCCACTAGAATATCACGATATTTCAAACCCATCTTCAACCCCTCCTTTTCTTTATCATACTATATTTTCCCACGTATTTCTGTAGCGAATTTTCAAACAATAAGGTGGAATTTCCTACGAATGGAGGAGGGATCATCTTGAAAAAGGATGAAAACAAACAGCTCACATATGATGAAGGAGCAAGCGAGCAGGTAAGTCAACAGATTATGGATTCATACACGAGCGGCGTTGTCGGTACTGAGGACGGACGCTATGATGCCGAGGAAAAAAAAGAGAATTAACAGGAGCCTCGATCACCCTGCCTGATGGGTGATCGAGGCTTTTTCTTTTTGGAGCCGATTCGCGAAAAAGTAGAGAGCCCCAGTACATAAGAAAGACAGGAAGCCTGGTGATAGGAAATCGGGAAGGAGCGCATACAGGGCGATGCCTGCGACCATCACGTAGATGGCTGTCTTGTTCGTTCCAGTCGTTCCTGCAGCGAGGGCGGCGAGGTCACTTTCGTGAAGACGTCCCTTCCTGAGAAGAAGGAAGTCGCTGACAATGATGGCCGATAAGGGCACCACCAGCATGCCAAGGAGGGAAATGAACCCTTCTGCCCCATAGACGAGCTGTGGGAACAGACTGAGAATGATCCCGGCGATGGAGAAGAGGAGTGCGCTCTGGATCCTGCTCAGGTGTGGAAGGGCATTGAGCAGACTGTAGCCTCCTGTATATGCATTGCTAAGGTTGATGGAAATCATGGAGACCAGGGCCGATATGGTGATGATCGACAGTAGCAACAAGGATGAGGTGAGTTCACCGGCTGTCACGAAGGGATTCAATCCCCCGTAAAGGCTGGCGCATATCCCGCCAAGAAGGGCTGTCATCATGAACCCGGTCATGTTTCCTCCAAGGACGCCCCAGAACCCCTGACGTGGACTCACGCTATATCGGGTCATATCGGATGCCGCACTCACACCGGAAATATACTGGACGAAGGCAAGGCTTCCGTAAAAGAAGAATGCTCCTGTCGAGAAGCTGCCCTGATGAACTGTTCCGCCTTGGTCTCCTGTAAGGAATAGGGCCAACAGGATGAACTGGCCGGCGATCAAGATGGGAATGAACCACTTGGTGGCACGTTTGACTGCTTCGAAGCCGACAAGGGCCAGAGCGGTCATCAAGAGGGCGAGGCCGAGTGCCACAGGGATGAACGGGATGGAGGCACCGGTCAATTTCTTGATCATGGAGGTGACGACCATCGTCCCGCCGATGGTCTGCACGCTGAACCAATAGAGGGATGTGAGGGTGCGGACCGGTGAAGCGACCCTCATGGAAAGCTTTTTACCAAGGACGGACCTGAGGACATACTGAGCCGGCAGCCCGTATCGGGAACCGGGAAGGGACAGCATGGATACGCAGAAGAAGGCCAGGAAGGCACCTAATACCGTCGAGAGGAATGCTGCATAAAAGGGAAGTCCGCCTTGGACCACGGCAAGTGCCGGTACAAGGAAGTTCCCCGAATTCACGGAAAATGCGAGCTGGATGATGAAGTATTCTTTCCAAGAGGTAGTCTTTTTAACTTGAGGGATGGATTCGAGTCCGAATCGTTCGATCATGGACGTTTTCATTTTCACATAAACTCCTTTATCTTTGGCGACACTGAACATATCTTATTGTAATGATTCCTGAGAGGAAACAGAAGCGTTTTCGTTGAATACCTTGGAGTATGGATCGAGGCTTTCGTGTTCATCAGGAAAGAAGGAGGAAGGATTATGCAGATCGGCATACCGAAAGAGATCAAGAATAATGAAAACAGGGTGGCTATGACTCCTGCTGGTGTCGTGAACCTGGTGGTGAATGGTCATGAGGTGTTCATCGAGTCGGGCGCAGGCAATGGGTCGGGCTTCGCCGATGAAGATTATGTGAACGCTGGAGGGAAAATCGTCGGCGGTGCAGAAGAAGCGTGGGCCAAAGAGATGGTCATGAAAGTGAAGGAACCGCTGCCAGAGGAATACGGATACTTCCGCGAGGGGCTGATCCTGTTTACATACCTCCATCTTGCACCTGAGCCTGCACTGACGAAGGCCCTGATCGAGAACAAGGTGGTGGGGATCGCCTATGAGACCGTCGAGGTGAACCGTTCCCTCCCGCTTCTCACTCCCATGAGTGAAGTGGCAGGAAGGATGGCGACCCAGATCGGGGCGCAGTTCCTTGAGAAGATCCACGGCGGGAAAGGGGTCCTTCTTTCCGGGGTTCCGGGAGTGAGTCGAAGCAAGGTGACGATCATCGGGGGTGGAGTCGCCGGGACGAACGCGGCCAAAATGGCTGTCGGTCTTGGTGCCGACGTCACGATACTCGATCTCAGCCCCGAGCGGTTGCGGCAGCTTGATGATATTTTTGGCCGTGATGTGACCACGCTCATGAGCAACCCCTTGAATATCGAGCATGCCGTGAAGGAATCGGATCTTGTGATCGGAGCGGTGCTCATACCGGGGGCAAAAGCTCCGAAGCTCGTGACCGAAGAGATGATCCGGTCCATGAACCCCGGCTCGGTCGTTGTGGATATTGCCATCGATCAGGGAGGGATTTTCGAGACGACGGACAGGATCACGACCCATGATCATCCCACCTATGTGAAGCACGGAGTTGTCCATTATGCGGTGGCCAATATGCCGGGTGCAGTGCCTCGCACGTCCACGATCGCCCTGACCAATGTGACCGTACCCTATGCCCTGCTCATTGCCAATAAGGGCTATAAGAAAGCCTGCATGGATCATGAGCCGCTGATGAAAGGAATCAATACATTGAACGGTTATGTGACCTACAAAGCGGTTGCGGAGGCCCACGATCTCGATTATTCCGATACCCACACCCAGTTGAAGCAGGTGTAAGGGTAAGGTAAAGGGCCTATTCCGGATCAGATGAAAAACTTTGATCCGGAGTTCTCCTACCCTCTGAGATTAGTCATAACACTAAAAGGATGGTGCCGGACCCGGCATCATCCTTTTTATATCATAAGACTTCTTCATCCTGGGACAACTTTCCCGAGATCAGTGCATATAGATGGGGTAAGCAGGAAGGAGTGGGATGAATGAAAAAGCAGCGATACGTCCTTTGTCTATTGATGACGGGGGTTTTACTCTATTATGCAGTACCGAGGCTGTCGATCTTTGCAGAGGGGATGGAAGGGTGGTTCTCCCTTTCATGGCTGATCCTTGCCATGTTCGTCCTTGCGGGGAACTTCGCAGCCGTGCTTTATTCACCGAAGAAAGGAAAGAAGGGCACGAGGCAGCCGGAGAGGAAGCGCGTACTCGGTCGATGACGGAAGGGGGAGTCGGGTATTCGATTCCCCCTGAGATTGAAACGGAGGGGGTCTTCACCTTATAATATGAATAGGACGATATAAAGAAGGGTGAACGAGTTGGCTACTAAACATGAACAGATACTAGAGTATATCGATACCCTCCCGGTCGGGGAAAAGATTTCCGTCCGTCAGATCGCCAAAGCCCTCAATGTCAGTGAAGGAACGGCATACCGCGCCATCAAGGATGCGGAAACAAAAGGCTATGTGAGTACGATTGAACGTGTAGGGACCATCAGGATCGAACAGAAGAAAAAAGAGAACATCGAGAAGCTGACCTATGCAGAGGTGGTCAATATCATTGACGGCCAAGTGCTGGGCGGGAAGACCGGCTTACATAAAATGCTGAACAAATTCGTCATCGGGGCCATGAAACTGGAAGCCATGATGCGCTATACCGAAGCCGGGAACCTCTTGATCATCGGGAACCGTTCCCAGGCGCAGGAGCATGCGCTCAGGGCAGGGGCGGCCGTGTTGATCACGGGAGGATTCGACGCAGAAGATCATGTGAAGCGACTGGCTGATGAGTTGGAACTTCCGATCATTTCCACATCCTATGATACTTTCACCGTCGCCACGATGATCAACCGGGCTATCTTTGATCAGCTCATCAAGAAGGAAATCATCTTTGTGGAGGATATCCTGACCCCCATAGAGGACACGGTCCATCTCCATATCGATGATACGCTGGAAGAATGGTATGAAAAGAACCAGTACACCTTCCACAGCCGCTTCCCCGTCGTCGATGGGAACAGGAAGGTCATCGGGATGGTTACCTCAAAGGATGTCATGGGGCAGGAAAAGCATATGGGGATCGACAAGATCATGACCCGCCATCCCATTACAGTCAACGGCAATACGAGCGTGGCCTCAGCCGCCCATATCATGATCTGGGAAGGGATCGAAGTGCTGCCTGTCGTGAATGAACACCATAAGCTGATGGGGATCGTCAGTCGTCAGGATGTGCTGAAGGCCCTTCAAATGATCCAGCGTCAGCCTCAGGTCGGGGAGACGATCGAAGACATCATCACCAACGGGGTACAAGCTGCCTCAGAGCGCAAAGGCGATAAGGAAACCTATCAGTTCGCCGTCACGCCCCAGATGACGACGGGGATCGGGACGATTTCGTACGGTGTCTTCACCACCCTGATGACAGAGGCGGCCAATCGTGCCCTCAAGCCGTATAAAAAAGGGGATATCGTCATCGAGAATATGACGATCTACTTCATCAAGCCCGTTCAGATGGAAAGCATGCTGGATATCCATCCGAAGGTACTTGATGTGGGAAGGAAATTCGGGAAAGTGGATGTGGAAGTCTATCACGATGGGGTGCTTGTCGGGAAATCCCTGATGATCTGTCAGCTCATCGATCGCCACTGATGCAACGAAAAGGGCCTGCCGGATGCCGGCAGGCCCAAAGGAATCACTGATTCAATTCTTCCGCTTCCCGCTGAGCATAGGGAAGGACATGTTTATAATAGCGGAACCCCATCCATAAACTCCCGGCTCCGATGAGGATGAAAAAGATCCCCACTACATACGTGACGGTGCCGGAGAATAGGATGAGCTGATTGATGCCGAAAAGGGCCACGAACAAGCCTAGTGCCATACTGGACTTGGCGGACAGCCATTTTTTCTCCATGGGCCGTTTTGTCCTTACCTGCTTCACCTTATAGAAGAGGTAGAAGGAAAACGCTAACACTACGAAAAATGCGAAGAAATACAAGATGGACAACCCCCGTTCAAGTTTCTCGCTCTTATTTTACAGATAATTCCCGCCATTGCCAATATAAATCACAAAGGAGATTTCCATGAAAGATCAAATCCTGAATCTTATCAAGCAATATGAAACCATCATCGTCCACCGCCATGTGAGACCAGACCCGGATGCCTACGGTTCACAGGGAGGCCTTGTGGAAATCCTCAAAGCTTCTTTTCCGGATAAAAGAATCTTTGCCGTCGGGGAAGAAGAGCCGACGCTCCATTACCTGAACCGTCTCGATGTAATCGAGGACCATGTGTTTGAAGGAGCCCTTGTTATCGTCTGTGACACGGCCAACGCCGAACGGATCTGCGACCTCCGTTACAGTCTCGGCGATCAGCTCGTCAAAATCGACCATCATCCGAACGAGGACCCATACGGAGATGTCCTTTGGGTAGACACGAGTGCGAGTTCGGTGAGTGAGATGATCTATGATTTCTATGAGTTCGGGAAGGACAAAGGACTGACCCTCCCGGACAGTGCAGCCCGTCTCTTATTTGCAGGGATCGTCGGAGATACGGGACGCTTCCTCTATCCGAGTACGACCCAAAAGACATTTGATATCGCTGGTGAACTCATACGCAAGGATTTCGACCGTAATGACCTGTTCAATAAAATGTACGAAGTCGATGCCAACGTGGTGAAACTGCATGGATACGTGCTCCAGAACTTCGAAATGGATGAGCTCGGATGCGGGAATATGATCATGACGAAGGAAATCCTTGAGGAATTCGATGTCGTTCCATCCGAGGCATCACTCCTTGTCAGCGTCCTCGGGAACATTAAAGGAATGAAGGCGTGGGTCTTCTTCATAGAAGAAGATGACCAGATCAGGGTCAGGCTCCGCTCCAAAGGCCCGGTCATCAATACAGTGGCGAAGAAATATAACGGAGGCGGCCACCCGCTGGCAGCAGGGGCGTCCATTCATTCGTGGGAACAAAAAGCCCATGTGATGGAGGACCTTCGGGACGTATGCAGGGAATCATGATAAAAAAGGACGCTTCTTTGTGAAGTGTCCTTTTTTATTCTTCGTATTTGAGGGCCAGGGTAAGGTCGGTGGTGGTGTAAAAGTAGATTTCCTTCACTTCAAGTCTGAAAGGCTTATCGTTCAGCTTGATGGTTTTGTTCTCGATGATCTTTTTGATGAGTTCTTTATTATCATGGGCTGTCTCCAGATTTTGATTTAGAAGACTCCTTAAATCCTGGCTCAAGGTTTCCTCTGCCCGGTGGAGGCTTAATAATTCCACCTTGGTTTTGGTCGGATTGAGGATCTTCACCCTCACTTCCTGGATCGTCAACTCGTCCTCATTCTCTTCATTTAATTCTTTATTTTCTTCCTGAAGATAAGATAAGGTGCTCGTCAGTTTATCGAGCTGTGTTTGCTGATCTAGTATTTTTTGAGTCTGCTTTTCATGCATGGAGCCGTACATGAAGATGAAGATCATCCAACTGACGATGCCGCCTATGACAGCACCGGCAAAGAATCGCTGAAAGGAAGGGAGCCTGTAAAAAGGCGGGATCCTCATGAGGAGACGTGCTCCTGCGTGAGCCAGCTGATGATCATGGCCCCCGTGTTGGCCCCGCCGAGTGCAGCAAGAATCAGAAGGAATTGCTTGAAGAGTTCTTTTGTCTCTCCGTTCAGGAATCCTTTTTCAAAACTGTACACCGTGTCAAAGGTGCCTCCGATGGCCGCGATGATGGCCCAGATGCGGAGGAAGTTGGACAGCCTCCACATTTCGATGAAAAGGGGCTGACCCATGGCGAATGAAGCGAGTCCGCCAAGGAGCGATCCCCCTAGAAGGACCCCCATGGCGATAAAGAAGCTTTTGAACAGTTCTGGGAAGAAAGCTTCTGTCATAACATCATCTCCCGTGCTTGTCTTTATGATATCTATATGGGATGAGGGGACAGGATATGAGGGAGAACATATTTTCTTTTTTATGTGAACATCCCTATAATGGAATTACTAAGGAATAAAGGGTGTGCAATCATGTCGTTCGTTCATTTACAGGTGGCAAGCTCCTTCAGCTTGCTTTCAAGCACGATTTCCATAAATGGACTCGTACATAAAGCGAAGGAACTCGGGTTCAAGGCCCTGGCCCTTACCGATCAAAATATGATGTATGGCGTCGTGCCATTTTATAAACAATGCCTGAAAGAAGGCATCAAGCCGATCATCGGCCTGACGGCGGATGTGGCCGTGAGCGATACGGAATCCTATCCGATGGTTCTCCTCTGTGAAAACATGCAAGGCTATCAGAACCTCATGAAAATCTCCAGCAGCATCGGAGCGAAGACCCCCGAAGGAATCCCGTTGAAATGGCTCCACTCCTATCACGAAGGTCTCATTGCCATCTCACCTGGCTTGAAGGGGGAAGTAGAGAGCCTGCTTCTGGCCGATGAAAAAGAGCAGGCCGTGGAGAAGATCCGTCTCTATCAAGATCTTTTCGGATCGTCATCCTTCTATCTCGGTCTCCAGAATCATGGACTGCCCGAAGAAGAAAAACTGCTCTCCATGATCCTAGCCGTTGCCAAAGAGACGGGAACGGAAGTGGTGGCCCTGAATGACGTGCGCTGTCTGGAAGAGGGCGAGCATTTCGCCCTGGAATGCTTGAATGCCATCCGTGACGGAGTGAAATTGGACGATGATGAACGGGTTGTTCTGAAGAGCAGCGATTATTATTTGAAGCCGAGGGAAGCCATGGTCGACCTATTCAGTGATGCTCCGGATGCCCTTGAAAACACATTGAAGATCGCGGAAAGATGCAGGGTGGACATTCCCTTTCATCAGCAGCTCCTCCCCAAATATCCCCTCCCAGAAGGTGTCGATGCCCTCTCGGAACTGACGAAACAGTGTGAAAGCGGATTGCATCGCAAGGTGGATGATGTAACGGATCTTTATCTGAACCGCCTGGATTATGAACTCAACGTCATCGGGGACATGGGCTTCAGCGATTACTTCCTCATCGTGTGGGATTTCATGAAATTTTCCCGGGAAAACGGGATCCTGACTGGACCGGGGAGGGGTTCTGCTGCAGGATCACTCGTTTCCTACGCCCTTGATATCACCGACGTCGATCCCCTCCGTCATGATCTTCTGTTCGAGCGGTTCCTGAACCCCGAACGTGTGACGATGCCGGATATCGACATCGACTTTCCCGATCACCGCCGCGATGAAGTGATTGACTACGTGGAAGGAAAGTACGGTAGCATGCACGTTGCCCAGATCATCACATTCGGTACATTCGCCGCCAAGGCAGCACTGCGTGATACGGGTAGGGTGTTCGGATTGAATATGAAGGAGCAGGAGCAGCTGTCGAAATTGCTTCCATCCAAACCGGGTTTGACCCTTGAGGGAGCGTACAAGGATTCAAAGGCCCTTCGTGACCTTATCGGAGGCTCCGACCTCCACCGCAGGATCTTCACTGTGGCCAAGCAGATCGAGGGGCTGCCGAGGCATACATCCACCCACGCGGCAGGGGTCGTGATCAGTGACGAGCCCCTTGTGAAGTGGGTCCCCATCCAGGGCAGTCCGACGGGCATCCACCTCACCCAGTTCCCCATGGATACGCTGGAGGAAATCGGGCTTCTCAAGATGGATTTCCTCGGCCTCAGGAATTTAAGCATCCTGGAGCGGATCGTCAAGAGCATCCAGCGGGGGAGCAAGAGGACATTCAAGCTGTCTACCATCTCCGACCAGGATGAGAAGACCTTTGAATTACTCTCTGCTGGAAGGACGAGCGGGGTATTCCAGCTCGAATCCGACGGGATGAGAAGCGTGCTGACAAGACTGAAGCCGAGCTCGTTCGAAGATATCGTGGCGGTCAACGCCCTCTTCCGGCCGGGCCCGATGGAGAATATCCCGATGTTCATCAGGCGGAAGCACGGGGAAGAGGTCCCGCATTATCCGATTCCCGAGATCAAGCCGATCTTGGAAGCCACCTATGGGGTCATTGTCTATCAGGAGCAAATCATGCAGATCGCTTCGAAGATGGCAGGTTTTTCACTCGGGGAAGCGGACCTTTTGAGAAGGGCCGTATCGAAGAAGAAGAAGGAAGTGTTGGACCGGGAGAGGGAGCATTTCGTTTCAGGGGCATTGAAGAAGGGATACGGAGAGGCCGCTGCCAATGATGTGTACGACCTTATCGTCCGGTTTGCAGACTATGGATTCAACCGGTCCCATGCTGTCGCTTACAGTAAGATTGCCTATCAGCTTGCCTATCTTAAAGCGCATTATCCCGCCTACTTCCTTTCCTCCCTGTTGACTGCTTCCGTTGGGAATGATGCGAAGATCGCCCACTATATCCGCGAGGCAAGGCAGACAGGAATCGAAATCCTTCCGCCGTCGATCAATTCGGGTCACTTCATGTTCCAGGTGGAAGGGGAAAATAGGATCCGATACAGTCTCGGGGCCATCAAGGGGATCGGAGCCGCTGCCCTGAAGGAGATCACAAGGGCGAGGCAGGACCGCCCATACGCGGATCTGTTCGATTTTGTCATCAGGGTATCCCTGAAAGTGATGAATCGCGGCATCCTTGAGAATTTGATCCTCGCGGGTGCCTTCGATGAATTCGGTGAAGACCGGGCCGTTCTTCTTGCAAGTCTCGATGTGGCCATCGAACATGCAGAACTCATCGGACCCGATGACGATCTATTCGCAGACGAAGAAGATTTCTTCCCCAAGCCGAAGACGGTCGAAGTGGAGGCGATGTCCCTGGACACCAAGCTGCAGTTCGAGAAGCAGGTTCTGGGACTCTACTTGTCCGATCATCCCGTGTCATCCCACCGGGAACGATTCGAAAGGCAGGGACTCCTACCCATTGCAGATGCGAAGGCAGGAGCCAGGGTGAAGATCGGTGCGTATCTGACGGTTGTGAAGACCATACGGACGAAAAAAGGAGAAGTCATGGCCTTTATTGAAATGGGTGATGAAACGGGGGATCTCGAAGGTGTGATATTCCCCAATATATATAAGAGGAATATGAATCTCCTGAAGGACGGGAAGGTCCTGATCCTCGAAGGGAATATGGAGGAGCGGAACGACCGCCTGCAGCTCATTGTGAATACAATCGGTGATGCATCAGAACTGAACGAGCCGGACGGAAAGCGTCTTTTCCTTAAAATCGGCAAAGGGGAAGATCAGGAGAGGATGCTGACACACATCAAAGGGATCGTGGCGGAACATGCGGGTGATACAGAAGTCCTGATTTACTTCGAGGAAGAGAAAAAGACGGTAAAGCTTCCCAAAGGCTTCAATCGCCGTTCCGCGGATGAAGCGATGGATTCCCTGAGAAAATTATTAGGGAATCGAAACGTCGTGTTGCAATAACGTCTTTACTTACATCTATATTTATATTATTGTTTAATAGAAAAAGGTGGTCTGACCACTAGGGTCAAGACCACTTTCTGTCCAGCACTTATTCTTTATCATTCAAACGTTATTCAATTTCTAAAGGAGATGAAGCGATTTGTCATTAAGAGAAGAAGCCCTTCATATGCATCGTGTCAACAAGGGGAAATTGGAATCAAAGTCTAAAGTGGAAGTCCGGAATGCGGAGGACCTTAGCCTTGCGTATTCTCCAGGAGTAGCAGAGCCCTGCAAAGATATCTATGATAAACCGGAAACGGTCTATGATTATACAATGAAAGGCAATATGGTTGCCGTTGTCTCTGATGGGACCGCCGTACTCGGACTCGGAAATATCGGACCCGAAGCAGCCCTGCCTGTCATGGAAGGGAAAGCGGTCCTATTCAAAAGTTTTGCAGGTGTTGATGCTTTCCCGATCTGTTTGAACACGACGGATGTCGAGAAGATCATCGAAACAGTCAAACTGCTCGAGCCGACATTCGGAGGAGTCAATCTTGAGGATATCGCTGCGCCGAACTGTTTTGAAATCGAAGAGCGTTTGAAGAAAGAAACGAATATCCCGATTTTCCATGACGATCAACATGGTACTGCCATCGTCACCGTAGCAGGTCTTGTCAATGCCCTTAAGATCGTCGGCAAGAAAATGAGTGAGATCAAGGTTGTCGCCAACGGGGCGGGAGCTGCAGGGATTGCCATCATCAAACTTCTTTATCGCTATGGGGTAAGGGATATCATCATGTGTGATTCAAAGGGTGCCATTTACGAAGGTCGCCCTGAAGGAATGAACAGCATCAAGGACGAAGTAGCGAAATTCACGAATCGTGACCGGATCGAAGGCGGCTTGAAAGAAGTCCTTCAGGATGCCGATGTCTTCATCGGTGTGTCCGTTGCAGGTGCATTGACAGAGGAAATGGTGTCATCCATGAAGCAGGATCCGATCATCTTTGCCATGGCGAATCCGATTCCTGAGATCATGCCGGATCTTGCGAAAGCAGCAGGTGCCAAAGTCATCGGGACAGGCCGTTCCGATTTCCCGAATCAAGTGAATAATGTCCTTGCTTTCCCTGGAATCTTCCGAGGGGCACTTGACGTCCGTGCGACCCATATCAACGAGAAAATGAAGCAGGCGGCCGTCGAGGCTATCGCTGAACTCATCAGTGAAGATGAGCTCAATGCCGATTATGTCATCCCGGCTCCATTCGATAAACGCGTCGCTCCGGCCGTGGCTGCAGCAGTAGCGAAAGCCGCCATGGAAACAGGCGTCGCGCGCTTGAAGGTAGACCCTGAAGAGATCCGTAAAAAAACGGAAGAGTTAGCGGTCATCGGGAAGGGAGAATGAAGTCCGACGTGAACCCCCTGAAGACCCATCCGAAAGTCTACATCGGGATCGTTCACCAGCTGAAGGAAATCATCTCGAATGACGGGCTCACCCCGGGCGATAAGCTTCCCTCTGAAAGGGAACTTTCCGAACGCTTGAATGTGGGGCGCTCCTCTGTAAGGGAAGCGCTCCGGGCACTCGAACTGTTGGGACTCATTGAGACCAGGAGAGGGGAAGGGACCTTCCTACGGGATTTCCGCGAACATCATTTGATCGATCTCCTCGGGATGTTCATCCTCGAAGATCATAAAACTCAAAATGATATTCTGCACATGAAGATCATGATTGAAAAAGAGGCCTTACGGGCCCTTTTCATTGAGAAGGAATCCTTGAAGGGGATGGCAGAGGAAGTCCAGGGCGCGGAAGATCTCTCCCTGGGTGATGTGCTCAGTGAGATCGTGCGTCATGCCCCGAATCATCTGGCTCATCGGATATGGAATATATTGAATGATTACGAAACACTCATATGCGGGAAAACCCCTCTTTGTAGCGATTTGAAAAAAGACATCCTGAGCATGCTAGAGGGTATCGGGAATCAGGACAAAGAGGCTGTGCAGGAAGCTTATAAAAAAGTGCGGAATAATGTCGACGAAGAGCTGACAGTTTCCAACATCTTTTTCTGATTCAATCCAGTAAACTGATAGACAAGCAGTTTTTTCGAATGCACGAATAGAGAGATAAGGCAGTCATCTCCTGCCCGTCACGTAGTGGTGGCCAGGGGATGTCTGTAATTGGTTAAGGAGGTTTTAGCCTTGCTGAAGGAACTATTTAATAAACCGAAAAAACGGAAATACGCAACAATCCCTTCCGAAGGTGCAAAACATGATGTACCGGAAGGAATCATGACAAAGTGCCCGGAATGCAAGAAGATCATGTACACGAAAGAGCTCCAAAAAAACCTTAAGGTCTGCCTGCATTGTGGGTATCACCATGGCATGAGCTCCCATGAACGGGTGGACAGCTTCATCGATGAAGGAACATTCACCGAACTCGATCGTGAGCTTGCATCCGTCAATCCACTCGGGTTCCCAGATTATCTGGAGAAACTTGATAAAGACCGTCAAAAGACAGATATGAACGAAGCCGTGCTGACAGGAAGCGGGAAGGTGAACGGCAATGAGATCGTCCTTGCCATCATGGATTCGCGCTTCCGTATGGGAAGCATGGGGTCTGTCGTCGGTGAAAAAATCACGAGGGCAGTCGAAGAAGCAGACAAGAGAAAGGTCCCATTCATCATTTTCACGGCTTCAGGTGGGGCTAGGATGCAGGAAGGGGTCCTTTCCCTCATGCAGATGGCCAAAACAAGTGTCGCCCTGAAGCGGTTCAGTGATAATGGAGGGCTCTTCATCTCCATCATGACCCACCCTACCACCGGTGGGGTGTCGGCGAGCTTCGCATCAGTCGGAGACTATAACTTTGCAGAGCCGGGTGCACTCATCGGATTCGCCGGTCGCCGGATCATCGAGCAGACGATCCGCGAAGATCTTCCTGAAGACTTCCAGACGGCTGAATTCCTCTTGAAACATGGCCAGCTTGATGACGTGTTGAACAGGCTGGACTTGAAAGATAAAATCGGTACGTTAGTTGATCTACATCACTGGGACGGTGACCTCTCATGGTAAATGAAATGGAATTTGAAAAGCCCGTATTCGAGCTGAAGAAGAAGATTTCCGAGCTGAAGGAGTTCACGAAAGACTCAGACGTGGATCTTTCCAACGAAATCGAAAAACTTGAAAACAGGCTTCAGAAGCTTGAACAGGATATTTATGAGAATATGAAACCGTGGGAAAGGGTTCAAGTCGCCCGCCACCCGAATCGTCCCACCACCCTCGATTATATCGAGAATCTTTTCTCTGACTTCATGGAGATGCACGGTGACCGGACATATGGGGATGATGAAGCCATCGTTTCCGGCGTCGGTCGTTTCCACGGGGTGCCCGTGACCATCATCGGACACCAGCGGGGGAAAGATACGAAGGAAAACATCAGGCGCAACTTCGGGATGCCTCATCCTGAAGGGTACCGCAAGGCGCTACGCCTCATGAAGCAGGCCGATAAGTTCAATCGTCCGATCATCTGCTTCATTGATACAAAGGGCGCATACCCCGGGAAAGCAGCAGAGGAGAGGGGTCAAAGCGAAGCCATCGCCAGGAATCTGGTTGAAATGGCCGGCCTGACCGTCCCTGTCATCTGCATCGTCATCGGTGAAGGGGGAAGCGGTGGTGCCCTTGCACTCGGAGTCGGGAATCATATCCACATGCTGGAGAATTCCACATACTCTGTCATCTCCCCGGAAGGCGCGGCAGCCATCCTTTGGAAGGATGCCACCCAAGCCAAAAAAGCAGCAGAATCAATGAAGATCACGGCACCGGATCTGAAAGAACTGGGCATCGTCGATGAAATCATCGAAGAAGTCAAGGGCGGGGCGCATAAAGATGTCCAAACCCAATCCGAGAAGATCGAGACCGTATTGAAACAATCCCTCAAAGAGCTGATCTCTATGTCTAAAGAGGAGCTCGTCCAGCATCGTTATGATAAATTTAAGGCAATTGGCGAGTATACTGTTTTAAATGATCGTATCGGGGTAAAATCATAAAGAATGCGGACTGACAAAGTGGATAAAGACTTTTGTCGGTCCTTTTCTCTTTCTGGATGGTATATGTCATAAAAAGGAATTTTAATCGGTTTCATTTAAGTGAACATTTCGTCTTTTGCATCGAGAGGGCGGAACTAGTTGAGAACGGCTATTCTTCATGGTATTTTAGAAATAAACCTTGTATCATTGGACCATAATAAGTAGGGAGATTGGCATATTTACCATTTTCCTGAATTATGTGAAAGCATTAACAAATGCGTATGTTCTTTTTACATAGATATGCATATAACTCAAGAGG
Source organism: Rossellomorea marisflavi (assembly GCF_022170785.1). Taxonomy (NCBI): domain Bacteria; kingdom Bacillati; phylum Bacillota; class Bacilli; order Caryophanales; family Bacillaceae; genus Rossellomorea; species Rossellomorea marisflavi. The sequence continues at coordinate 3,036,295 of NZ_CP081870.1, read as the reverse complement.
TGATTGAAGTGAAAAAGATTGGTGTACTAACGAGTGGCGGAGATTCGCCAGGGATGAACGCGGCAGTGCGTGCCGTCGTCCGTAAAGCAATTTTTATGGATGTTGAAGTATACGGGATTTATCAAGGATATAACGGATTGATCAACGGGAACATCCAAAAGCTTGAGCTTGGTTCCGTCGGTGATATCATCCACCGCGGAGGAACGATGCTCTACACAGCCCGCTGTGAGGAGTTCAAGACAAAGGAAGGCCAGAAAAAAGGGATTGAACAGCTTGAGAAGTTCGGGATCGAAGGGCTTGTCGTCATCGGTGGAGATGGATCCTATCAAGGAGCCAAGGCCCTGACTGAGTGGGGTTATCCATGCGTGGGCGTTCCGGGTACGATCGACAACGATATTCCGGGTACGGAATATACGATCGGTTTTGATACGGCGCTGAATACGGTCATCGATGCCATCGATAAGATCCGTGATACGGCGACGTCACATGAGCGTACATTCATCATTGAAGTCATGGGCCGCAATGCAGGCGATATCGCCCTTTGGTCCGGTCTTGCAGGTGGTGCGGAAACCGTCCTCATCCCTGAAGAGAAATTCGATATGGATGACGTGATCACGCGTCTGAATAAAGGCCAGGAGCGCGGAAAGAAACACAGCATCATCGTCGTGGCCGAAGGCGTCATGTCAGGTAATGAATTTGCCGACCGTTTCAAGGAAGCAACCGGTATGGATACACGCGTTTCTGTCCTCGGCCACATCCAGCGCGGTGGAACCCCGACTGCATCTGACCGTGTGCTTGCAAGCAGGCTCGGTGCCAAAGCAGTGGAACTGCTCGTGAGTGGGAATGGCGGTCGTGCTGTAGGGATCGAAAAGAACCAGCTTGTTGATTATGATATCATTGAAGCATTGGCCAAACCACATCATATCGACCTTGAGATGTATAATCTTTCCAAAGAACTTTCTATCTAATAAAGAAGTACAAACCCAGGAGGTAACAAAATGAGAAAAACAAAAATTGTATGTACGATCGGACCTGCCAGTGAAAGCGTAGAGAAACTGTCACAGCTTATCGATGCTGGAATGAATGTAACACGCCTGAATTTCTCTCACGGTGACTTTGAAGAGCATGGACAACGGATCATCAACATCCGTGAAGCTGCTGCAAAAGCCGGTAAGAATATCGGGATCCTCCTTGATACAAAAGGACCTGAAATCCGTACGCACACAATGGAAAACGGCGGCCTCGAGCTTGAAAAAGGCAAGAACATCATCGTTTCCATGAAAGAAGTCGTCGGTACATTGGACAAGTTCTCCGTTTCGTATGAAGGCTTGATCGATGATGTACATGAAGGCTCTAAAATCCTTCTTGACGATGGTTTGATCGGACTTGAAGTCACTAAGATCGATAAAGCAAACGGTGAAATCCACACGGTCATCAACAACAGCGGTGCCCTTAAAAATAAAAAAGGCGTCAACGTACCGGGCGTTTCAGTGAATCTTCCTGGAATCACTGAAAAAGATGCTAATGACATTGTCTTCGGTATCGAACAAGGAATTGATTTCATCGCGGCTTCATTCGTTCGCCGTGCGTCTGACGTCCTTGAAATCCGTCAGCTCCTTGAAGAGCATAACGCATCTCACATCCACATCATTCCTAAAATCGAAAACCAAGAGGGTGTCGATAATATCGATGAAATCCTTGAAGTATCCGACGGTTTGATGGTTGCACGTGGAGATCTTGGTGTTGAGATCCCTGCTGAAGAAGTACCACTTGTCCAGAAAATGCTGATCAAGAAGTGTAACGCACAAGGTAAACCAGTCATCACAGCTACCCAAATGCTTGATTCCATGCAGCGTAACCCACGTCCGACACGTGCGGAAGCAAGTGACGTCGCCAACGCGATCTTCGATGGCACGGATGCCATCATGCTTTCAGGGGAAACGGCAGCAGGAAGCTATCCAGTCGAAGCTGTTCAGACGATGCATAACATCGCTTCAAGAGCGGAGCAGGACCTTGATTCAAGCGCGATTCTGTCTGCACGCATCAAAGATTGTGAGCACAACATGACCGATGCCATCGGACAATCTGTTGCTCATACAGCCATCAACCTTGACGTAAATGCGATTGTTGCTCCAACGGAAAGCGGACATACAGCACGTATGATCTCGAAATACCGTCCGAAGGCGCCGATTGTTGCTGTCACAAGCGATGATTCCGTTACAAGAAGATTGGCACTTGTATGGGGTGTATTCCCTACCATGGGTCAAAAGGCTTCCACAACGGATGAAATGCTTCAAATGGCAGTCGATGAGAGCATGAATTCCGGTTTGACTAAACATGGTGACCTGATTGTGATCACGGCTGGTGTTCCAATCGGAGAATCCGGAACAACAAACCTTATGAAGATTCACGTTGTCGGTGACATCGTAGCAAAAGGCCAAGGAATCGGACGCAAATCTGCATTCGGTAAAGCGGTCGTTGCTTCATCTGCTGAAGAAGCGGTAAGCAAGACAAAAGAAGGATCCGTCCTTGTGACAATCGGAACGGATAAAGAAATGATGCCAGCCCTCGAGAAATGCTCAGCATTGATCGTGGAAGAAGGCGGATTGACTAGCCATGCAGCCGTCGTGGGAATCAACCTCGGCATCCCTGTGATCGTTGGAGTGGAAAACGCTACTTCATTGTTCCAGGATGGACAGGAAATCACGGTTGATGCGACTCGCGGCGTCGTTTACAACGGTCAGGCAAGCATCCTTTAATCAATAGAAGGGCCGGAACCAATTGTTGGTTCCGGCCTTTTTGTATGGGTTCCGGCCAAACCTGTGCTATACTGGGTGAAACGACAAATCGTCTGGAGGAATCCATTCATGAAATACATTCTCGCTTCCCTCATCATCTTTCCGTTTGTTGAAATCAGCCTGTTGATCTGGTCGGGTCATCTGATCGGAGCTTTCCCTACCATCTCCCTTATGATCCTGACGGGAGTCCTGGGGGCGTTCCTTGCTAAAAAGCAGGGTCTTGATGCAATCCGGAAAGTCCAGCAGGATATCCAAAGCGGCCAAATGCCAGGTGGACACGTAACGGATGGCCTCTGCATTGCAGCAGGTGGCCTCCTCCTCATCCTGCCGGGATTTGTTTCGGACTTACTCGGTATCATCCTGTTGCTGCCGCCGACGCGCAGCATGGTCAAGCCTGTCCTCTTCAAACTGTTCAGGAGATGGGGAAGGAACCGGAATGTCATCATCTACCGCTAATCGTGTAAAAGAAGCTGGGACAAACGTGTTTTAGCCATAGTAAAACCCGAATTCAATTGCTTATCATGGGCAAATGAATTCGGGTTTTTACTTTGTTTCATGACCATCAATGTTTCCAGCGACAAGACGAGGCCTAGCAAATGTAAGACCTTGCAGGCTTGCCGGGGTGGCTCACGGACTACCATCGGAAAGCGGATCATGGGGATATAAGGAACCGATAGTGATCGTGTCCGTCAGTATCAATCCCTTATATCATTTTTCTCCGACGATGAATCGCCAAGTGTCCTTGAACACACCCGCACGGTGCAGCGTTTGGCCGATGACCAAGACGATGGGACCGACAATGAGTCCGAGGAAACCGATGAGCTTGAAGCCCACAAACAGAGCCACAAGTGTCGCAAGGGGGTCGAGTCCGATGCTTGAAGAAAGGATTTTCGGCTCCATGATCTGCCTTTGGACAATCACGACCACATAGAGGACAGATAACCCGATCCCGAGCCCCACATTCCCCGTGATGAATTCATAGGCAATCCATGGGACGAATACGACTCCTGTACCAAGGTAGGGCATCAGATCCACAAGCCCCGTTACCAGTGCGATGGTGATGGCGTAATCCACTTTCAGGATCAGCAGACCGATGAGCACCATGATAGCCGTGATGGAGATCAGGGTGAACTGAGCCCTGATGAAGCCGAACAAGGCCTTCTTCAAGTCGACAATGACCTTCCTGCCGCTCGTCATGGCTTTCCCGGGAATAAACCGTTCTGCCTTTGAGGATAATGTATACCAGTCCTTACTGATGAAGAAGGTGGCCAGTGCTGAGAAAATCAGGACAGTGGCAGCATTCGGGATCCACGAAACGAGCTGTGGGAGCCTCGTGAAGAAGTTTTGCAGAAAGTCCCCTGCAGAAGTGGCGATCCTCGTTCCTGCCGCCTGTATATTTTCCAAGACCGTATCCTGTTGTCCGGCATCGAGGTTTTTGAACAAACCGGACACCTGCTCATAGAACGGCATGACCTTGCCGGCTATAAGATCCTCCCCGTAATCCACGAGGGTTTCGACATGTTTAGGTAAAACTTCTGCCAAATAATTGGCTCCGGAGACAATTTCCGCAATCAGCAGGGTGATTAATCCTGCAAAACCTGATACAATCATGAGCAGGGAAAGGGTCACGGCCCAAATGCGCGGAAGCCTCGCCTTTTTTTCAAGAACATTGACCAGTGGGTTCATGAGGAAGGCGATTGCAATGGCAATCACAAAAGGGTAAGCGAGTTTCCATATGTAGAACAAGGCAATGAACGCAAAGCACACGATTGCTATGACAATGAGAAAGCGAATAATACGATTTAAATACTCCAGGTTCAACGTCATCCCTCCTAAAGCTATTCTATTCTATTTTAATCCAGGTAAGAACGGAAAGATAGTTTTCAACCAGGTTTGTTAACAGCTGTTGGTATGGTAGGATAACGTTTGAATGGAGACAGAGAGGAGGAAGGATGGCTTGTCCCAGCCTTTATTATTTTTACTGCTATTATTAGGGATCGGGTTCGTTGCCAAGAACCAATCCATCATCATTGCATCGGCCGTATTGATCATCCTCAGGGTCGTGGGAGCGGACGAGAAGATTTTCAGCACCATATCGGGAAAAGGGATCAACTGGGGGGTGACGATCATCACGATCGCCGTACTTGCCCCCATCGCCACCGGTGAGATCGGCTTCAAGGATCTCATTTCATCCATGAAATCCCCGTATGCCTGGATTGCGTTGATATCCGGGATGGCTGTGGCCATCATTGCCAAGAATGGCTTGACCCTCCTCGAAAACGATCCCCACATCACGACGGCGCTTGTGCTTGGTACCGTCATCGCCGTTGCCGTATTCAAGGGAGTCGCAGTAGGCCCCCTTATCGGAGCGGGGATTGCCTACCTTGCCATGAAGCTGTATGAAATGATTGTATAGAGAAGGTGTGAAAGCCCCATCCCATCAGGGACGGGGTTTTTTCTATGGTGATGAGGCGTGCCGGCACGTGGGAAAATCGAAGTGGTTTATTTTACTAGAAAAATATTTTGCACAAATTAATGCGTTTTCATTCACAAAAGTCTGAGTATTGTTTATAATAGGAAATGTAAGCGTATCCCAAGCTCACGGATCGTCATAATATGACAAAGATGTGGCGGGGAATCATTTTTTGCTGGCTGGGTGAGCAATCGCTCATTTCACGGTCAATCGTTCTTTTAAAGATCCTGAAGCCTTTCGCACGGCGATGGCTAGGGTTTTAAGCTCATAGGGAAATGGGTAGAAGTAATCAAACAAAGGAGAGATTATTATGACAGCGACTCGCGGATTAGAAGGAATTGTAGCTACTACGTCATCCATCAGTTCCATCATTGATGACACTCTTACATATGTAGGCTACAATATCGACGATCTAGCAAATAATGCTAGTTTCGAAGAGGTTATCTACTTATTGTGGCATCTTAAGCTTCCTACTGCAGGAGAGTTGGAAGAGCTATCCAACCAACTTGCAGAGAATGCAGCTCTACCACCTGAGGTGATCGAGCATTTCAAGATGTACAACACCAAGGAAGTCCACCCGATGGCAGCGCTCCGGACGGCGGTTTCCATGCTTGGCCTGTATGATGATAAGGCGGATGTCATGGATCCACAGGAAAACTACATGAAAGCCGTTCGCCTGCAGGCGAAGATCCCGACGATTGTCACGACATTCGCCCGCATCCGTAACGGACAGGAACCGATTGCCCCTCGCAAGGACTTGAACTTTGCGGCGAACTTCCTGTATATGCTGAACGGCAAAACGCCTGAGCCGGTTGAAATCGAAGCGTTCAACAAAGCCCTCGTCCTTCACGCCGACCACGAATTGAATGCGTCCACCTTCACGGCCCGTGTATGCGTTGCCACTCTATCAGATGTTTATTCTGGTGTGACGGCGGCCATTGGCGCGTTGAAAGGCCCTCTTCACGGTGGTGCGAATGAACAGGTCATGAAGATGCTCACTGAAATCGGAAGCGTCGACAAGGCTGAAGAGTACGTCCTTGATAAGCTGGAGAAGAAAGAAAAAATCATGGGCTTCGGACACCGTGTCTACCGTCAAGGGGACCCGCGTGCCAAGCATCTTAAAGAAATGTCGAAGCGCCTTACCGAGCTGACAGGTCAAGGGAAATATTACGAAATCTCCGAAAAAGTGGATGCAACGTTCACATCGAAGAAGGATCTTCCACCGAACGTCGATTTCTATTCTGCTTCCGTCTATCACAGCCTTGGGATCGACCACGATTTGTTCACGCCGATCTTTGCGGTCAGCAGGGTATCTGGCTGGCTTGCACACATCCTTGAGCAATATTCCGACAATCGTCTGATCCGTCCTCGTGCCGATTATATCGGGCCTGGAAAGCAAGAATACGTGCCGGTAAGCGAAAGAGGTTAATCACCGATATTTACAAACACTCAAAATATTGGTGTAATAGTAATAGATAAAGGGAATGACATGCTCACTGCGTTGGGCGTTGTTCCCTTTGATAATGAGTAAATGGAGGGTACATACATGACACAAGCTGAAAAAATCACGAATGAGAATGGCCAACTGAACGTCCCGAATCATCCGATCGTACCATTTATCGAAGGAGACGGAACTGGTCCTGATATCTGGGCTTCCTCTCAGCGCGTCCTTGATGCAGCCGTTGAAAAAGCGTACAACGGTGAGCGCAAGATCGAATGGAAAGAAGTATATGCAGGTGAAAAAGCATTCAACAAAACGGGTGAATGGTTGCCTGCAGAGACGCTTGACGCGATCCGCGAATATTTCATTGCCATCAAAGGACCACTGACAACTCCTGTAGGAGGCGGAATCCGCTCATTGAACGTAGCACTCCGTCAAGAGCTTGACCTGTTCACATGTCTTCGCCCTGTACGCTACTTCGAAGGCGTACCTTCACCGGTGAAGCGTCCTGAAGATACGGATATGGTCATCTTCCGTGAAAACACAGAAGATATCTATGCCGGTATCGAGTATGCAAAGGGTTCTGACGAAGTGAAAAAATTGATCAGCTTCCTTCAAGATGAGATGGGTGTTAACAAGATCCGCTTCCCTGAAACGTCCGGGATCGGGATCAAACCTGTATCAGAAGAAGGGACAAGCCGTCTTGTGCGCGCTGCTATCAACTATGCGATCACAGAAGGTCGCAAGTCTGTAACCCTTGTCCACAAAGGAAACATCATGAAGTTCACTGAAGGAGCCTTCAAAAACTGGGGCTACGAGCTTGCTGAGAAGGAATTCGGCGATAAAGTATTCACTTGGGCTCAATACGATAAGATCAAGGATGCTGACGGTCTTGATGCAGCCAACAAAGCACAAGCTGATGCTGAAGCTGCTGGTAAGATCATCGTAAAAGATTCCATCGCGGATATCTTCCTTCAACAAATCCTTACGCGTCCTGCTGAATTCGATGTTGTAGCTACCATGAACCTGAACGGTGACTACATCTCGGATGCCCTAGCTGCACAAGTCGGCGGAATCGGAATTGCTCCTGGAGCAAACATCAACTATGAATCCGGCCATGCCATCTTTGAAGCAACACACGGGACTGCACCTAAATATGCAGGCCTTGATAAAGTGAATCCATCTTCTGTCATCCTATCCGGCGTTCTTCTTCTCGAGCACCTCGGTTGGAATGAAGCAGCAGATCTGATCACGAAATCAATGGAAAAAACAATCGCTTCCAAAGTCGTAACCTATGACTTTGCCCGTCTCATGGATGGAGCAACAGAAGTGAAATGTTCAGAGTTCGGTACAGCCTTGATCGACAATATGTAATTCATTTACTGACAGGGGCAGAATTTGCTCCTGTCTTACATAAGAACAGGGGGAAGCAATGATGACAATCAAACGTAGAAAAGTTTCAGTAATCGGTGGAGGATTCACTGGTGCCACAACAGCATTGATGCTTGCACAAAAAGAACTTTCTGATGTGGTGCTTGTTGATATCCCGCAAAATGAAGATCCGACCAAAGGAAAGGCTTTGGATATGCTTGAAGCAAGTCCGGTACAAGGATTCGATTCGAACATCATCGGTACGTCGAACTATGAAGATACGAAGGACTCTGACATCGTCGTCATCACAGCTGGTATCGCGCGTAAGCCTGGAATGAGCCGTGATGATCTTGTTCAGACGAATCAAAAAGTCATGAAGTCCGTGACGCAGGAAATCGTGAAGTACTCACCAAACTGTTACATCATCGTATTGACGAACCCTGTGGATGCCATGACCTATACGGTGTTCAAAGAGTCCGGATTCCCTAAAGAGCGTGTGATCGGTCAATCGGGTGTGCTTGATACTGCCCGCTTCCGTACATTCGTTGCCCAAGAGCTAAATCTATCAGTGAAAGATGTTACTGGTTTCGTTCTTGGTGGACATGGAGACGATATGGTACCACTCATCCGCTATTCCTATGCAGGCGGAATCCCGCTTGAAACATTGATCCCGAAAGATCGCCTCGATGCCATCGTGGAGCGCACGCGTAAAGGCGGTGGGGAAATCGTCGGTCTTCTTGGAAACGGAAGTGCCTACTATGCACCTGCAGCCTCACTCGTTCAAATGGTTGAAGCGATCCTCAAAGATCAACGCCGCGTCATCCCTGCCATCGCCTATCTTGAAGGCGAATACGGATATGACGGCATCTACCTCGGTGTACCAACGATCCTTGGTGGAAACGGTCTTGAGAAAATCATCGAGCTTGAACTGACGGAAGAAGAGAAAACAGCACTCGGCCAATCGGCAAGTGCCGTCAAAAACGTCATGGAAGCATTGGTTTAAACCTAGCCCCTTAGGCTGGAACAAACATGGTTCAGTCATAGTGAAACCCGAATTTATTTGTCTGAAATAAGGCAAATGAATTCGGTTTTTTCATTTATTTCACAAACATTTTTCTATCGTTTCTAGCGGTTGATTGGAGTGCAAGACGAAGACTCCAGCGGGAAGTGTAGCTGATGTGAGACCCCTCAGGCCTGCCGAGGAGGCTCACGGGCTACCCGCGAAAAGCGAAGTCTTGCACGGAAATCATAAGCGGTATAAAGAAACTATACGATTGTGTTCGTCATTTCATGGCATCTTTTTCGTTTTGTACGACCTTTTTTCATGCACTGAATCGCTTTTGAAATTCTACTAAAAAGTCCTTTGTTTGGGCACAATAGAAATGATACTATATTAATAGACAGACTATTTAAAAATGTAAGTGTTTACATTCAGGAGGTGCGTCCATGTTACTGGGTAAAAAAAGAAAACCGGGAAGAAAAATCGAAGATATGACCATTGGTGAGAAGCTGACGCTTACAGAGAAGATCGAGGACAATGAACTCCTTCTCTATCTTGGTTTGACGAATGATGCCAATCCTTTATATATTCAGCACGACTATGCATCGCAAACGCCTTTCAAGAAGCCGATCGTCCCATCCATCATGCTGACGGGAATCATCACATCAGCTGTCTCAAAATACCTGCCAGGACCCGGCTCCCATATCACCGAACAATCGATCCAATTCCATAAGCCAGTCTATCACTATGCCACCGTCCGCTTCCTGTTCGAAGTGAAGGAGATCGATCTGAAGGCCCATTCCGTCATCATCGAAGTCACTGCAGACAACGAAGACGATGAAAGGGTCGTGACGGGAAGAATCAGCGTATGCCCGCCACATCGGTTGGAAAAGATGAATAGTCACGCGTTGGAAAATTTTTGAGCCGCTCCCTTTAGAGGGAGTTTTTTTATTCTGAGTCGCGAACCCTCCCGACACTCAAAATGGGCGCGGTCCCATTCCTACGCATCCTTTCTGAAATGCCGGATGGAAGAGGGGACATTTAGCCCGACTATTCTCTAAACGCCGAATAGTAGTGGTAACAAGACAAAATTATATTATAATAAAAGTACAATTACATAATGCTAATGGATGAAGGGGTAAATTCATTCTCTTGGAGGCCTATAATCAATGAGCAAAAACATTCTGGTAGTGGATGATGAACAATCGATCGCAACATTGTTAAAATACAACCTGGAACAATCGGGTTATGCTGTCATGACGGCACATGACGGGGAGGAAGGCTTGAATAAGGCCGTCTCTGAATCACCCGATTTGATCATCCTTGATCTGATGCTTCCATCCATGGATGGGATCGAAGTATGCAAAGAACTGCGCCAGCGCAAGATCAGTACGCCGATCCTCATGCTGACGGCTAAGGATGATGAGTTCGATAAGGTTCTGGGGCTTGAGCTCGGTGCCGATGACTATATGACGAAACCTTTCAGTCCCCGTGAAGTAGTGGCAAGGGTGAAAGCGATCCTGAGAAGGAGCCAGGCATCCGCTGCCGTGAAAGAACAATCCGAAGGCCAAGACGTGGACTACAAGGAAGTCGGAGAATTGAAAGTGTACCCCGAACAATATGAAGCGTATTTCCAAGGTGAACTACTTGAACTGACGCCGAAGGAATTTGAACTTCTTCTCTACCTGACAGACAACCGGGGAAGAGTGTTGACGAGAGACCAGCTCTTGAGCGCCGTGTGGAATTATGATTTTGCAGGCGACACGAGGATCGTGGATGTGCATATCAGCCATCTCCGTGAGAAAATCGAGACCAATACGAAGAAACCGATTTACATCAAGACCATCAGGGGTCTTGGCTATAAATTAGAGGGTCCCAAATCCTCATGACCAAGTATAGGACGAAGCTTCTTCTGGCGCTCATCACCCTCATCATCGGCGTGTTGATCGGGCTGGGCCTTCTGCTTGGACAAATCTTCAAGAATTTTTATCTGGAGACGCTGAACTCCAGGATCCAGAAAGAAGCAAGACTTCTTGCCAATTCAATAGAAGAAAACGGACCGCTCCAGGGAACGAATCCTTCCATCATCAATGAGCTCAGCGATATTCTCGATGTTCGAATCACCCTGCTGGATGAGGACGGGAAGGTCATTGACGATACGAAAAGACCGAATTCCCTCGGGAATCAGAAGCAGAAGGAGATCATCGCATCCATCAAGGATGACTGGGATGTGAAGGATCGTCACAAGAAGGTGGTCGATGAAGGCAGGGAGTTCCGTTACTATTGGTATCCCCTCAATCAGAAAGGGAATCAATCCGACGGACTCCTCATCATGAGTACCGAGGTGGATGAATTCGAAGAAGGGAATCAGCAGATTTGGCTGGTCCTGACGATTTCCCTCGTACTCGCCCTTGTTCTGATCATCATCCTGGGATCAAGGATCACCGTACGATATACAAAACCGATTGAATCGGCCACCAATGTAGCCATGGAGCTTGCGAAAGGGAATTATCGTGCCAGGACCTTCGAGGATCGACTCGATGAGACCAGCATGCTGAGTTCATCGATCAATATCCTGGCCCGTAACCTTCAGGAAATGGTCAATGCCCAGGAAATGCAGCAGGACAGACTCACCACCCTGATCGAAAATATGGGAAGTGCCCTTCTCCTCATCGATCATCGCGGGTTCATCGTATTGACCAACCGCACCTTCCGGGAATTTTTCGATTTGGAGGAAAAGGACCTGCGGAAGGTCCGCTATCATGAAGTGATCCATTTTCAAGAGGTGAATCGATTGGTGGAGGAGATCTTCATGACAGAGAAGCGGGTCCGGAAGCAGATCCTTCTTCCTTACCAGATCGAGCGGAGGCACTACGAGGTATACGGGGCTCCGATCATCGGGCATAACAATGTGTGGAAAGGGATCGTCGTGGTCTTCCATGATATCACGGAACTAAAAAAGCTCGAGCAGATGAGAAAAGATTTTGTCGCCAATGTGTCGCATGAATTGAAGACGCCGATCACATCGATCAAAGGCTTCTCTGAAACCCTCCTCGATGGGGCGATGAAGGATGAAGACACCTTGAGGAATTTCCTCGACATCATCCTGAAGGAAAGCGACCGTCTTCAATCACTGATCCAGGATCTCCTTGAGCTATCAAAAGTGGAAAAGAGCGGGTTCGAGCTCTCCCTTCAAAAGGAGTCCATATCCGGTCTCATCGAAGAGATCTTACCAATACTGAACGAGCGTGCCAGGGAAAAGGGCATCACCCTGGATGTGCACAATGAATCCCCGGTCCTCGCAGAGGTGGACAGCTACCGGTTGAAGCAGGTGTTCATCAACCTGATCAGCAATGCGATATCCTACACTCCCCAAGGCGGGATCGTGGAAGTCGGAGTGGAGGATGCAGGCAAGCAAGTGCTTGTCTCCATAAAGGATAACGGGATCGGAATCGCCCAAGAGGAGATTCCGCGTATATTCGAACGCTTCTATCGGGTTGATAAAGCAAGGAGCCGGAACTCTGGAGGAACCGGTCTGGGCCTTGCCATCGTCAAGCACATCCTGGAGGCCCATGAGGCGAAGATCGAAGTCGAGAGTGAACTGAATCAGGGGACGACATTCAAGGTCCTATTGAACAAACAATTTCATGAGGGCATCCATGAAGGGGAATGATGGTTTTTTTACAAACCATTTACAAAGTGTTAAATTCCGGTTAACATACCGGTGATACGATACTAAGTGAAACCCCTTCATCCAAGGTGTTGATGAAAAGACGAGAACCGACCCCGTTCTCGTCTTTTTGCATGGAATTTTTCCCACCATTGTAATATTCCTGAAACTTTTCAGGGGAAGGACCGTATAGATTAGTAGAATGGGTCAGACAAAATGGGGGGATTTCATGAGCTTGAAGCAAACGTATAAGGTGACGGGGATGGTGTTGGGAGCACTGATCCTCATCGCGGTACTGGTGACGTCGTGGTACACGGTGGATGAGTCGGAACAGGCGCTTGTCCTTACATTCGGGAAGGCAGGGGATCCCGTAGTGGAACCGGGCCTGCACTTTAAGATGCCTTGGCCGATCCAACAGGTAGAAACGCTATCAAAAGAAACGTTCACACTTCAATTCGGGTATGAAGAAAGCGAAGGGGAAATCAAAAATTTCCCGAAAGAAACCAAAATGATCACGGGTGATGAATACATCGTCCTGGCCGATTTAGTTGTGCAGTGGAAAATCACCGATCCCGAAGGCTATCTCTTCAATGCCGAAAACCCGAAGGAAATTCTCTATGATGCCACATCCTCATCCATCAGGAGCATCATCGGCAGTTCGCTGATCGATGATGCATTGACCTCGGGAAAGGCCAAGATCGAAGGCGATGTCAGAGACCTTCTGACCAATCTGATAGAAGACTATGATATAGGGATTTCCATCATCGGTGTAAAGCTGCAGGACGTGGAACTGCCGAATGAAGATGTGCGCTCCTCCTTCACGGCCGTAACCGATGCGCGTGAAATGAAAAATACAAAAACCAATGAAGCCAAAAAGTATCAGAATCAGCGCATGAATGAAGCACAGGGAGAGAAGAAGGCGATCATGTCCAAGGCAAAGGGCGACAAGATTGCAAGGATCGAACAGGCACGTGGGGATGTGGCCGTTTTCGATAAACTCTATGATCAATACAAAACCAACCCGGATATCACACGGAAACGTCTGGTTCTTGAAAGCCTTGAAACCGTCCTGCCAAATGCCGAGATCTACATTATGAAAGATGACGGGGAAACCCTGAAGCACTTCCCGATCCGACCGATGGAAGGGAAAGCGAAGGCGGAGGCGGAAGAAAAGGAGGCGAAGGCCGATGAGTAATCCTAACGTCTATCAATTCGAGAAGAAAGAGCGGCCTCCGACAGACTGGAAGCCTTACGTCAGGACAGGGATATTCCTGGTGGTACTCCTTGCACTTCTCCTGGTTGCCTTCACCTCCGTATATATTGTGAAAGAAGGAGAATACAAGGTTGTCCGCCAGTTCGGTGAAGTGGTGCGGATCGACGAAGAGCCGGGCCTGAAGGTGAAGGTTCCCTTCATACAATCAGTGACGACGTTGACGAAGCGGCAGATGACATCGGATGTGACAGAAGCTGAGATCAATACAAAGGATAAAAAGCGGATGCTCATCGATAACTATGCCGTATGGCAGATCACCGATCCTTTGAAGATGATCTCCAATGCACGGAATGTCATCAACGCAGAGGCGAAGATGGAGGATTTCATCTATTCCGTGGTCAGGGCAGAGCTTGGTAAACTGGAATATGAAGAGGTCATCAATGATGAGAAGTCATCGAGAGGGAGCCTGAACGACCAGATCACCGATAAGGTCAATGAACTTCTTGAAAACCAGCAGTATGGGGTGGTGGTCAAAGATGTGCGGATCAAACGCACCGACCTGCCTGAGGCCAATGAGAAGTCCGTCTATACCAGGATGATTTCGGAGCGGGAATCCAAGGCGCAGGAGTACCTTTCCCAGGGGGATGCGGAGAAACAGAGCATCACGGCCGAAACGGACCGTGAAGTGAAGGAGCTCATCGCAAAAGCAGAAACGGAGGCCAATGTGATCAGGGCTGAGGGGGAATCCGAAGCGGCGGTGATTTATAATAAATCATTCTCTAAAGACCCTGAGTTCTATGATCTTTACCGTACGCTTGAAACCTACAAAAAGACGATCGACGATGAAACTGTGATCGTCCTTCCATCCGATTCACCTTATGCCCGCCTGCTGATGGGCTATACTGAATGATCGAAAAGCCTCCTGTCCGGAGGCTTTTGTTGTGCGATGGGAGACTCCAGCCGTTAGCCAGTATGGAAGGGAGGGTCCTCACCCGTTTTCAGCACGATGGGCAGGGCCGGACACCGTGTCCCTCATGGCGGTCAGGGGTGGGGATTTTTCCTTTCAATCCCGGTCATGGTAGAATGGGTATAGAGAAGGTTCATCCTTATGTGATGAACGTACAGGAGGTACCGCCATGTCAAAAAAACTAGTCTTGATCGATGGAAACAGTATCGCATATCGCGCATTTTTTGCCCTGCCGCTGTTGAACAACGATAAAGGTGTACATACGAATGCCGTCTATGGCTTCACTACGATGCTTCAAAGGATCCTCGAGGATGAGAAACCCTCGCATATCCTGGTTGCATTCGATGCCGGAAAGACCACTTTCAGGCATGAAACATTCAAGGAATATAAAGGGGGCAGACAAAAGACCCCGCCCGAGCTATCGGAACAGTTCCCCTACATCCGGGAGCTTTTGGATGCATATGGGATCAAACGATACGAGAAGGAGAACTACGAGGCCGATGACATCATCGGGACCCTGTCACTGAGGGCCGAAGCGGAAGGCTTTGACGTGAAAGTGTTTTCGGGAGACAAGGATCTCACGCAGCTCAGCTCGGATAAAACGACGGTGTGCATCACCCGTAAAGGGATCACGGATCTTGAAATCTATACCCCTGAACACGTGAAGGAAAAGTGGGAGATCACGCCTGACCGTGTCATCGATATGAAGGGCCTCATGGGTGACAGCTCGGATAATATCCCTGGTGTGCCGGGTGTCGGTGAGAAGACGGCGATCAAACTGTTGAAGCAGTTCGGAACGCTTGAAGAGCTTCTCGCTTCCATCGATCAGGTGAGCGGAAAGAAGCTGAAGGAAAAGCTTGAAGAAAACAAGGAACAGGCCATCATGAGCAAGGAACTGGCGACAATCCTCCGTGAAGCGCCGGTGGATGTGGGCCTTGACGACCTCCACTATGATGGGGAGGAAACCCAGGAACTGAAAGCCGTTTTCAAGGATCTCGGCTTCAATTCCCTTCTCGAAAAAATGGGGGAAACCGTCGAGGAAGAAACGGTGGAACAAGAGGAGATTTCATTCGACGTACTGGACGAGATCAACGAGGATCATCTTGCACGGGAGAGCTCCCTCTATATCGAAATGCTCGAGGATAATTATCATACAGGCAAGGTCATCGGGATCGGTCTTCACAATGAAAAGGGAACCTATTTCTTTTCCATGGAAACAGCTGTTGCCTCCCCTGCGTTCAAAGAATGGGCGGAGGACGGTGAATCCGTCAAGCATGTCTACAACGCTAAAGAAACGATCGTATCCTTCTTACGGGAGGGCATCGAAATCGAGGGGATCGACTTCGACCTCTTGCTCGCCTCTTATATCATCAATCCTTCTGAATCGAGTGAGGATTTTGCCACGATTGCCAAAGGACACGGACAGGCCGGCATGAAATCCGATGAAGCCGTCTTCGGCAAAGGGGCGAAACAGAAGGTACCGGATCTTGAGGTGCTGTCTGAACACATCGCAAGGAAGGCGTTCGTTCTCTGGACCTTGAAAGGGACATGCATGGACGAGCTCGAGGAGAACAATCAACAAGAATTGTTTACCGATCTTGAGCTTCCTCTCGCCCTGATCCTGGCCGAGATGGAACACACCGGTGTGAAGGTGGACTGTGATCGTCTGAATGAAATGAAGGATGAACTCGCCGAACGTCTTGTTGAACTGGAGAAGAAAATCCACGAGCTCGCAGGGGAAAGCTTCAATATCAATTCTCCCAAGCAGCTCGGCGTAGTCCTGTTCGATAAGCTCGGTCTGCCTGTCATCAAGAAGACGAAGACCGGCTACTCCACGTCTGCCGATGTATTGGAGAAGCTGCAGTCGAAGCATGAGATCATCGACTACATCCTCCACTATCGTCAGCTTGGCAAGCTGCAGTCCACGTACCTTGAAGGGTTGCTGAAGGTGGTTCATGAGGAAACCGGGAAGATCCATACGCGCTTCAATCAGGCTCTCACTCAGACCGGGCGCCTCAGCTCGACGGATCCGAACCTTCAGAACATCCCGATCAGGCTGGAAGAAGGTCGTAAAATCAGACAGGCATTCATTCCATCAGAAGAGGGCTGGGTGATGTTCGCGGCCGACTACTCACAGATCGAGCTTCGCGTCCTTGCCCATATCGCTAAAGATGAAAAGCTGATCGAAGCCTTCCGGAACGATATGGATATCCATACAAAGACGGCGATGGACGTCTTCGGAGTGGCAAAAGAAGACGTTACATCGAATATGAGGCGTCATGCGAAAGCCGTCAACTTCGGGATTGTTTATGGGATCAGTGACTATGGTCTTTCACAGAGCCTGGATATCTCTCGGAAAGAAGCCGGTGAGTTCATCAACAAATACCTTGAAAGCTTCCCTGGGGTAAAGGATTATATGGAAGACATCGTCCAGGATGCCAAGCAGAAAGGCTATGTCACGACCCTGCTCAAGCGCAGGAGATACCTACCTGAAATCACGAGCAGGAACTTCAACCTGCGAAGCTTTGCGGAGCGTACAGCCATGAACACCCCGATTCAAGGAAGTGCAGCCGATATCATCAAAAAAGCGATGATCGATATGGCAGCCCGCCTTGAAAAGGAAAATCTGAAATCTCGCCTTCTCCTTCAGGTGCATGATGAACTGATCTTCGAAGCGCCGAAGGATGAAATCGAGATCCTGGAAAAAATCGTACCTGAAGTCATGGAACAGACAATGGAGCTTGAAGTGCCCCTCAAGGTGGACTATTCCTATGGCGACACATGGTACGATGCCAAATAGAGAGGAGTAGGACCGGTGCCTGAACTTCCAGAAGTAGAAACAGTCAGAAGGACATTGGAGGTCCTTGTAGTAGGAAAGACGATCAAAGAGGTGGCCGTGAGCTGGCCGAAGATGATCAAGCAACCATCCGAGACGGCTCAATTCACCGACTCCCTTAAAGGTCAGGAAATCCTTGCGATGGGACGACGGGGGAAGTTTTTGATCTTTTACCTGAATGATGTCTCCCTTGTCTCCCATTTGAGGATGGAGGGGAAGTATGCCCTTCATCAAAAGGATGAGCCCGTGGAGAAGCATACCCATGTGGTATTCACGTTCACGGATGGGACGGAATTGAGATACCGCGATGTACGGAAATTCGGGACGATGCACTTGTTCAAAAAAGGGGAAGAACTTCTTCATCTGCCCCTCCTGCAGCTTGGACCCGAACCGTTTGAAGAAGCGTTCACGCCTGACTACCTTCACGGCAGGTCTGCCGGAACCTCAAGGATCGTCAAGGCCGTTCTCCTCGACCAAACCGTCATGGTGGGACTCGGGAATATTTATGTCGACGAAGCGCTATTCCGTTCGGGTATCCATCCCGACCGGAAAGCATCATCCCTGACAGTTGATGAAGTCGGGAATCTGCATCAAAGCATCATCGCCACCCTCAGGGAAGCGGTGGATATGGGGGGGAGCACGATCCGCTCCTACGTGAACTCCCAGGGACAAATGGGGATGTTCCAGCAAAACCTGTATGTGTACAGCAGGAATGGCGAAGCTTGCAGACAATGCGGTACGCCGATCGAGAAGAAAGTATCCGCAGGAAGAGGGACGCATTATTGCCCCCACTGCCAGCGCCTTTAACATTTAACATCTGATAAGCCCATACCATATAGTATTGTATTGATGATTGGGAGGGCTATCAGAATGAACACACTTTTCTCCTTACTACTACTGGCATTTGCTGTAAGCCTTGATAATTTCAGTACGGGACTGACATATGGATTACGAAAAGTCAAAATACCTATAAAATCAATCACCATCATTTCCTTATGCTCTGCATTATGCTTATTGATCGCCATGTTCATGGGTCAAGCGATCTCTGTCATCCTTTCACCCGAATGGGCAGGAAGGGTCGGAGGGTTGATCCTGGTGGCCATCGGACTCGCGGTGCTTTATCAGTTTTTCAGACCGGAGAAGGACACACCCGTGGAAGAGAAAGAAAAGACCTTGATCAATGTGGAAATCAAATCGATCGGCCTCGTGATCCAGATCATGAGGCGTCCGTTGACGGCCGATTTCGACCGCTCCGGAACCATTACCGGCGTCGAAGCATTCATGCTCGGCATCGCCCTTTCCCTTGATTCGTTCGGTGCAGGGCTGGGGGCCGCGCTTTTGAATTATTCTCCTTTTCCACTTGCCATCGCCATCTTCTCCATGAGTTTCATCTTCCTCACCTGCGGATTGCAGTTGGGCGTCTACTTCTCTCATATCAGATGGATCCAGCGGGTCGCCTTCCTGCCTGGCGTCCTATTGATTTGTCTGGGGATCATGCGGTTCTAGGGAATGGTGCTGAACGAAAGGATCGATGAAAGTGGCAAACATCATTGGACTGACGGGCGGCATTGCAAGCGGTAAAAGTACAGTATCGGCATTACTACAAGAAAAGGGGTATACCATCATCGATGCAGATCTTGCAGCACGCATGGTGGTGGAAGTCGGGCAGCCCGCGTACCTCGCCATCGTCGAAGCATTCGGCAAGGGCATCCTACAGGAAAACGGCCAGATCGACCGTGCAGGTCTCGGGGCCATCATCTTCAATGACCAGACGAAACGGAATCTTCTCAATGGAATCGTGCATCCGGCTGTAAGGAGCATGATGCTCTCCCATAAAGACGAGGCCGTTGAAAACGGGAAACAGACCATCATCATGGATATTCCCCTTCTATTTGAAAGTGATCTGACATGGATGGTGGATCGGACGATCGTCGTCACCGTGGAAAAAGACGTTCAGCTCAGCCGATTGATGAAGCGGAACAAAATGACCGAAGAAGAGGCAGCGTCCCGCATTTCCTCTCAGCTCCCCTTGAGGGAAAAAGTAGAGAAGGCAGACGCAGTCATTGATAATAATGGTTCGGTGGAAGATACCTTGAAGCAGGTGGAAGAACTCCTGACTGCATGGGGATTGAAGCCGTGAATGGAAAGTCGCCGGAATTTGTCCGGCGGCTTTTCTATTTTTCCGGGGAGCTTAGTGGACTTTAACCAAGCTGTAAGAAATATGAATAAAAGAAATCGTTATCAGAATGTTACAACATTTCGACTATATGCAAAACTTGGTGGTCAATTCCGTTCAATATGTTATACTATTTTTAGAAAACAAACATATGAGTATAACATTAATATAGAGGGGAGCAGGATATATGATGGCGAGAGTGGCAATCAATGGATTTGGTCGAATTGGGAGAATGGTATTTCGGAAGGCGATTATGGAGGATGACTTGGAAGTCGTGGCCATCAATGCCAGCTATCCGGCAGAAACACTGGCGCATCTGATCAAGTATGATACCAACCACGGTACATTTCAGGCAGATGTGGCAATCGGGGAGGATTCACTGATTGTCAATGGGAAGACGGTAAAGCTACTGAGCAACCGCGATCCGGCTGCCCTTCCATGGAATGAATTGAATGTGGATATCGTCATCGAAGCCACAGGCAAGTTCAATTCTAGGGAGAAAGCTGCCCTGCATCTGGATGCTGGTGCAAGAAAAGTGATCTTGACGGCCCCGGGTAAAAATGAAGACGTTACCATCGTGATGGGGGTCAACGAAGACGCTCTCAAAATCGACGAACATCATGTGATTTCCAATGCATCATGCACCACCAATTGCCTGGCACCTGTGGCAAAAGTGCTTCATGAGCAGTTCGGGATTGAAAACGGTCTGATGACCACGGTGCATGCCTATACGAATGATCAAAAGAATATCGATAACCCCCATAAAGACCTTCGGAGGGCGAGAGCGTGCGGCCAATCCATCATTCCGACGACGACTGGAGCAGCAAAGGCGTTGGCTCTCGTCATGCCGGAATTGAAAGGCAAGCTTCACGGGATGGCACTTCGTGTCCCGACTCCGAATGTATCTCTTGTGGACCTTGTGGTCGATGTGAAAAGGGATGTAACGGTCGATGAAATCAATGATGCATTCACGGCTGCCTCAATGGGCTCCATGCACGGAATCGTTGAATTCACGACGGAGCCACTCGTGTCAATCGATTTCAACACCAATCCCCACTCTGCCATCATAGATGGTCTTTCCACCATGGTGATGGACGATCGCAAAGTCAAGGTGCTTGCATGGTACGATAATGAATGGGGCTACTCCTGCCGGGTCGTCGACCTAGTGAGGTTCACGGCATCCAAGATGGAAGCGGCAGCCGGGGTGAATGTTTGAAAGAACCAATATAAAAAGAACGAACGAACATAGGAACGCATCGAGGATGCGTTCTTTTTTCGTGCTTAAATGGCCTGCCAGGAACCGGAAACCTGCCGGGGTCCACCAGCCTTCTGACCATATCAAAACCCATAGGCACCGTCTGGGCCCTCCACACAAGAAGTACTGGTCCGTATGCAGGCTTTCACGTCGGGAAAATCCATATCCCTGCACACTGGATGCGAGATCGGACCCATGAAAAAACTTTTGAAAATTTATTGCAAATGGGGTTTAAACCAAGTATACTATTTTTCGTGAACTTCTTAACAGCAAATGATTACTGAGTTAACTACTTAAAGGGTTAGGACCTCTTCGGACTAACTTTCCCCCGTGGTGGTTAAGATTTTGCCAAGGGACTTGTTCATTTTGACGAAAAAAATTATGTCAAAGGGGGAAACGATCAAATGGAAACAATGGGTCGTCATGTAATCTCTGAACTATGGGGTTGCGATTTTGAAAAGTTGAATGATGTAGTAGGAATTGAAAAAACGTTTGTGGACGCAGCTCTTAAATCAGGTGCTGAAATCCGTGAAGTGGCCTTTCACAAATTTGCTCCACAAGGCGTGAGCGGAGTGGTGATCATCTCTGAATCCCACCTGACCATCCACAGCTTTCCTGAACATGGATATGCCAGCATCGATGTGTATACATGCGGAGATCTAGATCCGAACATCGCTGCAGAATATATAGCTGAAGCATTGGGTGCTGATACCCGTGAAACAATCGAACTTCCGCGCGGCATGGGACCTGTACAGGTTAAGAAATCACAGGCTCAGGCGCTCTAATAGTTGAATCTTCAAGAGGTGCATGACTCATGCATCTCTTTTTTTTATTTGGAGTTGTTCCCGCTTTCAATGTCTCCATTTTCAATCCTCCGTTTTTCGTGTAAAATGGGGATATACAAAGGGAGGAAAATGATCATGAGCGGAATCAAGACCTTGCTGAAACGTTTTCAATCGGAATGTGAAACATCGGATAAGCAGGAAGAAGAAGTCCTGCAGACCCATTATTATAAATCCATGCAAAGTGGGACATTCAATGCCGTCCTCGAATTGTTCTCCTCTTCCCAGTACGATATCCTGTCCGAATCAAAGGACAGGGGAGAGATCACGATCCGGAAGAACGGGACCCCGCAGCTGTTCATCGTGGCCACGGTCATCGGGGTAAGGCCCCTCGAGACGGCGGTCGATTTCAAACTGAGTACGGATAAGGGGAAGATCCTCGGTACGTATTCCGTCCTGAAGGCGCAGATCAAGAATTATTATGAAGTCCTGGACGGGAAATTAACGAGGGTAAGATAGCGAGAACTTGTGGTGAGCACCACTTTTCTATATCATAAGTGTAAATGAGTTTAGCATAACGGAGCTGATAGTATGAAATGTCCGTCCTGCCAGAATAATGGCACCCGGGTGGTGGATTCGCGTCCGGCTGATGAAGGGCGTTCCATCAGGAGAAGAAGAGAATGTGAAGTGTGCGGGTTCCGGTACACCACGTTCGAAAAGGTGGAAGAACTGCCTTTGATTGTGGTGAAGAAGGAAGGCCTGCGAGAAGAGTTCAGCAGAGAAAAGATCCTCCGTGGTCTTATTAAGGCATGCGAGAAACGTCCTGTCCCATTGGAGACGCTCGAGAAGCTTTCCCTGGATATTGAAAAGGACCTCCGCAATCAGGGGGTGTCCGAGGTCGAGTCCGTGAAAGTGGGAGAGATGGTCATGGATCGCCTGGCGCAGGTCGACGAAGTCGCTTACGTCCGGTTTGCTTCGGTATACAGACAATTCAAGGATATCAATGTGTTCATAGATGAATTAAAAGAACTGATCAAAAAAGAGTGAAAGACCGAGCTGAAGAGTCCATCTTTGGCTCTTTTTCTCTTATGTGTCGAAAGGTAGAGGTCAATGATGAAGAATCACTGGAATGAAATTCAGCCTGTGGATCATTATACGGTCTGCACCAACGGGCTCCTGCAGGAATTTGAGAGGAAGATCATCACATTCTTATATCAGCCCCTGATCGGTCCCGTTTCTTACAGCCTGTATATGAGCCTGTGGGGAGAGGTGGAAGAAAGCAGGCTATGGTCGGCACCTTCCAACCATTATCATCTCATGAATATCCTGTCCATGAATCTCCAGGAAATCCACGAAGCGCGCATGAAGCTTGAGGGGATCGGCCTGCTTAAGACGTACGCGAAGAAAGGGGAGGGCGAGCGGAGCTTCATTTATGAACTTCAGCCCCCGCTGCTGCCCAATGATTTTTTCACAGATGGCATGCTGAATGTGTATCTGTTCAGGAAAATTGGACGGTCCCACTACCTGCGCCTGAAAGAATCGTTCACTGATCGCGGGATGGAAGCGGATAGCTTTACAGATGTCACCCGATCGTTTCAGGACGTATTCTCCTCGGAGAACAGCATCGACTTCCTTCGCCATGAGGCCAATGACGGCTCATTGACGAACGAAGCGAAGGCGTATATCGGCTATGGGAAGAACGATGGCCCTCCCATGGATGATATCGACTTTGATTTCAGCCTGTTGCTCAACGGACTTTCAGAATCCATGGTGCCGAGAAGGGCTTTCACCCCTCTCGTGAAAGAGACGATCCTGAAGCTCAGCTATCTATACGGGATCGGTCCCCTTCAGATGAAAAACATCCTATTGGGTTCCCTCGATTCAGATGAAGCGATTGATGTAGAGCAATTGCGGAAATCAGCCCGTGATTGGTATCAGCTGCAAACCGGCGATGAACTGCCCGATCTGACGCCGAAAGCGAAACCAGTGAACAAAGAAGCCTCCAAACCGTTGACGAGGGAGGAGGAGCTTCTGGAGTATCTTGAAAGCACATCGCCAAAGGATGTCCTCGCTGATATCTCCAATGGAAGTGCCGCATCGAAGTCGGATCTTCAGGTTGTTGAAGAGATTGTCATGACGCAGAAACTGCCCCTTCCCGTCATCAATGTCCTCATTCAGTATGTGCTGCTGAAGACGGATATGAAGCTGACGAAAGGGTATATGGAGAAGATTGCTTCCCATTGGGCCAGGAAGAAAGTGACCACGGCCGGAGAAGCGATGGAGCTTGCAAAGAATGAACATAAGCAATACATGGAGTGGGCATCCGGTAAAAATGAAAAGCGGACCACCCGTAGGAAGCCGATCAGGACGGAGAAACTGCCTGATTGGTTCCAGGAAGATGAGAAAGTCGAGGCGAAAAGTCAGAACGGGGAAACCTATGACCTGGAAGCCGAAAAAAGAAAACTAGAAGAAGAATTGAAGAATTTTCGGAAGTAGGTGAAGGAGATGGAAAGAATCAACCATACACTCAAGAGGCTTGCTGCATCCGGTTCTTTTCAAGAGCGGTATGACGCCATGAGAAAAGAGATCCTGGCGAACCCCGATGTGAAGGATTTCGTCAGGAAGGAGGATGTACCTGGGGATGTGATCGATGCGAATCTGATGAAATTATATGAATACATCTCCCAGAGTAAGGAATGCAGCGGATGTCCTTCCCTGGCTGAATGCAAGAATATGATGGAAGGGTATGAGCCCCATCTTGTTGTGAGGGGACGTGTCATCGATATCGAGTATCATCGTTGTCCGAGGAAAGTCGTGCACGACGAACGGACAAGCTCCCAGCGTTTGATCAAAAGTTTATACGTGCCGAAAGATATCCTTCATGCCTCTTTCGATGAACTTGAGCCCGACTCCAAGGGGAGGGTGGAAGCAATCCGTCAGGCCATGGCCTTCGTACGCGATTACGAAGAAGGCAAGAAGATGAAGGGCCTTTATTTCTACGGAAAGTTCGGTGTAGGGAAGTCGTATCTCCTCGGTGCGATCGCCAACGAGCTCGCCGAGAAGAAGATCTCGTCCATGATTGTCTATGTTCCGGAGTTCTTCCGCGAGATCAAGCAGTCCCTCGGTGATCATACAACCAATGAAAAACTGGATGCCGTCAAAACGGCGCCGATCCTCATGCTCGATGATATCGGGGCGGAAACGATGTCAAGTTGGGGGCGGGATGAAATCCTCGGTACGATCCTGCAGTACAGGATGCTTGAAAACCTGCCGACCTTCTTCACCTCCAACTTCAATCATAGCGAGTTGACCCATCACCTTACCTATTCACAGCGCGGGGAAGAGGAAAAACTAAAAGCCGCGAGGATCATGGAAAGGATCAAATACCTGGCCGCACCCGTTCTGATCGATGGACGTAACAGACGGGAATAGAGTGGCTTGTGCAACCGTGTAGCGAAGAGGCTAAGACAAATATGTTTTAGTCATAGTAAAACCCGAATCGTGCCTACGATAAAGCAAATGATTCGGGTTTTAAATTCGTTTAATGAACATTTAAATTTCATCGTTTCCAGCGGTTGATCGGAGTGTAAGACGAAGACTCCAGCGGGAAGAGTAGCTGATGTGAGACCCCGGAGGCGTGCCGAGGAGGCTCACGGGCTACCCGCGGAAAGCGAAGTCTTGCACGGAGATCATGAGCGGTAGTAAGATCCTATACTGATCGTGTTCGGCATTAAAGGGGCCTCTTTTAGTTTTGTCCCATCCTCTTTTTCAATTGTCCAATGATTACAGAAGTGCCTGCGGTTGATCGGAAGACTCCAGAGGAAAGAGCAGCATGCCAGCCGACTACGATCACGCATACCCCGTCTCGCAAGGGAACGATGGGAAGACCCACATGGATTGTCTTGGTAAAAAATAATCCCTTTTCGTGTTGTCCAGACCTCCTTTGCAGAGTCCCGAAAACGTGCCCGACCCGGACCCGTCCTGTAAATTTATTCGCCCCCCACTTCTAAATTGGCCAGGCCCTCCATATACATAAAGCAGGGAAATGGCTTTAAGGAGGCGGGATCGATTGGTAGAATTGATTTTCAGACGAAAGGCTGATGCACTGCGATGTCAGAAGCATCTGTGCGCACCATCCTGGATAAAGGAAACGCAGATTCAAAGATGCAGCCACTATGCAATTTCGATAGAAGTGAAGACCGACCGTGATAGAATCAGTCTTGGAACAAGCCTGACGACCTTCATCATCAACGAGATGTGGAAGGGGTGGACGGAAGAGACCCTTAAAGCGGATTATTATTACAATGATCCGGAGGAAGTGGACCAGATCTGCGCCATCATTTCAGAAATGAGGAGCGGGGAACGACCGGAACTGACGGAATTCTTGACCGACTGGGATGAGAGTGGGCTCGTGTTGGGAGAAGTTCAGAACCTCCTCTGCCATCCGGCACCTGTCACGTTCGATTCCTTTGCGACATTCAGGTTGAAGAACCTCCATGATAAATGGAGGGAGATGCTCGGACTTGCCATTGATGAGTACAAGATGGAGCAGGAATATCAAGTGTTCATCCAGATGCTGAGGGAGTATCTCGCCATCAGGGGAGAGAGGACCGATACCATCCACTTGTATCCTTCGAGGACAGGCTTCCGTTTTTTCGATGGTCACTATACGGAAGTGACGAAGGAAGAGCTGATGAACGCCATCGATAAACGATTGTTCTTTCAGCACCCCCTGTATGTAGATTCCTCCACCATCGCTCCGTTACTGTCGCTTGCACCGAAAAGCATTTTTGTATATGGAACGGAAGAGGAGAAAATCGTCACCACCCTGAGAAATATATTTGAAGACAGACTGGATATCCTTCCGGTCAGCTACTTCCCCGATCCGTGCATCCCCCTGGATCTTGCCAACGAATAAGATAGGATGGCGCCCTCTTGCTTTTCCGGACATAACCGATTATAATACCTACATACTAAGTGCATACAAACAGGTTATGATGAGGACAACAATCTTCCGGACGGGATTACAGAGAGGGAAGCCGAATGGCTGCAAGCTTCCTATCAGCAAGGATGAATTGACCACCTCTGAACTTCGATTGCGAACGGGGCTATCCCCAGTAGTCATCGACGGCGAAACGTCGTTATCAAGACAATGAAGTCATTCCCGTGATGGGGATGAAAAGTTGGGTGGAACCGCGAGTACAACCTCGTCCCTTCGTATATTTACGGAGAGACGGGGTTTTTTGTTTTTTATTCGGCCGATTCTTGGCCAATGATGAATCATAAAAGGAGTGATATGCTATGTCAGAAGTAGTGAAAATGCAGTTCCCTGATGGGAATGTGAAGGAGTTCCCAAAAGGGACAACAACAGAGGAAATCGCAGCCTCGATCTCACCAGGTCTGAAGAAAAAGGCATTGGCAGGGAAAGTGAATGGGAATCTGATTGATCTCCGGACAGGAATTGAAAGCGATGGAAGCATCGAAATCATCACTCCACCAGGTGAAGACGCCCTGGAAATCTTGCGCCACAGTACAGCCCACTTGATGGCTCAGGCGATCAAACGCCTGTATCCCGAAACGAAACTCGGCATCGGACCGGTCATCGAAGGTGGATTCTACTATGATGTCGATTCCGAGCATACCTTCACACCTGAAGATCTTCCTTTGATCGAAAAGGAAATGAAAAAGATCACCGGTGAAAACCTCGAGGTCATCCGTAAAGAGGTAAGCCGTGATGAAGCCCAGCGCATTTATGAGGAAGTCGGCGATGAATATAAGCTCGAGCTTCTTGAAGCCATCCCTGAAGGGGAGCAGGTATCCATCTACGAACAAGGCGAATTCTTCGACCTTTGCCGTGGGATCCACATCCCGTCGACCAACAAGATCAAGGAGTTCAAACTCCTCAGCATCGCAGGTGCCTACTGGCGCGGAAACAGCGACAACAAAATGCTGCAGCGGATCTATGGTACAGCTTTCTTCAAGAAAGAAGACCTGGAAGAGCATCTCCGCCTGCTTGAAGAAGCGAAGGAACGCGATCACCGTAAAATCGGGAAGGAACTGGATCTGTTCATGACGTCCCAAAAGGTCGGTCAGGGTCTGCCGATGTGGCTTCCGAAAGGGGCAACCGTCCGCCGCATCGTCGAACGTTATATCGTGGATAAAGAGGAGCGCCTGGGCTACAACCACGTGTATACTCCGGCACTCGCAAGCGTCGAGCTTTACAAAACAAGCGGTCACTGGGATCACTACCAGGAAGATATGTTCCCGATCATGGAGATGGACAACGAAGATCTTGTTCTCCGTCCGATGAACTGCCCACATCATATGATGATTTATAAAAACAGCATCCACAGCTACCGGGAGCTGCCGATCCGTATCGCGGAATTGGGTCTCATGCACCGCTATGAAATGTCCGGTGCCCTCTCTGGCCTCCAGCGTGTACGTGGAATGACGTTGAATGATGCCCATATCTTCGTCCGCCCGGATCAGATCAAGGATGAATTCAAGCGTGTGGTCCATCTTGTACAGGAAGTATATAAAGACTTCGATATCAACGAGTATTCCTTCCGCCTGTCTTACCGCGATCCGGAAGACAAAGAGAAATACTTCGATGACGACGAGATGTGGAACAAGGCTCAAGGCATGCTGAAAGAAGCCATGGATGAGCTGGAAATCGACTATTTCGAAGCAGAAGGGGAAGCGGCTTTCTACGGACCGAAGCTTGACGTTCAAGTGAAGACTGCCCTCGGCAAAGAAGAGACCCTTTCCACTGTCCAGCTGGACTTCCTTCTTCCGGAACGTTTCGATCTCACTTATGTAGGGGAAGACGGGAAGCAACATCGTCCGGTCGTTATCCACCGCGGTGTCGTATCGACAATGGAACGCTTCGTGGCATTCCTCATCGAAGAGTACAAAGGAGCATTCCCGACATGGCTCGCACCGACTCAGGTACAGGTCATCCCGGTATCGCCGGATGTGCATTTCGACTATGCCAAAGAAGTACAGGAAAAATTGCAGGCTGAAGGCCTCCGTGTCGATATTGATGACCGGAATGAAAAAATCGGCTACAAGATCCGTGAAGCCCAGATGAGCAAGGTGCCATACATGCTCGTTGTCGGGGATAACGAAATCAAAGAAAAAGCCGTCAATGTCCGCAAGTATGGTGAACAGAAGTCAGAAACGCTTTCCTTCGATGCCTTTGCTGATATGGTGAAATCCGAAGCGAAACGCGGATAACGTCTTTCTTTTTGCCGGTTAGCATGCATCTTTCGGGAAAACCTCAAAAAAAGGTTGCACTCTACCGAGATGAATGCTATCATGAAATACGTTGTGACAAACCGGTTTGACTTTGGTATTGTCTTATGGTATAGTATCTAAGGTGAATTGAATACAGTTTGGTACAAGTAGAGGCATCCCGCTTCTCACCTGAATGACGCGTTTTGCAGTTACCAGGTAACTTTCATGATAATTAAGCGATGTGCTTTATAATCAGATGCGGGTGTTTCGACACTCGCATCTTTTTTGTTTCTGAAATGAAGGTCGGGTGCTGCAAACCGATACCGCGTATTCTTTTAAATTACCTTGGAGGTGGCTAGTTATTAGCAAAGACATGATCTTAAACGAAACGATTCGTGCCCGTGAAGTGCGTCTGATCGATCAGAATGGTGAACAGCTTGGAATCAAAACCAAGAACGAAGCCCTTGAAATCGCAGAACGCGTCAATCTTGATCTTGTTCTCGTTGCTCCAACTGCAAAACCACCCGTTGCCCGTATCATGGACTACGGAAAGTTTAAGTTCGAACAACAGAAGAAAGAAAAAGAAGCCCGTAAAAATCAAAAGATCATCAATCTGAAAGAGGTTCGCCTGAGCCCGACGATCGATGACCATGATTTCAATACGAAACTTCGCAATGCTCGTAAGTTCCTTGAAAAAGGAGACAAAGTTAAAGCGTCTATCCGATTTAAAGGCCGTGCGATCACGCACAAAGAGATCGGCCAACGTGTACTCGATCGTTTCTCCGATGAGTGCAAAGACGTTGCAACCGTTGAATCAAAGCCTAAAATGGATGGTCGCAGCATGTTCTTGGTGCTCGCACCAGTCAACGAAAAATAATCGACCCGAGGAGGAAAAGCACATGCCAAAAATGAAAACTCACCGCGGCTCAGCTAAGCGTTTCAAGAAAACAGGTTCTGGTAAACTTAAACGTTCTCACGCTTACACAAGCCATTTATTCGCTAATAAATCTACTAAAGCAAAACGTAAGCTACGTAAAGCTGCTGTTGTCTCTAAAGGAGATTTCAAACGCATTCGTCATATGCTTGACAACCTTAAATAAAAAGCAAGTAAGAAATAGGAGGGAATTATTATGCCACGCGTAAAAGGCGGAACAGTAACTCGCAGACGTCGTAAAAAAGTTCTTAAATTAGCCAAAGGTTATTTCGGTTCAAAACATACTCTTTATAAAGTAGCAAACCAACAAGTCATGAAATCATACATGTATGCTTATCGTGACCGTCGCCAGAAAAAACGTGACTTCCGTAAGCTTTGGATCACTCGTATCAATGCAGCTGCACGTATGAACGGTCTTTCTTACAGCCGTTTGATGCACGGACTTAAGCTTGCTGGTATCGAAGTGAACCGTAAAATGCTTGCTGAGCTAGCGGTTTCTGATATCAATGCGTTCAACCAATTGGCTGACGCAGCAAAAGCACAATTGAACAAGTAATCTTGTTGAGGGATCGGCCCACGGTGGCCGGTCCTTTTTGCATAGAGAGAAAGGGAGATTGCATGGAAACATGGGTCATCGCATTGAATCTGTATCTCATCGTGATCAATATCGCCGGTTTCGTCCTGATGGGTCGCGACAAAGAAAAGGCAAGGCGGGGGGAGTACCGGATCAGCGAACGGACGCTGTGGCAGGTGGCGATCCTAGGGGGGAGCGTCGGCAGTTACTTCGGCATGCGCATCCATCGCCATAAGACGAAGCATGTTGCGTTCAGGCTAGGCTTCCCATTGCTGGTCATCCTGCATGGGGGACTTTATATCTGGTTTGTCTTGTGAGTTCTGACAGGAGGGGGCGTCTCATAGGATAGAATAGCTCGTGAACATCATCAGAGGCATAGTAGGGGGTTTTGCATCATGGATGATCGTTTAGTCGCTGCATTTGCCGTCATGGAAGCGAGTGGTTTTATCGCCCCTTTCCTGTTCATTCTGTTCCACATCTTAAGGCAGTTCCTCTTCATCCCTGTCGCACTGGTCTGCATGGCGGGAGGTCTATTGTTCGGAAGTGTGTTCGGGACGATTTATTCCCTGATCGGGTTGACGCTCTTATCTGTTCTTTTCTTCTTTGTCATCAAAGGGGTTCCGACGTTTGCCGAAAGGCTCCTGAAGCTGAAGGAAAAGTGGTTCGGCCGGAATGCCGTATTGACGACCGGTCAGATCGCGGTGTTGAAGCTGATCCCGTTCGTCCACTATCAGCTCCTCAATCTGTGTCTCCTTGAGCGTCACAGGGAATTCAAACCTTTCCTCAGGGCGGCTTTCCTCTCGAACATTCCCCTGGCATTCTTTTATACGGTATTCGGTCAATACATCACCACGTTCTCCCCGCCGATCATCGTCATGATCATCCTGTCCCTGGCTGTCCTGTTTTATCTTCTCAGGGAAAAGGTGCGGGTCATTTCATGGAATGAATTCTTTCCGAGCAAATAAGAAAGGGGGCCGTCCTGGTGGACGCCCCCTTTGCTGTGCTACCGTTCTTTTTTCTTCAGGAGTTCATGTATGGGACTCTTCCAGTCGATCTTGGCGGCAGGATACCGCTCCTTGATTTCATTCTGGACGTAGTGGAAGTCTTCCGTGTTCAGCCCTTTCAGGGTCGCGATGTTCTCCGCCCATACGAAGATCGAGACCACCTCGAAGGAATGGTCGGTGGACCCCATATACTTTTCCCCTTCGAACAGGACCCCTTTGTAGGTGACATGAAAGTTCTTGTGCACATTTTCCTGATCATCCAGGAAATAAAACCTGCGCTGTTCCTTTGCCAGTTCAAGCTTTCTTTTCGGATTGAGGATATATTTCACACAGCGGTACAGAAGATAGATAATGAGCAATAAAAGGACCAGTCGGATCAGTAAAAACATGAAGATTACCTCCGTAGGCATATGGATTCTTCATGTACATACGGATGGATAAAAAAAAGGTTTCGTTTTATTTAAAATTCCTCTGAAAATTTGTCATACTAGATAGTGTAGAAAGGAAAGGTGAGCACAATGGATTGGAATCAGCTATTGAATATGCAGAATGAACTGGATCGGCACATCGAAAGTGAGCACGGACTTCAAGACGCCGACCTGGTCGATAAAAAAATCCTGGCCCTCCTCGTCGAACTCGGGGAATTGGCGAATGAAACGAGGTGCTTCAAGTTTTGGAGCAAGAAGGCCCCTTCCGAGCAAGAGGTCATCTTGGAAGAGTATGTAGACGGAATCCACTTCATCCTCTCCCTTGGAATCGACATCGGCATCCGTTCCATCGATGAGCCCGAGGTACTGGAAGAGGGGGATCCGACAGAGGAATTCCTCAAGGTGTACAGTGAAGTGAACCGATTCTCGGAGGAGCGCTCCATTGAGAACCTTCTCGCACTCTTCCAACAGTTTCTTCAGCTTGGACGGGTCCTCGGGTTCAAGTCGGAAGACATCTTTAAATCCTACCTGAAGAAGAATGAAGTGAATTATCAGCGTCAGCAAGAAGGGTATTAATGAATATTTTGATGAATCTGAAGCTTTCAAGTATAATAAAGGTGACTATTATTTAGGGGGGCGAAACAATGACGAAACTTGACGAAACGTTGACGATGCTCAAGGATTTGACCGATGCCAAGGGAGTACCGGGAAATGAACGCGAAGTGCGGAACGTGATGAAAACATACATAGAGCCATTTGCCGATGAAATCACTACGGATAACCTGGGAAGCCTGATTGCGAAGAAGACCGGTTTGGAGAACGGTCCGAAGATCATGGTGGCCGGTCATCTGGACGAAGTAGGCTTCATGGTGACCCAGATCGACGGCAGGGGCTTCCTGCGTTTTCAAACCGTCGGAGGCTGGTGGTCCCAGGTAATGCTTGCCCAGCGGGTGACCATCGTGACCGATAGCGGGGAAATCACGGGTGTGATCGGTTCAAAGCCACCTCATATCCTTCCTCCTGAAGCGCGTAAGAAGCCGGTTGACATCAAGGATATGTTCATCGATATCGGTGCTTCCAGCCGCGAAGAAGCAGCGGAATGGGGAGTCAAACCGGGAGATATGGTGGTTCCATACTTCGAGTTCACGGTGATGAACAATGAAAAGATGCTCCTTGCAAAAGCATGGGATAACCGCATCGGCTGTGCGATTGCCATCGATGTACTGAAAAACCTTAAGGATGCCGATCATCCGAATATCGTGTACGGTGTCGGAACGGTCCAAGAGGAAGTCGGACTCCGCGGTGCCCGCACATCTGCTGCGAAAATCCAGCCGGACATCGCCTTTGGTGTGGATGTCGGGATCGCCGGTGATACACCGGGAATCTCCGATAAGGAAGCATCAAGTAAAATGGGAGATGGCCCACAGATCATCCTATATGATGCGTCCATGGTTTCCCATAAAGGCCTGCGTGATGCCGTCACCAGAACGGCAGACGAACTGGGCATCCCGTATCAATACGATAGCATCGCCGGGGGAGGGACCGATTCAGGTTCGATCCATCTGACGGCGAACGGGGTACCGGCCCTGTCCATCACCATCGCCACCCGCTACATCCACAGTCATGCTGCCATGCTTCATCGTGATGACTACGAAAATGCGGTGAAACTCATCACGGAGGTCATCAAGAAGCTCGACCGTGAAACCGTCGATAAAATTACGTATGATTGATCAAAAAGAGGCGCCCGCGGGCGCCTCTTTTTGCATGCTAATGATCAGTGATTGAAATCGACCTTGTGGGAGTCGGTCAGATCTGCCCCGATCGTCTTGGTGATGATCCGGAAGGCATTATCATTATCTTCAGTCGTCTCTGAAGCGACACAGTCGGTCGGGATGGAAAGCTCATATTCTCTCATATATGCATCATTCGCCGTATACAGGACGCAGATATCCCCCGCGATCCCCGTCAGGATCAAGTGCTGGATATCCAGCTGGTGAAGGAGGATTTCAAGCTGTGTCCCGAAGAAACAGGAATGCTTCGGCTTGATGATGAAGTAATCATCTGTGTCGGGGTGAAGCCGCTCGATGACTTCTCTACCCTTCCCTTTTTTGCAGTGCTCGATGATATCGTTCATATTGTCCTGCCATAGACCATAATTATCGTTGACATAGATGATGGGGATACCCGCATCTTTCGCCTTTTTCTTCAGATCCCGGATCGGATCGACGACGTCAAGGGTATGGTCAAGCAGGTTTTCCCCTCCGTCGAAGTCGAACGTATTGATCATATCGATCACGAGGAGTGCTCTGTTATCTTTACCCATTTGGTTCCTTCCCCTTTCGAAGCTTTTAGCCTTTCTTTACCACTCACGATTTCACTCAAACGTCCACGGGATGGGGCTTTTGGAGTGAAATGAAAAACGCGCCTTCTGCATGAAGGCGCGCCATTCGTTTTAATGAGGCTGTTGAAGGGAATTCTCAAGCTTTTCAAGGACCATCTTCTGTTCGTTCGGATCAGCGTTCTGCCAGAAAACCTCGAGGAGTACACCCAGTCCTGGGAGCGTCTTCTCTTCGCCTCCCTGAATGGCGTCTACGATGGTATCTCTCAGTTCATCCTGTGAATTGCCCTGCACATTGTGTATGATCGCTTTGCGTAAGTTCAAGCTCATTATGCCCAGCTCCTTTATGGTTGATGAGGAATTCATTGTTATCGTCTCTCAAATCCCGTATATTATGTATGGAAGTTGAGGTATAATGGACATTTGAATAGAACGTTGAAGGAGCGGATACGATTGAAGTATATTCAATCCTCAAAAAACCCCATCGTGAAACAATGGAAGAAGCTGTTGACCAAAAAAGAACGGGATCTCACCCGTACCTATATCATCGAAGGATTCCATCTTGTAGAGGAAGCGTTGAAGCAGGATGGTGTCGTGCAGGAACTGGTCGTCGTGGAAGGAGTGGAGGTGCCTAGGATCTTTGAGGCCGAATCCATCACCACCGTATCAGCTGAGGTCGGAAGCCTTCTCGCCGATACGGAGACCACCCAAGGGATCTTTGCCATCTGCCGGCAGCAGGAACGGGAGGAAGACATAGTCGAAGCGAGTACCTTCCTTCTCCTGGACGGGCTCCAGGATCCCGGTAATATCGGGACCATCATCCGGACGGCTGATGCGGCAGGGATCGACATGGTCGTCCTCGGGAAGGGGACGGTGGATCCTTATAACCAAAAAGTCCTTCGCTCTGCCCAGGGCAGTCATTTCCACCTGCCGATCGTGCGGATGGATCTTGACGAGCTGATCCCGGAGCTGCAGGAGCGTGGGATCCCGGTTTATGGCACGGCCCTTGAGAACGGGGTGGAATACACAGGCGTCGAGCCTGCTGCATCATACGCCCTTATCATGGGGAACGAAGGAAACGGAATGTCCCCCCATACATTGAAGATGACGGATCAAAATCTCTACATCCCGATTTTCGGGCAGAGTGAATCATTGAATGTGGCTATTGCTGCAGGCATCCTCATGTATCATTTTAATCAGAAGACACCGAAAAGGGTTTGAATTCTCCCCGATAATTCACTATAATAGTTCTCATATACGAAAAACGTTGAAAGAGGAAAGTAGCATCTGGAATTCCTCCAGGGAGAGAGTGCCTCGACTGAAAGCACTCTTATGAAGGACAGCTGTGAAATTTCACCTCTCGAGTTGGCATCGGGACCATTGCCCAAGCAATGTAATGATGTACCGGCGTATGCCGTTATCCGAATGAAGTGAGTGGGCGAACGCTGCCTGCTTATAAGGGTGGTACCGCGATCAAACCTCGTCCCTTTCCGGGATGGGGTTTTTTTATTTGGTCAAAAAAGGACCGGTCCACTGAGACCGCAAGATAAAAAGGAGGATGTTCCATGGAGGAAACATTACGATCCCTTCAACAGGAAGCAATCGAAAAAGTAAATGAAGCACAGGATTTAAAAGCGCTGAATGATGTGCGCGTTGCCTATCTCGGCAAAAAAGGCCCCGTGACAGAAGCGCTGAAAGGCATGGGGAAACTCTCTGCAGAAGAGCGTCCGAAAATGGGTGCCCTCGCCAATGAGGTCCGCGGAGCCATCACCGAGACCATCGAAGCGAAGCAGGCCATCCTTGAGAAGGAAGCAGTGGAGAAGAAGCTCCAATCGGAAACAATCGACGTGACCCTCCCAGGACGCCCTGTGAAAAGCGGGAATCACCATCCCCTTACCATGATCGTCGAGGAAATCGAAGATCTGTTCATCGGTATGGGCTATACGATTGCCGAAGGTCCCGAAGTGGAGAAGGACTACTACAACTTCGAAGCGCTTAACCTGCCGAAAGGACACCCGGCCCGGGATATGCAGGATTCATTCTATATCTCGGAAGAAACGCTCCTCCGCACCCATACGTCCCCTGTACAGGCAAGGACGATGGAGATGGCAGATGGAAAAGGACCGATCAAGATCATCTGCCCTGGGAAAGTGTATCGCCGCGACACCGATGATGCGACCCATTCCCATCAGTTCACACAGATCGAAGGGCTTGTCGTCGATGAACACATCCGCATGAGTGACCTTAAAGGAACGTTGAATGTATTTGCCAAGAAGATGTTCGGGGAAGACCGGGAAATCCGACTACGTCCAAGCTTCTTCCCATTCACGGAGCCTTCCGTCGAAATGGATATCAGCTGTAAGATCTGTGGCGGTGAAGGATGTCGCGTATGTAAAGGGACCGGCTGGATCGAGATCCTCGGTGCTGGAATGGTCCATCCGAATGTACTGGAAATGGCCGGATTCGATTCAAGCAAGTACTCAGGGTTCGCCTTCGGGATGGGACCTGAACGGATTGCCATGCTGAAGTACGGAATCGATGATATCCGTCACTATTACACGAACGATACGCGTTTCCTCAAACAGTTCAGCGAGAAGGAATAAACGGGGGCGCATGACGCACCGGACAAATCGATAGGAGGTACAAGAATGTACGTTTCATATAAATGGCTGGAAAACTACGTGGACCTGTCAGGTGTCACACCTGAAGAACTTGCCGAAAAGATCACCCGCAGCGGGATCGAGGTAGAAGGAGTGGAGCGGATCGGGGACGGCATCAAGGGTGTCGTCGTCGGCCATGTCCTCACATGCGAACAGCATCCCGATGCGGATAAACTGAATATCTGCACCGTGGATGTCGGAGAAGAAGAACCCGTTCAGATCATTTGCGGGGCACCGAATGTCGCCAAAGGCCAAAAAGTGGCCGTTGCCAAGGTAGGCGCTGTCCTTCCCGGCAATTTCAAGATCAAGAAAGCGAAGCTCCGCGGAGAGGTTTCCCAAGGGATGATTTGTTCCCTTCAAGAGCTCGGCGTGGAAAGCAAGCTTGTCCCGAAGGAGCATGCTGACGGGATCTATGTATTCCCTGAAAGTGAAGAAGTCGGAGCCGATGCAGTGGAGCGCTTGAGCTTGGATGATTCCATCCTTGAACTCGGACTCACCCCGAACCGCTCGGATTGCTTGAGCATGCTTGGTGTTGCCTACGAAGTGGCAGCCATCCTTGACCGTGATGTGAAGCTTCCGGAACCCTCCGTAAGCGGGTCCGGCGAGAAAGCGTCAGACTACGTGTCTGTCCGCGTGGAAGCGAAAGATGACAATCCACTGTACGGAGCAATGATCATCAAGAACGTGAAGATCGGCCCATCACCAGCATGGATGCAGCACGCCCTCATGGCAGCGGGCATCCGACCGCATAATAATGTCGTCGACATCACGAACTACGTACTCCTTGAGTACGGTCAGCCACTTCATGCCTTCGACTATGACCGATTCGGATCAAAAGAAGTCGTCGTCCGCCGTGCGCATAATGGCGAGAAGATCGTGACACTCGATGATACGGAGCGCACACTGTCTGATGATCAACTTGTCATCACGAATGGCAAGGCACCAGTCGCCCTCGCCGGCGTCATGGGCGGAGCAGACTCTGAAGTCCAGCAGGACACCACCACCGTCCTATTGGAAGCAGCGTATTTCACAGGCGCCATTGTGAGGGGGGCTTCCAAGCATCACGGGCTCCGCAGTGAAGCGAGCACACGTTATGAAAAAGGCGTCGATCCCGAGCGCGTCCTGAAAGCGGGAGAACGTGCCGCCGAGCTCATGGCTGAGTATGCCGGAGGAGAAGTCCTCGAAGGCACGGTCCTCTTTGATGAAATGACCGTCCACCCGGCCCGCGTATCCATCACCCTTGAGAAGATCAACGCTTCACTCGGAACAGCCATCACCGCTGAGGAAGTGGAAAGCATCTTCCGACGTCTCGGATTCCCTGTTGAAGTAAGCGGTGATACCTTCCACGTGACGGCTCCGACAAGAAGAGGCGACATCACGATTCAGGAAGATCTATTGGAAGAAGTGGCACGCCTCTACGGCTATGACCACATCCCGATGACCCTTCCTCAAGGGGCATCCACAGCAGGAGGTTTAAGCCCATATCAGGCGAAACGTCGCGCTGTCCGCCGCTACCTGGAAGGAGCAGGTCTCCTTCAGGCGATCACTTACTCCCTGACGAACGACAAGAAAGCGACTCAATACGCACTTGATGTGAAAGAGCCGGTCCGCCTCCTCATGCCGATGAGTGAAGAACGGAGCAACCTGCGCCTGAGCATCGTCCCGCAGCTTCTTGAAGTCATTTCGTACAATAAGGCCCGTCAAAACGACAGCCTCGCGTTCTATGAAGTCGGAGCCGTGTTCCTGAACGAAGGGGAAGAACTTCCACGGGAAGAGGAGCACATTGCAGGGGCCCTTGCCGGTCTGTGGCATTCGCATCTTTGGCAGGGTGAGAAGAAGCCTGTTGACTTCTACGTGGCAAAAGGGATCCTCGAAGGAATGTTCGAGAACCTTGGCGTATCTGATGCCATCAGCTACCGTCAAGCCGTCATCGATGGATTACACCCAGGACGGACAGCGGAAATCCTCTTGAACGATGAAGTCATCGGTTTCGTCGGTGCCACCCATCCGGAAGTGGAAAAAGACCTTGATCTCGACGCAACCTACGTATTCGAACTGAAGGCCGCACCGGTATTCGGATATGATAAAGCACCACTCGGCTACTCACCGATCCCGCGTCATCCATCGATCACGAGGGATATCGCCCTCGTCGTCACACAGGATGTGAAAGCAGGAGACGTTCAAGCCATCATCAAAGAAGCAGGAGGAAAACTTCTCAAAGAAGTCTCCGTCTTCGACCTTTATGAAGGAGAGCATATGGAACCAGGCAAGAAATCCCTGGCCTTCTCCCTCAAATACTTCGACCCGGCCAAAACCCTGACCGATGAAGAAGTCGTGAAAGTCCATAACAAAGTCTTAGAAGCCGTCAAAGCGAAAGCCGGAGCGGAACTTAGGGGATAAATAAAGAAAGATGCCGGGAGTGGTTCCGGCATCTTTTTTTGGCTTTTCCACTAGACTTATCTCTTACATGATCATGCATGATCCCATTGCGGAGCGATTCACTATTAATCCTCTCGTTTTTCTTACAGGAACAGTCGAGAGAACTCAGGATGATGAAAGAAATCCTCCTGCCCTTTGTCCTCCATCAAATCTTTCATCTGCAAAACATCTCAATACATGGGAAGGCTGTCTCATGTCAGTATGCAGGAAGTGGATAAAGACATAAATGGCGATAATGATATCTATCTACCCAAACTGACAACCAAGAAAGAAATGAAGCACTTTACCTCTCCTGTGCTTTTTTCCTGAAGATCGAGTAAGTAAAAGAGCTCAAGAGATCATTACGAATGTAAGTCATATTATATGGGCCACTTTCCTTCCGAAGAGCATCTGGTGAAAATACATCATGATACAGGCATTTTAAATTGCATATAACGGACTACTTCTATCCGAAAATCCCCCGGAGCGGAAGGCAGCCGACTCCAACGGGAAAAGCGGGCAGGGTGAGACCCTGCAGGCCTGCCAAAGCGGCTCACTGCACGCCCCGTGGAAAGCGGCTGCCTGGAGCGGAGAGGCACGGACCCTTTTTAAAGTGGATCTTTCTTCGTATATTGAGTGATCTGTTATATAGAAACAATCAACAAAAAAAGATGCCATCCCAAAAGGATGACACCTCCCTCTACTTCCTCGAAATCTTGATTGCCTTATCACTATTGGCAAAATGCCACTTAGTCATATTCTTCAGGGAGTCAACACCCCTGCGCTTGATGATCTTGGCCGCAGCGATATCAACGGCGCTTCCGGCACCCTTCGGGATCGTCACGCCGGCCTTCTCACTCAGCTTGTCCATCTCCTTCAGGAACGCATAGCGGGCTATGATCGATGCTGCCGCGACGGACAGATGCATGCCTTCACCCTTCGTACTGAAGTAAACCCGGTCCCGCTGGATCTTTTTCTGTGAAGCAATATGTTTGTAGTACGTATTTTTTTCCACAAACTGATCGATCAGGATCCCTTCCGGCTGTTCGGGGGAGATTTTGTCCATCAGATTCAGGATCGCTTTATTGTGAAGCAGGGCTTTGATCTTCCCTTGGGTCATCCCGCTTTCCTGCAGCTCATTGTATTTCGGGTTATGAAGGATGAGGAGACTGTAAGGAATCGTCTGGATCAGGTCCTTGGCGATGCGCTTGATCGTCTCGTCCGTCAGGTTTTTGGAGTCCTGGACACCAAGTTCCTTCACGAGTTCGAGATGCTCCCGTTTTACATAGGCGCTGACAACCGTGATCGGTCCGAAGAAATCCCCGGTCCCGACTTCATCCGATCCGATCACCGACCACGAAGCAAAGTCTTCGGGAAGGGTGGTGGTCTTTTTGTCGATCTTCTTTACTTTAGGAGCAACCTTCGATCCCCAGCGTGATGCTTCCTCTTCGCCCCGGGACCCTTGGAAGAGGACTTTTCCCGATTTATAGGCCGTGACGGTGCATCCTGCAGGCTTGGCAGAGAATACTGCACCGGGTGGCACCTTGCCTGTGAGGACGGAAGAATAGTGTTCTTTCATTTTATGTATCTGATCAGATGTCGTTTGAATGACGGTATTGGCCAAAACGGATCTCTCCTTCTTTACAAGTATGGTACGATGGAAATGAGTTCATATGACAATGTTCTACCATTCTCAACAGGTACATGGTATGATAGTGTGTAGAATTTTTAAGTGAACGGGGGTCTTTCGGATTGTCTGAAGCAGAAAAAAATCGCATTACCGTGGATATATATGGTCAGCATTATACGATCGTCGGGACAGAGGCGCCTGATACGATCCGCTTCGTCTGCTCCAAAGTGGATGACAAAATGAGAGAAATCAACTCTGCGAACCCGTATCTCGACACGGGAAGACTTGCTGTCCTGACAGCCGTGAACGCCGTGAACGATTATATCAAACTTCAAGAGAAGTACGAAGACCTCGAACGGCAAATCAAACAATTAAAGGATTGAAGTAACTATGTTGGATATCATACTGCTCGTACTCCTGCTTTTTGGATTCCTCATCGGATTGAAACGGGGATTCATCCTGCAGGTGATACATATATTCGGTTTCATCGCTTCATTCATTGTAGCATATTTGTATTATGATCAGCTTGCTCCCAAGCTGACTTTGTGGATTCCTTACCCGAATCTTGACGACCAGATGGCATTGAAGATGATCTTCCAGGCGGGGAATATGGAAGACGCCTACTACCGGGTGATCGCATTCACCATCATTTTCATCGCAGTGAGGATCATCCTTCAGATCATCGGCTCCATGCTTGATTTTGTCGCCCACCTTCCAATCTTGAAGCAGGTGAACAAACTGGGCGGGGGAGTGCTGGGATTTGCGGAAACGTATTTGATCCTGCTCATCCTGCTGTTCATCGGGGCCCTCCTGCCAATGGATTCCGTGCAGTCAGCCATTCAAGGATCCTTCCTTGGACAGGGCATGGTCAAAAACACCCCGATCTTCTCCGATATGATTCAATCATGGTGGATGGGGAAATCAGCTTGATAACAGGACTGGGTCCAGGAACCGAAGCATTCGATGCCGTTCCGGATTCAGTCTTTTTCTTTTGATGCGGAGTTTGCTACTATAGAGAGTGGAGAAACCATTTTCATGATGGAGAAGGTGATTGACGTGAATAAAAAAGATATCATTAAACTATTAGAAGAGATTGCTATCTATATGGAGCTCAAAGGCGAGAACTCATTCAAAATCTCGGCTTATCGCAAAGCAGCTGCAGCTCTTGAAAATGATGATCGCAGCTTAAGTGAAATAGATGATTTTACAAAAATCAGTGGAATAGGAAAAGGGACGGCAGGGGTCATCCAAGAATACGTGGAAGAGGGCTCTTCATCGGTATTGGAAGAGTTGGAGGAACAGGTTCCTCCCGGACTCGTTCCCCTTCTTCAACTTCCCGGACTAGGTGGGAAGAAGATTGCGAAGCTGTACAGCGAGCTTGGCGTGAAAGGAATCAAAGATCTGGAAGAAGCGTGCCGGAACGAAAAAGTCCAGGCCCTGGCCGGTTTCGGGAAAAAGACGGAAGAGAAGATCCTCGCCGCCATCGAGCAGGTTGGCAAGCGGCCGGACCGCCTTCCCATCGGCTTCATGGAAGGAGTGGCAGTCGAGATCGAATCCTTCCTAGGCAATATGGACAGCATCAGAACCTACTCCCGTGCCGGCAGCCTGCGGAGGGGACGCGAAACCATCAAGGATCTTGATTTCATCCTCTCCACTGATGAGCCGTCACAGGTGAAGGAAGCCCTTCTGAAGTTCCCCGGTATCGTGGAGACCATTGCAGCGGGAGACACAAAAGTATCATTGACGCTCCGTTACAGCTGGGATGTGAGCGTCGATTTCAGGATTGTCGAACCGCAGGAATTCGCCACGGCCCTCCATCATTTCACGGGTTCGAAAGATCACAACGTCCGGATGCGACAGCTTGCGAAAGAGCGTGGAGAGAAGATCAGCGAATACGGGGTGGAGAACGCTGAAACGGGTGAAGTGACGACGTTTGAAACGGAAGAAGAGTTCTACGATCACTTCGGTCTCCCTTTCATCCCGCCTGAACTCAGGGAAGACGGCCGCGAGGTTGAAGGGTTCACGAAAGACTACCCATTGATTTCCCTTGAAGCCATCAAAGGAGACCTTCATATGCATACCACCTGGTCCGACGGCGCTTACTCCATTGAAGAGATGGTGGAAGCCTGCCGGGCAAAAGGGTATGCCTATATGGCCATCACGGACCATTCCCAATACTTGCGGGTAGCCAATGGCCTCAGTAAAGAACGATTGCTGAAACAGATTCAAGAAATTAAAGAAATCAATAAGCGCTATGATGATATCGAGGTGCTTGCGGGAATCGAGATGGACATCCTGCCTGACGGGACGCTCGATTATGACGACGACGTCCTGAGTCAGCTTGACGTGGTCATCGCATCGATCCATTCGAGCTTCTCACAGTCACAAGACAAAATCATGGACCGGTTGAAAACGGCACTGGAGAACCCCCATGTGGACTTCATCGCCCATCCTA
The DNA here is from genome assembly GCF_022170785.1 of Rossellomorea marisflavi. Classification (NCBI taxonomy): domain Bacteria; kingdom Bacillati; phylum Bacillota; class Bacilli; order Caryophanales; family Bacillaceae; genus Rossellomorea; species Rossellomorea marisflavi. The sequence goes on along the minus strand of NZ_CP081870.1, from coordinate 2,992,636 downwards.
CGGGCAGGATCATCGGCCGAAGGGAAGGATATGCCGTCGACATGGATGCCCTGATCGACCTTGCGGCAGAAACCGGAACCGCACTGGAGCTCAATGCAAACCCGAATAGGCTCGATCTGTCGGCAGAACATGTGCGAAAAGCTCAGGAACGCGGTGTTCCCCTGGTCATCAATACGGACGCACACAGCCATGACCACCTTGAGTCCATGGGGATCGGCGTCTCGACTGCGCGAAAAGGATGGATCAAAACCGATTCGGTCCTCAATACGAAAGATACAGACGAACTCATGAAGTTCCTGAAACGAAACAAATGATAAAGGTGGAGTATCGTGAATTCCAAAGTACTGAAAACATTAGAGTTTGATAAGATCAAAGAACTACTGAAAGAATATGCGGCATCTGCACTGGGCCTTGCCAAGGTGACCGCCCTGACACCATCCGTGGACTATGACGAAATCCTGGCCCTCCATGAAGAAACGGATGAAGCCATGACGATCCTCCGCCTCAAGGGGCACGCCCCACTCGGAGGGATCTTCGATATCAGGCCCCATGTGAAGCGTGCCCAGATCGGTGGCATGCTCTCTCCCGCCGAACTTGTGCAGGTGGCGAGCACAATCCGTGCAAGCCGTAAGCTGACGCGCTTCGTTGAAGAACTGAAGGAAGAGGAAGTGGAAATCCCACTCCTGCAGGAGAAGATGGAATCCGTCACACCGCTCCCACACCTTGAGCAGGAAATCCGTCAGGTGGTGGACGAAAACGGAGGCATACTCGATTCTGCCAGTGATTCCCTACGTAACATCCGCACCCAGCTCAGAGCAAATGAAGGAAGGATCAGGGAGAAGCTTGAGCGGATGATCCGTTCCTCTAATGCCCAGAAGATGCTGTCGGATGCCATCATCACCATCCGGAACGATCGCTACGTCATCCCAGTGAAGCAGGAGTATCGCGGCCATTATGGCGGCATCATCCATGATCAGAGTTCCTCCGGTCAGACCCTCTTCATTGAGCCTGAGGCCATCGTGCAGCTCAATAACCAACTCAGGGAGTTGAAATTGAAAGAGCAGACCGAGATTGAAAAGATCCTGCTGGCCATGACGGAAAAGGTGCATGAATTCTCAAGTGAACTTTTCTACATCGTATCGGTCCTGACCGATGTGGACTTCATGTTCACCAAGGCGAAGTTCGGTCGTTCCATCAAGGGGACGAAACCGGTTGTCAATCAGGATAAGCGTGTCAAACTGAACAAAGCCCGCCACCCACTTTTGCCAATGGATGACGCCGTGGCCAACGATATAGAGCTCGGGGATGATTTCTCTGCGATTGTCATCACCGGACCGAATACTGGGGGGAAAACCGTCACCTTGAAAACACTCGGTTTGACGACCCTCATGGCACAGGCAGGCCTTCCGATCCCGGCGCTGGATGGTTCCGAGGTAGGGGTCTTCAAGACCGTGTATGCCGATATCGGGGATGAGCAGTCCATCGAACAGAGCTTGAGTACATTCTCCTCCCATATGGTGAACATCGTCGGGATCCTCGATAAAGTCGATTTCGACAGCCTTGTCCTCTTTGATGAGCTCGGGGCGGGGACCGATCCCCAGGAAGGGGCGGCACTTGCCATCTCCATCCTTGATGAAGTCCACGCAACCGGAGCGAGAGTGGTCGCAACGACGCATTATCCAGAACTGAAGGCATATGGCTATAACCGTGAAGGCGTCGTGAATGCAAGCGTCGAGTTCGACGTCGAAACACTGAGCCCGACCTACCGACTCTTGATCGGGGTACCGGGACGGAGTAATGCATTCGAGATCTCCGAGCGCCTGGGACTATCCGAACGCGTCATCACGCGTGCCAAATCCCATATCGGGACCGACAGCAAGGAAGTCGAGAACATGATTGCTTCCCTCGAAGACAATCGCAGGCAGGGTGAGCGCGAGCTTGAAGAAGCGCATGAGCTCTTGAGGCAAGCGGAGAAAATGCACAAAGACATGCAGAAACAGATGATGGAGTACTACGAGAAGAAGGACTCCCTTTATGAAAAAGCACAGAAAAAAGCATCCGAAGTCGTCGACAAAGCGAAAGCGGAGGCGGAAGAAGTGATCCGCGACCTGAGAAGGATGCAGAAAGAAAGCTCATCCGGGATCAAGGAGCACCAGCTCATCCAGGCGAAAAAACATCTCGAGGAAGCAGCGCCGAACCTGCCTCAGTCGTCGAAACCGAAAAAACAATCGACGGAACGCACATTGCAACCGGGAGATGAAGTGAAAGTCCTAAGCTTCGATCAAAAAGGCCATCTCGTTGAGAAGGTATCCAATAAAGAATGGCAGGTCCAGATGGGGATCATGAAGATGAAAGTGAAGGAATCCGATCTTGAATTCATCCAATCCCAGCAGAAGGTGGAAACCAAGCCTCTTTCTACGGTGAAGGGAAAGGACTTCCATGTGAATCTTGAACTCGATCTCAGGGGCGAACGCTATGAAAATGCTTTGGCCCGTGTCGATAAATACATCGATGATGCTCTCCTAGCAGGCTATCCGAGGGTTTCCATCATCCATGGGAAGGGCACCGGTGCCCTTCGGCAGGGCGTCCAGGAATACCTGAAGAATCATCGTGCCGTCAAAAAGGCACGATTCGGTGATGCCAGTGAAGGCGGCACCGGGGTAACGGTCATCGAATTCAAGTAGTAGAGGAGAGAAGGGGGATTCCTAGTGGAGAAAATCTGGGAGAATGTGTTGGTGAAGACCGCTGCGAACTACAGCGTCGTCATCCTCTGCCTTGTTCTTTTCCTGGCGGTCTTTGAACTTGTCACGAAGTATAAGAACTGGGAAGAAATCAAGAAGGGGAATCTTGCTGTGGGTATGGCTACCGGAGGGAAGATCTTCGGGATTGCCAATATCTTCAGTCATTCCATCGATCATAATGATACGATCATCACGACGATCGGATGGGGTGTCTACGGCTTTTCCCTCCTGCTGATCGGGTACTTCATCTTTGAGTTCCTGACACCTAGATTCAAGATCGATGAAGAAATAGCCAATGATAACCGCGCTGTAGGATTCATTTCCCTCGTCATTTCCGTCGGACTATCCTATGTCATCGGCGCAGGAATTTCATAAGGAGAGGGAATATGGAGAAACTGGCGAAAGTATTATTGGTCCTTTGCGGAGGATTCATCGTGGTGGGTATCATTTATATGGTTTTCTTTGCTTGACCGCCTTAATATTGAAAGGAAGACTGTCATACAGTAGTGGTGACAGTCTTTTTTATATGGGATGACTCCTAACAAGGGAGGATGACCATAGGCTAAAAGAAGGACTGGGAATCGAATACAAATTGTATCTGAAGTCCTGATGTTTTATAATGGGAATAGAATAAATTTTCAAACAATTAGACGGGAGGGATCAGTATGAACAAACCCTGGCTCACTGAATACCCCGAGCAGATTCCAAGGGAGTTTTCGCTGGTGGAGAAACCGCTTCAGAGCTATCTGACTGATGCGGCGGAGAAATATGGTGGGAAAACGGCAATCCATTTCATGGGCAAGGAATTGAGCTATAGTGAGGTGCACGAAGCGGCACTCAAATTCGGCTCTTATCTCCAGGGGCTCGGGATCGAAAAAGGAGATCGTGTGGCCATCATGCTTCCCAACACGCCGCAGTCGGTCGTTGCCTACTACGGCATCCTCTATGCTGGAGGAGTCGTCGTGCAGACGAATCCACTTTATATGGAACGGGAGATCGAGTATCAAATGAAGGATTCGGGTGCCAAGGTGATGCTCACCCTGGATATCCTTTATCCGCGGGTCACGAAGGTGATGAAGGAAACCGAGCTTGAACATATAATTGTAACCGCTATCAAGGATTGTCTCCCCTTCCCCAAAAACCTGATTTATCCATTCATCCAAAAGAAGCAGTACGGCATCGTCGTGAAAGTGGAGCCGTCGGAAACCATCCATCTCTATACGGATATCATGAAGAGAAGCGCAGGAGGACTTGCGGAACCGGAGGGGTTTGATTTTGCAGAAGACCTTGCTCTCCTTCAGTATACGGGAGGGACGACGGGGTTCCCGAAAGGGGTCATGCTCACCCATCAAAATCTGGTGGCCAATGCGTCCATGTGCGATATCTGGCTTTATAAGTGCCGGAAGGGTGAAGAACGGGTCCTGGGCATCCTCCCATTCTTCCATGTCTATGGGATGACAGCCGTCATGGTGCTATCCATCATGCAGGGGTATACCCTCATCCTCCTCCCGAAATTCGATGCCACCACGACCCTCAAGACGATCCAAAAGCAGAAGCCGACCCTGTTTCCCGGAGCTCCGACAATCTATATCGGATTGTTGAATCATCCGGATCTCAAGAAGTACGATCTCTCCTCCATCGATTCATGCATCAGCGGAAGTGCATCGCTCCCCGTCGAGGTGCAGCAGCAGTTCGAAGCGATAACAGGAGGAAAGCTGGTCGAAGGATATGGCTTGACGGAGTCATCACCGGTCACGCACTCCAACTTCCTGTGGGATAAAGAGAGGGTGAAGGGGAGCATTGGCGTCCCTTGGCCGAATACCGACAGTGTCATCCTGTCCATGGAAACAGGGGAAACGTTGCCGCCGAATGAAATCGGTGAGATTGCAGTGAAGGGTCCGCAGGTGATGAAAGGATACTGGAATCGACCTGAAGAAACTGAGCAGACGCTGAAGGATGGTTGGCTCCTTACGGGAGACGTCGGCTACATGGATGAACGCGGATACTTTTTCGTAGTGGATCGCAAGAAGGATATGATCATTGCCGGAGGCTTCAATATTTACCCGCGGGAAATCGAAGAAGTCCTGTACGAACACCCTGCCATCCAGGAGGTCGTCGCAGCCGGAGTGCCTGATGCCTATCGGGGCGAAACCGTAAAAGCATATGTGGTCCTCAAGGAAGGTGCGTCCCTGACAGAAGAAGAGCTCAACGTGTATGCGAGGAAATATCTTGCCGCATATAAGGTCCCGAGGATTTATGAATTCAGGAAAGAGCTGCCGAAAACAGCTGTCGGAAAGATCCTCCGCAGGGCGCTGGTGGAAGAAGAACGCGTCAAGCTGGAAGAAGAGGAGAAATTAAGTTAAACTATTGAAGGAGAATCCTTCCTTCTTTTTTGTTGGCGGATGGTACAGGCTGTTGACAATCACAGGAGAACCTTATAATATAGAAACATGAATGAATGGTCATTCATTATTCTATAAGGCAGGTCAAAAACCTATGAAGCGAAATAAACCAAAATATAAACAGATCATCGATGCCGCGGTCATTGTGATTGCAGAAAACGGCTACCATCAGGCGCAGGTTTCCAAGATTGCCAAGCAGGCAGGAGTGGCAGACGGGACGATCTATCTTTATTTCAAAAACAAAGAAGACATCCTGATTTCCCTCTTCAAAGAAAAGATGAGCCTGTTCGTGGATAAAATCGAGGAAGTTATTGCAGGAAAACAGACAGTTTCAGAGAAATTATTAGTAATGATTGAAAATCATTGTAAGATCCTGTCGGATGATCATCACCTCGCCATCGTGACGCAGCTGGAGCTTCGACAATCCAATAAGGAGATTCGCCTCAAGATCAATGATGTCCTGAAAGGATACCTGAAGCTGATCGATACCATCCTGGTCAGCGGAGTGGAGTCAGGTGAATTTTCAGCAGATCTCGATGTAAGGCTTGCACGGCAGATGATCTTCGGAACGCTGGATGAAATGGTCACCACCTGGGTGATGAATGAACAGAAATATGATCTGACGGCCCAGGTACCCACCATCCACAAGCTGCTGCTTCAAGGATGCGGCGGCAGGAACACAATCAGTTTAGGGGGATGAAAATGGAGAATCTTTCGTGGACACTGGAAGGGAATGTAGCATCCGTGCTCATTCAGAGACCCCCTGCCAATGCGTTGGCAAGCGGGCTCATTTCTGAAATAGATGCTCTATTGAATGAGCTTGAGGGGAACCGGGACGTCCGGGTCATCCTCTTGAAGGGAGAAGGTCGATTCTTCTCTGCGGGAGCCGATATCAAGGAATTCACCACCATCGAGACCGGAGAGGAGTTCTCGAAGCTTGCCGGACGGGGGCAGGAAGTGTTCGAGCGCATGGAAAACTTCCCGAAACCGATCATTGCCGCCATTCACGGCGCTGCACTGGGAGGCGGACTCGAGCTCGCCATGGGATGTCACATCCGTCTTGTGAGTGAAAACGCAAAGCTCGGCCTTCCTGAACTACAGCTCGGCCTTGTGCCAGGTTTCGCCGGTTCACAGCGTCTGCCTAAATTCGTAGGACGCGCCAAGGCAGCGGAGATGCTCCTGACAAGTGAGCCGATCTCTGGTGTCGAAGCGGTACAATGGGGCCTTGCCAATAAAGCGTATCCTGAAGAGGAGCTTTTTGAAAAGGCTTCGGAGCTTGCGGCAAAAATCGCCAAGAAGAGTCCCGTGGCCATGAAGGCTGCTATCGAATTGCTCAGCTACACAAAAGATGACCGATTCTATGCAGGCGTGAAACGTGAAGCCGATATGTTCGGTGAAATCTTCGTCTCAGAGGATGCCAAGGAAGGGATATCAGCCTTCATTGAAAAACGCGAACCCCATTTCAAAGGGTAGGTTCCAGGATAGCGGGTGTACATCCGCTATCCATTCTTCGGAACGTAATTGTCCGAATCTTCCTAAGAGATGCTGTATTTAAAACATTGTTTCGATTATCATAGTCAAATACCAGGAGGGACTGCAGAATGAACATCTATGTATTGTTGAAAAGAACGTTTGACACGGAAGAGAAGATCTCGATCCAGAATGGGCGCATAGCGGAAGACGGCGCCGAATTCATCATCAATCCTTATGATGAATATGCCGTGGAAGAAGCCATCCAGGTCCGTGACAATCACGGCGGAGATGTAACCGTTATCACAGTTGGAGGGGAAGAGAGCGAGAAGCAGCTCAGGACCGCTTTGGCCATGGGGGCCGATAAAGCCGTCCTCATCAATACAGAAGATGATCTCGACCATGGTGACCAGTTCACGACTGCGACGATCCTGGCGCAATACCTGAAAGATCAGGAAGTCGATCTGATCCTTGCGGGCAATGTGGCCATCGACGGCGGATCCGGACAGGTTGGGCCAAGGGTGGCAGAGCAACTGGATATCCCGTTTGTCACCACCATCACAAAGCTTGAAATCGCTGGTGAAACCGTAACCGTGACGCGTGACGTTGAAGGGGATTCGGAAGTGATCGAAACGTCCCTTCCCCTACTTGTAACAGCGCAGCAAGGGTTGAATGAGCCGCGCTACCCTTCACTTCCAGGAATCATGAAAGCCAAGAAAAAGCCTCTCGAAGAGCTTGAATTGGACGATCTTGATTTGGAAGAAGAGGACGTGGAAGCGAAAACGAAAACAATCGAAATGTATCTTCCGCCGAAAAAAGAGGCCGGCAGGGTGCTCGAAGGAGATGTAGCCGTACAGGTGAGCGAACTGGTACAGCTTCTCCGCACGGAAGCGAAAGTCATCTAATCGACCAGCATACCAATACAATCAGGGGGTTATAAGCATGGCAAGAAAAGTAGTAGTACTTGGTGAAGTTCGGGACGGATCATTGCGTAATGTATCTTTCGAGGCCATTGCGGCAGCGAAGACGGTAGCGGAAGGCGGAGAAGTCGTAGGCGTGCTCGTCGGCCAATCGGTGAGCAGCCTCGGGGAAGAGTTGATTCAATACGGAGCTGACCGTGTCATCACTGTTGAGGATGAAAAATTGGCTCAATATACACCGGATGGCTATTCACAGGCGTTGATGGCAGTGATCGGACAGGAATCCCCAGAGGGGATCATCTTCGGCCATACGGCACTCGGGAAGGATCTTTCACCGAAGCTCGCAGGCAAGCTGAAGACCGGTCTTGTATCCGATGCAACGGACTTGGACCTCGCAGGAGGGAATCTTGTTTTCACCAGACCGATCTATTCTGGAAAAGCCTTCGAGAAAAAGATTGTAACGGACGGAGTCATCTTTGCGACGATACGCCCGAATAATATCGAACCATTGGCCAAGGATGAGTCCCGCACAGGTGATGTGGCCTCCTTATCCGTTGAAATCAAGAATCTGCGAACGATCATCAAGGATGTCGTCCGCAAAGCAAGCGAAGGGGTCGACTTGTCAGAAGCGAAAGTCATCATCGCAGGAGGACGTGGCGTGAAGAGTGAGGATGGGTTCAACCCCCTCAAAGAACTCGCCGACGTACTGGGCGGTGCAGTCGGGGCCTCAAGGGGTGCATGTGATGCCGACTACTGTGATTATTCCCTCCAGATCGGTCAAACCGGTAAAGTCGTCACACCGGACCTTTACATCGCCTGCGGAATTTCCGGAGCGATTCAGCATCTAGCCGGAATGTCCAATTCCAAGGTCATTGTCGCCATCAACAAAGACCCGGAAGCGAACATCTTCAATGTAGCCGACTACGGGATCGTAGGGGACCTCTTTGAAGTGGTACCACTCCTCACGGAAGAGTTCAAAAAGCTGAAAGTTTCTTCTTCCTGATCACTCCCTGTAAAAAGGACTGGGTGTCAGGGTGGAATTTCACCGCATGAACACATAGGATAAGAAAAGAAGAATAAGGAGTGGCGGATGCTTGCTCCTTATTTTCATGGAATGGGGTATAAACCTCTACCGGCAGGGGGAAAGTAGCTACGAGCAGATTTATAGCATCCTACCGGTTACGGTGATATACTTACGATACATTTTAAGATTTGGGAGGCACATTTAAATGGCTATTACACATGCAACTGATCAAAGCTTCACAGCTGAAACAAACTCTGGTCTCGTACTTGCGGACTTCTGGGCTCCATGGTGTGGACCTTGTAAAATGATCGCTCCTGTACTTGAAGAATTGGACAGCGAAATGGGCGAAAAAGTTAAAATCGTCAAAGTAGACGTAGACGAAAACCAAGAAACAGCAGGAAAATACGGCGTAATGAGCATCCCGACTCTCGTTATCCTAAAAGACGGCGAAGTCGTAGATAAAGTCATCGGTTTCCAACCGAAAGAAGCACTTGCTGAACTAGTCAACAAACACGCGTAAGCACGCCACAAAAAAGCATCCGGCCCAAAGCCGGATGCTTTTTTGATTTATTTAAACCAATTGGTATGGGGAACATTATGTGAAGGATGATGCAAATCCGTTTGATTTAGACAGGCGTTTTATCCTTTAAATACGAGAAATATTCAGAGTGAAAAAGCGGTCCACATTCCTTCTGAAAATCAAAAAAGAATTAAAGAAACCTAAAGCGATTCATTAGATAGTCCCACAGTAAGATAAATACCGCACACCCCAATGAAGAAAGAGCGCACAATATTGAACCACCAAAGAGTGGAATGGAGCGAAGGGCACTTGACTCCAACGGGAATAGAGGAAAGACCGAGATCCCGCAGGCGCAGCCGAGGAAGCTCGACTTCCTCCCCGTGGAAAGCAAGTGCCCGAAGCGTAATGGAACGGTCTACTTTCTCCTGATACCCCAATCCTTGAAAGGAACCGAAAATGATTTACCTGATATCCTGTCCCATAGTAGGGGAATACCCGCACACCCCATTGTAGAAAGAGTACACAATGATCAACTACCAAAGAGTGGAATGAAGCGAAGGGCGCTTGACTCCTATGGGAAAAGAGGGATGATCGAGACCCCGCAGGCCTGTGCACTGGACCCAAATTATTGGACACCCACTTTTTGATTGATTCGTTGTGTGTACAGTCGGTATTCTACCGGGCTCTTTTTACCGAGCGTAGACTTGATTCGCAAGTGGTTGTAGTAATTCATGTATTCTTCTAATTTAATGTGGAACTCCTTGAGGTTCCGAAAGGTTTCTCTGTAGAGAAACTCCGATTTCATGATGCCAAAGAAATTCTCCATCACGGCGTTGTCATAACAGTTTCCCTTGCGAGACATACTCTGAGTGATGTGATGGTCCTTGAGTATCCTTCGGTACTTAGGCATGCGATAGTGCCAGCCCTGATCAGAGTGAAGGAGAAGGTCATCACCTTCACGTAGACGTTCGACCCCTTGAAGTAACATCGTTTCCACTAAATCAAAGCTAGGTTTCGTGTGAAGCGTGTACGTAATGATCTCTCGATTAAACAGGTCTAACATCGCGGACAAGTACAGTTTCTGTCCGGCAATCTTGAATTCTGTCACATCCGTTACCCATTTTTGGTTCGGTTTCGATGCCATGAACTTTCGGTCAAGGGTGTTGGGCGCCGCTTTTCCAACTTCCCCTTCATAAGACCGGTATTTCTTTTTTCTTACCAGGCACTGGAGCCCTAAGGCTTTCATAATGCGAATGACTTTCTTTTTATTGATGTCATACCCTTTTGCCTGGAGTGCATCCGTAATCCGACGGTAGCCATAACGGCCTGAATGCCGGCGAAAGATCAATCCAATTCTTCTTTTCCATTTTCGATCAGGATCCGGTTGGTCCCACTGTTTTTTGATGAAGTAATAGGTGCTTCTAGGGAGGTTCGCTACTTTAATGAGCTGAATCACCGGGAACGCATTCCTTAGTTCAAATACTACTTTCGCTTTGATCTGTTTGGTGATGATTCCTCCTGAACTAAGGCTCTCAGCTTTTTTAAATAAGCATTCTCCATCTCTAAATAGGCGGCGTGTGCTCGTAGCTCTTCGGGAGTCATATCTTCTAATTTCTTATGTTGATTGGGTGGTTTGGGAGTCATCATCAAGGCCCTCATTTCGTTTGATTCGAAGGCATCTCGTCCCCTTTTCTCCCACTTTCTCAACCACCTGCGCACAATACAGGGATCAGGAAGGTGGAAATAGGCAGATGCCTCTCGAATGGAGTAATTCTTGTCCGTAATATAGTGAAGTACCTTTAGTTTAAAGGCAGGAGAATAGGATGTATAGGGAAAAGAAAAGGCTTGATCGCCATGATGGCGAACCAACTTGACCCAATAACCCAACGCAGCAGCGTCCACGCCTTCTTGAGAAGCTAAATCTCGAAAACTAACCGTTTCATCCTCCAAGTAGCGCTTGGCCAGTTGAAGTTTAAACGTACGGGTGTGCTTGTTCATTTAAAACCCCTCCTTTTAGGATTGGGGTGTCTAGTAATAAGGGGGCAGCACACCTGCCGAGGAGGCTCGACTTCCTCCCCATGGAAAGCAAGTGCCCGTAGCGCAATGAAACGGTCCACTTCCCAACCGCGCTCCTCATCCTAAACAGGACTTGGGATCCAATAAGAAAGTACACTCTTTATGAAAAGTGAACTGAACCCCTCCCCAAAGCCCCAATCATAGAAGTGCTCCGCCAATTCGTGTATACTTCAAGTAAAAGGAAACAACTGATCGACAACCATGAACGATCGTAAGAAAGGGAGAGCGACCGTGAATACAATGATTTCAAATAAATTGGCCCTCTTGCCCGATCAGCCCGGCTGCTACCTCATGAAAGATCGTCAAGGGACGATCATCTACGTAGGAAAAGCCAAAGTGCTGAAGAATCGGGTTCGGTCCTACTTCACCGGGTCCCATGATGCGAAAACCCAGCGCCTCGTCGGTGAAATCGAGGACTTTGAATACATCATGACTTCATCAGACCTTGAAGCACTCGTGCTCGAAATGAACCTGATCAAGAAGTATGACCCGAAATACAACGTCATGCTCAAAGATGATAAAAGCTATCCGTTCATCAAGCTGACCAACGAGCGTCACCCTAGGCTCATTACCACCCGCAAGGTACAGCGCGGCAAGGGACGGTACTTCGGTCCGTATCCGAACGCTGGAGCCGCGAACGAAACGAAAAAACTGCTCGACCGTCTGTATCCACTTCGGAAATGTACCACGCTGCCGGACCGTGCATGCCTGTACTACCATATGGGACAATGCCTGGCACCGTGCATCAAGGAAGTGAATAATGAAACCTACCGCGAGATGACGGATGAAATCGCCCGTTTCCTGAATGGCGGGTATAAGGAAATCAAGGAGCAGCTCTCCGTAAAGATGCAGGAAGCATCTGAAAAGATGGAATTCGAGCGTGCCATGGAATTCCGTGATCAGATCCAGCATATCGAGGCAACGATGGAAAAACAAAAGATGACCATGACGGACTTCACCGATCGCGATGTGTTCGGCTACGGCATCGACAAAGGATGGATGTGCGTCCAGGTATTCTTCGTACGGCAAGGGAAGCTCATCGAACGGGATGTTTCCCTGTTCCCGATCTATAATGAACCGGAGGATGAGTTCCTGACCTTCATTGGACAGTTTTATTCCAAGTCCAATCACTTCAAACCGAAGGAGATTTTCCTCCCGGAAGGAATCGATGTGGAACTCGTGGAGAAACTCCTTGACGTGAGGACCGTCCAACCGAAGCGCGGAAAGAAGAAGGAACTGGTGCGCCTTGCTGAGAAAAATGCCAAGCAGGCATTGAACGAGAAGTTCGCCCTGATCGAACGGGATGAAGACCGTACGATCAAAGCGGTGGAAAGACTCGGGGAACAGATGGGCATTTATACTCCGTTCCGTATCGAGGCATTCGATAACTCCAATATCCAGGGATCGGATCCCGTTTCGGCCATGATCGTGTTCCTAGACGGGAAGCCCGCAAAAAAGGAATACCGAAAGTACAAAATCAAGACCGTCACCGGACCGGATGATTATGAATCCATGAGGGAAGTGATCCGGAGAAGGTATGCAAGGGTGCTGAAGGAAGGACTGCCCCTCCCCGACCTGATTGTCATCGATGGAGGAAAGGGGCAGATCGAAGCGGCCCGGGAAGTGTTGGAGAACGAATTGGGTCTCGATGTGCCTCTGGGCGGTTTGGCAAAGGACGATAAGCATCAGACCTCGGAACTGCTGTACGGGAATCCCCTCCAGATCATCCCATTAGAGAAACGGAGTCAGGAATTTTATTTGCTTCAGCGCATACAGGATGAAGTCCACCGGTTCGCCATCACCTTCCATCGCCAGCTCAGGGGGAAAAGTGCGTTCCAATCCATGCTGGATGATATCGACGGAATCGGTCCGAAGCGTAAAAAACAGCTGTTGAAGCATTTTGGATCGATGAAACGGATGAAAGAAGCAACCTTGGAAGAGTTCAGGGAACTTGGGATCCCGGAGCGAGTCGCTATGGAACTTCATGAAAAACTTCATGATAATGGGGAAAAGGATGTTGATACCCAAAAATGATTGTGCTATAATGAACAAAAATTAAAAACATTATCACTTTTTAAGTGGTGATAGAGGTGCGGACTTCAATAGTACAGTTCACGGAAGGGTATGAGCCCTGGAGATGTGACTGGAAAGGGGAGGACCGCCGAAGTGAAGCCGCACTCATATCGGCTGCGCTGGTTCTGCATTTAATAGATGCAGGATTGTCAAGATGATTCATCTTGGAGAGCTATCTCACAATGCCGACTGAACCTTTTTTGTTCGTATGCAGTGTTCAAAAAGCAATGAGATGCTTCGTCTCATTGCTTTTTTTTATACCTGCTGCATGACGGTGTCCCCGGCATGGGGATGCCAAAAGCCGGAATCAGATAGTAGCTCTAATCCATCAGGGTGCTCCGCATCCAATCAAGAAGAAAGAGGGAGAAGCATTGGGTATAATCGTTCAGAAATTTGGCGGAACTTCGGTGGGATCAGTGGAACGGATTCAGCATGTGGCTTCACGTGTGGTGGAAGAGAAGGAAAAGGGGAATGACGTCGTCGTCGTCGTTTCCGCAATGGGAAAAACGACGGATGCCCTTGTAGGCATGGCAAAGGAAATCTGCTCGCAGCCGAGCAAACGTGAAATGGATATGCTTCTGTCTACAGGAGAGCAGGTGACCATCTCACTCTTGACGATGGCCCTCATCCAGGTCGGCCAGGACGCGATTTCGTTTACGGGCTGGCAGGCCGGGATCGAGACGGAATCCATCCACAGCAATGCCAGGATCACCAATATCCACACGGAAAAATTGGCATCCCATCTGAATGAAGGGAAGGTCGTCATCGTGGCCGGATTCCAGGGAATGACTGCATCAGGTGAGATCACCACCCTTGGCCGCGGCGGATCCGATACGACGGCCGTCGCCATCGCAGCAGCCCTGAAGGCGGAACGCTGTGACATTTACACAGACGTAGACGGGGTCTACACATCCGATCCCCGTTATATAAAAGCAGCAAGGAAGCTTTCCAGCATCTCCTATGACGAAATGCTGGAGCTTGCCAATCTTGGGGCGGGCGTCCTCCATCCGAGGGCCGTGGAATTTGCCAAAAACTATCAGATTCCATTGGAAGTCCGTTCAAGCATCGAGAGGATCGAAGGTACTTATATTGAGGAGGAAGCAAGCATGGAACAAAATCTAGTTGTACGCGGCGTAGCGTTCGAGAATGAAATCACAAGGGTGACGGTCTTCGGTCTGAATAATGCGTTGAAGGGGCTATCTTCGATCTTCACCACGCTAGCGGAGCATCACCTGAATGTTGATATCATCATTCAAAGTCAAACAGAACAGAATACGACCAATCTGTCGTTCTCCATCAAAGGACATGATCTTGAAGAGACCCTCGAGGTCCTCGAACAGCATAAAGAATCCCTTGGCTTCACCCATGTGGAATATGAAGGGGGACTGTCGAAGGTATCCATCGTCGGCTCAGGCATGATCTCGAATCCGGGTGTCGCAGCAGAGATGTTCGAAGTACTGGCAGATAACGGGATCACCATCAAGATGGTGAGTACATCTGAAATCAAAGTCTCCGTCGTCGTGGATGAAGATCTTATGAATAAAGCGGCACAGGTGCTGCATTCCTCTTTCCATCTTGATGAAGTGAAAGTGGAAGAAATCACCCTGTGATCATCAAAAAGCAGGCCCGCTCCTCATGGGAGCGGGCCTGCCTTCTGTGGTCATTCGACCCTGTCTTTGTCATCCCAGACGGCCGTGATCTTGACGGTCTGGTTTCGCTTATGTAGTTCATCAGTCGCTTCGGTGACGAATTTGTACTGCATTTGGACAAATTCGGCAAGAAAGCCCGTTTCCAATTTGAAGGAGGCATCCGATTTCAATGAATTGCGGCGCTTGACGAATTCCCCGCTGAGTTCGAACGTGATTTCGTTCTTCTTCTGCTCAACGATGGCGAGATCTCCCCATCCGGCTTCACGGAAGAATGAAATCAGTTCATCATTGGATGGAAGGGGGAATTTCCTTGCAAGCTGTTTACCGCCCCAGTACAGAATATCGGGTGTGTGTTTCCCGAGGATATCGGGTAGCAGCAGATCGCGTATCAGTTCATATCCGAAGACGGGAACGGACTGGGACTCTACGACTTCTTCTTTTTTCTGTTCCAAATATATCCCCTCTTTCTATAAAACTATTATATACATGAGAGGGAAATTAATCATCCCATACTCGAAAAAAAGTGGGCATGGGATATTTTGGCGCTATAACAAATCCTGTTTGTTTTGATTGAATTTTCTTACGATTTTGTGACAAATGCGGGACTAAATTATTTTTCCGATATTGTCGAATTTATGTATACGTTTTCTTGACGCTGTCACTCCATGGGAGTAAAATGGATGTGTCACATAATTGTTACAATATAAAATATGAATAAAAATCTAATTTTTATGCGGAGATTAGTTGGAAGATTCATATTTTATGATTAAGGGGGGTAAATCATGGCTGGAAATCGAGAGTTTAATTTTCGCAGGCTTCATTCATTACTAGGTGTGATTCCGGTTGGATTATTCTTAACGCAACATTTAGTGGTGAACCATTTTGCCACTGGCGGGGAAGAATCGTTCAATCAGGCAGCACATTTCATGGAAAGTCTACCTTTCCGCTATTTCCTGGAGATCTTCATCATTTTCCTTCCATTGTATTTCCATGCGATCTATGGAATCTACATTGCGTTCACGTCCAAGAATAACGCCAGCAGATTCGGATTCTTCCGTAACTGGATGTTCCTTCTTCAACGTGTATCCGGCGTCATCACGTTCATCTTCGTCACATGGCATATCTGGCAGACACGTGTCGCTGCATTCTTCGGCGCGGAAGTGAACTTCCAAATGATGGAGGAGATATTCTCCAACCCGTTCATGGTCGCATTCTACGTGCTGGGTGTCCTGTCTACGATCTTCCACTTCGCCAATGGCCTATGGTCATTCTGCGTCAGCTGGGGAATCACGGTCACACCGCGTTCGCAGCGCATCGCTACATACGTGACAATCGGGATCTTCCTTGCGCTTTCCATCGTGGGCATGCGCGCCATCTTTGCTTTTATCGTATAAGGAACACATTCAATAGATCATGCAAGTGCTCTGAAGTTTGGTAGGAAAAGGAGTGAAGGACGATGAGTAAAGGGAAAATCATCGTAGTCGGTGGTGGCTTAGCCGGTCTGATGGCCACCATCAAAGCAGCAGAAAAAGGCGCACCGGTCGATCTATTTTCATTGGTGCCAGTTAAACGCTCCCACTCCGTTTGCGCACAGGGTGGCATAAACGGAGCGGTCAATACAAAAGGAGAAGGGGATTCTCCTTGGGAACATTTCGATGATACGGTCTATGGAGGCGACTTCCTGGCAAATCAGCCGCCAGTCAAGGCCATGACCGAAGCAGCACCAGGCATCATCCACCTTTTGGACCGTATGGGCGTCATGTTCAACCGGACACCGGAAGGCTTGCTTGACTTCCGTCGCTTTGGTGGAACACAGCATCACCGTACTGCGTTTGCCGGTGCAACAACCGGTCAACAGTTATTGTACGCATTGGACGAGCAGGTTCGCCGCCATGAAGTGGCAGGGCTCGTGAATAAATATGAAGGATGGGAATTCCTCGGTGTCATCATCGATGACGAAGGGAAGGCACGCGGAATCGTCGCCCAGAACCTTCAAACGATGGAGATCCAGTCATTCCCGGCCGATGCCGTCATCATGGCAACGGGAGGACCCGGCATCATCTTCGGAAAATCAACGAACTCCGTCATCAATACAGGATCCGCTGCTTCCATCGTCTATCAGCAGGGTGCGTATTATGCGAACGGTGAGTTCATCCAGATCCATCCGACAGCGATTCCAGGGGACGATAAGCTGCGCCTCATGAGTGAATCGGCACGTGGGGAAGGCGGACGCGTCTGGACGTACAAAGACGGAAAGCCTTGGTACTTCCTCGAAGAGAAATACCCGGCTTACGGAAACCTCGTACCACGTGATATCGCAACGCGTGAAATCTTCGACGTGTGCGTGAACCAGAAGCTCGGCATCAACGGGGAGAACATGGTGTATCTTGATCTTTCCCATAAGGATTCCAAGGAACTCGACATCAAGCTCGGCGGCATCATCGAAATCTATGAGAAGTTCATGGGTGATGATCCACGCAAAGTGCCGATGAAGATCTTCCCTGCGGTCCACTATTCAATGGGCGGCCTGTGGGTCGATTACGATCAGATGACGAATATCCCTGGACTGTTCGCTGCCGGTGAGTGTGATTACTCCCAGCATGGTGGGAACCGACTTGGAGCCAACTCCCTCCTTTCCGCGATCTATGGCGGTATGGTGGCCGGACCGAATGCAATCAAGTACATCGAGGGGCTTGAAAGCTCAGTCGAAACCGTACCTGCATCCGTATTCGAGCGCCATGTGAAACAGGAGCAAGAGAAATGGAACGAGATCATGAGCATGGACGGAACCGAAAACGCGTACGTGATCCACAAAGAGCTTGGCGAGTGGATGACAGATAACGTGACCGTGGTCCGTCACAATGACAAGCTTGTGGAAACTGATAAGAAAATCGTAGAGCTCATGGAGCGCTATAAAAAAATCAATATCAATGACACGGCGAAGTGGAGCAATCAGGGTGCCATGTTCACGCGTCAGCTTTGGAACATGCTACAGCTTGCACGCGTCATCACCATCGGTGCACTGAACCGGAATGAAAGCCGCGGTGCCCACTACAAGCCGGAATTCCCTGACCGTAATGATGAGGATTTCCTCAAGACGACCATGGCGAAGTTCAATGCTTCCGCCAATGCGCCGGAATTCCATTACGAAGAAGTGGATACATCGTTGATCCAACCGCGTAAACGTGACTATTCTAAGAAAAAAGGGGGTTCTAACTAATGGCTGAGAAAAAGATCCGTTTTGTCATCACCCGTCAGGAAGGCCCGGATGCCGCCCCTTATCAAGAAGAATTCTCCCTTGATTATCGCCCGAATATGAACGTGATCTCCGCTTTGATGGAGATCCGTCGTAACCCGGTCAATGCGAAAGGGGAAGGCACGACACCGATCAACTGGGATATGAACTGCCTTGAGGAAGTATGTGGAGCCTGCTCCATGGTCATCAACGGGAAACCGAGACAATCCTGTACGGCCTTGATCGATCAGCTCGAGCAGCCGATCCGTCTTGAGCCTATGCGCACCTTCCCGGTCGTCCGCGACCTGCAGGTGGACCGCAGCAGGATGTTCGACAGCCTGAAGAAAGTGAAAGCTTGGATCCCGATCGACGGTACGTACGATCTTGGACCTGGACCGCGTATGCCAGAGAAAAAGCGCCAGTGGGCATATGAACTTTCAAAATGCATGACATGCGGTGTTTGCCTCGAAGCTTGCCCGAATGTTAACAGCAAGTCGGACTTCATCGGTCCTGCTCCCCTATCTCAAGTACGCCTCTTCAATGCGCATCCGACGGGTGCCATGAATAAGGATGAGCGTCTTGAAGCCATCATGGGCGACGGCGGACTGGCGAACTGTGGGAACTCTCAAAACTGCGTGCAGTCTTGTCCGAAGGGAATCCCTTTGACAACCTCCATCGCAGCGTTGAACAGGGAGACCACTTTCCAGATGTTCAAGAACTTCTTCGGAAGCGACCACATGGTGGATTCATAAACAACATTGAAAAGCACTTTCCCGATGGAAAGTGCTTTTTTTAACCGTTCAAATCGAAGAAAGCATCCTTGTTGGGGGATATGCGCCACATAAATACGTGAATGGAGGAGCCAAAATGAAGAACGTTACATATATTGAGGATGTAAATACGTGGAAGGAAGGGTTTTCATTTTTCATCGATGTCAAGGTACGGTTTTCAGAGGTGGATATGTTCGGCCATATGAACAATACCGTTCCATTTGTTTACTTTGAACAGGCAAGGATCGATTATTTCAAGAGCCTTGGATTCATGCAGGACTGGGTGAAGCCCGATCATGAAACGATGATCGTCGTGGCGGATCTTCAGTGTGATTTTGCGAGGCAGGTTTATTTCGATGAGCATATCAGGCTCTTTGTGAAGGCTGGGGAGATCGGGAATTCCTCTGTCGACCTCCATTATATGGGTCTGAACGCCAAGGATGACATCTGCTTCGTCGGAAGAGGAACCATGGTCCAAATATCAAAAAGGACCGGGAAAGGTGCTCCATGGACGGATGAAATGAAGAACAGGTTCAATGAGAGCCCTTCAGGATCGATTTCATAACGGCTGCCTATTTTTTCTGAGAGTCGTTCCTCCATGTCACTCTGACCCAGCTCTTCACATATGATATTTTGACGACCGACAATACCCATCCCCGCGGTTTAAAGCTGGCGAAGGCAAGGAGGGTTACCATAATTGAAGGACAATGATTTTACACACAAACCGTTGCTCACCAAAAGAGAGAAAGAAGTATTCGAACTGTTGGTACAGGACAAAACCACCAAGGAAATTGCCGGTGATTTATTCATCAGTGAAAAAACAGTTCGGAATCATATTTCCAACGCCATGCAAAAGCTTGGAGTGAAGGGGCGATCTCAAGCTGTTGTAGAGCTTCTTCGCATGGGGGAACTAAAGCTTTAACCATAAGAGACTGATTCGGACGGCAAACGATTCGTGGGATTGTTTGGAGGGGAGTCAGTCTCTTTTCATATGGTGACAGGTAAGACATCCGGCTTCTTAAAAGCTACTCCTTGAAATTTTCGCAAAAAAAGGTGAAAATGCTTATAAGGATGTGTACGCTGAAATCGGATGTACATACGAGACGTTAACGATAAAGGGGAATTGGAATGGAAAATGTGAAGGATGCCGCCGTAGCCGGAGTGGTAGCGGATATTGAAAAAGATCTTAGGTACATCTCGTCCATCATCAAACAAAAAGGGCGTGAAATCCTCAGTCAGTATACGATCACACCTCCTCAGTTCATCGCCCTTCAGTGGCTGTTTGAATTCGGCGATATGACGATCGGTGACTTATCGAACCGGATGTATCTTGCCTGCAGTACGACGACCGACCTCGTGGACAGGATGGAAAAGAATCAGCTCGTCGAACGCGTCAGGGATGAGAAAGACCGGCGTGTCGTCAGGATACATATGCTGAAAGAGGGCGAAAGGATCATTGAAGAAGTGATCAATAAAAGGCAGAATTATTTGGAGAGCGTGCTGTCGGATTTCTCATACGATGAAGTGCTTCAGCTTCAGCAAAACCTCTCGAAATTACATCTAGAAATCAAACCAGAATGAGGGAATAACGTGATTCAACCTATAGGCGTGATCGACTCTGGCGTAGGTGGCCTGACGGTGGCCAAGGAAATCATGCGCCAGCTGCCGAAAGAAACCATCTATTATCTAGGGGATACAGCGAGATGCCCGTATGGTCCAAGGACCGTGGAAGAAGTCAGGCAGTTCACCTGGGACATGACCCGGTACCTGCTGCAGTATGATATGAAAATGCTCATCATTGCCTGCAATACGGCAACGGCCGCGGCCCTGGATGAAATCCAGACGCATCTGGATATTCCCGTGATCGGGGTCATCCATCCGGGAGCAAGGGCAGCGATCAAACGGACGCGCAACAAACGGGTAGGCGTACTCGGTACGATCGGGACCGTAAACAGCAAGGCCTATCCCGATGCCTTGCACTCCCTTCATGGGGGGCTCGAGGTATCATCCCTCGCCTGTCCGAAGTTCGTACCTCTCGTGGAGAGCGGGGAATACGGAAGCGACGTGGCCGATCGCATCATCAGTGAAACCCTTGAAGAACTCAAGGGGCTCGATCTTGATACCTTGATCCTGGGCTGCACCCATTACCCGCTTCTGCAGCCGAAGATCCAGGCATTCATGGGTCCTTCTGTGAGTGTCATCAGCTCGGGTGATGAGACGGCGAGTGAAGTGAGCACGATCTTGGACTACTACAATCTACTATATAGAGGGGTCCATCCCCCTGAGCACCGTTTCTTTACAACGGGCTCCTCTACGATCTTCTCCGGGATCGCCTCCGACTGGCTCGACGGGGAAATCAAAGCCGAAACCATCCGCATTGACTAATGCGGGTGTTTTTTTATGGCCATTTTCAAAGAAAGGAAGTTTTTAAGAAAGTTTCGGTCTATTTTCCCGAAGGGCTCGTATACATAGTAGTACAAACTGTCTTTCTAGGAGGTTTACCGATGGCGAAAAAAGCGAAAGTGTCCATTGCAGTAACGGTATTAGCATCTTCTGTGTATCTGTCGGGGTGTGGGTTGTTCAGTTTTGGGGATAAGAAGGAAAAGATCGACCCCCCTCAGGATACCTCGTACTTAAAAGAAGGTGAGAAAGTAGATACAGCCAAAAAAGAAGAAGGCAAGGAAACCTCTGCCAAAAAAGAAGAAGCAACTGAAAACAGCGTCATGACGGAGCTTTATCTCATCGATAAAAACGGGTACGTCGTCTCCCAGTCCATCCCGCTGCCGGGGAAAGAAAGTGTCGCCAAACAGGCGCTTGAGCATCTCGTCGTGAACGGTCCGGTGCAGGAAGTGCTACCGAACGGATTCAGGGCGGTGATTCCGGCTGATACGCAGGTATCGGTGGACATCAAGGACGGGGTGGCGGTAGCCGATTTCTCTTCTGAATTCAAGGAGTATCAGCCTGAAGACGAGCAGCGGATCCTCGAGTCCATCACCTGGACACTGACTCAGTTTGATTCCGTTGAGAAAGTGGAGCTTCGCGTAAACGGCTATCCGCTGACGGAAATGCCGGTTGCCGGAACGCCGATCAGTGAGGATGGCTTGACTCGGAAGACCGGTATCAACGTCGATACGAGCGGGGTTGCCGACCCGACAAGCACCAAGCCATTGACCGTATACTATGTGTCCCAGACCGATAAGGAAACGTATTATGTTCCGGTCACGAAGCGGGTGAGTTCGAGTGAAACCGATAATGTGAAAGCGGTGGTGAATGAGCTCATCGAAGGACCAGGGTATGCATCCTCCCTCGTCAGTGATTTCACAGGGGCGGAACTTCTCGATGATCCGAAGATCAAAGATGGGAATGTAACGTTGAACTTCAATGAAAGCGTCTACGGGAGCGTGGAGGAAAAACTCGTATCCGAGCATATGCTGAACGCCCTCGTCCTCTCATTGACGGAGCAAAAGGACATCAAGGGCGTATCCGTTGAAGTGAACGGGGAAGCGGCCTCTGTCGCCAAGGATGGAGAAGCTGTGACAGAACCGGTGACCCGACCGGAAAATGTCAATGCGATTGGTTTCTGACCGTGCATTTTTGATATACTATAGAAGAAGCTAACATGTAGAGGTGGGCATTAGCCGCCTCTTCTCTTTTTTATTTGAAAAACAGCAGTACATATACTCCCAATGGGAGGAAGCACGAAACAGGAGGGACTTCAATGAGATACGATGGAAGACAGAAGATGGAGCTTAGACCGGTTGAAATCGAGACGGGTTATATCAAGCATCCGGAAGGTTCGGTGCTGATCACGGTAGGAGAGACGAAGGTGATTTGCAACGCAAGCATCGAGGACCGCGTACCGCCGTTCATGCGAAACAGTGGAAAGGGCTGGATCACTGCCGAATACTCCATGCTGCCGCGAGCGACCGACACTCGGAACATCAGGGAATCGTCCAAAGGAAAGATTTCCGGGCGAACGATGGAAATTCAGCGTCTGATCGGACGGGCCCTGCGTGCCGTCGTGGATCTGGAAGCGCTGGGTGAACGTACGATCTGGATCGACTGTGATGTCATCCAGGCGGACGGCGGGACAAGGACCGCTTCCATCACGGGAGCGTTCGTCGCCATGGCCCTTGCCCTCGGAAAACTTCAGGATCAGAACAAAATCAGCAGCTTCCCGCTTAAAAGCTTCCTCGCTGCGACCAGCGTCGGAATCGTGGAGGACCACGGGGCAGTGCTCGATCTGAACTATGTAGAAGACAGCCAGGCCATGGTGGATATGAATATCATCATGACGGGCGAAGGGGAATTCGTCGAGCTTCAAGGGACAGGGGAGGAAGCAACATTCACGATGAATCAGCTTCAGGAACTCCTTGAACTCGGTCAGACCGGGATCCGTGAACTATTCGACATTCAAAAAGACGTACTGGGTGAACTCGCAGACAGAATACAGTAAGGGATGGAGAAAACTATGGCAAAGAACGTCATCATCGCAACCAAGAACAGGGGAAAAGCGAAAGAATTCGAACTCATGTTTAAGCCATATGGTTATGAGGTACAGACATTACTAGATTTACCACATATTGAAGACGTGGAAGAGACTGGTGTCACATTTGAAGAGAATGCGATCCTGAAAGCCGAAACAGTGGCAAAAGAACTCGACTGTCTTGTCATATCTGATGATTCGGGACTGAGCATCGACGCACTGGACGGCCGTCCGGGCGTATATTCCGCACGCTACGCCGGGGAATCGAAAAGCGATGAAGCGAATATGGAAAAGGTCCTTTCCGAACTCCAAGGAGTGGACGATGCAAATCGCACGGCCCGCTTCCATTGTGTACTGGCCATCGCCGGACCTGGGCGGAAGACGGAGACCGTAAACGGAACGTGTGAAGGCGTCATCCTCGAAGAGAAGCGGGGAAGCAATGGATTCGGTTATGATCCGATCTTCTTCGTCCCGTCACTCGGCAAGGCCATGGCAGAGCTCACGCCAGATGAGAAGCGGAGCATCAGCCATCGCGGACACGCACTGGATCAATTGAGAGAGAGACTATCCGACTTCGTGTAAAGGGTGAGTAGATGAACATTTTAGTTGTAAGCGATAGCCACGGGTCCAAGGAAGAACTGACCGACCTGTCCAGAATGTATGCGGGAAAGATGGACGTCATGATCCACTGCGGGGATTCCGAACTGCGGGCGGATGATGAAGTCCTGGACCACTTCAAAGTGGTCCGCGGCAACTGCGACATGGATCAACGATATCCCGAGACTCATCTTGAGGAAGGGGACGGCAAGCGGATCCTCGTGACCCACGGGCATTTATACGGAATTAAGATGTCATTGATGAAGCTGAAGTACAAAGCGGAAGAACTGGGAGCCGATATGGTCTTCTTCGGTCATTCCCATGAACTGGGGGCGGAGCTGATGGACGGGATCCTTTTCCTGAATCCAGGCAGCATCCTCCTGCCAAGGGGAAGGCACGAGAAAACGTACGCCCTCATCGAAACAACGAAGCACAAGATCCACGTGAAATTCCTGTCGGAAAAACACGAACTCGTCGAAGAAATCGAATTCGACATGTAAAGGGAGGGCCTGCCATGCAGGCTCCTTTTTACTCCAAATGAATACCCGAAGTTTTTTTGAAAAACCGTTGACTTTCCTTTGATATACGAATATAATAATAAATGTCCTTAAGAAACACGGACGCTTACATAATGCACATGTCCCAGTAGCTCAGCTGGATAGAGCAACGCCCTTCTAAGGCGTCGGTCGGGAGTTCGAATCTCTCCTGGGACGTACGACAAACATCCTGTGTTGAATCTTCAACACAGGATGTTTTTTTGTTGTCTATCTGGTTTTCTGTGGATGCAACAAAGATATCTTTAACAGGAAGAGCTGGTTTGCTTATCGATCTGCCGTCCCCCTAGAAGAATATGTGAATACGGTCAGGGTCCTCCCAATATACTAGTTCCATCAGCCGTGCCATTCGTACCGTTTCGTATGGCCGGAGTGGAGGGGGAAGCGAGGGTGAAGGGTTTCGGGTGGATCAAGAAGTGGCAGGTCTGGGTGGGAGTCGTGAGCGTCCTTGTTCTTATGTCGCTTTGTGCATGGATAGGATACAGTAGTGCACAAACGGAAGTGGACGGCGTGAAGAAATCGTATGATGAAATCCTTTCTTCCCTTGAAGGGAAATCAGGGGAATTGGAAAGGGTAGAGGGAGAGCTGTCCACTCAAACAGATGAGCTTGAACGTGTGATGTCGTCTCTGAGTGAAAAGAAGGAAGAGGCAGCGGAGGCAGCTTCCATGATCGATGAAGCGAATAAAAAAGCGGGAGAAATCGATTCTCTTAAGAAGGAAGCGCAGGCCCTGGATGACCAGATTAAAGAGAAGAAAACCAAAATCGCCGGTTTGGATAAAGACATCAAGTCAAAGAAAGGCGAAATCAAGAAGCTTGATGCCGCTCCCGTCACGCTGCCTTCCGGTACCTTCATCGTCGGCAAGGATGTAAAGGCTTTGAGGTATTCTGCCAGTGCAGCCGGGCAAAGTGGTAACTTCGTTGTTTACAGTAGCTTTGGTGATCTTAAGGTCAATCAGATCCTCGGATCGGACTACGGGGTTTCCGAGCATATCTTCTTTGCCGATGAAGGTGACATCATCGAATCCACCATGCCCACGATCCTGACGCCGGTCGAGTGAACCCTCATGCTGATGGGGTTTTTTTATGACCAATTTTGACTGAATCACAAAAAAATAGATTGAAAGAAGAAAAAATCCTTGAATTCCACTCTGTTCTGGGGTATTCTATTACTTGCACTGCTTGAAACGAAAGCTGTCCCAGTAGCTCAGCAGGATAGAGCGACAGCCTCCTAAGCTGTAGGTCGTGAGTTCGAATCTCGCCTGGGACGCCATCTATCATACATACTGCAGTCGGATGACTGCATTCGTTACGTACCCCGCCCATCGG
The DNA here is from genome assembly GCF_022170785.1 of Rossellomorea marisflavi. Lineage (NCBI taxonomy): Bacteria > Bacillati > Bacillota > Bacilli > Caryophanales > Bacillaceae > Rossellomorea > Rossellomorea marisflavi. Next base: position 2,966,792 of record NZ_CP081870.1, on the reverse strand, counting down.
CGGGGTATTTTTTATTTATCAAAAAGGGAGTTTCAGCCGCCATTTTGTGCTCCAACAGCAATCATGCTACACTTAAAGCAATTCTAGTGTTAGGCAGGTACGAATTATGACAAATCAAGATGAGTTCGGGAAGGTGATTGCCTTTCCCGGTCTGAAGGACCGATTATTCGAAAAAGGGGTCGAAGCCTTGGAGGAGGGGGATGCGCATGCAGCATGCGATCTTCTTTCACAGGCCTACGAGCTTGAATCGTTGAATCCCGAAATCAGCACGGCCCTCGTCCTAGCCCTCTATGAGTGCAAGGAGTATGAGGAGGCGCAGGGAATCTGCCGGGAGATGCTCCTTGAAGGTGTCGGTGATTACTTCGAAACGGTCGACATGTACCTCATGATCCTCATCCAGCTGCATGAGCATCAGGATGTGGTGGATACACTCCATGCCCTCTTTGATGAAAAGGAAGTCCCGTTTGAGAAGGAAGAGCATTTCAGAAAGCTCCTTCAGTTCAGCGAGAAGATGTTGAATGCACCGGTGGAAGAAGCGGAGGAAGAAGCCCATGGATCGCCCCTTCTCGAAGGAAAAAGCCTTGAAGAACAAATCATTATCACAGCTGGATTGGTCCAGCGGAATATCAGGCCGTACAGGCAGGAACTCGAAAACAGCCTGCAGGATGAAGACATGCATCCCTTCGTCCAGACCATGATCGTGAATGTCTTGAGGGAGCATGGGGTAGCAAGTGAGATCCTCGTGAAAAAGCTTGGAAGGGAAGGAGTCGTGGTGCCGGAGAACCTTCCGGAGGTTTTCACCTCGGACGCATTCCGTGAAGCCGTCCTTTCACTGGAGGAACTCCTCCTTCAGGACAGCCCGTCCTTGATCCGGCATGCAGAAGAAGTGCTGAAGCGCCATGCCTTCCTTCTCTATCCCTTCGACATGGAATGGGATCCCGATGACATCGCCCTGGCCTATGGTCACTATGCGGCAGGCATCCTCGGGGATGAAGACTTGGAGAAGGATCTGCAGGACAAGATGGATGAAGGAGAGAGCAAAACGATCCTTGCTTTCATTCACGAACTTGAAGAAATTTCTTCACCGAATATTTAAGTGCTACTTCTTGAAAGACAGAAGCTGTATGTTATAATGTAGTGGTTGTAATGTAAAAGTCTTTCATATAATTACGATGATAGTGCTAGATTCAATCGGGACTATCTACTACTATGCGTAAAATAAAAATCAATTATAGATTGTTGGAGGGAACTGTATGTCTGCAAAATGGGAAAAGCAAGAAGGGAACCAAGGTGTTCTTACAATTGAAGTAGAAGCAGCTAAAGTGAACGAAGGACTTGACGCAGCATTCAAAAAAGTTGTGAAACAAGTAAACGTACCAGGATTCCGTAAAGGTAAAATGCCACGTGGCATGTTCGAAAAACGTTTCGGCGTAGAATCTCTTTATCAAGATGCTTTGGATATCATCCTTCCTGAAGCATATGCTAATGCGATCGAAGAAACTGGAATCGAGCCAATCGACCGTCCAGAAATCGACGTAGAGCAAATGGAAAAAGGAAAAGACCTTGTCTTCACAGCGAAAGTTCAAGTGAAACCTGAAGTGAAGCTTGGCGATTACAAAGGTCTTGAAGTAGAAAAAGTGGACGACGAAGTAACAGCTGAAGATGTAGAAGCTGAACTTACTTCCCTTCAAGAAAAACAAGCTGAGCTTGTTGTGAAAGAAGAAGGCAAAGCTGAAGAAGGCGACACAGTAACAATGGATTTCGAAGGATTCGTTGACGGTGAAGCATTCGAAGGCGGCCAAGCGGATAACTACTCACTTGAACTTGGTTCAGGTCAGTTCATCCCAGGCTTCGAAGAGCAGCTTGTAGGCGTTGCAGCAGGCGAAGAAAAAGACGTTGAGGTAAGCTTCCCTGAAGAATACCATGCGGCAGAGCTTGCTGGTAAAGCAGCTACATTCAAAGTGAAAATCCACGAAATCAAAGCGAAAGAACTTCCAGCACTTGATGATGAGTTCGCTAAAGATGCAGACGAAGAAGTGGAATCACTTGCTGAACTGAAAGAAAAAATCGAAAACCGCCTGAAAGAGTCTAAAAAGACTGAAGCGGAAACAGCAGTACGTGAAGCACTGGTAGAAAAAGCCTCTGAAAATGCTGAAGTGGAAATCCCGGACGTCATGGTTGACGCTGAAGTGGACCGCATGATGCAAGAATTCGGTCAACGTCTTCAAATGCAAGGCATGACCCTTGAGCTTTACTTCCAATTCTCTGGTCAATCAGAAGAAGATCTTCGCGGTCAAATGAAAGAAGATGCTGGAAAACGCGTTCGCACAAACCTTACGCTTGAAGCGATCGCCGCAGCAGAAAATCTTGAAGTGACAGACGAAGAAGCTGAAGAAGAAGTGAACAAAATGGCTGAGCAGTACAACATGTCAGCTGACAACATCAAGCAGGCCCTTGGCGGACTTGATACGTTGAAAGCAGACCTTAAAGTGCGCAAAGCATTGGAATTCCTTGTAGACAACAGCAAAACAGTAGCATAATCATTATATGATAGTAGGGACAAGGCGCTCAGTGCGCCTTGTTTTCTACCCTCTTTTAGGAAGTTTAGACGAGCGGCTCTTCGGGGAAATATCTCTATGAAGAATAAGAACCCCCGGTTTTGGATAAACCTTAAGAAGCAGGGGTTAAAAAAATCCTTCATCCCGTTTCGATCTTCCCGCTTCCGGCTATGTAAATAATTTGCTAAAATCCTCAATACATAATAAGATGATTGATAAGAATCGTATCAATTTCGTTACGGACATATAATGTGATAGAATGCAATACATAACTCATGGTAATTGGAAAGCAGGAAATCGTTCGTGTGATGGAACATTACGATTTTTACTAAGCTCAAACGAAGGGGTGAACGTCATTGTTTAAATTCAACGATGAAAAAGGGCAGTTGAAATGTTCTTTTTGCGGTAAAACACAAGACCAGGTCCGTAAGCTGGTAGCTGGACCGGGCGTATATATTTGTGACGAATGCATCGAGCTTTGCACGGAAATCGTGGAAGAAGAGCTCGGTACAGAAGAAGAAGTGGAATTCAAGGATGTTCCGAAACCACGTGAGATCCGTGAAATCCTTGACGAATACGTCATTGGACAGGATCAAGCGAAGAAATCCCTTGCTGTAGCCGTTTATAATCACTACAAACGGATCAATTCAAACAGCAAAGTGGATGACGTGGAACTATCCAAAAGTAATATTGCCATGATCGGTCCGACAGGTAGCGGTAAGACGCTTCTTGCTCAGACTCTTGCACGCATCTTGAACGTTCCATTTGCCATCGCGGATGCAACGTCCCTCACCGAAGCCGGTTATGTAGGGGAAGATGTTGAAAACATCCTATTGAAGCTGATCCAAGCTGCGGATTATGATGTGGAAAAAGCGGAAAAAGGAATCATCTATATCGATGAAATCGATAAAGTGGCCCGTAAATCCGAAAATCCGTCCATCACGCGTGATGTATCGGGTGAAGGTGTGCAGCAGGCTCTCTTGAAGATCCTTGAAGGAACCGTTGCAAGCGTTCCGCCACAAGGTGGACGTAAGCATCCTCACCAGGAATTCATCCAGATCGATACGTCCAATGTTCTCTTCATCTGTGGTGGGGCATTCGATGGAATCGAACAGATCATCAAACGCCGTCTTGGCCAAAAAGTCATCGGGTTCGGATCTGATCCGAAGACCGCTGAAGTAAAAGAGGATAAATCCCTCCTTGCCAAAGTCGTTCCGGAAGATCTTCTCCGTTTTGGTCTGATCCCAGAGTTCATCGGCCGTCTTCCGGTCATCTCAAGCCTTACTCCTCTTGATGAGGAAGCGTTGGTTGAGATCTTGACCAAGCCGAAGAATGCTCTTGTGAAGCAGTACCAAAAAATGCTTGAGCTGGACGATGTAGAGCTTGATTTCACTGAAGAGGCCCTATTCGAAATCGCGAAAAAAGCGATCGAACGTAAAACAGGTGCCCGTGGACTGCGTTCCATCATTGAAACCATGATGCTCGACGTCATGTTCGAACTTCCGTCCCGTGATGACATCAAAAAATGCATCATCACGAAGGAAACCATCCTTGAGGATGCAGCTCCTCATCTGATGCTCGAAGATGGCACGATCATTGATCCGAATGAAGAAAAAACATCCGCATAATCGTATTCCAAAAGCCGGTAATCACCCCAGGGGATTACCGGCTTTTTTCGTGATTCTGCAACGCTGCCTCCTCCAAATTTTATGGTTATTCCCAAACGGACGGGGAGATACTAACCCGTAACAACTTGAACCAACTGGAGGATGACTATATGAGCTTTACAAGTATCGCGCTGTTTATCCAGCTTTTTTTCGGCATCATCATCGGACTGTATTTCTGGAATCTCCTGAAGAACCAACGAACTCAAAAAGTATCCATCGACCGGGAATCGAAGAAGGAGATGGAGGAGCTGAGGAAGATGCGCTCGATTTCCCTCTCCGAACCCCTTTCTGAAAGGGTTCGCCCGGCAAGCTTCGACGATATCGTCGGTCAGGAGGATGGGATCAAGTCCCTGAAGGCAGCACTGTGCAGCCCGAATCCACAGCATGTGATCATCTACGGTCCTCCAGGGGTCGGGAAGACGGCAGCTGCGCGACTTGTATTGGAAGAAGCGAAGAAGAACATGAAATCCCCGTTCATGACCTCGGCTGTATTTGTAGAGCTTGATGCGACGACCGCACGATTCGATGAGCGTGGCATTGCGGATCCCCTGATCGGATCGGTTCATGACCCCATTTATCAGGGGGCGGGTGCCATGGGACAGGCCGGAATCCCGCAGCCGAAGCAGGGGGCGGTGACCAATGCCCATGGTGGCGTACTCTTCATTGATGAAATCGGAGAATTACACCCGATTCAAATGAATAAGTTATTAAAAGTTCTGGAAGACCGCAGGGTTTATCTTGAGAGTGCATATTATAATGAAGAAAATCATCAGATCCCTAGTCACATCCACGATATTTTCAAAAACGGCCTCCCGGCAGATTTCCGTTTAGTCGGGGCCACGACGAGGACGCCGAATGAAATTCCACCGGCGATCCGTTCCCGCTGCATGGAAGTATTCTTCCGTGAGCTTGAGAGGGAAGAAGTGAAAGAAATCTGTGCAAGGGCAGCCAAAAAGGTGAATATTTCCGTGAGCAAGGAAGGGTTGGAGATCCTTGCGTCCTATGCAAGGAATGGCCGTGAAGCTGTGAATCTGGTTCAGATCGCGGCCGGTCTTGCCATCACGGAAAATCGCGATCATATTGCCGATCATGAATTGGAATGGATCATTCAATCGACTCAGATGTCCCCGAGGCATGAGAAGAAAATCAACAGGGAGGCGACAGTCGGCCTCGTCAACGGCCTCGCCGTGACAGGTCCGAATTCGGGGTCCCTGCTTGAAATCGAAGTCACCGTCATCCCGGCGGCGGAAAAGGGCGGGGTCAATGTAACGGGGATTGTGGAAGAAGAGAGCATCGGTGATAAAGGCAAATCGATCCGCCGGAAAAGCATGGCCAAAGGATCGATCGAGAACGTCATCACCGTCCTGCGATCCATGGGGGTCCCGGCAGACCAATACGATATCCACGTGAATTTCCCAGGTGGAGTCCCGGTGGACGGACCTTCGGCAGGTATCGCCATGGCACTCGGCATCTACTCGGCGATCTACAGGCTTCCCGTCAGGCATAACATCGCACTTACGGGTGAAATCAGCATTCACGGGAAGGTGAAACCCGTCGGTGGGGTGTATCCGAAGATCAAAGGAGCCAAGGCGGCAGGGGCGGATCTCGTCATCATTCCACACGAAAACGAACAGTCCCTCCTTCATGAAGTGGGTGGCATCGAAGTGATTCCCGTCAAAGAGTTCAAAGAAGTGATCGAGCTGGCCCTTGTCAAAGACGTCATGGACGATGCAAAAAACAAGAAAAGCATGTAAGTATGGCCGATCCGGGTGATTCCCGATCGGCTTTTCCTCAGTACATCCGGCAAGTCCAATTTAATAGACACTACCTAGTAAATAAGATAGAATTGTACAAAGGCTTAGAGCATAAATCCGGAGGTGTAAGATATGGCAAATCAAACAAAACGAACAGTTCCCCTCCTCCCATTAAGAGGCCTGTTGGTTTACCCGACGATGGTCCTGCACTTGGATGTCGGGCGTGAGCGCTCGGTGCAGGCTTTGGAAAAGGCCATGATGGATGATCATATGATCTTTTTGACCACTCAAAAGGATTCTGATATAGACGAACCGACCCAAGATGATTTTTACGAGATGGGGACCCTTACGAAGGTGAAGCAGATGCTGAAGCTTCCGAACGGAACGATCCGCGTCCTTGTGGAAGGACTCAACCGCGGGACGATCTCTTCCTATTCCAATGACCAGGGCTTCTATGAAGTGGAAGTGGATGAATACAGTGACTCCGAGCAAAAGGATTCTGAACTCGATGCCCTGATGAGGACGTTGCTGAACTATTTCGAACAATACATAAAGCTTTCAAAAAAAGTATCCGCTGAAACCTATTCCACTGTAGCGGATATCGAAGAACCGGGCAGGCTTGCGGACATCATCGCATCCCATCTGCCTTTGAAGATCAAAGAGAAGCAGCATATCCTCGAAACACAGGATATCAAAGAGCGCCTGCAGATGGTGATCGAGATCATCAACAATGAGAAGGAAGTCCTTTCATTGGAGAAAAAGATCGGCCAGCGCGTCAAACGCTCCATGGAACGGACTCAGAAGGAATACTATCTGCGCGAGCAGATGAAGGCAATCCAGAAGGAGCTCGGTGATAAGGAAGGCAAGACCGGCGAAGTGGAAGACCTTACGATGAAGATCGAAGAAGCAGGCATGCCGGAAGACATTGAAGCGACTGCTTTGAAGGAGCTTGCGCGCTATGAAAAGGTGCCTTCTAGCTCTGCTGAAAGCTCCGTCATCCGCAACTACATTGAATGGCTCGTTTCCCTTCCATGGACGAAGGAAACAGAAGACCAGCTCAATATCAACCGTTCTGAAATGATCCTCGACCGGGATCATTACGGACTGGAAAAAGTGAAAGAGCGTGTCCTTGAGTACCTTGCCGTCCAGCAGCTCACACGCTCCCTGAAAGGACCGATCCTTTGTCTTGCAGGCCCTCCTGGCGTCGGTAAAACCAGTCTCGCCAGGTCTGTGGCCGAATCCCTCGGGCGCAATTTCGTCCGGGTATCCCTTGGTGGCGTGCGTGATGAATCAGAGATCCGTGGTCATCGCCGTACGTACGTCGGAGCCATGCCGGGCCGGATCATCCGCGGCATGAAGAAAGCCGGAACGGTGAATCCTGTCTTCCTTCTTGATGAAATCGACAAGATGAGCAGTGATTTCCGTGGGGATCCATCCAGTGCTATGCTAGAGGTGCTGGACCCTGAACAGAACGCCAATTTCAGTGATCATTATATAGAAGAAACCTATGATCTTTCCAAGGTCATGTTCATTGCAACTGCCAATGATCTTTCCACGATTCCGGGACCACTTCGCGATCGTATGGAAATCATCACGATTGCAGGTTATACTGAGATAGAGAAAGTGAATATCGCCAAACATCATCTATTGCCGAAGCAGCTCAGTGACCATGGACTGACGAAATCCAAGCTGCAGCTTAAGGATGAGGCATTCGTGGATATCGTCCGTTACTACACGCGTGAAGCGGGCGTCAGGAGCCTTGAGCGTCAGCTTGCGGCCATCTGCCGAAAAGCGGCGAAGATCATCGTCTCCGGAAGCAAGAAACGCGTGACGATCACGTCCAAGAACATCGAGGAATTCCTCGGCAAGAAAAAATTCCGCTACGGTCAGGCGGAGCTTGAGAATCAGGTGGGCGTATCCACCGGACTTGCGTACACCTCTGTAGGTGGAGACACGCTTCAGATCGAAGTCTCCCTGGCACCAGGTAAAGGCAAGCTTGTCCTCACAGGGAAGCTTGGAGATGTGATGAAGGAGTCGGCCCAGACGGCCTTCAGCTTCGTCCGTTCGAATACGAAAACCCTTGGAATCGATGAAAAATTCCATGAGAAGTACGACATTCATATCCATGTTCCTGAAGGCGCCGTGCCGAAGGATGGACCCTCTGCCGGCATCACGATCACGACGGCATTGGTATCGGCCCTCACGGGTAAGTATGTGGACCGCGAAGTCGGCATGACCGGGGAAATGACCTTGAGGGGGAGGGTCCTCCCGATTGGTGGACTCAAAGAAAAAACCCTCAGCGCACACCGTGCCGGGATCAAGACCGTGATCCTGCCGAAGGACAATGAAAAAGATATCGACGATATACCGGAAAGCGTCCGTGAAGAATTGACCTTCATCCTCGTTTCCCATATCGATCAAGTGTTAGAGAAAGCATTAGTAGGTGAAAAGAAGTGAAAGTAAATCAAGTTGAGCTAGTGATCAGTGCCGTCAGGCCAGAGCAGTACCCGGAAGGTGATCTTCCGGAGTTTGCCCTGGCGGGGCGTTCCAACGTCGGGAAGTCCTCTTTCATCAACAAGATGATCGGCCGCAAAAGCATGGCGAGGATCTCATCGAAGCCGGGTAAAACCCAAACGTTGAATTTCTATAAAATCGAAGAGACCCTCTACTATGTGGATGTTCCCGGATATGGATTCGCGAAGGTATCGAAGAAGGAGAGGGAAGCCTGGGGCAAGATGATCGAAACGTATATCACGTCCCGAGATCAACTCAAGGCCGTCCTCCTCATCGTCGACCTCAGGCATCCGCCGACCAATGATGACGTCATGATGTACGGATTCCTCAAGCACTACGAAATCCCTTGCATCATCGTCGCCACCAAGGCCGACAAAATCCCTAAGGGCAAGTGGCAGAAGCATCTCAAAATCACCCGTGATACGTTGAAGATGGAAGAAGGCGACGAATGCGTCCTCTTCTCTTCTGAAACAGGACTCGGGAAAGATACGGCATGGGATGCCATCAGAGCACGATATAAGTAAATCGAAAGCGGTCCGGATTTGATCCCGGATCGCTTTTTTTTAGAGTTTTATTTGAAGCGCTTGAGTAGAAGGTGTAATCGCCTGATACCCAGGCGTTTTTTACATAATTGCTCAAATATATGAAAGGGATACGACATCCATCTAAATGTCCTAGTATAATAGCTCCACTTTCAATCCCGAGAGAGGCAATAAGCACTAATGGGGGCGAGGGATATAAAGCATCCTAAAGGATCCGGGCGGATACTTGTCTTTACAGAAGGTGGGTTTATCTCAAGTTAGTATAGGGTAAAAAATGGAATGATATCATGATATTTGAATTTTGTGAATATTATTTATTGTTGATACAATTATTCAGAGTAGTGAAAAAAAGAGGGGGACGTATACACGTGAAAATTTGGACAAGACTGACGCTTTTCATTGCACTCGCCGTGATGCTCACGGCATGTGGTTCAAAGGCAACAACCGAAGGCGGGGCCGACCTCGTAAAAGCGGATACCTTCACCTTCTCTGCATCTGGTGAATTCAAGCCTTTCAGCTATACGAATAGCGAAGGGAAGATGGAAGGCTTCGACATCGACGTGGCGGAAGCCGTCGCCAAGGAGCTGGGACTTAAACCTGATCAGAAGAAATTTAAATTCGCCGGGATCGTGGAAGGCGTAAAATCCGGACGATTCGATGCAGCAGTCGCTTCACACACCATCACGGAGGATCGTGCCAAAGAAGTCGACTTCTCGACACCGTATTATTATTCCGGGCCACAGATTTTCGTGAGGCCTGATAGTGACGTCGAAACGCTCGACGATCTGAAAGGAAAAGAAATCGCGGTTTCCAAAGGTTCATCCTACGCCAAGGAAGCAGAAGCCGTCACTGATAATATACCGCAGTACGATAGTGATGTCGTCGCACTGGAAGCATTGAGCAAGGGCAAGCATGATGCTGTCATAACGGACTTTGTCACCGGTAAGGAAGCGATTTCGGCTGGAATGAAGCTGGATGCGAAGGAGCTCCTCGGACGGAGTGAACAGGCTATCGCCGTGAGTAAGGATAATCCCAAGCTCTTGAAAGAGATCAATGCCGCCCTCGAAAAACTGAGGGACGATGGAACGCTGAAGAAAATCAGTGAAAAATATTTTGACTCAGATATTACGACAGATCCAAGTGAGTAAAGCGTAAGCGTGGGACGGATGCGCAGTTCATGCGCATCCGTCTTTTAAATGAAACAGCCGGGAGGAAAGCATATGGATTTTTTGAAGATCGTAATCGACACATACCCCATCTTCCTGAAGGGGATGCTGCTCACATTTCAGCTCACCGCCATCGCGGTACTCATTGCCATCGTCATCGGGTTGTTTTTCGCCTTTTTAAAGATTTCACCTGTGAAAATCCTCCAGTATATCGCGGACTTATATATTTTCGTCGTCCGGGGGACCCCATTGATCGTCCAAATCTTCATCTTCTACTATGGCCTCACCTCAATCAACCTTCCGAGCTTCTGGGCGGTTGCACTGGGGCTTGCGTTCCACAACGGGGCGTATATCGCAGAGATCTTCAGGGGATCGATCCAGTCGGTGGATCGCGGCCAGATGGAGGCAGGGCGTTCCCTCGGGATGTCCATGAGCCTGACCATGAGGAGGATCATCCTCCCGCAGGCGTTCAAACGGGCCCTCCCGCCACTCGGGAATCAGTTCATCATCGCCGTGAAGGACTCATCTCTAGCTTCATTCATCGGTATGTACGAACTATTCAGCGTAGCGACGACGCTCGGCTCCAATAATTTCGATTATATGACGTACCTGCTTGTTGTCGCGATTTACTACCTTGTACTAGTATTCGTGTTTACAATCATTGTCAACATCATTGAGAAACGACTATCGGTAAGTGATTAAGGGGGGATACTCATGAGTAAAGAGATGATCAAGGTGGAGAAATTGAATAAATCGTTCGGTGATCTCCATGTTTTGAAAGATATTGATATGAGCGTGAATGAAAGCGACGTCGTCTGTCTCATCGGAGCAAGCGGATCAGGTAAGAGTACACTGCTGCGCTGCCTCAACTTCCTTGAACTGAAGGATGGGGGGAGAGTCGTCATTGAGGGTGACGACATCGATCAGAAGACGCATGATTTGAACAAGATCCGTGAGAAAGTGGGGATGGTTTTTCAGCACTTCCATCTGTTCCCCCATAAAACGGTCCTTGAGAATGTCATGGAAGCACCAGTCCATGTGAAAAGGATGGACCGTGACAAAGCAAGGAAGTCAGCAAAGGAACTTTTAAAAAAAGTCGGACTTGCCGATAAGGAAGGGGTTTATCCATCGAAGCTCTCCGGAGGGCAGAAACAGCGTGTGGCCATTGCGAGGGCCCTCGCCATGAAGCCTGATATCATGCTGTTCGATGAACCCACCTCTGCTCTTGATCCCGAATTGGTCGGCGAGGTTCTGGCCACGATGAAGCAGCTTGCCCACGAGGGGATGACGATGATTGTCGTCACTCATGAGATGGGATTCGCAAGGGAGGTGGCCGACTGGGTCGTCTACATGCACGACGGACGGATCGTCGAAGTCGGGCATCCCGAGGAAATGTTCGGTTCACCTAAAGAGGAGAGGACAAAGGCATTCCTTGATGCGGTATTATAAGAGAATGCTGGGAGAATAACGCTAGTCATAGTATAGAGGCTGAGACAAACATGTTTTAGTCATAGTAAAACCCGAATCATTTGCCTACGATAAAGCAAATGATTCGGGTTTTAAATTCGTTTATAAATTACATCGTTTCCAGCGGTTGATCGGAGTGCAAGACGAAGACTCCTGCGGGAAGAGTAGCTGATGTGAGACCCCGCAGGCGTGCCGAGGAGGCTCACGGGCTACCCGCGGAAAGCGAAGTCTTGCACGGAGATCATGAGCGGTATTAAGATCCTATACTGATTGGGTTCGGCATTAAAGGGGCCTCTTTTAGTTTTGTCTCATCCTCTTTTCATTGTTTCATGACCACGTTTCCTGCGGTGGACTGGCGTAAAAGACGAAGACCCCTGCGGGGAGGAGCTGATGTGGCCTGCCGAAGAGGCTCACGTGCTAACCCACGGTAAGTGTAGTCTTGCACGGTAATCATGAGCGGCATAACGGATCTACACGGATCGTGTTTATGTACGTACGCTTACTTCCTCTTGAAGAAGAGAAGGAACGCCCCTATGAGGATGAGGACGAACGGCCACAGGCTGACGATGGAACCGACCTTTCCTCCAAGGAAGCCGAACCAACCGGCTGTTCGATCTGAGAACAGCATGAGGATCGACAGGATGAGGAATAGCCCTCCCTGGAACATGCCTGTGCCCGTCTTCTGATAGCGCAGAAGGAAGCCGAGGGCGAGGATCAGGACGAATACGCCCATGTGATCCGGCCAGACGGGCATCCGGTTGACGAGATGGAAGTGCAGGCCGAATCCAACGAGGATGGTCCCAGGGAGGATCGCTTCATGGTCCTTCCCGACATACCCTTGAGCCAGAAAGGCGATGCCTACAATCATGAGCAGGGTCGGCCAGGTGAAAAATTCGCTGAATAAGATGATATGCGCCTGTTGAAGATAGAAGTAGGCACCGAATCCCAGGAGGATGACTCCGGGGAAGATCCGTTGTTGCTTCATATGGTTCCTCCGTCTTATGGAATGACTGTTTTTCGTGATTCACTCACTTGATTCTTATAGTGTGATTTGATACTCTACATAGGTGGGACTTGTCGAAAGTCCGTCTTTTTTGCAACGGAATGTAAATGCTTTCAGATTGAAAGAAGAACCCAATTATACAGTAAATCAAACCATGGGTAAGTTTCAAGCAATCAGCTTTCCATGGCAAACATAGGATTCATTTTCTGTTCACATTTTATCCTGAGTGATGCAGTAGGACATGTTATAATAAGAATGATTTTAATTTGGGGGTGTCACGCACTTATGCATACAATCGTAGTTGGTTTAAATTATAAAACGGCCCCTGTAGAGATTCGTGAACGACTATCTTTTAATGAAACTGATCTTGCTTCGGCCATGAAGGCGCTGAAGGAGAAAAAAAGCATCCTGGAAAATGTGATTGTTTCCACATGCAACCGCACGGAAGTATATGCGGTGGTCGATCAGCTTCATACAGGCCGCTATTATATTAAAGATTTCTTATCCAAATGGTTTGATATAGATAAAGAGGAATTCTCCCCTTATTTGTTCATTTATGAACAGGAGGGAGCGGTGGAACATCTCTTCAAGGTGGCTACCGGCCTCAACTCCATGGTTCTCGGTGAAACGCAGATTCTTGGGCAGGTCCGCTCAAGCTTCCTTCTTGCACAAGAGGCGGGAGCGACCGGTACGGTCTTCAATCATCTATTCAAACAGGCCGTCACTCTCGGGAAAAAAGGCCATGCCGAAACCGAGATCGGGTCCAACGCCGTATCCGTCAGCTATGCGGCCGTCGAGCTTGCCAAGAAAGTATTCGGCAGCCTCAACAAAAAGAACGTCCTTGTCCTAGGTGCAGGAAAGATGGGGGAACTGGCCATCAAGAACCTTCAGGGAAGCGGTGCAACACAGATCACCATCATCAACCGCACGTTCGAAAAAGCCGAAGCACTTGCCGGTAAGATCGATGGACAGGCGAAGACGCTGCAGGAGCTCCAATGCTCCCTCGTTGAAGCCGATATTCTGATCAGTTCTACCGGATCGAAGGATTTTGTCCTTTCGAAGGAAACAATGGCCCATGTGGAGCGCATGAGGAAAGGCCGTCCCCTCTTCATGGTGGACATCGCCGTGCCTCGTGATCTCGATCCGTCCATTGCGGAACTCGAGAGCGTCTTCCTCTATGATATCGATGACCTCGAAGACATCGTCGAAGCCAATCTGGCCGAGCGTCAAAAAGCCGCCGAGGAGATTGAAATCATGATCGAAGGGGAAATCCTCGCTTTCAAAGAGTGGCTCAATATGCTGGGCGTCGTTCCGGTCATATCCGCTCTTCGTCAGAAAGCCCTGTCGATCCAGGCCGAAACGATGGTCAGCATCGAGCGCAAGATGCCGAATCTTACCGACCGTGAGCGCAAGGTGCTCAATAAGCATACAAAGAGCATCATCAACCAGCTGCTGAAGGATCCGATCCTCCAGGCGAAGGAATTCGCCGGGAAATCTGACGCATCAGAAAAACTGGATCTGTTCATCGATATCTTCAACATCAAAGAGCAGGTGCTCCAACAGAAACAGGCCAAAGAGTCGGAAGAAAAGAATGAGAGCAGTCACTCGCTATCACCGCAACCTTCTTTTCAATTTTAAGGAGGGTTGGAGTCTATGTTTGAACAAACGATGACCAGACTGCATGAACTGATGATCGTCCTTTATGCCATTAGCATTCTTTTTTACTTCATCGATTTTTTAAACAAAAACCGGAAGGCCAACACAGTGGCCTTCTGGCTCCTTGCGATTGTTTGGGTCCTTCAAACAATTTTTTTATTTCTCTATATGATGGACACAGGAAGATTTCCGGTCCTTACGATATTTGAGGGGTTATATTTCTACGCATGGATCCTGATCACCCTGTCGCTGGTGATCAACCGGTTCCTCCGCGTCGATTTCATCGTCTTCTTTACCAATATCCTAGGATTCATCATCATGGCGATCCATACGTTCGCACCCGTGCAGATCGAATCTCAGGCCATGGCGGAGCAGCTGGTATCGGAACTGCTCCTCATCCATATTACGATGGCGATCCTCTCTTATGGAGCGTTTTCCCTGTCATTCGTCTTTTCCCTCCTTTACCTTTTGCAGTTCAAATTGCTGAAGGAGAAGAAGTGGGGGCAGCGGCTTTGGAGGATCACGGATCTGTCGAGGCTTGAGATGTTTTCGTACATACTGAATGCCATCGGGGTGGCCATGCTCCTCCTCAGTCTCATCTTGGGGCTGCAGTGGGCATATATACGGCTTCCGGACTTTGTCTGGTATGATCCGAAAATCATCGGCTCATTCATCCTCCTCATTCTATACGGGATCTTCCTCTATCTGCGACTGAAGAAAAATGTATTCGGCAAGAACCTAGCACTCCTGAATGTGGCAGCCTTCCTGATTATCTTGATCAACTTCTTCCTGGGAAGCAGACTGTCATCATTCCATTTCTGGTATTCTTAAGTTTTTGGGGAGGTCATTATGAGAAAAATCATTGTAGGCTCTAGACGTAGTAAACTAGCACTCACCCAGTCCAATTGGGTGATCGACCAACTGAAGGCACTCGATCCTTCATTCGATTTCGAGCTGAAGGAAATCGTCACAAAGGGAGACCGCATCCTTGATGTCACCCTATCTAAAGTCGGGGGAAAAGGTCTTTTCGTTAAGGAAATCGAGCAGGCGATGCTCGACGGTGAGATCGACATGGCCGTTCACAGTATGAAAGATATGCCTGCGGTCCTACCGGAAGGACTGACCATCGGATGCATCCCGGAGCGTGAGGATTTCCGCGACGCCTTCATCAGCAAAAATCATGTGCGCCTGAAGGATATGCCGTCCGGATCCATTATTGGGACAAGCAGCCTTCGCCGCGGAGCCCAGCTTCTTTCCGTCAGACCGGACCTTGAAATCAAATGGATCCGTGGGAATATCGACACACGCCTCTCAAAGCTCGAAACAGATGGATATGATGCCATCATCCTGGCAGCGGCCGGACTATCACGCATGGGGTGGACCAGGGACGTGGTAACAGAGTTCCTCGATCCCGATCTTTGCCTTCCGGCTGTTGGCCAAGGGGCATTGTCCATCGAGTGCAGAGAGAGTGATTCAGAGCTCTTGGCGCTCCTCGAGCAGTTTGCCTGCGGGGAAACGACCAGGACGGTCACGGCAGAGCGTGCGTTCCTTCATAAGATGGAAGGCGGGTGCCAGGTTCCGATCGCCGGTTTTGCGGAAGAAAAGCCCGACGGATCCATCGCTCTCACCGGTCTTGTAGCTTCACCAGATGGGCAGACGATCTACAAGGAGTACATTGTCGGCCATGACCCAGAGGAGCTTGGTGAGGCAGTGGCTGAAAGTTTGACGAATCAAGGTGCCAAGGCGCTGATCGACCAGGTGAAAGAGGAGCTTGACCAGTAATGAGCGGGGGTAAGCCTTTAGATGGTGTAAAGGTCCTCATCACCCGCGGTCAGTCCGGGGCCAGTGAAACGGCTTCAAGGATTCAAGCGGAAGGGGGCATCCCGGTTGTGGTGCCCCTCTTGAAGTTCGAAGCCCGGATCGATCCCTCGGAGAAAGAATGGGGGGGTTCCCTACATACATACGATTGGATTCTCTTCACAAGTAAGAACGGGGTTCATTTCTTCCTGGAGGCGATGGACCGCATGGGTGTCTCCCTGTCGGCTTTGGAAGTGAGATGTGCAGCTGTCGGGGAGAAGACCGCCTATTATTGTGAAAAACGGGGAATCCCGATTGATTTCATTCCAACGGAATACACGGGTGATGCCTTCGCCAGTGAGTTCATTCAAGCGATGGACGGGAATGCCAAGGTCCTTGTGCCAAAAGGCAACCTCGCCCGGAACGTGATCAGCGAGGAGCTGAATCGTTCCGGAATGACGTGTCACGAATGGATCGTCTATGAGACGGTGCTTCCCGAGGAGAGCGGTGATATCCTTAAACATGTCCTTGAACGGAAGGAAGCGGATATCATCACATTCACAAGCTCGTCCACCGTCCATCACTTCATGAAGGTGGTCAAATCCCATTCCCTCGGGCATTTCATCGAGGGCGTCCCCATGGCCTGTATCGGTCCGATCACAAAAGAAACGGCCGAACAGTACGGATTACATGTAAAAATCAGCCCAAAGGTTTATACTGTAAATGAAATGGTAGAAGCCATTAAAACCTATATCCAACAGCACGACTGATTTCCTTTAGGAGGGTTACACTATGTCTGAATTACAATTCAATCGTCACCGCCGCCTGCGTCAAACCGAAAACATGCGTGCGCTTGTGAGGGAGACGCATTTGCGGAAAGAAGATCTTATCTACCCACTATTCGTTGTAGAAGGGGAGAACATCCGCCGTCTTGTCCCTTCCATGCCGGATGTCTATCATATATCCTTGGACAATCTCCAAGCCGAAATGGACGAGATCGTCTCCCTTGGTATCAAATCCATCATCCTCTTCGGCGTCCCTGCCGAAAAAGATGAAGTGGGCTCACAGGCCTACCATGATCACGGCATCGTCCAGCAGGCGACCCGGTTCGTGAAGGAGCGCTACCCGGAAATCGTGGTGGTTGCAGATACATGCCTGTGCCAATACACGAGCCACGGTCACTGCGGCATCGTCGAAGGCGGGAAGATCCTTAATGATCCGACTCTTGACCTGCTTGCGAAAACGGCTGTCAGCCAGGCAGAAGCGGGTGCCGATATCATTGCACCGTCCAATATGATGGACGGATTTGTAGCAGCGATCCGTCACGGTCTCGATGAAGCGGGCTTCACCGATGTTCCCATCATGTCCTATGCCGTGAAATATTCATCCAGCTTCTACGGTCCGTTCCGTGATGCTGCCCATTCAACTCCTCAATTCGGAGACCGCAGGACGTATCAGATGGATCCGGCGAATCGCCTGGAAGCATTACGGGAAGCGCAGTCGGATATAGAGGAAGGTGCCGATTTCCTTATCGTTAAACCTGCCCTTTCGTATCTTGATATCATGCGTGATGTGAAGGATCGCTTCAATGCCCCTGTTGTCGCCTATAACGTGAGTGGTGAATACAGCATGGTCAAAGCGGCCGCACAAAACGGCTGGATCGACGAGAAAGGCATCGTCATGGAGAAATTGGTGAGCATGAAGCGCGCAGGAGCCGACTTGATCGTCACCTATCATGCCAAAGACGCAGCAAGATGGTTATCTGAATCTTAATTGGAACGGGAGGAATGGAACGATGCGATCGTATGAAAAATCAAAGCAAGCCTTTCAGGAGGCATTAAAATTGATGCCGGGCGGAGTGAACAGTCCGGTACGTGCATTTAAATCCGTTGACATGGATCCCATTTTCATGGAACGTGGTAAGGGCTCCAAAATCTACGATATCGATGGGAATGACTACATCGATTATGTCCTTTCCTGGGGACCGCTGATCCTTGGACACGCTAACGACCGCGTAGTGGAAGCAATCAAGAAGGTAGCCGAAAATGGAACTAGCTTCGGTGCACCTACCGAGATCGAAAACGAACTGGCGAACCTCGTCATCGAGCGTGTCCCGAGTATCGAAGTCGTCCGGATGGTTTCTTCGGGTACGGAGGCGACCATGAGTGCCCTCCGCCTCGCACGCGGGTACACCGGACGCAATAAGATCCTGAAGTTTGAAGGCTGCTATCACGGCCATGGCGATTCCCTCCTTATCAAAGCGGGGTCCGGTGTCGCCACACTCGGTCTTCCAGACAGTCCTGGTGTTCCTGAAGGGATTGCGAAGAATACCATCACCGTTCCGTATAACGACCTTGACAGCATCCGCTATGCGTTCAAACAGTTCGGTGATGACATCGCCGGCGTGATCGTGGAACCTGTTGCCGGGAATATGGGGGTTGTCCCTCCGAAACCCGGTTTCCTTGAAGGACTCAGGGAAGTAACAGAGCAGTACGGCTCCCTTTTGATCTTCGATGAGGTCATGACCGGGTTCCGTGTCGGATACAACTGTGCACAAGGGTATTTTGGCGTCACACCTGACTTGACTTGCCTTGGTAAAGTCATCGGTGGAGGTCTTCCAGTCGGTGCGTACGGTGGTAAAGCGGAAATCATGGAGCAAATCGCTCCTAGCGGTCCGATCTATCAGGCGGGTACGCTTTCCGGAAACCCTCTTGCCATGACAGCTGGACTTGAGACATTGAAGCAGCTCACACCTGAGAGCTATGAGGAATTCGGACGCATTGCCGATCGACTTCAAGATGGGTTGAGCCGTCTTGCTGAGAAATATGATATCCCTCATACGATCAATCGCGCCGGCTCCATGATCGGATTGTTCTTCACCGATGAAGAAGTGTCCAATTATGAAGGAGCCAAGTCATCCGATCTTGAGATGTTCTCGAACTATTATCGTGAGATGGCCCACAATGGTGTCTTCCTCCCGCCTTCTCAGTTCGAAGGATTATTCTTGTCTACTGCACACAGTGACGAGGATATCGACAAGACCCTTGAAGCGGCAGAAGCGGCTTTCAAGAAGATTCAACAAAAGTAAGTCAGTAAAGAGTCTGGGACAACCGTGTTTCAGTCATAGATTAACCCGAACGATTTTGCGATCAGGCAAAATCGTTCGGGTTTTTTATTTGGTTCATGCACTTGACCATTTCAATGGATCCAGCGGTTGATTGGAGTGCAAGACGAAGATTTCTGCGGGAAGAGTGGCTCCCCGCAGGCATGCCGAGGAGGCTCAAGGGCTACCTGCGAAAAGTGAAGTTTTGAACGGAAATCATAAGCGGGATAAAAAATCTATACGGATTGGTATTCGTATTGAAATGGTCCCTTTTTTCGCACCCTATTTTTGATTGAAGCAGGTTTCATCCTACTTTCGTTCCATTTTCTGGCGATGGCGATTGATGCCATGTGTGAGGTGGTACAGTACTTGTAATCAGAAGATAGGGAGGCAGATACAATGGAAGGAAGCTCTACAGAAACTCAGGAATATACCATGCCGCGTATCGGTGACGATGCACCTGGATTCACGGCCGCCACGAGCAGGGGGAACGTCAGCTTGTCTGATTACAGGGGGAGGTGGGTGGTATTGTTTTCTCATCCCTCGGACTTTACCCCTGTATGCACGACAGAGTTCGTCGCATTCCAGGAGATTTACCCTGAACTGCAAAAGATGGATACCGACCTGTTGGGGCTTAGCGTGGATAGTGTATCGTCCCATATTGCTTGGATCAGAAGCATTGAGGAAAACTTCGATATAACCATCGAATTTCCCATCATTGCCGATCTGGACAGGGAGGTAGCCATGAAATATGGCATGATCATGCCTGGGGAGAGCCAGGTCGAGACGAGCCGGGCAGTCTTCGTGATCGACAGCAGTCAGACGATTCGCTCCATCATCTATTACCCTCTCACTACAGGACGCAATATGAAGGAAATCGTGCGTCTCGTCCAAGCCCTGCAGGCGACGGATGAACATGGTGTATCAACCCCTGCCGACTGGGAGCCGGGTGACAAAGTCGTGGTCTCTCCACCTGAGACACAGGAGGAGGCCGCAGAACGTGCGAATGAAGAGGGGATCGAGTATATAGACTGGTATATTTCTAAAAAATCGCTGTAGTGAAAAGTACCGTCCGCATGGCGCGGGCGGTTATTTTTTATGTAAAATTCATTCCTCATGCCACAATCCTTGAACGGTTTGGTTACATGGGATATATGGTGGTGAGTCACATTGGATGCGGGACCGTCATGATGCTTAATTTGTGGATTGATACTTAGTGAGAAGGATTCGCCTGAGGATTATGACGATCAGGAAGAGTGCATACAAGAAACTTACCATCATCAGAATTGTCACTACCAGTGGGGCATGCTGGAACCCGTAGATCAGTTTATCAAGTTCGGAAATATCCTGTGGGGTCATGGCGTCTTTGCTGAATATGAGCATTTCACTCCAATTGTCCTCCAGCATCAAGTAACTCGCTGCCCAGCCGAAGGTGAAAAAGGTGTATGAAAAAATCCCCAATGACAATATCAACTGAAAAAATAAGAATGGTTTATTCAAAAAGATCCTCCGCTCAAACTTTCATTCTTTTGTTTAAATTTACCATTATTTAATGGGAGGTGCAATCTGCTTTTTTCTGCATGGATGGAGTGTCTTGCAGCGAGAATAGGGACAAATGACTTCACTTGGCGTCATCTCAAAGAAAAGCACAAATGCCATTTCCTCTTGAACCTCTACCGTGCAATCAGTATTTATGAAAAGGAGCTTTCGGAATTTCCGGAACTTCACAAACAGTATCATATTCTTTCAGGGAAGCCCATATAGTGATAATGGCATTGTTTGTTATTTCTTTGCTTAATGAAAGGAGGAATTTCTTTGTCGCAGCAATCGAGTCTACGATTTTCCCTGGAAGAATCAATTTGGTTTAAAAAAGGACAGGAAGTTGAAGAGTTATTATCCATCTCCTTAGATCCACATATAACGATACAAGAACAAGAGCAGTATATCCTCATCAGAGGTAGCCTGGATCTATCCGGTGAATACCTTCCGTCCTCGGTGAGGGATGATGATGAAGCCTATGAGGTGGATGAAATCCTGGAGGCGAGTGGAAAGTACGTCCAGATGGTGGAAAGCCGTGAGAAAGGGGAGCTCGAGTTCATTCATTGTTTCCCGGTGGATGTAACGATCCCGAAAAACCGGATCGAGAATCTGGAAGACATCGATGTATATGTGGAAGCATTCGATTATGCCGTGCCTGAAAATGCCTGCATCAGGCTGAATGCCGACCTGACCATCACAGGGATCTTCGGTGAACAGCAGGTGCAGACGCCTGTCGAAGAAGAGCTGTATGAACCGATGTACCGTGCCGTCGACACAATGGAAGAAGTGGAGGCGGAAGAAGCAGCGGATGTGACGATGGAGACGGTCGTACCTGATTACGTTGAGGAGCCTCCTCGGGAAGAAGAATATGATGTTTTCTCCCTCTCTCCTGTCTATGATGAAGTGGAAGATGAGGAGGAGCAGGAGGAAACGGAACCTTTCGTTCTTGAAGGAAGGGTCACGCCTGAAGAGGAAGAAATCCCGGTCCAGATCCAGTATGAATCGTTCCCTGAACCCGAAGCGATGAGAAGCGAGAAGGTGTTTGAACTCCCGGAGCACGAGCTCAGTGAATCCTCAGAGGATCAGTCTTATCAGCACTACGCGCAGGAGTCGGTCCAGCCTCCGGTTCAACTTCCCGTCCAAGAGGTCATGGAGGCAGAAGAAGAGGAAGAGGAGGAATCTTCTTCAAGCTCCGAGGTCGAAGCGGCGAAAAAAACCAAAGGCAAGAAGAAGAAATATGAATCGATCTCCCTTACGGATTTCTTTGCCCGGAAGGAAGAGGAGCGGGGTGCCACGCTTCGGGTATGCATCGTCCAGGATGGGGATACCCTTGATTCCATCGCAGAGAAGTATGAACTGACGATCCCGCAGCTGCTGAGGGTGAATCAGCTTGAGGCCAATCAGGACGTGTACGGCGGTCAAGTGCTGTATATCCCGCCTGAGGAGCCCGCTTTTAGGTAAGGGTGCAAGGGAAGCCGGACTGACGCGTTAGGGTTGGTCCGGCTTTTTTAGAGTATACAGGCAGAAGGTGATTAACATGGAACAACCCCTGGAAGCATTGAGGCCCGTACTCCAGCCATATGGCGTCGAACCTTATTTTGTCGAGAGCTTCGGTAAGATCTCCAAGGTGTTTTCGAATAAAGGGACTCTTGCCGTCAAAAAACTCTCTCCTCAAAACGGGGTGGATTTCGTCCGCAACATCCAGACCCTTTTCCAAAGGGGCTATAACCGCATCGTGCCGATTTATCCTACGCTTGACGGCCGCTATGCGGTGTGGAATGAAGGCAGTCTGTTCTACGTGATGCCCTGGCTCATCAATCAGGACAGGGAAGACCGCTTCGAGAAGCATCAGAAGCTGTTCAGGGAGCTTGCCCGCCTTCATACCCTCTCCTCCCAAGACGTGAAGATCGATAAAGAAGAGAGGGAATCCCACTACGAGTTGCTTACCACACGATGGGAGAAAGAACAGCAGTTCCTCGATGAGTATATCGATACATGTGAGCGGGTCACATATATGTCGCCGTTTCAATACCATTACTGTATGTATTATAAAGATGCGTCGCAGGCGTTGAAGTTTTCGAGAAAGATGCTTGATGAGTGGTATGAGGAAACGAAGGAGCTCGAGAAAGTTCGGACGGTCATCACCCACGGGAAGGTGTCTTCCGAGCACTTCCTATATGATGACAGGGGGATGGGGTATTTTCACAACTTCGAGCAGTCCAAGGTCGCCTCCCCCTTCCATGACCTCCTCCCGTTCCTGTCAAGGACGCTGAAGACGTATCCGAAGTATTATGAAGAATGCGTGGAATGGCTCACGACCTATTTTCATCATTTTGCCGTCCGGAATGAGGAGCGACAGCTGTTCATGAGCTATCTTGCCTATCCGAGCTCCGTGATCGCCGTGGTGGAGAAATATTTCCATACCCCGAAGCATAAACGCAATGAGCGCAAATCACTGAAGAAGCTTCAGCGTCACTATTGGCTTCTGAAAAATACAGAGTACGTGGTCATGCGGCTGGATGAAATGGAACGGCAGAAAAAAGAAGCAGAAGAAGCATCCTCTTCATAAGAAACGCCCCGGACAGGATCCGGGGCTTTGTTTTTATATCCAGTCGAAATAGATGGCAGCGGCTATCGCAAGGAAGAGGGTCAGTAAAAGGACGTCGAACGTGGATGGGATCAGGATCGTCCGTATCCCTTGGAATATGGTGAAGGGGACGATGAATTGCTTACATATGGCGCGGGTGTTCCTCAGCCAGGGGGGCTGGGTATGGGAGCTGAATTTCTTCATACCGGTCACTCTCTTTCCTGGGTGATTTCACTACTTTATCCTATGAAGGGGGAGGGAAATGGTGTCAGACGGGCCTTCTGATGAATATTTTACGGCGAAATGGGC
This sequence comes from Rossellomorea marisflavi, assembly GCF_022170785.1. NCBI lineage: Bacteria > Bacillati > Bacillota > Bacilli > Caryophanales > Bacillaceae > Rossellomorea > Rossellomorea marisflavi. The sequence goes on along the minus strand of NZ_CP081870.1, from coordinate 2,943,130 downwards.
GATAATGATTGACGAACCTGAATCAAATCTTATACTATAATAAATAACTATATAACATGTAAATGCAATGAACAGGAAGAGTACGTTGAACCTGGCATTCAGAGAGGGAGGCATAAGCTGAGAGTCTTCCATGCCAAGACAATGGAATGTCGCCTGAGAGCAGTTCCCGTGAACTTTTAGTAGTGGGAACCGGTGAAAAGCCGTTATGGGTCTTTGAGAGCCTGGGGAAACCCGGGAATTAAGGTGGTACCGCGAATGAGAGATCCTTCGTCCTTTTTTATAGGACGGGGGATCTTTTTATGTGTATCAAAGGCCCGCATGCATGCACGAAATGGAGGAAAACCAATGGAAAATCAAGAATTATCAATGCCGACAAAATATGATCCGAAGGCGATCGAGGATGGCCGCTACAAGTGGTGGATCGATGGGAAGTTCTTTGAAGCGACACCTGATGAAGGAAAAGAACCTTACAGCATCGTCATCCCGCCTCCGAACGTAACCGGAAAGCTTCACCTTGGTCATGCGTGGGATACGACACTTCAAGACATTCTGACTCGCATGAAGCGTATGCAGGGCTACGACGTCCTCTGGCTACCGGGGATGGACCACGCGGGGATCGCGACACAGGCAAAAGTAGATGAGAAGCTGCGAAATCAGGGCATCTCACGCTATGACCTCGGCCGTGAAAAGTTCGTGGAGGAAACATGGAACTGGAAAGAAGAATATGCTTCCCATATCCGCGAGCAGTGGGCGAAGGTCGGTCTCGGACTCGATTACAGCCGTGAGCGCTTCACCCTTGATGAAGGATTATCCGATGCCGTACGTAAAGTATTCGTCGACCTTTACAACAAAGGGCTCATTTATCGCGGTGAATACATCATTAACTGGGACCCGGCAACGAAAACGGCCCTTTCGGATATCGAGGTTATCCACCAGGACGTTCAAGGTGCCTTCTACCACATGCGTTACCCATTGAGCGACGGTTCCGGTCATATCGAAATCGCCACGACGCGTCCTGAGACGATGCTCGGTGACACAGCCGTTGCCGTTCACCCTGAAGATGACCGCTACAAGCATCTCATCGGTAAAACCGTGATCCTTCCGATCACAGGGCGTGAGATCCCGATCGTCGGAGACGACTATGTGGACATGGAATTCGGTTCGGGTGCAGTGAAGATCACACCTGCCCATGACCCGAATGACTTCGAAATCGGCAACCGCCATGACCTGCAGCGCATTCTCGTGATGCATGAAGACGGGTCCATGAACGAAAAAGCCGGCAAGTACTCTGGTATGGACCGTTTCGACTGCCGTAAGCAAATTGTGAAAGATCTCCAGGAAGACGGCGTCCTCTTCAAAATCGAAGAGCATCTTCACTCTGTCGGTCATTCTGAGCGAAGCGGAGCCGTTGTTGAACCGTACCTGTCCACACAATGGTTCGTGAAAATGGATCCCCTTGCCCAGAAAGCCGTGACGCTTCAGGACGGGGAAGAGAAGGTGAATTTCGTTCCGGACCGCTTCGAAACGAGCTACCTTCGCTGGATGGAGAATACGCGTGATTGGTGTATTTCCCGTCAACTATGGTGGGGTCACCGCATCCCGGCTTGGTACCATAAGGAAACAGGAGAGATCCACGTTGCCCATGAAGCACCTGAAGATCTTGAAAACTGGGTGCAGGAGGAAGATGTCCTGGATACATGGTTCAGCTCGGCGCTATGGCCGTTCTCTACAATGGGATGGCCGGATCTTGAAGCAGAGGACTTCAAACGCTACTATCCGACCAATACCCTCGTGACGGGCTATGACATCATCGGATTCTGGGTATCCCGCATGATCTTCCAGGGACTTGAATTCACGAATGAACGCCCATTCAAAGACGTATTGATCCACGGTCTCGTGCGCGATGCCGATGGCCGCAAGATGAGTAAATCCCTCGGAAACGGCGTCGATCCCATGGATGTCATCGAGAAATACGGAGCCGATGCCCTGCGCTACTTCCTTTCGACAGGAAGCTCGCCTGGTCAGGATCTGAGATTCTCCTTCGAAAAGGTGGAATCCGTTTGGAACTTTGCCAACAAGATCTGGAATGCTTCCCGATTCGCCTTGATGAATATGGACGGCATGACCTATGACGAAATCGACCTTTCCGGTGAAAAGTCGGTGGCAGACAAATGGATCCTCACCCGTCTCAATGAGACGATCGAAACCGTTACACGCCTTGCCGACAAGTATGAGTTCGGTGAAGTGGGGCGCATCCTTTATAACTTCATCTGGGATGATTTCTGTGACTGGTATATCGAAATGGCGAAGCTGCCTCTTTACGGGGAAGACGAAGCCGCGAAGAAGACGACTCGTTCGATCCTTGCCTATGTTCTCGACAACACGATGAGACTTCTTCACCCGTTCATGCCGTTTATTACCGAGGAAATATGGCAGAACCTGCCGCATGAAGGCGAATCCATCACCGTGGCTGCCTGGCCGGAAGTCGATTCAGCCCTTACGGATGATGCAGCTGCTGAAGAAATGAAGCTTCTCGTGGACATCATCCGTGCGGTACGGAATATCCGTGCAGAAGTGAATACGCCGATGAGCAAGCAGATCAAACTCATGCTGAAGGCGAAAGATGAAGAAACGCTTGCGGTTCTTAAGAAGAATGCGGCCTACATCGAGCGTTTCTGTAATCCGGAATCCCTTGAGCTATCCACTGATGCATCTGCACCTGAAAAAGCGATGACAGCTGTCGTGACGGGAGTTGAGCTGTTCCTTCCACTTGCAGGCCTCATCAACATCGATGAAGAGATCGCACGCCTGGAGAAAGAGCTCGACAAATGGACGAAGGAAGTATCACGCGTACAAGGGAAGCTGAGCAACGAACGATTCATAAGCAAGGCGCCTCAAAAAGTAGTGGATGAAGAAAAAGCAAAAGAACAGGACTACTTGGAGAAACAGGCCACGGTTAAGGCCCGGATCGAAGAGTTGAAGACGGTATAATCACACCGCAAAGACAAGAGGGCTGATGACCGATCAGCCCTCTTTTTCTTTACGAAGACAAGGAGGACCACCAGTATGATGCAGTATGAAGATGCGGTAAGTTGGATTCATTCACGCTTGCGCCTCGGTATCAAACCCGGTTTGCAGCGAATGGAGGAGCTTCTTGAGAAGCTTGGAAACCCCCATCAAACAATCCGGACCGTCCATATCGGAGGGACGAATGGAAAGGGGTCCACGGTCACTTTCTTACGGAATATGCTCCAGGAAGCGGGCTACACAGTGGGGACGTTCACTTCTCCGTATTTCGAGAGATTCAATGAGCGGATCAGCATGAACGGGGTTCCGATATCCGATGAAGCCCTGACTTCTCTCGTCGAACGCGTAAAACCGATTGCAGAGGAAATGGAGGATTCCGAATGGGGGGGACCATCGGAATTCGAAGTGATCACGGCCATGAATTTCTTGTATTTTGCCGAATATGAAACACCCGACATCGTACTCGAGGAAGTCGGACTCGGAGGGAGACTCGATTCCACCAACGTCATCACCCCACTCGTTTCCGTCATTACGAGCATCGGGATGGACCACATGCAGTTCTTGGGGAACTCACTGGGGGACATCGCTTTTGAAAAAGCAGGGATCATCAAAGCAGGTGTCCCGGTCGTATCGGGGGTATCACAACCCGAAGCCGCTGCCGTCATTTCTGAGCAAGCAGAACAGAAAGATAGCCAACTCCACGTATTGGGAGAAGGATTTTCGGCCGTCTCCATGGAACATTTACCTGACGGGGAACGGTTCCGCTATGAAGAGGGTGGCGCTACAGAATCGTTCGATATGACCATGATCGGGATGCATCAGGTGCGAAATGCCGCCGTATCCATAAAAGTAGCTGGGCTTCTCGGTGAACATGGGTTCCGGATTGATCCGGGTCATGTGAAACGGGGACTCCTGAAGGCGTACTGGCCTGGAAGGATGGAAAAGGTTTCGGATACCCCATTGATCTTCCTGGATGGCGCCCACAATCCAGAAGGCGTGGCGGCACTCGTCTCCACAATTCAGGAGCGATTCCGAGGAAGGCGTGTATCCAGTTTGTTCGCCGCCCTCAAGGATAAAGACTTGAAGCCGATGATCGAACCGCTGAAAACCGCCGTCGATCACCTGGTTCTCACGCAATTTGACTTCCCGAGGGCTGCTTCCGGCAGTGAACTGCGCGAACTGGCAGGCGGGGGAACGGTTGAAGGCGATTGGAAGCATTTTGTGGATGAATATGTTGCCACTCCAAAGGAAGTGGAAGTCCTCCTCATCACCGGATCACTCTACTTCTTATCGGAAGTAAAACCATATTTATTGAAAAAATTAGAAAATAATAGAATTAATAAGTGACTTTAATAGGGTACTCTGATAAAATATTCGTAAACTTGTGACTATTTAACTAGATGAGCAAGAGATCAGAATATTGTGAGGGATGGCCATGCCGCTTTCGTTGAGTAAAAAAGTATTATTTGTGATCATTTGGCTTGCTGTTGTACCAGCAGGCTTATATTTCACCTATATTCATTATCCACCTGAGAATGTAGAAGGAAATGAAGCAACACTCGTTAGTCTTGTTGTATTTTCTACTGTCATCCTTTTATTGCCGATTGTTGTAAATGGTACGATGATTTTCCTTTTTCAGTGGGTTGCCTTAGCCGCATTCATTCAATTCGGGCTTTTTATAGAAATTTTACTCATGCAACTGTCGGTCATCCCTTTTGTATTCCGGTTAAGAGTGGCAAAACAGGATTGGCACCGGATACCGTTGAATTCCACGATGTTCTTCCTTGTATCTTTTTTCAGTGGCCTTCTTTTCTATGAAGTAGGCGGGGTCGTCGGTTCAATGGGTTTAGAGACCCTTATTATCCCAATCTTTTTCTATCAAGTAGCTTCTGTACTTATTAACCAGATCCTCCTGTTTAGCTATTTGAAATACATAGCCAAAGCATCGATCCCATTCTATAGCAAAGACTTTATATGGGATGGCATTTCTAACCTCATCATGATGCCTATTGCTCTCTCTTTTTACTATCTTACCTTCCAAATTGGGGGATATGCTTCTCTCTTAATTGGAGTCCCGTTCATAAGTCTTGTCATCATCATGAAGCTGTATAATTCTTCTGAAAAAATCAATCTCTATTTACAAAAAGCCGGTGAAATTGGTCACCAGCTCACGGAGAGGCTTAAGGTGAGTGAAGTATTGGATATCTTCATCGAGAAAATAACCTCTACGCTCCCTGTCGAGTATGCATACATCCTCGATTGCTATGACCCGGATCTCGTTTTGATCCGAAGGGTGGAAAATGGCCGGCGCATGCCGAATGATCTGCCCCCTTTGAAGAAAGGGGAAGGCATCAGCGGCAGGGTGTGGGACAGCGGCGAATCCATGCTCTTCACGTCTAAGAAAGAATGGCAGGATATTGCCCAGGGCTACATGCCAGAAAACGTGGAAAGCGTCCTGTGCGTCCCCATCGTGAGGAATCAGAAAGTTAGGGGGATCCTGCTTCTTGCGACGTCGAAGAAAAAGGCATATGAAAAAATGCAGCTCATGATTGTGGATATTCTCTGCTCTTATTTCGGCGTGGCCATGGAAAATGCGCGTCATCATGAAATGACCAAGCATAATAGCGAACGATGTGCCCTCACAGACCTTTACAATTATCGGTACTTCGAAGATCTTCTCGCACTGGAATTCAATTATCTGGAGAGCGGCCAGCGCCGGTGCCTGTCCCTTATCATGCTTGACCTGGATCATTTCAAGACCATCAATGATACGTATGGACATCAGGGAGGGAATGAAATTCTGAAGGGACTTTCGAACCATCTCGTGGAATTGATCGGCGTCGCCGGGACCGTCGCCCGTTACGGCGGTGAAGAGTTCGTGATCCTTCTGCCTGATGTCGAAAATCAGGAGGCGTTCCAGATAGCGGAAAAAGTCCGTCGGCACATTGCAGATACTCCATTCCTTCTTCATGATTCCCTCAATGGTCAGGACAGGCGGAAGATGGTAAGGATCACGGCTAGCATCGGGGTTGCGACGGCACCGGTAGATGCAGATGATCCACTGGCACTGATCAGGCACGCAGACCGGGCGCTCTATACAGGTGCAAAGCAACTTGGACGGAACCGGGTTGCTCAATATGTGAAGTGAGATGAAACGCGGCTGATTGGCCGCGTTTCTTTTTTTTACAAAAGGTGAGTTTTTTTGATCTTTTTTCATATAAGCCTATTATCATATTCCAAAATACCCATATATGAGATAGACTAGGATTATATTGGAATCGGATGAATCTTTTTACTTACTTATAGAGGAGTTGTGAGGAAAGTGGCTTATCTATTTATCTGCATCACCGCCATCATACTGATCCCCATCCTGTATGTGGTTCCCATGGGATTATCACTGAAAGGGAAGCATCTTGTCGCTTCGAGTACCTTTCTCCTTTCCGTGGTCGGTGCGGCGGCTTCTGCCACCTATCCCCTTTGGATGATCCTGCTTATGCTGGCAGTGACCGTGTGCCTGATGGCCTATCTCATCGATCAGCGGGTATCAGGCTTGTTCAGGAGCTTAGTGCCGGCAGGAGATGGTGCCATGGCAGGGATATTGAACGATGTGAAAGAGCCGGATAAAACAGAACCTATCATACATAGTGTGAAGGAAGAAACGCGTGAGGAAACAGAAGCGGTTTCAGAGGTGGCTGCAACAGTCCAGGTTCAGCAGCCTTTGGAAGTGGAAGATGACGAAAGCGAATGGTTTGTGGAATCCGTGAATGAAGGGATGGATCCTGAAACTTCCGTGTTGGATGATGAACTTGAATTGGAAGAGGATGAGCTCATGCTGGGTTCATGGTTTGATAATGCCGAACCGGCTGAGGGATCGGAAGAAGTCCCTGAACTGATGTTCATCCAGCCCGTGGAGCCTCCCCTTCAAGACGTACAGGAAGACGATTCGATCGCTACGTATATGGACGAGCTCTTTGAAGAAGGAAACAGTGCGGATGGGCAGGAAGACGGTCAGCTGTCTGTATCGGTTCCAGAGCTCGAGGACCTTTCAAACGAGATGCTCGAAGAAGAGCCTCTGGTAATAGAAGAGGAGACGGGCGGTATTCTTGAAGAAGATAGAGTTGATGCCAGTCCGCAAGAGGAGGACCACCTCCTTCTCGAAGAAAGCCTCGAAGACAATCCCTCTCATGAAGAATGGGAGGATCTACAGGAGGAGCCGGTGTCCCGGTCGCGCATTGACGGGCCCATCATGAAGACGATGCTGGAGATTATCGCCTTATCAGAAACGTCCCTCCCGGAAGAAGCATTTCACGAGCTGGTGAGTTCCTATCTGCATCCGGCCCTCCATGACCGTGATTATTACACGTTTGCCAAGATCTTGATTGATCATTATCTTGCGCACGCTCAGTTTGAGAAGTGTTCGACCTTTGTCACCGGGATCGAAGACCGCTTCCATTCCTATGGATACCTGTCGGAAGAACTTAGCCATATAAAGCAATATGCCCAAAATCAAATGAACTAGAATAGGAGAATATCAATGAAAAAGAGTACTGAAATCCAATCCCTACCCATCATCAACATTTCGGACGGCAGTGAAATCGGGAAGGTCCGCTCCCTTGTTGTCAACCCTGAGAAAGGATCAGTCGATTTCCTGACAGTGGAGCATGAAGACTGGCAGATCAGCGTAAGGGCGATCCCGTTCAAAAAGGTCGTGGGGATCGGTGAATACGCCGTCACAGTGGAACATGAGAATGCCGTCATCGACCTGAATGAAATCCCCATTGCCAACTCCCTTGTGAACAAAAAGATCCGGGTGACAGATGCCCGCCTCATGACGAGGAAGGGACAGATGATCGGTGAAATCGTCGAGTTCCATGTGGACGATGAGAGCGGCGCGATCCGGACCCTCGAAGTGAAAAGTAAGAGTGACACGTACTATCTGGACTCCCCTCATGTGCTGACGTGGGGAAAGGATATCGTCATCGTGAAAGAGGATGCTGCCGAGTACTTCCGGGAAACCCTCGTAGAAGTGGAAGTGGAAGTGAAAGACATTTCGACGCCGCAGGAAGTCGTTGTCATGCAGGAACCGGTTGTCATGCAGGAAGCAGCTGCCACGCAGGCTGACGGGCTGAAGGACATCGAAAACAGGCAAATGGAACTTCTCGTCGGAAGACAGACGGCAGATGATATATTCAGTCTCGAAGGGGAACTGCTCATACCGAAGGGTGCGGAGCTGACCCGGACGAACATCCAATCGGTCAAGGAAGCGGGTCCATCCGTCTTTGTTGAATTGACCATGAACATCAGATAAGGGGGCGCATCAGATGAAAAATCGGCGCCTGATCCAATTATTGGCACCTATGTTCATCATGACCGTTTTATACGTCGGTGTATCGCAGCTCGGTGTTTTCCTTTATGAAAAAATAACCTCGGTTTCGTTCATACAAAACGCAGAGGCAGCATCGGTGGACCTGTCGGGGAAAACAAGGAAGCAGGCCGTAAAGCTTCTTGAAACGAAGGTCGAGTCGTGGAAGGGGGAGCAGGAAATCATGCTCTCATTCGATGGCCGGGACGTCCTTCTGGATTCCGATGCCATCGCATTCCATTTCAAAGAATCTGTCGGGGCACTGAAGGAACAGGGGAATTCTCCATTAATCGTTTCCGTCGATGAAGCCGGGTTGAAAGGCTTCATCGAAGAACAATTCCCAGGATATCACCTGGATCAGTTCCCGGGACTTCAGAAAGAAATCATGGCTGCCACGTCCATGCTGAAGGTGGAGGGAACGATCGATCTGGATGAGTACTTCGAAGGGGAAGAAAATGTCTTCTACGCAGGGGAGCTCGATAAGGTCGATGTCACTCCGGGGCTTTCAGCGTTCGTTGACGCCAATCCTGTGATCGATATCCCTGCGAATGCACGATTTTCGTTCCTGGAGTTTCTCGATTCAAATGGTTCTTCAGTGAGTTCTCCCGACGATCTCGGTCCGGTCGCTTCCTTGCTGTACGAGCTGATTTTGCACACAGACCTGGCGATTGCCGAGCGCAATATCTCCACAGTTCTTCCGCCTTATGCAACCCTCGGTCTTGAAGCGAGGGTGAATCCTGTCACAGGACAGGATCTCGTATTCATGAATGCACGTGATTCAGCTTATACGGTGACCTTCTCCCTCCATGACAATACGTTGAAGGCACAGATTTCCGGCATGGCGAGCCCGTATGAATACAAGGTGAGGACGACCGGGAAGAAGGAATATCCTCCGCGCGTCGTGAAGCAGTTCAGCGCCTTCATCCCCCAGGGGGTCCTTGCGACCACACAGGAAGGCAAGAAGGGACGGCTGATCACCGTCTACCGGGATAAGTATTCTTCCGACGGAGATGTGATCGATGAAGAGCGAGTCAGTGAAGATTTTTACGCACCGACAAATCGCGTGGAAATCTGGCCGCTTAACACCGCTGAAACGGATGTAACCCTATCGGACGAGGTATCCGTCCAGGATCAGGAAAATGAAGATGGAAGCAGTGAAACGGACAGTGAAGGAAGCACGGAAGCCATCCGGGAAGATTCCCCCGAGATTGAAGGGGATACAGACGCCGCTTCCGGTGAGGAAGAAAGCACAATGGATGAGCAGCAATCAACAGACGATAACAAAAATGGAACAACGGATAAGAAGCATTCATCCGATGTGAAAACCGCCCCGAAAAAGAAAAAGGAAGAAAAGTGAAGGAGGGTAATCCATGACGACAACCCGGAAAAGGCTTGGGGATCTCCTGGTCGAAGCGGGGATCATCTCTGAAGAGCAGCTTCAGGAAACGCTTGCCGACAAAGTGAAGGGTCAGAAGACGGGAGATGCCCTCCTACAGAAAGGCTTCATCACGGAGCAGCAGCTCATCGAAGTGCTGGAGTTTCAGCTCGGTATTCCCCACGTCAGCCTGTATCGCTATCCGTTCGAGGCGAACCTGTTTCACCTGATCCCGAAGGAGACGGCCAAAAGGACGCTGATGATTCCGCTCAAGACAGAGGGGGACCGCCTGTTTGTGGCCATGAATGACCCCCTTGATTTCTACGCCATTGAAGATTTGCGATTAGCGACAGGTTTTAAAATCGAGCCGGCGATCGCGACGAAGGATGATATCCTCAAGGTCATCAATAAATATTATGACCTTGAAGAAGGGTTCGAAGAGCTTTTCCGTGAGGAGCAGGTGCAGGTCGATGAGCCGTCCGTGACCGATGCGGAGTCGCCCATCGTGCGCCTGGTGAATCAGATCCTCTCCAATGCGGTGACGCAAAAGGCGAGTGATATCCATATTGATCCACAGGAAACCAAGGTGGCGATCCGCTTCAGGGTCGACGGCATCCTCCGGACAGAGCGGAATCTTCCCAAGCATATGCAGAGCATGCTCCTTGCCCGCTTGAAGATCATGGCCAACCTCGATATCACGGAGTTCAGGGTTCCACAAGACGGCAGGATGAAGGCGAATGTCGATGTCCACCCAATCGATCTCAGGGTTTCCACCCTCCCGACCGTTTATGGTGAGAAAATCGTCCTTCGACTCCTTGATCTCGGCTCGCAGCTCAATGACCTACAAAAGCTCGGCTTCAATAAAGTGAATCACCAGCGGTTCATGAATCTGATCAAACAGCCTACGGGCATCGTCCTCATCACGGGGCCGACTGGGTCGGGGAAATCATCGACCCTCTATGCGGCACTCAATCATCTTAACAGTGAAGAAGTGAACATCATCACCGTGGAAGATCCCGTCGAGTACCAGCTTGAAGGTATCAATCAGATATCTGTGAACCATCAGGTCGGCCTGACGTTCGCGAAGGGGCTCAGGGCGATCCTACGCCAGGATCCCAATGTGATCATGGTAGGGGAAATCCGTGACAAAGAAACGGTCGAAGTATCGATCCGCGCATCCCTCACGGGGCATCTCGTCCTGAGCACCCTTCATACGAATGATTCGATCTCCACCATCACCCGTCTTCTCGACATGGGGGTGGAGCCGTTCCTTGTCGCGTCTTCCCTGAGCGGAGTCGTCGCACAGCGGTTGATCCGCAGAGTCTGCCGGGACTGCAAGGAGGTCGTACCGGCCACTGCCCGAGAAATCGGGATCTTCGCCAAAAGGGGTATGAAGATCGAGACCATCACCCGTGGAACCGGATGCTCCTCCTGTAATATGACGGGGTACAAGGGGAGGATCGCGATCCATGAAATTCTCATGATGAATGAAGAAATGAAGAAAGTCATCCTGAACGACGAGCCGATTTCGAAACTGCGGGAGCTCGCCGTACGCAACAAAACCATATTCCTTGTGGATGATGGACTTTTGAAGGTGAAACAGGGATTGACGACAACGGAAGAAGTGTTACGAGTTTCAATAGCAGAGTAGGTGAAAACATGAAAGATAAAATAGATGCGCTCCTCAGAAGCGCGTATGAACTCGGGGCCTCGGACATCCACCTGACCGTCGGGGCGCCGCCGGTATTCCGCATCCACGGGGACCTGAAACGGTACGGGAAGGATGCCCTCTCCCCGGAAACGACCGAGGGGATGGCCAAAGCCTTGATCGCCCCGCCCATGTATACGAGCTTTGAAGAAGCAGGCGAACTTGATTTCTCATATGGCATCCCAGGTGTATCCCGGTTCAGGATCAATGCTTTCCGGCAGCGCTCCTGCGTGTCCCTGGCCATCCGGGTGATTCCGACATCGATTCCGACAATGGAGGACCTGTTCCTTCCCCATGCGCTGAAAGGGATCGCCGGAAGGCCCCAGGGCCTCTTCCTCGTGACGGGACCGACGGGCAGCGGGAAATCGACGACCCTAGCTTCCATCATCGATCATATGAACAGGACGATGAGGAAGCATATCATCACCCTGGAGGACCCCATCGAGTATCTTCACCGCCACGGCAGTTCCATCATCGATCAGCGGGAGGTCGGATTTGATACGGGTTCTTTTTCCAGAGGATTGAGGAGCGCTCTGAGGCAGGACCCCGACATCATCCTTGTGGGGGAAATGAGGGACCTTGAAACGATCCATACGGCCATCACGGCTGCGGAGACGGGTCACCTCGTGCTGGCGACCCTTCATACCTCCAGTGCGCCGGCAACCATCGAGCGCATCGTGGACGTGTTCCCGCCTGAGCAACAGGCACAGATCCGCGTCCAGCTTGCGTCCGTCCTGACGGGCATCCTTTCGCAGCGCCTGTTCCCGACCGTGGACCGGAAAGGCCGCCGAGCTGCGACGGAGCTTCTGTTGAATAATGCGGCAGTGGCCAACCTCATCCGTTCGGAGAAAGTGCATCAAATCCAAAACGTCATGCAGACGTCGCGGGCTTCGGGCATGCATCTTATGAGCGACAGCGTCCAGGGACTGTACGAGGCGGGGATCGTCTCCAAGGAAATGGCGCTGCCCTATATCCGGGAGGGGGCGTAGATGGCGAGGTTCAAATATACGGGCCGCGACCGCTCGGGTCCTAAGAACGGTGTCGTCACGGCGTCAAACAAGCGGGAGGCCCTCCTGCAGCTGAAAAAGCTCGAGGTGAGGGTGATCGGGATCGACGAGCTCCCGGAGACTCTCCTGACCAAGGATCTGGCCATCGGGAATCCGGTCAAGCTTCGCCACCTCCTCATCTTCCTGCGGCAATTCGCCACCTTGCTCCAGGCGGGAGTGACCGTCGTGGATGCGACCCACATCCTTTCGCGCCAGACGGAGAGCAAGCCACTGTCAAGGGCACTGGGTGAGGTGGAAGAGAACCTCAGGGGAGGACATCCCCTCTCAGAAGCCCTCGGGAAGCATGGGAGGATCTTTGAGCCCCTCCTCATCAATATGGTGAGGGCGGGGGAGGCGTCGGGGAGCCTCGATGAAACTCTTGACGGACTGGCCACGCACTACGAGAAACAGCATGCCACGAGACAGAAGATCGTATCGGCCCTTACCTATCCGGCCGTCGTCGCCGTCCTTGCCCTCGGTGTCGTCATCTATCTCCTGACCTCCGTCGTCCCGACCTTTGTCGACATGTTCATCGACTTCGGGGGAGAGCTGCCGGCCATCACCAAATTTGTCATCTCCGCCAGCGAATTCATGCAGCGGTTCTGGTACATCCTGATCGGTCTCATATTCCTTCTTATCCTGGGTATTGCCCTGTTGAGAAAGAATAAGGAAACGAAGTACCATCTCGACTACGTGATCCTCAGGCTGCCCATATTCGGGAAGATGCTCCAAAAAGCCGTCCTTGCCAGGATGACACGGACCCTGAGCTCCCTATTCTCAAGCTCGGTCCCCATACTCCAGGCGCTGTCGATCGTGGAGCGGGTCGTCGAGAATGAAGTGGTGGCAAAGGTCATCTCGCAATCGAGGAGGGCATTGGAAGAAGGGTCATCCCTTACAGAGCCCATGAAGGCCCACTGGGCATTCCCTCCCCTCGTCACGCAGATGATTGCCATCGGTGAAGAGACAGGGGCCCTCGATACGATGCTTGATAAGGTCGCCGACTTCTATGAAAAAGAAGTCGAAAGTGCCACGGACCGCCTTAAATCCTTGATTGAACCCCTCATGATCGTCGTACTGGCCGGAGTGGTCGGGACTATTGTCATAGCGATCATGGTTCCGATGTTTGAAATCTTCAACAGTGTGCAAAACTATTAAAAAATACCTATTAAAATGTAAAAATATATAATTTTATGAAAATTAATGTTGTATAATAGTCCTAGATTGTCCGACTGGCAATCCAGAAAATATCAGGAGGAATTCCCATGTTAAAGAAATTGCGTCAACGTTTGAAAAATGAGCGCGGCCTCACCCTTATCGAGCTTCTAGCCGTAGTCGTCATCCTCGGCATCATCGCGGCCATCGCGATCCCGAGCATCGGCGGATTGATCGACAACTCGAAGAAAGATGCCCATGTGGCGAATGCGAAGCAGATGGTGAGTTCGGCGAAGTTGGCTGTTGCTGCGGATGAATCATTGAGACCGGTAGCAGGGACGCCAAAAACAGTAACACTCAAACAATTAGAAGATGGCGGATATATTGATACATTAAAAGATCCTGATGGGGACAGTACAGATGCTAATGGCTATAAAAGGGCAACTTCACTAGTTGAAATTACTGCTCCCGCAGCAAATTCAGGAAGTACTGAAAAATTCACTTACAAAGTTACTTTAAAAGGATCAAAGAGATCAATTAATGATAAAGCACTAGATGAAGTAAAGCGTAGTGCTGTAGAGTAACAAGCCATGATCATCCTTCTATTCCTATACGGCCTCATCCTAGGTTCCTTCTACAACGTGGTCGGTCTCAGGGTGCCGTTGAAAACGTCCATCGTCACTCCAGGGTCATCATGCCCCTCCTGCGGCCACCGGCTGACGGCCAGGGAATTGATTCCCGTTCTATCGTATCTCATTCAAAGGGGGAAGTGCTCTCAATGCAAAGAGGGCATTTCTCCGCTTTATCCGTTAATGGAATTTGCGACGGGCGCGCTCTTTGCCTTTGCGTATTACCTATACGGTTGGCAGCCGGAGCTGCTTGTCACCCTCACCCTTGTTTCCCTATTCATGATTATTACGGTCAGTGATCTCGCGTATATGCTCATCCCCGATAGAATCCTCGTATTTTTTGCCCTGATGTTCATACTGGAACGTTTGTTCATTCCCCTTGATCTGTGGTGGGACAGCCTTCTTGGAGCTGCGGCCGGTTTTGCCCTCCTGCTGGTCATCGCTGTCATCAGCAGGGGAGGGATGGGCGGTGGAGATATCAAGCTCTTTGCCGTCATCGGATTTGTCCTCGGCGCCAAAGGGATGCTCCTCGCCTTTTTCCTGGCCACCTTGTTCGGGGCGGTATTCGGGATCATCGGCCTTGCCGCAGGCTTTTATAAGAGGGGCAAACCCATCGCATTCGGTCCGTACATCGTCGTCGGCACACTGGTGAGCGTGTTTTATGGCCGCCAGGTACTGCTTTGGTATTCGTCTTTATTCATCTAAAAGGGGTCATCGCCATGCTATCCAATCTGTTCGTGAAGAAGAAAAATAGAATTTCCCTTGTCATCAGCAACGACTGGGTGCGCTATGCAGAGGTTAAAAGCACGTCCCCCCTCTATATCCAACGGCACGGGGAGAAGCGCCTTCCCGAGGGAACCATTTCAAACGGGAAGATCCTTGAGCCGGCAATCCTGCGCTCGTTCATGGAGCAGTGCGTGGAGGAGTGGGGAATTGCAAGGCAGCACGTCCAGTTCCTCGTTCCGAACACCCAGATGATCGTCAGGCGTGTGATGATCCCGGCCGATGTACAGGATGATGAGGTGGAAAGCCATTTGTTCATGGAGCTCGGGACCAGTATTCATCTCCCGTTCGAACATCCCCTTTACGACGCCGTTGTCGCGGGGATGAAGGACGGGAAGAAGGAAGTGATTCTCATTGCAGCAGAGGAGAAGACGGTCCTCGACTATCAGGATCTTCTTGAACTCTCTTCCCTCAAGCCGGTGGCAGCGGATATTTCCCCCCTTGCCCTGTACCGCTATCTTCATTTGCTTCAGCTGACCGATGGGAACGACCATGAGATGGTCCTTTTCTTCCATGAAGGGTCCATCGCGGTTTCCGTCTTCCATCGCCATCAACCCGTGTTTTTCAGGAATATTTCCCTAAGTGGGAATAGTGATGTGATGGATCCCATCCAGTCGGATGAAATCTTGAAGGAAGTGGAAAAGGTGATCAGCTTCTACCGATACACCCTCCACGATGACGGGACGATGATCACGAAGCTGTTCGTAGGAGGAGAGCATATCCTCTCTGAATCCTATCAGACGATGCTTGCCGACCGGTTGGAAGTCCCATCAAGGTACATCGCGAGTGAAGCGAAATCTGCCCATACGGGTGAGCCCGTACCTGCGCGGTTCCTGCTTCCGGTCGGTTTGGGACTGAAAGAGGTGCGATGATGCTTGTAGATATCAATCTATTACCTCATGATGAACGAAAACAGAGTTCCTGGCTGAAGGCGGTCATCGCCATCGCCGCCTTGGGGCTGATCTTCATCCTCACTTTTGTGATCCTCGGAATCTATCAGGGGAGAGCAGTGGATACTTTGGCGTCCCAGCTGTCACAGGAACAGAAGCTCCGCGCCCAGAAGGAAGAAAAGATCGCAGAGCTGGAATCGTTGGACACGTGGACCAATCTCGATGCGGCCGTCAAATGGGCGGAGGGGTACCCCATGCCCATGCTTCCGGTCCTTGGCGAAGTGGTCGATGCCCTTCCTGAAAGGGGCTTTCTCGAGGAATTCACCTATACCGGGGCAGGTGCACTGGAGCTTGGCATCCAGTTCGATTCGAGCCGGGAGGCGGCCTATTATCTTGAACGCATTTCCTCAACCGAGCTCGTGAGCGATGTGAAGCTCCTTGGAGTGGAGACGGAGGCACTCGAAGAGGGGGAGGACGCTGATGCCAGGGTTCTTCCCCGGTATCTGGCACGGTACGCCCTGACCTTGGACCGTGAAGCCGTCAAGGGGACAGCGGATGAAGAGGAGGCGGGAGAATGAAGCTGACACGGAAGGATTGGAGCATCATCTCCCTCGCATTTGTATTCTTTGCCCTCCTCGTCTGGGTGGTTTATTGGTTCTTTTATCTTCCCGTTCGCGAGGAAAAAGACAGGCTCACCACCGAGATCTCCAATGAAGAAAAGCTTACCGGCGTCCTGGATGAGCGGCTGACAGCCATGAAGGGAGGTTCATTGGAGACGACCGCTGCCCTGCAGAGGGTGGTTCCGGTCAAACCTATGACGGATCAGCTCCTCATCGATCTCGAGAAAGCCGAGGTCGTTTCTGGAGGCTTGATCACCAAGATGGACTTCACGGAATCACCCATGGCGGCTGCAGCAGAAGGAGAGGCGGTGGAAACACCGGCGGGACTTCAGAAGCTCACCGCCGTCCTCACCCTCGAGGCCGATGATTACTTCATGATCGAGGGCTTCATCGAAGAATTGGAGCGTACGCAGAGGATTTTAGAAATCGAGGAAATCTCGCTGGAAGGTCCCGAGGAATTGAAAAATATGAATGATGAAACGGAAAAAATCGAGTATGGAGTCACCTTCTCGACATTTTTCCTTCCTGAGGCCGAAACAACAGAAGGGGATGGGAAAGCGACAGATTCCCCTCCTTCCGCCCATAAGAATGATCCGTTCCAGAAGTTCCCGGATTCGACTGAAGGAGAGTAAGTTGGCAGAAACGGGGGAAACCCTCCGTAAATTGGCGAAAACCTCTTAGAACAAGACGACAAAAGTCTTGTTCTTTTTTTATTTGGATATGATAGCATGGAAAAAACTAGATGAGGGAGGGCGGTGATGATGGCGAAAAAGTCCAAGGTTTCGATTAAAATCAATGGTGAAAAAAAGACGTTCGACGAAGATCTTCCTGTGCATGACTGGAAGGGGGCTGAAGAGGAAATCGCCTCCGCAGAGGAAAAAGTGGACGACAAGGACTTTGAATGGGTGCTTCCGGAAGGTGATTTCCAGCCGCCGAAGGAGTATAAAAAGATCAACTATGTGTCTGGTAAGAATAAAAAACGAAAATCCTTCCGCAACCCTTTCCAGGATTCGATCAATCTCCTCATGTCCCTTATAGGGGCGATCGTCGTCGGGGCCGTCCTGGGGTTCGGTACGCTGAAGGTGATCACGGCAACGGAAAGCGACGCGGCTCCGGCCGCCCTTCAGGAAAAACCCGTCGCCCAGGAGGAAACCACCGCTTCCAAAGTGGCAGCAGTCGAAGTGGACGGGCTCAAAACGTCCATTCTCCAAGGAGGAGTATTCTCCAAAGAGGAGGCTTTGGTTTCCATGAAGGAAACCCTGGCGACAAAAGGGATCCCGGGTGCTCAGATCGAGAAGGACGGGCAGTGGATCCTCATCCTCGGGGTATCTGATGATCTTACGAGCGCGCGTGCCCTCGGTGAAGAGGTGAAAAAACTCGGGGTCGATGTATACGCAAAGGATTTTGAACTGTCGGCAAAAGGCATCAATGCAACAAAGGGAGAGCAGTCGTTCCTTGAAAAAGGAGGAAGTCTGTTCCAAGAACTTACCAAGGCAAGCAGCGCTGCTGTCGTTTCAGGTAAGATGGAGGCCGGTTCTGTGAAGGCGATCGAAACGGCTGCCAAGGAAGTGGAAGGGATCAAGGTGGAGCAGGAGGGCTTTGTTAGCATGAAGAAGTCGCTGCAGGAAGCTTCTGCCAAAGCAGCGGCGATTTCTTCGGCGGAGGATGCCCGGGAGGTCCAGGGGGAACTGCTGAAATATGTTGAACAGTATGGTGGCCTCTGACCGTTCGACGCGTTGAGACTATTTTCTAGGAAATAATCGGGCATTTCCCCTTGGAGATGCCCTTTTTCGTGCTTGTGAAGGGGGAGTCGTTTTGGTAGTATAAATCTTGTATCTCCCAAACTGTCACTGAAAGGAATTGGTATGTGTGTCAAGCCTCATTCTTGCTTCTCAATCTCCCCGACGAAAAGAACTCCTCAAGCAGATCCAACTCTCATTCACCACCCTTAGCCCGCAAGTAGAAGAAACGTTTGAAGAAGGCATGTTGCCCGGTGATGTGGTCATGTACCTCGCTGATATCAAGGCTGCAGCCGTATCGGGTGAACACCCGGATTCCTTTGTGATCGGCTCCGATACCGTCGTCACCAAAGACGGGAAGATCCTTGGGAAACCGAAGGACGAAGACGATGCGCGTGCCATGCTGACGGAGCTGTCCGGCTCCACGCATGACGTCTATACAGGTGTGTCCATCCACCACGGCCGTGAAGTAAACCGTTTTTATGAAAGAACCACCGTCACATTCTGGGAGCTGTCCCCAAGTGAGATCGACGGATACATCGCTTCCGGTGAACCCTTCGACAAAGCCGGGGCCTACGGGATCCAGGGGATCGGCGCCAAGTTTGTCAAAGGGATCGAAGGGGATTATTATGCCGTCGTTGGCCTCCCTGTCTCGAGGGTGAACAGGACCCTAGCGGAAATGGGCTATCGAGCTTGAGGGCGTCTCCTTACTAGAAGGAGGAAACCATGGTCAAAGTTGAATCAACCCCATCACTCATGATCCGTGATTACCCGCAGGATGAGCGCCCGAGGGAGCGGCTCATCCAAAGCGGACCCGCAAGCCTCTCCAATCAGGAAATCATTGCGATCCTCCTTAGGACGGGGACGAAATCTGAATCCGTCCTCCAGGTATCGAACCGCCTCCTTACTTCATTCGAAGGCCTCAACCTATTGAAAGATGCCTCCCTTGAAGAAATCACGTCCATTAATGGAATCGGCCTTGCCAAAGCCGTCCAGCTCATGGCCGCCGTCGAACTCGGTCGGCGCATCAGCAACCTTGGATTCGATGATCGCTACAGCATCCGATCCCCGGAGGACGGTGCAAACTATGTGATGAACGACATGCGATTCCTCTCTCAGGAACACTTCGTTTGCCTCTACCTCAATACCAAGAATCAGGTCCTCCACAAGCAGACCATCTTCATCGGCAGCCTGAATGCCTCCATCGTACACCCCCGGGAAGTCTTCAAGGAAGCCTTCCGCCGCTCAGCTGCATCCATCATATGCGTCCACAATCACCCTTCTGGAGACCCCACCCCCAGCAGGGAAGATATCGAGGTCACCAAGCGACTGGTGGAATGTGGCCGCATCATCGGTATAGACGTCCTCGATCACCTCATCATCGGCGAGAAAAAATTCATCAGTTTAAAGGAAAAAGGGTATTTATGACACTAGGATTTTTCCTCCAGTTGCGGTATAATAAAGCTTATGATTTTTGCAAACAATGTAAGCATGTTTCTTAAACGTAACGGATGAGGAATCAAGAGTCATTCACACCAGAATGAGTCTTTTCGTTATGCATGAACGAATGAACCTTGTGAAAATTCAACGTGTAGAGAGTCGGACAGCTCTCTTTATAAAAAACACATACATGCCAATTGGAATCAGCAGTAGAAAGGGAGATACCAGAAATGTTTGGAACAAAGGATTTAGGAATCGATTTAGGAACCGCCAACACACTCGTCTATGTAAAAGGAAAAGGAATTGTTGTGAGGGAGCCGTCCGTAGTGGCCCTTCAAACCGATTCAAAACAGATCGTTGCCGTCGGGAATGACGCGAAGAACATGATAGGACGTACACCTGGTAACGTCGTGGCCCTACGCCCCATGAAGGACGGTGTCATCGCCGATTACGAAACGACTGCCACCATGATGAAATATTATATCAAACAAGCGAACAAGAATAAGAGTGCGTTCTCCCGTAAGCCTTATGTGATGGTGTGTGTCCCTTCAGGCATCACCGGAGTGGAAGAGCGTGCGGTCATCGATGCGACGCGTCAAGCGGGCGCAAGGGATGCCTATACGATTGAAGAACCTTTTGCTGCCGCCATCGGTGCCAACCTGCCTGTATGGGAACCGACCGGAAGCATGGTCGTCGATATCGGTGGAGGTACGACGGAAGTGGCCATCATTTCCCTCGGTGGTATCGTGACGAGCCAGTCGATCCGCGTGGCCGGGGATGAAATGGATGATGCAATCATCAACTACATCCGCAAAACGTACAACCTCATGATCGGGGACCGTACAGCTGAAACGATCAAAGTGGAAGTGGGCTCTGCCGGCGCAACGGACGGTGTCGAAACCATGGAAATCCGCGGTCGTGACCTTTTGACTGGACTGCCGAAAACGCTTGAGATCTCTGCTGAAGAAATTGGTGCGGCGCTGCGTGATACGGTCTATACGATCGTCGATGCCGTGAAGAGCACGCTGGAAAAAACGCCTCCTGAGCTTGCGGCCGACATCATGGACCGTGGGATCGTCCTCACCGGTGGGGGAGCCCTTCTCCGCAATCTAGACAAGGTCATCAGCGAAGAAACGAAAATGCCTGTATTGATCGCCGAAGAACCACTCGACTGCGTGGCCATCGGAACGGGTAAAGCCCTTGATCACATCCATTTGTTCAAAGGGAACAATAAATAAGTTTGTCTTGAAGAGGGGACGTTCTCCAATGGGTTGCTGCCATTGGACCGGCCCCATCTTTTTTATTTCGAACAGCGAATATTTTGGTGAATAATATCAATCCCTAGCGAAATTTGGTATAGTTAAATAGAATTTGATAATGATTGAGGTGTACGTCATGCCACAATTCTTCCTGAATAAACGATTGATCATCTTATTGGTGAGCGTCATCGTTTTAGTCGGGCTGATCGGGTTTTCCCTCCGTGAGCGGGACAACATCAGCTGGCCGGAGCAGTTTGGTAAAGATATGGTAGGATTCGGACAGTCGCTGGTTTCAAAACCTGTGAATTATGTCGGCGGAGTATTCGAAAACCTGAAGGATCTGCAAAATACATACAAAGAAAACGAAAAACTGAAAACGCGTCTGGATGAGCTCGTGAAGCTTGAAACGCAGGTGAGGGACCTGAAGCAGGATAACGATGAGCTGAGGGACGTCCTTGATAAGAAAGAGAGTCTGACAGATTATAATCCAATTCAGGCGACAGTCATCGCCCGAAATCCGGATCGCTGGCAGGAACTCCTGACCATCGACAAAGGGGAAGTGAACGGAATTAAATCCGATATGGCCGTTATCTCCTCGAAGGGACTCATCGGAAAAGTGAAAAGCGTCAATAAGTTTTCATCCACAATCGAGTTGATCTCCACCAACAATACGAAAAACCGCATCTCCACCATCATTCAAGGGGAGAAGCAGGATGTGAACGGATGGATCGAAGGCTATGATGTGGAGAAGAAGCAGATTCTCATTAAAAAGATCGTCAATGATGTGAAGGTTGAGAAAGGATCCAAGGTCATTACATCCGGTCTCGGAGGCGTGTTCCCGAAAGGGCTTGTCGTCGGCGAGGTTACAGACGTGCAGCCGGATCAGTATGGATTGACCCAGACGGCTTACGTGAAGCCGTCGGCGGACTTCTATCATCTCGAGCACGTCATGGTCATCGACCGTGACATGCCGCCTCCTGAAGAAGATGACGATGCCGAGGGTGACGCGCAATGATCGGGCGCTTCATCCTCCCTCTCATCACCCTGTTGGTGTTTTATGGTGAGAGCCTTTTCGTTCATCTCTTCCAGACGGAATCATGGTTCGGGGACAAGGTAATGGTTCCCCATTTCCTTGTCATCACCCTGATCTTGATCTGTGCCTTTTACCGGTACCGAACGGCCTTATTGTTCGGGTTCATCTTCGGATTCTTTTTTGATATCTATTACACGGAGATCAACGGAATCTATTTGATCCTGTTCCCGTTCATGGTTGTCCTGACCCAGCAGATGATGAAGATGCTACACAACAACATCATTGTCCTGGGGATGATTGCCGTGGTGAATCTATCGATCTTGGAAGTCATCGTCTACTATATTTATGTGATACTCAATCGGACGAATCTGACGTTCATGGAGTTTGTCGACTGGAGATTGTGGCCGACCCTGGTTCTGAACATTGTCTTCTATTTGATCGTATCGATCCCATTCAAACATTATTTATTATCCAGAAGAAAAGCTTGGTTGGGCGAATAAAGTCTGCCAGGCTTTCTCTTCCATAGGGGTCTGTTCCTCCTGCCATCCTTCAGCGGCCGGCAGGGGCGAAATTGTTTCAAATCTGTACCTTCCAAAAAGGAATCAGCACTGCTTATGTCGAATTATATGACGACTGAGGTGAAAAATGACGCCATGAACATGAATAAAAGGCCCAATGTTGTGATTAAAGGAACGAAAGAGGGGCTGACCCTCCATTTGAACGATCAATGCTCGTTTCACGATCTGAAGGCAGAACTTGCCGAAAAGTTGTCTGCCCATCATCGTGAAACCGAAGGCCATACGCTGGCCGTGCATATCCAGACGGGGAACCGCTACGTGACCGATGAGCAATCCGAAGAACTTAAGGACATCGTCAGGCAAAAGCGGAACCTTGTGGTCAACGGACTCTCCAGCAATGTCATGACAAAGGATGAAGCGGAGAGACTCGTGGATGAACGGAATATCGAGACCATGACCGGTGTTGTGCGATCGGGTCAGGTGATTGAAGTATCCGGGGATATCCTTGTCGTCGGTGATGTCAATCCTGGCGGTAAGATCCACGCCGGCGGGAATATATACGTATTGGGCACACTTAAAGGCATTGCCCATGCCGGCATCAACGGCAGGAAAGATGCCGTGATCGTCGCATCGAGGATGCTCCCTTCCCAGCTCCGGATCGCAGATGCCCTGAACCGGGCGCCGGACCGGATGGAGGAAGATGAAGAGCATGACATGGAGTGTGCATTCGTGGATGCCGAGGGTCAGATCGTCGTCGATCGACTGCAGGTATTGAGGCATCTTCGACCAAATATTACGAGTTTCAAAGGAGGACGCTAATGTGGGTGAAGCCATAGTTGTTACTTCAGGAAAAGGCGGAGTGGGCAAGACGACTACTTCTGCCAATGTTGGTACAGCATTAGCTCTACAAGGCAAAAAAGTATGTTTGATCGATACCGATATCGGCCTCAGGAACCTTGATGTGGTCATGGGCCTTGAAAATCGGATCATCTATGATCTGGTGGACGTGGTGGAAGGCCGCTGCAAAGTCCATCAGGCACTTGTGAAGGACAAGCGCTTTGAGGATAAACTGTATCTTCTCCCTGCTGCCCAGACAAGCGATAAATCGGCTGTCAATCCGGAACAGATGAAGAAATTGATCCAGGATCTGAAGCAGGACTATGATTACATCATCATCGACTGCCCTGCCGGAATCGAACAGGGATACAAAAACGCCGTGGCCGGTGCCGATCGTGCCATCGTCGTCACAACGCCGGAAATCTCTGCGGTCCGGGATGCCGACCGTATCATCGGGCTTCTTGAACAGGAGGAAATCGAGCCTCCGAAGCTTGTGATCAACCGGATCCGGAACCATATGATGAAAAGCGGGGAAATGCTCGACGTGAATGAAATCACGACCCATCTTTCCATCGATTTGATCGGAATCGTAGCCGATGACGAGAACGTGATCCGGTCTTCGAATAAAGGAGAACCCATCGCCCTCGATTCGACGAGCAAAGCATCCATCTCCTATCGGAATATCGCAAGGAGGATCCTTGGTGAGTCCGTACCCCTTCAATCCCTTGAAGAGGAAAAACCGGGTGTCTTTACGAAAATCAAACGATTATTCGGCGTAAAAGCCTGACCAAACCCGTGCATGAGTGCACGGGTTTTTCTATGCGCTTTTGTGCCTCCCCGGTCATAATCATTTAGGACAAGTCATACATTGAAAGCAAGACAAGGTGCAGGGGAATCCCCGTGCAGCCAAAGAAAAGGATGGATGATGATGGGCAATCGAGCCGATGAAATCAGGAAGCGCATCGCCAGACGAAAAAAAATGAACGACGGGGCGTCCCGGGAGTACCCCATCGTCCCGTTGGTGGGGGATGAAGAAAAATACGGGATCGGTCAATCCTCATTCGAAGGGGGACCGCCATCCGATGGCCATCCCCTTTTCAAAAAGGAAACCTTTTTGTTGAAGGTGCTTGCTTCCGGGATCCTGGTCCTCTTGACAGCGATCATGTTCAAAAGCCCGAGCCCTGCCTTTGAAGAGGCGAGGACCATGGTGCATAAGACGATGGAAAACGACTTTCAATTCGCTGCGGTCTCTACGTGGTACGAGGATCAGTTCGGAAAACCCCTGGCACTGCTTCCGGATACGGGGAAACAGGAGGCGAAGGAGGAAACGGCGATTTCCATGCCTGCCACGGGCAAGGTGGTGGAGAATTTCAAAACGAACGGTCAAGGGATTATGCTTGAGACAGGTCTCGGAGAAGAGGTTGGGGCCATGAAGGGGGGACTCGTTATCTTCGCAGGGAAAAAGGATGACCTCGGCAACACGGTCGTCATCCAGCATGCAGACAAATCGGAGTCATGGTACGGGCATCTTGAGGCCATTGACGTGAAGCAGTATGAAAAGGTGGAAAAAGGTGGAGCGGTCGGAAAGGTATCAGCAGCGGAGGACGATGCATCGGGAGAATTTTATTTCGCCATCAAGATGGGGGAGGAATTCGTCGATCCGGTCCAGGTGATCTCCTTTGACTAATCTTTTAGCCATGCTTCGGAAATTCTATATCCACCCCCTCCTTTGGGTCGTCATCGCCGTGGCCGTCATGACGGCCCATTTTACGGAGATGATCATGCTCCTTGGCATCATCATCATCCACGAGCTCGGTCATGCCTGTACGGCCCACTATTTTTCGTGGAGGGTCAGAAGGATCGCCCTTCTGCCCTTTGGTGGTGTGGCAGAAGTAGATGAACATGGGAACCGGTCACTCGATGAGGAATTCTGGGTCGTGGCAGCTGGTCCCCTCCAGCATGTGTGGATGATCGGTGCTGGGTGGGTGCTCGCCAACCTTGATATCATCGCTCCCGGTACATTCCTGTTATTCCTGCATCTGAATCTTGCCGTCCTCCTCTTCAATCTCTTGCCGATCTGGCCCCTTGACGGAGGGAAGCTCGTTTCCCTTCTCATGGCCATGAAATGGAACTACCTGAAGGCGTACGAATACACGCTCCTCCTGTCGTTCGCGCTTCTCCTGTGCTTTCATGCCTTCGTCCTGCTGACTTCACCGGCGAACCTGAACCTTTGGGTGATCCTCACCTTCCTCTACTTCTCCTTATGGAAAGATTGGAAGCAAAGGCGGTACGTGTTCATGAAATTCCTGATGGAGCGTTACTATGGTGATCATCGTCAGTTCTTGGAGCTGAAGCCCCTTCCCGTCGATAGCGAATCTTCGGTCCTTGAGGTCGTGGAACGCTTCCACAGGGGAGTCAAGCACCCCCTTGTCGTCATGAAGGATGGCCAGGAGGTGGGGAAGCTTGATGAGAACGAACTCCTCCACGCATTCTTTGCCGACAAAATGACATCGGCCAAAACAAAGGATCTTCTCTATCTTTATTGACTGTGTACGGTGGAGAAGGGTAAAGTAAGGACATATGCCGGGAAGGGGCTGCCCCTTCCCGATTCTTTATGATAAGGGGGTATCAGCGTTGGACGAAATCATCATCCAGGCGAAAACGAGGGAAAAGCGCTGGGTATCCAGATCAGGCGGAGCCGTCAGTGGGCTGCGCGTGTATCGACCGGTCGGTGACACTTTGACCGGGAATCTCTATATCGGCAGGGTCGTTCGGATCCACAAAGGGCTGGATGCCGCGTTTGTCGATATCGGTGAAGGCAAAAACGGCTATCTGCATGCAAAGGACTGTCCTGATAATGTCAGAGCCTTCCATGGAGGGGATGAAGCGCTGCCCATCAATCAAGCCGTGCATGAAGGGGAAAAGCTCCTGGTGCAGGTCACGAAAGATCCAACGGGGACAAAAGGAGCCAAGCTCAGCGCTGTCATCGAGCTGAAGGGGGAATACCTCGTCTATATGCCGCAAGGGGTCTACGTGGCGGCCTCAAAGAAGCTGGATGAGAAAGAACGCAGTCATGTCAAAGCCGTGGCACACCGCTGGAAGCTCCCAGAAGAAGGGGTCGTGCTCAGGACAAGCAGTGCGGGTATTCCCGAAGAGGACATCAAGGAAGAGATTGTCCGCCTGAGGGGAAAGGCAGAGGACCTTAGGAAGCGTGCGCTTAAAGGAAAAGCCCCGTTTCTCCTTGAGAATCAGGATGCTTTGAAGGACGATCTCAAGGAACAGATGAAAAAAGGAGAAGGTCGGATCCTCGTGGATGATTATAACTTCTCCAATGAGCTTCAGAGCCTTGCAGCCCATCATGAAGGATGGAGTGTGGAGTTCGATCAGGGACGTGACGATATTTTCAGCAGGCACGGAGTCGACAGTGCGTGGGACAGGGCATTGAAGAAAGTGGTCTGGTTGAAGAACGGTGCCT
The DNA here is from genome assembly GCF_022170785.1 of Rossellomorea marisflavi. Taxonomy (NCBI): domain Bacteria; kingdom Bacillati; phylum Bacillota; class Bacilli; order Caryophanales; family Bacillaceae; genus Rossellomorea; species Rossellomorea marisflavi. The sequence continues at coordinate 2,916,237 of NZ_CP081870.1, read as the reverse complement.
ATCTCGTGATTGAAACCACCGAGGCAATGACGGTGGTGGATGTGAACTCCGGGAAATTCACGGGGCGCGCAACCATGGAACAGACAACCCTCGAAACCAATCTCCTAGCAGCGGAAGAAACCGCCCATCAGCTCGCCTTGAGGAATATCGGCGGGATGATCCTCATCGATTTCATCGGTATGAAGACGGAGGGCGACCGTCAGCAGGTAGAGGATGCGTTCCGGACGGCCCTCGGCGCCGACCGCCAGCGGACGACGGTGGAGGGCTTCACGAAGCTCGGGATCCTGGAGGTGACGAGGAAACGTGCTCGTCAGGCGCTGGAGGAGTATCTGACAGAGCCGTGTCATGCATGCGGGGGAACCGGACGCACTGAAAGTCCCGATAGCCTCGCCTTCAGACTTGAACGTGAGATTTGGGACATGGATCATCCTGCCTGCGTGTCGGTTGAAGGGACCCCTGACGTGCGGGCGGCATTTTCCGGACCTGGTGATCGTCATATCGACCGGCTTGAGGCCCGTCTTGGGGTGAAGGTGGACTGGCTGGAGACCCAGGCAGTGAATCCATTCTATCGAATCACAAAGATCCAGTGATTTTCACTCATTGTGTTGACATCCATCACGGAAATATGATAGGATTCTACTGTTATTGATTGTAGCACCCGTGCTACAACCGCTCATAACAGGTCTTGAAGTACGGGCAACCGTCACCTGTGATTGGCGAGTCTGAGTCTATTAAGGAGGTGCGATTATGTACGCAATTATCGAAACAGGTGGTAAGCAAATCCGTGTAACGGAAGGTCAAGAGATCTTCATCGAAAAGCTAAGCGCTGAGCAAGGTGATACGGTAACGTTTGACAAAGTTCTTTTCGTTGGTGGCGACGATGTGAAAGTAGGAAGCCCATTGGTGGCTGGTGCTACTGTAACAGCAAAGGTTGAAAAACAAGGCCGCGCGAAGAAGCTTGTAGTATTCAAATACAAAGCGAAAAAGAACTACCGTCGTAAGCAAGGTCACCGTCAACCTTACACTAAAGTTGTCATCGACACAATCAAAGCGTAAGGCGTGATCCCATGATCAACGTTAAGGTAGAGAAAGCCAAGGGAAGGATCCGTTCTTTCTCCATGGATGGTCATGCGAATTTCGATGAGCATGGTCAGGATATTGTTTGTGCCGGAGCTTCTGCCGTTTCATTCGGAAGCGTCAATGCCATCATGGCGTTGACGGGGATTGAACCTCACATCGAGCAAAACGATGGGGGACATTTCGTCTGTGTCATCCCTGATGACCTGCCGGAAGAGACTGACAGGAACGTCCAGCTGCTATTAGATGGCATGGTGGTAAGCCTGCAGACGATTGAAACTACTTACAGTGATTTTATTAAAATAACCTTCAAAAAGTAGGAGGTGGAACAGATGTTAAGATTAGATCTTCAATTTTTCGCGTCTAAGAAAGGGGTAGGTTCGACTAAAAACGGTCGTGACTCTATCTCAAAGCGTCTTGGTGCTAAGCGTGCAGACGGTCAAATGGTAAGTGGTGGATCAATCCTATACCGTCAACGCGGTACTAAGATTTATCCAGGACTAAACGTAGGCCGTGGTGGTGACGATACACTTTTCGCTAAAACTGACGGTGTTGTTCGTTTCGAACGCATGGGACGTGACAAGAAAAAAGTGAGCGTATACCCTGTTGCGAATGAAGCTTAATCGCATATCTTTAACGAAAACTCTAACCGACTTTCGGTTAGAGTTTTATTTATGTGCGGGGAAGTGAAATTTCATAAACGATATACGGAGGGGTCTTATCTTTGTTATACTAACAGATAAGCACTTAGTATAGGAGTTAGATTATGAGCCGAAAATGGGATGTCGTCGAGGTACTGCGGCATGCACGCCACGACTGGATGAATGATTTGCAACTGATAAAGGGAAATCTCGATCTCAATCGGATCGACCGGGCAAAACAAGTCATCGAAGAAATGGTCCTCGCAGCACAGAACGAATCTAAGCTATCGAATTTGAAACTTCCATTACTGACAGAATGGATCTTAACATATAATTGGTCCGGGTCGATGATCAAGCTGGATTTCGAAATACTCGATTGCACCGCTGATCATGGACTTGACGATCAAGGATTGGTTTCCTGGTGCACTCGCTTTGTGGACGAGCTGGTACAGTGTGTCAGCGGCAATGGGGAAAACCAATTGTCAATCCTGCTGCACATCACCAAGGACGCCCCCCGTTTTATATTCGATTTCACAGGTATACTAAGTCATGCAGGCGCCATGAAGGAATGGCTGGAGAATGAGCGCCGAAATGGCACCAACATCAGCATTGAACAAATCGAAGAAGAAGTTCTCGTTTTTCATGTTTCATTATAAGGGCATGAGAGCGTAAGGAGTGAAGAAAAAATGTTTGTCGATCAGGTCAAGATTTACACAAAAGGCGGAGATGGAGGTAACGGAATGGTTGCCTTCCGCCGTGAGAAATATGTACCAAAAGGTGGACCGGCTGGTGGAGACGGAGGACACGGTGCGAACGTCGTGTTCGAAGTGGATGAGGGTCTGCGCACGTTGATGGACTTCCGCTACCAACGCCACTTCAAAGCACCGAGGGGCGAGCACGGCATGAGTAAGAACCAGCATGGCCGGAACGCAGAGGAAATGATCGTAAAGGTTCCACCCGGTACCGTCGTCAAGGATGATGACACCGGCGAAACGATCGCCGACCTGCTTGAACACGGTCAGCGCGCCGTGATCACAAAAGGCGGCCGTGGCGGCAGGGGGAATACACGATTCGCGACACCTGCCAACCCGGCTCCGGAGCTGTCTGAGAAAGGGGAACCCGGTCAGGAGCGCTATATCGTCATGGAGCTCAAACTTCTTGCCGATGTAGGGCTTGTCGGATTCCCGAGCGTCGGAAAGTCGACGTTGCTTTCCGTTGTATCGGCAGCGAAACCGAAGATTGCTTCCTATCATTTCACAACGATCGTACCGAATCTAGGAATGGTTGAGACGGGAGATGGAAGAACCTTCGTCATGGCCGACCTTCCTGGACTGATCGAAGGAGCCCATGAAGGAGTGGGACTCGGACATCAGTTCCTCCGCCATATCGAGCGGACGCGTGTCATCGTTCATGTCATCGATATGAGCGGGATGGAAGGAAGAGATCCATACGACGATTACGTGACGATCAATGAGGAGTTGAAGCAGTACAATCTAAGATTGACTGAACGCCCTCAGATCATCGTAGCCAACAAAATGGATATGCCTGAAGCCGAAGAGAATCTGAAGGCGTTCAAGGAACGTTTGGACGATGAGTATCCGGTATTCCCGATTTCCGCCTTCACGCAACAGGGGCTGAAGGAACTTCTATTCGCTGTAGCGGATAAACTTGAGACAACAGCAGAGTTCCCGCTTCAGGTGGAAGAAGAGGAAACAGGCATCCACCGCGTGATGTACAAGCACGAAGAAGAAGAGAAAGAGTTCGAAATCACACGCGACCCGGATGGTGTATTCGTCGTGAGCGGTGCGAAGATCGAACGTCTCTTCAAGATGACCGACTTCACAAGGGAAGACTCGACAAGGCGTTTCGCCCGTCAGCTCCGTTCATACGGTGTGGATGAGGCCCTTCGTGAGCGCGGTGCAGAGAACGGTGATACGATCCGACTGATGAAATATGAATTTGAATTCGTTGACTGATCCAGCAGACGTCCCTGCAGGGGACGGCTGGACCTCGGGCTTCCCTTCAGCCGGATAACAGGAGGAATTGTCATTGGGGAAAAAATTTCAAGAAGGCAAGTTTTATCTGGTCAGGGAGGATGTCCTTCCTGAAGCGATGAAGAAAACGCTCGATGCCAAGGAACTGATCGAACGGGGAAAAGCTGAATCGGTCTGGGAGGCCGTCCAGCGTGTGGATCTCAGCAGAAGTGCCTTTTATAAGTACAGGGATACGGTTTTTCCGTTCCACACAATCGTGAAGGAACGGATTATCACCTTATTCTTTCAGCTGGAGGATCGCTCCGGGACGCTTTCGCATCTTCTCGGTGAAACGGCCAAGCATGGCTGTAACATCCTGACGATCCACCAGACGATCCCGCTTCAGGGCAGGGCCAATGTGACCCTATCCCTGAATGTGACGGATCTCTCCATCGGCCTCGAGGATTTCCTCGGAAAGCTGCGCCGGCTTGAATTTGTCGAAAAAGTAGAAGTGTTGGGCTCGGGAGCCTGACACTTCTTTTTTTTATCCCCAACATGATGGGACGGACAAACAGAGTCGTCTATTTGAGGGAACACCCTATTCTACAGTGAATGTCATGCTTCAAAAAAGAATCGGAAGGTGAGATGAAGGAGCAGAGGGACTGGAAAGAAAGCGATTTCAATCTTTTGGTCTTTTGGAATCCCCCTTCCGCTTTCCACAGCAACGTGATAGAATGTTCAATAAATTTAAGGCTCAGCTATGAGCCATCTACCGGTGAGAGGAAGAGTTCAGTGAAAATCGCATATTTAGGCCCTCAATCATCATTCACAGATCTTGCTGTGAAGAAAGCATTCCCAGAAGAAGAAACACTCCCGTTCACCACGATCCCTGACTGCATTGAAGCGGTCATGGAAGGGGAAGTGGACTATGCAGTCGTTCCCTTGGAGAATGCATTGGAAGGATCCGTACATATCACCGTTGACTATCTGTTCCATGAAGCCGACCTTGCCATTGTCGCAGAGTTGACCTCGGCGATTCAACAGCATCTCATGGTTCATCCCGACTGGAAGGATCAACCGGGACAACCCGAGAAAATCATGTCCCATCCCCATGCCCTTGCACAGTGTCACAAGTTCCTGCGCGGAACCTATAAGGGCGTGCCCCTTGAGCAGTCGACCTCGACTTCAGCCGGGGCAAAGTTTGTCAGTGAACACCCTGAATCCTTCCTGGGAGCGATCGGGAACGAGCTTGCGGCCGAGCACTATGGCCTGGCAATCCTCCATGATCATATCCATGATGTGACCTATAACCACACCCGTTTCATTGTCCTTCATAAGAAGCACAGGGAGGTTTCGATTCCCCATGAAACCAGCCTGCATAAGACGACACTGATGGTGACCCTGCCAAAAGACCGTTCTGGTGCACTCCACCAAGTGCTTTCTGCATTTGCTTGGAGACAGCTTAATTTGAGTAAAATTGAATCGCGCCCTTTGAAAACGGGGCTTGGCGACTACTTCTTCCTCATCGATGTGGATCATGAGCTGGATGACGTCCTCCTCCCTGGTGCGATCAATGAGATGGAGGCCCTTGGCTGTAGCGTAAAGCTGGTCGGGCATTACCCCTCCTTCATGCTCTCCTGATAGAAAAGGATCACAAAGAGCCCCTGATGCACATGCATCAGGGGCTCTTTCTGGTTGGCTATAAAGAACGGATCAGGAAGCCGGCCCTTTCCAGAGCGTTTTCTGCTTCTGAAAGTGCTTCACTGGTGGTGGCAGACAGGGTATGAAGGTGGACGCCATCTGTCAGTTCAGATAGGAATGCGGCGTTGGTCGACCTGATCTTCGTGAGGAATTGCTTCACTTCCTTGCGATTGGATACCATGATGGAGGCGGTAAGGTCACCGTATACCCCGTGCTCGATCTTCACATCCTTTACAGTGACACCATGATCGACCAGGAGATTCAGCTCCTCTTCAGCCCGGTCGGGTGTGTGCTGACAGGCGACGGTCTTTTCATGGTGCGCTCCTTCATTGGGGTTCAGGTAAAGATATCCCTGGCTCGTGGCGATGATCGGTTCACCCTTGGCCTTAAGGAGCGTGATGTCGCTGACGATCACCTGGCGGCTGACCCTGCTCTCCTTTGCAAGTTCCCCACCCGTGATGGGGATCCCTCTGCTTTTGAGCGTATGGAGGATCCAATCCCGCCGCTCGTCCCCTAATAATTTTTTCTCTGACAACGTAATCTCCCCCGAGTAATTGATAAGAAAATCATATCACACCCCCGCTTAAAATGGACAGCCTGACTTCGGCGAGGGTGTCGGTGAGCCGGTCGATTTTCTCCAGTGTCGTGGAGGGACCGAACGATATCCGGATGAACTCCTTTCCATCCCGTTCAGTAGCTCCCATGCTTTTCAGCGTGATGGGAATTCCCTGCATCCCGGATTGACAGGCACTCCCCGTGGAAATGGCGATGCCCCGACGGTTGCATTCAAGCATGAGCCACTGCCCCTCGATGCCTTCGATCGCAAGCCCGATGACCTGTGGAAGCTGATGACCCACGGGTCCTTCGTAAACGCGATAGCTGTTCCCCATCTTCGAATCAAGGGAAGCGAAAAAGGAATTCCTCAGCATCTGATAATGATCCGGCATGGGGGTGGCTCTTTCTGCAGCGGCCGTAAAAGCAGTGATACCCGGCAGGTCCGGTGTGCCTGAGATCCTCTGTATAGGAAGGAGGTCAATCGACGGATCGATGTAAAGGGCACCCATCCCTTTCGGACCGTGGATCTTATGGGAAGAGACCGTAAAGCTGTCTGCATGACGGATGGCCTCTTCGATGGGCCACTTCCCGAACGATTGGACAAGGTCCGAGTGGAGCAGGGCAGCGCTGTCGCGGAGGATCTCCTTGATATCCCCCATCGGCTGGATCACCCCGATTTCTCCATTGCAGTGGGCGATGCTGACGAGGATCGTATTCTTCCTGACAGACGATTTCAGCCGCCGGAGATCGATGAGCCCGTTTTCCCTACTGGGGATGAACGTGATCTCGAACCCTGCTGACTGCAGTTGTCCAGCAGCGTTATGGATGGAGGCATGCTCTGCTCCACCGATGATGATATGGGAGCCCAGGTACTTCCTGCCGTGAGAAAGGCCGATCAGGGCGGCAGCATTTCCTGCACTCCCCCCTGAGGTGAAGGTCAAGCCTGCAGATGGCACCCCAAAAAGGCTGGCAAGGGTGTCGGTACACCGACCGAGAATCTCCTTGGCTGATCCGCCTATATCGTGAAGGCTGTTCGGGTTGCCCCAGTAGTGCTCGGCGAACTCGCGATAGATGTCCAGGACTCTGGCATCCATGGGGGTGGTAGAGGCGTAGTCGAAATAATCCATGATGATATCATCCTTTATCGAATAATCTGACAAATGAGTTCGGAAGAAAAAACTCTTGTTATTAGTTTAATAATGTGTAAATATATGTGTCAAGACACCTGTAAGGTAAAACGGGAGGATTCTCTATGAGAAAAGCGGACGTATTGATCATCGGAAGCGGGGTAGCCGCATTACAGCTTGCAAAAAATATTCAAGATCGCATGAATGTGATGATTATCACAAAGTCGCAGATGAAATCGTCCAACTCCTACCTGGCACAAGGCGGGATCGCGGCTGCCCTTTCCCCGGATGATTCTCCCGGAATTCACATGAGGGATACGATCATAGCCGGGGAAGGTCTTCAGGAAGAGGGAAAGGTCATGGCTTTCGTCGAGGACGGGAAACGCGCCGTGGAAGCATTGCTCTCAGCTGGCATGACTTTTGATCCGAAACTCGGAATGGAAGGAGCACACAGCAAGAAGAGGATTGTGCACAGCGGCGGAGATCAGACGGGGAGGTTCTTGATTGATTTCCTGATTTCATCCCTTTCTGAAAATGTGAAGGTCATCGAAGGAGAAATGGCCTATCATCTTCTGAAAGATCATAATGGACGGATTGCCGGAGTGAGAACAAAGGATGAAGCGGGTGTGATACATACGTACACCGGGGATCACATCGTCCTCGCAAGCGGCGGGGTCGGAGGGATTTATGCGTCCACATCCAATCATCCTTCGGTCACCGGAACAGGGATCGCCATGGCATTTTTGGCTGGAGCTGTAGTGGGCGATATGGAGTTCATCCAGTTCCATCCGACCCTCATGATATCGGGCGGGAGAACAAAGGGACTGATCTCGGAAGCCGTGAGAGGGGAAGGGGGAGTGCTCGTAAGGGAAGACGGAAGAGCCCTTATGGAATCGATCCATCCATTGAAGGACCTGGCGCCGAGACATGTGGTGGCAGAAGCGATCTACAGGGAAAGGCTCGGGGGAGGAAACGTGTATCTCGACATTACAGGTATCCGGAATTTCTCAACCCGGTTCCCTTCAATCACGGCCCGCTGTGAAAAAGAAGGATTTCCGATTGAAAGAGGGAGGATTCCTGTGGCTCCGGGATGCCATTTCATCATGGGTGGGGTCGTGGTTGATGACGTTGGGAGGACGAATCTTGATGGCCTGTATGCAATCGGGGAAGCTGCATGCACCGGGATTCATGGGGCGAATCGATTAGCCAGCAATTCCTTACTGGAAGGGATTGTATATGGGCAGAGGCTTGCGGACCATTTAAAGGAGGCGCTTCCCTCGAAGACCGCACCACTCGCCCATGCACCGATCACAGGCACACCCGGACAACTTCCCGATCGCACCATGTTAAAGAAGAGGATGATGGAAGAAGCCGGCATCATCCGCTCGAAGGAGGGCCTGCAGCGGTTAATGCAATGGCTGGGTGGATTCGGTCTCACCTATGAAAGCAAGATGGACGATCTGGACGTCGAGGACATGGAAGATTACTTAATCTGGGTTGTTTCACGTCTCATCGGGACGGCTTCCCTCCTGCGGGAAGAAAGCAGGGGTGGCCACATCAGGAGGGATCATCCCAAAAAGCGTCCGGCATGGGATAAAAAAAGCATTCACATGAAAATACAAACGGGAAGGTTGAAGGTGTCTGTCTATGAATCTGTTGAAACTAAGATCCATGCTTGAGGAATTTTACAGGGAGGACTTGGGGGAGGGGGACCTTTCATCAGGGACGCTCTTTCATTCACAGGAAGGGATGATCACGCTGATGGCCAAACAGCCTGGTGTCTTTTGCGGAGAAGACATCGTCCGGACCGCTTACGCCATGTTTGATGCATCCATTGAAGTGGATCTTTTCGTAAAGGATGGGGAGATCGTGGTTGAGGGGCAGCACCTTGGAACCGTGAAGGGCAGGATGAAGGATCTTCTGCAGGGAGAAAGGGTTATTCTCAATCTCATTCAACGCATGAGCGGGATTGCGAAAGAAACGGCAGAAGCGGTCAAGGCTGTCGAGGGAAGCGGTGCGAGAATCTGTGACACCAGGAAGACGACACCAGGCCTGCGCATGCTCGAGAAATATGCTGTCAGGGTCGGGGGAGGGTATAATCACCGATTTGGGCTTTACGATGCCGTGATGCTGAAGGATAATCATATCGCTTTTGCCGGTTCCATCACCAAGGCTGTGGAAACGATTCGGTCGGCTACGGGGCATATGGTGAAGATCGAAGTGGAGATCGAGACGGAAGAACAACTCATCGAAGCTGTCGCAAGCCATGTGGATGTAATTATGTTCGATAATTGCACCCCGGAAGAGATCAAGGAATGGATGCGCCACGTTCCCGCCGGGATCATCACGGAAGCGTCGGGGGGCATTTCCCGTGAAATGCTTAAAGACTATGCGTGGACAGGGATCGACTACATTTCACTCGGATACTTGACCCACTCGGTCGCGGCACTCGACATCAGCGCACGAGTGGACATCAGAAAGGATGAACAAACACATGGGAATTCTTGATACACTGCATGTTTCCCTTCCACCGTCCATCACCTCCATGACGACGGCTGAAATGGAGGAAAGGGTAAGGGAGATCAAACAACTGATGGGAAGCAGGCTCTTTATCCCTGGTCATCATTATCAAAAGGATGAAGTGATCCAGTTTGCCGATGCCGTTGGGGATTCACTCCAGCTCGCACAGGTTTCAGCCGAGAATAAGGAAGCGGAGTACATCGTCTTCTGCGGGGTCCATTTCATGGCAGAGACAGCTGATATGCTGACCTCACCCGAACAGACGGTCATCCTCCCTGACATGCGGGCAGGGTGTTCCATGGCCGACATGGCCGATATCTTCCAGACAGAGAAAGCTTGGAGAAAATTGACGGAGACGTTTGGCGATGGGATCCTGCCGTTGACCTATGTGAATTCCACCGCAGCCATTAAAAGCTTTGTAGGAAAGTACGGGGGGGCAACGGTCACCTCGTCAAATGCCCATAAGATGGTGGAATGGGCACTGAGGGAAAAAGAAAGGATCCTGTTCCTCCCTGATCAGCACCTCGGCAGGAACACGGCTGCAGACCTCGGGATATCCCTGGATGACATGGCCGTATTCGATCCAGCCACAAATGACCTTGTCTATGATGGGGATTTTGAAAACATCAAAGTCATCCTTTGGAAGGGCCATTGTTCCGTGCATGAGAATTTCACCGTGAAGAATATAGAGAGCGTGCGCAAGAATCACCCGGACATGCAGGTCATCGTCCACCCTGAGTGCAGGAGGGAAGTGGTTGAGCAATCCGATTATAACGGCAGCACCAAATATATCATCGACATGATCGAGCGTGCACCATCCGGATCATCGTGGGCCATCGGGACGGAAATGAACCTGGTGAAACGTCTCATTGCGAATCATCCAGATAAACACATCATATCGTTGAACCCGTATATGTGCCCTTGCCTCACCATGAACCGGATCGACCTGCCGCATCTCCTATGGGCCCTTGAGCATGTGATGGCAGACGATCCTGTCAATGTGATCAGAGTGGCACCTTCCGTAACAACAGAAGCCGTTCGGGCACTGGAGCGCATGTTGATTCGGGCCTGACCTTACGCCGGGGGATTCTCTCCGGCGTTTTTTTTTCGTGCTGTTCAAATCAGGGGCCCCGGCATAAAAGAATCGGCATAATCATAAGTTTTTATGTAGATGATTAGCAATTTGCCCATCTTATCATAGGATATATAGACTTATGCCTGAGGAGGGGAATGACGCGTGAAGATTCATATCGTACAAAAAGGTGATACGCTCTGGAAAATCGCCAAAAAATATGGCGTCAATTTTGAAGAGTTGAAGCACATGAACGCCCAGCTGTCCAACCCGGATATGATCATGCCCGGAATGAAGATCAAAGTCCCTACATCCGGCGGTACCGTAAAAAAAGAGACACAGATCAAGTACGGTTCCAAGGAGGCTCCCAAAAAGGAAATGCCGAAAGCAGAGCATCCTTTTAAAGAGCAGAAACCGATGACGATGCCGGCAGAACAGCCCAAGGCTGAAAAGCCGAAAGAAGCACAAAAACCGTTCACGCCAAAGATGCCACAGCCGGTCATTCCGGAGATCGACATCAATAACTATTACATGATGAATATGCAGGTCCAGCCAAAGCAGCAACCGATGCAACAACCGATGCAACAACCAGTCCAGCAGCCGAAACAACAGCCGATGCAACAAGTAAAACCGCAAGCAAAGCCCCAGCCACAGACTCCGCCTAAACCTACCAATATCCTTCCAAAAGCAACAGAACCAAAAAAAGAAGCACCAAAAGCAAAGCACAGCGTACAAGGGGTACAACAGGAAGAAAGCCTGGAAATGCCTCAACCACAACAAGGGGGATTCACTCAGCCTATGTATTATAATCCAAATCAATGTGTTCCTGTATCACCGGTCATGCCGGGATTCGGTCAAGGTGGAAACATACAGCCGTGGCAAGGGGGCGGAATGGGCCACTGGAACCAAGTCCAGGGAGCTCAAGCACCGTGGAATCAGGTTCAGGGAGCCCAATATCCTCAGATGAATATGCCGATGATGCAGCATGGATATGATGAAGACTCTTCTTCATTCATGCCGTTCATGCCGAATGCCCAGTCGCCGATGCAGATGCCGATGCAGTCACCGATGCAAATGCCAATGCAAATGCCAATGCAAATGCCAATGCAGATGCCAATGGGCCAGCCTGGAGTAATGGGTGCAGAGGATGAGAATCAAATGATGCACCAGGGTATGCCACAACCATGCCATCCGGTATCACCAATGATGCCTGGACCAGGTTTCTGCGGACCTGGTGGATTCGGAATGCCTGGACCATGGGGGCAAAACCAAGTGCAAGGCGCCATGATGGATGGTCAGATGCCGATGGGTCAGCCAGGTGTGATGGGAACAGAGATGCATCATCAGATGCCGATGGGTCAGCCAGGTGTGATGGGAACAGAGATGCATCATCAGATGCCGATGGGTCAGCCAGGTGTGATGGGAGCAGAGATGCATCATCAGATGCCGATGGGTCAGCCGGGCGTGATGGGAGCACAGATGAACCAACAAATGCCGATGGGTCAACCCGGTGTGATGGGAGCGAGTGATCAAGAAGATTGTGGATGCGGGGGTCCTCAACCACAGGGTCAGCCACAATGGCAGCAGCAGGCTCCCCAATGGAATCAGCCGATGCCATATGGAATGCCTCAGCCACAAGGTTTCGGGCCGGGAATGATGGGGCAGGGTTTGCCTCAAGGTATGCAAATGGGTGCCCAAAGAGCATTCTCCATGCCGAACTTTTATGACGAAGACAATGAAGGATAGATGGGAGCATGGAGGAGACGACTACACAGTTCGTCTCCTTTCTTTTTTGCAATGGAAGTTGGGGGAAGTCGGAGCGTCGATTGAACCCCTGAAAGACGGGAAATGGGTATTGCGGTCCGGAGGCAGGAAGTGGTTTGTCAAACGTTACTCCTCGGAGAAACGGTTTCTTCTCCAAGAAATGCTGATCAAGGAGCTTCTGCAAGGAGACTTTGACCATGTCATCCCGATGCATCCACTGCATCAGACCGGAGTCATCTCGTTCGAGGGTAGTGTGATCGGGATTTCATACTGGCTTGAGACAGCTTCTGACATCGATTACGCAGATGCTTCAGACAGACAGGAAGCATGGCGTGTATTAAAAGGATTCCACCGTGCCTCAAGGAGGATTCAGAGCTCATGGGTCGAAGATGTGCCTGAATTCAGGTGGATTGACAAGTGGAAGAAACGGATGACGTTATTTGATTATCACCTGCCTTATCTTCAACACTTTATCGCCCCGTATTATCTGTCCACCTATCATGAATGGGGAAGGTGGGCATTGAAGGAGCTTGATGCACTTGGTCCTTATAAAGGGAGAAGATGCATGGTCCACGGGGATGTGGCCCATCACAATTTTTTGAGAGGAACAGACGGCCGTGTATACCTCATCGACTTTGATTTGTTATCAAGGTCTCCTGCCATCACAGATGATATCCAGATGGCGAACCGGGTCCTTCCGTATTTGGATTGGTCTTTGGCGGATGTAATGGCCATACCTTCTATAAGGAAGTATCGACATGATGCCGCATTCTTTCTTGGACTGATGTATCCTAGTGATATTTTCAGGGAATGGAACCGGTTCATCCGGGAAGGACAGTCATACAGGGAGCATGTGTGGCCATATCTGGTACAGATCACATTGGGACAGTTTCACCAGCGGATGCGTTTCGTTCAAGAGCTGCACAGTGAATTAAGGAGGATCATCACCCATTTGTAGGAGGTTGTCCCAACTATTGATGGAATGATTGGGTCCGTTCCTCCGCACCCTATAAACGAGCACTATGCTCAAATAGCGGTGAGGGGGAATGACTACGTTGAAGAGGCGCTATGCATTTCTTGGTATGACAGCATTCATGTCGCTTAACCTTGCTGCCTGCAGCAGTGGGGAGAAGGAATCCGGTCAGCAATACACCAATTCTTATGAACCACTGGGCTATTATTCGAATGAAGGTCACGGTGGAGATAAAAATGACCGCCATGATGGTCCTTTGACCGAAATGTTTGATCACTCCGTAGGCATGGAAGGTCAAGACATCCGCAGTCAGAAACAGAAATTTCTGCAGGTGAGGGATGATGACGGCAATCCCCAGAATCCCACCACCCCCCTGGCGCCATATGACGCAGGTTTCTTTGCCCAGGATAACCGTGGAAGTCACGGCGATGCCAATTATCATGGCCATTTGGATGATAATACGCGCAAAGCACGGAATTCGTACTATACTGCCTATGAGGGAGATCTTGCCGAAAAGATCGGCGATGTCACGGGGCATGTGAAGAACGTCAGTGACGTTCGCGCCGTATCGTACGGAACCGACGTGCTGATCGCCATCGAGGTCAGGGACCATTCGAAAGAAGAAGAAACAAAGCAACGCGTAGAAAAAGCAGTACAGCCATACCTCGAAGGCAGGACGGTTTCCGTCGTGACAGATGAAGGCACATTCAGCCGGGTCCGAAATATCGATAATGACCTGAGGGGCGGCGGACCGCTGGATGGAATCAATCTGGACCTTCATGATATGTTCAATACAATCCGCAATCCGTAGAAGCTTGACTGTACGAAGGGGTGCTCCTTTGTACAGTCTTTTTTCAACGATCGGGATAAATCGTCCCACGGATGGTAAGACTAGGGATAGCAATACATAATGAATCCCGAGGTGATCACGATGACGATGAACGTTCGAATCGTGTTTATGGTGATGTTGTTGACTGGAGCCACATATTTTACTTTCTTCTATACAGATGAAAAGCAGGCGGCGGACGGGCCGGTTCAAGAAGTACCCGTAGAGGAGACATCCGCGCATACCGTCACGCTGATCCTGGAAAGGGTTTATCTGGATGGTGAAGTAAGTGAAGAAATCGTACAGGAAACCATCTGGAGCATGGAAGATTTCTGGGCTGCCTACGAAGAGTGGCAACTGATTGATATGAGCGAAGAACAAATCGTCTTCCAGAAGCAGATGGATGATATTTCACCTCTGCTCAAAACGAATGGTTACTTCGGCCTGACCGAAAAAGGCGTATTATCCATTTTTAACGGCAAGCCAGGTCAAGCGGAAATCATCCAATCCTTTTTCCAAATCGATCTTGATAAGCTGGAAAGCAATCGGCATGATGATCTGGTAAATGGGATCCCCATTACATCCAAGGAAGCGTATGTAGACGTTCTTGAACAATTGAAACCTTACTCCCTGCCACAGTGAACAGCCGGTCATTTGACCGGCTGTTTTTTCATGCGCGCATTTCAGAGGAAGCTTGTGTCGGACAAAAACCGAAAAACAAGAACAAACGTTTCTTTTTATCGGTGCTTTTCCATAAAATCAATAAGTGATATGATACAATAGATTTAATATGCGAGGCGGCGATGGCCAGTACGGAAGGCTCCCGTGAGGAGATGCACAAGGGGATTGAGAGTATAAGTGGAACCGGACCAAAAGTCAAAAGACGCCTTTCCGCTCAGCCCATCTTATGCTTGTCACCCCTATCAAAGCCCCTCCGCATTTCTATTGTCCAGCTCCGGAGGGTTGGACCTCGAGGTCTTAAGTCAAGCCGGACCAAAAGGCAAAGGACGCCTTTCAGCCCGCCCCGCCTTAAGCTTGTCGGGCCAGACCGACCCTCCTCCGCATTTCTTGTCAGAAAGTGAAGTGATACTATGTATGAATATATTCGAGGTACTGTACAGATGGTGAGTCCCGAGTATGTGGTTGTTGAAAATGGAGGGATTGGGTATCAATTGTTTGCAGCCAATCCGTTTGCATATTCGAAATATCAGGGTCAGGAAATTCAGATTTTTACATATCAGCATGTGAGGGAAGACATCATTGCCCTCTATGGGTTCCTTGCTTTGGAAGAGAAACTATTGTTCATGAAGCTCCTTAATGTATCAGGCATCGGGCCGAAAGGGGCTCTTGCCATCCTTGCATCGGGTGCGCCTCAGCAGGTGATTACCGCCATTGAGGAAGAGAATGATACATTCCTGACGAAATTCCCCGGCGTAGGGAAAAAGACGGCGAGGCAAATGATCCTTGACCTGAAAGGGAAACTGCAGGATGTTGTTCCGGACTACTTCCCAAGCCTCTTCAATCCTGAAGAAACGGTCTTTGATTCCGGGGATGAAGCATTTGAGGAAGCCCTCCTTGCCCTGAAGGCGCTTGGGTATTCCGATCGAGAGGTCAAGAAAATCAAACCGAAGCTCAAAGGGCAGGAGCTCTCTTCGGATGAATATATCAGGAAGGGCCTCCAGCTTCTTCTGAAATCATAATGGAAAGGAGCAGATGAGATGGACGATCGATTGGTATCAGGCGAATCGGAACAGAATGAGGATCGTTTCGAGTTCTCCTTAAGACCACAGACCATCAAACAATATATCGGTCAGGACAAGGTCAAACACAATCTTGAAGTATTCATCGAAGCGGCGAAGATGCGGGAGGAAACCCTTGATCACGTACTCTTGTACGGGCCGCCTGGTCTCGGAAAGACGACCCTTGCAGCAGTCATCGCCAATGAGATGGGAGTCAACATGAAAACGACATCGGGTCCTGCCATTGAAAGACCGGGGGATCTTGCTGCCGTACTGACGGCCCTTGAGCCCGGAGACGTGCTGTTCATTGATGAGATCCACCGTCTGCCACGTGCCATCGAGGAGGTCCTTTATCCAGCCATGGAAGACTTCTGCCTGGATATTGTCATCGGCACCGGTCCGAGTGCACGTTCTGTCAGGCTGGATCTTCCGCCGTTCACCCTCGTGGGGGCCACGACGCGCGCCGGCGCACTCTCCGCTCCCCTCAGGGACCGCTTCGGTGTCCTCTGCAGGCTGGAGTACTATAATGAAGATCAGCTGAATGAGATCGTGAAGCGGACCGCCGCGATCCTCAGGACCGAGATCGACCCCGTGGCCGCAAGGGAGCTCGCAAGGAGATCCAGGGGTACGCCCCGAATCGCCAACCGACTCCTGAGGCGCGTAAGGGATTTTGCCCAGGTCAAATCGGACGGGAACATTTCATCGACGCTATCGAAGGAAGCGCTGGATCTTCTACAAGTAGATCAGCTCGGACTCGACCACATCGATCATAAGCTTCTCAGGGGCATCATCGAACGCTTCAGGGGTGGTCCCGTGGGGCTCGATACCATTGCAGCAAGCATAGGGGAGGAATCCCATACGATCGAAGATGTGTATGAACCTTATCTCCTGCAGATCGGATTTCTGCAACGGACCCCCAGGGGCAGGATCGTGACGCATCTTGTGTATGAGCATTTCCAACTGGAGGTGCCGGCCAATTGAGCGGCCTACCGAAACTTTTGATGATCGCGGGAGCCGTCCTTCTCGTGGCCGGCTTGCTCCTTCAATTCACGAAACTCGGGAAACTGCCGGGTGATATCGTCGTGAAGAAGGAGAATGCAACTTTTTATTTCCCGCTTATGACTTCTGTCCTGTTAAGTGTTATACTGTCGTTGGTCTTTTATTTTATCGGCCGATTCAAATAATGATAAGTCAGGTGACCTAAAGTGAAAGTTGAAGATTTTGATTTCCATCTGCCGGAGGAACTGATCGCTCAGACCCCGCTTGAGAATCGTTCTGAAAGCAGACTGATGGTACTGGATAAAGAAGATGGATCCATAGATCATCTTCGATTTAAAAATATTGTAGATCTACTGGATGAAGGCGATTGCCTCGTACTGAATGATACACGTGTATTACCGGCCCGGCTTTTTGGGCAAAAAGAAGAGACGGGGGCCAACATCGAAGTCCTTCTCCTCAAACAGGAAGAAGGGGATCAATGGGAGACCCTCGTCAAACCCGCCAAGCGCGTGAAGGTGGGTACGGAGGTCGTCTTCGGGGACGGGAAGCTGAAAGCAACCTGTGTCGGGACGAAGGACCATGGCGGGAGGATCATGGAATTTGCGTACGATGGCATTTTCTATGAGGTACTTGAGGAGCTTGGTGAAATGCCTCTGCCTCCATACATCAGGGAGCGACTCGAAGAGCAGGACCGCTATCAGACCGTCTATGCCAAGGAGCGCGGATCTGCCGCAGCCCCTACTGCCGGACTCCACTTCACCGAGGAGCTACTGGAAGAGCTAAAGCAAAAGGGTGTTCATATTGCCTTCATCACGCTTCATGTCGGCCTCGGAACATTCCGCCCGGTGTCGGTGGATTCCATCGAGGATCATGATATGCATTCGGAATTCTATCAAATCTCTGAAGGCACTGCACGCCTCTTGAATGATGTCAGGGATAAGGGCGGGCGCATCATCACCGTCGGTACCACATCGACTCGGACGTTGGAGACAATTGCCTCCAAGCATGATCGTTTTGTGGAAGAGAACGGATGGACGAATATCTTCATCTACCCGGGGTATGAGTTCAAAGGCATCGATGGCTTGATTACAAACTTCCATCTGCCGAAATCGACCCTCATCATGCTCGTAAGTGCCTTCGCAAGTCAAGAGCATGTCTTGAAAGCCTATGAAACAGCCGTTCAAGAGAAGTATCGCTTCTTCAGCTTCGGCGACGCCATGTTCTTAAAATAATCAGCTGCAACACTGAAAAAGGAGAATCACACGTTGACTGCAATCAGATATGAGCACATTAAAACATGTAAGCAAACAGGTGCGCGGCTCGGGAAGGTCCATACCCCACACGGCACATTCGAAACACCGGTATTCATGCCTGTCGGTACCCTTGCCACGGTCAAGACGATGTCACCGGAAGATCTGAAGGCGATGGATGCAGGAATCATCCTGAGCAACACCTATCACCTTTGGCTGCGCCCGGGTCATGAGATCATCCGGGAAGCGGGCGGTCTCCACAAGTTCATGAACTGGGACCGTGCCATCTTGACTGATTCAGGCGGTTTCCAGGTATTCAGCCTGAGCAAGCTCCGTAAAATTGAAGAAGAAGGGGTCCATTTCCGTCACCATCTGAACGGCGATAAGCTTTTCCTTAGCCCCGAGAAGGCAATGGAGATCCAAAATGCCCTCGGATCCGATATCATGATGGCCTTTGATGAATGCCCGCCGTACCCAGCAGAATATGATTATATGAAGAGTTCAGTCGAGCGTACATCGCGATGGGCCGAACGCTGTCTTGAAGCCCATCAGCGTCCGCAGGATCAAGGGTTGTTCGGAATCGTACAAGGAGGGGAGTATGAGGAACTCAGGAAGCAAAGTGCCCGTGACCTCACTTCACTCGACTTCCCTGGATATGCAGTCGGTGGATTGTCTGTAGGAGAACCGAAGGATGTCATGAACAGGGTCCTTGAGTTCACCACTCCTCATCTGCCGTTCGATAAGCCGAGATACCTCATGGGCGTAGGCTCCCCGGATTCATTGATCGACGGAGCCATCAGGGGGATCGATATGTTCGATTGTGTCCTGCCGACGAGGATCGCCCGAAACGGTACCCTTATGACGAGTGAAGGCCGTCTCGTGGTGAAAAATGCCAAGTATGCGAGAGACTTCAGACCAATCGATGAAAAGTGCGACTGCTATACATGTAAGAACTACAGCAGGGCTTATATCCGTCATTTGATCAAATGTGACGAAACGTTCGGAATTAGGCTTACGACTTATCATAACCTGCATTTTCTGTTAAACTTAATGGAACAAGTCAGACAAGCGATTCGAGAAGATCGACTGGGGGACTTTAGGGAAGAATTCTTCGAACAGTACGGTTTCAACCGTCCGGATGCGAAGAACTTCTAATTTGAAAGGAGGGGAAACACATGCAAGGAGGACTAGGTTCAATCATCATGCTCGTCTTGATGTTCGTATTGTTTTATTTCCTGCTTATCCGTCCGCAGCAGAAACGTCAAAAAGCCGTTTCACAAATGCAAAGCGAGCTGGCTAAAGGGGATAAGGTAATAACAATCGGCGGACTTCACGGCTTCATCGATGCCATCGAAGAAGGAAAAGTCATCATCAAATGCGGTGATGGAAGCCGTCTTACATATGATCGGAATGCGATCAGGGAGATTGTTAAGACAGAAGTATAAGTATAAAAAAAGCCTGTGCTCTTCCATGCTGTCAAGCGTGGACGGGTGCAGGCCTTTTTTGTGTGATTCAGTTTTCCTGAGGGTTGCCTCCGCTCAGATTGACCCCGAGTACGCCACCCATCATCGCCGTCAGGATATAGCAACCATGATAGATGAGCTGCTCTGAAGACGGGGATGAGTCCAGCCCGAGATATTGAAAAAGGAAGACGAAAAGGGTATAAAGTATTCCCGTGGAACCTCCGAGCATCCATCCCTTGGTCTTGCCTTTTCCCCCAGACATGAATCCCCCGATGAACAGCGCCAGGAACGAAACGATGGTGATGAATAAGGAAATGGAACTCTCCGTCAGACTGGTGAACCGCAACAGCAATGAAAAGATCAAGCTTGCAGCGATGGCAATCACAAAGATGGTGACCGTGCCGAAGAGTACTGCGCCCCCTAATTTTTTGGCTTCTATGATCGATCTCTCCCTTCCAATTCTTCATTTGATGAGCTCTAGTACAAGCATATTCAGCACCATCGGAAAAAAGACTGGCTTTTGGGCAAATATCCCTCTCATGAATGATTCTCTCGAGACGATACTATGAAGGATGAGCTGATGGAGGTGAAGTGTATGGAGGAATATATCGTCATCGTGGCCCGGACGCTTATTCTTTACTTTTTAATTGTATTGATCTTCCGGATCATGGGGAAACGGGAGATAGGCGAACTGAGCATCCTGGATCTTGTGGTGTTCATCATGCTCGCCGAAATTGCGGTCATGGCGATTGAAAAGCCGAAAGATCCACTTGCCCATTCCTTGATTCCCATGGTTGTAATGGTCGTTCTACAGCTGCTATTCGCCATGATATCCCTCCGTTCAAAATCCTTCCGGGAGATGATTGACGGGAAACCGGCTGTCGTCATTCATAATGGGAAGATCGACGAAGCAGTCATGAAGAAACAGCGATACAACTTCGACGATCTCCTTCTCCAGCTGAGGGAAAAGGATGTATTTAACGTGGCGGATGTCGAATTTGCGATCCTTGAAACATCGGGAAAGCTGTCGGTACTGAAGAAGCAGGGGAGCGCCGACACATATGCTCTTCCCATCATACTCGACGGCGTCATCCAGACCGAACATCTCCAGCAGCTCGGTAAATCCCCATTCTGGCTGCGGGGCGAGATGAAAAAGAGGGGCTATCCTGCGATCAGGGATATTGCCTTCTGCAGCTATGACAACGGAGAATTCTATATAGATGAAAAATGATCCGTGGCGAGGTCCGGATCATTTTTCTATGGTCGGACAAACCGTTTGATTACGGGGATTTTCTTCATGTCTTCCTTTGTAATCAAGCGTAGAAGAACTGAACAGAAGACATAGACGATGCACGTCGTGATAATCCCGATGACCAGGCGGATGGAAACGGGCTCAGATGGAAGGAAAGTGAGCCAGGAGTAATGACCCCACAGTCCCGAGATCACGATGACGGCTGCCACCACTGCATAGTCTCTGATATAGATCATGATGGGGACGGCTTTTAAAATGGTCATGAAGTGCAGGATGGTAACAAGGACGAAACCGACTACCATGCCTAGGGCCGCGCCGTTGATACCGAACCCCGCCTGAGACGCAAGGACGAAGATCACCCCGGTCTTCACGACGGCCCCGATCAGGCTGTTGATCATGGCTGCCCTTGCGAGGTTCAATGCCTGAAGGACTGCCTGCAACGGGCCTTGGTAGTAATAGAACAGAAGGAAAGGCGCCATGATCATGATGAACATTGCTCCACTTTCGCTTCCATACATAAGCTGCATGAGAGGCTTAGCGTAGATATAAAGGATCACGATGGATAAACCACCCGTGATCAGGCAGATCCTCAGAGCCTGTTGAAGCCGATGCTCAATCAATTTGTAATTTTTCCCGGCGTTCGCTTCGCTGATTGCCGGCACGAGGGATTGAGATAGCGATACGGTGATGAAGGAAGGGAGAAACAGGAGCGGCATGGCATAACCGGTCAGTGAACCGTATTGGGCCGTGGCCATGGAAGCTGTCACACCGGCAAGGGCTAGGCTGTGGGCGACTACGATCGGTTCGAAGAATAATGAAACCGATCCGATCATCCTGCTCCCTGTTGACGGGAGTGCCACTTCCATGAGTTCCCGCAGGGTTTCTTTCCCCTTATGGATGGATGAAAAGAATTGCTTCCGCACCCGGAATGTCTTTTTTCGTTTAAAGTAGGTGAAAAGGAAAGCCAAAGATGCAAGCTCCCCGAGGACGGAAGCCACCATGGCCGCCGCTGCAGCATATTCGATGCCGTATGGGAGGAAGGTCTTGGTCAGGACAGCGATAAGTGTGATCCTTACCACCTGCTCGATGACTTGGGAATAGGCAGGGGGCTTCATCTGCTGCCTCCCTTGGAAATAGCCCCTCAGCACGGAGGAAATGGCGACGACCGGGATGATCGGTGCGATGGCGACCAACGGATAATATGTACGCGGATCCGTAAACAGCGTCTGGGATAAATAAGGGGCCAGGAGGATGAGGGCAGGTGTGAAGATCAGGGATAGCCCAAGGGTGATGGAGAGGGAGACGACCAGGATCTTTTTTACCTTTTGCCGGTCCCCGTTGCTCTCTGCTTCCGATACCGTTTTGGAAATGGCGATAGGAAGCCCGAATTGGGTGATGGTGATGACAAGGAGCAGCGTAGGGAAGGCCATCATGAAGAGACCGACACCCTCTGCCCCGATGAACCGGGCCACCACGATGCGGTTGACGAACCCCAGGACCCTCGTGATCAAGGAAGCGAGCATGAGGATGACCGTGCCTTTCAGAAATTTTGACATATACTTCCCTGCCTTCTCAAAATTGGTATAATCGTATACAATGATATATATGCATCCCAATGGTCCAAGCATGACAAGTTGGGAATAAATACGGCCGTATATTGCCGATCTTCCAAAATGGAGTGGGGAATGGAATGAAACCTAATCAGCATCCTTACGATCGATTTTATGATTCACTGGAACCTGCACTGTTAAGCAAGGTGGAGGAATTCCAACTATTCGGGTACGAGGAAGCAACTCTGGAAAGACTATGGTTATACCTGACCAAGAAGAAATGGAAAAAGCCCGAAGTGGATGTGAAAGTGTACGAGCTGGTCAGCGATATCCTCTCGGCAAAAGCAGGGGAATATATGACCTTCGAGACGGTTCAGGCATATCGCTCGCCGAATTGGTTCGCCGATGTGAATGAGGATGAATTGAAGGAACTTCTGCATCCTTCCAGGGAAGAGAAATAGCACGGGAACAAATTGACATGGAATTCGTTCTCCGCCATAATGGGAATGTTGAAAGATAAAGGAATGGATTGAATATCACAGGCGATCGAAGGGGATATCTCAGACAGCCCCGGGATCAGTCAATACGAAAAGATCATATTTGGGATGGTTTTCAAGGAGGAACTGTACATAATGGTAAAGCGTGGCCGCATCGTTGCCTTTTTCGTCCTGCTCGTCCTGCTGGCAGGAACGGTCGGGGGAACGGCAAAATCGATCATCAATGATATCAAACTCGGTCTTGACCTCCAAGGTGGATTCGAAGTGCTGTATGAAGTACAGCCAGTCAATGGAGAAAAGATCACGAAACAGACAGTCGCCAATACGGCAGAAGCTCTCGATGAGCGGATCAACGTCCTGGGTGTAAGCGAACCAAGCATCCAGATCGAGGACAACAACCGGATCCGCGTTCAGCTTGCAGGTATCGAGGATCAGAACCAGGCACGGGAGATCCTGTCCACACAGGCGAATTTGTCCTTCCGCGATGTGAACGATAAGGTTCGACTGGACGGATCGGACCTGGTTTCTGGATCGGCAAAACAGACATTCAACGATCAGAATCAGCCGATCGTCTCTTTGAAACTGAAGGATCGCAAAAAGTTTTATGAACTGACGCAAAATATCTACCAAATGGCTCCTCAGAATCAATTGGTCATCTGGCTTGACTTCGAGGAAGGGAAAGATTCCTACGAGAAGGAAGCAGGCAAGGAAGATCCTAAATTCCTTTCTGCGCCGAATGTAAACAAGCCGATCAATTCGGACGAAGTCATCATCGAAGGGAACTTCACCGTGGAAGAAGCGCAAAATCTTGCGAAGCTTCTTGATGCAGGTGCTCTTCCTGTCAAACTGGAAGAAAAATATTCCACATCTGTCGGAGCTCAATTCGGACAGCAGGCACTTGATAAAACCGTTACGGCAGGAATCATTGGGATCGCACTCATCTTCCTGTTCATGATTGTGTATTACCGCCTGCCGGGCTTCATCGCTTCGGTTACCCTTTCCGTGTATCTCTACCTCGTCCTGCTCCTATTCGAGCTGATGAACGGAGTGCTGACACTGCCGGGGATCGCAGCGATCATACTCGGAGTCGGGATGGCCGTCGATGCGAATATCATCACGTATGAGAGGATCAAGGAGGAAATCCGGGTCGGAAAGCCGATCAAATCGGCCTTCCAGGCAGGGAACAAAACCTCATTCCTCACCATCCTTGATGCCAACCTGACGACCCTCATCGCAGCGGGGGTACTGTTCTATTTCGGTACAAGCTCTGTCAAAGGGTTTGCGACCATGCTCATCATCTCTATCCTCGTCAGCTTCATCACGGCGGTTTGGGGATCCAGGGTCCTTCTTGGTCTATGGGTGAACAGCAAGCTCTTTAACAAAAGGCCAGGTTGGTTCGGTGTCAACAAAAAAGACGTCCATTCCCTTTCGGAGAATTTGGATACACTGGACCTGCCGACGAAGTTCGATCGCGTGGAGTTCGCTAAGAACCGCAGAAAGTTCTTCGCGATCTCGGCGGTCATCATGATTGCGGGAGTCATTCTGCTTTCCGTATTCAGATTGAACCTGGGCATCGACTTTGTCAGTGGTTCACGGGTGGACCTCGTTTCCGATCAACCGATCCAAACGGAAACCCTTAAGAAAGAACTTGATGACATCAAGCTCCCAAGTGATAACATCGTTGTTTCAGGTGAAAAGAGTAACACGGCGGTCGTCCGTTATTCTGACGATCTCTCCAAAGAGGAAATCGCGAAGTTGAAAGATCACTTTAAGGATTTGTATGGGAAGGATCCTAGCATCAGTACCGTTTCGCCGGTAGTCGGAAAAGAACTTGCGAAGAGTGCCCTCTATGCAGTAGCCATTGCATCGATCTTCATCATCCTGTATGTGACGATCCGATTTGAATGGCGCATGGCCCTCGGAGCCATCATTTCCCTTTTATTCGATGCCCTGCTGATTATTTTCTTCTTCAGCGTGACGCGCCTCGAAGTGGATATCACGTTCATTGCGGCCGTCCTGACGATCGTCGGGTACTCCATCAATGATACGATCGTTACCTTTGACCGATTGAGGGAAAACCTTCACAAAATGAAGCGCATCAAGCATCCGGAAGAACTGGAAGAAGCGGTCAACAAGAGTCTTCGTCAGACTTTGGGCCGTTCGGTGAATACCGTCTTGACAGTGGTTATCACGGTCATCGCCATCCTGATCTTCGGTAGTGAATCGATCCGCAACTTCTCCATCGCCCTTCTAGTCGGGTTGATCTCAGGGGTGTTCTCTTCCATTTACATCGCTGCTCAGATCTATCTGTCATTGAAGATCAGACAGCTGAAGAAACACGGACCGATCAAAACCGTCAAAGAGAAGAAGAAATGGAGCGACGAACCACAAGTATAATAGAAATGGGACAGGGAAAGCCCCCTGTCCCATTTTTAATGGAACGGTGACCGTCGGGTTATACTATAGGGATAAGGTACTAAATGAATCCGGATGGTTTCATTGCGCTAATAAAAAGGGTAAATGGGTATCATCCATCATTCCTGATGGAGAGAGACAATGCAGTTGTGAGGAGGGAATACAATGAAGTTTCAATGGACGTTGCTTTTGGGGATCGTATTCGCCCTGATCGTATCAATTTTCGCCGTCATCAATGTCGACCCGGTAACAGTGAACTACCTTTTTGGTGAAGCAGACTGGCCTCTTATATTAGTTATTCTTGGATCTGTTTTCATGGGTGGAATCATCATCGGCTCGGTGGGGCTTTTCAGGCTTTTCGTCGTCCAGCGGAGGGTGAAGGCCCTTGAAAAGGAAAACATTATTTTAAGAGAACAGATTGAGAAGACCCGGGATCAACAGCGCCTCGATTCACAGGATACCTCATTAAAGAAGCAGGCACCCGATTCCATACAAGAAACATCTGAATGACCGGAATGAAGGCACCCATACAGGGTGTCTTTTTCTTTTGTTCGACTTTGATGTAGATTGAAACCCCCTTACTGTTTTTGTATAATGAGAAAGGCTGAGGGGTGAAAATATGTTAAATGCAAAAACACGCTGGAAAATGAAAGATTCTGACCAGCACAAGATAGCAGAATTGGCAGAAGAGTTGAAGGTTCCCCCGCTTGTTGCGAAATTATTGATAAATCGGGATCTGGCAGATGCCGATGATGCCCGGGACTTTTTATTTGATACAGGCGGATCGTTTCATGATCCATTTCTTTTTGATGATATGCAAAAAGCGAAAGAGCGCATCATGCTGGCAATCGAGCATGAGGAGCGCATCCTTGTGTATGGTGACTATGATGCCGACGGAGTAAGTTCCACATCAGTCCTGATGACGGTACTGACAGACCTTGGGGCACAAGCGGAATTTTATATCCCCAACCGGTTTACCGAAGGATATGGACCGAACGAAGACGCCTTCAGATGGGCTGCTGATGAAGGGTTCGCCGTTATCATTACGGTGGATACCGGTATATCCGCAGTGGGAGAAGCCAAGCTTGCCAAAGAACTTGGTATCGACTTGATCTTAACGGATCACCATGAACCGGGTCCCGAATTGCCGCCGGTCTTCGCGATGATCCACCCGAAAGTGGAAGGATGCTCCTATCCATTCAAGGAACTGGCAGGGGTCGGGGTGGCTTTGAAGCTGGCTCACGCTCTCTACGGGGAGTTTCCCGACCATCTGCTGGATTTGGCCGCAATCGGTACGATCGCCGATCTGGTTCCCCTCCATGGGGAGAACCGGCTGATTGCCAAGAAGGGGATCGCCAGGCTGAAGGTAACGGACCGCCTTGGGATCAAGGCCCTGTGCCGTGTGGCGAATGCCCAGCAAAATGAGATGAATGAAGAGACCGTTGGATTCATGATTGCACCGAGGATCAATGCCGTCGGCAGGCTGGGTGATGCCGATCCCGCAGTGGATCTCATGCTTTCCCGTGATCCGGAAGAAGCAAAGGCACTCGCAGAAGAGATTGACGGCTTGAACAAAGAGCGCCAATCCATCGTAGCGAAAATGACGGAAGAAGCTGTAGAGATGGTGGAGAAGGAATTCCCTCCATCTGAAAACGGTGTTCTTGTCATCGGGAAGGAAGGCTGGAACCCTGGGGTAGTGGGAATCGTTGCTTCCCGTCTCGTCGACAGGTTTTACCGTCCGACCATTGTCCTTAGTTTCGATTCTGATTCGAATAAAGCGAAAGGTTCGGCAAGAAGCATTGCCGGGTTCGATCTGTTCAAGAATCTCTCCATGAATCGTGAACTCCTTCCCCATTTCGGGGGGCATCCGATGGCTGCGGGAATGACCCTTGCCCTATCCGATGTCGATGAGCTCCGTTCAAGATTGAATGAACAGGCAAAAGAAGTCCTGAGCGAAGACGACTTCATCCCGGTTACAGAGCTCGATGCCGAAGTCGCCGTGGACGAGATCACTGTTGAATCCATCGAGAAAATGCACCTCCTTGCGCCATTCGGGATGAACAACCCGAAGCCGAAGTGGGTCATACGGGATGTATCGATCGATCATTATAAAAAGATCGGTTCTGCTCAGAATCACCTTAAGCTTGTCCTAGCCGAAAACGGTGTACAAGTGGATGGGGTTGGGTTCGGCCTCGGTGAACTTGCCGATCACATGACGCCTTATGTAAAAGCTTCCGTTATCGGAGAACTGTCGATCAATGAATGGAATAATCGCAAGAAGCCTCAGATCTTCCTGCAGGATATCCAGATTTCGTCCTGGCAGCTTTTCGATATGAGGGGGATCAAGCAGGTGACGAAATGGGCCCCTCTCATCCCTGATGGTGACAGGGTGATCGTATGCTTCCATCCGAAATCGGCGGATACAACGCTATTCAAAGGGGAAGTCCGGTATATCCAGAGTGAATCCGATCTTGAAGGGTTCGTGGTGGATGGATGCAATCTCGTACTCCTCGATCTCCCTGGGGACCGTCGACTGATGGAGCAGCTTCTTGAACTCGGCAGGCCGCATCGCATCTACGCCCATTTCCACCAGCATGAAGACCATTTCTTCAGTACGATGCCCACCCGTGATCATTTCAAATGGTATTATGCCTTCCTTCATAAGAGGGGTTCATTCGATCTGAAGAAACACGGAAATGACCTTGCCAAGTACAAGGGGTGGTCCATGGAAACAATCGATTTCATGTCAAAGGTGTTTTTTGAATTGAAGTTTGTTACAATAGAAGATGGTTTGATTTCTCTTCATCCTGTCAAAGTGAAGAAAGACCTGTCCGAATCTCCTGCCTACATGAGGAAGCAGCATCAGTACGAGCTTGAAAATGAGCTCCTGTATTCGTCATATCAGGAACTGAAGACATGGTTCAGCGAAAGGATGAAAGAGTCCGCTATAGTTGAGGAGGAAGTAGAAGCATGGACTTGAAACAATATGTCACGATCGTTGATAACTGGCCTAAAGAAGGCATTAAGTTTAAAGACATCACCACTCTAATGGACAACGGTGATGCATATAGATACGCAACGGATCAGATCGTGGAATACGCAAAAGAAAAACAGATCGATCTGGTTGTCGGACCGGAAGCAAGGGGCTTCATCATCGGCTGCCCGGTGGCGTATGCTCTTGGGGTAGGATTCGCTCCTGTCAGGAAACCTGGCAAGCTCCCACGTGAGACGATCCAACAGCAATACGGGCTTGAGTACGGAAAAGATGCCCTGACCATCCATAAGGATGCCATCAAACCGGGACAGCGCGTATTGATCACAGACGATCTACTCGCTACAGGCGGTACGATCGATGCGACAATCAAGCTTGTAGAAGAGCTCGGCGGGATCGTTGCCGGTACAGCCTTCTTGATCGAACTGACCTATCTTGACGGTCGTGATAAGCTTGAAGGCTACGATATCATGACTTTGATGCAATACTGATCATACATAAGGGACCGACATCATAGAAAGATGCCGGCCCTTATTTTTTTATAGCCGTTCACGATCCATGTCGGAAGTTCCCTCCATGACAGGTAAGTTATCTTTCTATGTAATCGTCACCATTCGACAAAACCAGATGAAATCTGAGAATTTTAGCCCAAACCCTTTACATAATCGCTTTTTTTTTTGATAATGGTAACAATCGTTTTATTTTCAAAATGCGTCAGAGCGTTCGAATAGATAGAGTATGTCGGTGCCTTTCATCAGGCGCTGAACCAAATTTATATATAAAGGTGATTTTGATCATGGCGAAGGATCAAGTATTAACCCCTGAACAGGTTATAGATAAAACAAGAGAATATTTGAATGACGAGCATGTAGGATTGGTGGAAAAGGCATACGAGTATGCGCGGGAAGCCCATAGCGAACAGTACCGAAAGTCGGGTGAACCCTATATCATCCACCCGATTCAGGTGGCTGGGATCCTGGCAGATCTCGAGATGGATCCGGCAACTGTGGCTGCCGGTTTTCTTCATGATGTCGTAGAGGATACAGGGATATCCCTGCAGCAGATCGAAGAAGATTTCAACTCTGAAGTGGCCATGCTAGTCGACGGGGTGACAAAGCTCGGGAAGATCAAGTACAAGTCCCAGGAAGAGCAACAGGCAGAAAACCACCGGAAGATGTTCGTGGCCATGGCAAGGGATATCCGTGTCATCTTGATCAAGCTCGCCGACCGCCTCCATAATATGAGGACGCTCAAGCATCTTCCTCAGGAAAAACAGCGCAGGATCGCGAACGAGACTTTGGAAATCTTCGCCCCTCTTGCCCATCGCCTTGGTATATCCAAGATCAAATGGGAGCTAGAGGACACCAGTCTCCGGTACTTGAATCCACAGCAGTATTACCGCATCGTCAACTTGATGAAGAAAAAGCGGGCAGAGCGGGAAGAGTATTTGGAGGAAGTCGTCGACGATGTGAAGGATCACCTAAGTGATGTAAAGATCATTGCTGACATTTCCGGCCGTCCGAAGCATATTTACAGCATCTACCGGAAGATGGCCCTGCAAAATAAACAATTCAATGAAATTTATGACCTTCTTGCCGTGAGGATCGTCGTGGACAGCATCAAGGATTGCTATGCCGTCCTCGGGATCATCCATACGAGATGGAAACCGATGCCGGGCCGTTTCAAGGATTACATCGCCATGCCAAAACCGAATATGTACCAGTCCCTCCATACGACCGTGATCGGACCGAAAGGGGATCCCCTTGAAGTGCAGATCAGGACGCTTGAAATGCATGAGATCGCGGAGTACGGTGTTGCAGCCCATTGGGCATATAAAGAAGGCAAGGAAGCCAATGAACCGGTTTCCTTCGATAAGAAACTCTCATGGTTCAGGGAGATCCTTGAGTTCCAGAATGAATCGGCAAACGCCGAGGAGTTCATGGAGTCCCTTAAGATCGACCTATTTTCCGACATGGTCTTTGTCTTCACTCCGAAAGGGGATGTCCTGGAGCTTCCGTCCGGATCGGTACCGATTGATTTTTCATACCGGATCCATTCGGAAATCGGGAATAAAACGATCGGGGCCAAGGTCAACGGGAAGATGGTCACCCTCGATTATAAATTAAAAACCGGGGATATCATTGAAATCCTTACGTCCAAGCACTCCTATGGACCGAGTCAGGACTGGCTGAAGCTTGCCCAGACGTCTCAGGCGAAAAATAAGATCCGACAGTTCTTCAAAAAGCAGAGAAGAGAAGAAAACATCGAGAAGGGCCGGGAAATGGTCGAGAAAGAGATCAAGGCCCAGGATTTCGATGTGAAGGAAATTCTCACGTCTGAAAACATCAAGCGGGTGTTCGAGAAGTTCAATTTCTCCAATGAAGATGATATGTACGCGGCTGTCGGCTATAACGGCATCACCGCAGCGCAAATCGCCAACCGCCTCACGGAGAAGGAACGAAGGAAACGGGAACAGGAAGATATTCTTGAAGAAACCGTGAAAGAACTGAACGCCCAGCCTCAGAAGCGGAAGAAGAAGGATGCAGGTGTGCATGTGGAAGGGATCGATAACCTTCTGATCCGTCTGTCCCGCTGCTGTTCACCTGTACCTGGCGATGAGATCGTCGGCTTCATTACGAAGGGCCGTGGTGTGTCCGTCCACCGCTCCGACTGTACGAATGTCTTGGCGGAAGGGGTGGAACAACGCCTCATACCCGTTTCGTGGGAAAGCGACCGCTATGACCAGAAAGAGTACAACGTGGATATCGAGATCTCAGGTTATGACCGTCGCGGTCTTCTGAACGAAGTGCTCCAAGCGGTCAACGAAACCAAAACGAATATATCGGCTGTCAGTGGGAAGTCAGATCGGAATAAAGTGGCAACCATCAATATGTCGATTTCCATTCATAATATTTCCCATCTCCATAAAGTTGTGGAGCGGATCAAGCAGATTTCTGATATTTATGCTGTGCGAAGAATTATGAACTAAAGGGGTTTTAGGTAATGAAAGTTGTACTGCAACGGAGCAAACAAGCATCCGTGACGGTGGACGGCGAAGTGAAGGGCCGTATTCAGTCTGGACTCGTCCTCCTTGTCGGGATCACTCACGGGGATACGGAGGCGGAAGCGGCCTATATTGCCGATAAGGTCGTAAACCTCAGGATCTTCGAAGACGGAGATGGAAAGATGAATGATTCCCTTCTAGACCGGGGAGGAGAGATTCTCTCCATTTCACAATTCACCCTCTATGGGGACACCCGGAAGGGCAGGAGACCCAACTTCATGGATGCTGCTAAACCTGAAGAGGCAGAAGCCATATATGACCGTTTCAATGCACTCCTCAGGGAGAAGGGCATTCAGGTAGAAACCGGGGTTTTCGGTGCCATGATGGACGTACAACTCATCAATGATGGCCCTGTGACCTTGATTGTAGAGAAATGAACGCAATGAGAAAAGCCAGGGAGGCGAGCCTCCCTGGCTTTTCGTCAATCTGTAAAGTATTCGCTCAATCCGTAATAGATGCTGGTGGCCGCAGTATCCTGGAAGTAGGCCGTATTCACATTTGCCTCTTCGGATGCATTGCTTAGGAATCCAAGCTCCACCAGGACGGCCGGCCTCATGTTTTCACGGATCACATGGTAGTCGCCGTTCCGGACGCCGCGATCGGCATTAGGCATTCTTCCGGAAAGGGCAGAATGGACCGATTCCGCCAAATCCTTTTGCTGTGCCCCGTTATAATAGGTGGTATGTCCTGTGATGGACGAATCGTAGATGCTGTCGAAGTGAAGACTGACAAACGCATCGGCCATATAATAATGAGATAATGATACCCTGGATGGAAGGGAGATGAATTCATCGTTCCTTCTCGTCAGAATCACTTCCGCACCTGCACTCCTTAATTTGTCTGCCACGAGCTGGGCAGTCTTCAGGGTCAGGTTTTTTTCATGTGTGCCGTTGACACCTGTCGTCCCTCCGTCACGTCCGCCGTGCCCCGGATCGAGCACGATGGTCTTACCTTCAAGTCCGCCGGACGTTTCAGGAGCCGGGGACGTACCGCCTTTTTTGCTCGATACAATCCAGTTGGCTACAAACGCACTGGCACCGTCGGAGAGTCGGATTTCGTACCAGTCACCCGATGTTCCCACCACATCGAAGGTCGAACCGCTGCCGGCCCTTTCCACGACGCTTGCCTGGCTGTTTGGACTGCTTCTGAGATTGGTGCCATCATACAGGATTGTGATGGAATCAGGAGCGCCTTCTGACATGGACGTGCCTTCAGTTTGTTCCTCTTTGTCATCACCGGCCACTTTCATGAACCAGCCTGCCACCCATCCATCCCCGCCGTTCGAGAGCTGGATCCGATACCATTCATTTGATTCTTCAAGGATGGAATAGGATTCTCCTCGGGTGACTTTCCCGACGATACTGCCATTCAGGGAGGCCTCATCGCGCACTAGCAGCGATTCCACATTGACGGTGGCGGTAGCAGAAGGAGAACCGGGTTCTTCTTCTGCGCCGGATTCTATACCGGAAAGGGACAGATAATCTTGATTGATCCAGGCTGTGCCCCCCTCATAAGAGATTTCATACCAGCCCTGTACACTTCCGGTGATTGATACTTCTTCCCCGCTTGATAGGGTGCCGAGGCGCTCACTATCCGTAGAAGGGGCTTTCCTTATATTGATCGAATCTTCTGTCGTCGTCCCTTTAAGACCGGAGGATGCAGAAGCCTGCGCTGTCCCTGCAGAATCAGCTTGGGTAACGAGCCACTCGGCTACCCAGCCTTCTCCTTGGGGCGTATCGATTTTGTACCAGTCCCCATCATTCCCGGTGACTGTATACTCTTCCCCTTTGGCTGCCTGCATGAGGACTGGATAGCTGAGTCCTGGCCCCGTCCTCACATTGAGGGTAGGAACCCCGATACTCACCTGTTCCCCGGATGCACTTGCCTTCATAGAGGTAAGAAGGGGGACCAGGAGACAGACGATCAGGAAGGATATGTAGATTTTCTTGATGTTGACAACCTCCTCTCTCTTCATGGACATCATTAGTAATATCGGACTGTCACACGTATTCTGAACTCATTTTGAAGAAAACAACTTCAAAAATGACCCATACCCACATAAATACGAGATAAAAAATAAAATTCCTTTATTACGATAGAAATTTAGTCATTTGGAAAGGATAGATGGTAGGAATAGTGAAAGGGAGGGTACTATGCGATCAAGCGATAAATCTTTTCTGAATATGACTAGTGAAAAAGCACTATTTCAGACGGATTTTCACCATTTCATGGAAATGGAAAAAGGCGCGTTGAACATGGAGCTTGCATCTGAGTTCGGTCTGACGCTGAAGGATGTCCGCCTATTGAAAAAGAAAATGGAGAGGTCCTGACGAAACCCCTTGACATGAACCTGCCTCATCCGTATTATTATAGAAATAATATAGCTTTCAAAAACCGACGATCGAGAATAGTAGCTGGTCTCCACCTGCCAAGAGAGGAAATGCCCTGGGCTGCAAGCATTTCTGCAAGGTACATCAGTGAATGAACACTCGGGAGGCTCCGCCCTGAAACCAGAGTAGGGGATGGACGTACCAGGCGTTAACTGGTGAAGTGGGAGTCTATAGGACTCCAATTAGGGTGGCACCACGGGAATAACAGCTCTCGTCCCTTGTATTTATTACAAGGGATCGAGGGCTTTTTTTATTGCCTCGATTTACGGGGCCATACATATCAAGGCTTTATGAAAAGGAGGAATCCCCTTGTCTATTCAAATACCAAGAGGAACACAGGACATTCTGCCCGGAGAAGTAGAGAAGTGGCAATATATCGAAAAGGTGGCGACCGATCTTTGTCGCGCTTATCAATACAATGAAATCCGTACGCCGATCTTCGAATCGAGTGAACTTTTCACGCGCGGTGTCGGTGACACGACCGATATTGTACAAAAGGAAATGTATATGTTTGAAGACCGCGGAGGAAGGAGCCTTGCACTCCGCCCTGAAGGTACGGCATCCGTCGTACGTTCATTCGTAGGAAATAAGCTGTTCGGTAATGCGAATCAGCCGACCAAACTGTTTTATAGTGGACCGATGTTCCGCTACGAGCGTCCACAAGCTGGCCGCTACCGCCAGTTCGTGCAGTTCGGTGTGGAAGCACTTGGAAGTGAAGACCCGGCCATTGACGCAGAGGTCCTCTCGCTCGCTATGGGCATTTACAAAAAGCTTGGACTCCGCAAGTTGAAACTTGTCGTCAACAGCCTGGGTGATGGAGACAGCCGTCAAGCGCATCGTGAAGCGCTGATCAATCACTTCAAGCCAAGGATCGGTGAGTTCTGCTCCGATTGTCAGAATCGACTAGAGAAGAATCCACTTAGGATCCTGGACTGTAAGAAGGACCGCGACCATGAATTGATGGCAACGGCTCCGTCCATCCTCGACTACCTGAATGAAGAATCCAAGGCCTATTTCGAAAAGGTGCAATCGTATCTCACCAGCATGGACGTTGAGTTCGTCGTAGACCCGACTCTTGTTCGTGGCCTGGACTACTATAACCATACAGCGTTTGAAATCATGAGTGAGGCAGAGGGCTTCGGTGCCATCACCACCCTTTGCGGAGGTGGTCGCTACAACGGACTCGTCCAGGAAATCGGCGGACCCGAAACACCGGGTATCGGATTTGCGTTCAGCATCGAAAGGCTCATCGCGGCCCTTGAAGCCGAAAAAGTGGAGCTCCCGATCCAACAAGGCGTCGATTGCTATATCGTCGCCATGGGGGAAGAGGCCAAAGCATATGGCGTTAGGCTGCTTCATCAGCTGAGGGAAGCGGGGATCTCATCCGAGAAAGATTATCTTGACCGAAAAGTGAAGGCCCAGTTCAAGAGCGCTGACCGTCATCAGGCCAAATACGTAGCTGTGATCGGTGAAAATGAACTTCAGGAAAACAAAGTGAACGTGAAGGATATGGCAACAGGTGAGCAAGAGGAAGTCGCCATTGACTCATTCGTTGACCACATCAAGAGCAAGCTTGTCTAACATAATCGCCAGGAGGAGAAAAAAATGCCAAAACGAACAACCTATTGTGGAAACGTAACGGAATCATTCATCGGTGAAACGATTACCATCAAAGGATGGGTGCAAAAACGACGTGACCTTGGGGGTCTGATCTTCATCGACCTCCGCGACCGTGAAGGGATCGTTCAGGTCGTATTCAATCCCGATCTTTCTCAGGAAGCACTCGAACTGGCGGAAAGAATCCGAAACGAGTATGTCATTTCCGTAACGGGATCGGTCGTTGCACGGGGAGAAGGAACGGTCAACCCGAACCTGAAAACCGGAAAAATTGAAATTCATGCAGAAGATGTACAGATCATCAATGAAGCGAAGACCCCACCATTCATGATCGACGATCAAATGGAAGTATCAGAAGACGTGCGCTTGAAATACCGCTATGTGGATCTCCGCCGCCCGGCGATGGCCGAGACGTTCAGGATGCGCCATAATGTCACCACGTCATTCCGCAGCTTCCTGAATGAGAATGGGTTTCTTGATGTGGAAACCCCGATCCTGACGAAGAGCACGCCTGAAGGAGCACGTGACTATCTTGTACCGAGCCGGGTTCATCCAGGAGAATTCTACGCCCTTCCTCAATCGCCGCAGATTTTCAAACAGCTTCTGATGGTGTCCGGATTCGACCGTTATTACCAAATTGCCCGCTGCTTCCGTGATGAGGATCTTCGTGCAGACCGTCAGCCTGAATTCACCCAGATCGATATGGAAATGAGCTTCATGGAACAGGAAGAAATCATCCTGTTGGTCGAAGAAATGATGGCGAAGCTCATGAAGGACGTGAAAGGCCTGGATATCGAATCGGTCTTCCCGCGCATGACATATGATGAAGCCATGAGCCGCTATGGATCGGATAAGCCTGATACCCGTTTTGCCATGGAACTGATCGATGTATCCGAAATCGTGAAGGATTCTGGATTCAAGGTGTTCTCGGGTGCTGTAGCAGGCGGTGGTCAAGTGAAATTGATCAATGTGAAAGGGGCCGCTTCCAATTACTCAAGGAAAGATATCGATGGTCTCACAGAATTCGTATCCCGCTATGGAGCAAAAGGGCTCGCATGGCTGAAGGTAGAGGAAGAAGGTCTTAAAGGCCCGATTTCCAAGTTCGTATCGGAAGAGGATGCATCCAGCCTGTCTGCTGCTTCAGAAGCAGAAACAGGGGACCTTCTCCTATTCGTCGCCGACAAAAAATCCGTCGTGGCCGATGCCCTTGGGGCGCTTCGCCTCAAGCTTGGTAAAGAGCTCGGCCTGATTGATGAGTCCGTGTTCAACTTCCTATGGGTGACGGACTGGCCGCTTCTTGAGTTCGATGAAGGAGACAATCGCTATTATGCAGCACACCATCCTTTCACCATGCCTGTGAGGGAAGATCTCGAGCTTCTTGAGACCAACCCGGGTGAAGTAAGGGCTCAGGCCTATGACCTTGTATTGAACGGATATGAGCTTGGCGGTGGATCACTCAGGATCTATGAGCGTGACATCCAGGAAAAAATGTTCAGTGTCCTCGGATTCTCTAAAGAAGAAGCGAATGAGCAGTTCGGATTCCTTCTGGAAGCATTTGAGTACGGTACTCCTCCACACGGCGGGATCGCCCTTGGCCTTGATCGTTTGGTGATGCTCCTTGCAGGTCGTTCGAACCTTCGCGATACCATTGCATTCCCTAAAACGGCCAGTGCAAGCTGTGTCCTCACCGATGCACCTGGAGGCGTTAGCGAAGCCCAACTGAAAGAACTGTCACTATCACTGGATGTTGAATGATGTCGGAAATTCTCCAGCGGTTGTGAATTGCAAATCATGCCGCTCCTATGCTATGATGATGTCAATAACAGACGAGTCCTGATGTGTCCGACGTTTTAACCTATCAGTTTTGACCGAACACTTCAAACCTTGGGAGCTTGACTTTTCGCTAGGCGTTCATGCCTCGCTTCAAGAGGACTAACAAGTAGTGGAATAAAGCACCCACCTGCCGAGAGCGGGTTCAAAACAAAGGAAACGCAGCGACGGCACGATTGGGACTCGTTTCACAAATGGATACGTAATGCACAAGAGCCGAATCTTTCGAGATTCGGCTCTTTTTAAGTGCGCCCGGCATGGGTGTAGTCTATAGGGTGGAAGTCCCGAGCCGTGAAGGCAGTTGTAACGGTTAGCTTAACGCAAGGGTGTCCGGGGTGACCCGGAATCTGAAGGAAGCGAGCGGCAAACCTCCGGTCCGAGGAACACGAATCTCATAGAAGGCTTTCTGCATTGGATGAGTCTGCTTAACAAGGCAAAGTCCAAACTGCCAAAGGTGTAGGAAGTAAATGAGGCGGATAGATGGAGGGAAAGACTGCATTCTTACCCGGGGAGATCTGGCGGGTACGCCTTGAATACTTGGTAACCGGGGAAGTGATTCCCCGCTGAACCGCCAGAAGTCAGCAGAGGTCATAGTACCGGTGTTATCGAGGACGCCGGGAAGGACTGAACAAATAAGAGAGTGTTACGCCCTGGCTCATGGTAGCTGAGAAACTCACAGACAATCGAAAGAGCTATCCGTTAAGAAGTAGCGATGAATCTCGTGAGGGCTTACGGAAGTGTGAGGCAGTGCCATCGAATAAGGAAACGAAACACACGAAGAAAGGAACGATGATGGATGTTGATGAACACGATCCTGTCAAAACCGAACATGCTTAACGCGCTAAAACGTGTGGAGCGTAATAAGGGAAGTCATGGTGTGGACCTAATGCCCGTACAAAACCTACGAAGGCATATCTTACACGAATGGCAAGTGATTCGGGAGAATCTCCTTCAGGGAACCTACAAACCGGACCCGGTACGTCGGATTGAAATCCCGAAATCAGACGGCGGCGTTCGATTGTTAGGGATCCCGACGGTTATGGATCGTATGATTCAACAATCCATAACCCAAGTACTCTCTCTCATATATGATCCCACTTTTTCTAATCACAGCTACGGATTTCGACCCAATCGAAGTGCCCATGATGCGATTAAGAAAGCAAAGGGATATATACGGGACGGATACACATGGGTCGTTGATTTGGACTTGGAAAAGTTCTTTGATCGTGTAAATCACGACAAGCTCATGGGTCTTCTTGCGAAGACTATAGAGGATAAGGTGCTCCTTAGGTTGATCCGTTCTTATCTGAATGCCGGTATCATGATACAAGGGGTGAAGGTCAAAAGTGAGGAAGGAACACCTCAAGGCGGTCCCCTCAGTCCCCTTCTCTCGAATATTGTGTTGAACGAACTGGATAAGGAATTGGAAAGACGAGGTCTGCGTTTCGTACGATACGCAGATGACTGTCAAATCTATGTGCGCACGCCAAAAGCCGGAAAGAGAGTGATGGAATCGGTCACCAGCTTTCTCGAAAAGAAACTGAAGCTCAAGGTCAACCGGGAGAAATCTGCGGTAGCGCCTTCATGGAAGAGAACCTTTCTCGGGTTCAGTTTTATAGCAAGCAGGGAGCCGAAAGTAAGAATCGCGTTAAAAAGCATCAAGCGATTTAAGCAGAAGATCCGTTCTCTCACCTCCAGATCCTCGGGTTGGTCGATGGAAACACGAATTAGGAGACTGAACCAATACATCATGGGATGGGTAGGATATTTCCAACTCGCAGACACACCAAGCGTCTTAAAGAGGATGGACTCTTGGATTAGAAGAAGACTGCGTATGTGTCTGTGGAAGCAATGGAAACGACCCAAAACAAGAATAAGGAAACTTACAGCACTTGGAGTCCCAAGGTGGAAAGCATATGAGTGGGGTCTTTCCCGCAAGGGATATTGGAGAATTGCCCATAGCCCTGTATTGCACAAAACCCTTGATACTTCCTTTTGGAAGTATCAAGGGCTTCTAAGCCTATCACATCGTTACGAAAAGCTTCGTCAAGTATCTTAATTGAACCGCCGTATACCGATCGGTACGTACGGTGGTGTGAGAGGTCGGGGATTAATCATCCCCTCCTACTCGATTAGTTATAAGAGGTGCCTCGTTAGCGTGGTTAAAAATACATAAAAATGAATAAATATCAAAAAACCATTGCGGAAACTGTCGACAAGCCCTATACTTTTTAAAGGTAATCTTTGCTAACTTTACATCATAGGAGTGGTCAACATGGAACATATGGGCTGGTTATCCCTACTGCCGCCGATCATCGCCGTGCTACTGGCGGTCATCACGAAAAATGTCATTATTTCTTTATTCTCCGGCGTATATGTCGGTGTCCTCATGCTTGTAGGCGGAAGGCCACTTGAGGCTACAATGCAAACCATCGGGGAATTCATGTTCCCGCAGGTGGCAGACAGCTATAATGCCGCCGTGCTTGTCCTTCTCTTTTTCATCGGGGGATTCGTCGCCCTCATGGAGAAGTCAGGAGGAGGAGCGGCCCTGGCCAATAGTGCCACCAACTTAATCAATTCAAAAGCGAAAGCCCAAGTATCAGCCTGGATTGGCGGCATCATCATCTTCTTCTCCGATCTCGGCACCCCTTTGATCGTAGGGCCCGTTTTTGAGAAGATATTCGATAAAGTGAAAGTCTCCCGTGAGAAGCTTGCATGGATCATTGACTCCACCTCTTCGCCGGTGGCGGTCCTGATTCCATTTATCGGATGGGGCGTCTACATCATGGGACTGATCAAGAAGGAGTTTGATCATCTCGATATCACCACTTCTGAATTCAGCACGCTGATTCATGTGATCCCGTTTCAATTTTATGCCCTCCTTGCCGTATCCATGGTGCCACTGGTTGCACTTCTGAAGCTTGACTTCGGACCGATGAAGTCGGCTGAGGATAGGGCAAGCAAGGGTGAGCTCTACTGGAAAACATCAAAGCCTCTGAGAAAAGCAGAGGATGGGGGACTGAAGCCGAGTAAACCGGTCTTGATCTGGCTTCCCCTTTTGATCCTATTCGTCACGCTCTTCGGTCTCCTGGCGTCAAAGGGCTTCCCGTTCAAACCCGTGGAAGGCAGTGCTTTCAGGGTGGCACTGAGTACCGCCTATCTTTTTGCGGCCATCTCCCTGATCATCTTGATGATTTCGTACAAATTGAAGACATTCAATGAAATCTTCGAAATCTATACGGGGGGCATGCAAAAGATGGTGTATGTCGCCGTGACCCTTGTGCTTGCCTGGTCGCTCAGCAAGGTGATCAGCGAAATGGGGACAGCTTCTTACATCGTTGAACTGGTGAAAGGGAATATCCCCGCCTTCATCATCCCGGCGATCCTCTTCCTGGTAGGAGCAGGCATGTCCCTTGCATCCGGTTCCTCCTGGGGGACATTTGCCATCATGCTCCCGATTGCCATCCCAATGGCGGTCTCACTTGATGCCGAGCTTCTCGTGTGCATCGGAGCGGTTCTATCCGGGGGGATCTTCGGAGATCACAGTTCTCCGATTTCGGATACGACGCTATTGTCGTCAACAGGTGCCGGTGCGGATCATATCGATCACGTGAAAACGCAATTCCCGTATGCAGCAGTGAATGCAAGCATCGCACTCGTCGGTTTTGTCATCGCCGGCCTGACCGGGAACCCGTATACCATCATCATCCTCCTTGCAGGCTTGGTCGCATTGATGCTGTTCCTTGGGAAGCGAAAAGCTTCAAAGCTTCAACACTCACAGGAATTAAACTCTTGAAGAAGCAAAACTCCATGGAGAATGAACGCAATATATTGATTTTCAGTGCTCAATCCTTTATTCTAATTCAGAATAAACCTAGTTGAATACTTACAATGGAGTTGATCATATTGCTTCACCAGTTCTCACGTAATGAGTTAGCTATCGGGAAAGAAGGTCTTCAGACCCTTAAAAATAGTACAGTGGCCGTTCTCGGGATCGGCGGTGTCGGTTCGTTCGCAGCCGAAGCACTCGCCCGTTCCGGAGTTGGCCGCCTTGTCCTTGTTGATAAGGATGACGTGGATATCACAAATGTGAATCGTCAGGTGCATGCCCTGCTTTCTACCGTTGGCCAGCCGAAGGTCGACCTGATGCGGGACAGGATCAAGGATATCAATCCAGACTGTGAAGTCATCGCCCTTAAGATGTTCTATACCGAAGAAACGTATGAGGAGTTCTTCCATTACGGGCTGGACTTCGTAGTGGATGCATCCGATACGATTTCGTACAAGATCCATCTGATGAAAGAGTGCTTGACGCGTGACATTCCGCTTATCGCCTCCATGGGTGCTGCGAACAAGAATGACCCGACCCGCTTCCAGATTGCGGATATCTCCAAGACCCATACGGATCCCATCGCCAAGGTCATCCGCACCCGTCTGAAAAAAGAAGGGATCAAAAAAGGGGTTACGGTCGTCTTCTCCGACGAGAGTCCGATCGTCATCCGTGAAGAAGTACGGAAGGAAGTCGGGAAGGATGATGCCAAAATCCGAAAGGCACAGCTTCCGCCTTCATCGAATGCATTCGTTCCGTCTGTTGCCGGCCTCATCGCTGCCAGCCATGTCATCAATCAGCTCTTAAAAGAAATTGAAATCATACGTGTGAAAGATAAATAACAAATTGAAAGGCCCGTACCTCCCTTGAGGCACGGGCCTTTTTGCGTGCAGTTTTAACATTCCTTTGGAATGCATACAAATTTTAGGCAAATACCCTATTGACTACTACTTGTGTCTTAGTGTATTATCTAACTAGTACACTGGAACACAAACAGAAAGGAGTGAAAAAATGAATGCATTCAGAGGCCTTCTTTGGAAGGATTTCCATACATCTAAGGTGTGGTTCATAGGGTGGTTGGCGATTATCATCGTCGTTTATTCCCTGGGTCTCGGCGCAGGGGGATACTTCGATGAGAAAGGGATCCCTGTTGGATTCGCTATCATGCTCGGCGTCTTCCACTTTGCTTTTCTACCGGTCATCGTCTACTCCATGCTCCGGCTGGAAGGGAAGACACAGCTTTGGTTGCATACCCCGCTCAGCGGATTTACACTGCTTTCATCAAAACTACTCGTCGCAATGGTTTACTTGATCATTTCCTTGCTTCTCGTAGATCTTCTTGGATTCATCAGCTTCAGCAGGCTTCCTGATATCGGATACTGGCCGGTCAAGGAGGGCGTGTATTTCAACATCGGTGTTCTCTTGCTCGGCCTCAACATGTCGGGATGGCTGATCTTTTTCTGGACGGTCTATCACTCCATGGGGAAATTCCCGGCAATCAAGAACATTCGCTGGCTCATCCTCGCCGGATTATGGATCTTGTACACATCGGTGACAACATTCGTTACCAGTCTGAAACCTGTGGAAACCTTCGTTAACAACACATGGGTAGTCGACCTTCCAGCCAGTTTCTTTTTCACCATCGGCTCAGGAGGAGAAGACAGTGGATTCAATATCGATATCATTCCCCTGCCGCTTCTCCCATTCATCTGGGAAGGGGTCATGTGGCTCATATTATTCATCATTTCATGTAGACTATTAGATCGCAGGATTGAGGTGTAGATCATGGTAGAAGAATACTCAGCGTCCAAACCCATATACCTGCAAATCGCCGATCGGATCATCCGTGAAATCGTCAGGAGGGAACGACACCCTGGCGATAAGCTTCCCTCAGTCAGAGAGATGGCTTTGCAAGCCGGGGTGAATCCGAACACCATACAGCGGACATACAGTGAGTTGGAAAGGATGACCATTGTGGAAACGAAACGAGGACAGGGAACGTTTGTGACGGAGGAAGATGACGTGCTATCTGTGTTAAATCAAAAAGTGCAGCGAGAAGTAATCGAAATCTTCATTAAAAATATGAAGGAGCTCGGTCTCAGTAAAGAAGAAATGATTG
The DNA here is from genome assembly GCF_022170785.1 of Rossellomorea marisflavi. Taxonomy (NCBI): domain Bacteria; kingdom Bacillati; phylum Bacillota; class Bacilli; order Caryophanales; family Bacillaceae; genus Rossellomorea; species Rossellomorea marisflavi. The sequence goes on along the minus strand of NZ_CP081870.1, from coordinate 2,873,002 downwards.
AAAGCATCAAACGGTACGGAGAGGAGAATGATCGTGATCCGGTTTGAGAATGTCACGAAGAAATACGGCAGCGGACTTGCTCTTCGGAACACCTCCTTGCAATTTGAAAAAGGAAAGATCTACGGACTCCTCGGACCGAATGGTAGCGGGAAATCCACAACGCTGAAAATGATCGCCGGCCTTGTACTCCCCAGTGCAGGCAAGGTGATGCTCGATGATGAACCGATCAATCGTAAGGTGGCGGAAGAAGTGGCCTACCTGACGGAGCTTGATATGTTCTATGAGACGTTTACGGTGAAAGGGATGCTCAAATTTTACAACTCACAGTTCAGCGACTTCGATATGGAACGGGCAGAAGAGCTTGTCTCGTTCATGCAGCTGGATGGGTCGAAAAAGATCAAGCACCTTTCCAAAGGGACGCGTGGAAGGCTGAAGCTTGTCCTCACACTATCCAGGCAGGCTAGAGTCATCCTACTCGACGAACCATTCTCAGGTCTAGATCCGATGGTGAGGGACACTATTGTGAAGGGGCTCCTTTCCTATATCGACTGGGGAGAGCAGACGGTCCTCATCGCCACTCATGAAATCGATGAAATCGAGGCCATCCTCGATGAAGCCTACATCATCCATAACGGAGAAGTGAAAGGTCACTGCAACGTTGAACAATTACGGGAAGAACAAGGACTGTCGGTCCTTCAATGGTTGAAGCGCACGACTCAAATAGAAGGGATGGAACTGGAATGAAGACGATTGCTCAATTGCAAAATGTCACGAAAGTCATCAAAGGCAAGAAAATCATCGATTCACTATCATTCGAAGTGAATGAAGGGGAGGTCTTCGGATTCCTCGGGCCGAACGGTGCCGGAAAGACCACGACGATCCGGATGATCGTCGGACTGATGAAGATCACAGAAGGGGATGTCCTTATCTCAGGTAAGAGCATCCAGAAGGACTTCGCTGAAGCCATCAGTGAAGTCGGGGCCATCGTGGAAAATCCCGAGCTCTATAAATTCCTTTCAGGCTACCAAAATCTGAAGCACTTTTCCCGCATGCATAAAGGCATCACGGAAGAGCGAATCAAGGAAGTAGTGGAACTCGTCGGATTGACGAGCCGGATCAAGGATAAGGTCAAAACCTATTCACTCGGGATGCGCCAGCGCCTAGGTATCGCCCAATGTCTTCTCCATAAGCCGAAGCTCCTTATCTTGGATGAGCCGACCAACGGACTCGATCCTGCAGGAATCCGTGAGATCCGTGCGTATATCCGCAAGCTAGCGGCTGAGGAAGGAATGGCCGTCATCGTTTCATCCCATCTTCTTTCTGAAATGGAAATGATGTGTGACCGCATCGCCATCCTGCAATCTGGAAAACTGGTAGACGTCCAGGATATACGCGCCTTCGTCGGTGGAACCGAACAGATTTATCAGATCGATGTCGCTGATGCATCCCTGATCAAAGCCTCGATCAAGACGTTCGATCCTGCAATCCAATTCGAAGTGAAAGACAATCAGGTGCAGCTGGCTATCGAAAAAGAACGGATCCCTGCACTGGTCAAAGCACTGGTGGAAGATGGACTGGATATTTTCGGAGTCATGCCGATTTCGAAAACCCTTGAAGATCGCTTCCTGGAAATCACCAACGATAAAGGAGAGACAGTCAATGTTTAATTTGATCAGAAATGAATGGATGAAGATTTTCAAGCGTGTCGGTACATACGTCATGCTGGGCCTCCTCGTGGCCATCATTGGGATCACGGGAGCAACAAGTAAGTATCTGGACAGCCAGAATGAAGTTTCGGATGATTGGAAGAAAAACGTCCAGACTCAGATTGCTGACGATAAGGAAATGCTCAAAGGGAACATGCCTGGCTATATGAAAGAAGAAACAGAAAAGGGTATTGCCATCAATGAGTACCGTCTTGAAAATGATTTGAAACCTTATGAAAAAGCAAATGTGTGGTCATATGTAGAAGACAATGCCTACCTTGTGATGTTTGTCGGATTGTTCACCATCATCGTCTCTGCCGGGATCGTGGCGAGTGAGTTCACATGGGGCACGATCAAGCTCCTGTTGATCCGTCCGATTTCAAGAAGTAAAATACTGATCTCGAAATATATCACGGTCTTATTGTATGGTTTGAGCCAGCTTGTCGTCCTGTTTGTGGTTTCATTCCTCCTGGGTCTCATCCTTTTCGGTGGAATCGGGGAATCGGCGCATCTTGCCTACGTTGATGGAGCTGTCGTGGAACAAAACATGGTATGGTACCTCATCAAGACGTATCTATTGAAAACGATCGATGTCGCCATGATGGCCACAATGGCCTTCATGATATCGGCTGTGTTCAGAAGCAGCTCTTTGGCAATCGGAATCTCAGTGTTCCTATTGTTTATGGGGTCGAATCTTACCAGCCTGATTGCGATGAAATTCGACTGGGCGAAGTTCAGTTTGTTCGCGAATACGGATCTCACGCAGTACACAGGATTCCAGCCTCCGCTTGTGAAGGGGATGACGATGGGCTTTTCCATCACGATGATCCTGATTTACTTTGTGATTTTCCAAGTGCTTGCTTTCGTCTTCTTTACGAAGCGTGATGTGGCTTCATAAGCAGATTCAAAAAAAGGATGCCGGTTTCGGTATCCTTTTTTTGTCGCGTCTTTTTGCTTTTGGAAAGGTTCGTTCCTTTCCGCTGCGGGCGCTTGCTTTCCTGCGGGGAGGTGGTCAAGCCTCCCTCATGAAAATTCAGTAGTTCTTAGTATTCCTAGGTTTTTCTCAGGTTTTCGTAGGCGTTCAAAAGAGGCGACATGGCACATTTGAATAAATTCATCCATATTTAAATATATATGGAAACGCACTAAGCGTCTGAAGAAACCTGGCGTCTTTTTTCCATTAATAGGTACTAATTTATGATCGCACTATTGGATCTCCACATACGACATGGCGGTGGACCCTCCCATTTCTCTCAGCGTCTATGCGCGTAAATTCCTTCGTTCGACCTGACCATGTGTGGTTGCCGGAAATGCTCCTCGGGTGGGTCTATGCCCTAATGCTTGGAATAGTGACCGGCTTATCCGTGCTTCTTTTGATTACCTAAGAAACCATCAAAAAACTAAGGGATATTGACTGCTGGACATCATACGTTAAGCTGCCTGCACATCTCTCATATGAGGGATATCGCGAAGCATGCGTTCCTCACTAAACGCACACTTTCGTGTGCCTATGACAAATAAGACCTTAATCAGTTTACGTCCTAGTGCGACAAAAGACTGTTTCCCTTTAAGAGGATTCGTTCGTCTGTGTTTATAATACTGATGAAGAGCTTTAAAGGCGTCATTATGAAAAGTTAAAGGGCGGGCGACTTGATACAGAATGGAACGCAACCTTCGTCGCCCACGCTTAGTAATGGTTGTTTTCCCTCGATGTGTGCCGGATTGGTTCATCATCAGATTCAGTCCTGCTAATTTAATAATCTGTCGTGGATCTTTATAATTTGATAAGTCACCAATCTCGGCGAAGAACCCAACAATGGTCATCGCTCCCACGCCATTGATCGCCATCATAAGATCTGCGCCAGGAACCGTAAGAACCAGTTCTTCAAGTTCTTCTTTCAGATTGTCCAGACGTTCGTTTAAGGCCTCATACTGATCAACGAGATAGCGAAGCTCTTCACGAGCCATGCGGAGACCTACGGTCATCCCAACACTGGAGTCAGCTACTTTCTTTAAGTGGCGCATACGCGCCACCCCTACATTTTTGGTCCCTAATGCCTTTACGTCGTATAGAAGTTCCTCTTCTGTCTTCTGTCGAATATCTGTTGGAAGATAGCCTAACTTCAGAAGCGCCATCGCCATCTTTCCATTCCACTTCTTAAACACCGTCAAGAATTCAGGGAAATACCGATCCAGAACGTTATGGATTTGTGCTTTGATGGAAGAGAGATCTTCTTGAATGATATCAAAGAGTTTCACGCCTTCACGTAACTCGGCATAGATGCCTTCCGGCAAGGTAGGCTCATGATACCGCCCTGCTCGCATGACTTGAGCGATGACCTTCGCATCCTTTGTATCATTTTTGGTAGGCGAGTCATCATCCAGTTCTTTTGATTTCTTGACCTTCATCGGGTTTACCACCACAGGGCGCTCGCCCTGGGATTTCAAGAAGTAAGCTAGATTCATCCAATAATGTCCCGTAGGCTCCATCCCCAACATTAAGTTCGGACGGGATGTGTCCGCACTTAATTGTCGAGCCCACTCTAGTAACAATTGGAATCCTTCTAACGAATTCGGAAAAACCAGACGCTTCGATAAGTCGATTCCTCGATCATCAATGGCCCTGGCGACGTGCTTGTGTTTGGCAATATCAATGCCGATGATTAAAGTCTGTTCATTAATTTGATTAAGTCGTTCATTTTGTGTAAAATCCATAGTTGAAGTCTCCCTTCGGTACTTAATTCGAGGTCATGCGCATGACACTCTCTATCGTACCAAGGGAGCTTTTTTTATGCACATCGCTAAAATCTCACTTTATCCTCATATTCTTTTATAACAGGAATGCTCCTCGTGCCTGCGGGGTCTTGCCCGACCTCCTATTCCGCTGGAAGTCAAGCGCCCTCCGCTCCAATCACTCTGTGCTTGTGTATTGGGGAGTGGCCGTAGATTGGGTGCTTTTTGTAATTGTGTACGATCGAACTGGAGGTTTAGTAGGCGATCGTACGGTGGCTGCAATGGGTAGTGGGTTGGTAGTGCAATGAACGGTCTGTGCCTGCTGTTGGGTGTATGCTGAAGTGTTGCGTTACTCTTCGGCCCTTTTTATCGCCTGTAGGGGTAGAACCTTGCTGAGTTCAACCGGGTCACCTGATTGAGTAGGTAGGCGGATTTTTTTGCTCCTTCGATTCTCAGGGTGTCCAATGCTTCGATCATCTTTTTATGCGAAACCATGCCGATTCCGTGACCGAAGTAAAGATCGTCTGCCATATAAACGGAGTTTTCTCCCATCCAGATGGGGTCGGCGTAATCTGGGTTGTAGAAGTAATACACGTCTCCTGGGATGCGATCGACGCCGCGGTATGTTTCCATCCATAGGTTTTCATTGTAATTGGAGCCCCAGATGAACAAATGGGAATAGAGGTCATTGAATATGGATGGTTCAATGGAGTCAAGGATGCTCTTATAGTAGATCAGGACGATCGTGGTCACGCACTCGAAGCTGTAGAGGGCGCTGTTGGTGAAGACGTCCCGGATGGCGTCGGAGGGAAGTCGGCCCCGCCTGAGCTCATACCCATATGGGGTCTTGATCCAAAAAGCCGGATTGAAGCGGGAGTCGGCGAAAGCGGAGAATTCCGAATCACCTTCATCGATCTTTTTGGCGTTTTGAAGTATATGGGTTCTCATATTGATTTCAAACTTCAGCTGGTCTTTTGACGGGAAATTATAATCCATGGGGGAATTGTTCAATGCTTCATAGATGGCGCGCTGTTCGTCGGGGAGGCTTTTCGGGTCCATGGGCATTCCTTCATTCAGATGTATCAAGATAGATCACCTCCTGGTTAGTATCAGGGTATGTAGATTTTGGTCATGGGTGAGAGCGGAAAGGCTAGAGACAGCATGAAAAAAGCCCGGATCGCTTTGCCCCGGGCTTAACCTGTCACTACTTATGCTTATTGATATTTTCATAAACTTGGCCGATGGCCTGCTCGAATTTGCCTGTTTTCTTTGGTTGATAGTATTTGGCATTTTTGATCCGGTCAGGCAGATAGTCCTGTTTGACCCAGCCCGATTCATGATCGTGGGGGTACTTGTATTCGATTCCTCTGCCAAGTTCTGCAGCGCCCTGGTAGTGGGCGTCCTTGAGATGAGGTGGTACTTCACCGCTTTTCCCCTTCCTGATATCGGATAGGGCCGAATCGATGGCCGAGATCGCCGAATTGGATTTCGGTGACAAGCAAAGCTCGATGACGGCATTGGCAAGGGGGATCCGGGCTTCGGGGAATCCGATCTTCTCAGCCGTTTCCACGGCGGCAAGGGTGCGAGGCCCTGCCTGGGGACTGGCAAGACCGATGTCTTCATAGGCGATGACCAACAACCTTCTGGCGATGCTCGGCAGGTCCCCTGCTTCCACCAGTCTTCCGAGATAGTGGAGAGCGGCATTGGCATCGCTTCCCCTGATCGATTTCTGGAATGCGCTGATCACATCATAATGGGCGTCTCCGTCTTTATCATGGGAGAAACTTTTCTTCTGTAAGCACTCCTCGGCTATGGGAAGGGTAATGTGAATGACTCCCTCTGCATCAGGGGAAGTGGAGAGCACGGCAAGCTCCAATGCGTTCAGGGAGCTCCTGACATCACCGAAACTGCTGCTGGCAAAATGCTCGACCGCTTCTTCGCTGACATCGAGCTTGTACGTTCCAAGTCCGCGTTCTTCATCTTGGATGGCCCGGCGGATGGCCTGCTTCATTTCATCTGTGGATAATGGCTTCAGCTCGAATATCTGACACCGGCTCCTGATGGCAGGGTTGATGGCGTGATAAGGGTTGCTCGTGGTGGCACCGATCATGGTGATCATCCCATTTTCAAGATAAGGAAGGAGAAAGTCTTGTTTTCCTTTATCAAGGCGATGGACCTCATCGAGGAGGAGGATGACCTTGCCTGACATTTTGGCTTCCTCCACTACGATCTGGATGTCCTTCTTATTATTGGTGACCGCATTCAATGTTTTGAACCGGTACTGGGTGCTCCCTGCAATGGCACTGGCGATAGACGTTTTCCCGATTCCGGGCGGTCCATACAGAATCATCGATGATAGCTGTTTCGCCTTGACCATCCGATCGATGATCTTTCCTTCTCCGACAAGATGCTGCTGACCGAGGATCTCATCGATGGTCCGCGGCCTCATTTTGAAAGCGAGTGGTTTTATCGACATGGTATATCTCTCCAAACTGGCGTTCTGATACCTTTTACTTTATCACAGGGGTACCCTTTATGGAAATAACCTGCGCATGTGCCACCTTTCACAGTGGGACATGGAATATGCTATAATGGCAGGAGCGAATGAAACCATACAGTTAATGTAATTACCCTATATAGCAGAGGTGCTTGAAATGAAGATATCCACGAAGGGCCGGTACGGCTTGACGATTATGATCGAACTGGCCAAACGCCACGGTGAGGGACCGACATCCCTCAAGACAATCGCGCAACAGCATGATTTATCAGAACACTATCTTGAACAGCTGGTCGCCCCGCTTCGCAACGGCGGGTTGGTCAGGAGCATTCGGGGGGCTTATGGGGGATATGTCCTCGGCCACGAACCTAAGGATATTACCGCTGGTGATATCATCCGGATCCTGGAGGGGCCGATCAGCCCAGTGGAAGGGATCGAGGATGAGGAGCCTGCAAAGCGCGAGCTATGGATCCGCATCCGAGATGCCGTTAAGGACGTGCTTGATAATACAACGATCGAGGATCTCGCCAGTCATACAGATGACGGAGAATCCGATGCATACATGTTTTACATCTAGGAGGTAAGTGAATGAACAGAATCTACTTGGATCATGCGGCAACATCTCCCGTCCACCCTGCGGTGATCGACGAGATGATGACGGTCATGCAGGGAACGTTCGGTAATCCGTCGAGCATCCATTCATTCGGAAGGGAAGCCCGCTCCATCGTGGACCGCTCCCGTTCCATTGCTGCAGCATCGATTCACGCAGACCATAATGAGATCATCTTCACTAGCGGTGGTACGGAGGCCGACAATATGGCCATCATCGGCGCTGCCATGAAGAATCGGAAGCTCGGGAATCATATCATCACCACTGAAATCGAGCATCACGCCGTTCTCCATACATGTGAGCATCTTGAACAACAGGGGTTTGAGGTGACCTATCTGCCCGTAGATGAGACAGGTAGGATCAGCGTGGATGCCGTGAAGGCCGTCCTGCGTGAAGACACCATCTTGGTCACCATCATGTTCGGGAATAACGAAGTGGGGACGATCCAGCCCATCTCCGAGATCGGACATCTCTTGAAGGATCACCAGGCCCTCTTCCATACGGATGCGGTGCAAGCCTATGGACTCCATGAGCTGAATGTCGGCGAACTGGCAGTCGATCTTCTTTCCGTTTCAGGACATAAGATCAACGGACCCAAAGGGGTGGGATTCCTCTATTGCAGGAAGGATGTGGACATCCTCCCCCTCGCATATGGCGGTGAACAAGAGAGGAAGCGCCGCGCAGGAACGGAGAATGTTCCTGGAATAGCCGGACTGGCCAAAGCCATTGAAATAGCCTCTTCATCCATGGAAGAGAAGCGCAAACGATATGCAGGATTCAAAGAGATCCTCAAGGGGAAGCTCGATGAATCCGGTATTTCATATGAGGAAAACGGATCGCTTGAGCACGGGCTTCCTCATGTGCTAAACTTGAGCTTTGCCGGCACGGATGTCGAATCCATGCTGGTGAATTTCGATATGTCAGGAATCGCCGTATCAAGCGGATCTGCTTGTACGGCTGGATCAATAGAACCATCTCATGTGCTGGTGGCGATGTTTGGAGGGGACTCGGAGAAGATCCGTAACTCCATCCGCTTCAGCTTCGGACTCGGGAACACGGAAGAAGACATCGTGCGGGCCTCAGATGAAGCGGTGAAGATCATCCATCGTCTCACGACATGAAGAAGGAAAGATAAGGGAGGTGGCATAGATGAAAAAAGAACCGAAAGACACAAGGGTGGTCGTCGGAATGTCAGGTGGGGTGGACTCATCTGTCGCGGCGCTCCTACTGAAAGAGCAGGGCTATGAAGTAATCGGCGTGTTCATGAAAAACTGGGATGACACCGATGAGAATGGCGTCTGCACTGCAACGGAAGATTATGATGATGTCATCCGCGTCTGCAATCAGATTGGAATTCCGTATTATGCGGTCAACTTCGAGAAACAGTACTGGGATAAGGTTTTTACCTATTTCCTTGAAGAATACAAAGCGGGACGTACACCGAACCCGGATGTAATGTGCAATAAGGAAATCAAGTTCAAGGCATTCCTTGATCATGCACTGAAGCTTGGGGCGGACTATCTTGCCACAGGGCATTACGCACAGGTGGAGTACCGCGACGGAGAATACAAAATGCTCCGTGGGGTAGACAACAATAAGGATCAAACCTACTTCCTCAATCAGCTTGGGCAGGATCAGCTTGAGAAAGTCATGTTCCCCCTTGGAAACATCGACAAGAAGAAGGTTCGAGAAATCGCGAAAGAAGCAGGACTTGCCACGGCAACAAAGAAAGACAGCACGGGCATCTGCTTTATCGGCGAACGGAATTTCAAGGACTTCCTCGGAAACTATCTACCAGCACAGCCTGGTAATATGGAAACCTTGGACGGAAAAGTCATGGGTAAACATGATGGACTCATGTATTACACCATCGGACAGCGCCATGGACTTGGAATCGGTGGAGCCGGCGACCCTTGGTTTGCCATCGGGAAAGACCTTGAACGCAATGTCCTCTATGTGGGACAAAGCTTTGAGCACCCGGCCTTATACTCAGATTCCATCTTGGCGACGGACGTTCACTGGACATCCAATGACCCTAAACGGGAATCCTTCGCGTGCACCGCGAAATTCCGCTACCGTCAGGATGACAACAAAGTGACCGTCATCCCTCAGGAAGACGGTACCGTATCCGTCGTATTCGATGAACCGATCCGCGCCGTCACACCTGGACAGGCCGTCGTCTTCTATAACGGAGATGAATGCCTCGGAGGCGGAACCATCGACACCATCTACCGAAACCAAGAAAAACTCACATACGTAGGGTAAAGAAAAGCGGAGGGGGCTCGCCCTGGGGCGACAAGCATAAGAGGGGAAAACCGGAAAGGCGATCTGTGCCTTTATGGATTTCACAGCTTATGACCTCGAGCCCCAAGCCCCCGGAGCTGGACAAGAAGAAAAGCGGAGGGGGCCAAGAACAAAGGACTTGCCCTCCCACAATAATGGACTGAAAAAGAAGGCCATTCTTCTGTCAGTCCATTTTTTGTTTGGGAAGAGAATGACCAGGCCGATGTGGTATACTACTACCATCATGAGTTACATACTAGACGAATTTTAAGAGGTGTTTTCATATGGATAAAAATGCAAAAGGAATTGAACTTCTTCAACAGGGGAAGGTGGAAGATGCCGTTCAGATCTTCACTGAAGCAATCGAGGAGAACCCGACTGATCCGGTAGGCTACATCAACTTCGGGAATGTCCTTATGTCTGTTGGAGATCCGGAAAAAGCGAAGCGCTTTTTCGAGCGTGCGATGGAAGTCGACCCCGAAGCGGGGGCAGCATACTATTCACTCGGTACGCTTCACTTCAATCAGGGAGAGTATGATCATGCGAAAGACCAGTTCGAACGTGCGATCACAAAGGGGATGGAGAATGCGGACGTCCACTTCATGCTGGGCATGAGCCTTTCGCAGCTCGATCAGCCGAAGCTTGCCCTGCCTTATTTCCAGCGCAGCGTTGAACTGAATGATCAGGACGTAGAAGCCTTCTTCCAATTGGGTCTGTCCCTTGCAAAAGTAGAAGCTTACACGGAAGCGATTGAGGTTTTCAACAAAGTGCTATCACTTGATCCGGAGCATGCGGATGCCTATTACAACCTCGGCGTCGCCAATCTGGTCCATGAGAGCAACACTGATCAAGCGCTTGTCTTCTTCCATAAGGCCATCGAACTTCAACCTGACCATGAGCTTGCCCAGATGGGTGTGGCGACGGTGGAAATGATCAAGAAAGAAGAGAGTGAATAACCGGGGGGTTCGCTGAATTGAGCCAGCAAGACTCTTTACAATTATTTGGAGATGAAGAACTGTACGTCAAAGGGCGCCATCTCGTTACGATCTTCCACAATGAAGACAATATGTACAGTGTCGTGCGCATCAGGGTGGAAGAGACCAATGATGAGGGCTACAGTGATAAAGAAGCCGTTGTAACGGGACATTTTCCGAAGCTTCATGAAGAAGAAACCTACTCCTTTTTCGGTCGTTTTCAGGATCATCCGAAGTTCGGCACTCAGTTTCATGCCGATCATTTCAAGAAGGAAATCCCCCAGTCCAAACAAGGGATCGTCCACTATTTATCCAGTGATCTGTTCAGCGGGATCGGGACGAAGACGGCTGAAAAGATCGTGGAACACGTAGGTGAAAATGCCATCACCAAAATCCTTGAGAATCCATCGGTCCTCGACGAGGTGCCGAAGCTTACGAAGGAAAAGGCAAAGACCATCTTTGATACATTATCCGAGCATCAGGGACTAGAGCGCGTCATGATCATGCTCAACGATTTTGGTTTCGGCCCGCAGATTTCCATGAAGATCTACCAGGCCTATAAAGAACAGGCACTGGAGATCATCCAGAACAATCCCTATAAGCTGGTGGAGGATATCGAAGGTATCGGGTTCACCCGTGCCGACGAACTAGGCTCGAAGATCGGGATCACAGGCAGTCATCCCGACAGGATCAAGGCCGGCTGTTTGTATACGTTGGAACAGATGTGCGTGAAACAGGGTCATGTGTACCTTGAGGCGGAAGAACTCATTGTGAGCGTGAAGGACCTGCTGGAAAAGAGTCAGTCCGTACGCATCGAATTCGAGGAGATCTCTGCCCAGGTCGTGGCGCTTGAAGAGGAAGGGAAAGTGGCCGGTGAGGGGACGAAGATTTACACCCCTTCCCTTTATTTCTCCGAAAAAGGCATTGTCACGAATATCGAGAGGATCCTTGCCCAGACCGATTATGAAGATCAGTTCCCTCAATCGGAATTCCTCCTTTCCTTAGGTGCATTGGAGGACCGATTGGGCGTGCAGTATGCCCCTTCACAGCGTGAAGCCATCGAAACGGCACTCATGAGCCCGATGCTCCTCTTGACGGGAGGACCTGGTACGGGAAAAACCACCGTCATCAACGGGATTGTCGAGCTCTATGCCGATCTTCACGGTTGTTCGCTTGACCCGAAGGAATATAAGGATGAACCGTTCCCGGTGCTTCTTGCTGCCCCGACGGGAAGGGCCGCCAAGCGGATGACGGAATCGACGGGACTGCCTGCCATGACCATCCACCGACTGTTGGGCTGGAATGGAAAAGAGGGTTTTCAGACAGACGAAGAAAGGGCCATCGAAGGAAAGCTGCTGATTGTCGATGAAGTATCGATGGTGGATACATGGCTTGCCCATCAGCTCCTCAAGGCCCTGCCTGAAAATATTCAGGTGATCTTTGTGGGCGATGAAGATCAGCTTCCATCCGTCGGACCGGGACAGGTGCTGAAGGATCTATTGGAATCGGGAAGGGTGCCGACGGTGCGATTGACGGATATTTACCGCCAGGAAGAAGGCTCTTCCATCATTGACCTTGCCCATCAAATGAAGGCAGGACGTTTGCCGGATGACCTTGTGAAGCAGCAGAAGGACCGTTCTTTCTTCCCTTGCCGGACCCATCAGATCACCGAAGTGGTTCAGAAAGTGGTGGAAAACGCGAAGAAGAAAGGCTTCACACCGAAGGATATTCAGGTTCTGGCCCCGATGTACAGAGGTCCAGCAGGAATCGACCGGTTGAACGTCCTTCTGCAGGAAATCTTCAATAAGAATGATGGAACGCGGAAGGAAATCGCCTTCGGGGATGTGAAGTACCGGATCGGGGACAAAGTGCTTCAGCTTGTCAACCAGCCCGAGAACAACGTCTTCAACGGGGACATTGGTGAAGTGGTGTCCATCTTTTACGCAAAGGAAAACACGGAAAAGCAGGATATGGTCATCGTTTCCTACGAGGGAACGGAGGTCACCTATACCCGTCAGGATCTCGGACAGATCACCCATGCGTACTGCTGCTCCATCCATAAATCCCAGGGAAGTGAGTTTCCCATCGTCATCCTTCCGGTGGTGAAAAGTTATTACCGTATGCTGAGGAGAAATCTTCTATATACGGCGATCACCAGAAGCAAGCAGTTCCTCATCCTGTGCGGGGAAGAAGATGCGTTCCGTATGGGGGTCGAACGGGAAGAGGATATCATAAGGAAGACGACCCTGAAGGAAAGGCTTCAAACAATGGAAGACAGTGTGCCGGAAGACGATGCCCCGATCGACTTGATGAAGGTGGACCCCATGATCGGGATGGAGGGCATCACACCGTATGACTTCATGACGTGAGACTGGAAATGGTTTCAGCTTATGATTCGTCTCATTCGGTCCAAACTAGGAAGGAGCGTTCGAACATTCTTCGCCTTTCAAGTATATCTTTTTGCTCGCAGGGCCATGATGGTAAGGATAAAACCTAAGAACGAGGTGAATCCTGCCGTGAAATGTCCGAACTGCCAAAGCAAAGATATAGGGAAAATCGGCATCAATCAGTTTTATTGCTGGGGATGCTATATCGAATTATCCCTGTCCAAGGGAGTCATCCACACCCATCAGGTGGAGGAAGATGGCTCACTGAGTTCGCTTGATGATCTGTTTGACGAGGAAGAACGCCAACTTAGCTAGGGAGAGGTGTTTTTCATGAACAGGACGTTTTCATCGATCGTTGGGTTCGGGGCAGGCATCGCCGCGTCCATCTATTCCCAAAGGTCCAATATGTTGAATCGTAAGCAAATGAAGAGATTCCGCAAACAAGTGAAGAAGCTCTTCTAGAAAATACCTCAAAGGTCCGGCTATTGCCGGACCTTTTCTCATGACTAAAACCTCCCTGCTTCGGCACACTACATAAAAGGGAGGGACCTTTCATGGCTACCAATTATGCGAAATGGCTTTACCGATTAACCATTGCCTTTGTCGCTTCATTGCTCTTATATGTACTTTTTCTGTTGAAGCCGGTATGGCAACCCGTCCTTGACGTATTCTTTTTTGCGGCACTGCCGTTTATCATCGGAGCGTTCATCGCGTATCTGCTCCATCCCGTGGTGGAGAAACTTCATGAACTTGGGATTCACCGGGGGATCGCCATCCTTCTTATTTACCTGCTCTTTTTTGGAAGCATCGGGTGGGGGATTTATAAGGGGACGCCGGCCATCATCCACCAAATCGATGATTTATCTAAAAATGCTCCAGTTCTGACCGATCAATACAACCGCGGGCTCACCTATATCCAGTATAAGACCGCCGCGTGGCCGGATGGCATCCAATCCATGCTCGATAAGCGGATCAATGGGCTGGAAGCATGGGTGACGGGCCTTGCAGCCGTCGTCCTTGCCATCCTGATGAAGTTCATGAATTCCCTTCTGATCATTGCCATCATCCCGTTTGTATCCTTTTATCTGCTGAAGGATGTGGTGAAGGTCAAAAGGTTCTTCATCCGGCTCACTCCCCGCAAGTGGAGAGAAAGCAGCGCAAGTTTCCTAAGGGACGTGGATGCTTCTCTAGGAGGCTATATCCGTGGGCAACTCCTGGTCTGTTTGATCATTTTCGGTGTATCGACGTCGGCACTTTGGCTCATCGGAATGAAATATCCCCTCATCCTTGGCCTGATCATCGGGGTGACCAATGTCATCCCCTATTTCGGACCGATCATCGGGGCCATTCCGGCAGTGCTTGTGGCAAGCACGATTTCCCTTCACATGGTCATTTACGTGGCAATCATCGTCTTGATCCTGCAGTTCCTCGAAGGGAATATCCTGTCTCCCCTGATTGTCGGGAAGACGCTGCATATGCACCCTCTATTCATCATGGGCGCTTTGATCATCGGCGGTGAGGTCCAAGGTGTGATTGGCATGATTGTGGCAGTACCGGCCCTTGCCATCATCAAGGTCGCCATATTGCACGGCCGGACGCATTTCATCCATTCCCGTCAAAAAGAAAAGGAGGGACATTGACAAACCCTTCGATTATTTTTATAATCCAATTTATACACGTAAAACGATGAAGGAACGAGTACGTCATAGTCCATCGAGAAGAGAGGGCACCCCTAGGCTGAAAGGGTACCCGGATGAAGGATGACGGAATGCTGATCCGGAGTGCAGGAAGAACCCTGCCGTATGGCCGCGTTAAGGCGTATTGAGGGATGGATAAGAATCTTTATCCATAACCAGGGTGGTACCGCGAGTTAGCTCTCGTCCCTGATCAGGGATGAGGGCTTTTTTGTATTCTTTTTTATGTACATATTCAAAGGAGGAACTGACGATGAAAACATTGACAGGAGCCGAAATCCGGCAAAAGTTCCTGGATTTCTTCCAGGAAAAGAACCATGGCGTGGAGCCGAGTGCTTCACTGGTCCCCCATGAGGATCCATCACTTCTATGGATCAATAGTGGAGTCGCAACACTCAAAAAATATTTTGATGGACGTGTGATCCCTGAAAATCCAAGGATCGTGAACGCACAGAAATCGATCAGGACGAACGATATTGAAAACGTGGGGGAAACGGCCCGTCACCATACATTCTTTGAAATGCTCGGGAACTTCTCCATCGGCGATTACTTCAAGGTGGAAGCCATCGAATGGGCATGGGAATTCCTGACGAAAGAGGAATGGATCGGATTCGATCCTGAAAAGCTTTCCGTAACGATCCATCCTGAAGATCATGAAGCATTCGATATCTGGCATACCAAAGTCGGAGTACCGGCAGAACGCATCATCCGAATCGAGGGGAACTTCTGGGATATCGGGGAAGGACCAAGCGGACCGAACACGGAGATCTTCTATGACCGCGGCCCGGAATATGGGGAGAACCCAAATGATCCTGAACTGTATCCAGGAGGGGAAAACGACCGTTATCTTGAGGTGTGGAATCTTGTGTTCTCGCAGTTCAACCATAATCCTGACGGGACGTACACCCCGCTTCCGAAGAAAAACATCGATACCGGTATGGGCCTAGAGCGTATGGCGTGCGTGGTCCAAGGCGTGCCGACGAACTTCGATACCGACCTCTTTATGCCGATCATTTCGGCTACAGAAGGCATGTCGGGCAGCAAATACGGCGAGCGTAAAGAAGACGACAAAGCATTCAAAGTCATTGCCGATCATATCCGGACCGTGGCATTTGCCATCGGGGACGGGGCCCTTCCTTCCAATGAAGGCCGCGGTTATGTACTGAGACGTCTGCTCAGAAGGGCTGTGCGCTTCGCGAAGCAGATCGGCATCAATCGTCCGTTCATGTTCGAGCTCGTTCCGGTTGTAGCGGAAGTGATGGTCGACTTCTATCCGGAAGTGAAGGAAAAGACCGAGTTCATCCAGAAAGTCGTGAAGAACGAGGAAGATCGCTTCCATGAAACGCTGAACGAAGGATTGCACATCCTTTCCAGCGTGATGAAAGAACAAAAAGCAGCTGGCAGCACCGTCATCCCAGGTAAAGATGTTTTCAGATTGTATGATACGTACGGTTTCCCTGTTGAGCTTACTGAAGAGTATGCAGAGGAAGAAGGACTGAGCCTCGATCAAGCAGGCTTCGAGTCGGAAATGGAAGCGCAGCGCGAACGTGCACGCTCCGCCCGTCAGGATGTGGGAAGCATGCAGGTCCAAGGCGGTGTTCTCAGTGATGTGACCGTGAAGAGTGAATTTGTGGGCTATTCGACTCTTGAAGCAACGGCTACTGTCCTCGAAGTCATCGTGGGAGATGAGCGTCAGCCAAAGGCTGACAAGGGGCAAGAAGTGCAGTTCATCCTGGATGAAACCCCGTTTTATGCTGAAAGCGGCGGTCAGATCGGGGATAAGGGTTATCTCTTTGCCGATGGGGTAAAGGTGTTTGTAAGAGACGTCAAAAAGGCTCCAAACGGACAAAACCTTCACTCAGGTATCGTAGAAGAAGGATCTCTGCTCAAGGGCACAGAAGTGAAAGCCATCGTTTCAAGGGAATCCCGCAAGAAAGTCGAAAAGAATCACACGGCGACGCATCTTCTTCATCAAGCACTGAAGGATGTACTCGGGGAGCATGTCAATCAAGCAGGGTCACTCGTTGAACCGGACAGACTCCGATTTGACTTCTCCCACTTCGGTTCCATCACGGAAGAAGAAATGGAAAAGATCGAACAGATCGTCAACGAAAAAGTATGGCAGGCCCTTCAAGTCAACATCGAACAAAAGACCCTGCAGGAAGCAAAAGCGATGGGTGCCATGGCACTATTCGGTGAGAAATACGGGGATGAAGTGCGTGTCGTTTCCATCGGCGACTATTCCCTGGAACTATGCGGTGGCTGTCATGTAGGCAATACCTCTGAGATCGGCCTCTTCAAGATCCAATCAGAAGGCGGCATCGGAGCAGGCACAAGAAGGATCGAGGCTGTGACAGGAGAAGGGGCATATCGTGTCCTGAATGACCAGGTCTCCCTCCTTAAAGAAGCGGCTGCGAAGCTGAAGACCAATCCGAAAGAAGTTTCGGTCCGCGTCGAATCCCTTCTGCAGGAAATGAAGGAACTTCAGAAAGCGAATGAATCATTGGCGGCAAAATTGTCCAACATAGAAGCAGGAAACCTGACCGACCAAGTCAAAGTCGTGGATGGAGTCAATGTCCTGACAGCAAAAGTCGGTGGCGGCGACCTGCGCAACATGATGGATGACCTGAAGCAGAAGCTGTCCTCCGGTGTGATCGTCCTTGCTTCTGCCAGTGGCGATAAAGTCAACATCATCGCAGGTGTGACGAATGATCTCGTCAAAGAAGGGTATCACGCAGGCAAGCTTGTGAAGGAAGTTGCTACACGCTGCGGCGGAGGAGGCGGCGGACGTCCGGATATGGCTCAGGCAGGCGGAAAAGATGCGTCGAAGCTGGATGATGCCCTTCAATTTGTAGAAGAATGGGTGAAATCCGTTTAACTCCCTGTCAAAGTGGTGTACAATGGTTGTAGCGATTAACAATTCGGTTGTCAAAAAGACAAGCCTGAAGAGAGGTGCCAATGATGAGTTCTTTTGACAAAACGATGCGATTTGATTTCTCCGAGGAGCCATTTGAACATGATGTGAAGGAAGTCCTCCTTCAAGTCCATAATGCGCTTCAGGAAAAAGGGTACAACCCGATCAATCAAATCGTAGGGTATTTACTATCCGGAGATCCCGCGTACATTCCAAGGCATCAAGATGCCAGGAATATCATCCGACGCCTTGAGCGCGATGAAATCATCGAAGAATTAGTCAAATCGTATTTGAAACAGCATAAAGAGGGATAACACATGCGCACTATGGGATTGGATGTCGGCTCGAAGACCGTGGGTGTCGCCATCAGCGATGCCTTTGGCTGGACGGCCCAGGGAATCGAAACCATCAAGATAGACGAAGAGAAGAATACGTTCCGGCTCGACAGGATCAAGGAGCTCGCAGAAGAATATGAAGTGAGCAAGGTCGTCGTCGGCCTGCCGAAGAATATGAACAATACCATCGGTCCCCGAGGTGAAGCTTCACAAGCCTACGGAGAGCTTGTCCGTACCGAGCTTGGTGTACCCGTCGTCTTTTGGGATGAACGGCTCAGTACGATGGCTGCCGAAAGGGTTCTCCTTGAGGCAGATGTGAGCAGGAAGAAGCGTAAGAAAGTAATCGACAAAATGGCTGCCTCCATGATCCTTCAGGGATTCTTGGACAGTCAAAAATAATGAGGTGTATTTAAAATGGAACATGGCGAAAAACAAATCACAGTAGTAGACGAACAAGGAAACGAACAGCTTTGTGAAGTCCTCTTCACATTCGAATCAGATAAATTCAACAAATCCTACGTCCTGTATTATCCACTTGGAGCAGACGAAGATGACGAAGAAGAAATCGAAATCCACGCTTCTGCATTCCTGCCTGGAAATGAAGGCGAAGAAGGCGAATTGCAGCCGATCGAAACAGAAGATGAGTGGGACATGATCGAGGAAATGCTCAACACATTCCTTGAAGATGAAGAAATGGAATAAGGATTCCTTACATGCAGGGGCCGGTGAAGGGAGAAAACTCTCTCCTTTTTACCGGTCCCTGTTTTTCTTTGTGCAAAATATTGTATAATGGTGGAGATGATGTCGAAATCAATGTCGGATATCCCGCTTTTTGCTCGAAAGGGGGAATGGTTATGACAGATAAAAAAGAGATAAAGGAAACGCTGATGAAAAAATTACTCGAACGACAATCCGAAGCAAGATCCATCAGGAAGATCGTCGGCCTCATTCTTCTATGCGTGGTCATCCTTATAGGGGGAACGGCGGTAGGCGGCTATTTCTATGTCAAATCCGCCCTGAAGCCCGTTGACCCCGATGACTCCAAGCCCGTTAATGTAGAGGTGCCGATCGGCTCCGGGGTCTCCACCATCGCCGATCTTCTTGCAGACAAGGGGATCGTGAAGAATGCGACGGTATTCAAGTATTATGTGAAGTTCAACAATGAATCAGGCTTCCAGGCAGGGAGCTACGGTCTCACCCCTTCCATGACCATGGATGAAATCATCAAAAGCCTGAAGACCGGTAGGGTGATCCGCGATGCGGAGTTCACCATCACCGTTCCAGAAGGCCTGCAACTTGATGAGATTGCCGGGTTGATTGGTGAGAAGTCACCGTATTCGAAGCAGGAAGTGGAAAAGAAGCTGGAAGACAAGAAATGGATCGAGCAATTAAAGAAGGAATATCCGAATCTCATTACGAAAGATGTCTCAAACAAAAAGATCAAACGACCGCTTGAAGGCTATCTGTATCCGGCAACCTATTCGTTCTATGAAAAGAAGCCATCGCTTGAAAGCATCCTGAAGGAAATGATCAACCAGACGAACGAAGTGCTGGCCCAATATGAGCCGGCCATGAAAGAGAAGAAAATGTCCCCTCATGAACTTCTGACCTTTGCCTCCCTCGTGGAGAAAGAAGCGACGGAGAAAGCGGACAGGGGGAAGATCTCAAGCGTCTTCTATAACCGCATCGAAGAGGACATGCCTCTCCAAACGGATCCAACCGTGCTGTATTCACTAGGTAAACATAAGGCAAGGACCACCTACAAAGATCTTGAAGTGGACTCTCCTTACAATACGTACAAGAATAAAGGACTGCCGCCGGGACCGATCTCAAACGCAGGAGTATCGTCCATCGAAGCGGCATTGGAACCGGAAGACACGGATTTCTACTACTTCCTTGCTTCATCGAACGGGACCGTTTACTATTCGGAAACCTTGGATGAACATAATGAGAAGAAAGAAAAATACATCACGAATAAGAAGGACTGAACCATGGAGGAGGAAAGAAATATTCGCTTTCCTCCTCCTCATATGATAAAATGATACAAGTTATTTTCATATACCGATGCCCGGCGTTTTAAGTAGAAAGCTCAAGGTAGCTTTCTTCTTTTCATGTTCATTACGCTCAATGGGCCGGAAAATAAACGATAGAAGGTTGATTCCGTGGACGAAAAAGTAATCGATTATATAGAATCCATTGTTCTGGACCGTTCCGATCTGCTTCAGGAAATGGAAGCATATGCTGAGGAGAACGGGGTGCCGATCATGGAGCTTGTCGGCATCGAGGCGCTCCTCGGAATGCTCAGGATCCAACAGCCGAAGCGGATCCTTGAAGTGGGTACGGCAATCGGATACTCTGCACTCAGGATGGCCGAAGCGCTTCCCGATACCACCATCGTCACACTTGAAAGGGACGAAGAAAGGTATGAGAAGGCACAGGAGTTCCTCGGCCGTTCATCTGCACGTGACAGGGTCATCACCCTGTTCGGTGATGCCCTCGAGCTGCAGGAAGATGTAAAGCAACATGGTCCGTATGATGCGGTCTTCATCGATGCTGCCAAAGGTCAATATCGCAAATTCTTCGACAGTTATTCCGAGATGCTGACCCCTGAAGGTGTCGTATACTCTGACAACGTTCTGTTCAAAGGACTGGTGGCAGAGGAAGTGGTTGAGCAGAAGCGGATCCGTAACATGGTGAAAAAACTGCAGGACTACAACAAATGGCTGATGGGTCATCCTGAATATGATACGTCGATCCTCCCGGTCGGGGACGGGGTCGCAATCAGCAAAAAGAGGGGCACCCGTGTAGAAGCCTGATACTCCGGTGAAGCTGACCGTCTTTCATGCATGCATGAAAAAATGAGCGGGGCTGGAGAAGGGTGCTGAGTGGTCAAACAGGGATCGTTCAGATCCGGTCATTCACACCATCATACAACCAGGGATGAAAAAGGGAATGAGCAGGATGTTGTCCGCCACCCATAATAAATTGTGAAAGATCATGCAGAGCAGGAGCACTGCATGATTCGAAAGGAGAACATCGTAACCTTATGAAGCAGAAACCCGTCGTCATTGGTGTAGCAGGAGGTTCAGGGTCAGGGAAGACTAGCGTAACGAAAGCGATCTACGAACAATTCCAGGGCCATTCCATCCTCATGCTGCAGCAGGATTATTATTATAAAGATCAATCCCACCTACCATTCGAGGAGCGTCTGAAAACGAACTATGACCATCCACTGGCATTCGATAATGACCTCTTGATTGAACATCTCCAAGGCCTGCTGAATCATCAGCACGTGGAGAAACCGGTTTACGATTACAAAATGCACACGCGTTCGGATGAAACGATCCCTGTTGAGCCGAAAGATGTGATCATCTTAGAAGGAATCCTTGTATTAGAAGATGAGAGATTGCGCAACTTAATGGATATTAAACTATACGTGGATACCGATGCCGATCTCCGCATCATCAGAAGGATGCTTCGTGATATCAAGGAGCGAGGGCGTTCCATTGATTCCGTCATTGATCAATACATCACGGTCGTCCGTCCGATGCATAATCAATTCATCGAACCGACGAAGCGATATGCCGATGTGATCATCCCGGAAGGCGGCCATAATCATGTGGCCATCGACCTCATGGTCACAAAAATTCAAACAATTCTTGAACAAAAGTCATTTTTGTAATACGATAGCATAGATAAATAAAGTCCAAAATTTACAAATCCCCACAATTGAACATCATCAGGGAATGGAGAAGGGTTTCATCTTCTCCATTCCCTCGCTTTACATGCTGAAGCAATATGGTACATAAAGAGCCAGGGGATGCTCTAAATAGAGAAGGAGTGAAGAGGGTCATGAGTACAGAAAAAGTATACCCGATGACGATCGAAGGGAAAGAAAAGTTAGAAAAAGAACTAGAGAACCTGAAAACGGTTAAACGTAAAGAAGTCGTCGAGCGCATCAAAGTCGCAAGGAGCTTCGGGGATCTATCCGAGAACTCTGAGTACGATGCAGCCAAAGATGAGCAGGCATTCGTAGAAGGACGCATCTCGACGCTTGAAAATATGATCCGCAACGCAAAGATCATCCAAGAAGATGATCATAATTCCGATACGGTCCAGCTTGGTAAGAAGGTGACCTTCATCGAACTTCCTGATGGCGATAAAGAAACATATTCCATCGTGGGAAGCGCTGAAGCCGATCCATTTGAAGGGAAAATCTCCAATGACTCCCCGATCGCCAAAAGTCTTCTTGGACATAAAGTAGGCGAACAAGTGACGGTTCAGACTCCAGGCGGGGAAATGAGCGTCAAGATCGTAGAAGTAAGCTGATAAAAGAAGGGGCCTCCGGGCCTCTTTTTTTATGGGGAAAATCAAAGGACTAATTCATCTCGGAACCGTCAACAATGATGGTAGAGGTGAAAGCATGAAGAAGAAACGGGTCTTATTCTTAAGTATCATCCTATTATCCATCCTGTTTGGTCTGATCGGAAGGCTGATGCAGGTGCAACTGGTCCAAACCGAGTCATTCTCCAAACACAAAATCAACCTGATTGAGAGCAGCGTGGAACAGCGGACGCAGCAGATCGTCATAGACGAAGGGAGAGGGGCTTTCCTTGACCGTGCAGGCAATCCCCTGACCTTCGATGAAGAAAATGTCGTGGTGCTCTTCCCGTTCCTGAATAAGATCGAGTGGCCGAGCGCCACTGTAGCATCCATCCTAGGGATGAACGAAGCAGACATCAAGCGGGATCTCCTCGGGGCAAAGGAACCCGTGGTCCTGAAAGGCAGCGTGGATCTTACGCAGTCTCAAATGGACCGCGTGAACGCTCTGGAGGTCCAAGGGGTCTTTGCCGTGAAGAAAAAAGTGAAAAAGCCTGTGATCCCTGCCGCGCAACTGATCGGGGTGACGGGTGAGAACACGACCCTGTTCCATGAGCGGTATCCCGATAGGGTCAAGGGGGCCAATCAGCCCGTCGGTGTCTCTGGGCTTCAGGGCATATTTGACGAATGGCTCATAGCCGAGGAGCAGGCGAAGCTTGTGTATCATGTGGATGCAACGGGAGGACCGCTGTTCGGAGCAGACGTGAAATATGTCGCCTCGGCCAATCCATTCTATCCATTAAACGTGAAGACGACGATCGATTCAAGGGCGCAGGAAGCCCTTGAAGAGGTTGCTGATACATACGAGATGAAAAAAGGGGGGCTTCTCCTACTCGATATCGCAAGCAGTGAGATCGTGGCCAGCGTCTCTCGACCGAAGATGAAACAGGGGGATCCGTTCGGAGAAGGAGCGACGGATTATATGAGAAAGGCCCTCATACCCGGTTCCGTCTTCAAGACGGTCATTGCAGCGGCGAGCCTTGAGGAAGGCATGGTGGATGAAACAAGGATGTTCGACTGTGACCGGAATATCAGGGGAGGGGAAGCACAGAAGCCACACGGCTCGATCAATATCAGGGACAGTCTGGCAGCAAGCTGCAATCGTACATTTGCAGACCTCGCCAATGAACTGACAGAAAAAGACCCGGATCTCATTGAAGAGTACGCAGATAAACTCGGCCTAACGGGTGATGTCGCCTGGAAAGGGGACGTATTCCACTACGAGGATTTCTCCCAATTGAAGCTGGAACAATCCAGGATCTTTGCGTCAGATGCAGCAAAAGAGGATCGCAACCAGATCGCCATGACCGGAATCGGACAGAATGAAGTGAGGGTGACCCCCATCGGCATGGCCAATATGATGGCGACGATCGCAAGGGGAGGAAAGGCGTACGAAGTGAGTGCAGTATCGATGGTTGAATATCAGAACGGAGCGGATATGGTGACATTCCCGATGCAGGAAGGCGGCGAAGGAATCAGCCCGTTCACAGCGATGAAAATGCAGCAGTACTTGCGCGGGGTGGTGAATTCTCCCCTAGGGACGGCCCCTTATCTTCAGGAAGCGGCATACGAAGTCGCCGGTAAGACGGGCACAGCCCAGACCGGAAGCTACAGGGGGGAGATAACCAAGGCAAATGAGCTTTATAACAAGTGGTTCGCCGGCTACTTCCCCTTCCACGACCCGAAGTATGCCCTTGTGGCGGTGAATATGGACGTTCTAGTGGACGAAGGTGGCATCTATCCGATCTTCAAGGACAGCGTCGACGCCCTCTACCGTCTGGATCAGGAATGAGTCGAAGGAAATGGATAATGTTTCGCTTTCTTCTTTTTCCCCTGTCTGTTAAACTATTGAGGATAATAGGGAGGGAAAGACATGGCGAAGTACCAATCTCGATTAGATAAACGATCAAAAAAGAACACCAATAAAATCCTGAATATCATGATTGCAGTCGTCGTCCTATTGATCCTCGTAGTGGGCGGCTCGATCCTTATTGGAGGCGGGAACGACAAAAGCTCCGATACGGCTTCTTCCTCTACGGGTAATGGAGGGAACAAGAAAGCCTCTGCTGAAGAAAATAAAAGCGATACTGCCAAAAAAGATAATGAGGATTCAAATGATAAAAAAGCTGCTGACGACAAAGAGGACAAGGACAAAAAAGACGAAGATGAAAAAAAATCCGACGATGATAAAGAAAAAGATCTGAAGTCGGAAGACGACAGCAAGCTGAAAGTTCAGGATGGCGACGAACCGAATGTGGATAAAACCGTTGTGCATCCAGACTGGAAGCCGGTGGGCACTTCACAATCTGGAGAGCACGTATCTTCCTATGATCTGGGAACACCTGACTGGAACGAAAAGGTGAAAGCTCTATCCTACGCTACCGGAATACCAGAAAACAATATGACGGTATGGTATATCGAAGGAAACGGTAGTCCGCAGAAATCCATCGGTACAGTATCCGCAAAGAATGACTCCCAGGCATACAGGGTCTATCTTCAGTGGATCGATGGAGAGGGCTGGCAGCCGACTAAGGTTCAGGAACTGATCGAAAACGATAAAAACTAAAGAGAAATCCGCCAGGGTCATGTGGACCCCGGCGGATTTTTTTGTTCTGCATTCACTGATTCAGCTTGAAATGGACAACGGCCGTATAGAGGCGGCGACTGTTTTCATCTACCGTCACATGATGCTGTACATGGTGGACCCTGAGCATGATCGACTGATTCAATTCAATCTGCTCGGTAATTTTCTTTTCTAGTGTGGAAAGATCTGCGGCCTCGAAGAACTCGACCTTATCCTTGATCAATTCAAATGAAATACTCATGTTTCTCCCCCTCTTATCGGTTCGCCTCCTTATTTTAGGGCTTGTTTGCCCCCTTGGCAATGGATAACAGTTGAATAATGGGGGTGGATATGATAATTTAATAACAGTTTTAAAATTAAATCATAGTATATGGATAGGAATTATAAACTTTCCAACAGGAGTGGGATCGATGGGTAGAGAGTTTTTGGATTTATTCCAGGATTGGGCGGATTCATACGATGATACCGTAACGGGTCATGATGTCGAATACCAGGCGGTGTTTGAACACTATGATGCCATTTTAGATGCAGTGGCTGCCCGTGCAAAAGGAAGGGTCGTCGAATTCGGTCCAGGAACGGGCAATTTGACGAAGAAGCTCTTGGAGAACAAGCTGGAGGTTCTGCCGTTCGAGCCATCCCCTGAGATGAGGGAGATCGGCATGCAGAAACTCGGGGACCAGGTCACCTTCAGGGATGGAGACTTCCTTGATTTCGATCTTGTTGGGACGGTGGACTCGTTCGTCAGTTCCTACGCATTTCACCACCTCACCGATGAGGAAAAAGGAAAAGCCTTTGAGATTTATGGCAAGTACCTGCCCCGTGGTGGTAAAATAGTATGGGCCGACACCATGTTCGAGAGTGACCGGCACTATCAAGCCGCCATATCCGCAGCCATCGAAAAAGGATATCATAATCTAGCAGATGACCTGAAACGCGAATACTACACCACGTTGGATGTGTTCAGAGCCCTCCTTGAACCGAGAGGATTCACAGTCACATTCGATCAGGTGAATGCATTTGTATGGATCATGGAGGCGACTAAACAGTAGAAAGAGGTCGTACACTATGAAAATCGCCATCATTGGAGCAATGGAAGAAGAAGTCACTTTATTAAGGGAAAACATTTCGAATCCTGTGGTCGAAACCATCGCAGGGTGTGAATATACAAGTGGAACAATGAAAGGGAAGGAAGTCGTTCTTCTACGTTCCGGAATCGGAAAGGTAAATGCCGCGATGTCAACAGCGGTCCTACTACAGCACTTCAAGCCAGACAGCATCATCAATACTGGATCAGCAGGCGGATTCGATCCTGCACTGAACGTCGGGGACGTGGTCATTTCCACAGAGGTCCGCCATCATGATGTGGACGTGACAGCATTCGGCTATGAGTACGGTCAGGTGCCACAGCTACCGGCTGCCTTCACGGCGGATGAAAAGTTGAAAGAAATCGCCGTGCAGTCGGTGAAGAAGATGGGGGACGTACAAGTCGTTTCCGGCTTGATCGCAACAGGGGATTCATTCATGAGCGATCCTGCACGGGTAGAAGCAATCCGTGACAAGTTCGATTCTCTGCAGGCAGTAGAGATGGAAGCGGCGGCAATCGCACAGGTTGCCCATCAATTCGGCACCCCGTTCGTCATCATCCGTTCCCTATCTGATATTGCCGGGAAGGAATCCGATTTGTCATTCGATCAATACCTGGAAAAAGCGGCCCTGCATTCAGCCAATATGGTCATGAATATTGTAGAGTCCGTATAAAGAGAGAAGCTGTCCCGGTGACAGCTCTGTAAGGGGGAGCAACCTTTGGAAGTATATAGCAGTGTACAGGACCTCATCGGGAACACACCCATCGTGGAATTGACGAACTTCCCGCTGAAGGAAGGGGTCCGGCTTTTCGCAAAGCTGGAATTCATGAATCCGGGTGGGAGTGTCAAGGACCGTCTTGGAAAAGAGCTACTGGAAGATGCAATCCGGACCGGCATGATCCAAAAAGGCGGGACACTCATAGAGCCCACGGCTGGCAATACGGGTATCGGACTTGCACTGGCGGCCGTGAGTTCAGGCTATAACGTGATGTTTTGTGTACCGGAAAAGTTCTCGGTCGAAAAGCAGACCCTCATGAGGGCCCTCGGTGCTACGGTAGTGAACACCCCGACAGCCGACGGGATGAAGGGGGCCATCGCCAAGGCCGAAGAGCTGCTGAAGGAGATCCCGGGCTCGTATTCACCTGCCCAGTTCTCGAATGCTGCAAACCCCATGACCTATTACAAGACACTCGGTCCGGAAGTCTGGAGGCAGTTGGACGGACGGATCGATACGTTTATAGCGGGCGCCGGTACAGGTGGTACATTCATGGGGACGGCGCGATTCCTGAAAGAGCAGAAGCCATCGCTCAGGACCGTCATCGTCGAGCCTGAAGGTTCCATCCTGAACGGAGGTCCTTCCGGTCCCCACCGCACAGAAGGAATCGGCATGGAGTTCCTGCCGGACTATATGGATCCATCTTATTTCGAAGGGATTCATACGGTGAGTGATCAAGATGCGTTCACCATGGTCAAAGAGCTGGCTGGAAGAGAAGGCCTTCTCGTCGGAAGCTCTTCCGGTGCGGCATTGTATGCGTCACTCCTCGAAGCAGAGCAGGCTGAACCCGGGTCCCATCTCTTGACGATCTTCCCGGATTCCAGTGAACGATACTTAAGTCAGGATATCTATGAAGGAGGAAGTTCAGAATGAAAAAGAAAACGAAACTGATCCACGGTGGCATTCCGACAGATCCACAAACGGGTGCGGTTTCCACACCGATCTATCAGGTAAGCACATATAAGCAGGATGAAGTCGGTAAGCATAAGGGGTTTGAATATTCCCGTTCAGGAAATCCGACCAGGCATGCACTTGAGGAATTAATCAAAGATCTTGAAGGCGGAGAACGCGGATTCGCATTCGGCTCCGGCATGGCCGCCATCACAGCGGTAATGATGTTGTTCAACAGCGGTGACCACGTCGTCCTCACAGATGATGTATACGGAGGCACCTACCGTGTGATGACAAAAGTATTGAACCGCCTCGGCATCGAATCGACATTCGTCGATTCCAGCAATCCGGCGTCCATCGAAGAAGCGATCCGTGAGAACACAAAAGCGGTCTATATCGAGACCCCGACCAATCCGCTCTTGAAAATCACGGATATCAAAGAAGCAGCAGCTCTTGCAAAGAAGCATGACCTGCTCACGATCGTGGATAATACGTTCAGTACGCCATACTGGCAGAATCCTCTTGCCCTCGGTGCAGACATCGTTCTTCACAGTGCCACCAAGTACCTTGGAGGTCACAGTGATGTCGTGGCGGGACTCGTGGTCGTGAATTCCGATCAGCTTGCAGAAGATCTATTCTTCGTTCAGAACTCTACGGGCGGGGTCCTGGGTCCACAGGATTCATGGCTGCTCATCCGTGGAATCAAGACGCTTGGACTCCGTATGGAAGAGCACGAAATCAATACGAAGAAAATCGTCGACTTTCTCCTGCAACATCCAAAAGTATCCAAAGTTTATTACCCTGGACTTGAATCACATCCGAACCACGAGATTGCAAAAGCGCAAGCATCCGGCTTCGGAGGTATGGTGTCGTTCGATGTGGGCAGCGAGGCGAATGCTGACCGTCTCCTCACCAACACGAAATATTTCACTCTCGCAGAAAGCCTTGGTGCAGTGGAAAGCCTGATTTCCGTGCCGGCCCGCATGACGCATGCATCGATTCCGAAGGATCGTCGTGACGAACTAGGCATTACGGATGGCCTCGTCAGGATCTCCGTCGGACTTGAAGACGTGGAAGATCTCATCGAGGATATCGATCAAGCGCTCTCTAAATAAGCTGGCAGGAATGGCATCAATTACATGAGGGGCGACACCTCCGGATATGTTACCATAGATTGTGAGTCAACTAGTCCGAAAGTAGGTGTCGACGATGGATAAGAACATCTTTGAACAGAAGCGATCCGACTATAGACGGTTTGGATTCACCCTTCTCTATTTGAGCGTATTCTTATATCTGGGCGTATTGATCCCCGGCATTTCAGATACCGCGGTGAAATTGTACAGCCTCATGGGCATGACCATGGTCTTACTGATTGCTTCCTTTACTTTTTTCAAAAAAGCAATCAAGTATCAAAAACGAATAATGGAAGACGAATAAGGCTGAGATAAAAGCTTTTATAGCAAACCCGAATTCATTCGCCAAGGATCAGGCAAATGAATTCGGGTTTTTTAATTTGTTAAGATGAAAATTCATTGCTTCAAGCGGTTGATTGGAGTGCAAGACGGAGACTCCTGAGGGAAGAGTGACCCCGTAGGCCTATTGTGGAGGCTCACGCGCTACCCGCGGAAAGCGAAGTCTTGGACGGAGAACATGACCGGTATAAAGGATTAAGCTGATCGTATGAAAAAATATTTTCTAAAAAGTGGTTTACTTTTCCATTATAATTGGATATACTAACCAATGTAAGAAAAATATCACACGGAAACGGAGGTCGAGTAACATGATGATGATCAAAGGAATCAACGCCGTACAACTTCATATTACCATTCGACCGACAGTGGGATATCTTTCGTTCTGACCAATATGTGAATGAATGCCGCGGGGAGAATGCATCTTCCTGCGGCTTTTTTGTGCGCCGCCGGGAAGGGAGTCCCTGCGGTTTTTTCATGCAAAAAAACAATACTGGAAAGGGGGGATCGCCATGACTCTTAACTTACTATTCGTGACGCTTACGTTGAAAAAGAAGCGTACGTCATTCGAAGAAGCTACACATAATGAATCGGTCTCGAAGCATTTCGAAGAGACCAAGACAAGACAGCAGCACTTCACATCACATACGCTGTAATACCTGTACGATCAAACCATAGGGAGGAGAATGAACATGATTTTTATACAAGTGAAAAGGCTGAATGCGCTCTGGGTGGAGAAGGACACAGCCTAACGAACGTGAAGGGTTGGTGACAGGATGTTTTTGACCATCTCGATTTGGACAGTGATGATCGGCAGGTTCTTCAAGAAGAAGCGGATGCCGGAATAATGAAGAAAGCGGGTCCGCTACCGGACCCGCTTTTTCTATTCGCTTTTTTTCGGAAGCTGGATGGCAGGGGAGCTGCCGCTGCCGTTCCCGCTATAAAAGTCCGGGACTTTTCCTGGTATGAACAGATCGCCGATTTTGACTTTGTTGGCCACCTTGATCGTTTTGGTCCGCCTCGGAATGATTACATTCATTTCAACCGAAATGTTGATATACACTTCGAGATAGGTGTTATTGATCCCGACCACATTTGTTTGTGTTTCTACATTCGATTGCACGTCCCCGATGATCATGAACTGGATGGGGATCTGCGGGCCCATATTGGCAAGGAGGGTATTATTCGCTGCAAGGCCGAGGGGCACATAATACACAATGCCTTTTGCATCTTTGCTTTTCTCAAAATCGATTTCCGTCTCAGAGGTAAAGGCTTCGAGCTTTTCCAGGTCGCCTTTCTCCACATAATCAAGGTACTGCTGGACCCTTTCGGTCGATTCTGCGATCAGCTTGTTGTATATACCCGGGTCGAAGCTATAGCTGGGCTCTCCGCCGGTTTCATGTTTGACGATCAACTGATTGATATCCACCTCTTCAGAGATGTTTTTGGAAATGGAATCGTTGATGGCCTGGGCGGCGAACTGCCGGGTCGTTGTTTCAGCGATTTCCATGAGTGCGGGCTCGATGCCCCTATTGATCATGTACAGACTCTGTACCGTCATCAGCACGAACACGATGAACGATATGATGAAGACATGCCGTGCAGGTAGGGGAGATCGTTTCGGTCGTCGCTTCTTGAACATACCGTCACCTCTCTTCTCTCTCACTATATTGTCAGGAGTTATTGATTATGACTGGAGGAGAGGACACATATCTGTCAAAGAATCGCAACAGGGTGTTCATGAATGGAAGGATTCATGAGGCACTTGTGGTGATATACTGACCGTAAGGACGTAGCAATGGAAGGAGTTTTGCGTCATGTTTTCCATGATTATGGGTCTGGTGGTGACCGTGGCGATCGGGTTGATCATCACGGCAGAAGTCGGTGCAGAGTAAGGGGGCGGATGCCCTCTTTTTTTATGGAGGAAAAGTGGCAGAGTCCACAAATGAAAGATGAAACATGGTAAGCGGCCACCTTTGGAAAGGGCCGCCTTTTTTAAGTGGTGAAAAGGACAGAGAGCTCCGCATATAGTAGGTCTATATTCATAAGTGGGAAGGGGGCAGGTATGTATTCAATCGTTGTGATCATCCATGTATCCACAGCTCTCATCGGTTTCGGACAGACGTTCTTATTCCCCTTTCTGCTACAATTCCCTCGTTCAGAAGAAGGAGCAAGGACGGTCCTCGGGCTCCTTGGGGGAATGGGGACACTAGCGAAATGCAGTGATTTCATCCTGTTGGGTAGCGGTATCGGCATGGTGATCCTCGGCTATCCGTTCGAGCCTTGGATCATCGCTTCCCTGATCCTCTTCTTCATCATGCGCTTTTCGTCTGCTGTCCTGTCAAGGAAGGCCGCCCTATCATTGTGGGAAATGCTCAATCAGGAAAGCGGCCCATATTTTATGGAGGAATACCGGAAGCGCATGGCCCTGTTCCTTCCGAAAGTGTGGTTCACACAGGCCATCAATATCGCAATCATCCTGCTCATGATTTTGAAACCATAAGCCTCCACCATACGTAAGACTGATAAGGGAGATCCTTCCTGATAAGTCCTATCTGTTGTCATCTCGTAAAGGGACTTTGCATGAAGTGATTGAAAGGATTTTCCAATAGTAGTATAGTAAGTAGGGACTATTTTTTCATTTTTCCGAAAAGTTAACCGAAGGAGGGGAGAAAGATGAAGAAAATGATTCAGCTCGGCGCCCTCATTCTTGGAGTGACGATGGCAAACATCGTGATATTTTCCCCCGGCTTTATCGGCTTGGCCCTGACTGGGGGTGCCCTTGAAGCAGCGCTCGGTGCATCGATCCTCACGGCCAGCGCCATAGGTGTCCTTTACGGAGTGTATGCGCTTCGTTTCAAGGAAGAAGAACCGCTCCAGATCCTATCTCTTGCCTCAGATGAAGACTACAAGGAAGCCCTCTCCAGATTCTTCGGGAAAAAGTCGCTTCGTGAAGATCTTCACTATGCCATCGAGCAGGTGGACCGCCTGGAACAGAAAAAAGCCTCCCTTCAGCAGGCGATCAATGACCGGTTCCAGCAAGGTGAAATGAGTCACCGTAAATTCAGCCACACGGTCCTTGAGGTGGAACAGCTCTTTTTCCAGAACGTAAGGAATCTCTTGAACAAAGCGGGTGCCTTCGATGAGCGGGAATACAAATCCGTCCGGTCCAAGGATCCGCGCCTCAGTCAAACCCTCCTAGCCGAGAAGACATCCCTGTACAGGGAGTATCTGTTCTTCATCAAACAGGCAATCGAGATCAATGAAGAAATCATTCTCGATCTCGATAAGCTGCTGCTTGAAATCACCCGTCTCAATACTGTCACCATCGAAGATATCGACAACATGGCCTGCATGAAGGAAATCCATTCCCTCATCAATCAGACAAAGCTCTATAAAACATAAAGAAAAGGGGAAACGCATGATGAAAAAAGGAAAATTCCTGCTCGTTTCCGGTCTAATCGTCCTGTTGGTCTTCGGTGGTGTCTTCTTCGGGATCAAACTCACCTCCAACCTCGGGAAAACCGATAAGCAGATCACGGCAGAAAGTGCAGATAAACAGCTGGATGAACTATACGGTAAGATTGACGTGACGAAAGAAAAGCCGATCAAAGGTCAAATCGATCTCGACCCGGCGGATGCAGCTTCCGAGCTTCCGGATATCTCGAAATTCCCTCTTACCGTAGAGGGAACGGGGAATACAACGGTCGAAATCTTTTCCTCTACAGAAAAATCCGGGAAGGGGAAGGAAGGATGGCTGAATAAAGTAGCGGAAGACTTCAATGCCTCGGGCGCATCGGGTCAGGTCACCATCCGCAGTATCGCATCCGGGACGGCGACAGAGTACATCACATCAGGGAAAAGCGTTCCTGACGCCTTCGCTCCTTCCAATGAACTGTGGGGGGAAATGGTCAAAGCCTCCGGAGTGGAGTCCCACCTGATCGAAAAGCGCCTTGTCGGGAATGTGCCAGGCATCGTGATCTCAAAGAAAAAACATGATCAGCTCATCGAGAAGTACGGGTCCGTGAATGCGAAGACCATATTGGAAGCCATGACCGAGGATGAATTCGCCATGGGGTATACCGATCCGTTCGCAAGCTCCACGGGATTGAACTTCCTTATCACCGGCCTCAATACTTTCGACAACAAAAACGTCCTGAGTGACGATGCCGTGAAGGGATTTGAATCATTCCAGGCCAATGTCCCTTTCACAGCCTCTACGACCCTGCAAATGAGGGAAGCAGCCAAGTCAGGGATGCTGGATGGATTCGTACTTGAATATCAGACTTATACGAACGCTTCCGATCTCAAAGATTCCTATGAATTCGTGCCGTTCGGTGTCAGACACGATAACCCGTTATATGCCCTTGGGGAGCTCTCTGCAGAAAAGGTCAAAGTGCTTGAAGAGTTCGCTCAATTCGCCAAGCAGGACCGTTACAAGGAGCTTGCCAAAAAGGATGGCTTCAACGGTTTGGAAGAGTATCAGTCCGAAATGAAGCCTCTAGACGGAAGCACCATAACCTCCGCCCAGAAGATTTGGAAGGAAAAAAAGAATGGCACCCAGTCGATTGCCGCCGTTTTCGTAGCGGACGTATCGGGAAGCATGGACGGGGAATCGCTTAATAAGCTGAAAGAGTCTCTCCTCAAAGGACAAAAGTATCTTGGGAAAGACAATTCAATCGGTCTGGTCAGTTATTCGGATGATGTGGCCATCAATATGCCGATCAAAAAATTCGATGTGAATCAGCAATCCGAATTCGTCGGGGCTGTGGAAAGCCTGCAGGCCAATGGCGGTACGGCCACCTATGACGGAATCGTGGTGGCCATGAAGATGCTCCAGGATGAGCTCGGGAAGAATCCGGATACACGCCCCCTCATCTTCGTGTTGAGCGACGGGGATACGAATCAGGGGAATTCATTGAAAGCCGTCCGCCCCCTGATCGAAGCATACAAAATCCCGGTGTATACAATCGGGTATAACGCGGACCTCAAGGCGCTCGAAACCATTTCATCCATCAATGAGGCCGCCAGCATCAATGCCGATACCGACGACGTCGTCTACAAGATCCGAAATCTGTTCAACGTCCAATTATAGGAGGGGATTGTATGAGCTTTTCCATGAGTGTGACCACACAAGAAGAAGTGAAAAAGGTAATCGAACAAGAGGTCAAACCCGTGCCTGAGGAGGTAAGGAAGCTTCAAGAAGCGGCGGAAGCGAACGTCCAGGCGGTCCTGAACCTCGATCTCAATTCCCTTGAGAAGAAAAAGGAAATCCTTGCTTCCATCGATTCTTTCGGGATGAACACCCTGCGATCGTCTTCGAGCAAAAATGCCCTCCTGCAGGTATCAGTGGGAAATCTATCGAAGACGGGTGATGAAGGCGGACAGGTGGCCAAAGGGCTGAGCGACCTTCAAATCGAAATCAAGGACCTCGACCCGAGCATGATCGATTTTGCCAAGACGGGACTCCTCGGGAAGCTGTTCAATCCCATGCGGGCCTACTTCGCCAAGTATCAGAAAGCCGACACCGTCATATCCGATATCGTCGAATCACTGGAAAAGGGCAGGAACGTCCTGAAAAATGATAATACGACCCTTGAAATTGAACAACACGCCCTCAGGGATCTGACCAAGGTGCTTCAGAAGGAAATCGAACTCGGTTCCCTCATGGATGCCTCCATCGCCGCACAGGTGGAAGTGGCACGTGAGAAGGGGGAAGATCCCGATCGGGTACGGTTCATTGAAGAGGAGATCCTATTCCCCCTCCGACAGCGGGTCATGGACCTGAACACGATGCTCGTCGTCAATCAGCAGGGAATCATCGCCTATGAAATGGTTGTGAGGAACAACCGGGAGCTCATCCGCGGCGTCGACCGGGCGAAAACAGTCACCATCTCCGCCCTCAGGATCGGCGTGACCGTCGCAAGTGCCCTGTACAATCAAAAAATTGTCCTCAAGAAGATCGAGGCACTGAACGCGACGACGAATACGATCATAGCCGGGACTTCGAAAATGCTGAAAGACCAAGGGACCGCCATCCAGAAGCAGGCGATGGAAGCAAATATCTCCGTCGACACCCTCAAGACCGCCTTCAGCGATGTCATCGAAGCCATGGATTCGATCTCCACCTACAAGCGAGAGGCCCTTCCGCAGATGCGGGAAACAATCAACCAGTTCAAGGAGCTCGCCGCAACAGGGGAAGAGCAGATCCAGCGCCTGGAGAAGGGTTCGAAAATCCAGTTCTGAATCAACGACAGTGAAAAGCCCGCCAAGACCGTCATTTAGACGATCCCGGCGGGCTTTTTCTTATAGAATGATCATTTTCCCCGTTTCTCTTTTTCCTCTCGGTAAAACTCATGGAACATCTTCATCAAGGCCCGTTTTTCGATCCGGGACACATAGCTCCTCGAGATGTTCAATTCCTTGGCGATCTCCCGCTGGGTTTTCTCCTCTTTTAAATCAAGGCCGAAACGGCCGACGATGACCTCTTTTTCCCGGTCATCCAGGACGCAGATGTATTTCCGGACCTTCTCCAGTTCCATGCTGAGCTGGATCGTATCGATCACATCATCGGCTTCCGATTTAAGGATATCGATGAGGCTGATCTCATTCCCTTCTTTATCCTGACCAATCGGATCGTGAAGGGAGATATCCTTTTTCGTTTTCTTGAGTGCCCTGAGATGCATAAGAATCTCATTCTCGATACAACGGGCAGCATAGGTGGCAAGCTTCGTTCCCTTACCCTCGGAATAGCTCTCGATCGCCTTGATCAGCCCGATCGTGCCGATGGAGATGAGGTCTTCAGGGTCTTCTCCGGTGTTTTCGAATTTCTTCACGATATGTGCCACGAGCCTTAAATTATGCTCGATCAGCATATTTCTCGCGTGCTCATCACCTTCAGCCATGAGCCGTAAGTATTTCCGTTCCTCTGCTGCCGATAGCGGTTGTGGAAAGGCGTTATTCTTTACGTAGGAAACAAGGAAGAACAATTCTTTCACGAAATAGCCGAGCGCTGTCAGAACTCCAGACATGGTTCCACCTCCAAAAGGACTTTTGCCTATAACCCATACCTATGTTAGCGATCGGGGTCTCTTGCATGTCCTTTGGAAGTAAGGGGAAAGGGATTTAATGAATAGCTGTGGAAAGAGTTTTTACACAAGTTTTGGATTCAATTTGATCATGACCAGCATGATGATGACATGCAAGCAAGAAAGGAAGAACAACGTGATATAAGGAGTCAGTAGGTCCACCGCATCCTGCACAAATGGGGCATCGTAAAAGTGAAGGATGATTAATCCGATCATTCCGGTGAAAAGCCCGTTAAAGACGACGGTTGAATACATAGAGGATCTGTTAAAGGAGGAACGGGAAAGGTAACAGATCACCAGGCCATTCACTGCAATGGACACGCAGATGGCTGTTGATACAGTGTACAAAACGTAATGGTCAGCATGTTGAAAAATGAGCAGGATCCCTGCAATAATCATAGACCCTAAAGCAGAAAAAAATAGGTTTCTTATCAATCTCCACTCCTTATACCGGAATCAAGTTTACCAAGAGTATACGCTGTAAGGATAAAAAAGGAAATCAGTATTGTGAAAGGTTCATCTTATACAAAGAAGCATGGTCTTCAATGGGAATTATTTATAACCATCCACGAATGTAAGCTTCCCAATGTGATTTGTGAAAAGCAATTCTTTGAGAAGGTTAAGGAAAAGGAAAACGACAGGGGAATTGGTGAAACGCCTATATCCGTAGGTCCCAAACCTACATATACTACCTACAGGAAGAACGGGAGGGGGGAAACCCATGTACGGATATCCATGCTATGGACCGGGCTATCCAGGTTACTACGGTGGAGGCGGCTATCTGTTCGCCCTCGGTGTCATCCTGTTGATCTTGCTTTTCCTTTTCGGAGGCTGGTGGTACTATACCAGCTGCTGTTGCTGATCAATAGGTGCTACCGCGGTGCTCCTTCGGCGGGGATGTACCATGGTATGATACGTATAAAAAAGGATCCCCGGTTCACGTATGAACCGGGGATTCTTTTTTTGTTCATATAATGGTTATCATACTTTTTTGATGGTGAACGGGCTGACCATCAAAAGGGACATTAGGATCATGGTCGTCAGGATGATCCCAACCGGTACATGGGGAATGGCTAGATATGATAGGGTCACAAGGCAGCCTGCAGCCGTGATGGGAAGCCCTGTAAAGTAACCGGCATTATCGGTGATATTGAAGCGGGCAAGTCGGTAGGCGCCGCAGCCGATATAGAAAATCATGAAGAATGCCCCGACCACGCCCAATGACTGGAGCGCGGCGTAGTACATGAGTACAGCTGGTGCAACCCCGAATGAAACGATGTCGCTCATGGAGTCGAGCTGCTTACCAAGATCTGACTCTACGTTCAGCTTCCTGGCCACCATCCCGTCGAAACGGTCGGTGAGAGCAGCGATGAAGATGAATAATAAGGCCTGATGAGGCTGATTATGCAGGACAGAGACGATGGCGAATCCACCAAGGGACAGGTTGAGCAATGTCACGAAATTGGCTGCATGGGCTTTCAGTTTTTTTACGGTTTGATCAAGTGCTTCGGAGAGAAACAATGAACCTCACTCCTTATTCAAAGAAAAAGATAATATAAGATATAGTATATGACATTGTTTTATTATATACTTATTAAACTGTGAACGTTAGGGGATTTTCAAAAATCGTACTTTTTTTCAAATGTCTGGGACTTTTGGGCTGTGCCCATCCCTTTGATGATAAAGGAGTTGGAAGTTGTTGAAGCAATCTCTTTACCGGTTGTGCATCGAACTGACAAACAAAAAGTGGTCCTCCTTTTTGCTCCGTCGGTTTGTCCGATCAAAAGTAAGCAGGAAGCTGATTCCTTCGTTTGCCAAAACCTACGGGATCAATACGGAAGAAATGGAGAAGTCCATCGAACTCTATCCGAGTCTTCATGAATTCTTCATCCGCAGACTGAAACCGGGCGCACGGACGATCCAGGCAGGGGAGGCCTCTGTGGTCAGTCCCGTGGACGGTGTCATG
Organism: Rossellomorea marisflavi; assembly: GCF_022170785.1. Lineage (NCBI taxonomy): Bacteria > Bacillati > Bacillota > Bacilli > Caryophanales > Bacillaceae > Rossellomorea > Rossellomorea marisflavi. The sequence goes on along the minus strand of NZ_CP081870.1, from coordinate 2,834,631 downwards.
GCAGAAACCGGTGTAATCTCGAATCAGCTGGAAGTAACGGTGAAAGGCAAGCTGTACTCCATCCTGGATATGTTGGGTTCTGATGAGAAAGCAGCACCGTTCATGGGGGGATCCTTCGCCGTATTTTACCTGAGCCCTGCGAATTACCATCGCATCCACTGCCCGGCAAGTGGAGAGGTCATCGGCAGGTGGGAGCTCGGGAACCATTCTTATCCCGTCAACGAACTCGGTCTCCGGTACGGAAAGGAAACCTTATCAAAGAATTATCGATCCATTACGGAACTGCGTCATCCAGGAGGAAGGATGGCAGTCGTCAAAGTTGGGGCCATGTTCGTTAACAGTGTTGATTACGTCGTGGATCGGAACGAGTGGATTCAGGGCGAGGAAGTCGCTTACTTCAGCTTTGGGTCCACGGTGATCCTATTGTTTGAAAAAGGGCGCTTCTCCTTCGACGAAGACAATACCCCGCGGGAAGTAAGGGTAGGGGAACATTTGGGGAGCTTCATGTCAAAATAAACGGGACGGATGAGCATCCGTCCCGTTTATCCGTATTAAGATGAAGCCTTGATTTTATTCGTAAGGGAACGTCGGTGAATTTCCATTTCGATGAGGCGAATGAATTCTTTGCTAAGATTTAATTCTCTTGCCTTGTAATAGGAATCGATCAACAATTCATCGGATAATTTCCTCATGATTCCACCTCCCATACTTTTACTACCGTGCTCTTGCTGTAACTAAACTTTACCAAATTTAAATTGACAGAACAACTGTTCCTTTATCCACATGTCTCCGTGGATATCTTGTGGTTAACCTGTATACAACTGGTAAAATATTGGGTGATTCGTAAGTGAATAATGTGTATAACGTTATCCACAGTCGAGAGCAAAGTTGAATTTTGTCGAAAAATATTTGATTTTCCTCACATATTTTCCCTTTCCAATGAATACATGCGGGTTTACTTTGAAAGTCATGGGGAAATTGGTTATCATTAATCTGTTATACAGTAAGCGTGCGGAAGACCCAGATGTCAAATGACTATAAATATGAGGTGTTTGCTTTGTTAAAACAATTTTTGCCTGATGAACAGGTACAGGATATATTTGCGATCCGGCCGGAGGATCTGAAAGAAAAAGGAATCAAGGCAATCATCACGGACCTTGACAATACTTTGGTCGAGTGGGACCGCCCGAATGCCACCCCGAAGCTGATCCAATGGTTCAAGGAGATGCAGGAACATGGGATCCTTGTGACGATCGTTTCCAATAATAATAGGATGCGCGTGGGGTCTTTTGCCGATCCCCTCGGTGTCCCGTTCATTTTCCAGGCGCGCAAGCCGATGGGACGGGCATTCAAACGGGCGATCAGGCAGATGGATGTCAGGAAAGAGGAGACGGTCGTGATCGGCGATCAGCTGCTCACTGACGTGCTTGGGGGGAACCGGAGCGGCTTTCATACCATTCTGGTCGTTCCTGTGGCACAGTCGGACGGATTTATGACGAAATTTAATCGCAAAGTCGAGAGAAGGATCATGAACTTCTTCAAACGAAAAGGCATGATCGGTTGGGAGGATAAAAAGTGAGTCAAGTTGTATGTATAGGCTGCGGAGTCGAGATTCAGACGGAAGACAAGGAAGGATTGGGGTATGCACCCCCATCTTCCTTGAAGAAGGATGAAGTCATCTGTCAGCGCTGTTTCAAGCTGAAGCATTATAATGAGGTGCAGGACGTTCCCCTTACGGATGACGACTTCCTGAAAATCCTCAATGAAATAGGCGATTCAGAAGGGTTGATCGTCAAAGTCGTTGATATCTTTGATTTCAACGGCAGCTGGCTTCCCGGGCTTCACCGCTTTGTCGGTTCGAATCCGATTCTCCTTGTGGGAAATAAAGCCGATCTTCTTCCTAAATCGGTCAAGCATTCAAAGCTTACCCAGTGGATGAAGCATGAAGCGAAACAGCTCGGACTGAAGCCCGTCGATGTTAAATTGGTGAGTGCTTCGCGCGGCCAGGGAATCGAAGAAACGATCCAGGCCATCGAAGAGTACCGTGAAGGCCGTGATGTGTATGTGGTCGGATGTACCAACGTAGGGAAGTCCACGTTCATCAACCGCATCATCAAGCAGGTTTCAGGGGAACAGGACGTCATCACTACATCGCATTTCCCGGGAACAACCCTGGATATGATCCAAATTCCACTTGGGGAAGACGAATACCTGATTGATACACCGGGAATCATCAATCATCACCAGATGGCCCACTATGTGAACAAGGGTGATTTGAAGATCATCACACCGAAGAAGGAAATCAAGCCGAGGACGTTCCAGTTGAATCCGGAGCAAACTCTATTCTTTGGCGGGCTTTCCCGTTTCGATTTCCTGAAGGGAGACCGTCAGGCATTCACCTGCTATTTCTCCAATGAGCTGAATATCCACCGGACGAAGGTGGAAAAAGCAGACGAGCTCTATAAGAATCATGCCGGTGAGCTGCTTCAGCCACCCCGCATCGAGGATATGGATACGTTCCCTGAGCTTGTGAAGCATGAATTCAAGATCAAGGAAGGGAAGACCGATATCGTGTTTTCCGGACTTGGTTGGATCACGGTGAACGAACCGGGAGCTTACATCGCTGCCCATGTACCGAAAGGGGTCAGCGTCTTCCTGAGAAAATCATTGATCTAGGGGGATTAACATGAATCACTTATACGGGGTCATCGGTGACCCCATCGCCCATTCCATGTCCCCGGTCATGCATCAAGCAGCACTGGAGGATTCCGGGCTCGAAGGCACGTATATGAAATTCCACGTCACCCCTGATGCCCTTCCGCAGGCCATCGGAGGCATAAGAGCACTTGGGATCCGCGGAATGAACATCACGGTGCCCCACAAAGTCGCCGTGATGGAGCTCCTTGATCGCATCGATCCCCTCGCGAAAGCCATCGGTGCGGTCAACACAATCGTGAACGATGATGGGGTGCTGACAGGGTACAATACTGATGGACCGGGATATGTACAGGGGTTGCAGCAGGCACTGAGGGGCAATTTGACAGACAAGTCCGTCTTGATGCTCGGGGCAGGGGGGGCCGCCAAGGCCATCTTCTACAGCCTTGCCTCCATTGGCGTCAAGCATATTGATATCGCCAATCGCACCGAAGCAAGGGCAGCCGATATGATGGAAGCCTGTCCGTTTGCCATCTCGTCTTCTTACATCCCCATGGATGACGCGGGGGATGTGGTCAACAGGTATGACATCGTCATCCAGACGACTTCAATCGGGATGAGTCCCGATGTCGATCACTCCCCGCTCACCTTCGATTCGGTGAAGGAGGGATCCCTGTTCAGTGACATCATCTATAACCCCCTTGAAACGGCCATCATGAAACGGGCACGGGAGCTTGGGGCTCAAACGCAGAATGGTCTCGAAATGTTTGTTCACCAGGGGGCACTGGCGTTTGAGAAGTGGACGGGGGTCACCCCTGATACAGAAACTATGAAAAAAATTGTTCTAAAGCAACTAGGAGGTCAACATGTTAACAGGTAAACAGAAAAGATATCTACGGTCACAAGCCCATCATTTGAACCCGATCTTCCAGGTCGGCAAGGGCGGAGTGAATGAGAATATGATCAACCAAATCGGAGAAGCTCTTGAAGCGAGGGAACTGCTGAAAGTAAGCATCCTGCAGAACTGTGAAATGGACAAGCATGACGTTGCGAAGGCCCTTTCAAAAGGAGCGAGGGCAGAGCTTGTACAGCTCATCGGCCATACGGTCGTCCTTTATAAGGAATCTAAAGAAAACAAGGCGATAATCCTTCCAAGATAAGGTCGTGATGAACATGAAGATCGGGATTTTGGGCGGTACATTCAATCCGCCCCATATGGGTCATCTTATCGTGGCCGAACAGGTAAGGGATCAAGCCGGGTTGGACGAAGTCTGGTTCATGCCGAACGCGGTCCCTCCCCATAAAGTGATGGAGAGCAATGTGACGGCTATTCAGCGCGTGACCATGATCAAGGAAGCAATCAAGGGGCATCCCCACTTCAGGGTCGAGTCGATCGAGCTGGAGAGGGAAGGCCCTTCCTACACGTATGAAACGATGAGGCTTCTGAGGGAAAAGTATCCTCACCATGAATTCTCCTTCATCATCGGTGGGGACATGGTCGAATACCTTCCCAACTGGAAGGAAATCGATGAATTGCTCTCAACCATCACGTTCATTGGTGTAAACCGTCCACAATATTCTACTGACAGTCCATATGAGATAACGTCATTGGATATTCCCGCCATCGACATTTCTTCATCCACGATCAGAAACCTTGCGAAAGACAAGCGGTCATTCCGCTATCTTGTTCCAGATGACGTCTATCGATTGATAAAGGGGGAGAAACTGTATGAATAGGGAAGAAGCCCTTTCGATCGTGAAAGAACATTTAACGGAACATCGGTACATTCACACATGCGGTGTGATGGAAACCGCCATTCACCTTGCTGCAAAATACGACGCCGATGTGAAAAAGGCAGAGGTTGCGGCCATCTTTCACGACTATGCCAAGTTCAGGGACAAAGATGAGATGAAAGAAATCATCCTTTCTCATCACCTGGGTGACGATCTTCTGGACTATAATGCGGAGCTATGGCATGCACCCGTCGGCGCTTATCTTGTTGAAAAAGAAGTAGGCATCGATGATGACGAAGTGTTGGAGGCAATACGGAATCATACATCCGGTAAGAGGAAGATGACCGTCCTTGATAAGGTCGTTTATCTTGCTGATTACATTGAACCGAACCGTCAGTTTCCAGGTGTAGAGGAGGTCAGGGCGATGGCAGAAACATCCCTTGACGAAGCGCTGATCGCTTCACTGCGCAATACCATGACATTCTTAATGAAAAAGAACCAGGCGATTCATCCGGACACATTCAGATTTTATAACGGATTGATCTTCGATAGGAGGAGTTAGTATGGAACAGACATTAGTAGAATTGGCTTACAAAGCCGCAGATGATAAACGAGCAGAAGATATCGTGGTCCTTGATATGAAGGGTGTTTCCCTCATTGCGGATTATTTCCTTATCTGCCACGGGAACTCTGATAAACAGGTACAGGCCATTGCCCGGGAACTGAAGGATACAGCTGAAGAAAACGGCCACACAGTACGCCGTTTGGAAGGGTTCGACCAGGCCCGCTGGATCCTTGTCGACCTTGGGGATGTCGTTGCCCACGTGTTCCACAAAGATGAGAGGGGCTACTACAACCTTGAGCGCCTGTGGGGAGATGCTTCATTGGTAGAAGTAGAACAAAGCTGACCCATGAGCTATGAAGGATTTGCCTACATATATGATCACCTCATGGAAGATGTTCCGTATGATGGATGGGTTGATTTCCTCCGGACACATGGTGAACGGTATAGTAATGGCGGCAACAGGGTCCTTGACATCGCCTGTGGGACGGGCGAGATTTCACTGAAACTCATAGAATCCGGTTATGACGTCACCGGTGTGGATTTATCCTCAGACATGCTCATGGTCGCCAGGGAGAAGGCGGAACGCAGGGGCGTCGCCCTTCCGCTCTTCAATCAGGATATGTCCGCCCTTGATGGGCTCGGTTCCTATGATGTCGTGACCATCTTTTGTGACTCCTTGAACTACCTGGAGACCGAGGAAAGTGTGAAGGATACGTTCAAGAGCGTCCATGCTCATCTAGAGCAGGATGGTGTCTTCTTGTTTGATGTCCACTCCCTCTTCAAGATGGATGAGATCTTCATGGAATCAAGCTTCACCTTGACCGACGAAGAGGTTTCGTATATCTGGGAAAGCTTCAAAGGTGAATATCCCCATAGCGTCGAGCACGAACTGACCTTCTTTGTGCGTCAGGAAGCGACCGGTCTCTATGAGAGGGTGGAAGAGCTTCACAAACAAAGGACGTATCCGGTCGAGCGCTATCAAGCCTGGCTCGAGGAAGCAGGATTCATCGTGAAGGAAATCACGGCAGATTACCGTGATGAGTCTCCAACAGAAGACAGTGAACGCATTTTCTTTACATGCGTGAAGAATACGGAAGCCTGATGATCATCGCATCATCGGGTTTTTTTATTTTTCAGGGAAAAAGCAGGATTTTCTCACATGGTGTCGAATGGAACATGTACCACGGCAATTCTTCCTCCTCCTCTAGTAAGGCCACGATCAATATTCCCCATAAGAGGTGATCTCTTGGTACACTTATTTGAGAAATACCGGACTCTCCTTTTCATCCTGGCAGGCGCTGCGGCCCTGTTCCTCTTCCTTCTCTTTAAACCTTCACCACCCCAACAGGGAACTCCCACGGCCATCGAAGCAAAAGAATCTGCAATCGAAGCTCCTCAACCCGTTGATACGGTCACGACCGATGACAAGATCTTCGTTGACATCAAAGGGCAGGTGGAGCGCCCTGGTCTCTATGAGATGTCTCCCCATGAAAGAGTCGATGGCGTCGTGGAGATGGCAGGCGGATTCACGAAAGACGCTGACCGCAATGCCATCAACTTAGCTTTGAAGGTGAGCGACGAAATGATGGTCTATGTACCGAAGAAAGGAGAAGTGGAGACTCCCCTTCCACCGGGCTCTCCTTCTGGCACGAACGGTGGAGAAGGCGAACTTGTGAACATCAATCAAGCCACCTCAGAAGAGATTCAGAAACTCCCTGGTATCGGTCCTTCAAAGGCAGCCGCTTTCATTCAATACCGCGAAGAGAATGGTCCCTATAGGTCTGTGGAAGATATCAAGAACATATCGGGCATTGGAGAGAAGACATTTGAACGACTGAAAGAAATGATTACCGTTCAATGAATTGACGTTGGACGCATCTATGACTACACTAGTACAAGGTCGGTTGAGCCGGCGATAGACGAATCTTAGTAGAAAAGGGGAGTAACAATGGAACGAATTGCGTGGCATCAATATTTCATGGCGCAAAGTCATTTGCTGGCACTTAGGAGCACCTGTACAAGGCTTGCCGTCGGTGCAACGATTGTAAGGGATAAAAGGATCATTGCAGGAGGATATAATGGCTCCATCGCTGGAGGGGATCATTGTATCGACGAAGGCTGCTATGTGATCGATAACCATTGTGTGCGCACGATCCACGCAGAGATGAATGCCCTTCTCCAATGTGCGAAATTTGGCGTCGGTTCAGGACAGTCCGATATATATGTGACACATTTTCCTTGCCTGCAATGCTGCAAAGCCATTATCCAAGCGGGCATCACAACGGTTTATTATGCGAAAGATTACAAGAACCATCCTTATGCAATCCAGCTATTTGAACAGGCAGGGGTCAAGGTGGAAAAGGTTCAATTCGATGAAAACAGCATCGATGTGCACCACCGTGAAAAAGCAGACATGATCACCGGGATGATTGCAGATCTAAAAGCATGCGGAGCTGATGAAGAAAAAGTCAGCCACTATGAACAGGAATATATGAAACTATTCAATGAATAGAGTCGATAGGGAGTTCTTTCTGTACGGAGGGATCTCCGTGTTGGCAGGGACGCTTCTGGCACTTCAATGGGTTTGGGGTGCTTTCGTTCTTTCCCTTCTGTTTCTCTCCTTATTCTTGCGGAAATCCCCCCGGATCTTCTTTTGTTGCTTCCTTATCTTCCTCTCATACCTGAACGGACTCTACCAACAGAACAGCCGCTTCAGCATCCTTTCTCCAGATCAAACCAACTTCCTGATCACCTTCACGAACATCCCATCCATTGATGGAAACCGCTTTTCTTCTCCCGTTGACACAGGAGGGGAGTCGGTAGCCCTCACCTATTATTTGTCATCCCTATCAGAAAAAGAACTATTCTCATCGATATCCCCAGGAACATCCTGTACCGTGTCGGGAGAACTCATGGCCCCAAACGGGAGCGGGAACCCCAACTTATTCGATTACAAGAAGTATCTGTATCAGCAGAAGATCTATTGGACCCTTAAAGTCGATTCTTTCAGCACCTGCGTGCCAGCAAACAGTTGGAGTGACAAGCTTGTGCAGGTCAGGTCAGAGGGATTGAAGTTGATTGCTTCAGGCTTTCCCCCTGAAGCGGTCGGCATCACCCAGGCCCTGCTATTCGGGGAAACGGGGGAGATAGCAGAAGAGACTATGGAAGCATACAGGGCCCTTGGAGTTGTTCATCTCCTTGCGATCTCGGGCCTTCATGTTGGGCTCATCTCGGCATGTGTATTCTTCCTGCTTCTCCGTGCGGGACTGCGGAAAGAACGTGCAGGGTGGGTCGTGATCGTGTTCCTTCTTGGTTATATGGTACTTACGGGCGCCGCACCATCTGTCGTGAGGGCTTCGTCCATGCTCATCGTCATCCTCCTCGGGCAAAAAGCCTTCCTTGGAATCAAGACTCTCGATAGTCTCAATATCATCTTCAGCGTAATGGTCTTTTATGACCCCTTCCTCTTGTTTCATGCCGGATTCCAGCTGTCCTTCTTTGTCAGTTTTTCACTCGTGCTCTCCTCCAATCGGATCCTCTCGAGCTCTTCGACCCTTCTTCAGGCCTTTAAGGTGACCTACGTTTCCCAGGTGGCATCTTTACCTTTCATCCTCCATCATTTCTTTAAGTTTTCCATGATCGGATTTGTGACGAATTTATTGTACGTTCCACTCTATTCCCTCGTCATCCTCCCTGCGGCTTTCATTCTGTATGCTGTCACGATCATGGGCATTCATCTTCCTTTTGCCATGGATCTTTATCAATCCTTGCTTGGATGGACGGATCGATTCTCTTTGTTCCTTGCGTCCTTCCCGTTCAGTACGCTCATTCTTGGCAGGCCCCACGCAATCGTGACGGGCGGTTATTTCGGCATCATCTGGGTTGGTTTCATGCTCATGGAAAAGGGGAGACAGATCAAATCCGCTGTGATCCTTGTTTTGTTTATCAGTCTCCATCTCATGTGGAATACCTTTCGCCCGTACGGTGAAATCTCGTTCATTGATGTCGGGCAGGGGGATTCGATCCTTATCGATCTCCCTTTTAACCAGGGGACATACCTGATCGATACAGGAGGGAATCTGATGTTCCCTCAGGAAGAGTGGGAGGAGAGGAAGAAGACCTTCTCAACGGGGAAGGATATCGTGGTGCCTTATTTGAAAAGCAAGGGCATCGGGTCGATCGACAAACTGATTCTTACCCACGGCGATCTTGATCATGTAGGCGGGGCGGTGGATGTACTGGAAGGGATGAAAGTAAAGGAAGTGTGGATTTCTCCGGGAAGTGCTCAAAAGGAAGTGATGGAGGAAGTCATGTTGGCTGCAAAAGGAAGTGAAGTCCGGGAGGCGAAGATGGGAGACGAGTGGCAGGCGGGTGAAAGCTCGTTTTCGATCCTTTCACCCGATGACGCTGTGTATGAAGGGAATGATGACTCCCTTGTGATTTATGCCCATATCGGCGGGATGAAATGGCTCTTCACCGGAGATTTGGAAGAAAGCGGGGAACGGAAGATGATCCGCCGGTATAACGTTGAAGCGGACGTCCTGAAGGTCGGTCACCACGGAAGTGCATCAAGTACGTCGGTTGAATTTTTGGAAACGGTGGACCCAAAAGTAGCGATTATTTCAGCCGGCAAGGATAATCGATTCGGACATCCGCACCCCGATGTGGTGGCTCGCCTGGAGAAGGGGGGCGTAATAATCTACAACACAGCGGATGATGGGGCGGTGACCTATCGTTTTTGGAGGGGAAGCGGAACGTTTTCTGCCCACCGGCCATAGGATGGGAGTATGAAAAAAAGGCAGACCGGTAAAAGCGTCATGGAGCTTCAAGTCATGTGTAGGATACTTCGGTGAGTACCATATACGGGAATTGAAGAACCGTGACCCTTTTTGGTCTGCCTCCTTCCTGTTCTTTTATGAACCGATGAGTTTGATAACGGTTGCAATTACGAACATGACAGCGAAGAAGCCAAAAGAGACAACAAAGCCGACGCCTGAATCTACTGCATCATTACGTTTCGATTGTACGTTCTTTTCGAATTGATTCAACTTTTACCCCTCCTATTTCTATTTTAGTATAGAGCATCACCCGGTAAAAATCTATACTTTCACTTTACATTTTCCTTTACTGACAAGAGTTGTCACCCATAAGACCGAGGCATGGGGTGACACTAATCTACAAGAGGGAAATACCGCTGCAGCTCAAGGTTCCTAGGTCTTCTGCTGTCGCGTTAATATAGATATAGGGGGTGTCCTTTACGGCGGGCGTCCCCTTTTCCACTTGCCAAATGGGTAAAGCTTTTCTACCATAGAGGGATAGAAAGAAATATTGGAGAGTGCTGTCTTGGTTATCGATATCTGGAAGAAAATAGAGAATGCCCGATTCTCCCCGATTTACTTAGTTTACGGAAATGAATCATTTATTATTAACGAAACCCGGCAAAGGATCATATCCCATGCCATCACGGAAGAAGAAATGGACTTCAACTTTTCAACCTATGATTTGGAAGAAACACCGGTGGAAGTAGCGATTGAAGATGCCGAAACCTTTCCATTCATGGGAGAGAGGAGAGTCGTGATCCTTCAGAACCCTATTTTCCTCACATCTGAGAAATCAAAGGGGAAAGTGGAGCATAACGTAAAGCGCCTGGAAGATTACATACAGTCACCGGCCCCATACACGATCCTTGTCATCACAGCCCATTATGAAAAGCTAGATGAGCGCAAAAAGATCACGAAAGCCTTGAAAAAAGCCGGAGAGGTGGTCGAGGCAAAAAAACTGTCGGAACAGGAGCTGAAATCGTGGATCCGGGAGCGCGCCACGACGCACGGGGTCCAGATCGATGAAGAAGCAGTGGAACTCCTCATCAACCTTGCGGGGACCAATTTGATGATGCTCACTCAGGAATTAGACAAGCTGTCCCTCTATGCAAGTGACACGAACCTCGTTGATGCAGCCGTCGTAGAAAAGCTCACGGCCCGTTCTCTTGAACAAAATATCTTCGCCCTCGTCGACAAGGTCGTCCAAAGGCGTACCGATGAGGCACTCAGGATCTATTATGACCTCTTGAAGCAGAACGAAGAGCCCCTAAAGATCCTGGCCATCCTTGCCGGTCAGTTCCGCTTGATCTATGGAGTGAAGGAGCTATCGAGAAGAGGCTACGGCCAACAAAAAATCGCCACCAACCTAAAAGTCCACCCATTCAGGGTGAAGCTCGCCGCAGGCCAGGCAAAACACTTCGACGACGCGCAGCTATCCCGCATCATCGACCTCCTCTCACAGGGAGATTACGAAATCAAATCCGGAAAAATCAAAAAAGAACTCATGATCGAGCTCTTCCTCTTGAAGCTGCATGCGCTGTGAAAAGGAAAAAGCATGACAAGCACAATATGAATACTTAACACGATCCATTATTAAGACGCCAGTAAAAATGAAAATGAACGTACAAGAATTGAATGGAAGAATGTTTCATTCATGGGAAACCCCATCAACAATCACAGAGTGGATTGAAGCGGAAGGGGCATGACTCCGACGGGAAAAGAGAAATGATCGAGACCCCGGAAGCGCAGCTGAGGAGGCTCGACTTCCTCCCCGCGGAAAGTTGGCCCCTACAGCGGAAAGGAACGATCAATGTTCCAATGAGCCTCTCCTCATATAAAGAAGGGAACGTTCAAGACTCGAGGCAGGATGTTGACTTTATGGGGACCCTCATCAACAATCACAAAGTGGATTAAAGCGGAAGGGGCATTACTCCGACGGGAAAAGAGGAAAGCTCGAGACCCCGGAGGCGCAGCCGAGGAGGCTCGACTTCCTCCCTGCGGAAAGCAAGCGCCTGGAGCGGAAAGGAACGGTCAACGTTCCACCTCAATCCCCATCTTCACAAAATAAAAGAACATATAAACACAAAAAAACCATTCCGATCGTAAAACGGAATGGTTTTTTCATTAGTTCGCTTTTTTCATTAGGCGAGCTTTTTGGCGATCCGCAGTGTTTTTGTGGATCAAACCTTTTTGAGCTGCTTTGTCAAGCTGGCTCACGGCTACTTTCGCTAGTTCTTGTGCGTTATCTTCGTTATTAGTAGCTGCCGCTTCTGCTTTCTTGATCGCAGTACGCATTGAAGATTTCACAGCTGCATTTTTAACGTTGCGTTCGTTGTTTGTTCTCACGCGTTTGATAGCTGATTTAATGTTTGGCATTTCTGTCACCTCCTACAAAAGGTTCGAGATTCTATTTGACTCGTGTATATTCCTAACTAATAAGAACAAGTGATATTTTATCAAACGCACCGGCAGATTGCAATACTCAGGATGAATTTAAACGGGTGAATGAAGCGGCGGCCTTAAGGAAAATATAATAGCAAGAATCCAGACGTGGAGGTACGCGCGCATGAAAAAGGAAGAAAAACTCGATTTAAGCGTTTATGAAGTCCGAACTGATCTCGCCGTTGAAGCAAGGGAGATGGCACTCGTCGACCAGGGGGAGGATCAATCTGAAATATCCGGGGTCATTATCAAAGAAAAGGAAGAAGACGATGTGAAAGTCTCCCTCGTGTCCGTTTCAAAGGAAGGCGAAGAGAAGATCGGAAAAAAGGCCGGGAACTATCTGACCATTGAAGCCTTTGGCATTCGTGAAGAGGACACAGAGCTCCAGCAAAGGGTCGAGAAAATATTTGCAAGGGAATTTTCACGATTCATCGAGAACAAGAACATCGCGAAAGACGCCAGCTGCTTGATTGTAGGGCTGGGAAACTGGAATGTGACGCCGGATTCTCTCGGACCAAGGGTGTGCGAAGATGTCATCGTGACCAGGCATCTGTTCAGACTTCAGCCTGAATCCGTCGAGGAAGGGTATCGCTCCGTGAGCGCCATTGTCCCAGGCGTCATGGGGCTTACAGGAATCGAGACGAGCGATATCATCTTCGGTGTGGTGGAAAAGTCAAAACCGGACTTTATCATCGCCATCGATGCTCTTGCCTCGCGATCCATTGAGCGTGTAAATGCGACCATTCAGATCTCGGATACGGGAATACATCCAGGTTCAGGTGTGGGGAACAAAAGGAAAGGCTTGGATGAAGAGACGCTAGGGGTACCCGTCTTTGCCATCGGTGTTCCGACAGTACTCGATGCCGTCACGATTGTCAGCGATACAGTGGATTTTCTACTGAAGCATTTCGGCAAAGAGATGAGGGAAGGAGACCGGCCGTCCCGGTCCCTTGCCCCGGCCGGACTCAGCTTTGGCGAAAGGCGTAAGCTTACCGATGATGACCTGCCGGAGGAAGCTCACCGGCAAACATTTTTGGGAGTTGTCGGAAACCTCGATGATGATGAGAAAAGGAAGCTGATCCATGAAGTCCTGGCCCCGATCGGCCATAATCTCATGGTCACGCCGAAGGAAGTGGATGTGTTCATCGAGGATATGGCCAACCTGATCGCCAACGGGCTGAACGCCGCACTCCATGAAGCAGTCGACCAGGACGATACCGGATTCAAAACGAGATAGCCCCCTGCCCAGAGGGGGTTTTTTGCATGGGGGTTTAAATCCGAGGGGAATTCCCGATAATGCTACTAATTGCCGTTCTATCATCTCTATCAGATGAATAGAAATACTAGTGAGAGGCATGAAAGAAGGTGCCTGATGATGGTAGAAAGTAATCGGAATTGTTCTCTGATACGGTTTTTCAAAAAGCCTGCCCTACTCTTGTTTACCCTTACCCTCATCCCGGCCGGTCATTTCTACAGTCATTTGCCGGAAGGAAAAGTTTTCTTGTATTTCACCCATTCGGAGGAGGCCTATGGGGACGGAAGTACGGTCATGGACGCAGGGGTCATGATCAAGAAAGAGCTGGGAAAAGAGCGTGTCCAAGCGGAACTCGACCGTACGGATGTGATCCAAAAGCTACTTGAACAAAACATTCCGTACGGCAGGGCCTATGAAAAGTCGCGGGAGATCCTCATCCCAGTGATCCTCAGTCATCGACAGCCAGTCACACTCCTGGATATTCATCGTGACGCTGTGGGCCCTTCCGTCTCCACGGTCACCATCCATGATAAACCCTATGCGAGGATTGCTTTTGTCATCGGCCAGGATCAACCAGGGTATAAGAAGAACCTTGAATTTGCCCAGTTAATGGTCTCAGAACTTGAGTCTGCTTCCCCCGGTATCACCCGTGGGATCATCCTCAAAAGCGGTGCAGAGACAAACGGAGTATTCAATCAGGACTTGTCGGGTCACTCCCTTCTACTGGAGTTCGGAGGGGTAGATAATACGGCCGAAGAGATCGGACGGTCTGCCCGCGCTTTTTCAAAAGCATACGCTGATTACCTGAACGGTGAAACGAAAAGATGAAAGGAGAAGGGCGTTCATGAAGATGTTCACATTGAAATGTCTTGTTTTGGCGGTGGCCTTATTCCTCGGCGTGCTGATCGGAATGCAATATGCCAATGATGGGATCGTAGAAACGAAAGGCGCACAGCATGAGGATGCCTTCTCCGCACCGGTAAAGGTTTCGGAGGATAATGAAGGGAATATTGAAGCAACCGTATTGGGTAAAGATGTCGAGGGGAAGACACTAAAAGAAAAGAAGGAAAAGCTTGAGGAAATGAAGGCCTATAATTTCTTTTCGTCCATCGGTAAGACCATCGCAGGACTGGTGGAGGGCATCACCAATAAGCTCCTCGACTTCCTTAGTTCACTCATATAATCTGGCGGCTTCAGTTTACATTGAATATTGCAGATGGTACTGCTATAATTCAAACTAGTGTATATGTGTGGAATTTACAGGAGTTGAACATAGAATGAATCGTGAAGAAAAATTGAACAGACAGTCCAGGATCAGGAACTTTTCCATCATCGCGCATATCGATCATGGGAAATCGACCTTGGCTGACCGAATCCTTGAAAAGACAAAAGCGCTGACCGCCCGTGAAATGAAAGAGCAGCTGCTCGATTCCATGGACCTTGAGAGAGAGCGCGGAATTACTATCAAACTGAATTCAGTTCAGTTGAAATATGCGGCGAAAGACGGCGAGGAGTATATTTTCCATTTGATTGATACTCCGGGACATGTCGATTTTACATATGAAGTATCCCGAAGCCTTGCAGCGTGCGAAGGGGCCGTACTCGTTGTTGACGCAGCACAAGGGATCGAAGCACAGACCCTTGCCAACGTGTACCTGGCTTTGGACAATGATCTAGAAATTTTGCCGGTCATCAATAAGATCGACCTCCCTGCGGCAGATCCTGAAAGGGTCAGACAGGAAGTGGAAGATGTCATCGGACTGGATGCATCGGATGCGGTCCTCGCTTCTGCCAAGGCGGGAATCGGAATCGAGGATATCCTAGAACAGATCGTGGAGAAAGTACCTGCTCCACAGGGTGATCCCGATGCGCCACTGAAAGCCTTGATCTTTGACTCCCTCTATGATGCATACAGGGGCGTCGTCGCTTACATCCGTGTGATGGAAGGGAGCGTCAAAGTCGGGGATAAGGTCCGTATGATGGCAACCGGCAAGGAATTTGAAGTCACAGAGGTCGGCGTTTTCACACCGAAACCAACTGGACTAAAGGAGCTTACCGTCGGGGATGTTGGCTTCCTGACCGCGTCTATCAAGAATGTTGGGGACACCCGTGTGGGGGACACCATCACCCTTGCAAACAACCCGGCTGAAGAAGCACTTCCAGGTTACCGCCGCATGAACCCAATGGTTTACTGCGGTCTGTACCCGATCGATTCCAATCGATACAATGATCTACGTGAAGCCCTTGAAAAGCTTGAACTGAATGACTCGGCCCTGCAGTATGAACCTGAGACCTCCCAGGCACTCGGTTTCGGTTTCCGCTGTGGTTTCCTTGGACTCCTTCATATGGAGATCATCCAAGAACGTATCGAGCGGGAATTCAAGATCGACCTGATCACGACGGCGCCGAGCGTTATCTATCATGTACAACTGACAGATGGAGAGAGCCTGAGCGTCGATAATCCATCCATGATGCCGGATCCTCAGAAGGTTGATCATGTACAGGAGCCGTACGTAAAGGCGACCATCATGGTACCGAATGATTATGTCGGCGCGGTCATGGAGCTATGCCAGAATAAGCGTGGGAACTTCATCGACATGCAGTACATGGATGATACGCGCGTCAACATCGTCTACGAAATTCCGCTGGCGGAAATCGTCTATGACTTCTTCGATCAATTGAAGTCCAATACGAAAGGGTATGCCTCCTTCGATTATGAACTCATTGGTTATAAGCAATCCAAGCTTGTGAAGATGGACATCCTCCTGAACGGAGAGAACGTCGATGCCCTGAGCTTCATCGTCCACATGGACTTTGCCTACGAACGAGGGAAACTCATTGTGGAAAAGCTCAAGCAGCTCATCCCGAGACAGCAGTTCGAAGTGCCGATCCAAGCGGCGATCGGACAAAAAATCGTTGCCCGCTCAACCATCAAGGCCATCCGCAAGAACGTACTGGCTAAATGTTACGGCGGGGACATCTCCCGTAAGCGTAAGCTTCTCGAGAAACAAAAAGAAGGTAAAAAACGAATGAAGTCCGTCGGTTCCGTAGAGGTACCACAGGAAGCATTCATGGCCGTCCTGAAAATGGACGACACAGATTCGAAATAATGACCGACCCCCAACGTATGGGGGCGCACACATACAGGGGGAAGGGGGAAAGTGTCCGATGAATCGGCGCTTGCCCCCTTTCTCTATGAGTTGAAATAGGAGAGATATCAATGGCAAAATCAGCCTATATCCACATCCCTTTCTGCGAACATATCTGTCACTACTGTGATTTTAATAAGGTGTTCCTTGAAGGCCAGCCGGTCGATGAGTATTTGATGCGGCTTGGAGAAGAAATGAAACTGCGCAGGCAGGAAGGGAAGCTTGATACGATCTTCGTTGGCGGGGGTACCCCGACATCCTTGGATGCACGCCAGCTTGCATACCTATGCGAAAAAATCAATGAGCATCTCCCGTTCTCAGGAGGGGAGTTCACGTTCGAAGCGAACCCCGGAGATCTGGGGGAAGAGAAGCTGAAGGTGCTGAAGGACCATGGGGTAAACCGATTGAGCTTCGGTGTACAGTCGTTCAATGATGACCTGCTGAAGTCGATCGGGCGGACGCATAAGAGTGAAGATGTGTACACTTCCGTCAAAGCAGCTGAAAAAGTGGGCTTTGAGAATATTAGCATCGACCTGATCTACAGCCTGCCGAAGCAGACGGAAGAAGATTTTAAGGACACCCTGACGAAGGCCCTCGATCTTGGTTTGCCTCACTACTCGGCATACTCTTTGATCGTGGAACCGAAGACGGTGTTTTACAACCTCATGAGAAAAGGAAAGCTGTCACTGCCTTCACAGGAGCAGGAGGCCGCCATGTACGATGTTCTCATCCAGACGATGGAACGCTATGGCATCCACCAATATGAGATAAGCAACTTTGCCAAGGAGGGCTTTGAAAGCCTTCATAACCTCGTTTATTGGGATAATGAAGAATATGTTGGTTTAGGAGCCGGTGCACACGGTTATATAAACGGAGTGCGCTATTCCAACCATGGTCCATTGAAGAAATACATGGAGCCTGTGAGCCTGGGTGAGGTACCGACGATCCAATCCCATGATGTGACCAAAGGAGAAATGATGGAAGAAGAGATGTTCCTCGGTTTAAGGAAGACTGCAGGCGTCAGCAGGAAGAGATTCGAAGAGAAATTCGGTGCGGCAGTCGAAAGCATCTTCCCGGATGCACTGGAGGAGATGACAGGTAAGGGTCTCCTAGAGGTTGAAGGCGATCGGATCCGCCTCACGAAGCAGGGACGTTTCCTGGGGAATGAAGTATTTCAATCTTTCCTTGGTGTGATCTAAAATATTGACATCCCTATCATGATTTGATAATTTATTATTAGATTTAGCACTCAGTATCAAAGAGTGCTAACAGGGGTGATGAATGTTGTTAACAGATCGACAACTTCTTATTCTGCAAGTCATTATCGACGACTTTATCATGTCGGCTCAGCCGGTCGGCTCCCGGAGCCTGTCGAAGAAGGATGAAATCTCCTTCAGCTCGGCAACGATCCGGAACGAGATGGCTGATCTAGAAGAACTCGGGTTCATCGAAAAGACCCACACTTCTTCAGGCCGCGTCCCTTCCGAGAAAGGGTACCGGTACTATGTCGATCATCTTCTATCTCCGCAAAAGCTGGAGAAGAATGAAGTGAATGCACTGCGTTCGATCTTTTCCGAGAGGATTTATGAGCTGGAGAAAGTGGTTCAGAAATCAGCCAAGATCCTTTCCGATTTAACCAATTATACTACGATCGTCCTCGGGCCTGATGTGAAGGAGAACAAACTCCGTAAAATCGAGCTCATTCCGCTTAACCGTGAAACGGCGATCGCCATCATCGTGACTGAAAACGGTCATGTGGAGAATAAAACGGTGGCCCTGCCGCCGGGCATGGATGCAAGTGACCTTGAAAAGCTCGTCAATATCCTGAATGATCGCCTCACAGGCGTTCCCCTCAGTGAGCTGAACGACCGCATCTTCAAGGAAGTTGCCATCCTGCTGAAACGGCATATCGAAAGCTATGATAGCATCCTGCATTCCATGCTCGATGACTTCCATCTGTCAGGAACGGATAAACTGTTCTTCGGCGGGAAGACGAACATGCTGAACCAGCCTGAATTCAACGATATACAAAAAGTTAGGCTCCTCCTTGAGATGATTGATCAGGAAGACAGCATTTACGATCTGATCCGTCCTTCAGGGTCCGGGCTCAGCATCAAGATCGGGAAAGAGAATAACAATCTCGCCATGGAAAACTGCAGCCTTATCACCGCGACCTATTCGATCGGGATGGAGCAGCTGGGGTCGATCGCCATTATCGGTCCGACACGGATGGATTATTCCCGTGTGATCAGCCTCCTCGACTTCTTTTCAACGGATATGTCCAAGGTGCTGACCAAGCTGTATCAAAGCAAAAGCTAGTGGCTATATTGTAGAAGTCACATTTATTTTAAGGAGGTGAACGAATTGTCTGAAGAAACGAAGAATGATCAAGAATTGAACGAAGAACAGCCGAAAGTGGACAATGAAGAAACAGTGGAAGAGGTATTCGCTGAAGAAGCACCTCAGGAAGACCAAGCAGCTGATGAACTGTCCGAGCTCCAGGCGAAGCTTGACGAATCCGAAAATCGCTATCTTCGCCTCAGAGCGGATTTCGATAACTTCCGTCGCCGTATAAATGCTGAGAATGAAGCGAAGGAAAAGTATCGCTCGCAGGCATTGATCACTGAATTATTGCCGGCCCTCGATAACTTTGAACGCGCTTTGAATATAGAAGCGGATAACGATCAAACCAAAACCCTCCTGCAAGGGATGGAAATGGTCCACAGAAGTCTGATCGAAGCCCTCAAAAAAGAAGGCGTAGAAGCGATCGATGCTGTAGGACAGGAGTTTGATCCGCATATGCATCAAGCCGTCATGCAGACTGAAGACGAAGCATACGGCAGCAACGTGGTTGTCGAAGAGTTCCAAAAAGGCTACAAGCTGAAGGACCGTGTCATCCGTCCATCTATGGTGAAAGTGAATCAATAATACACTACATATGAATACAGGGAGGTTTTTCTACGATGAGTAAAATTATCGGAATCGACTTAGGTACAACAAACTCTTGCGTATCCGTACTTGAAGGCGGAGAACCAAAAGTTATCGCCAACGCTGAAGGTAACCGTACGACACCTTCTGTTGTCGCATTCAAAAATGGAGAAAAACAAGTTGGGGAAGTAGCGAAACGCCAAGCAATCACAAACCCTAACACCATCATTTCCGTTAAGCGTCACATGGGTACTGCCCACAAAGTGGAAGCGGAAGGTAAAGACTACACGCCTCAAGAAATCTCAGCCATGATCCTTCAACATCTGAAATCATACGCTGAAGACTATCTTGGTGAAACAGTTGATAAAGCGGTCATCACTGTACCTGCTTACTTCAACGATGCCGAGCGTCAAGCAACGAAGGATGCGGGTAAAATCGCTGGCCTTGAAGTGGAACGCATCATCAACGAGCCGACGGCAGCAGCACTTGCTTACGGACTCGACAAAATGGACGAAGATCAAACAATCCTTGTGTATGACCTTGGTGGCGGTACATTCGACGTATCCATCCTTGAACTAGGCGATGGAGTATTTGAAGTCCGTTCAACTGCAGGTGACAACCGTCTAGGTGGAGATGACTTCGACCAAGTCATCATCGACTATCTTGTAGCTGAATTCAAAAAAGAAAACGGCATTGATCTTTCAAAAGACAAAATGGCTCTTCAACGCTTGAAAGATGCGGCTGAAAAAGCGAAAAAAGACCTTTCTGGTGTTACGTCCACACAAATCTCCCTTCCGTTCATCACAGCTGGGGAAGCTGGACCACTTCACCTTGAAGTGACTCTATCCCGTGCGAAGTTCGAAGAAATCTCTTCTGACCTTGTTGAGCGTACAATGGGACCTACTCGCCAAGCGATGAAAGATGCCGGTCTATCTGCAAGTGAAATCGACAAGATCATCCTTGTTGGTGGATCAACTCGTATTCCTGCCGTTCAGGAAGCGATTCGCAAAGAAACTGGAAAAGAGCCTTCAAAAGGCGTTAACCCGGATGAAGTTGTGGCAATGGGTGCTGCCATCCAAGGTGGAGTCCTGACTGGTGACGTCAAAGACGTTGTCCTTCTCGACGTAACCCCACTTTCACTCGGTATTGAAACAATGGGTGGCGTATCAACAAAACTCATCGATCGTAACACAACAATCCCGACATCTAAATCACAAGTGTTCTCAACAGCCGCTGACAGTCAGACAGCCGTTGATATCCATGTCCTTCAAGGTGAACGCCCGATGGCTGCGGATAACAAAACGCTTGGCCGTTTCCAACTTGCGGATATCCCACCGGCACCACGTGGTGTTCCACAAATCGAGGTTAAATTCGATATCGATAAAAACGGAATTGTGAATGTAAGCGCGAAAGACCTTGGAACAGGTAAAGAGCAAAACATCACAATCAAATCATCAACCGGCCTTTCAGACGATGAAGTGGAACGCATGGTAAAGGAAGCAGAAGAAAATGCCGATGCGGACAAGAAGCGTAAAGAGGAAGTTGAACTTCGTAACGAAGCAGACCAACTTGTCTTCCAAACGGAAAAAACGCTGAAAGACCTTGAAGGTAAAGTGGACGAAGAAGAAGTGAAAAAAGCGGAAGAGGCGAAAGTTGAACTGAAGGAAGCGATCGAGAAGAACGATCTTGACCTGATCCGTGAGAAGAAAGATGCACTTCAAGAAATTGTTCAGAACCTTTCCATGAAGCTTTATGAGCAAGCCCAAGCTGAAGCCCAGGCTGCACAGGGAGCTGAAGGCGGAGACGCAAAGAACGATGATGTCGTAGACGCTGAGTACGAAGAAGTAGACGACGAAAAGAAATAAATTAACCATTGAAAAAAGTCAAAGTCAGGACGGTTCTTGGCTTTGGCTTTTTCTATGGGGAGGGATCCGAGGGTTTCTATTGATAATGGATCTCCCCCAATGTTAAAATAACCTTTATGCAAAGGATTCGGGAGTGGTGTTTGAATGAGTAAACGGGACTATTATGAAGTTCTCGGTGTCGATAAAGGCGCCTCGAAAGAAGAAATGAAGAAAGCATACCGCAAACTCTCCAAAAAATATCATCCTGATATTAATAAAGAAGCGGATGCTGCAGATAAGTTCAAAGAAGTAAAAGAAGCGTACGAAGTACTGAGCGATGATCAGAAACGGGCACAGTATGACCGATTCGGACATACCGATCCGAACCAGGGATTCGGCGGCGGAGGAGCAGGAGACTTCGGAGGCGGCTTCGGAGGCTTCGAAGATATCTTCAATACGTTCTTCGGAGGCGGCGGAGGCGGTGGCAGAAGACGCGATCCGAACGCCCCAAGGGCAGGAGCCGATCTGCAGTACACCATGACACTTTCCTTTGAAGAAGCGGTTTTCGGAAAAGACACGGAAATCGAGATTCCGAGGGAAGAAGAATGTGATACCTGCCATGGTTCAGGGGCGAAGCCCGGGACGAAAGTGGAAACTTGTTCCCACTGTCAAGGTTCCGGCCAGCTGAATGTGGAGCAGAACACCCCATTCGGACGGATTGTCAACCGACGCGTTTGTCACCACTGTAATGGAACGGGTAAACAGATCAAAGACAAGTGCAGGACATGTGGAGGAGACGGCAAAGTGCAAAAACGCCGTAAAATCTCCGTCAAGATCCCTGCAGGAATCGATGATGGACAGCAGCTGCGTGTGAGCGGTCAAGGTGAACCGGGCATCAACGGTGGACCGGCTGGAGATCTCTATGTTGTGTTCCACGTGCGGAACCATGATTTCTTCGAACGTAATGGAGATGACGTTTACTGCGAAATGCCGATTACATTCGCACAGGCAGCACTCGGGGACGAAATCGAGGTGCCGACATTGCACGGCAAGGTGAAGCTCAAAGTTCCTGGAGGCACGCAGACGGGGACCCGTTTCCGCGTAAAAGGAAAAGGTGTTCCGAATGTAAGGGGCTACGGCACAGGGGACCAGCACGTCCTGATCAAGGTCGTCACTCCGTCCAAGCTTACGGAAAAACAAAAACAGCTGTTAAGGGAATTTGCCGATATCAGCGGGCAGGTACCGGATGAACAGCATGAAAGTTTCTTTGATAAAGTGAAAAAAGCCTTCAAAGGTGAATAACTCAGAACGGAGTTGGTAGAGAAACATGAAATGGTCAGAAATCAGTATCCTTACAACGAACGAAGCAATCGAACCAGTTTCCAATATCCTTCATGAATCAGGCGCCAGCGGTGTCGTGATTGAAGATCCGATGGAGCTGATCAAAGAACGGGAAGACGTATTCGGGGAGATCTACCAACTCGACCCTGAGGATTATCCGAATGAAGGTGTATTGGTCAAAGCCTATCTGCCGGTCAACAGCTTCCTTGGTGAAACCGTTGAGGAAATCAAGCAGGGCATCACCAATCTCGTCACATATGACATCGATATCGGTGAGAACAAAGTGGAGATTTCCGAAGTAAACGAGGAAGAGTGGGCCACAGCATGGAAGAAATATTATCATCCGGTGAAGATTTCTGATAAGGTGACGATCGTGCCGACGTGGGAAGAGTATACCCCGGTCAACAGTGACGAACTCATCATCGAGCTCGACCCGGGCATGGCATTCGGTACGGGAACGCATCCCACCACGGTCATGTGTATCCAGGCCCTTGAGCGGACAGTGAAGGAAAACGACTACGTACTCGACGTCGGAACGGGATCCGGTGTGTTATCCATTGCTTCAGCCCTCATGAAGGCACAACGTGTGAACGCTTATGATCTGGATGAGGTAGCCGTGCGCTCGGCACGCTTGAATGTCAAGCTCAATAAGGTTCAGAACATCGTGACCGTAGATGAGAACAACCTGCTTGAAGGCATCACAGAAGAAGCGGATGTGATTGTAGCCAATATCCTGGCTGAAATCATCCTTCGATTCACAGAGGATGCCTATCGCCTCACGAAGCCTGGCGGAACGTTCATTACGTCAGGAATCATCCAGCCGAAGAAACAGCAGGTACGTGACGCCCTTGAAGAGGCTGGATTCCAAGTGGAAGAAGTCATGGTGATGGAAGATTGGGTGGCCATCATTGCGAAGAAGCCGGTGAATTGATATGCAGCGCTATTTTGTAGAGCAATCCTATCAGGATGGGGAATGGATCTCCATTTCAGGAGAGGATCATCATCATATCGTACGTGTGATGAGGATGCAGGAAGGCAACGAGATTTTCGTTGTTTTTCCTGACCAATCCTCTGCCATCGGTAAAATTGAAAGGATTTCCAGTGACGCTGTCGATGTATCGATAGTAGAATGGGAGTCGGACAAGAAGGAATTGCCAATTTCAGTCACCATTGCGAGCGGTTTGCCGAAAGGGGATAAGTTGGAATGGATCCTTCAAAAGGGAACCGAGCTTGGCGCCTCGGGATTTATCCCTTTTAAAGCAGAACGCTCCATTGTGAAATGGGATGAAAAGAAGGGGAAGAAGAAAGTCGAGCGCTGGGAGAAGATTGTCAAGGAAGCGGCCGAGCAGTCGCACCGGACACTGATTCCCGACCTCTCTTCCCCGCTTACGCTAAAAGAATTGCTTGTGGAAGCCGAGGGGTATGATTACAAGCTAGTGGCATATGAAGAAGAATCAAGAGCGGGAGAAAAAAGCAATCTTTCAAACGTACTCTCGAAGGTGAAGCCTTCACAAAGGGTCCTGATCCTATTCGGACCGGAAGGCGGTTTGACCGATAGTGAAGTGGAATTATGCAAAGAGAACGGGTTCATCCCATGCGGCCTCGGACCGAGGATCCTACGGACTGAAACCGCCCCTCTTTATGCTCTGTCCGCTATCAGCTATCAATTAGAATTAATGAGGTGAAGGCAATGCCATCAGTAGCGTTCCATACGTTAGGATGCAAAGTGAATCATTATGAAACAGAAGCGATCTGGCAGCTGTTCAAAGAAGAAGGATACGACAGGGTGGAGTATGACTCCATTTCAGACGTGTACGTGATCAATACGTGTACGGTTACGAATACGGGGGATAAAAAGAGCCGTCAGGTGATCAGGAGGGCGATCCGTAAGAATCCCGATGCGGTCATCTGCGTGACTGGATGCTATGCACAGACGTCCCCTGCAGAAATCATGGCCATCCCTGGAGTGGATATTGTAGTCGGTACTCAGGACCGCAGGAAGATGCTCACATACATTGACGAGTATAAAAAAGAACGCCAGCCGATCAACGGCGTGACGAATATCATGAAAAACCGTGTATACGAGGAGCTCGATGTACCGGCATTCACGGACCGTACCAGGGCTTCGCTCAAGATCCAGGAGGGCTGCAACAACTTCTGCACATTCTGCATCATTCCATGGGCCCGCGGACTCATGCGCTCCCGTGACCCAGAGGAAGTCATCCACCAGGCGCAGCAGCTGGTTGACGCAGGATACAAAGAAATCGTCTTGACCGGGATCCATACTGGAGGATACGGAGAAGACATGAAAGACTATAATCTTGCCATGCTTCTCACCGACCTCGAGAAGAAGGTGAAGGGGCTGAAGCGGATCAGGATCTCATCCATCGAAGCGAGTCAGCTTACGGATGAAGTCATCGATGTGATCGACCGATCCAATATGGTCGTGAGGCATCTCCATATTCCGCTTCAATCCGGTTCCAATACCGTCCTGAAGCGGATGCGCAGGAAATATACGATGGAATTCTTCGCTGAAAGGCTTGAAAAGCTCAAGAAAGCTCTGCCGGGCTTGGCCGTGACTTCAGACGTGATCGTCGGATTCCCGGGTGAAACGGAAGAAGAGTTCATGGAAACGTACAATTTCATCAAAGATCAAAAATTCTCAGAGCTTCATGTGTTCCCTTACTCTCAGCGGACCGGTACACCCGCTGCCAGAATGGATGATCAAATTGATGAAGAGGTAAAGAATGAACGCGTTCATCGCCTCATCAATCTATCTGATCAGCTGGCGAAGGAGTATGCTTCCCGTTTTGAAAACGAAGTGCTGGAAGTGATTCCTGAAGAACAGGTGGACGGGGATCTGTATGTCGGATATACGGATAACTACCTCAAAGTCATCTTCCCTGCTAGCGAAGAGATGATCGGGAAACTCGTGAAGGTGAAAATCACCAAGGCCGGTTATCCGACCAACCAAGGTGAATTCGTGAGGGTCCTCGAGGATCAAAAAGCTGCTATCTGATAAAAAGGCTGCCATTAGGCGGCCTTTTTTCATGGGTGAGGTATGGGGATTTCAGTAGGTATAAGCATATTTATAAATTAGATATTGATATGGTCCGTGGAAGAAGGTAAACTAAACGTAGCTGGAATAATCTCTTCCAGTACTTTTTTTCTTTGATTGTGCAAACGATTGCATATTAGATGAAAGCGTTTAATCTAAAAAACATAGATAAGGTGTGATGAGATGGAACGATCATGGCGTAAGGAAGCAGTGGGATATCAGATTTACCCCCGGAGTTTTCAAGATTCCAACGGTGACGGAATCGGTGATATTCAAGGTGTCATCCAACGGCTCGACTATATCAAGGACCTTGGTATCGATGTAATATGGATCTGCCCGGTATATGAATCTCCGAATGATGATAATGGGTATGATATATCAGACTATCAGGACATCATGAAGGATTTCGGCACGATGGAGGACTTCGATCAGCTCCTATCCGAGGTGCATAAGCGGGATATGAAGCTGATCATGGACCTCGTGTTGAATCACACGAGCGATGAACACCCATGGTTCATTGAATCCAGGAGCGCTGTCGATAGCCCGAAAAGGGACTGGTATATCTGGAGGGACGCTAAGGATGGGGAGGAACCGAACAACTGGGAAAGTATCTTCAATGGTTCGGCATGGGAATTTGATGAAGAATCAGGGCAATACTATCTTCACGTGTTCTCGACAAAGCAACCAGACTTGAACTGGGAGAATCCGGATGTCCGCGAAGCGCTGTATGATACGGTGAACTGGTGGCTTGATAAAGGAATCGACGGATTCCGAATCGATGCCATCAGCCATATCAAAAAGCGACCAGGTTTTCCGGATATGCCGAATCCTGATGGGAAGAAATATGTTTCCTCATTCGATATGCATATGAATCAGGAGGGGATCCACACCTTCCTCAAGGAATTCAAAGAAAAGACCTATGCGAACTATGATGTGTTGACGGTAGGCGAAGCCAATGGCGTAAGCGCAGATGAGGCAGGTCTTTGGGTCGGGGAGAAGGAAGGAAAGATGGACATGATCTTCCAGTTCGAACATCTTGGACTGTGGGATGCCGAGTCTGATGCCGATCTCGATATCGTGGAATTGAAAAAGGTCCTCAGCCGTTGGCAGAAAGGACTCGAGGGCGACGGCTGGAATGCCCTGTTCATCGAAAACCATGATAAGTCGCGGGTGGTATCGACATGGGGGAATGACACCGATCTATGGAGGGAGAGCGCTACTGCCATGGGAGCGATGTACTTCCTCATGCAGGGGACCCCGTTCATCTATCAGGGACAGGAAATCGGCATGACCAACGTCCAGTTCCCTAACCTCGAGGACTATGATGATGTGGCTGTGAAGAATCTGTACCGCGCCAAGCGTGAGGAAGGATTGGAGCATGACGCCATCATGGAGATCATCTGGGCTTCATCACGTGATAATAGCCGTACTCCGATGCAGTGGTCTGCTGCTGAACAAGCAGGCTTCTCCTCGGCGGAGCCGTGGATGAAGGTCAATCCAAACTACAAGGAGATCAATGTATCCGCACAGGAAAAGGATCCAGAATCAATCCTTTCATTCTATAAGAAAATGATCGCACTTAAGAAATCAGAGCCGGTGTTCACATATGGTGTCTACGAGCTGCTTCTTGAGGATCATCCGCAGATCTATGCGTATACCCGAAGCGTTGAAGACACTCGTGTCGTAGTGCTCACGAATTTATCGACGGAAGGTGCGGAAGTGGATCTTGGAGACATCCAAGTGATGTCCTCCCAGCTGCTCTTGGCCAATCATGAAGTGGAAGCGCATGAAGAATCGAGCACGATCACGCTCAAACCATATGAAGCAAGGGTATACAAGATCTAGAATGCAATGTCGGAGAAAACGGTCTCATCGTTATGATAGGTGGAATGGTGCGTGATCTTCCAACAAGAAATACTCGTCTTTTTCAGAGGATTTTGGTATGATGATGGAGGTACGGACAACTGCTTAAAGGAGAGATTGGAATGGCTCAACAAATTGCTAATATGATCGACCATACATTACTGAAACCGGAATCAACAAAAGAACAAGTCGAAATCCTCTGTCAAGAGGCAAAAGAATATACATTTGCATCAGTATGTGTGAATCCTACCTGGGTGTCATATGCACACGAACTGCTTGAAGGCACTCAAGTGAAGGTCTGCACAGTGATCGGATTCCCGCTTGGAGCTTCCACCCCAGAAGTGAAGGCATTTGAAACGAAGGATGCCATCGCCAATGGAGCGACGGAAGTGGATATGGTCATCAACATCGGCGCGCTCAAGAGCGGGGATGATGCATTGGTGAAACGGGATATGGAAGCGGTCGTGGCAGCTTCTAAAGGAAAAGCCCTGTCAAAGGTCATCATCGAGACATGCCTTCTGACCGACGAAGAAAAGGTTAAAGCATGCAAGCTTGCTGTTGAGGCAGGTGCCGATTATGTGAAGACGTCTACTGGATTCTCCACTGGTGGGGCAACGGTAGCCGACATCACCCTCATGAGGGAAACGGTCGGACCTGATATCGGCGTTAAAGCATCTGGTGGAGTACGCTCCCTTGAAGATGCCCAAAACATGATCGAAGCAGGAGCTACAAGACTTGGTGCGAGCTCCGGCGTGAAAATCATGCAGGGACTGGCAGCAGAATCGGACTACTGAGTTAATATGTAGGAACGAAGCTTGAACAAAAAAGTACAGTAAAACCCGAAAGAATCTGCCTATGATAAGGCAGATTCTTTCGGGTTTTTACTTTGTTTCATGAGATGCGATTGTTTCCAGCGGTTGCTTGGAGGGCAAGGCGATGACTCTAGTGGGAAGAGTAGCTCATGTGAGACCCCGCAGGCTTGCCGGGGAGGCTCTCACGGGCTACCCGAGGGGCGGTATAAACACTAATATTGATTGTGCTTTAATCGTATCTAATAGTGTCTTACCTTTTTTATTCTCATTCTTTAGGACCGTGAATTCGTTCAACAAATCGGGCAAATTTTCCTGCGAACGGAAGGACCATGAGCGAGCAGACAAGGTTGAAGATCACACTGGCATGGGCAAGCTGCATATCCCCTGAAGAAGCCAAAGCTTGGACGCCTCTCGTTAAAAGGGGGATAAGGGGAATGAAAAGTCCGACACCGATGACGTTAAGCCACACATGTGCATAGGCCGTGAGCTTTGCCTCCCGCCCTCCTCCAATGCTCGCCATGATGGCAGTGATGCATGTCCCCACGTTTGCCCCAAGCATCACTGCGATGCCCGTATCGATCCCGATTGATCCTGCTGCAAGAAACCCCATGGCCACTCCTGTCACCACCGTGCTGGACTGGATGATGGCCGTGAGAAGACAGCCGACCAACAGGGCGAGGAAAAGATGGCGATCCATGTTTTCCATGTATCCTTTCACCGCCGGATGATGGGTCAGGGGTTCAGCGAGGCGCTGGATGCCCATGATGGCGGTGAAGATCAAGCTGAAGCCCACCAAGGTCATCCCGAAGCTCCTGCCATTCGTAGATCCGAACAAGAGGAGGATGGCCCCCACGACGGCAGCAGGGATGATGAGCATATTCAGGTTGAGTGTGAACATCTCCAACGTGAAGGTGGTTCCGATATTTGAACCCAGCATGATCCCGATCGTCTGTCTGAAGGGGATCATACCCGAGGAAGCAAGTCCGACTGTCAACACCATGACCGCAGAGCTACTGTGAATCAATGCCGTCAGGAGCGTCCCGGTCAAAACACCCCTGAACGGTGTATGGGTCAG
Source organism: Rossellomorea marisflavi (assembly GCF_022170785.1). NCBI lineage: Bacteria > Bacillati > Bacillota > Bacilli > Caryophanales > Bacillaceae > Rossellomorea > Rossellomorea marisflavi. The sequence goes on along the minus strand of NZ_CP081870.1, from coordinate 2,805,090 downwards.
GTAGTGGAGCCATCTCCGGATATTATCACTGGCGAGGTTGAACAGGCCGGTCCTCAGCCAGGTCATGCCGAATAGGAAGCAAGCGATGAAAAGAATGAAAGCCAACATATATCCCATGATAGGATCGTCTCCCTTCCGCCTTGTATAGAAGAGCATACTCAAATCTATGGGGAAACCGCGGAGGACATGCCTATTTATGTCCTGATTCGGGATAAATTGTTGACCTATCACATAGGATATATTATAATGGCAAAGTACATGGATTCCTTTTAGTACTTTATGGGATTCATCCAAGAAAGACATACACTTTCTGTCCCCTTGTGACAATTCAGCAAGGGAAGATCTTAAGTAAAGGGACATCCAATGTCCTTGGATTTGGTACAAACCATTTCTGACTTGAACATGTAAGTGTAGTGTGTTCGGAGGGAGGGAAAGAGAGATGTCAAAAACAGTTGTTCGTAAAAACGAATCGCTTGAAGATGCTCTTCGTCGCTTCAAACGCTCAGTTTCTAAAACAGGAACTTTACAAGAGTTTAGAAAGCGCGAATTCTATGAAAAACCAAGCGTAAAACGCAAAAAGAAATCAGAAGCAGCAAGAAAACGTAAGTTCTAAGAGAGGGTGTAACCATGAGTCTTCTCGATCGTTTAAATGATGATATGAAACAAGCGATGAAAAACAAAGAAAAGGAGAAGCTGTCCGTCATCCGCATGCTGAAGGCTTCACTTCAAAATGAAGCCATCAAGCACGGAAAACAGCAGCTCTCTGAAGACGAAGAGTTGACAGTCCTTTCTCGAGAAGTCAAACAACGGAAAGACTCCCTCCAGGAGTTTCAAAACGCAGGTCGTGACGATCTCGTGGAGAAACTCCAAGCAGAACTGACTTACGTCGAAATATATATGCCTAAGCAGCTTTCGGAAGAAGAAGTTTCAGCCATCGTCCAAGAGACGGTAGCAGAAGTGGGCGCTTCATCTAAAGCTGATATGGGTAGAGTGATGGGAGCGATCATGCCCAAAGTAAAAGGGAAAGCTGATGGGGCTCTCGTCAATAAACTTGTTCTTCACCATCTATCATAGGAAAAAGCCGGGAAGCAGTTGCTTGCCGGCTTTTTTAGTAATTAGCATGCATCAACAGCCCCGCGGATCTCTCCTGCAGATGTGTGCCCGTCATACCGCCTAGCCGCCCTGAACACGTTCTGTTCTTTCAACCAGAATATTCCACATGGAAAAACTCAAAAAAGATGAAACCTGATCCCCAACTCAAACGTACATAAGTCAGGGAATCATTTTAATGAAACGAGGGGGTCTGTTTGAAAAAAGGATTATTGGTTTTGTTCCTGTTCCTTTTCGGTTATTCGCTGATCCAGCCGATGACAGGTGCCGCCGCCAAAGAGGCCTATGTGATACCCGTCCACAAAGAAGTGGAACGCGGTCTGCATGCTTTCCTTGAACGTGCCGTCAAGGAAGCGGAGGATGCCGGTGCCGATGTGATCATTTTCGATCTCAACACACCGGGTGGTCTTGTGGATGCCGCGGGTGATATCGGTCAGCTCATGGATGGAATCGATACAAAGACTGTCGCCTTCGTTAATCATAAGGCGTTGTCTGCCGGAGCGTTCCTGGCCCTTCACGCCGATGAAATCTATATGGTGCCGAATGGGCAATTCGGTTCTGCAGCTGTCATCGACCAAGAGGGGAACGCAGCAGATAAAAAAGCACAGAGCTATTGGCTGTCTTCCATGAAAAGCGCTGCAGAATCCAAGGATCGTGATCCGAAATATGCCATTGCGATGGCTGACGACTCTATGTCCATCCCCGAAGTCGACCTTGAAAAGGGTGAGCTGTTGACCTTGGGATCAAAAGACGCTGAGAAAATCGGATATTCCGACGGTACTGTAAGCACTATGGATGAACTGCTTCAAAAGATAGGCGCTGAAGATGATTCTGTTGTGAATGTGGAAGAAACATTTGCAGAAAAGCTTGCCCGCTTCTTGACGAATCCGGTAGTCGTTCCGATCCTCCTGTCACTTGCAAGCCTGGGATTGATTGTAGAACTTTATTCTCCGGGATTCGGGGTAGCAGGGACAGTCGGTATCAGCTCGCTCCTTTTATTCTTCTATGGTCATATGGTGGCGGGTCTCGCAGGTTATGAAACCCTAATCCTCTTCATCATAGGGATCGCATTGTTGATAGCAGAGTTTTTCCTCCCGGGAGGAATTGCCGGCACGCTCGGGGCCGCAGCCGTCATCGGCAGCATTTTTATGGCAGGAGGCGATTTTGTGCAAATGGGTTACTCGATTCTAATAGCCATCGCTGTAGCGATCGCCGCCATCATTCTGTATGTAAAGGTGTTTGGTAAAAAAATGAGACTATTCAATAAGATGATTTTGCGAGATTCAACATCCACGGAAAGCGGTTACGTTTCAAACGCCAACAGATTGGAACTCATCGGACGCGAAGGCATAACCAAAACGCCACTCCGACCATCTGGCACCATCCTCATCGACGATGAGCGGATCGATGCCGTCACCGAAGGAAGCTTCATCAAAGCAAATGAAAAAATCAAGATTGTAAAAGTGGAAGGTTCCCGTATCGTCGTAAGGGAAATCACCTAAATTATTGGAGGTTGTGTAAATGGTCATTGATACAAGTTCAATTCTCTTGATTGCCGCCATTGTGGTGGGAATCATCATCCTATCCATCCTATTCACGTTCGTCCCTGTGATGCTGTGGATTTCAGCACTAGCAGCAGGTGTAAGGATCAGCATCTTCACGCTGATCGGTATGAGACTGAGAAGGGTTATCCCGAGCAGGGTCATCAATCCGTTGATCAAAGCTCATAAAGCTGGTCTGCAAGTATCCATCAATCAGCTTGAGAGTCACTATCTTGCAGGGGGGAATGTCGACAGGGTCGTCAATGCCTTGATCGCTGCCCACCGTGCCAATATCGAATTGACATTCGAACGCGGAGCCGCCATCGACCTTGCAGGAAGGGACGTACTCGAAGCCGTTCAAATGAGTGTTAACCCTAAGGTTATTGAAACACCATTCATCGCCGGTGTAGCGATGGACGGGATTGAAGTGAAAGCGAAAGCGCGTATCACGGTGCGTGCCAATATCGACCGACTCGTAGGTGGAGCTGGAGAAGAAACCATCGTTGCCCGCGTAGGGGAAGGGATCGTATCAACGATCGGTTCTTCCGACAATCACAAAAAGGTACTTGAAAACCCTGATTTGATTTCGCAGACAGTCCTATCGAAAGGATTGGATGCAGGAACGGCTTTTGAAATCCTGTCCATTGATATCGCGGACGTGGATATCGGTAAAAACATCGGTGCCGAGCTTCAAACAGAGCAGGCTGAAGCAGATAAAAAGATTGCCCAGGCAAAAGCAGAAGAAAGAAGGGCAATGGCCGTAGCAAACGAGCAGGAAATGAAAGCAAAAGTCGAGGAAATGAGAGCGAAGGTTGTGGAATCCGAGGCGGAAGTACCACTTGCCATGGCAGAAGCTTTGCGTTCTGGCAACATGGGCGTCATGGATTATATGAATCTTAAGAATATCGATGCCGATACGGATATGAGAGATTCCATCGGTAAAATGACCGGGGACAAACACGATACGGATAAGTAAGTCCCTGAAGGAAAGGAGATGCCTTCATGGAAGGACTGATATTTGCGATCGTCATCGGTCTGATCTCCGCCTTTTTCGGCCGTAATAAAGAAAAGGGAAAGGATCAGACGAACAGACCCCGTACGCCGAACCCGGGCAGCAATCCTTCCCGGTCACCTGAAATCGAACAAACAAAAGCCAGAGTCGAAAAACAAGTCAAAAAGAGTGCTACAAACCTTCAGACTCGTTTTGAAGAGAAGAAGGCAACCGCTGCTAATACGATTACCAATACCTGGCAAGAAGAGGAAAAACGGTTATCGAAGCAGATGGAGAAAACATTGGCAAAGGCTGAAACCATTCGGAAGAAGCGCATCGACCTTGATTTTCACAGTCAGGATGATGTAGTGAAAGGGTTCATATACTCCGAAGTTTTCGGAGCGCCAAGGTCGAGAAGAAGACATCATCGAAAATAATAAACTGTGAACAGTGCGCCACCTTCATTTCGTTAGGTGGCAAGTTCAGAGTACGGGTCACAAGCGGTGGTCCACTTCATAGGAATCTCGAAAGGGTGAGGTGCAATATAAACCTCACCTTTTTCTTATGGCGAAATGACCTTGAGAATTTCTGGAAAACAATTGGTTCTTAAATGAGGGAGGGAGTGTGATTATTCTTATAATCGCACTCCCTTTTAGTATGAATGGAGGAGAACAGGAGGGATTACTAGGGCAAAATCATACCTTTACATGTTTTTGCTTTGCTGAAGAAGTTTCGATGCACCTGTTCGTTCCCATTCTTCCACCGTTTTATATGCTTTTTCTGGAGTGTACCCTTTTCCCACAAGGACGCCCATTAAAATGAATTCCTGAAGAATGTGGGTGGCATTTATTCCCCTTTTGACATCTTCCAGCCCTTCATTGACCAGAAAGTTCGTGTGAGTGATCCACTCATCAGGTGTTCGGCCGAAATACACGGCATTATTATTGCTGTTTTCATTCCTGTGTTCTATAGCCATGTCCCTTTCCGGCACAGGAACAGGTAGGTGGTAAGTGGTTGAGGCACTCATGGACGGTCCAGGGCCATAGTAGTGAAGAGGATGGGCGGGATCACCATGATGATGGTACGGTGGATGATATGTTCGTCTTTCTACAGGACCGTTCACATAAGAAGGAATGGACCCGGCATTCCAGGAGTAGACGTGTGTATGGTGGATCCTTTTTGGATCGTAATACATGTTTCTCAATCCCTTCAACGTTTTCGGAATATCCTATGCTATTCGATGGGTGAACGTACTTCATTCCGAAAGGCGGGGTGATCTTGGTTGAATTGGTGGTTCAACGCTTTTAGGAAACCCGGTTTTTATACAATGGCCATACATATATCTCCCGATTCATTCATACCTATGAGATGAAAGGGGGTTCTTTTTTTATGGCAAAAAACTGGCTCCAGGAGATGCGCAAATGGATGACGGAGAAGATGGATCTACCGGAAGATGTCATGATGGACCTACCCCGCATCACAATGATTGGACAAATCCATATTTATATAGAAAACCACAGGGGGCTCCTGACCTTTGCGGATAATGAAGTGAGATTGCTCCTAAAGCAGGGGCAACTTCTGATCAAGGGGGAACAATTTGTGATCAAAATCATCCTTCCTGAGGAAATCCTCTTACAGGGGAAAGTCGTTGAAGTAATCTATTTAGATGAGTAGGAGGAATGGACTTTGAAGAATCAATGGGTCACCTTTATCAATGGAAAGGTCATGGTCAAAATCGAAGGCAGGGTAATGGAGCCTGTCCTCAACGCCTTATTAAAGACGGGGGTCCCAGTGTGGGATGTGAAAAGGAAGACCCCGGAATCCATCACATTCCAGATTGCATTCAGTGATGTACATAAGCTGAGGCATGCTGTGCGACCGTTCGACTGCAGGGTTTCCTTCCTGAAAGGGGAAGGGGGGCCGTTCCTTTTGAAACGGATATGGAAGAACTCGGGTTTCCTCGCGGGAGCCCTCGCTTTCTTCGCCATCATCTTCGTCCTCTCGAATATGATCTGGGGAATCGAGATCAAGGGGGCGTCCCCGGAAGTCGAGCATCAAATGAGGAAAGAATTGAAGTCGCTGGGACTGTCTACTGGTAAAATGCAGTTTACCGTGCCGGATGTGGAAACCATCCAGAGGGAATTATCGTATCGCATGGATAATATCACATGGGTCGGTGTGGACCTTAAGGGGACAACCTTCCACTTCCAAGTAGTGGAGAAGAACGCTCCTGAGCCAGGGGAAGTAACGGGTGCACAGCACCTTGTGGCTAGCAAGAAAGCGGTCATCGTCCGTATGTTCGTCGAAGAGGGCGATCCGAAGGTGGCAGTCACCGATTATGTTGAAAAGGGACAGCTGCTTGTATCCGGCTTGATCGGTACTGAGGATAAACCAAAGGGCGTACCTGCTAAAGGCGAAGTCTTCGGGGAAACTTGGTATAAGACGAGCGTCGATCTGCCCCTCCATTCAACATTTTCCGTCTTTACAGGAAACGAGAAGAGACGTTTCCACGTGGGGATATCCGGGTGGAAGCTTCCTGTATGGGGATTCGGGGATCCGGAATATAAGGAATCCGTAAAAGAAGTGAATACAAAACGGCTCCGCTTTTTGAAGTGGGAAACGCCGATTGCCATAACCGACACTTCCATCAAAGAGAAAGAAGTGGTGGACCGCACATATACAAAAAAACAAGCTCTTGCAGAAGCAAGGAAGCTTGCACGGAACAACCTTCTATCCCAACTTCCGGACGATGCGGAAATAAAGGGAGAAAAAATTTTGCATGAGAAGTTCGAGAATGGTAAAGTTAGGGTAACCATTCACTTTAAGGTAATAGAAAATATTGCAGTAGGACAACCACTCATTCAAGGAGACTAGCGAATGTCAGACGAAATCTTAATGAAATTGCAGCTTGAGAACCCGAATGAAGCCGTCGCGCTCTTTGGGGTATCGGATTCACATTTAAAATTGTTGGAAACGGAACTCAGCGTTTCAATCGTCACCCGGGGAGAGGAGCTTCTCGTATCCGGTAAGGACGAAGAGGTGCGCCTGACGGTCGAAATTGCCGATCAGCTTGTTGCCATTATCCGAAAAGGCATCAACATCAGTTCAAGGGATGTGCTGTATGCCATTGAAATGGGGAAACAAGGGACGCTTGAGTATTTTGCAGACCTTTATCAAGAAGAAATCACAAAGAATGCCAAGGGTAAATCAATCAGGGTCAAGACCCTTGGTCAACGACAATATATCCAAGCAATCAGGAAGAAAGATCTTGTCTTCGGCATCGGCCCTGCCGGTACAGGGAAGACCTATCTCGCAGTAGTCATGGCCGTACATGCCATGAAAAACGGTCAGGTGAAGAAGATCATCCTCACACGGCCAGCGGTGGAAGCCGGAGAAAGCCTCGGCTTCCTGCCTGGTGACCTGAAGGAGAAGGTGGATCCCTATCTGAGGCCGCTCTATGATGCCCTTCACGATGTGCTGGGAGCGGAGCATACTGCCCGCCTCATCGAGAGAGGCACCATCGAGATTGCCCCCCTTGCCTATATGAGGGGGCGGACCCTGGATGATGCCTTTGTCATCCTGGACGAAGCCCAGAATACGACCAAGGCACAGATGAAGATGTTCCTGACTCGATTAGGGTTTGATTCCAAGATGGTCATCACGGGTGACCGTTCCCAGGTAGACCTTCCTCGTGGGAGTGAATCGGGCTTGATTTCGTCGGAAAAGATCCTTAAGGACGTCAGGGGAGTGGAATTCATCTACCTTGAGCAGGCAGATGTGGTCCGCCACCCTCTTGTGGCTAAAATCATCGATGCGTACGAAAAAAACGAACAACAAGGATAATACCAGGATTGATCTCGCGCGTCATGTCGCCATGCGCGGCGAGGATCAATCTTTTTTGTACCCTTTTATACATAGATAAATAAGTAAAAAACTGCTATCATTTTACATATGTATTTCCTGGACCGGCTGTATGTTGCCGGTAACCGTTACAACAGGGGGGTCACTATGCGCACGCACCCGTTATTGAACAAGATAAGAAGCATCCTAAGCTACAGACTATTCACAAATCTGCTATTCATCCTCCTGGGGCTCATCGTCTTCGGGGTCCTATATGGAAATGTAAAACCGAAAACCCTGGATATCCATTTGTATGAAGAAGCACAGACGACCATCAGGGCGCCGAAGAAATTCGTCGATGCCGAAGCGACGGAGAAAAAGAAACAAGAAGCGGAAATGGAGGTCGGGAAGGTGTATACCCCGAAGGAAGGGGCTATCGACAATTCCAATACTCTGGTCCATTCCATGATCGAGAGCGTCAAGGATGTGAAAAAACAATACGAGGAAAAGAACCAGGATGATCTGAAGCCTCCTTCCAAAAAAGAACTGAACGATCAGCTCAATCAGCTGAAAGAGAAGCTGCCGAAGGAAAACGATGCAGCGGATACGCTCAAGGATGATCGATTGTTGACCATGCTCGAAGCATCAGGCGAAGACCTTGACCGCGTCGAAACGGTGGTATCTACCCAGATGCAGGTGATCATGCAGGACCACGTCAAGGAAGAGGACCTGAAGGAAGCACGATTGGAACTCGAACAGCGGATTTCCAAATTTTCATTTAACGGCAATCTCCTTCAGGTGGCCATCGATCTCGGGAACCTGGCCCTCGAGCCAACGGAATATTATGATAAAGAAAAGACGGAAGAACTGAAGAAACAGGCGGTTGCCAATGTCAGCTCCGTGGAAATCATTGAAGGCGGTGTCATCGTAGAAGACGGAGAACTCGTGACGCCGAAAAAATACGAAATCCTGAAGGCGCTCGGGATGGTCGACAACAGTTTCTCTGTTAAACCATTCCTCGGTCTCGCGATCTTTGTGATTGTCATCATCGGGTCATTGTATTACTTCTTCTACACCCTTCAGATCACGGAAGAAAGAAAGCAGAATTATCTGTTGCTCACAAGCATCATTTTCGTCATTTCCCTGCTGATCATGAAGATTGTCGGACTTCTTGAGCAGCTTCAGTTCAATGATATTGCCTACATACTCCCTGCAGCGTTCAGCGGCATGATCCTCAGGATCCTGTTGAACGAGCGAATCGCCATGATGATGGTCTTCATCCTGTCTGCCTGCTCGAGTGTGATTTTCCACCATCCGTTCACGGGTGCAATCGATTTTGAAATCGCCATTTACACCCTGTTCAGCGGAGTTGCAGGGGTATTATTCCTTGTGAGTAAGAATCAACGGTCCAATATCCTCCGTGCCGGTCTTTTTGTTGCGCTGGTGAACGTCTTGGTCCTTGCGTTCCTGATCCTGCTTAGTGGAACATCCTATACGAATACGGAGTATCTCTACTACTTCATATTTGCATTGATCTCAGGAGTGGGTTCATCCATTTTCACAATCGGATTCCTTCCCTTTTTCGAAGCAGGCTTCGGAATCTTGTCTTCCATGCGACTCATGGAGCTCTCGAGACCGACCCAGCCACTTCTGAAGAAGCTGCTGACTGAGGCTCCTGGTACCTATCACCACAGCGTCATGGTGGCCAATCTCGCCGAATCTGCGTGTGAAGCCATCGGAGCCAATGGCCTTCTTGCACGCGTGGGATGCTATTATCACGATGTCGGTAAATCGAAGCGTCCCCAGTTCTTCATCGAAAATCAGATGAACCGGAAAAATCCCCATGACCGGGTATCGCCTGAAACGAGCCGGGATGTTATCATTAGTCATACGACGGACGGAGCAGACATGCTGAGGAAGCATAAGCTTCCTAAAGAGATTATTGATATCGCAGAGCAACACCACGGTACCACCCTGTTGAAATTCTTTTATTATAAGGCGAAGGAACAGGGGAAAGATGTGAAGGAAGAGGAGTATCGTTATCCTGGTCCGAAGCCGCAAACCATCGAGGCGGCGATCATCTCGATCTCAGATAGCGTGGAAGCTGCCGTACGCTCAAAGTCGTCTCCCACACAGGAGGAGATCAAGAACCTGATTCATTCCATCGTCCAGGACAGGCTCCAGGACGGGCAGTTCAATGAATGTGATATTACACTGAAACAACTGGAGCAAGTGAAAAGGGCCCTGTGCGAGACATTGAACGGGATCTTCCATCCAAGGATAGAATACCCGGAAGAACAAGCAAAAGGAGAATGAACATGATCTTGAATATTGATATGATAGATGAAACGGAAGAGATATCGGATAAGGATTCGGAGCTCGTCTTGTCCATCCTGGATTTTGCCGCCGGCAAAGAAGGGATCGAAGAAGGAAGTGAAGTGTCCGTCACCTTCGTGTCCAATGAACGGATCCGTGAAATCAACCGGGATTACCGAGAGAAGGATCAGGCGACGGATGTCATTTCCTTCGCACTCGAAGAGCTTGGAGAGGACGAAGTGGAAATCATCGGGGAAGGGATGCCGCGGATCCTCGGAGACATCGTGATATCTATCGAACGCACGCGTGAGCAGGCAGAAGAATACGGTCATTCTTTCGAAAGGGAACTGGGCTTCCTCGCCCTTCATGGTTTCCTCCATCTGCTTGGATACGACCATATGGAGAAAGAAGACGAAGAGAGGATGTTCCAGAGACAAAGGGATATCCTGGACGCATATGGACTCCAAAGGGGCTAAGGGCGGCTTCAAGAAGCTGATGAGGTCATTCGGCTATGCATCGGAAGGGGTGGTGAGCGCTTGGAAGTCCGAGCAGAACTTCAGAATCCATACATGCATGGGCATGATTGTCCTCGTCATGGCGGCGTTGCTCCACGTGTCAAAAGTGGAATGGATGGTCATCCTCATCTTGATCTTCCTGATGCATTCCCTCGAAATGGTGAATACGGCCATCGAGAAAGCGGTTGACCTTTCGACCCCGGATTATCATCCTCTAGCCAAGTTGGCCAAGGACTTGGGTTCGGGGGCCGTGCTGCTTTTTGCCATCTGTTCCGCCATTATCGGCTTGATCATTTTCATACCGAAAATAGTGGCGATTTTCTAAATCAATGTCCCCTTTTTGGGGACATTTGATTTTCCGGGCTGAAAGCGTTTTAATGGAGGAAGGGAAAAGAGAACAGAAAGAATAAGTTATTTGAATTATCTAACTATTTATTAACAATTTGATAACATCCCATGTCATTTCAGAAAAAGTGTAGTAAAATGAAGGGGTAAGGGAAAAAGGAGAGAATCAAACGAATGAATGTTGAACAAATGATAATAGAAGCAAAGGCAGCAAGAGAACTAGCATACGTCCCTTATAGTCGGTTTCAGGTAGGGGCAGCCCTCCTCACAAAGAACGGGAAGGTCTATCGTGGATGCAACATCGAGAACGCGGCATACAGCATGTGCAATTGCGCTGAGCGGACCGCCTTATTCAAGGCGTACTCAGAAGGCGATAAAGATTTCTCCATGCTTGCCGTCGTAGCGGATACGAAGAGACCGGTCCCTCCATGTGGAGCGTGCCGTCAGGTTATTTCGGAGCTTTGTCCGAAAGACATGCGGGTCGTCCTTACCAATCTGAACGGAGATGTTCAGGAACTGACAGTTGCAGAGTTGTTGCCGGGAGCTTTTTCACCGGAGGATTTACATGAGTAATCAATACAAATCAGGTTTTATTTCCATCATCGGAAGACCGAACGTCGGAAAATCGACATTCTTGAACCGTGTCATCGGCCAGAAAATTGCCATTATGAGCGATAAGCCACAAACGACCCGTAATAAAGTACAGGGAGTTTATACGACCGATGAAGCGCAGATGATCTTCATCGATACACCGGGAATCCATAAACCAAAGCATAAGCTTGGGGATTTCATGGTCAAGATCGCACAGAATACCCTGAAGGAAGTCGATGTGATCCTTTTCATGATCAATGTCGAAGAAGGCCTAGGCAAGGGTGATCACTATATCATCGAGAAGCTCAAAGGAGTCAAGACACCCGTCTTCCTCATTTTGAATAAGATCGATCAGGTTCATCCAGATGAGCTTTTACCGATCATCCAGAAATATAACGAACTGTATCCATTCGCGGCCACCGTGCCGATTTCAGCCCTTGAGGGGAATAATGTCGACCAGCTCCTTGGATTATTGAAGGACCGTCTGCCGGAAGGGCCTCAATTTTATCCAGCCGATCAGATCACGGATCATCCGGAGCGTTTCATCGTATCCGAGCTCATCAGGGAAAAGGTGCTGCATCTGACCCGTGAAGAGATTCCGCACAGCATTGCGGTCGTCATCGACAAGATGGAGAGGAAAGACTCCAATAACCTCATCGACGTCCTTGCCACGATCATCGTCGAACGTGATTCACAGAAGGGGATCGTCATCGGTAAACGCGGAGCCATGCTGAAAGAAGTCGGAAAGAGAGCCAGGATCGATATCGAAAATCTCCTGGGATCGAAGGTTTATCTGGAACTTTGGGTGAAGGTCCAGAAAGATTGGCGCAACCGTGCTTCGAACCTGAAAGATTATGGCTTCAATGATGATGAATATTGATCTCAGGATTAACAATATTTAGAACACATCAAATCTGCGGGAAATGCTCACTCTAATCACATGAAAGGTCTTACTAGCTTAAATCCAGAAAGGTGGGTTTTAAATGTTAGACTTAACCTGGAAGTTCTTTTCGCAAACAGGAAGTATCGACACGTATCTGCTTTTTAAAGAACTCGAAAAAGATTCAAGTGATGAAATAACAGGATTTGATGAGGAGAATTCAGAAGCGGATTTTCCCATAACGTAAACGAGTTTGTCATCACCCGGACAAATGGACGTCGGGAGGTGGCCTTATGCTACAGAAATGTGAAGGAATCGTCATCAGGACGAATGACTACGGCGAAACGAATAAAATCGTTACCGTCTTTTCAAGAGAATTCGGTAAGGTGGGACTGATGGCTCGCGGTGCTAAGAAGCCCAACAGCCGTCTTTCCGCCATATCACAGTTATTTACATATGGCTATTTCATGTACATCAAAGGAAACGGTCTCGGTACCCTCCAGCAGGGGGAGATGGTCGAGTCACTCCGTCATATCCGGGAAGATTTATTCAAAACCTCCTACGCCACATACATGGTGGAGCTGCTCGATAAGGCAACGGAGGACCGGAAGCCGAATCCTTTCCTGTTCGAGCTTCTCCACCAATCCCTGCATTATCTTGATGATGAAGTGGATCCAGAGATCCTCGTCCATATCTTTGAAATGAAGATGCTGCCGGTCTTGGGGCTTTATCCGAACCTCGATGGATGCTCTGTGTGCGGCGAGAAGGAAGGGACCTTCTCCTTTTCATTCCGGGAAAATGGTTTCATCTGCCACCGGTGCGTCCACAAGGACTCCCACGCCCTCCCTTTGAAACAGGGGACGGTCAAGTTACTCAGGGTCTTTTATTACTTTGATATCAACCGGTTGGGGAATGTATCGGTGAAGGATGAAACAAAGGCCGAATTAAAAAAGGTGATCCGGACCTATTACGACGAATACTCCGGTTTGCACTTGAAATCAAGAAGATTTCTGGACCAGATGGACAACCTGAAGGATTTATTCTAGTGTGATGTGAATAGAGTGAGAAGGACCGCCCCCTTTTGCCGGGAGCGGTCCTTTCTTTTGTTGGATTGGATAGAAAAGACCCCCATGCTCAGGCGTGGAGGTCTTGTTTCATTTAGAAGTTAATTTTACCATCCAGGAAGCTTTTTACTTCGCTGATCGGCATGCGAACCTGCTCCATTGTATCACGATCGCGGACCGTCACTTGGCCGTCTTCAGCAGAATCAAAGTCATACGTAATGCAGAACGGCGTACCGATCTCATCTTGGCGACGATAGCGTTTCCCGATGGAAGCCGTCTCATCGAAATCGATCATCAGGTCTTTGGAAAGCTCTTCATACACTTTGAACGCTTCATCCGATAGCTTCTTCGAAAGTGGAAGCACGGCAGCCTTGTATGGTGCAAGTGCAGGATGGAAGCGGAGGACGGTACGGGAGTCGTTTTCAAGCTCCTCTTCTTCGAATGCATCACATAGGAAGGCAAGTGTCACACGGTCTGCTCCGAGGGAAGGCTCGATGCAATAAGGCACATATTTTTCATTGGTTTGCGGGTCCATGTAATGGAAGTCTTCATTCGAATGCTCCATATGGCGCTTCAAATCGAAATCTGTACGGTCAGCCACACCCCACAGTTCGCCCCATCCGAACGGGAATTTGTACTCGATATCGGTTGTTGCGTTACTGTAGTGGGACAGTTCGTCTTCGTCGTGATCGCGAAGGCGCATATTGTCTTCGTTTAGACCAAGGTTCAGCAACCAGTTCTTACAGAATTCGCGCCAGTAAGAGAACCATTCAAGATCTTCACCGGGCTTACAGAAGAATTCAAGCTCCATCTGTTCAAATTCGCGTGTTCTGAACGTGAAGTTACCCGGCGTGATTTCATTTCGGAAGCTCTTACCGATCTGTGCAATACCGAAAGGCATTTTTTTACGCATGGAACGCTGTACGTTCTTGAAGTTGACGAAGATCCCCTGGGCCGTTTCCGGACGAAGGAAGATTTCATTCGTTGAGGATTCAGTTACACCTTGATGCGTTTTGAACATCAAGTTGAACTGACGGATTTCTGTGAAATCCTGCGCTCCACAGTCAGGGCAGACGATTTCATGTTCTTTCATGATCTCTTCCATCTTTTCGAACGGGAGGCCGTCGACGATCATCTCCATCCCTTTTGCTTCAAGGGCATTCTCGATCAATTTATCGGCACGATGACGGGTTTTGCATTTTTTACAATCGATCATCGGATCATTGAAGTTCCCAACGTGGCCGGAAGCTTCCCATGTTTTGGGGTTCATCAGGATGCTGGCATCCAGACCGACATTATAAGGGGATTCCTGAACGAATTTTTTCCACCATGCTTTCTTGATGTTGTTCTTCAGCTCCACGCCAAGGGGACCGTAATCCCATGTGTTGGCAAGGCCACCGTAGATTTCGGATCCTGGGAAGACGAATCCGCGGTGCTTGGCAAGGTTTACTACTTGTTCCATCGACATAATCTGTCACTCCTTTTTTGGATAAGGGTGCCGGCCAATAAAAAAAGCTCGTCTCCAGGCACTATAGGCCTAGGGACGAGCTTTGGCTCGCGGTTCCACCCTAGTTGATATGCAAAAGGCATATCCACTTTCGATTGTATGAGCTCGGGATCGCCGTTTCTCCGCTGTTCCGGGCTTCCACCATCCCCGGTCGCTTAAGGCTGCGGTTACTTATCTATCCGTCATTGCTTACGTTATGAATGTGTTAGCTATTTTATCATGGGATTTTCTTCTTGACAACCATTGTTCGCTCAAAGTGAAAAAGAGTTGATGTTTCCCTGGAAACAGGATACTCTTTTACAGGTCTAATATTCCGATATAGTTTACACATAAAGGGAAAAGATAATACTCTTTTCATTTTGACTCATTAGTATATAATATTTAGTATACAGTATAACATTTTGAAAAAGGGTCGTTAGGTGGTGAAGGAAAATGGAACTGAATAAACGTCAAGAAACGATTTTGCAGATCGTGAAAGATAATGGGCCCATCACGGGAGAACAGATCGCCGACCGACTCAACTTGACCCGTGCCACCCTGAGACCGGATCTGGCCATTCTGACCATGGCGGGTTACCTTGATGCAAGGCCCCGGGTGGGGTATTTCTATACCGGTAAGACGGGAACCCAGCTGCTGACAGAAAACCTGAAGAAAATCTACGTGAAGGATTATCAATCCATTCCTGTGGTCGTGAATGAAAATGTCTCAGTCTATGATGCAATCGTGACGATGTTCCTCGAAGATGTGGGGACACTGTTCGTAGTTGATGCGAATTCCTATCTGGTCGGGGTCCTCTCCCGGAAGGATCTTCTAAGGGCAAGCATCGGAAAGCAGGAATTGAGTACGCTTCCGGTGAATATCATCATGACGAGGATGCCGAATATCACGACATGCGAGAAGGATGATCCGTTGATCGGCGTCGCGAAGGATTTGATCCATAAGCAGATCGACTCCGTCCCTGTTGTCCGGAAAACGGATAATGGAGATCTTGAAGTAACAGGGCGGATTACAAAGACGAATGTCACAAAGGCGTTCGTTGCACTGGCAGATGAATATTAACAGGTGGTGAATGATCGTGAAAGAACCGATTATCTATGTGGTATCAGACTCCGTCGGGGAAACGGCCGAACTAGTGACCAAGGCAGCCATCAGCCAGTTCGATGGTTCTAAGAATACGGTCATTAAACGCTTCCCGTATATCGAAGAATTGGAAAATATCGATGAAGTAATCTCCCTTGCAAAACTGACGAAAGGGCTGATCGTCTATACCCTTGTGAAACCTGAAATGCGCGCCTATATCAAGGCGAAGGCGAAGGTGGAAGACCTCCATGCGTTCGATATCATCGGACCCCTCATGGATACATATCAATCGTCATATCAAAAGGAACCGCTGTTTGAACCGGGTACGGTCCGGAAACTGGACGACGATTATTTCAAAAAAGTCGAGGCCATCGAATTTGCCGTGAAGTATGATGATGGAAGGGACCCAAGGGGCCTTCTCAGGGCGGATATCGTTTTGGTGGGCGTATCAAGGACATCCAAGACGCCATTATCACAATATCTGGCACTCAAACGTTATAAGGTGGCAAATGTCCCCCTTGTGCCTGAAGTCGATCCCCCCGAGGAGCTTTTTAAGGTTCCTCCAGAAAAATGCTTCGGGCTGAAGATCAGTCCGGACAAACTGAATACGATCCGAAGGGAACGGTTGAAATCCCTCGGATTGAACGACCAGGCAAGCTATGCAAACATTAAAAGAATCGAAGAAGAACTTACATACTTCGAAGCGATCACCGGACGCATCGGTTGTCATGTCATCGACGTGACGAATAAAGCCGTTGAAGAGACGGCCAATGTCATCACGAATATCTATCAGAAATCCTGAGTGTTTTTACCCGGACCATCATGATCGTGGTGGTCCGGTTTTTCTGTGCTTGGGGACTTCAACCTAAAGTGGAGAAGCAAGAAGGTGGAATCGTGAAGAGAATGAGTTTTATGGGTGGTCAAATAGCCGGGGATATACTATAATAAAAAATTGTGATAAAAATATTTAAAATAGGTTTAGACTAAACTCTTAAGGAATAAACTAATTATTGTGATATGTCAAGTCCTGAAGAGGGTTTTTTTCGACAAATTCTTCCTTGATCCCAAGGAAAGTTATCCGGGAGAGAAGGATTACATGGAGTGATGTAGAATAGTTAGGTATGACCCATATCATCCTTGTGTATTCGTGGATGCTGATGCTTGTCCTGTCAAGGAGGAAATCAGCCGGATTTCAAGAAGATACGGATTCGGGGTTGTATTCGTCGCTTCCCATGCCCACCGGAAAAGTGAGCCTGAAGCAGGTGAATGGATCTATGTTGATAGTTCTAAGGAATCAGCCGATCTGTACATCATGAATCACGTCCGATCTTCCGATGTGCTCGTCACCCAGGATATAGGGCTTGCCAGTCTTGTCCTGCCCAAGCACGTTTATGCACTGTCCCCCAGGGGAAAAGCATACAGGGAAGAAACGATTGCCACGGCCCTCGATTACAGGTATCTTGCCGCTAAGGAACGTAGAAAAGGGAAGTATGGAAAAGGTCCCAAGGCATTTACCCAATCAGACCGGGAAACTTTTTCCGCAAACTTCGAGAATTTATTGTCGCAAATTGCAGGAGATTGATAAAATTTATCGAATCAACTTATGAGGGACATTTATAAAACAGGTGATGAATAGTGTCAGAAAGAATCCCTGAAGAGAAGCTGAATAAAATTTTATCATCCACGGACATCGTGGATGTTGTAAGCGACTATGTGCAACTGAAGAAACAGGGTCGAAACTATTTTGGGCTCTGCCCATTTCATGGAGAGAACACTCCATCTTTTTCTGTTTCACCTGATAAACAAATCTTCCATTGCTTCGGCTGCGGTGCGGGGGGTAACGCCTTTACATTCCTTATGGATGTAGACGGCATGTCCTTCCAGGAAGCAGCTCAAAAGCTTGGTGAGAAGGTTGGAGAGGAAATTGACGTCACGCCTTCCACCCCGAATGTAGATCATGCTCAACTTGAAGACGAGAAGAGGATGATCGAGGCCCATGAACTTTTGAGTAAATTTTACCATCATTTGCTCCTTAATACAAAAGAGGGTCAGGATGCACTGGAATATTTGCTTGCCAGGGGGTTCACAACCGAAAGCATCCGGAAGTTCAAAATCGGTTGGTCGCTTCCCAATTGGGATTTCACAGTCAAGTTTCTGGAAAAGAGGGGATATCCCCTCGAACTCATGGAAGAGGCCGGGCTCCTGGTCAGAAGGGAAAGGGACCAATCCTTCCTGGACCGGTTCAGGGGCAGGATCATGTTTCCCATCCAGAACCCCAAAGGAGACACGGTCGCCTTTTCGGGACGGAGCCTCCAAAAAGGCGATGAACCGAAATACTTGAACAGTCCGGAGACGAAAATCTTCAATAAGAGTAAAATCCTCTATCATTACCATGGTGCTCGGGCCTCAATCAGGCGGAAACAGCAGGCGATCCTCTTTGAAGGGTTTGCAGACGTCATTTCCGCAAACGAGGCGGAAGTCGAGAATGGGATCGCCACAATGGGGACCTCCTTGACCGAGCAACAGATCGGACTGATCAAACGACTCACGGATACCGTCGTGATTTGTTATGACGGCGACTCTGCGGGGATCGAAGCCGCGTTCAGGGCAGGAAATCTCCTGACGAACCACGGCATGAATATCCGCATCGCCGCCATTCCGGAGCAGCTCGACCCCGATGACTACATCTCCACCTATGGATCCGAAAAGTTTCAGCAGGATGTAATAGGGGCGGCTCTGACATTCATGGCGTTCAAACTCCGCTATTACAAGCTGAATAAAAACCTGAATGATGAAGGAGATCGGCTCGCCTATATCGAAGAGGTACTCAAGGAAATCGTCGGCTTGAGCAGTGCCGTTGAAAAAGACTTCTATCTGAGAAACCTCGCCGATGAGTTTGATCTATCGCTGGATGCCCTGCAGCAGCAGATGGGGCAGACAGGAGCACCCCGGTCAAAGAAGGTACAACAAAGCCCCGCACCCGTGGCTGCTCCCTTCAACCGGAAGTCACAGCTCCTTCCTGCATATCAAAATGCCGAAAGGCGCTTAATCGCCCATATGATGAGGGACCCCAACATTGCGTATAAGGTTCAGGATTGGCTTGCAGGTGTCAGTCTCAACGTAGATGAGCACCAGGCGATCATCACCTATCTTCTCGGGTATTATGAAGAAGGCCTGCCACCAGGCGCCCGCGGATTCATTGGCTATCTGAGCGATGAGCGTTTGAGGCGGGTGGTGACGGAGATCGAAATGATGTCCATCAGCGAAGAATGCACCGATGATGAACTGATGGATTATGTGAAACAGGTCTTAAAACATCAAAAGATGTTGAAGATAAAGGAAAAAGAACAGGAAAGAAAAGAAGCTGAGAGAAGAAATGATTATCGCAAGGAAGTAGAGATTGCGATGGAAATCTTACAGCTGCGTAAGTCTTTATAGTTTTGCCAGGAAGTTGGAAGGAGGGGAACACATGGCTGAAAAGTCCGCGCGTTCCAAACAAATAGCGTCTGAATTGACCGTTGATCAGGTGAAAGAATTTTTAGTGAATCAGGGTAAGAAGAGAGGTGTCCTCACGTATGAGGATATCGCCGATAAACTATCGGGCTTCGAATTGGACTCTGATCAAATGGATGAATTTTACGAGCACTTAGGTGAACAAAGCATCGAAATCATCAAAGAAAGTGATGAAGATGACGATCCGAGTGCCCCTGAATTGGCAAAGGAAGAGGAAGAGGAAGAGGAATTCAATCTGAATGACCTCAGTGTCCCTCCCGGCGTCAAAATAAATGATCCGGTCCGTATGTATCTGAAAGAAATCGGAAGGGTCGACCTGCTATCAGCAGAAGAAGAAATCAATCTTGCCGAAAGAATCGAAGAAGGGGACGAAGAGGCGAAGCGCCGCCTTGCAGAAGCCAACCTTCGACTTGTGGTCAGTATTGCGAAGCGTTATGTCGGTCGGGGTATGTTATTCCTTGATTTGATCCAGGAAGGGAATATGGGCCTTATTAAAGCGGTTGAGAAATTTGATTACCGCAAGGGGTTCAAATTCAGTACGTACGCCACTTGGTGGATCCGTCAGGCCATCACCCGTGCCATCGCTGACCAGGCCAGGACGATCCGTATCCCTGTCCATATGGTGGAGACCATCAATAAACTGATTCGTGTCCAACGCCAGCTTCTTCAAGATCTCGGTCGGGAGCCCGCGCCTGAAGAAATAGCAGAAGAAATGGACCTTACACCGGAAAAAGTAAGGGAAATCCTGAAAATTGCCCAAGAACCTGTTTCATTGGAAACACCGATCGGGGAAGAGGATGATTCACATCTCGGCGACTTCATTGAGGATGCAGAAGCACAGTCACCATCAGAGCATGCTGCTTACGAACTTTTGAAGGAACAGCTCGAGGATGTACTCGATACCTTGACAGACCGTGAAGAAAACGTTCTGCGTCTTCGCTTTGGACTTGATGACGGAAGGACCCGTACCTTGGAAGAAGTCGGAAAAGTTTTCGGTGTTACCAGGGAACGGATTCGACAGATCGAAGCGAAAGCTCTGCGCAAACTACGCCATCCAAGCAGAAGCAAACGTTTGAAAGATTTCCTCGAATAGGAACCAGAACCGTCTCGCGTACGCCGAGGCGGTTTTTTTTTCGGCAAAAAAGGAATTTCGACAGGCTGTGACGAAGTTTATACATATACTTGATAGGTTAGGCAGTGATTGGAATCAAACAACAGGATAAAGAAACAACAATCATCATAAACGAAATCAAACGGTGGAAAGAAAGTAGCATGCTTCCGGAGCACTACTGTGACTACCTTCTCAACCTTTACACCAAAGGGGAAAGTGAAAGCGTTTCCTCTCGGGGGTACACACATCTTGCAGCATCGGCCCTGACTCTCGGCCTCACCGTATTTGTCATTTATTTTACTGAAATGTCACCGCTTTTGCAAACAGCGATTTTGGCAGTATTTGTCGTTTTCCTTGTGGTCATGGCAATTCATTATAGCAAAAAAGGAATCCCTACCCTTTTTGTGTATGTGGTTGCAGCTCTCATCCTTCTTTTTATGACGGTTCACATCGTGGATGCATTTTTTGAAGGGAAGAGAGGCGTCCTGATACCGCTCCTATATTTGCATTGTTTTGTATGGTCGGTTACGGGTTTCGGGCGCAAAATCCTTCCATTTTCCATCGGAGGGACTCTGGGAGCGATCCTGTTGACTATTTATATTGTAATATAACTACAGAAAATTATAAAGTTTTTTAAAGTTGAGAAAATTCATTTAATCCTTTTATAATGGAAATGATAGCGCATACATTTCTGCTTTTGGCAGGAAGCCAGACAGATAAGGGGGATGGAAATGAATTTTGATTTGACACAGGAACAGGCAATGATCAAAAAAACCATTAAAGAGTTTGCAGATGAAGAGGTGGCGCCGGGTGCCCTTGACAGGGACCGGGCCAAGGAATTCCCTGCTGACGTTTTTAAAAAATTGGCGGACCTCGGACTGATGGGTCTTCCGTTTTCAGAAGAATACGGCGGAGCCGGGGCGGATACGGTCAGCTTTGCCATCGTGACAGAAGAATTGAGCCGGGCATGCGCATCGACAGGAATCACGTACTCTGCCCACATTTCCCTGGGAGGAGCACCGATCTCCATGTTCGGTACGGAAGAGCAGAAGGAGAAATATCTGACGCCGATTTGTACGGGCGAGAGCTTCGGAGCTTTCGGGCTGACCGAACCGAATGCGGGATCAGACGCTGGTGGAACCCAGACGACGGCAGTGGAGCAAGGGGACCGCTGGGTAATCAATGGGAATAAGTGTTACATCACAAATGCCAGCTATGCGAACCATCTGGCTCTGACTGCTATCACCGGTAAAAAGGACGGCAACAAGGAAATCAGCGCAATCATCGTACCGACAGATGCCAAAGGCTTCAAGGTGATTGATAATTATGAAAAGATGGGGCTGCACGCCTCGAACACCACTGAACTTGTGCTGGAAGATGTGGAGGTTCCTGCGGAGAACCTCCTTGGTAAGCGAGGAGAGGGCTTCAAGCAGTTCCTGGTCACTCTTGACGGCGGAAGGATCGGGATCGGTGCCATGGCTGTGGGGGTGGCTCAGGCAGCCTTTGATAAGGCCCTGCAATATGCCAAAGAGCGAAAGCAGTTCGGAAAGACGCTCTCCCAGTTCCAAGTGACCCAGTTCAAGCTGGCCGACATGGCAATGAAGATCGAATTGGCCCGGAACATGGTGCACAAGGCAGCGTGGCTGAAGGATCAGGGCAGACCATTTTCCAAGGAAGCGTCCATGTGCAAGCTCTATGCATCCGAAATCAGTATGGAAGTGGCCGATGAAGCGATCCAGATCCACGGAGGATATGGGTATATGAGGGAGTATCATGTGGAGAGGTACCTTCGCGATGCGAAGCTCCTCGAAATCGGCGAAGGAACGTCGGAAGTCCAGCGCATGGTGATCTCAAGGCTGATTGGATGTCACTGATGCCCGGGGACCCTTGGTAACGGGTCCCTTATTTTGGGAAAACAACTGGAAATGAGAGAGATTCATGTTAGCGATACCAAATCAGAACAGGATGATAGTCCTGTGAAACGGATTGCTTTTGTGTCAATAATGAAAACGGTTAAGAGAATTCGACGTAAAATCGAACATAATGTGTCTAAATTGTGAGAAAGATGGAAAAGTTAATTCGTAGGACTTTTACTTTCCCTGTTTTTACAGTAAAATATAAATTGTTAAATAGGGTACTATTTGGATGGTATACATACGAAGGAGGGTTAAGCCATGAATCGCAATCCAATCATTCCGTTCATTCTCATTATGGCACTTGGTATCGGACTTGTTTTCTTCTTATCTCTTGAAGGATTGAATAATGCTGAAGAGAAGGCTGACAAGGCAAAGGAAGAAGAAAAAGGCGGAGAGCAGGCTTCAAGCGGTGAATTCGATCCTGAAGCACACTACAAGGAAAACTGTATGAGCTGTCACGGTGGCGACTATGAAGGCGGAGCTGGACCTGCATTGAAAGGAACGGATCTTTCCAAAGATCAAATCAAGGAAACGATCAAGAATGGTAAAGGCATCATGCCGGCAGGACTTGTGGAAGATGAGAATCTTGATGCCATGGCAGACTGGATCTTGTCACTCAAATAATAGGGAAAGCTTCTTTGCCTGATGGGCAGGGGGCTTTTTTTATGCCTGGAAATTGGGTAGAATGGTATCGAAGCGGAAAAATCCTTCCCGGTACAGGGAAGGGAAGAATGAATCCAGATTGATAAGGTGAAATGATGAATAGCGAAAAATTATCCAAACGACTGGAGACAGTTGTATCCTACATACCAAAAGACAGTACCATTGCAGATATCGGGTCGGATCATGCCTATCTCCCATGTTATGCGATCCAGACAGGAATTGCGGCTTCGGCCATCGCCGGTGAAGTCGTGAAGGGACCATTCGAATCAGCTCTGAAACAGGTCAAACTGAATGCCCTCGAAAACAGGGTGGATGTCAGACTGGGAGATGGCCTTGATGTGCTCCGTCCAGGAGAAGTGGAATGCATCACCATTGCTGGCATGGGTGGGCCCCTGATTGCCTCCATTCTCGAGAAGGGTAAGGCTAAAGTAGAAAATGCACGACTCATCCTACAGCCGAATATCAGCGCCGTGTCCATCCGTGAATGGCTGATGGATAATGGCTGGTCCCTTCTGAGAGAGGAGATCTTGGAAGAGGACGGTAAGATCTATGAAGTTCTCGTAGCGGAAAAAGGAGATCCGAAGGCAGGATATACAAGCGGAAATCTTGAAGCAGAGCTCCTCATGGGTCCGTTACTAAGTACTGAACGCAGTGCGCCGTTCAGAAAGAAATGGACACATGAAATGACCCAGTGGAAGGTGATCTTGAAAAACATGGAACAGGCTGAGGAAACTCCAGCACTCGAGGAGCGCAGAAATGATTTACTTGTAAAAATCAAACTGGTAGAGGAGGTTCTGAATCGATGAAAACACCAAATGGTCATGAGATCATTCAGCTATTTGAACAATTTTCACCGAAGCATCTTGCAGAGGAGGGCGATCCGATCGGACTTCAGATCGGCAAGCTGAATGAAAAGGTGGAAAATGTCATGGTGACCCTGGACGTTCTTGAAAATGTGGTGGATGAAGCGATCAAGAATAATGTGAAGCTGATCATCGCCCATCACCCTCCGCTGTTCAGGTCCCTTAAATCAATCCATACCGATACCTATCAGGGGAGAATGATTGAAAAACTCATCAAACATGATATTGCCGTTTATGCTGCCCATACCAACCTTGATGTGGCGGAAGGTGGAGTGAACGATCTGCTCGCTGATGCCCTTGGACTGGTTGAGCCATCCGTCCTTGTACCGACGTACTCCGAAGAGCTCAGGAAATTGGTGGTCTTTGTACCGCAAGAGCACGGTGAACGCCTCCGCGGGGCCCTGGCCAAAGCGGGAGCGGGGAATATCGGTGCCTACTCCGATTGCAGCTTCACTACAAGAGGAGAAGGCAGATTCTTGCCGGGGGAAGGAACCGACCCTTACCTAGGGGAACAGGGTAGCCTGGAAGTAGCAGAGGAAGAAAGAATTGAGACAGTTTTTCCTGCTTCTTTGGAGGGCAGGGTACTGAAAGCCATGCTCACCAATCATCCTTATGAAGAAGTGGCCTATGATATCTATACATTGGAGAACAAAGCGCCCGCTATGGGTCTCGGCAGGATCGGAAGGTTACCTGAGGGCACGACCCTGAAAGAATTTGCCCTGCGGGTCAAAGCGGTCTTCGGGATGGATGGTGTCAAAGTGACCGGTGACCTTGAGGCGCCCGTGAACAAAGTGGCGATCCTCGGTGGCGACGGGAATAAATTCATCCATGCTGCCAAGCGACAAGGAGCAGACGTTTTCATTTCGGGTGACATCTACTATCATACAGCCCACGATGCCATGATGCTTGGCTTGAACGTCATTGATGCGGGACATCATATCGAAAAAATCATGAAGGACGGCGTGGCCCGGCACTTGGCCAAGACGTGCGCGGAAAAAGGATATGTCGTGAATATCTTTCCTTCTACCTCTAACACGAATCCATTTACGTTCATGTAAAAAAAAGCCTTGTTTGCACTCCTTATTATAAGGGGTGCGAACGGGGCTTTTCTTTTTGCTCCAGAAACTCCATAATGATGGGTTGATCTGGCGGGCTCAGTTCGAGAGGAAGGGAATCCAATGGGAAGAAGTGCAATTCGGATCCTTCCGCTTCATTCAGACAACATTCTCCACTGTAAGACCTGCATAGATAGGCGGTCACGACATTGTAGACCTCGTCGCCGTGTGGGTACTGGTAGTAGAATTCCTGCCCTGAATAGATACCCCATAAAGATAAAGCTTCAGCTTTGATGCCGGTCTCTTCATAAAGCTCCCTTTCGGCTACTTCCTGCAAGGTTTCCCCGGGTTCCATGGAACCTCCCGGCAGGCCCCAACATTGATTGTCCGTGCGCTTCATCAATAGGAGTTCCTCTGAATCATTGATGACGAGGACGCATGATCCAACCATGATGAGGGGGAGGGTCCCGACATGTTTACGCAAATTCAATATATAGCCCATACAGCCTCCTGTAAATGTTTTCCTTAATTATAGCATTCACGAGTCAAGTGATCCACAGTAGGAAAGGACAAAGAAAACGCCTATGCATGAGAATCCCTGCATAGGCGTTTAGATTTATTTAGAAGAACCAAGTTTTGCCTTGCGTACTTTTGGAAGAATCTTATTGAGCGGGACATTGCGTTCCCTTGTCCACGTCTCTTCATCAGCCGGGTCATATGCTTCCAGGAAACGGATGACTTCTTTGACGATCGGAGTAGGGGTGGAAGCACCTGCAGTGACGGCGGCTACTTTAGCACCCTTCAGCCACTCCAGCTCCAACTCACTTATGTCAGAGATCCGGTAGGCAGGTGTTCCGGCGATTTCTTTTGACACCTGTGCCAACCGGTTGGAGTTATTGCTCTTCGGGTCACCGACAACAATCAGGACGTCTGCCGCCCCAGCCTGCTCTGCAACGGCTTCCTGACGCACCTGCGTCGCCAGGCAGATTTCTTTGTGAAGTTCCACATGTGGGTACATTTCCCTGACTTTCTCCATCGTATCGAGAACATCCCATTGACTCATCGTCGTCTGATTCGTCACGATGATCTTTTCATTGTCGATGGTGAGCTTTTCGACATCCGCGGCGGTTTCCACGAGGTGTACGATATCAGGTGCGACACCGACGGCCCCTTCTGGTTCTGGGTGGCCTTTTTTACCGATGTAGATGACGTCATAACCTTCGGCTTCCTTTTCGCGGATGAGGTCATGTGTCTTCGTGACATCGGGGCATGTTGCATCCAGCGTCACCAGTCCTTTATTCTTGGCGATTTCCTTCACTTCTGGGGATACCCCATGTGCTGTGAAGATGACAGTCCCTTCATTGACCTGGTCGATGATTTCTTTTCGGTTATGACCATCCAGGGTGATGATGCCTTCTTCTTCAAATGCATCGGTCACATGTTTGTTATGGACAATCATGCCCAATATATATATCGGACGGGGGAGTGACTTGTCGAGCGCCGCATTCCTGGCGATGACCATGGCATCGACGACTCCGTAGCAGTACCCCCTCGGGGTGATTTTAATAATATCCACTGATAATCCTCCTACATGGGAAAGGTTGTACCCCCATTATAAAGGAGAACGTCCTTTATGACAAAGAGTATGGGTACGGAAAGGGTTGAACCATTGGGAATAGCCCTCCAGATAGGCATTCTGCAGGGCATTACAGGTTTAAATATAAAGCTTTGGTGAAGATTGCCCCGTTTTCCTGGGGGCTTTCGGTCTGACAGGAGGGGCAGGCTCTGATTCTTCGTCGAGTGCGGGTGTTTCCACAGTTTCCTCGGAGTCCTGATCCTTTGGTTGGGGAGTAGCCTCTTCTGCATCTGCTTTTGTTTCTTCATCCCCTGTTACATCTTTCAGTCCCCTGTACAACTTCCATAATGCTGGGATATTCTTGACCATGGGACCATACTGGGAAACCATCGGTCCGAGCTGCTGAGCGGTTTGCAGGACCTGTTGGGTATTCGTGAGGAAAGAGCCAATATTCCCCGGATTCATCAGCCCTTGAAGGATGCCTCCGGCTGCTTGTGGAGACCGGTCCATCCCCGAGTCGGATACAGACCGTGTGAACTGTTCGAGAAGGCCTGCTCCACCTTCAGGGGTCCCGCCTCCTCGATTTTCGCCTTTTTTCAATAGTTTGGAGAGCAGACCTTTCTTTTTACCGGGCTGTCCTCCTGACATCTGGAACGGAGAAGGTGAAGTGCCGCCCATAGTAGGTTGATTCCTTCGGTTTTGTTGCATCATGAATGGATTCCCCTGTTGCATGCGGAAGTTGCCCTGTTGCATCCCGAACGGATTCCGCTGCTGCATGCCGAATGGATTTCCTCCGCGCATTCTCATCATTCCGCGTGGCGGCATGATGATCGCCTCCTTTCAAATGGAATCGCCATCTTTATAACGTATGCAAGCAGATTGAAAAGGGTATTGTGTAGAGGGAGAAATGATTTTGTCCTGATAGGCTAGATGTTTCTCCGAAAATTGATTATAATGATTAGATGTTCTTATTTTAAATGACAACTGACGTTTTATATAGATCTTCACCCGCTGAACACCGGGTGGACCCTTCAGTATGGGGTGTCCATGCATCACCATGAAATAGGTATAATGAGATGTCGATATAAAGGAGATGAAGAGACATGACAAAGAACGCCTTCACACAGTATGAATTCAAAACGTTCATTCAGCATGCTATTGAAGAACGGGGGTTTCATGAGCCGACGGAAATCCAGAAAAAGATGATCCCGATGATCTTGAAGGGCCAAAGTGCCATCGGTCAATCCCAGACCGGTACAGGAAAGACCCATTCTTATCTGCTTCCGATCATTGAAAAGATCCATGAAGCTTCTGAAACGGTCCAGGCGGTGATCACTGCCCCTACGAGGGAACTTGCCCAGCAGATCTATCAGGAAATCTTGAAGATTACAAAAGATACCGACATCACATCGCGCTGTTTCATCGGGGGAACGGACAAGCAGAGGACAATCGAGAAACTGAAGAGCCAGCCACATATCGTCGTAGGTACACCGGGAAGAATCAACGATTTAGTGAAAGAACAGGCCCTGTTGGTGTACACGGCAACCATGCTTGTCATCGATGAAGCCGACTTGATGCTTGATATGGGGTTCATCGAGGATGTGGATCAAATCGCCGGCAAAATGCCTGAAAACCTCCAGATGCTGGTATTCTCTGCAACCATCCCAGAGAAGTTGAAGCCATTCTTGAAGAAGTACATGGAAAACCCTCAATTCGCCCATGTAGAGCCTGAGCGTCTATCGGCGAAGAACATCGAGCACGTCATCGTCCCGGTGAAAAGCCGTGACAAAATCAACCTGCTTTACAATATACTAACTGACATCAACCCGTACCTCGGGATCGTGTTCACAAACACGAAATCGAAAGCGGATGAAGTGGCGGATGCCCTGATTGCCAAAGGATTGAAAGTCGGGAGGATCCACGGTGGCCTCTCTCCGCGTGAACGGAAAAAGGTAATGAAACAAACAAGAGGTCTTGAATTCCAATACATCGTTGCAACGGACCTTGCTGCCAGGGGGATCGACATCGAGGGAATCAGTCATATCATCAACTTTGAATTGCCGCAGGACCTTGATTTCTACATCCACAGGACAGGCCGTACGGCTCGCGCCGGTAACAGTGGGATTGCTTTCACCATCTATGAGGCATCCGATGAAGATGCCATCAACCGACTGGAGAAAAAGGGCATTCAGTTTGCCCATAAAGATATTAAAAAAGGCGAATGGGTAGAGCTCCCTGCGCTGAATAAGCGGAAGAACCGCCAGAAAACCAGTGCAGATGAAGCGGATGTAAAAGCCAAGTCCATGGTTCGGAAGCCGAAAAAGGTGAAACCAGGATACAAAAAGAAAATGAAATATAAAATGGAGCAGATCAAGAAACGCGAAAGAAGAATCAAAAGCAGGAATAAATAATCTGCAAGCGTCGTAAAGGAGCTGAGACATGTGTTGAAGATCGGATCTCATGTATCAATGAGTGGGAAAAATATGCTGCTGGCTTCGAGTGAGGAGGCCGTTTCATATGGGGCGAATACGTTCATGATCTATACGGGTGCACCCCAGAACACAAGAAGGAAGAAGATCGAAGACTTGAATATCGAAGCGGGAAGGGCCCATATGAAAGAACATGGCATCGACGATATCGTTGTCCATGCTCCATATATCATTAATATCGGAAACACCACCAACCCTGCGACATTCGAGCTTGGCGTCAACTTCCTCCGCTCGGAGATCGAACGGACAGAAGCCCTTGGTGCAGGACAGATCGTCCTACATCCGGGAGCGCATGTCGGTGCCGGAGCGGATAAAGGGATTGAAAAGATCATCGAAGGATTGAATGAAGTCCTTACGAAGGAGCACAAAGTTCAGATTGCCCTTGAAACAATGGCAGGGAAGGGCTCGGAATGTGGACGTTCATTCGAAGAGCTCGCTGCAATCATCGAAGGCGTCGATCTGAATGACCGTTTATCGATCTGCTTCGATACGTGTCACACCCATGACGCGGGCTATAACATCGTGGAGGACTTTGACGGGGTGCTGGACGAATTCGACCGCATCATCGGCATCGATCGCCTGAAGGTACTGCATGTGAATGATAGTAAAAATCCTACTGGTGCCCGGAAGGACCGCCATGAAAACATCGGATTCGGACATATCGGATTTGATGCGATCAATCGGATCGTCCATCATCCGCAGCTTGCAGACATTCCGAAAATACTTGAGACCCCGTATGTGGGAGAAGACAAGAAAAACAAAAAGGCACCTTATAAATTTGAAATCGAAATGCTCCGGAACGGAGAGTTCGACGAAGATGTGCTGAAAAGAATCATGGAAGCATAAAGGAAAGGAGGCACCCCTTGAGGGGCGCCTCCTTCTTTCATTTCATCAGCTTCAGGAAGAGTCCGTTGATCTCTTTTGCCTTGGAAGGTCCGATCACCCTCGCCAGCTCTTTCACCAGTTGACTTCGCTTTGCATCATTGAAGATGTCGATGTTCTTCCCTTTGACGCTCTTCACGATGCTGTCGGCCTGTGCAGGGGTGAGGGAGACCTGGTACTGACCGGCATACTTCATGAGCTCCCCCTGTGAGATCGTGTTGATCTTATGGTTGATCACATTTTGCAGCAGTTTCATCCTAATCACTCCTCACAAGATACATATGATGTGAACGCAGAGAAAGTGACAACGATTTTTCTCGATACCCCATGGTTTACAATCAAATTCCCATGTTGTATACTACCCTATGGACATAAATCGTAACGATTCTTAAAAAGAGAGTTGATAGCCATGAATGGAGAGACACCAGTCATTAAAATAGAAGATGTAAGCTTCCGATATGAAAGGGAGCGTGTGCTTGAGGACATCAACCTGAGCGTTCCACAAGGGGCATTCCTAGGGATCGTGGGACCGAATGGGTCCGGTAAATCAACCTTGTTGAAACTGATGCTTGGCCTCCTCAGGCTACGGCAGGGAAAAATCGAGCTTTTCGGGACACCACTTCAGAAATTCAAGGATTGGAGCAGGATCGGGTTTGTTTCCCAAAAGGCAAATAGCTTCAATACTG
This sequence comes from Rossellomorea marisflavi, assembly GCF_022170785.1. Lineage (NCBI taxonomy): Bacteria > Bacillati > Bacillota > Bacilli > Caryophanales > Bacillaceae > Rossellomorea > Rossellomorea marisflavi. The sequence continues at coordinate 2,774,556 of NZ_CP081870.1, read as the reverse complement.
GGTTCCCCGCAACGGTTTTCGAGGTTGTCGCGAGCGGGCTCACAAAGAAAGCCGGCTTATTCCGGCGGATATCCCATCAGCATAAACAAGATGTGCTTGAAGCCATTGAATCAGTTGGAATGGGGGCTTTTGCCCGCCGGAACATCGGGGAGCTTTCAGGTGGTCAGCAACAAAGGGTTTTTATTGCCAGGGCACTTGTATCAAAGCCTGACATCATGATACTGGATGAGCCGACCGTCGGGGTCGATTCACAAAATGTCCAGACATTTTATGAAATGTTGGAGCGTCTCAATAGAGATCTTGGCATCACCCTGGTTCTGGTCACCCACGATATCGGGACGATCACAAGCAAGGTGACCCACGTCGCCTGTCTAAATAAACAACTGCACTTTCATGGTGATACAGAAGAGTTTGAAAAGCAAAAAGATGATGAGCTTTCCTCTTTTTACGGTCATGACGTCCACGTTTTGAACCATGATCATCAGCATGCTTAAGGGGAGAGGGAACGATGATAGAAGCAATATTTCACTATGAGTTTTTACAAAATGCATTTTTGACGGGGATTCTGATCGGAATCATCGCACCGCTCCTAGGGGCTTTCATCGTCGTGAGGAGGCTTTCCCTCATTGCGGATGCCCTTAGTCACGTGACCCTTTCGGGGATCGCGGCGAGCCTGTATGTGAGTCAGACGGTCCCTTCACTTGCGACCCTTAATCCGTTGTACTTCGGAATGGTGTTCTCAGTATTGGGTTCCGTATTCATCGAGAGGCTGAGGACGCTTTACAAGCACTATCAGGAATTGGCCATTCCCATCATCCTCTCAGGTGGTGTGGGAATTGGTGCAATCTTCATTTCACTCGCCGACGGCTTTAACACAGATCTATTCAGCTATCTATTCGGAAGCGTCAGTGCAGTAAGCAGGGGGGACCTGTATCTGATCGGCATCATCAGCGTAGTGGTGATCACGGTCATCTTCCTCTTATACAAGGAGCTGTTCCTCCTTTCGTTTGATGAAGAGCACGCAAAGGCGTCAGGCATCCCTGCCAAGGCGATTCATTTCATCTTCATGATCATGGTCGCGCTAGTGATTGCAGCTTCCATGAGGATCGTGGGGATCCTCCTTGTGTCGTCCTTGATGACCCTGCCCGTCGCCGCAAGTATCCGGGTCGCGAAGGGATTCAAGCAAACCATTGGTTTTGCAGTGCTGTTCGGTGAGATATCTGTTATTGTAGGATTAGTAAGTGCCTTCTATCTAAATCTTGCGCCAGGTGGGACCATCGTGGTGACCGCCATCATCATCCTGATGGTGACGATCCTCATCAAGAAGGTACGTTCGAATAAACCTTCGAAAGTAGAGGTGCATTGAGCATGAATGTATCACAAGCATTGGAGTTATTGAAGGAAGAAGGATATAAGCATACGGGGAAAAGGGAACAGCTTTTGGAACTTTTCTCGTCTTCCAATAAATACTTGACGGCACGTGATGTGTTGGAACATATGAAAGGCGATTATCCTGGGTTGAGTTTTGATACGATCTACCGAAATCTCAGTTTGTTCGTAGACCTCGGTATCCTTGAGGAAACGGACCTGTCCGGTGAACGCCATTTCCGTTTCACCTGTGCGGCCAACCACCACCACCATCATTTCATCTGTATGGACTGCGGGAAGACGAAAGAAATCCACAGCTGCCCGATGGAAGCCCTGAAGGAAGATCTATCGGAAACCGGTTATGATATTTCAGGACATAAGTTCGAGATTTACGGAAAATGTCCTCAGTGTCAATGAGGACGGGACAATAAAAAGGATCATGTCATAACGGGCACGATCCGTGCAGGTTCTTTATACGCTCATGGTTAGGGTTGAGCCTCCCCGGATAGCCTGAAGGGTCTCACATGAGCCTGCGTCTTGTACCCCAATCAACAATGAACGATAAATGTTCAGTAAACATATGAGAAACCCGCATTCATTTTCCTTGTCACAGGGTAAATGAATGCGGGTTTTATTATGATTGAAAAACAGTTGTCCTGCTTCTTCTTTATCCTCTTACGGGTGACTACGGTAAGTTAAACATATGGGACTTCGTTTAAAAAAGGGAGAATGGGGAAAATAATGAGCGAATTCAAAAAACAGGGAGCGATCTGCTGTGGATAAAGTACCGTTCAACCATTGCCCATCAAATAAGAAAAATTGTGTGAGCACCATAGACCTTACTTCCTACCATCGGATTTCACCCATTCCCATTGAAGAGAGTTCTGAAAGGGTGAAGGAAAAGATCCATGTGGCCCTTGCCCACTTTGATCAAACAGAGGTGAAGGAGGAAACCCCGAAATACATCCATGCCGTATTCAGTACAAAGTTTTTGAAATTCAAGGATGATGTGGAGTTTTATATAGATGAATACAATCATCTTCTTCACATCAGATCGGCATCCCGGCTGGGCTACTATGATTTCAAGGCGAACAGGAAGAGAATCGATCGCTTCAAGCATTTATTTCACTCGTTATAAGAATATAAAAAAGCGGCCCACGGGCCGCTTTTTTATATTATGACAACCAATTCTTCACCCATGCTTCAGCTTCTTGCCAATCGTTTACACGGATGACACCGTCAGGAATTGGATCCTGATTGTATGGGGTATTGAAGAGAAGGACAGGAATCTTCAGTGCTTCATGGATCGCGACGGCATTGTCATGTTTATCTTCGAAGAAGAGGTCGACATCGTATTTTTTGGCCGTCGAAACTTTATCGTGCGACCCGATCAGTTCGATGTGATGGTAGGTCAGGTCACTTTCCGAGAACCAGTCCTTTGTGACTTGTAAAAGATCCGATCTCCTTGCGCTGATGAAGAACAATTCATGAGATTCCTTCCACTGATCCAGTACCTGTTTGGCTCCATCTGCAATGGGGGAGTCCTTGTAGATGATAGGCTCAGCATCAGTGAACCATGATCCGAATTCAGCAGGAGTGATATTGAGGACCTCCGTCAGTTCATATTGGGTGATATCATCAAGCGTCAATGACAAATCAAAATGATCATTTATATGAGGCAGAAGGGAGGCAGGGGACGTAACCGTACCGTCTATATCAATTCCAAAGCGTTTCATTTTTTATCAAGCTCCTCTGTATCAAAACTCCTTCAAGTTTATCATACTCCGCGCTTGCCCGTAAGCGGATTTTCATTTTCCTTCCACCACTCGCACATAAATAGCAAACATTAGCATAGTAAAAAAACGGTCGTAACGAACACTAAGAAGGCTCCCATACTCAGAAAGTGAGGGATTGCAGTATGAATGAAGAAGAGAAGCATGAGCTAATGAAGATTGAGCGTGAAGATGAAATCGGTTTTCACGACACTCAGGCGACAAATCTTGTGACAGAAGACTATCGTGAAGAAACAGCGACTGAAATCGCTGCTCCGCTTTCCATCCGTGATGTAGATGCTTATGAACGGGATGAAGTAGAGGAGCGATCTACTTCTGGAAGTGTAATGGGATATTCGGCACTTGCCCTTTCCATCTTGTCGTTGTTCATCCTCCCGGTAATCCTTGGAGCGGTGGGCATCGTATTGGGATTCGTGGCAAGGCGACGAGGCGCAGAAACGCTGGGAGCGTGGGCGATCGGAGTCGGAGCCGTTTCCCTGATTATCGGGATATTCGTACTGCCGTTCTTTTAACATGATCTTGGAAGTGGGAGCATTTCAAGATACAAAAAAGAGAGGACTGATGAAAATCAGTCCTCTCTTTCTCATTTACACTTCCAACTGTTTCTTCTCTTCTTCCTGTTTGGCAAAGTATTCTTCAGCAATTTTGTCGATTTCCTTTTTCAACTCTTCGACCATGGTTTCCTCAGGTACTTTACGGACCGTTTTTCCTTTACGGAATAGAAGTCCTTCACCACGGGCTCCGGCGATACCGATATCGGCTTCCCTTGCTTCTCCGGGACCGTTCACGGCACAGCCGAGTACCGCAACCTTGATCGGGGCCTTGATGGTCGAGATATACTCTTCCACTTCATTGGCAATCGAAATCAGGTCGATTTCGATACGACCGCATGTAGGGCAGGATATCAAAGTCGCAGCGTTGGCTGCAAGACCGAATGATTTCAACAGTTCGCGTGCGACCTTTACTTCCTCGACCGGATCCGCACTTAGTGAGATCCTCACGGTGTTACCGATACCGAGGCTGAGAATGGCACCCAGACCTGCGGCACTCTTTACAGTACCGGCAAACAGTGTGCCTGACTCGGTGATACCGAGGTGAAGCGGATAGTCAAAGGCTTTGGCTGCTTTTGTATATGCTTCGATCGCCAGGTTCACATCGGATGCCTTCATGGAAACGATGATATCGTGGAAGTCAAGGTCTTCAAGGATCTTGATGTGATGCAGGGCGCTTTCCACCATGCCGTCCGCTGTCGGATAGCCGTATTTATCAAGGATTTTCCGCTCAAGGCTTCCGGCATTGACACCGATACGGATCGGAATGCCTTTTGCTTTAGCCGCTTTGACGACAGCTTCCACTTTTTCACGGCGTCCGATGTTCCCAGGATTGATCCTGATTTTATCAGCTCCACCTTCGATTGCTTTAAGTGCAAGCTTGTAATCAAAATGGATATCGACGACAAGCGGGATGTTGATTTGTTTTTTGATATCCGCAATGGCTTCTGCTGCGCGTTCGTCAGGACATGCGACGCGGACGATCTGGCATCCTGCTTCTTCCAGGCGGTGGATTTCTGCTACTGTTGCTTCTACATCATGGGTTTTGGTGGTCGTCATACTTTGGATGACAACTTCATTATTTCCGCCAATTGTCAGATTTCCGACTTTGACGGGGCGTGTTTTTGTGCGATGTATGATTTCACTCACGTGTGATTCGCTCCTTTAAAAAGCTTATTCAGCTATTCATAATACGAAATTATTGTAACAGTGTTTGCACGGTATTGACAAGAAATAGGTGTCAAAAAGCATATTCATGAGGGGTATTTCGGAAACTTGTAGGTTTTTCCCGCTTGAATTTCGGAAGCCCCGATCCCGTTCAGTTCTTCAAAGTCTCGGATCACTTGATCGACAGACACGGGCAGGGGACCGCCAACCGCATCCTTCACTAAGCTCAGCACGGTATCCCCTGAGGAAACCTTTGTCTCGATATAAGGCACCTCCCTGACGTCCGGGGTGATGGGCTCCTTCATTGGAGCGGCAGTCTCTACTGATTCTTCATGTAGTAAGGTTAATGTTCCTTTATTCAAGTCATAATACACACTGTATAACAGAATGATCACACCTACAAAAACCGCGAGCCTCTTCATGATCAACATTCCTCCTGGTTTTGTTCGTTTGGAAAAGGAGTTTCTTATGATGAAAATGACACGTCTGGAGTTTGTCATCCTACTACTTCCACTATTGATGGTGCTTGGAAACTCCATGCTCATTCCGCTATTGCCTGAAATTGAACAATCACTGGGCTTGGAAGGAGCGTGGAGTGGATTTATCTTAAGCGCCTTCACGATTCCTGCAGCTCTCGTCATTCCGGTGGTCGGAGTCCTTTCCGACCGTTTCGGCAGAAGCTTCATGGTGAAGTGGTCCCTTTATCTGATGATGTTGGGGAGTCTGATTTGTGTGATGAGTGGTCGGGGCTCAGGACTTCTATTCATGACGGGGCGCATGATCCAGGGGCTGGGTGCCGCGGGGACCACTCCTCTTGCCATGGCCCTCACAGGGGACCTGTTCAGCGGTGAGAAGCGGACGGGTGTTCTCGCTTCTCTAGAGGTATCCAATGGGGCCGGGAAGGTGCTTGCCCCCATATTCGGAGCCTCATTGGCATTTCTGCTCCCTTGGAACCACATCTTCTGGGTCTATATCCTGGTAAGCTTCATCATCCTTGCAGGTATGCGAAAAGAGCTTTCAGTAGAGAAAAGAAGCTCCGGCTCCATCCGAGGTTTCCGCTGTTATATGCAGGATGTTCAGTCAACATTGAAGCGGAACTGGAGGCTGTTAATTCCTCTTTATGCGATGGGCGGAACGGGTCTGTTTGTATTATTCGGCATCCTTTACTTCCTTTCCTACCATATCGAAAATATCTTTCATATCGATGGATTCTTCAAAGGGTTTGCCTTTCTTTTTCCCTTGGGTGCCATGGTAGTGACGTCCTATTGGTGCGGAAAGCGTCTGAAGGAAGGGGGGGGAGGCCTATTCATGGGTACGGGTACTGTGCTCATGCTGGTTGCTTCCGGTGGATTGTTCTTATGGCATTCCTTGAGCGGGCTCATGTTTCTTCTGACAATCTGTTTTGGTGGTCTAGGGCTCATATTGCCTGTCATTAACTCCGAAGTGACCGGGGCAGTGGGAGAGGAAGAGAGGGGACTCGTGGTCAGTTTGTACGGAACGAGCCGATTTGCAGGTGTCGCCCTTGGGCCGATTGCATATGGAAGGTGGAAGGAGGACGTTGTGAGTATGTACGGGTGGACGTTCGCCTTCATCGCCCTTCTGACACTGACGCATATGTATGTGATCCACTATAAAAAAAGGAACGCCCATTGATGGGCGCTCCAGCTGGTCAAGCCTTTCGCTGAGGAATTTCTTTTACCGAAAGGTAGATGATGACGGTGATAACGAACCAATCGACGAACGGCGCAGCCGGAACCGGGGTCTTCAAGAGTTCCATGATTGCGAAGAACAAGGTTGAGAGCGTAGCGGCATACGCTGTGACGCGGAAGCCTTGGCGATAATTGACCCGCTTTTGCATGGCCGTTGCAAATGCCGTTGCGATGAGTGCAAAAATCAAGATCTTCAGGAACATCACAGCAGAACTGAACAGGTAGACGCTGACCATAGCCACTGGGAGGAAGATCCATTTCAGGTTATCCATCATCCTTACAGTGGATAGCGCCTTCTCCTTGGTTGTGTCTTCTGCACCAATTGTGGAGTAGCTCCATTCAACGCTTCCCGACATATTGACTACGATGGAATCTTTCAGAAACGCGATGGATTTATCTTCATCCACATCCGCAGCCTCCGTATCGCCGGTACTATCGAATACGATGGTCATGTCGGATTTTTCTACGATGATGGGTTCTTTGGAATCGGATATGAGTTCCCCATCCTTGATGGTGAATGAAGGAATGTTATGCTCCAGGGCATCCTCCACGTCATGGATGGCATCCGTAGAAAATGAAGTCAGCTCGATCACCTGAGGAATGACCGACAAGAAAGTCAGTAGGAATATGTATAAAATGGTTTTCCCGATTCCCTGAAAGCGGAAAGCGGCTATATGTTTTGGGGAATGAATACTTTTTATCAGCTGTTTGAAAATATTCAAAACCTCAACTCCTTTCTCGGCATATCTCTTCTATTTTAATCGTATACATCACTGCGTTACAAGTTGGAATCGGACAACTTTATGAACATTCCTTTGATGGTAGAAGAACAAAAGGTCTTTTTGTAATCAAAATGTAACAAAAGGGTCATATTATTAATCTATTGTAAATTCGGACCGTAAACTATTTACCTGTTCTTTAAAATAATTTATAAAGGTGATGGGGTTTTTGTAAATCAGTGTCGAAATTAACGCTTAGGGGTTGAAGGAATGGAATTGAATTGGCAAGAAATGTTGTTTCAGTTTATAGGAGGACTTGGGATCTTCCTATTCGGAATAAAATACATGGGGGACGGACTTCAAAAGTCTGCCGGGGACCGATTGAGGGAAATCCTTGATAAGTTCACGACGAACCCATTCATGGGCGTATTGGCAGGGGTCTTTGTGACCGTCCTGATTCAATCGAGCAGTGGGACGACCGTCATTGTCGTCGGTCTGGTAAGCGCAGGCTTCATGACCCTCAGACAAGCTATCGGTGTTGTCATGGGGGCCAATATCGGAACCACGGTCACAGCCTTCATCATCGGGATTGACATCGGCGAGTATTCACTGCCGATCATCGCCCTGGGAGCCATCCTTCTGTTCTTCTTTAAAAATAAGAAAATCCAGAACATCGGCCAGATGGTATTCGGATTCGGAGGCCTCTTCTACGGTCTCGAATTGATGAGCGGAGGAATGAAGCCGCTTCGTGAACTTCAATCATTCCATGAACTCACGGTCAGCCTGAGCGACAACCCGATCCTCGGTGTAGTCGTCGGGACAGTATTCACCTTGATTGTCCAAAGTTCTTCTGCAACGATCGGAATCCTTCAGGAACTGTATGGCTCTGGTCTGCTCGATCTTGATGCAGCCCTTCCTGTCCTGTTTGGTGATAATATCGGTACGACGATCACAGCTGTCCTTGCAGCACTTGGAGCGAGTGTAGCGGCAAGAAGGACTGCAGCCGTGCACGTACTCTTCAACCTGATCGGTACGACAATCTTCCTGATCATCCTGCCGTTGTTCACAAAGGTCATTATGTTCATGCAATCATCATTGAATCTGAACGAACCGATGACGATCGCATTCGCCCATGGTACATTCAATGTCACCAACACCATCATTCAATTCCCGTTCATTGCAGTGCTTGCCTATATCGTGACGAAGCTGATACCTGGTAAGGATGCCATCATCGATTACAACGCACAGCATCTTGATCCTGTCTTCATCCAGCAGTCTCCGGCCATCGCCATCGGCCAGGCCAAAGAGGAAGTGTTGCGGATGGGCCAATTTGCCGTGAAGGGTCTTGAAGAAACGAACGAATTTTTGAAAACGACGAACTCCAAAAACGCTGAGACTGCGTATCAGATTGAGGGAGCCATCAATAATCTGGATAAGAAAATCACAGATTATCTCGTCGACCTTTCTTCTGCTTCATTATCAGAAGTGGAATCAGAGCGTCATTCGATCCTCATGGATACCGTCAGGGACATTGAAAGGATCGGGGACCATTTTGAAAACATCGTGGAACTTGTGGAATATCAACAAGCCAATAAAGTGAAGATCTCCGAGGAAGCGATGAATGACCTTGAGGAAATGTTTGCCCTTACGATTTCCACTGTGAGCCAGTCCATCGAAGCGTTGGATGTAAATTCCTTGGACATGGCACGTGAAGTCATCGAGAAAGAGGACCGCATCGACAAGATGGAGCGTAAACTCAGAAAGCAACATATCCTTCGAATGAACGAAGGCAAATGTACGGGGCAGTCCGGTATCGTGTTCGTTGATATCATCAGTAATCTTGAGCGGATTGGTGATCATGCCGTTAATATCGCTGAAGCTGTGCTAGAATTAAAATAATGAAGAACAAAGGGGACCTCGCTTGAAGGTCCCCTTTCTAACGAATGGAGATGGATAGATGGACGTGTTGTATTGGAGCTTGATCATAATGGCATTTGTTGTCGCGTTTGCCGGATTGATTTATCCGATCATTCCCGGAGTGTTGTTTTTGCTCATCGGTTACATTCTTTATGGGGTCTTCTTCTCATTTGAACCGTTGAACTGGTTGTTCTGGACCATCCAGATCCTGTTCGTGATCCTCCTGTTTGGTGCCGACTATGTCACCAATCTCATCGGCGTCAAGAAGTTTGGCGGTTCGAAGGCCGGTGTGTGGGGAAGTACGATCGGGCTCCTTGCAGGACCATTCGTCATCCCGGTCCTTGGAATCATCATCGGCCCGTTCATCGGGGCGATTCTTGGTGAGTGGCTCGTCAAGCGGACGTCATTCACACAGGCCGTGAAGGTGGGGGTCGGTTCTGTGATCGGTTTCATATCCAGCGTGATCACAAAAGGGCTCATCCAGGCCGTCATGCTTGTCTATTTCTTCTGGGTGATCTGAACTTTACCCGGAAGCGGGGGATTAAGTTAAGGAAGAACGGGTATTTTATAGAAGTATCGGTCACGGAGGTCCAAGCAAATCAGTTGAACCTGCTGTGGAGATTTGGTAATCTTAAACTGAAACAGGCCGGAACTAGAAGTCCGGACAAACTTACATAGGGAGGAATTTAATCATGGCTTACGAATTACCACAACTGCCTTACGCGTATGACGCATTGGAACCTCATATCGACAAGGAAACAATGAATATCCACCATACGAAGCACCATAACACATATGTAACAAAATTGAATGATGCCCTTCAAGGTCACGACGACCTTCTCAGCAAATCTGTCGAGGAGCTTGTAGCGAATCTTGATGCCGTTCCTGAAGGTGCACGTACTGCTGTGCGCAACAACGGTGGCGGTCATGCCAACCACTCTCTATTCTGGACGCTTCTTTCACCTAATGGCGGAGGCACTCCATCAGGCGAACTGGCTGATGCCATCACATCTAAATTCGGTAGCTTCGACAAATTCAAAGAAGAATTCGCAGCTGCAGGTGCAGGTCGATTCGGTTCAGGATGGGCTTGGCTTGTTGTGAACAACGGAGAATTGGAAGTTACAAGCACACCGAATCAGGACTCTCCTCTAATGGAAGGCAAAACGCCGGTCCTTGGTCTTGATGTTTGGGAGCATGCTTACTACCTCAATTACCAAAACCGTCGTCCTGACTATATCTCAGCGTTCTGGAACGTAGTCAACTGGGACGAAGTGGCTAAGCTTTACAGCGCTGCTAAATAATTTCATGATGTCTGCAAGGGGGTTCCCATTACCGGGAGCCCCCTTTTTTCCTGCATAACTTCCCTTCCTTATTCAAAGAATAGGTGTACATCAAAGGGGAGTTTTGCTATGAGCTATAAACGATTTTTAGGTGATATTGATTTAACGAAAGAATTGACGCTGCTCTTATTGATCGGCGGCATGTACTCATTGAGCATCGCCTTGTCGAATACGTTCGTCAATATTTATCTGTGGAAGCAATCGGGTCGATTTCTCGACCTCGGGATCTACAATCTGACTGTCGTCATCCTTCAGCCACTGACATTCATCCTGGCAGGAAGGTGGGCCAAGAAGGTCGACCGGGTGATCGTCCTTCGAATCGGCGTCATATTCCTTGCGCTTTTCTATATTTCGGTCCTGTCGTTCGGTTCCCTGGCTGAGCATTACCTAGTTGTCCTAGGTGCACTGCTTGGAATCGGGTATGGGTTCTACTGGCTTGCCTTCAACGTGCTCACATTCGAGATCACCGAGCCGGAGACGAGGGATTTCTTTAATGGATTCCTCGGGATCCTGACTTCTGCAGGTGGAATCATCGGACCGATGCTTGCGGGATTCATCATTTCTCGATTTGATTCATTCCAGGGCTATACCATCGTCTTCGGGCTTTCACTGTTCCTGTTTGCGGTGGCGGTCGTACTGAGCTTTTTCCTGAAAAGGAGACCGGCAGACGGACAGTATCTGTTCTGGAGGATTTTTCAGGAAAGGGGCAATGATCCGAACTGGCGGAGGATCACGAATGCCCATTTCTTTCAGGGAATCCGGGAAGGGACGTTTATATTTGCCATTTCCGTCTTTGTTTACATCAGTACAGGAAGTGAATTCGCACTGGGGACATTCGGATTGGTCAACTCCGGCATCGCCTTCATCAGCTACTACATCGCCTCGAGGGTCATTAAAAAGGAATTCAGGAAAAAAGCGATATTGATCGGCGGTATCCTTCTCTATCTCGCTGTTTTCTTGATCGTCTTTGATGTGACGTACACACGCCTCCTGATTTATGCTGGCTTGATCGCTATTGCTTATCCCATCCTGCTCGTCCCCTATATCTCCATGACTTATGACGTCATCGGTACCGGCTGGAAGGCGGCTGAAATGCGTATTGAGTACATCGTCGTCCGTGAGCTGTTCTTGAACGGTGGGAGGATTATTTCAGTCCTTGCTTTCATCGCAGCTGTGACCCTATTCGACCAGGACGTGAGTATCCCGATCCTCCTATTGCTGCTTGGTGCCGGGCACAGTGTAATTTACTTTTTCATCCGGAAGATTCAATTCCAGCAGTCCTAGCCAATTTCCTCAAAGGGAGGGAAAATATCCCTCCCTATAGTTACAGCTAGAAACTCAGACGCTTTTTTTATACACTATACATAGATAGAATTTCTACATAGAGGAAGGGTTGGAAGGATTGAAAAGGAGTAAAAGGAAAAAGAAAACGCACGTCCCCATTCGGATGAATATGCTGTTTTTTTCTGTTTTTCTGTTGTTCTCCATGCTGGTGCTCCGATTGGGCGTAGTCCAGATCGTGAATGGGGAAAGCTACAAGAGTGAAGTGGAACGGACCGAGGATGTGGTAGTGAATACCGGTGTTCCTCGTGGGAAAATTTATGATCGATATGGCAATGTCATCGTGGATAATGTCCCGTTGAATGCCATCACATATACGAGGACGAATACAACAACGACGGAAGAGATGATCGACGTCGCCACCAAGCTTTCAGAGTTTATTGACAAAGACCCGGAAAGTGTGACGGTCAGGGATAAAAAGGATTATTGGATCATCAAAAATAGCGACGAAGCAGAGGGATTGGTATCCGCTTCTGAAATCAAGAAGCTTCAGGCGGATGAAGAACTCTCTGAAGATGATGTGAATGCCAAGGTATACAAGATGAGGCTGGACCGCATCACCGACGACAAACTTGAATCCCTATCAAAAAAGGATCTTGAGATCATTGCCATCTACCGGGAGTTTGCCGGCGGCTACGCCTTGAATCCACAGATCGTGAAAAATGAAGACGTGACGCCCGATGAGTTTGCCAAGGTGAGTGAGCACCTGAACGAACTGCCCGGAGTGAATACGACCACGGATTGGAAGCGGTCCTATGTATTCGATGATACGCTGAGAACCATCCTTGGGAACGTATCCTCTGCCAGGGAAGGTCTTCCGAAAAATCTCGTCGATGCGTACCTTGCAGAAGGATATAATCGAAACGACCGGGTAGGGAAAAGCTATCTGGAACTTCAATATGAGGACCTGCTCCAAGGTCAAAAAGAGCAGATGAAGAACATTACGAAAAACGGAAGCATCATCGAATCCCTCCTTGTCCAGGAAGGGCAGCGTGGAAAGGATGTCGTCCTTACCATCGACATGGAGCTTCAACGAGAAGTGGAAAAAATCATAGAAGATGAGCTTACGAAACAAATACAGGATCGGGGGGCATCCCCGAACCTCGACCGTGCCTATGTGGTGATGATCAATCCGAATACAGGTGAGATCCTCTCCATGGCAGGAAAGCAATATATGAAGAATGAAGAGACGGGCAAGTATGAGATGAGGGATGCGGCACTCGGTACCTTCACCTCCTCCTACGAGGTCGGCTCCGTCGTGAAAGGGGCCACGGTCCTGACGGGTTATATGACGGGGAACCTGACACCGGGTGAAACCTTGATCGATGAACCCCTGAAGATCAAAGGCACGCCTCCGAAATCATCCTGGTTCAACAAATATGGCCAGATGCCGATCACCGATCTGTTCGCATTGGAAAAGTCATCAAACTCCTATATGTGGAAAGTGGCCCTGCGGATTGCAGGGGGACGTTACGTACCGAATCAGCCGATCGTGAATAATCCTGAGGCATTCGATACCTTCCGCACGCATTTCGCCCAATTCGGTCTCGGTGTGCCGACTGGCATCGACCTTCCTGGTGAGTCTCCGGGTCTGAAAGGTACAGCAACAGACCCAGGGTTCCTCCTTGATTACGCAATCGGGCAGTTCGATACCTACACGACCATGCAGCTCGCTCAGTATGTGTCGACGATCGCCAATGACGGGTACAGGGTTCAGCCCCATATGATGAAGGAAATCCGGGAGCCGACCAATGATAAGAAGAGTCTCGGTTCCGTCCTGTTCGAAGACGAGACGAAGGTACTGAACAGAATCGATGCCACACAAGATCAGATTGAACACGTCCAAAAAGGATTCTACCGCGTTTATCATAACCCAGATGGAACGGCCTACAATGAGTTCAAGGACGCCCCGTATAATGCGGCAGGTAAATCAGGTACCGCCGAAACGTACGTGGACGGCAAGCTGAATTACAATACGACGATCATTGGATACGCGCCGTTTGACAACCCGGAAGTGGCCTATGCAACCGTCGTCCCATCCTCCCACATCCAAGCTGGTGGGGTGAGTGATCCCTATACGAACAAAAAGATCGCCAAGCGGGTCATGGACAAATATTTCGAGTTGAAGAAGGAACGTGCGAAGACCGTGGGTGATACAAACACCGTGGATAAAAAAGTCGAGAATGCAAAAGATGCAGAAAAGCAGCAGGAAAAAATAAGGGAAGAGAGCAACTGATCCCAAAAGGGGGTGGAGAAATCCACCCCCTTTTTTCTATGCTTCGGGTCGGACAGAAAAGAAGCGAACAAGCCGTAGGATGGGAGACCCTACAAGGTAATAGGGACTATGCTACGGGGAGGAATGAGGTGATATTCCTAGAAAAAAATATCCTTCAGCGGAGAGTACTCTCTCCGATCAAGTCATGCTCGCATGCTTATAACATCAGGAACATACACGATTTACAAAAGCTTTACAATCGATTAAAACCCCATTAACACTTATCCCTTAATCTAATTCATGTAGGACAAAACAACCAATATTCTAGGGGGAATCAACGAATGAAGAACTTCAAGAAAGTAGGACTGCTTACAGTACTAGCAGCAGCTGTCACATTCTCGGCGGCGTGCGGAAATGGAAGCAGCACCGACGAAGGAAAAAGTGATGACAAAGCATCAGGTTCCATCGTCATTTCAGGTTCTTCTGCCATGCAACCACTAGTTGCAGCAGCAGCTGAAGAATTCATGGCTGAAAATCCAGAAGCCGATATCCAAGTGAATGCCGGTGGATCTGGAACAGGACTATCCCAGGTAGCAGAAGGTTCAGTCCAAATCGGTAACTCCGATGTGTTCGCCGAAGAAAAAGAAGGAATTCCAGCCGACGAGCTAGTTGATCATAAAGTCGCTGTAGTTGGAATGACGGCTGCGGTGAATCCGAACGTTGGAGTCAAAGACATTTCCAAAGAAGACTTGAAGAAAGTATTCACGGGAGAAATCAAGAACTGGAAAGAGCTTGGCGGTAAAGATCAGAAGATCACCCTCGTCAACCGTCCTGATTCTTCAGGTACCCGTGCCACTTTTGTAAAATATGCACTTGATGGAGAAAACCCTGCTGAAGGAATCACAGAGGACTCCACAAATACTGTCAAGAAAATCATCAGTGAGACCGACGGAGCCATCGGTTACATGGCATTCTCTTACTTCACGGATGACAAGGTACAAGCACTTTCAGTAGATGGTGTAGAACCGACTGATGAAAACGTGCAAAAAGGCGACTTCCCGATCTGGGCTTACGAGCATTCGTATACAAAGGGAGAGCCTGATGGTCTGGCAAAAACATTCCTTGATTATATGATGAGCGACGATGTCCAAGGCGGTCTAGTCAAAGATCAAGGGTATATCTCCTCTTCTGACATGAAAGTGGAACGCGATGCAGAAGGGAAAGTCACCAAGAAGTAATGCATGAAACTGATAGGGTAAATGCATAGGCATTTACCCTATTATCTCGTAACTAGGGGTGTTTAACGATGATGTCAGAAAAGCAACTGCCGGCCTCCAAAAGGCTACTGAAGAATAACCGATCTTGGATGAGCGGGGAATTCAAAGGGAAATTTCTTGTCACACTCAGTGCCGTCATCATGATTGTGGCGACCATCTCCATCACGATTTTCTTAACCACAAAAGGGTTGCAATCATTCATAAAAAATGGTGTAAGCCCCATTGAGTTCTTAACCAGTACAAAATGGAATCCCACAGGGGAAAACCCCTTATACGGTGCTTTTCCGTTCATATTTGGATCATTCGCTGTCACGATCTTGGCCGCCATTGTGGCCGCTCCACTCGGAATAGGTGCCGCCATCTTCATGACGGATATTGCCCCGTCATGGGGACGCAAGATCATGCAGCCGATCGTGGAACTTCTCGTCGGGATTCCTTCCGTCGTTTATGGATTTATAGGGCTTACAGTATTGGTCCCATTCATCAGGGGGACTTTCTCCGGCATGGGATTCTCATTATTGGCAGGGACCATCGTCCTTGCCGTCATGATCCTGCCGACCATTACGACCATCGCAACAGATGCCATGAGCTCACTGCCTAAAAACCTTCGTGAAGGTTCATATGCCCTCGGTGCGACGCGCTGGCAGACGATCAGGAAGGTGTTGATCCCTGCTGCGTTGCCGACGCTTTTGACGGCGGTGGTACTAGGTATGGCCAGGGCGTTCGGTGAAGCCCTTGCTGTGCAGATGGTCATCGGTAATACACGTGATCTGCCATCCAGCCTTCTGGATGCCTCTGCGACATTGACGACGATCATTACGCTGAATATGGGACATACCACTTACGGAAGCGTAGAGAACAATACGCTATGGTCCATGGGACTAATACTTCTGATCATGTCCTTCCTATTTATCCTATTGATCCGTTATCTCTCTTCAAGGAGGAAAATCTAATGAACAGCAAACAAGCAGATAAACTGGCAACAGGCGTATTCGTCGGAATTGCAGCACTCATCATTGCCCTGCTGGTTGCCCTATTCGCCTATATCCTTGCCAAGGGTGTCCCGTATATCACATGGGACTTCCTCACGACACCATCAAGCACAGTACGTGAAGGGAGTGGGATCCGTGATCAGCTATTCAATTCCGTTTACATCCTGTTTATCACGATGTTGATCACCGTCCCCCTCGGAGTAGGCGGTGGGATCTACATGGCTGAATATGCAAAACCGGGTAAGATCACCAACACCATCCGTTCATGTATTGAAGTACTTGCATCGCTCCCATCCATCGTCATCGGGATGTTCGGTCTATTGGTATTCGTAAATATCACCGGATGGGGGTACACCATCATCGGGGGTGCCCTGGCTCTGACCGTTTTCAACCTGCCTGTCATGGTAAGGGTAAGTGAGGATGCCATCCGTGGCGTTCCGCGTGAACTGAAAGAAGCAAGCCTGGCACTTGGTATCACGAACTGGCATACAATCAAGACCGTCATGATCCCGGGTGCGTTCCCATCGATCCTGACGGGTGCGATCTTGGCATCGGGACGCGTATTCGGTGAAGCGGCGGCCTTGTTATTCACAGCCGGATTATCGACGCCGCGACTGAATTATGGAGACTTGAATCCATTGTCGCCGACTTCTCCACTAAATGTTTTCAGGCCGGCTGAAACACTCGCCGTCCACATCTGGTCTATCAATACACAGGGAATCATTCCTGACGTAGCAGAAAAAGCAGCAGGCGCATCGGCAGTCCTGATCATTGTCGTTCTGATCTTCAATCTCGGCGCAAGGATCCTTGGAAGCTATATTCATAAAAAAATAACGGCGACTAAATAAGTGAAGGTGGGAATGATATGACGATTGAAATGCAAGCTAGACCCGTTGGAAAAACCTTCAACCCTGGAAATGATACGATTTTGGACGTTCAAAATCTTGACTTTTTCTACGGTGACAATCATGCCGTCAAGGACATCAACATGAAAATCGAGAAAAATGCTGTCACGGCACTGATTGGCCCTTCCGGATGCGGTAAATCGACGTTTCTGCGCACCATCAACAGAATGAACGATCTTGTCCCGATTGCAAGGGCGGAAGGCAAAATCATATATGAAGATGTCAACCTACTTGATAAGAATATTGACGTCGTAGCCCTTCGCAAAGAAATCGGTATGGTATTCCAGAAGCCGAATCCATTCAATAAATCGATTTATGAAAACATTACCCACGGCCTGACTTTCTCTGGCATCAAAAAGAAAGCTGTACTGGAAGAAATCGTAGAGGAAAGCTTGACCAAGGCCGCTCTCTGGGATGAAGTAAAGGACCGCCTTCACACATCGGCACACGCTCTCTCAGGAGGACAGCAACAACGTCTCTGTATCGCGAGGACCATTGCCATGAAGCCAACGGTCATGCTTTTAGATGAACCATGCTCGGCGCTTGATCCGATTTCAAACGCCAAGATCGAAGAATTGATAGCCGACTTGAAGAAGGATTATTCTATCGTAATCGTCACCCATAACATGGGGCAGGCGTCACGTGTGTCGGACAAAACAGCTTTCTTCTACAATGGAGACCTGATCGAATTTGATCAAACCGAGAAAATTTTCACCAATCCTTCAGAGAAAAGGACGGAAGAATACATTTCCGGTCGTTTCAGTTAAGGGACGAGAGATCCAAAAGAATTAAACTGGATGGAGGGGTTTCATATGGCTTTAGCAACAGCTGCCAAGACGGCATTTGACATCAACGATCTGAACCTGTGGTACGGGAAGAATCACGCACTGAAAAATATCACCTTCCCGATTTATGATCAAGATGTAACAGCGATCATCGGACCGTCGGGGTGCGGAAAATCGACGTTCATCAAGACGTTGAATCTGATGAATCAGTCGGTCCCGGGCATCAAGATGTCAGGGGAGATCAATTACGATGGTGTGAACATCCTGTCAGACAAAGTCGACCTTGTCGACCTTCGCAAAAAGGTGGGGATGGTCTTTCAGAAAGGGAATCCATTTCCTCAAAGTATTTATAACAACATCACATTCGGCCCCAAGGTTCACGGTGTTAAAAAGAAGGCGGAGCTTGATGAAATTGTGGAAACGACCTTGAAAAATGTCGCACTCTGGGACGAAGTAAAGGATCGGTTGGATGCTCCGGCCATGGGGCTATCCGGTGGTCAACAGCAAAGGCTCTGCATCGCAAGGGCGCTTGCGACAAAACCTGAGATCCTTCTCATGGATGAACCGACGTCGGCCCTTGATCCGATTTCAACGGTCAAGATCGAGGAGCTCATATCTGAACTCAAGAAGAAATACACCATTGTCATTGTCACCCACAACATGCAGCAGGCTGCCAGGGTGTCTGATAAAACGGCTTTCTTCCTTCTTGGAGATCTTATTGAACTAGATGAGACGGATAAGATATTCTCCAATCCCGAAGATAAGCGTACAGAGGATTATGTTTCAGGACGATTTGGGTAAGCGTGACATCAATCTGACAAAAGGGGTGTTCCATAGATGGTAAGCAGAAGTAATTTTGATTTGAACCTCAAGGAATTGAAGGATAAATTATTCGCCATGGCTACTGAGGCAAGCCAGTCCCTCCATGCGTCAATCGAAGCATTGAAAACGCAGGATATCGAGAAGGCCAAGGAAATCATCGCGCACGATAAAGAAATCAACCGCATGGATAACAGCATCAATCAGCAAGCTATCCTATTGATTGCAAAAGAATCTCCGGTTGCAACTGATCTGAGGAAGATCATCTCTGCACTGAGGATTTCTTCTGAGATTGAACGCATCGGTGATTTGGCCACGAATATTGCCAAATCGACGCTCCATATCGGTGATCAAAAATTGATCAAACCGATAGAGGAAATCCCGAAGATGCTCGGAATCGCCGAAGAAATGCTGGAAGGGGCGCTTGAAGCGTTCAGGGAAGAAGATGCAGCATTGGCAAAGAAAGTAGCTGATCGCGATGATGAGGTGGATGAGATGTATGGCAAGCTTGTAACCGAGCTCATGACCTATATTCCAAACTACCCAAATGAAATCAGCCAGATCACGCAGCTTGCCTTCACCTGCCGGTATATTGAAAGAGTGGGGGACCACGTAACGAATATTTGTGAAAATGTCATTTTCCTCGTGACTGGGGAGCGTTTTGACCTCAATAATTGATGAGAAATCCGGACTGAAAGGTCTGGATTTTTTTATTTGTAAAGAAACGTTAAGATGCCGTTAAGTTTGCTTCAAGCCTATAGCGTTTATGGGATATTTGACCCATAGTGGAAGGAGGAGCCAGAAAAGAAGGAGGACAAATGACCGTAATGAAACCTAGACACTCAATCATGCGCAAGATTCTCTTCACCATGATGATCAACTCCCTGTTATTTCTGCTGTGTGTGGGGGTCTGCCTTGTGACCATTTATAAAATTCATTCCGACCTTCTTGATGTAAAAGAGAAGGGGCAACGTTCTGTCGGAGTGACGGATCTTTCCCGAATGGTGAACGAGAAAGATATCCGGATTGCGGATTATATTACCTTTATGAAGGAAGAGGACCTCAAGGAATATCGCAGGTTAAGGAATCAACTCCAAACGCAAACTGCGGAATGGACCCTGTTATCCTCTAACGAAGAGACCAAAAAAACCATGGAAACGTTCATTAAGAATAATAAGGCGATCGATGAGATGTTTTCAAAAGAAATCGCCCCAGCCGTCGTCAGGCTGGATGAGGGTATTTATACCGCCGCTAGAGAAAAGATATCAGGGCTGAGACAAGAAAACAACCGGATCCTTGAAACATTAAGAAAGGAAACCTCCAGTGAACAAGCAGTGATCGTAAAAAAGGCTGAGCGCTTCATTACACTTAGTCAGACACTGACAGTGGGGATGATCATCTTCACAACCATATTGAGCTATTTGATCATACATAGAACTGGAACGAGAATGAAACGTGACATAGAAGAATTATTGGCTATCACCCAATCGGTGGCAGAGGGCAATCTTACGAAAAATGTCCCCTCTACTAATGGCAGAGATGAAATTCATCTTCTCGGTGAATCAATCAGCAAGATGGTACAGGAACTGAAAGAACTTGTACAGGGAATCGAGCGGGGAACGGGGAATGTCCAGGGGAATAGCAAAAAGATGGTAGATCTGGCTGATAGCATCAAGGAATCAAGCATGGGGGTATCGACCTCCATGGAAGGGCTAACGGCTGGATCAACCCAACAAGCGGCTTCCACAACCGACCTTTCCGGTCATTACCGAACATTCAGCAACAGAATGGGACTGGTGGCAGAAGAATTCAATGCATTGAAGACTCTATCTCTATCGATTCAAACGATAACCGGTCAGTCGGGTCTCTCCATGATGAAAAATGCCGAACAGATGGAAAAAGTATATGTGAAAATAGGAGAAACAACCAACCTGATGAAGGAACTACAGGTACGGATGGATTCAATCAGCCGTCTCAGCCATTTTATAAAAGAAGTAGCCACCCGTACGGACATTCTCTCCTTAAATGCATCCATAGAAGCAGCGAGGGTGGGTGAGTCAGGACGGGGGTTCCAGGTCGTTGCCGGGGAAATACGTCAGCTCTCCCATCACATACATGAATCATTGGCAGAAATGGATAGAGATATTAAAGGTGTCCGACACATCACACAACATGTGTCGGCAAGTCTTGACGCAGGATTTGAAGAAGTGAGCATCGCAAAGACACTGACAGATCAGGTTGGCCAGGATGCTGAGAGGGTAATGGCCCTTGTGACGGGTATGGGGGAGGGGATAGGGGGAATTTCTGCAGGAATGAAACGGTTGAATGAATACAAGGATGAGATGGCCATTTCCGTTTCCATGCTTTCAGAACTCTGCCATACATTCGATGAAGGGGCAAGAGACACCCACTCTTCCATACAGGTGCAGCATAACCTGATCGACACCATGTATGATCAATCGGATCGGGTGAACGAAGAGGTGCTGATCCTCCAGCGGTTAGTGGATCGATTCCAGATGTAAACCGAAAGGGTAGACGGGGCATTTGGCCCCGTCTACCCTTTTAAATCAGGAAATCCCTTGTATGATGGAACGGACATCTTCTTTGGACAGATCGGATAGAGACCCGATTTTCTCGGGAGGCACACCCTGTTTATGAAGGGATATGACCTGGTTCCGAATGATTTCATTGATGGCTTTTTTAGGACTCGGTAATGGGCTTCCCATCATGAGCTCTTCTTCCAGCACTTTGATTCTTTTTTTTAATTTTAATTGCTCTTGATACATATTGATTGAAAGTTCTTCGACACTCTTTTCGACAGCGATCAAAGGATCTTTTTGAAGGAAGGAAGAGAGGAAGAGTACAATGGATACACCCCAAATTCCCAGCAGAACATACAACATTTTCATCACCTCTTATGCGTAACTCTCTCTATTTATAGCATAGTTTTCTTCCTAACTCTATCATCATTTGGTTCTATTTGTAGAAATCCCCAATATTATGTCAAGAAAACGATTCGAGGGAAAGAGAACCAATACAGAAACCAACCGATTTGATGATTTTTCAATAAATTTTCGTGGGGGAGATGCTACTGTGACTGAAACGGCTAGGATACGACAAAATGCGTTTATTGTAGGAATTTGAGTTGAGTGGTACGATATTTCTATACAATTGTCATAATATTTCGATACGTTCATACAGAAGTGAATCGTCTTTCTTGAGGAGGGAAATATATGCTGGAAGAAATCATCAGATTGAGGGAGCAGGGAGTTTCATTCAGGAAAATAGCCAAGGAACTTGATATGACCGTCGGCAAAGTACAGTATCAATGGGTGAAATATCAAAAGACCGTCACGGTCGGACAGCCTGATGCAGGTTTTGACAAGAGCAGCGCCACTCCCAAAAGGGTAGGCAGAGTGAGGGCGAAGAAACAGCGCCCTGTATTGAAATCCCATCCTTCCGCGGAATTGATCATGACGTTCTCAAGCTTTACCCGGATTTATTGTTACTGGATGATACCTGAAAACTGGCTCAAGCATACAAGTGAACAATTATCAGTGTCAGGGGAGGATCATCCTTTCGTATTAAGGTTATATGATGTGACGTCCATTGCATTTGACGGTCATAACCAGCACTCTCACATGGATACATATGTACCGGCCAAAGAAAATGGGTGGTTTGTATCGGGCCTTAGGGAGAACAGGAGCTACTGTATGGATATCGGCTGGAAGCTTGAAGACGGAACATTCCTGGCATTCACACGATCCAATGTGATCCATACGCCAAGGACCGAAGAAACCCAGGAACATCATCGCCTGCAGGACCTGCACGATTTTGAAGCCGGCAGGATCCGCACGCCGAACTGGGTTGAGCATGTGAGCACCTATTCATACTACGTGAAGGAGGTCAAGTCATGAAGCAGATCACCTATCCAGCATTCAATGAGTCCATCCTATCGGGTTGGAACACCCCTCAAGGGAGGGAGGAATGCATCACCTCGATCCTGATGGTAACGGGAGCACTTCTGTCATCAAAAGATCGCAACCTCGTCGTCGTGAACCCCATTGTCTTCCCGATCTGTTCAAGTGATGACTTCAAGGCAGAAGCCGACAGCCTGATCCAGAAAAAGCTTCTTGAACAAGGAGAAAGCGGGAAATGGCAGCAGATCTTCACGATGTGGAGCATGTATGATGGAAATCTTATCAACGTATGGCGGGAACTTGTGATGGAGGACGGACTGACAGTGGTGCCCACTACGGTCAATCCCCTGCCCCTTACACATTACAGGACATCCATGGCTATCGATTTCCAGATTCGATTGAGTGTCAGCTTGATGAAGCGATACCTCGACCATCAAGCCACCTGGTTCTGGATGCCTCAGGCCGCATATATTCCCGGTATCGATACGTACCTGGTAAAAAACCATATCCACACCTCCTTCATCTCAGGCCGTTCATTCGATCATAGTGAAAAAGAAGGATCGGGGGATATGCTCCGGACCCCGCGTGGATTGCATCTCATTCCTGTAGATGAAGGGGATGGTGCCCTGGAAATGAGACAGTTTCCGTCCAATTATGAATCATCGGAATCTGTCCTTGCGAGGGTGGAGTTCGGTTACAATGGGTCGGAGCGGAATGACCAGATTCTATCCGACGAGGCCATCAGGCAGCTGCCGCTCCTGCATCGGATGGAAGCCACCATCGAAGCTCATCTGCGTGGGTATGGTGAAGATCTTCCTCTTATCCATCTTGTGAGAGAGTGGATGGCTGCCATCGACAGAGTGATGCAGGGGAGGGATGCCGAACCTGATCAGTATGAGATGTGCCGACGTTTCATTGAAACCCAAGTGGAAAAGCACTCATTCTTCAAACAACGAGAGATCCTCATCCCGTATCCACGCGTAGAAGATATCTCAGGTACACTGCTTGTGGAAGGAGGCAAGGAGGAGAAACAGGGTTCTGTCCTGATCCTTTCCTGGGAGTACCCGCCCAATGTGGTAGGTGGGCTTTCAAGACATGTGCATGATCTTGCCACCACTTTTGCCAAAAAGGGGAGGGGCGTCCACGTATTGACAGCCCGCACTCCGGGAATGCTTCCATATGAAAAAGTCGAAGGAGTGGAGATCCACCGGGTCCATCCTCTCCATCCTTATGAAGATGATTTCTTCAAGTGGGTCATCGATTTGAATCATGCTTTCATCCGCTATGCCGGGGAATTGATGACGCACGAACACATCACCCTCCTTCACGCTCACGATTGGATCGTCGGAACGGCTGCACGCCATCTCAAATCGACCAGGGCCCTTCCGCTGATTACAACAATCCATGCGACGGAACACGGGAGGAATCACGGAATCCATACCGATCTTCAGCGGAAAATCCATGAAGAAGAAGAGAGGCTGACCAGGGATTCCGATCATGTGATCGTCTGCAGCGATCACATGAAGGAAGAAGTGAAAACTCTCTTTCCGGCAGCGGAGGCGTGCACGGTCATACCGAATGGAGTCGATCTCGATCATGGGTCGGAACCGGAAACATCCAACGAGGATGGCTACTTCTTTGCGATTGGCAGGATGGTCAGCGAGAAGGGATTTGAAACGATCATCCATACAGCTGCCAGGATGAAGGAGGAAGAGCGGGATTTTTCCGTGGTGATTGCAGGCAAGGGCCCGCTTCTCGATGATTACAGGGTTCGCGTAGGGGAAGCCGGACTGTCGGGTATGATCAACTTCGTCGGATTCATATCGGATGAAGAACGAAACCGCTACTTGAGAGGGTGCCGGGCCGTTCTTTTCCCAAGTCTCTATGAGCCTTTTGGAATCGTAGCCCTTGAGGCCATGGCGCATAAGAAAATGGTTATCGCCTCGAACACAGGAGGATTGAAAACGATTGTGAAGCATGAACAGACGGGGCTTTTATTCCAGCCGGAGGATGCTGATGATCTGTATGGTCAGATCCTGCGGGTCATGGAAAACCGTCAACAGGCCGAGGAGTGGGGGAGAAACGGTCATAAGCTGGCAGAGAGCATGTTCAGCTGGGAACGAATTGCCGAATTGACCTGGCAGATTTATGAGGATGTGAGATTGGAAGCGAAAGTGGCAGGTGGTGCGCAATGAAGGCTGTCATTCTTGCAGGTGGGGAAGGGCGAAGACTGCGCCCATATACCCTTACGGTACCAAAACCGATGGTCCCGATCCTGAATAAGCCGCTACTGGAGTACACAATCGATCTCTTGAAGTCTCAAGGAATAAGGGATATCGTGATCACCACCTGCTACAAAGCGGATACGATCCGATCCCACTTCCAGGATGGGCGCGGACACGGTGTCAGCATAACGTACCTGGAGGAGCCGTTTCCCCTTGGGACAGCGGGCGGGCTCTTCCGGGCCAGGGTGAGGTTCAAGGAACCCATCCTGATCATGAGCGGCGATGCCTTTACCGATCTCAAGCTTCAGGATGTCATTTCGTATCACTTTCGTAGAAAGGCCCGTATGACCATGGTCACCAAGGAGGTAAACGATCCAGCTGGATACGGGGTGTGTCACACAGATAGCATGGGAAGACTGATTGAATTCAGGGAAAAGCCCGAAAACTGGCTCGGGGATGAAGTCAATACTGGCATCTATGTGATGGATCCGCTCCTACTGGATGAGTATCACCGGGAAGGACAGGTGGACTTCAGCAAGGATTTGATCCCGGAGCTCCTTGCTTCCAATGAGAGGGTGTTTGCTTACAGAACGAACGCATACTGGCGGGATATCGGAAGTCCCGATCAATATAAGCATGCGAGGGAAGATGTTATGGCAGGGACGATTGCCGCCCCTTTTCTCAGTGACCTGTCCATGAAAGGAGAGCCGTTCATGACCAAAATACGCGTTTCCTGTCCAAAAAAGAAAAAACCGATCGTGTTCGCAAAATTGATGGAAACGGTCCCTTCTTTTTGGAGCAGTGGGGAAGTGGTATTCAGGGATCAGGGCGGGGGCAGGACTAAAATCATTAATGACCCGGAACGAGGATTCATCATTTACTCAAAAGCCCAGCGAAAGCAACAATCAAAGAAACTGGCCGAATACTATGGAGAAAAAATAAAAAATATGGCTAAAGGTGTCGAAGCATATGAATGAGTACAATCGGACATTTCATATACAGGGAATCGCATGGGACTCCGGTAAGAACCGTACCCTTGACAGGGGGAAGGAAAGTGTCGTGAACGGCATCGGGGTGTCGGTTGAGGGGAATTGTGAGGAATGGGGAGAATCCCTTTCGTTCCGGCTGCATAATACAACGGATAAGCACAGGAAGCTTAAGATGTTTTTCTTGGTGGAATGGCTCTCCTGCAAAGAAGATACAATCGGGATCGTATCCTTTGGAAAGGACATTTTTTGGAATTATGGGGGGAGGAATCTCGCTGCGACGAATATCGTATCAACAGCGGATTCGGTGAAAAAGACCATCTATCCCTTGAACTTGAAGGGTCTGCAATTATGGAGGAAATCCCTGAAGGAAGGCAGTTTGTACTACTACCCCATCACCAACGGCCAGAATATGATGGTCTACATGCTGGACTTTTCCATGGACCCATTCGAACGGAAGAATGGGAGCGTTTATGGAATCGAAGGAGCCTTGAAGGAAGAGGTAATAAATTTGGATGAGAGAATGAAAAACAGACTAGCATTTCCTTCAGAAAAGTGATATTATAGAAAAGTCGTATGATGAGAAGAACATGTTAATGTTTGGAGGGAAATTATAATGCGTGTAAACATTACTTTAGCTTGCACAGAAACTGGTGAGCGTAACTATATTACAACGAAGAACAAGCGTAACAATCCAGACCGTCTTGAGCTAAAAAAATACTGCCCGAAATTGAAGCGTGTTACATTGCACCGTGAAACAAAATAATGTAAGGAAAGAGACCGGATCCCTAAAGGATACGGTCTCTTTTTTTTGTCCGAGCAAATGTGTACCTTGTATTAGATGGGTGTTCTAACCCGCAGGATTCTATATAATGAAAGTACAACATACAGGAAGGAGTGGGACCATGAAGCAAATCATGAGGGAGAGACAGCTTGAGAAGCTTGCGAATATCCCATTCGTCACGGGGAAACAAAAAGGGCACAGGGTTGAACAGAACCTGTTTACTTCCCGCGATTGGACCGGCAGCCGTGTGATTGCCGTCACCGTGTCGAAACCACCTGAGATCGATACATGGGGGATTGTGAAACGGGGATGGGAAGAAGGGAAGAGGATGGTGGTGCCAAGGTGCCTGCCTAAGACGAGGGGGATGGATTTCTATGCCCTGAGCGACTTCGGCGAACTTGAACAAGTCTACTATGGCCTTTACGAACCGCGTAATGGAGAAGCTGAACCTATCTCGTTAGATCAAATCGATATGATGATCGTCCCGGGACTTGCCTTCACCACGGGAGGGTATCGCCTCGGTTTTGGTGGGGGCTATTACGACCGGATCCTGACGGGATACAAAGGGACGACCATCTCACTGGCAGTAGACGAACAGCTGGTGGAGGAAATCCCCGTGGAGTCATTTGATCTCCCTGTCCAAAAGATCATCACAGAATCCGGGATCATCCACTGTGGGGATTGAATCCATCCTATCATTCATAGGGATCGTGGCTGGAGCAGCGGCAGGCTGGAAGTTGAAATTCCTGACCGCTTCGGGTGCAGGGATGGCCTTCTTGGTTGGTTCTTTGATTGTACTCGGTAGCGGCATTCAAGGCCTGATGCTCTTATTCCTTTTCTTCATCACTTCTTCTTTGTTTTCTGCCTTCAGGAAAGAAGAGAAGGCTGGTGTAGAAGAAAAACTGGCCAAGTCGTCAACTCGGGATTGGGAGCAGGTTGCGGCAAACGGTGGGGTCCCGGCACTATTTGCCATCCTGGCCCTCTGGACGGGTGATGCTGGGTGGATCTTGGGATTCGCTGCATCCATCGCCGCTGCCAATTCCGATACATGGGCTTCTGAAATCGGCCCCCTGTCGAAAGAGGCACCCCGTCACTTCCTCACCTTATCGAAGGTGGAGAGGGGAACCTCAGGCGGTGTTTCCATCGTCGGTACCGGTGCATCAGCCGGGGGCGCCTTGTTGATCGGTGGAGCTTCTATCTTCCTCTTTCCTGGCATCTCCATTGGGGAAGCTTCAATGATTGCAGCCGCAGGCTTTTTGGGTAGTATTTTTGACACGGTGATCGGAGGGACGATCCAATCCCGCTCGGTGTGCCCTGAATGCGGGCTGGAAACGGAAGCCCGGGCACATTGTGGCACCGCTACGGTACACACAAGGGGAATACCCTGGATGACCAATGAAATGGTGAATTTCCTCTCCTGTCTCCTTGCGGGCGTGCTACCTGTGTTATTTTTCTGGTGAAAATGAAAAGTTCTGGCATAAGTTCAACCGTATTCATCCAAACTATCATCAGGAGGGATCAAGATGAACGGATGGATGAAATGGTTGATAGCAGGACTTGTCTTATTCATGCTTGTTCCCAATCGTTACAGATTGCTTAACCTCATCCTCGGAAGCAGTTTCCTGAGGAAATGGGCGGTCAGGTGGACGATGGGGATACCGGCAATTCGCTCAAAGTTCATACAGAGTACATTCCGGTAATGCACGGCCCGTATCCAGTGGATACGGGCTTTTCTATTTCTTTATTTTCCCGTGTCCGGTATAGTATGGGTAATATCTATACTCAATGAAAGTAGTGAAGGCGAGTGGAGTTGACGAATCACTATCTATTTTGGAAAATCGTCCATCATCTGGTGGAAGGTAAACAGTACAGACTCATCCATCAATCCGACGAACACGAGGAAGTGTGGCTTGAAAATACGGCGGTGAAACAAGCCGGCATCGTCCGCGTCCGGTTGAAGGATCTGGATTTCTTCCGTTGGATGGAGCGGGATATGGAGCTTGTCCTCCAGAACGGAGAGAATTTGCGTAAATCACTCCGTAAGAGCAAGCTCAACATCAAAACGATTTATGTATCCACCTATCCTCCTGTGGATGATGGAATGGACACTGTTAGCAGGGGGACTGTGACGGTCACACCCTTGGTTGTCGAGTCCGCCCGCTTCAAGGAAACGCTGAGTAACGATTCTGTGCTCTGCGAAGGGGATTGGGAGCTGCCCGAGGAGATCGAGGACCGCGATGTAGAGTGGATGAGAGACCTTGCCCTCACCTCTGCACGGAGGCGGATTCAGGCTGAACAAAGTCTTTTCCAAAAGGGAAAACCCTTTTTTACATATCTTTTCATCGCTATGCAGGTGATCATGTTTGCGATTTTGGAACTGAATGGGGGAAGTCACAACACTGAAACCCTCATCCGTTTCGGTGCCAAGTACAGACCGCTCATGCTTGAAGGGGAGTGGTGGCGTCTGATCACCCCGGTCTTTTTGCATATCGGCATGATTCATCTGCTTTTGAACAGTGTCGCCCTGTTCTATCTGGGGGGAGCAGTCGAGCGGATTTACGGGAGGTTCAGGTTTATCCTGATTTACCTTGTTGCAGGGGTCATGGGGTCACTCGGTAGTTTCCTGTTCACCGATACGGTTTCTGCGGGTGCCAGCGGGGCAATCTTCGGATGTTTCGGAGCCTTGTTGTACTTCGGTACCATACATCCAAAGATCTTTTTCCGCACGATGGGCAACAATATCCTCGTTGTATTCGCCCTCAATCTCGTCATCGGATTCATTCTCCCTGGGATCGACAACGCCGGGCATCTTGGTGGAGTGGTGGGAGGTTTCATCATGGCAGGTATTGCAGGTGTGCCGAAGTCTGGTAAGAGGATAAGGCAGCTGTTGTTTCTTGTCATCATGATCATCATCCTTTCCCTGGCAATCAATAGGGAGTGGAGTGACGATCCACTAAAGATGAGTGTGGACCATGTGAATGCCCTTGCTGGAGATAAGCTCGCAATGGAGAAATGGGAAGAGGCGGAAGCGCTTTTGAAGACGGTGGCCGAAAAAGGTGATCCCGATGCCATTGTTTATTTTCAACTTTCCTATGCCGAAATCCAACTGAATAAGATGGATCAGGCAGAGGAACACCTCAAAAAGGCCATTCAGGAGGACGAATCTCTTCCGGAAGCCCATTATAATCTAGCCTACCTCTTACAAGGTGAAAACGGGAAAAGGGAAGAAGCCCTCAAGCATGCCAAGAGGGCTTACGAACTATCGGATTCCAATCAGAAATACAAAGATCTATACGATTACCTAAAAAGCGAAAATCAATAGGAAATCGATTGGCGAAGGAGCGCAGCCTCACCTTTTTTGTCGATGATCAATACAAGGACTTCCTTCCGGTCTTTTTTCAGGAGGATGAGGGGGATGGTGCTGTCCACTGGATTCTGGATGGCTCCATCCTCTTTTTTTATGCCGATCGCATAATTCTTATAGAGCCCTTCCCATAGATTTCCTGTTACTTTTGCCCACTGGGCAGGGGTGAATCCGGGATAGGGGCGGCTTGAATAAGCCGGTAGTTCTGTCAGGGGGAGTGCATTGTAATCCCCCCCGTTGATCTGCAGCTCTCTCAGTCCCTTGGCCCATGACGTTTCAATGGTCTTTGTGACCAATCCATCGAGGCTTTTCTTCCATTCGGCCTGCATATCCGTCGTCGGCGTTTTGAATGAGCCCAGGGGATTGAAGGCGGAATCGATGATATAAAGCCGGTCACTGGACATGGTTTGTGCACTCTTGAATGTGTCTTCCCCTTCATGGATTTCGGCGTAGTGATAGGCCACTGCCTGAAGGAGATTGCTCTCATCGCCCTCTACTTTCATTTTCTGATACAGGCTGGAGGTGTTCGGCTTCCATTTGTTCAATACGCCTTTCAACTTCCCATTACTGAACAGAAGCCCCACATCCTGTCTGAGATAAGACGGGGAGTCAAGTTCCGAGGCTACAGTCCAATCCACAACCTGATCTTTCTGCTGCGTGAGGTTCATGGAAGTCGAGGCTGCAAGGAAGGAGGCATTTTGGTCAATAGGGAAGAAGATGATGCTTTCCCTTGTCTCGGGCTTGTATAGCATTTGAATCAATAGAATGGCAGATGCCAAAATGATGAGGAACGGCAAAACGTCTTTTATCCGGTTTTTCATGATCATCCACTCCATAAGTTTGTCCCTTTCATTCAATCTATGAAGCTGAAGAGTGGATTATGAAAGGTATGACTAATGGGGAATGTGTCAAAGATGGTGAGGATACTGTGAAAAATGGGAAGTGAACGCTATGGCCATGCAGGAAAAGAAACCTGTTTCAATTGTGATTGAAGAAAATACGAGCTATTTAAGGGAAGTCCTTGCTGTCGATAAGAGTTTTGATGTCATTCAGCTCGATGTGGAATATGCCGAAAGGAAGATGGGTCTTTTCATGGTGGACGGCTTTGTAAAAGATGATATCATGCACTATCTGATGAAGATCCTTTCGGGCCTTGATCCGGAACAGCTTCAGGAAGATACCCTCCAAAAGCTTTTGAAAACGTATATCCCTTATATTGAAATCGAGCAGGTTGATGATTTGAATCAGGTGGTGGACCTTGTCCTGGCCGGACCGACGGCACTCGTGGTGGACGGTGTCGATAAAGTCATCATGATCGATGCCAGGACGTACCCTGTCAGGGGACCACAGGAGCCTGATATCGAGCGGGTGGTCCGTGGTTCACGTGACGGATATGTGGAAACGATCGTATTCAATACGGCATTGACAAGGAGGAGGGTAAGGGATCCTTCCCTGAGGATGGAGTATATGCAAGTGGGAAGAAGGAGCAAAACCGACATCGTGGTAAGTTATATCGAAGACATAGCGGATCCTGAGCTTGTCCATCGCATCAAGGATGCCCTGTCCAAGATCGATACTGACGGGCTTCCCATGGGTGAGAAGACCCTGGAGGAATTCATCTCCGGCCGTCACTGGAATCCCTATCCCATGGTGCGCTATACAGAGCGTCCCGATACGGCGGCCGCTCATTTATATGAAGGCCATATCATCATCATGGTGGATGGATCACCGAGTGTCATGATCACTCCAACGACGTTTTGGCATCATCTCCAGCATGCGGAGGAATATCGCAACAAACCGTCCGTTGGGGCGTATTTACGATTTGTCCGGTTCATTGCGGTCTGGTGTTCCATATTTTTATTGCCGCTGTATTATCTGTTCACGATCCATCCTGCTCTCCTGCCTGATTCTCTCTCGTATATAGGGGTGAATGAGTCTGGGGAAGTCCCTTTATTCCTACAGTTCCTCATGATCGAGGTGGGAATCGACATCCTCAGAATGGCAGCGATCCATACGCCTTCTTCCCTTGCGACGGCACTTGGTCTCGTTGCTGCACTGATGATCGGTCAAGTAGCCGTGGAAGTCGGCCTGTTGGTGAATGAAGTCATCCTGTATCTTGCCATTGCAGCCATCGGCACGTTCTCGACTCCGAGTTATGAGATGAGTCTTGCCAATCGCCTGGTGAGGATCTTCCTGCTGATCATGACCTCCCTGTGGGGTGTTTACGGCTTTGTTATCGGGGTCTTCTTATGGCTCATGATGCTGTCGAGGATGAAGTCTTTCGACATTCCCTACATGTGGCCGTTCATCCCCTTTAACTTCAGGGCCTTCAGGGATGTGTTCCTCCGTTCTCCCATGCCCCTTAAGAATCGGAGGCCGCGTTTCCTTCACCCTAAGGATCCGGATCGATGAGGTTGGGACAAAGCTAAAAAGGGACCATTTCATGACGAACACGATCAGTGTAGGTTCTTTAGAACGCTCAGGATTTCCGTACAAGACTACGCTTTACGCGGGTAGCCCGCAAGCCTATCCCGGGCGGGCCATCAGCTGTAACTCACAGAGTCTTCGTCCTGCACGCCAATCAACCGCTGGAAAACAGTTGGTCATGAACCAATTAAAACCCGAATGGATTTGTCTGAATGTAGGCATGTTCATTCGGGTTTTACTGTGGGTAAGACACTTTTGTCTCTGCCCCTTCTATTTTATTGAGAAGAGGCAGATTTTCATTTATACTTCTAAAAGTGAACGTTTGAATCGGGGTGTGGATATGAAAACAATCTATGACATTCAGCAATTACTGAAACGGTTCGGTACCATCATCTATGTGGGGAATCGTCTCTCGGACCTCGAGTTGATGGAGGGCGAACTAAGGGAACTCTATGTTTCCAAACTGATCGAACAGAAGGAATTCCATTCGGCCCTGCTGCTGCTGCGCAGTGAGATGGAACGGGAAAAACATAAACAGGACAGGTGATGTTATGACAGATAAATGGCTCGTGGGAGTGGACCTGGGGGGAACCACGACGAAGATCGCATTTCTAAGTACATACGGTGAAATCCTATATAAATGGGAAATACCGACGGATAAATCGGATAGCGGTAAACATATTATCGCCCATATTGCAAAAAGCATCGATGCCAAGCTGGAACAACTCGATGTTAAAAAGGAACAGCTCATTGGGATCGGCATGGGTGCACCGGGACCCGTCGAGATGAGACGGGGAATCATCTATGAAGCCATCAATCTCGGGTGGAGTGAAAATACGCCTCTCAAGGATCTTATTGAAATGGAAACCGGCCTGCCTTCTGTCATCGATAATGATGCCAACTGTGCGGCACTCGGTGAAATGTGGAAAGGTGCCGGAAACGGGGCCAAGGATCTTGTGTGTGTCACTCTCGGTACCGGTGTTGGTGGAGGTGTCATCACCAACGGGGAGATTGTTCATGGTATCAGGGGTGCCGGCGGTGAAATCGGCCATATCACCGTGGTTCCGAAAGGCGGTTATTCATGTAACTGTGGTAAGACCGGTTGTCTTGAAACCGTCGCATCTGCCACAGGAGTCGTCAGGGTCGCCCGTGAGAAACTCAAGTCATCCACAGAGGACTCTGTACTACGCGATCTTAAGGTCATTGGATCAAAGCAGGTATTCGATGCGGCAAGGACAGGAGACAGCCTTGCTCTTAAAATCGTAGATCAGCTTGCCTATTATTTAGGTTTGAGTTTGGCGAATCTCGGAAACGCCGTCAATCCGGAGAAGATTGTCATCGGTGGGGGCGTTTCAAAAGCCGGAAAAACCCTTCTGGAGCCCGTAATGAACTATTTCAAACGGTTTGCTTTTCCAAAGGTGCGAACGTCTACTACCATTGATATTGCAACACTTGAAAATGATGCAGGCGTGATCGGGGCCGCTTGGCTTGTCAAAAACGCCCTTTAGTAAGTATATGAACATCCGGCCTTCTAGGTCGGATGTTTTTTTGCATGAGCACGTTTCTAAATCACTCACGAGAATTTTTTTGAGAGAAAAGGAAAATACAAGATTATACATCAAAGCATCATATTTTATTCTTATGATACTAAAAGGATATTGACCTTCAACTTACATGAAGCTGTATCATATGAAATGAGAGGGGTGACAGAATGTCCTTAATGGGGATACAAGAGTTTTCACATAAGACAGGTATATCGAAGAGCGCTCTTCGTTTTTATGAAAAGAAAGAACTGCTCATGCCCACGAAGAAAAACGAAAAGGGATACAGATTTTACGATCAAGAACAAGTAAAAGAGGCTCATATGATTGCAAACTTGAGGCTTGCTGAGGTGCCACTTGAAAGTATCAAAGAGTGGAAGGGAATTGTGGAGCCGGCAAGAAGGAAGGACTATCTCGACAGTCTACTTCATTCTATCCAAAAAAGAGTAGAAATCCTTCAAAATAGTATTCGCTTTCTTAAAGGAGATTTTCAAGACATTTCATTAATTGAAAAGGAGCCAGATGAGATCCTGTGGTACGAAGCAACAGCACAGGTTGGGAAATTTGGACCGCTGTTTCAAGAAAGGTTGCGTGAGTTCGACCGTCTCGGTGTTCCTGTACATGCACTGTATTTGAAATATATATCTGGAGAAAACCCAGTCCATGCCCACATGGGATTCGGTATACAAGCATGTACAGGAGTCGACATTCCTCAAAATGCAAATGTAGAAACCATGCAAGGGGGACTATGTATTGCATTACCAGGAAGATCTGCTGACAACCATATCAAGCAGCATTATCATCAACTGTTAGATTACGCCTCGCAAAACCGGTGGTATCCGGCAGGGCCAATCGTAGAGTGGTATAGAGGACCATCTTTTTCTCACTTTGATTTGCTTTTGCCGGTCGTCAATTGGAGGGGAAATAATGGATGAAAAAGACTTATTAAAGGTAAATATTCTTAACATTGTTGGAACTGATTTTCAAAAAGGCAAGCAGATGGGTTGTGAGTTTAAGAAAACAGTTTCCTATAGTGAACTTGATACCATACAGAAATGGAGCAATTCTGTAGATTCAGTAATGGCGAGGGCAGCATTGAATGAAGTTGCCCCACACCTTTTAGAGGAACTGGCCGGCTTTGCGGAAGGAATGGAGTGGAATCTTGAATCGGTACTCAAAACGTTCAGTGGTTTTGACCTTGAACTGCCGCCAATGGGCTGTACAGCCTTAGTGGACCATTCCGGAAGGTACTACCGGA
Organism: Rossellomorea marisflavi; assembly: GCF_022170785.1. Classification (NCBI taxonomy): domain Bacteria; kingdom Bacillati; phylum Bacillota; class Bacilli; order Caryophanales; family Bacillaceae; genus Rossellomorea; species Rossellomorea marisflavi. The sequence continues at coordinate 2,739,153 of NZ_CP081870.1, read as the reverse complement.
ACTATGATTTTCATCACACGCTGTATGATGCCAGAATCATCGTCAATCATTCGGAACAGCATCTTACATCAATCGGATTCAGTCAGCACCGGCTGGGTAGATTGGATGGCATGAATGATAAGGGTTTAGTGGTGGGCCTTCACTTTGTAAACAGTGAGCGTGGTGGAAGAGGCTTCTTGGCACCTTCTATCGTACGAATCATATTGGATTTATGTTCGAACGTCGATGAAGCATGCGACTTTCTTTATCGTCTCCCCCACAAATATTGTTACAACTATTCCATGACGGATGCATCAGGGAAATCCATCATTGTTGAAGCAGGTCCTCAAGGATGCAACACGATAACAGAATCTCCACTGGCTTGTACAAATCACTTTCGTTCGGAAGGTATGCGGGGGTGGAATCGAGAGAACATAAAAGGCTCAATGAATCGGTGGCATTATGCAAATCAACTCTTGGAACCTTCCCTTCAGCCTGGTGACATGTTTCAGCATTTCAATCAACCAACCTCACCTTTGTTTTTCAAAGATTACGACCACTTCTTTGGCACTCTGCATTCAGTCGTGTATTCTCCTAAGGAGCAGACTGCTAAGATCAGTATCGGTGCGAATCATGAAACGAAAACCATTTCCCTTCAAAAAGTCATGAAAGAACATACCCTGCCTTTCACAGAAATAGAGGGTGTGATTGAACCTGGCGAATAGAACTTCCCTCTACATCATATGAGTATAGAAAGGCATGAAGTGGGAGGAGTCTCATGAAGGTAAAGGCGAGGAAAGGTGATTCCCTGTCGTACTATGCAAGTCTGTTCCACATTCCTGTAGAACTGCTCGTTGATTCAAACCCCGAGCTCGACCCCGATCATCTTGATACAGACGAGATGGTGGAGGTGCCGGGTTTCATCAAAGAGACCTGCGTGGTCCGGGAGGGAGACAGCCTTTGGGGGCTTTCGGGTGAGCGTAATATCGGTGTAGATGCCTTGTTGCTGATCAATGAGAACATTGATCCAAATGAAGTGGAGACAGGTGTTGAGCTGTTCCTCCCCAGGCGTGTGGTCACGCCCATTGTGAATGGGAAGCAGCCTTACGATTCTGTGAGCTTTCAGAAGGATTTGACCCTTTTACAGGAGCTTTATCCATTTATCAGGGTGAATGCAATCGGGAAAAGTGTACTTGGTAAAGACCTGATGGAATGCAAGATCGGGCGCGGTGCCAAGAAGGTCCACATGAACGGTGCATTCCACGGGAACGAATGGATCACGAGTGCGGTCCTGATGACCTTCCTGAACGACTATCTCCTTTCCTTAACGAATTCCAAAGATTTGAGGGGCATTCCAATCCTGCCATTGTATCGGACGGTGTCTCTTTCCCTTGTTCCCATGGTCAATCCGGATGGTGTTGATCTTGTCCTGAATGGTCCGCCTGATGGGATGGCCGAGGACTTGATCCGTCTGAATGGGGGGCGGGTGGAATTTACCGGCTGGAAGGCGAACATCCGGGGGATCGATTTGAATAAACAGTATCCTGCTCGCTGGGAATTCGAGAAGAGGCGCATGGAGGTGAGCACACCTGGCCCACGTGATTTTACCGGAAACCTGCCCATATCCGAGCCGGAATCGAAGGCCATGGAACAGCTCGCAAGAAATGAACGCTTCCACCGGCTGGTCGCGGTCCATACCCAAGGGAAGGAGTTCTACTGGGGCTACGAAGGGCTCGAATCAAAAGAATCAGAGCGGCTCGCTGGAGAAATAAAGAGGGCAAGTGGATATGCATCGATCCGCTACGTTGACAGCTATGCAGGTTTCAAAGATTGGTTCATCCAAGAATTCCAGCAAACGGGCATTACACTGGAGCTTGGCAAGGGAATCAATCCACTCCCTCTCTCTCAATTCGATACTATATACAGGGATACACTTGGGATCTATCTCATTATGTTATATAAATGGTGGTGACCCCCTTCGCTACAGGAGAAAAATGGAGTATGATAAGAATAGGAACGTTTATCGGCGTTTTATAGATGGCATCCTGAGCCGTCTTTTTTTTATCTTTTTGAAACGTTTCCCGATGTGGGACGTACTAATAGAGAATGCAGTCGAAGGGAGAGGGGTCAGTGTGGAATAAAGCCGCAATTGCAGGTGGTATCATCGGGATGATGGTGATTTTGTCGGCATGCACTTCTTCGGATGGGGTGAAAGCCCCTCACAAGGAGCCTGAAAAAAGAATCATAGCAGAAAGCCTTGAAGAAGAAGGATTTGTGGAAAACGTAGGATGGCTCACTGATTCGGAAATCCTGACGGTGGCCACGAAGGATGAAACCACCCGCTTATCTAAATATAACATCTATACCGGTTCTCAAAAGACGATTTTCGAGACCGGCTCATCGTATGTCACTTCCAGTATCTCTCCTGATAAAAAAAGCATTTACGTCCAGACCTCCCCTGGTTCTTATCTAGCAACGGTCACCTATATCGATCCTGATGGACGCTCTATATTCGAGCAGGATATCCCCTCCTATGATATCTCTTTCGCTTGGAATGAATTCTCACCTGGGGAAATGCTCCTCACAAGCTTTGCCGAGGACTGGAGCTTCGAGGTCTCACTGGTGGACATCAACAATAAGAATGTGAGCACCCTTGATATGGATCAACCATTCGTGCAGTGGAAATCGGATGATGCCGTCATCTTCCAGGATTGGCCAACAGAAGATATCGCCCTCAACGCTCCCCTGATGGAGGAATCCTTGCTCGACGGAAAGCGGGCGATGATTGCAGAGAAACTGATCCACTTCAATCAATTTTCCGATTCCCTCATGACGATCAAGGGAACAGATGAAAAAGGAATCTTTGAATACCGCTTCCTATCTCCAGAAGGGGACGAGCAATCGACCTTTACCCAATCACTTCTGAGCCGCTATTCCGACTGGCTGGTCCCATACTATGATATGATAGAAGGGAAAGGTCGCTTTCTTACGTTCACTGCGAACGGGAAGGGGGCCGCAGATACAGATACAGACGGCTTCTCGTTGAAGGAGTGGGATATTTTCAGCGGCAAGGAGAAGGTATTGTTCACCGATCTCCCTCTCGAGCCATTGACATGTGCTCCGAAAGGGAATGCCTGTTTGTACGGGAACCAGCTGGAGAAGGTCATCTCCCTGGTCAATCGCAACATCATCCATCTACTCAGTGTGAAAGGAGTACAACTATAATGGCTATCGTAGACGTCACGGTCATCCCCATCGGCACGGAATCCCCAAGCGTCAGTTCCTATGTGGCTGATCTCCAGAAGATCTTGAAGCAGTATGAAGCGGAGGGGAAAATCCGTTATCAGCTCACTCCGATGAATACCATCATTGAAGGGGAGCTTCCCATCCTGTTCCAAGTGATCCAGGATATCCATGAATCACCGTTTCAACAGGGGATTCAACGTGTTGCTACAAATATCCGAATCGACGACCGGCGCGATAAGGTCTCGACCATGGAAGGCAAGCTTTCTGCCGTCCAGAAAAAGATGGACTCATGATCAAAAAAAGCCTCGTTCAGCTGAACGAGGCTTTTTCCTTGAATTAATGTCCTCCGGGATAACCGGAGTGAAGGACGGTCATGACCGTGAACCACCCAAATACCCCTAATGTGGCGAGGGAAAAGAAGATCCCAAGGGCGTTTTTATTCTTAAACGTACTGACGACGGCGAATAATGCCAAAAGTGTAACCAATGCTGTGATGATGACAAGACCCATTAATCCTACCCCTTTCCGTTCGGTTTAACGCTTTCATAATACCACAAAATATGTACAAATATGCACGCATTTACATTTTATATTTTTTTGCTTCGTTTGTCGAGGTCAAAAAATTGACTTTTTTGATTCGACAGAATCTTTCTATGACGGAAGTGCTTCTGATACAATGAAGCATACGAAGTTGAAGGAGGTGATAACATATGGAATGGAAACAAATTCCTCTCGGCCCGCTTCAAACGAACTGCTATGTTTTTTGGAATGATAAGAAAGACTGCCTGATTTTCGATCCGGGAGGGAACGGCGATACCCTGATCCGCTGGTTGGAAAAAGAAGACCTCAATCCGGTGGCCATCTTATTGACTCATGCCCATTTTGATCATATCGGGGCAGTGGATGATGTACGCGATCGCTTCGGCATACCGGTCTATGTACATGAAAAGGAAGCGCAGTGGTTGATCGATCCTTCATTGAATGGTTCAGTCCTATTCATGATGGAAGAGAAGATAAGCTCGAGAGCAGCCGACTACATATTGACGGATGAGCAGAAGTTGGTGATCGGCTCCTTTCATTTGACCCTGTTCCACACCCCGGGCCATTCTCCGGGAAGCATCTCCTATTACCTGCGGGATGAACACGTCGTGGTGGCAGGCGATACGCTCTTCATGGGAAGCATCGGAAGGTCGGATCTGCCTGGAGGGAACCCTCAGCAGCTCCTAGCGAGCATTCACGACCATCTACTATCATTGCCGGAAGAGACAATCGTCCTGCCAGGCCATGGGCCAGAAACGAGTATCGGTCATGAAATGGATGGGAATCCCTTTCTCAATGGATATTAAAAAAAAGCCTTTAGCATTTGAGCTAAAGGCTTTTTTTTAGTGGCCTCCTGCGCCTGGAGTCATCATAAAGGTGGTCCAATATGTGAAGCCGGCGAAAAACACGGTAAGGTAGGCACCGAAAACATAGATATACATACGTTCGGATAGCTTTAAATAACTAAGCATAATGAAAAAACCTGTTTGCCCTAAGAATAGCAATGATGTCTTTGGCATGTCGCCAAGGTAGAAAAATACCGCAAAGATACCCGTCCAAAATCCTAAAACTCTGAACATTCGATCCATATGTAAACCCTCCTTTACCCTCTGTCCGTCGTAAGTAATTATAAATGAAATCTACCATAAAAGTAAATATCAGTTTATTGGGACTTTGTGACGGAAAAGTGATATTCATGCCTCTTAACAAGAAGTATAGTACATATCGTTCCACTTTGAAAGGGATTTCAAACGTATTGGATTTGGAAATGCGCAAGCCCTTTCATTTTATTTTCCAGATAGGTCGGGAGACTGTTAAAAAAATGTTCACAACTTTCGAGGGATAATACTGTACATATGTTGTACAAGTGATATACAATATGTTTAACAAAGATTGAACAAACGATTTCAAGGAGGATGAACCAATGAATCATTTAACATTTTATACGTATCCAAGCTGTACATCATGCAGGAAAGCGAAGAAATGGTTAACTGCCAATGCTGTTGATTTCAATGAAAGACATTTATTCAGGGAAACGCCAAGCCCGGAAGAACTCATGCATCTCCTCGCCCTCACGACAGAAGGACTGGATGAAATCCTTGCAACCAGAAGCCAGACTTTCAAGGATCTCGGCAAGGACGTCAACGACCTTCCACTTTCCGAAGTCATCCAACTGATTGTCAAAGAGCCAAAACTTCTAAGAAGACCCCTTCTCACAGATGGTAAGAAATTGGTTGTCGGCTACAATCCAGAGGGGCTCCAGGGACTTGCGTCAAAGAAGAGAGCACTGAAAAAGAGCAGCTAGAGGTAAATGGCATGAAGAGAATCCAATATGAATAGCCAAGCAGACACCCGAGGGAGTGCCTGCTTTTTTATGTTGTGTTTGGCTATGAAAAACAGGTGTGAATGAAGGGGGAGGGGGGCTTGGGTCCAGTCGAAGCTTTTTTGGTGGTAAGCTCCGGGGGCTTGAAGCTCGAGGGTATTGGTGCTTTAGGGCGAGCCCCCTCCGCTTTTCTTGACGTCTAGCTCCGGCGGGTTGAGGCTCGAGGGTATTGTCGCCTCAGAGCGACCCGCCTCCGCTTTTCTAACTGGGCTAGCTGGATTCGAACCAACGCATGTCGCAGTCAAAGTGCGATGCCTTACCGCTTGGCTATAGCCCAAGGTTTGCTTGTACAAAGGTTAGTATGGGAGGTATGAGAGAATTTATACATGAAAAGGGAGCAAATCTGAAAAGATCTGCTCCTTTTGATCAAGAGTCACATATTTGAACGTTGCTGTACTTAATGAAAAGCTTCTGTCCGACATAAATTTTGTCTGGATTCGAAATGTTGTTGTTCTTCATGATGGTGTTAACAGATACACCGTGCTTGGCTGCGATGCCGGAGAGGGTGTCACCTGATTTTACATAGTGATAGATTTTGGCATACTCACATTTGGTCGTTCCATTGCTTGCGGCTTCCGCAGATGGAGCATGAAACCCTCCTACACCTGTTAACAGACCGAGAGAAAGAGCGGAAGCAACGACGACTTTACCTATTTTTTTCATATACATCTCTCCTCATTTCATGATTCTTGCTTGTTTAGTGTAAATAAAAATCAAATTATGTAAAAGTTTAGAATAAATGGGTAATTAGGGGTGGTTGGGGCGGAAGGTGTAAATATATGGGGTTTTAATAGTTTTTTGACAAATTTCATTCTTATGGGCATAAATGACAAAAAACCCGCTTCGCGTGTCGAAACGGGTCGATACTGCAACACTTATAACGAAGTAAGGCCACCATCGATCGGATACACGGCACCGTTAATGATGTTTGCTTCGTCGCCTAATAGGAAGACGACCAGGCTTGCCACTTCCTTGGCGGTACCGTACCTTCCGGCAGGGATGCCAGATTCTACGGCTTTTTTCGCTTCTTCTGATCCTTAGTGAAGCGATCCATCATTCCGGTCGCTGTAGGACCTGGGGCAATGGCATTCACACGGATGCCCTGGGACGCGTACTCACCGGTTGCTGTTTTGGTCAAACCGATGACACCATGCTTTGTAGCTGCATAAGGGCTGACTCCCGGAGAACCGACGAGCCCCGCGTTGGATGCTGTATTCACGATGGAGCCGCCACCATTCTCGAGCATCACCTGCAGGACATATTTCATCCCGTAGAAAGCCCCCTTCAGATTGATATCGATCACTTTCTCGAAGATATCCTCTGGATATTCAGCCAGTGGGGAAACGGCCCCTTCGATCCCTGCATTGTTGAAGAACATATCAATTGTTCCGTATGTATCTACTGTTTTTTCAACATAATGTTTCACGTCTTCTCTTGACCCTACATCCGCCTGGATGAAGAATGCTTCAAAGCCTGCCTCCTTGATCAGCCTCACGGTTTCGTTCCCGCCTTCCACGGAAAGGTCCACCACTGCCACACGGACACCTTTTGCTGCGAGCTGGATGCTTGTCTCCCGGCCAATGCCGCTTCCGGCACCGGTTACGATTGCTACTTTATTTTCAATATTTGGAAAATCTCTCCTTTCTGTTCTCAGAAGAACTGTCCGCCACTACGGAACAGATTTCAGAAAATACGAAAAGTACAGTGGAGCAGTCAACGAAAATAACCGATGTGGCCACTACGATAAAAGGAATCAGTGATCAAACAAACTTACTCGGACTGAATGCCGCCATCGAAGCAGCCAGGGTTGGAAGTGCAGGGGCAGGGTTCGGAGTCGTGGCGACAGAAGTAAGGAAACTCGCGCTGGATGCCAAGAATGCCACTCTGTCCATCGAAGAGACGTTGTCTTCCATCAAGATGTCCATGAGCAGGATGCAGGAAGACTTTAAGGAAATCGCGCAGTCCACCAGTGAAGAAGCCAAACTTGTAACGGAGTTCATGACAGAAATCGAGAGTCTCACCGCCACGTCGAATAAACTGAAAGAATTGATGGACTCCTTTTCAAGATGAGGATTCAACAGGCTCCCTCATAAAGGGAGCTTTTTTCTGTTTCCTAGGAAAGTAAAAAAATCCTAAATTTGTATTGTAATTTTTAGAATATTAAATATAATAAAAACTGAGAGGTGATTCATATGTCAGAAAAAATCATGATCGAAGAGAAACAACTGACACCGAAAGGAATTGAAACAAGGGAAAAACTACTGAAGGCAGCAGAAGAAATATTCGGGACGAAAGGCTTTTATGAAACATCCATCGTGAATATTTCTCAGGAAGCCAAAGTGGCTCAGGGGACCTTTTATAACTATTTCCCTTCTAAAAAAGATATCTATGACGAGCTGATCCGGAACTACAGCCGTGATCTGAGGCTGGCCATCAAGGAAGGAATGACCGCTGCTTCTACATACGAGGAAGCACAGCGAAAGGGATTCTACTCCTTCTTCACCTGGGTCAAGAATCATCCGAATTTGTACAGCATCGTCCAGCAGGCGGTCGTGGTGGACCGAGACTTATACAAATGGTATTACGGAAAGCTTGCCAATGGGTTCTTGAAAAGTTTGTCCGAAGGGATGGAGTCCGGTGAGTTCAAGGTGCTCGATCAGGAAACGGTCGCTTATTGCCTGATGTCCATCGGACAGTTCCTCGGAATGAGATGGGTGTACTGGGAACGCTCTGACGTACCGGATGAAGCATTCGAATCAGCCATGAGCCTGATATTCGACGGGTTGAAAAATTAAAGGGGGAGGAATCATGGAAGGAATATCATATTGGATCGGGAAATGGGCGTATCTGCGTGGTGAGAAGACCGCCATCATAACCGATCAGGAGTCCATCACCTACAAAGAATTGAATGAGAGGATCAATCGTGCCGCCGGTAAGCTGCAACAGGAGTTGAAGGTCGGCACAGGGGAACGGGTGGCCATCCTGTCGCAGAACCGGATGGAATATATCATCCTGTTATTCGCCACAGCGAAAATAGGGGCGGTTGCTGTTCCACTTAATATCCGGTTGAGTGCAAGTGAGCTGGTGTTTCAGCTCATGGATAGTGGCACGAAGGTCATTGCAGCCGATGAAGAGCATGTCCCGCTTGCCAAAGGACTACTGAGGGATACGAAAGCAGAAACGGTCCTACCTTTGGATGAGTTGCTGGATGGCCCCCTCTTATCTTTACAGGAAGAGAAAAATGTAAGCGCTCCCTTTATTATCTGCTATACATCGGGGACTACGGGTAAGCCGAAAGGAGCGGTCCTTACGCAGGAAAATATGTTCTGGAATGCAGTGAATAATACACTCGCCGTAGAGCTCACGTCTGAAGACCGGTCGATTGTGTTACTGCCCCTTTTCCATATCGGGGGCATCGGGTTGTTTGCCCTTCCGACTCTCTTTGCCGGTGGAACGATTGTGATTCCGGGAAGATTCGATCCGGAAAAGACCCTTGAGATGATCGAGGGACACAGGGTCACTATCGTCATGGGGGTACCGACGATCCACCAGGCGCTCCTCCATTCACCATCCTTTGATGGGACGGACCTATCATCCGTGCGCTGGTTTTACAACGGAGGAGCTCCGTGTCCACATGAGCTGATTACTGCATTTCTTGAGCGTGGATTCCTGTTCGGTCAGGGATTCGGCATGACGGAAACCTCGCCGACCGTCTTCATGCTCATGAAGGAAGATGCGCGAAGGAAAATCGGTTCGATCGGAAAACCGGTCATGTTCAATGATTTTAAATTGATGGGAGCGGATGGGCAGACGTGCCGTCCGGGTGAAGTGGGTGAGCTTACCGTGCGAGGGGCAAACGTCATGAAAGAGTATTGGAACCGGCCGGACGCCACGAAGGAAACGATCGTGGATGGGTGGCTTCATACAGGTGACCTTGCCCGTGTGGACGAAGAAGGCTTTGTGTATATCGTCGGGCGCAAGAAGGAAATGATCATTTCCGGAGGGGAGAACATTTATCCTCTCGAGGTGGAGCAGGTGATCAATCAGATCGAGGATGTGGAGGAAGTGGCCGTCGTCGGTGCAGCCGATCCACGGTGGGGGGAAGTGCCTGTTGCCTTCATCGTGAAGAAGAGGGGAAGCTCCCTCAGTGAAGAAGGGGTCCTCGGTCACTGCACCAGTCAGCTTGCACGATACAAACTGCCGAAGGTGATAACATTCCTCGAGGAACTGCCGAAAAATGCTACGGGGAAAATTCAAAAAACTCAGCTGGTAAGGAGCGGATCGTAAATGAGTACGTATACAGTCGGACAGCAAGCCGCATGCAGTAAGACCATCACGGAATCGGATATAGTCATGTTTGCCGGATTGAGCGGTGATTTCAATCCCGTCCATATTGATAAGGAGTATGCCCAGACAACAAGGTTCAAGGAGCGGATCGCTCATGGCATGCTGACGAGCAGTCTCTTATCTCAGCTTCTCGGTGTTCATCTCCCTGGGAAAGGGTCCATCTATATGGAGCAATCGATCCGGTTCAAGTCACCGGTCTACATCGGTGATACGATCACGGCAAAGGCAACTGTACAAGAGTTCAATGAAGAGAAGCATGTCCTGACCCTGTTGACCGAGTGCTTTAATCAAAATGAAAAAGTGGTGTTGACCGGGACCGCCAAGATGATGGTCCCAAGTGAAGGAGGAACGGTGTGATGGCAATCGGCATTCAATCGACAGGAACCTTCTTTTCCCCTGAAGTAGAGACTGCTGCAGACCTGGCGATCAAGACAGGTATTCCGGAAAACATCATCATTGAAAAATTCGGGCTGTATGAGAAGCATGTGTCGGATGACACCATGCATGCATCCGACCTGGCGATTGCTGCCGGGAAAGAGGCGCTGGGGGCGATGGATCCTGCCGAACTCGACGTGGTCATCTACTTCGGCAGCCCCCACAAAGATTATCATGTCTGGTCCAGTGCACCGAAAATCCAGCACGAGCTGGGAGCCAAGAATGCGTATGCGTTTGAAATCATGAATGTGAGCTCATGTTTTCCCATCGCCCTCAAAGTGGCGAGGGATATGATCAGGTCGGATGAATCGATCAACCATATCCTGCTTGTCGGAGGATGCAAGGAATCACAGATCCTTGATCATGGAAACCCGAGGGCACGCTTCATGTTCAACTTCGCTGACGGCGGGGCGGCAGCCCTCGTTTCCCGTGAGGCCACCCAGAGTGAGATCCTCGAGAGTGCGATCATCACCGACGGTTCCTTCCATGATGACGTAAGGATCCCAGCGGGAGGCTCCAAGCAGTATGCAAGTCATGATTCGGTCGATGCCAATCAGCATTATATCGACGTCAAGGATCCTATGTCGATGAAAGAACGTTTGGATCCGGTATCGATTCCCAACTTTGCCAAAGTGGTGAAGGATGCCCTCACAAAAAGCGGATATCAAACGGAGGACGTCAAGGCACTCCTTCCCCTTCATACGAAGCGTTCCATGTTCAGGGAGCTCCTCGATACGCTGGAGATCAAGGAAGAAAATGCGGTGTACCTAGATCATCATGGTCATATGTCGTCCCTCGATCCATGCATCGGCCTTCATTTCGCCCATGAAAGGGGTCTCCTCGAGCCGGGTGATATCGCCGTTGCGGTCAGTGCAGGCACCGGATACACATGGGCGGCAACCGTCATTCGCTGGAACGGTCCATCTCATGCTTAGAAGAGCCGCCGTGGTGGTTGTGCTGCTCTTGACCCTTCTGGCGCCAACACAGGCGGGGGCTGCCTATTCCTTCAAGGGGGCGTTCGGCAACGGGGTGGATCCCGGTAACCTCTTCAGGACACCGGTTGCCATGGCAAAAGATGAAAACGGATACATTTATATGGTGGATATGGGGAACAGCCGCATCGTCAAGATGGATGCAGGAGGGAAGGTCGTGAAGACCATCGGCTCCCTTGGCAGCTCCCCTGGGAAATTCAATATGCCCTTCGGTATTGCAGTCGATCGTGAAGGGAATTTCCTTGTAGCGGACACAGGGAACTACCGTATCCAAAAATTCGACCGGAACTTCAACTTCCTGAAGAGCTGGGGAACAAAAGGAGACGGTCCTGAGGAGTTCGGATTCCCGAGGGAAATCGCCGTCGACAAGGATAATCGTTACTATGTCACAGATGAATTCAATCACCGGATCCAAAGATTCAGCAGTGAAGGAACATATGAAAAGACGATCGGTTCCTACGGACGAACGGACGGCAAGCTCGCGCTTCCACAGGGAATTGCCATCAATGACCAAAACGAAGTGTACGTAGCCGATACCTATAACAATCGGATCCAGGTATTTTCTAAAGATGGGGCCTTCAAGCGTAAGATCGGTGGAACACAGGGTGTGGGACCCTACCAATTCTATCACCCGAGGGGGTTGAATTTCGATGACAGGTCCGGCGCCCTCTATGTGGCTGATACGTACAATAACCGCATCATGAAGTTCGATTCCAGTGACCGTTTTCTCTATACGACGGGCGCATTTCCGACGCTTGCCTTCCCGAACCAGATCATTTCCGATGGGACAGGGGATCTATACGTCACGGATACGGGAAACAACCGGTTGATGGTCTTCAAAGAAGTCGGGCTGACGGTCTCATTCAAGATGGCGATTGGTGACGGCCGCTATGGGGATAAGACGTATGCAGGGCCATTCGATGTCGAGAGTGATTCAAAAGGCAATACCTTCGTCACCGATTCTTTCAATCACCGAATCTTAAAGTATGACTCCACCGGTAAGGTAACAGGTAAGTGGGGGAGTCTACTGGGAACGGGCGGTCCGATTGCATACGGAAGCCTGGCTGGCCAATTCTTCGTGCCGAGGCAGATGGCCGTCGACAAATACGATAACGTATACGTCGCCGATTCCGTCAACAATCGCATCCAGAAGTTCTCCAACAATGGAACCTTCCTGGCGGCATACGGCTCATTGGGCACACTGAGCGGATTCTTCCGACTTCCAAGTGGCATTGCCGTTGACAGCAAAGGGAATATCTTCGTCTCAGATTCAGAGAATAACAGGATCCAGAAGTTCAACTCCTTCTTTGTATACCAAAAGGAATGGGGGAGAAAAGGGACGGGGAACGGTGAATTTTCACAGCCCATGCAGCTGGCCATAGACTCAAAGGATAACGTGTATGTGGTCGATCGCATCAATAACCGCGTCCAGAAGTTCGACAATAATGGAACCTTCCTGGCCAAATGGGGGACGGCAGGAGGATCGGGGAATCTGGATCCCCTTGAAAACTGGGGAGAGGAACCTGGTGACCTCTTCCTGCCGACGGGTATCGCCATCGACCAGAATGATAAGGTCTATGTGACGGATACCTCCAACAATCGAATGAATGTGTACAGTGATAAGGGTGCGTTCCTCGAGCAGTTCGGCTCATTCGGGGGAGAAGATGGGAACTTTTTCTCACCTCAAGGACTCGATATCGATTCAACAGGAAAAATCACCATTGCAGACGGTCTTCTTCACAAGCTTCAGTTCTTTAAAAAAGATGAATAATGGGGGAATAAGAAGATGAAGAAATCTAAGTGGGTCAAAGCAAGCTTCCTGGCGGCGTGTTCGGTCATGTTGATGGCGGGTTGTTCCGGGAAAAGTTCAGGTTCCAGTGACGATACAATCAAAGTGGGTGTACTCGCCTCCCAGACCGGAGCGCTTGAAACGTACGGAAAACAAACGATCCAAGGCTTTGAACTCGGCCTTGAATATGCAACGGACGGTACGAATCAAGTGGATGGGAAGAAAATTGAATTCATCGTGGAGGATACAGAAACAAAGCCTGACGTTGCGGTGAAAAAAGCGACGAAGCTACTTGAAGAAGATGAGGTCGATTTCCTGGTGGGGTCTTCGAGTTCGGGAGATACCCTCGCTGTCCTTCCACTAGCTGAAGAATACGAGAAAATCATGGTGGTTGAACCTGCCGTGGCAGATAGCATCACAGGTGAAAACTGGAATAAATACATCTTCCGGACCGGGCGGAATTCCTCCCAGGATGCGGTCGCAGGTGCTGCATCCATCGCCGAAAAGGACGTGAAGATCGCTACGCTCGCACAGGATAATGCCTATGGGCGGGAAGGGATTGAAGCCTTTAAAGAAGGTGCAGAGAAGCTTGGTGCAGACATTATCAACGAACAATATGCAGATCCGAATTCCACTGACTTCACCGCTAATATCCAAAATATCATCAAGGATAAGCCCGACTACCTCTTTATTGTCTGGGCAGGATCCAATGCGCCCTGGAAACAGCTTAAGGATATGAAAGTCGAAGAGCAGGGCATCAAGATCTCCACGGCCGCTCAGGATATCAATTCCCTGAAAACGATGGACTCCCTCATGGGGATGAGCGGATATTCTATCTATTATTACACGCTGCCTGATAATGAAGTCAATGACTGGCTCGTTGAGAAGCACAAGGGAAAATATGATGGCGAGGTGCCGGATCTGTTCACTGCAGGCGGCATGAGCGCGGCCATCTCCATTGTGGAAGCCATCAAAAAAACCGATGGTGATACCGAAGCAGAGACATTGATTGAAGCCATGGAAGGAATGGAGTTCGAAACGCCTAAGGGGAAGATGAAGTTCCGTCCGGACGACCATCAGGCACTTCAATCCCTCTATGCCATCACGCTTGAAGAGGAAGAAGGGGTCGACCACCCGGTACCGGTCCTCATCAGGGAATTGGATATGAACGAAACGGAGCCACCGGTACGTAATAAGTAACAAAATCAGAATATTCAGGGAGTTTCCCTCCCTGGATGCTATCCATAAAGGAGGTACCGGAATGGACACGATATTACGCACGGCCCGTCTATCCGTTTCATTCGGGGAACATGATGTGATCAAAGAAGTAGACTTGGAGATTGAAAGGGGGAAGCTTGTATCGATCATCGGCCCAAATGGTGCCGGCAAGACGACCCTGTTCAATCTGATCAGCGGGCAGATCAGCCCGACGAGAGGGGAGATTTTCTTCAAAGACGGGAATGTCACGGGATTATCGATCCCCATGAGAGCGCGTGCCGGCATTGGCAGGTCCTTTCAGCTCACTAACATCTTCCCTGAATTGACCGTACTTGAAAATATCCGCCTCAGTGTTCAATCGGCAGGGAAGGATTACTATTCCATCTTCCCGAAACCAGGGTTGAAAAGACGGCAGGAAGAGGAAGCAAGAGAGCTGATGGAGACTTGCATGCTGAAGGAAAAGGGTGATGCCCTTGCCATCGACCTGGCACATGGTGAGAAACGGAAGCTTGAGCTTGCCATGCTTCTGGCCCTCAAAACGGAGCTGCTTCTCCTTGATGAGCCGACTGCCGGGATCTCCATCGAAGACATCCCGGCAATCCTCGAAGTCATCAACAGGATCAAGGCAGGAGGTCACCATACCATCGTCCTCATCGAACACAAGATGGACATGGTGATGCACCTGTCTGATCGGCTGGTCGTCCTTTTCAACGGAGAGCTGCTCGCAAGCGGGGACCCACGGACGATCATCAAGGATGAGCGTGTACAGACGGCATATCTTGGAGGGATGCATAATGAATCTATTAAAAGTGGATGATCTTCAAACCTATCTCGGTCAGTACCATATCCTGCAGGGTGTGTCCCTTGGAGTCAAGGAAGGGAGCATCACGGTCCTGTTCGGACGGAACGGGGCAGGGAAAACAACCACGCTCCGCTCGATCATGGGATTCAATCCGAAGAGCACGGGGTCGATCCGCTATAAAGACGAATCCTTGAGAGGCGCCCCGACCCATCAGATTTCGAAGAAAGGGATCGGTTATGTTCCTGAGAATCAGGGGATATTCGGCAGCTTGACGGTGGAAGAAACCTTGAGTCTTGCAAAAGTGAAAGGGGACCAAGGGGCTGAGGAAAAGGCAGAATGGATGCTGGACCTGTTCCCGGACCTGAAGACATACTGGCACAAGAAGAGCGGTCTACTATCAGGAGGGCAGAAGCAGATGCTCGCCATCTCCAGGGCATACATCAATGGGGACGGTCTCCTCCTGATCGATGAACCGAGTAAGGGGCTTTCCCCGATCATGGTGGAAAAGCTGATGGAATCGATCCTGAAGATGAAAGAAAGAACGACGATTCTCCTTGTGGAACAGAACTTCATGATGGCAAGCAGGATCGGGGATTATTTTTATATCATGGATGACGGGAAGATCGTCCATGACGGCCGGATGAACGAACTAGTGGAAGACCGTGAGATGTGCCGGAAGTATCTTGGGATAGCATAGGTGTTTAGGGAGTGGATCAAGTATGGACGTAATCATTAATCTATTGGTGAACGGCATCTCGACGGGACTGCTGATTTTCCTCCTCGCAGCGGGTCTGACGCTGATCTTCGGCTTGATGGACGTTTTGAATTTTGCCCATGGGGGGCTCTTCGTATGGGGAGCATTCATGGGGGCTTGGGTTTTCAATGGAACAGGGAATTTTTTCTTGTCGGTAGCGGCGGCGATTTTGATCGGAATGGTTCTCGGCCTCGTATTGGAACGATTTTTGATCAGGCCGGTCTATGGAAACCATGTCAGGCAGCTCCTCATCACCCTTGGAGGGATGCTTGTCCTGACAGAGAGCATCAAGATCTTATGGGGACCGAATCCCATAAGAGTGAATCTTCCGGAGTGGCTGCAGGGAAGTTTTCAATTTGACGGGGGAGTGATCCTCATCAAATACAGGTTGTTTGTAATCGTAGTGGGAGTCATCATGTACGCCGCACTTTGGCTTTTATTAAGTAAAACGCGGATCGGCCTCATGATCCGGGCCGGGGTCATCGATAAGGAAATGGTGCAGGCCATGGGGATCAACGTCAAAGCCATCTTTACATTTGTGTTCCTTCTCGGATCTGCCATGGCGGCAATGGGCGGTGCCCTCCTAGCCCCGTATTCAGGTGTCGTATTTGCCGAGATGGGGATGCAGTATGCCATCCTTGCATTCATCGTCGTGATCATCGGAGGGATGGGAAGCCTCCAGGGGTCTGCCCTCGCCTCCTTGATCGTCGGGGTCCTGGGCGCGTTTATGGCCTATTACATTCCAGACCTTTCCCTTGCCCTTAACATGCTGCTCCTTGCCTTCGTCTTACTGGTGAAGCCCACCGGACTCATGGGGGAGAAGGGGGGAGCCGTATGAAAAGCATGACGAATCGCATCCCTCTTTACGGGGGGATGGCAGGCTTGGTGGCCTTGATGCTGTTTCCCTTTGTCAATGATTCGAGGAGCATGCTCATCATGTTCACGCAGATCTTCATTTTCGCCATCTTCGCCATGAGTTTCGACATCCTTCTTGGCTATACAGGGATCGTTTCCTTCGGTCACTGCATGTTCTTCGGCCTGGGTGCCTACAGCGTGGCCCTCATGTTCAATAATCATGAGGCCACACTGGGGAACTTCATCATCGGACTACTGATCGGCATCGCCCTTTCAGCCGCGGTGAGCTATGTGATCGGTCTCCTGTCCCTTCGTCTAAAGAGCCATTTCTACGCCATGCTCACCCTGGCCGTTTCTCAGCTGTTCTTGGTTCTTGCCGAGAAGTGGAGGGGGCTGACCATGGGAGGGGACGGCTTTACATTCTCTGTGCCAGATGTGTTCAAAGATCGCATGAGCTTCTATTATGTAACCTTGATCGTCATGGCGTCCATCTTCATTCTGTTGAAGTTATTCACCTCCTCATCGACGGGGAAGGTCCTGAAGGCCATTTCCCAGAATGAGTACAGGACGGAAGCGCTTGGGTTCAAGACGCTTCATTACAAGCTTATGGCGAGTGTCACGTCCGGCATGGTGGCCGCATTGAGCGGGGCCCTGTATGCGGTTTCGCTACGGTTCATCAATGTGAGCGTCTTCTCCATCGAAGTGACACTCGATGCCCTGCTCATGACCATGATCGGCGGTCTCGGGACGCTGATTGGTCCCATCATCGGGGCCGGCATCATCGAGTTCCTGCGCCACTATCTCTCGGAGCTGGCATCGGTCTACCCGATCTTCGAGCGCTGGACGATCTTCCTCGGCTTCCTCTATATCGTCGTCCTCTTGGGCTTCCCGAAAGGATTGGCAGGTGTGGTGAAGTCCCTGAAGGGGAAAAAGAGGAAAGAGAGAAAGAACGACGAAGTGAAGAAAGCAGCCTGACCCAAAGGCCCCGTCTAATCGGACGGGGCCTTTCGAATTGATCATAGCAAACGAAAAAAATGGGAGAGCGTTGCAGGATTTTCGGATTTTTTGTCGTATATATATCTTCAAGACTACTGAAAGGTGGTGTGATTCATCATTTACTCTGTCGAAACCTTCTCCGAACGGATGATTTCGGAAGCATTTCGCAGTCATGCAACAGATGTCCATCTCGTCCCCCGTAAGAACGATTACCTCATTCAGTTCAGAAAGCTCGGAACACTCGTCCCCTTCAAGACAATCGACGAAGACCAGGCCGAGCGCCTCATCGCCCATCTGAAGTTCATGTCCTCCATGGATATCGCAGAGAAGCGAAAGCCCCAAAGCGGCTCCTACACTCATTTCATCTCACGGATCCCACTGGCACTGCGGGTATCCACCCTTCCGACCACCCATCTCAAAGAAAGCCTCGTCATCCGGATCCTGCCCGAACGCTATCAAATCCCCATCGAGCATATGTCCCTCTATCCGTCATCAGCTAAAAAACTCGTCGCCCTGCTCATGCACTCCCACGGTCTTATTCTATTTACCGGACCGACAGGCAGCGGTAAGACGACCACCCTTTACTCCCTTGTCCACCATTGTGCCGTTTCCCTCAACCGCAACGTCATCACCTTAGAAGATCCTGTTGAGAAGGCCCACGAAGAAATGGTCCAAATCCAGGTGAATGAAAAGGCAGGCATCACGTATTCGACCGGTCTTAAAGCGATTCTCCGCCATGATCCGGATATCATCATGGTCGGGGAGATCCGGGATAAAGAAACCGCTGAGATTGCCGTCAGGGCAGCCCTCACTGGACATCTCGTCCTCTCATCTGTCCATACGCGGGATGCGAAGGGTGCCATCTACCGGCTCATGGAGCTCGGGATCAAATGGCATGACATTGAACAGACCATTTTGGCGGTTTCTGCTCAAAGGCTGCTTCGATTGAAATGTCCGGTATGCGGAAATGATTGCTTCGGGGAATGCCTCGCTGAAGGGAAGAGGACCAACCGGGCTACGGTTTTCGAGATCCTGACGGGCAAAGAGCTGAAGAATGTGCTGATGGAAGCAAAGGGTGATAAGGTCGACCATCGATACCTGACGCTGAAACAGCTCATCCGGAAGGGGGTGGCCCTCGGATATGTTCCGGAATCTGAGTATCGGAAATGGATACATGAAGAAAAGGGATGAGCAGGGAAAGTTCCTGAAGCGTATGGGTTCCCTCCTCGAGAAGGGATATACGTTCAGTGAGGCCGTGGACTTCCTTTTCATACCCGATCATCCTGCTGCCACGGTCTTGAAGACCCGGATCCTCCATGCCCTGCAGGAAGGCGTGCAGGTTTCCAAGGTCATCACGAAAGAACTCTCACTCCCCACCCATGTGAGCGCCCAGATCTATTTTGCTGAGTTCCACGGGCAGATGGGAGCAACCCTTATGGGTGCAGGGGATTACCTCCTGCAGAAGCAGAAAAATCAAGAGAGGCTCAAGCGGGTCATCCAGTATCCCTTGATGCTCATTATCATCGCTGGAATGATGATGGTCCTCCTCCGGAATGTGCTTTTCCCGAAATTTGAAACCCTCTATAGCTCCATGGGCTATGAACCTTCCACTGGCGTGCAGCTTTTACTCTCGTTCGTAAAAGCCGTCCCCCTCCTGCTCGCGGGAATCCTTGCTGTCCTTCTATCAGCGGGGGTCATTCTTTTCTTTTTCCGTCACCGGATCTCCCCCGTCACCATTTCCATCCACACGAGTAAGATCCCTTTCTTTTCCCGCTTCTTCAAACTTGCCCACACCCACTTCTTTGCAAGGGAACTCGGATTTCTACTGAGCAATGGTGTGTCCATCACCGAATCCCTCAGGATTATTGAACAACAAACCTTCCGACCGACCCTTCAATATGTATCCGGCGAGCTCATACAGGGCTTGAAGTCGGGTATGTCCCTCCATGAGTGTGCAGGTGCCATCCCTTTTTTTCAGTCGGAGGTCGCCTATATCATCCACCACGGTCAATCGAACGGACGGCTGCCGGAAGAATTGCAGCTCTACGGGGATATGTGTTTTGTGGAACTCGAAGAGAGGAGCGGTGCCCTCCTTAAATATATCCAGCCAGTCATCTTCAGTTTTGTCGGCTTATTCATCATGGCCATTTACTTTTCAATCATGATGCCCCTGTTCCAAATGATGCAGGGAGTATGAGTTCAGAAAGGGGAATAAACGTGAAACACCTATTAAAAGATGAAAGAGGGTTCACCCTCATTGAGATGATGATCGTACTCCTGGTCATCTCGGTGCTGTTGTTCATCGCAATCCCGAATGTGACGAAACAGAGCGGTTCCATCAATGCGAAAGGCTGTGAGGCCTTTGTGAATATGGTGGAAGGACAGGTAGAAGCGTATAAAATGGACGGAAATACGGGGCAAGTCACGATCCAGAATCTTGTGACAGAAGGGTACTTGAAGGATGAGTACAAGGCATGTCCCGATGGGAGGGCCATCACGATCAGTCAGAATGGTGATGTAGAGGTAAGCGATTCGTAGGATGCGGGAGGAAAAGGGGTACACCCTTGTGGAGGTGCTCCTCGTCCTATTCATGACGGGCGTCCTGCTGACATGGGTTGTGTTTTCCGTGAGTCCGACGAAGGCTTCAACGGATGAAGAGGTCTTCGTCTCCCAGCTTCAATCCGACCTCGCCTACGTTCAAAGCTATGCGTTCCGCTACCAGATTCCCGTCCGTCTTACCTTTTATCCCGAGAATGGGTCCTATATCGCGAAAAATGTCCTGAATGAAACGTTATTCAATCGAAAACTCCAGGAAGGTTTCGAAATCAAATCCAGCACGTTGTACGATATCACGTTCTATCCGAACGGAAATACCAATCGATTCGGCAGCGTCAATTTTGCGCGTGGCGGGACCAAGTATCAATTGACCTTTCAAATCGGACAGGGGCGTTATTATGTTCAGAAGAAATGATGGATTCTCCTTCCCCGAAATGCTCGTGGCATTCAGCTGTCTGCTGCTGATCACCGGCATCTTCCTTCCCCTATTGATGAACCAGGCCGTCCTGCTCAGGGAGAAGCAGTCCGAGGTGGAAGCGTTGAAGTGGATGGAGGAGGGGGTTGAACGTGCCATGGTCACGAAAAAGTATGAAAGGAGCTCGAAATCCTATGGAGGTGTCGACTATACGAGGTATTGGGAAGGAGGAGCATCATCGATCTGCGTGGAAATGCAGAGGGGTGGTGACGTCAAGAAAGTATGCAGCTCTGTGGAATGAGCGTGGATTCACCCTGCTTGAAGCCTTGTTTTCCTTCTTTATCGTATGTCTGATTTCGTTTTCCATCCCGTTGGTGATCAAGGGCTTCTCCCTCGTCCGGGAGGAGATGCTCCCGCCTCCGTATTACCAATGGACATTATTCAACGAGAGTGTAAGGCAAGAGACGTGGAAATCCCGAGGGATGACTGTAACAAATTCAGGGTTTTCGTTCATTCTGAATGGAGAGAAGGTCACGTATGAAAAATATCAGGATTCCATCAGGAGACGGGTGAATGATAAAGGCCATGAAGTGGTCCTTCAGAAGCTTTCCGGACTCAGTTTCAATGCGATAGACGGCGGTGTCAGGATAGAAGGAGTATTCCTTGATGGGAAGAAGCTTGAAGGAGAGTTCTTTTATTATGGGGAATGAGAAAGGATTCATCTTGCCGTTCACGCTGTTGTTCTTGTCTGTCATCTTGACCGTGGCCGTCGCTTCAAAAGGTCTTTATGTGAGTAAATACCGGTACTTGACCAATATGCAGAACGTGTACGAACGAAAAATCAGCTTGTACCAGACCGTCCTTTATGAAATGGAAGCAGGAGGTGGTGTCGATGGACTGCGGAAGGGAAGCTTCGGCACGATGAGCGTGGACTATCTGGAGGATTCTGGTGACCTCAAGCAAATGGAAGTGAGATTGAATCAGCCCGGTGAGGTTTTTCTTCCGGTCGTAGTCGTGTATAATAAGGACACAAAAAAGATAGTGGATTGGAAGTAGATTATGGAATCAATTGTGCTTATCGGATTTATGGGAGTAGGAAAAACGACAATCGGGCATATACTCTCCGAAAAGGTCGGCCTTCATGTTGTGGACATGGATGAATACATCGTAGAGCAGGAGGGGATGCCTGTCCGCGAGATTTTTGAGCGTTTCGGCGAAGGGCATTTCCGTGATCTCGAAACGGGTGTCCTGTCAAAGCTGCTGAAAGAAGCGTGCATCATCACGACGGGAGGAGGGATCGTTGAGAGGAAGGAGAACCGCAAACTGCTTGGAGAAAGCGGGTGTGTGATCTATCTGTCCGCTCCGTTCGAAAGCCTGTGGGAGCGGCTTGAAGGAGATCACGACAGACCCCTTGCACAGAATCCCCGTCATGAAGTAGAGAGTCTGTTCAGTCGTCGCCTTCCCCTTTATGAGGAAGCGAGGACCCATGAGGTGAACACCGGCGGAAAAGATGAAGAGGCGGTCACACGCGAGATCCTCTCCCTCCTCGACAGGAATTAAAGCATGGAAACCTGGGCATACTGGATGGGTGAAGGTGGTGGCAGGATGTCTGTAAATGACTACGTCAAATTCTTGACCCAGACCGTGGTTCAGCATTATAACAAATCACCCCAGGAGCGGAAAACAATCAGGAAGCAGCGCAAGACCCGGAAGGAACCATTCCTGTATCGGTGGTTCGGCATCATTCCCTATGCGGTCGGGCTGTTTTTCAAAAAAAATAGGAATCAATAAAAAGTGGCTGAGACAAACATCTTCTAGTCATAGTAAAACCCGAATTCATTTGCTGATGATCAGGCAAAATAATTCGGGTTTTTACTTTGTTTCATGACCATTACGCTTATATTGTTTCCAGCGGTTGATTGGAGTGCAAGACGAAGGAGCCGGCGGGAAAAGTGGTGCTGGGCAGGCTCGCGAGGATCACGAGCTACCCGCGGAAAGCAAAGTCTTGCACGGAAATCATAAGGGTTACTAGGAATCAGTCCTACTATTGTTTGTCATTACATGGTCCTTTTTTCGTTTTGACCTAATCTCTTTATGTGTCACTGCTGAAGGTAAAAGATCCCCCCATTGATGATTTCGATTTCGATCTTCGGTTCGTATTGATCCTTTAGGGCAGCTTGTTCAAGGAAGTAGGATTCGGGCTTTTCTTCGACCTCTTTATAAAAGTGGTCCAACAGCTCCCGGTCTTCCTTCCATGAGGCAAGGGCTGATTCTGCCCATTCCGTCGACTCCCGGCTGATTTCATCCCGCAGTTGCTGTTGGATGCGTCCGATCCCGCTTTTGGGGCGGATGATCGGGGTCAGGGTGAAGCAGAGATCCGGTATCTTCGGCGTCAGCTTGAGGGTGAGGAGTTCATCGTGAAACCCTTCCTTCATCATGCCGTTGATGAGATTGAGGCCGATGCTGCGGAACGTATCCTTCTTGCGATTCGATTGATAGGAGATTTTGACGTTCATGCCGAGCCACGGATGAAGCGGGATTTGCTGCTGGCCATACCCCGCACGGTCCTCATAGAGCCGGGTATATCCTGCCAGACTCCGGGTGGAACGGAAGATCTGGTGCAGTCGGGGTGAACCGAAATGGATGACCTCCCCCTGTAGTCCTTCCGGCGCCTTTTCCTGATCGGTGATGAGGTTTAGTGCCATGGGATTCGGTTCCCCACCGGTCTTTTCGAGATAATGCCAGTAGAATGGGCGATTCATGAGCTCTTTATCCATCTCGATCGTGAGCTGGACGGTCATATAGCCATCACCGCTTGCCTTCAGCTCACACCCGTTCGCGTGAAAATACCGCTCAAGAAATCGATGTATTTCGTGCTGCTGCATCGGCCTTCTCCTCCTTCATCTGTTCTGCAAATTGAATCATGCTCGTCAAATTTTCCATTTTGATCTTCATTTCACCCTCGGTTCTTGAGGAAGCGAAGATATCTGTCATGTGATCTTCAAACTCTTTGAAATCGAGTCGGGTCAGGATGTCATCAAGTTCGCCGATCACACGCTCGAACAGGTTGATTTTTTCATAAAGCAGGGTGAGGATATGTTCTTCGACGGTTCCTTTCGTGGCGAAATTGTAAATATGAACATCCTCGGTCTGTCCCAGGCGGTGCACCCGTCCGATCCGCTGCTCGAGTCTCATGGGATTCCACGGAAGGTCGAAATTGATGACGTGATGACAGAATTGAAGGTTGATTCCTTCCCCGCCGGCTTCCGTGGCGATGAGAACCTGGGCGTGATTTTGGAACAATTGTCTCATCCAGTCCTTTTTCCCGCGCTTGAACCCGCCCCGGAAAGGAACCGATGTGATACCATGCTGCTTCAGGAACCATTGAAGATACATCTGGGTTGCCCGGTATTCAGTGAAGATGATCACTTTATCGTCGATGGATTGGATCAGCTCCAGGGCTTTCTTTGCCTTGGAGTTGACGGAGACGTTCTCGACCTTTTGCATGAGCGTTCCGATGACTTGCTTGAATCCCTCTGAAGGATCTTCCTTTTTGGCGAGCATATTCTTTAACGTGAAGTACACCGCTTCTCGGCTGGAGCATGCTTCCCGCTGCAGGGTGAGGAGGGAGAAGGAGCTGGATGTGGCCCAGTCATCGTAGCGGCCGCGCAGAAGATCGAAGCTGTCGTATAGGTCCCTCTCTCCCTGTGAGAAGTCGATCAGGACCGTTTTTACATGGCGCTTCGTCCATTCGATACCGGTGTCATTCCTTCGGTTCCTGATCATCACCTTGTTGATCAGGTTCTTCAGATGGTCGTCATCCTCAAGGGACCGATCCCCATTTTTATACCGGTCGGTAAAGCCCGATTCGCTTCCAAGATGCCCGGGCTTCAGGAGGGAAACAAGATGGAAGATTTCCTCGATTCGGTTTTGGATGGGAGTAGCCGTCAGAAGAAGGCAGAATTTTTTCTTCAGGTTCTGCACAAATTCATAGTTTTTCGTTTTGTGATTCTTCAGTTTGTGAGCTTCATCGATGATGACGAGATCATAATCCTGTTCATACACCTTTTCCCGGTGAGGGCTTCTTTTGGCTGTATCCATGGAAGAAACGACGATATCACACTGGTCCCAGACGTAACTTTTCCTTTGGGGGACGGCAGGGATGAAGAATTTCGTATTCAACTCATAGCACCACTGGGATACCAGGGACGCCGGCACGAGTATGAGCACCTTCTTCACCAGTCCACGGATCATGTATTCCTTCAACACAAGCCCCGCTTCAATTGTTTTTCCGAGTCCGACCTCATCTGCAAGGATCGCTTTTCCGTTCATGGTCTCCACCACCTGCCTCGCAGCTTCGAGCTGATGGGGGAGGGGAGTGACATTTGCCAAATGTTTCGGTGCCTGAAGCCCCTCAAAGTTCGGAATTGCGAGATGGTGCTCGAATTCGACGGCGAGTTTGTAGAGGTCGAAACTTCCCCATGGCCCGTCATTTGTGATAAGGCTTTCAAGATTTTCTCCCCATCCCTCATCGAATATGATATCTACATTCATATAAAAACAACTCCTTTTTTTCTGCAAAAATTGATTGCCCGGAACAATTGATTAATGGTAGGATGAAAATAGATTTACAATCTTACAAAAATGATCTAAATCCGAACATTAGCATCTGCTGCATTTCTTTTATATCTTTAGTATGACCAATTATTGCAAGGAATATTGGCGAATGATGACAAGGGGAGAGACTGCAGTCTGCAGCGCCGAAGGAGCAAGCATCACGATGTGAATCTCTCAGGCAAAAAGACTCTTGTCGGACGCAACTCTGGAGAGCGTCCCGGATGGGGACCACCAAAGGGGAAAGCCGTATGAATCGGTAAACTTTCAGGTGCCAGGACAGAGAAGCCCACTTATTGAAAAGGGGCTTCTCTGTCCTTTTTTCATGCAAAAGAATGCAGTGTAACCACTAAAGGGGGAATCGCCATGTCAGAACTGAAGCAAACGCCTTTACACGATCTTTACCGCGAGTATGGAGGAAAGACGATCGATTTTGGAGGATGGGCCTTGCCCGTACAATTCTCCGGGATCAAAGACGAGCATGAAGCCGTAAGGAGCCGTGCAGGTCTTTTCGATGTCTCCCATATGGGTGAGATCACGGTGAAAGGGGAAGGTGCCCTTGAGTACCTTCAACGGATGATGACCAATGATCTGTCCAAATTGAAGGACGGAGGCGCTCAGTACACCGCCATGTGCTACGAAGACGGAGGGACGGTCGATGACCTTCTCGTTTATAAAAGGAAAGATCACGATTATCTCCTTGTGGTCAACGCATCCAATATCGAGAAAGATTACGAATGGCTCATCCATCATGCAACCGAAGGGGTCGAGCTGACGAATCGTTCAGGCGAAATCGCCCAGCTTGCCATTCAGGGGCCGCTCGCGGAGAAGATCCTCCAGAAGCTAACCGAGACAGATCTCGGCAGCATCGGGTTCTTCAAGTTCCAGGATGAGGTCATGATCAGTGGTCACGAAGCTCTCGTATCAAGAACGGGTTACACAGGGGAAGACGGGTTTGAAATCTACTGTGCATCGGATTCCGCACCGGCGCTGTGGAAGGAAATCCTTCAGGCGGGTGAAGAGGAAAGAATCGTACCTTGTGGCCTTGGTGCCCGTGACACTTTGCGATTCGAAGCGAATCTCGCACTCTATGGACAGGAGTTGTCGAAGACAATCACGCCCATCGAAGCGGGAATCGGTTTTGCGGTGAAGGTGAATAAAGACATCCCGTTCATCGGCCAGGAAGTCCTTCGCAAACAAAAGGAAGAAGGGGCACCTCGTAAGCTGGTCGGGATCGAAATGATCGACCGCGGCATCCCTCGTCATGGATACAGTGTATTTTCAGGGGAAGAGCTGATCGGGGAGGTCACAACCGGTACCCAGTCGCCGACACTGAAGAAGAATATCGGTCTTGCACTTATCAAGAAGGAATTTGCCGAGCCCGGCACTGAAGTGATCGTAGAGATCCGGAATAAACAATTGAAAGCCGTTGTAGTGAAGACACCATTCTATAAGAGAACTGGCAAATAGGGAGGACTGACGTTCATGAAGCATCGTTATTTACCGATGACAGATCAGGATCAAAGAGAAATGTTGGACAGCATTGGAGTCGACACCGTCGATGCCCTTTTCGAAGATATTCCAGAAGAAGTCCGCTTCAAAGGCGACTATAACATTAAAAAAGCTAAATCCGAGACGGAACTCGTCAAGGAACTGACGGCCCTGGCAGCTAAAAATGCCGATCTCAGGAGTCATGCAAGCTTCCTTGGGGCGGGTGTGTATGATCATTACATGCCGATCATCGTGGATCATGTTTTGTCACGTTCTGAATTCTATACGGCCTATACGCCGTATCAACCGGAGATTTCACAGGGGGAACTCCAGGCGATTTTCGAGTTCCAGACCATGATCTGTGAGCTGACAGGGATGGATGTAGCCAACTCTTCCATGTATGACGGAGGTACATCCCTTGCTGAAGCCGCCATGCTTTCAGCCGGTCAGACCCGTCGCAAGAAGGTGCTCGTATCAGCGGCGGTTCATCCTGAATCCAAAGATGTCCTGCGCTCTTATGCGAAAGGTCAGTATATCGATGTAGTAGAAATCCCCCATAAAGATGGGGTGACAGATCTTGAAGGGCTAGAGAACCTCATCGGAGATGACGTGGCAGCTGTGATTGTTCAATATCCGAACTTCTTCGGACGTATCGAGGATCTTCAGGCGATGGAAGCCATCACCCATGGTTCGAAAGCGATGTTTGTCGTCTCTTCCAACCCTCTTGCACTCGGAGCACTCACACCACCGGGCAAATTCGGTGCCGATATCGTTATCGGAGATGCGCAACCGTTCGGAATCCCTAGCGCATTCGGCGGACCGCACTGCGGGTATTTTGCCGTCAGTAAGAAGCTTATGCGAAAGGTACCGGGTCGTCTTGTCGGTCAAACGGTGGATGAAGACGGTGTCCGCGGGTTCGTTCTGACCCTTCAGGCAAGGGAACAGCATATCCGTCGCGATAAAGCGACGTCCAATATTTGTTCGAATCAGGCGCTGAACGCCCTGGCGGCTTCCGTTGCCATGACGGCACTCGGGAAGCAGGGGGTTAAAGAGATGGCGATCCAGAACATCCAAAAAGCCCACTATGCCAAAAATGCCCTGAAGGCTGCCGGGCTCGAAGTGGCATTCGAAGGACCTTCCTTCAATGAATTCGTCGTCAAATTGAAGGCTCCGGTCAGGGATCTCAATCTTCATCTCCTTCAAAAAGGGATGATCGGGGGATATGATCTCGGTCTTACGGACGAAACGCTCGCCAACCATATGCTCGTTGCCGTCACGGAACTTCGCAGCAAAGAAGAAATCGATGCATTTGCTAAAGAATTGGGGGATTATCATGCATAAGAAGGATCAGCCTCTTATTTTCGAACTCACTAAAGAAGGACGCGTAGGATACAGCCTCCCTGAATTGGATGTTCCTGCGGCAGATCTTTCAGATTTGATTCCGGCCGAATTCATCCGCACAGAGGAAGCCGATCTGCCTGAAGTGTCCGAGCTTGATATCATGCGTCATTACACGGCCCTTTCAAAACGCAACCATGGAGTCGACTCCGGCTTCTACCCGCTTGGGTCATGTACGATGAAATACAATCCAAAGGTGAATGAATATGTGGCGCGCCTCAATGGATTTGCCCATATCAATCCACTTCAGGAGCCTGAAAGTGTACAAGGGGCACTTGGTCTCATGTATGACCTCCAGGAACATCTGAAAGAAATCACCGGGATGGATGAAGTGACCCTCCAGCCGGCTGCGGGAGCTCATGGGGAATGGACCGGGCTTATGATGATCCGCGCCTTCCACGAAGCGAATGGCGATACCCAACGTACAAAGGTCATCGTTCCCGACTCTGCCCACGGGACCAACCCTGCGAGCGCAACAGTTGCTGGTTTTGAGACCGTTACGGTCAAGTCAAATGAAGACGGCCTCGTTGATCTCGAAGATCTGAAGCGGGTGGTGGGTGACGATACAGCGGCCTTGATGCTCACGAACCCGAACACACTCGGGCTCTTTGAAGAGAATATCCTCGAGATGGCTTCCATCATCCACGGTGCCGGCGGCAAGCTCTATTACGACGGAGCGAACCTCAATGCGGTCCTCTCTAAAGCAAGACCGGGGGACATGGGCTTTGACGTTGTCCATCTAAACCTTCATAAAACGTTCACCGGTCCCCACGGGGGAGGCGGACCTGGGAGCGGTCCTGTCGGAGTAAAGGAAGATTTGATTCCTTATCTTCCAAAGCCGATCCTCGTCAAAAAGGGAGAAGACTTTGTATTCGATTATGACCGCCCTGAAAGTATCGGAAGAGTGAAACCATACTACGGGAACTTCGGGATCAATGTGCGTGCCTACACGTATATCAGGACGATGGGGCCGGATGGTCTGCGCGCCGTGACGGAGAATGCCGTACTGAACGCCAACTATATGATGAGAAGACTAGCTCCTCACTTCGATCTTCCATATGACCGTCATTGCAAGCATGAGTTTGTGATTTCCGGAAAACGTCAGAAGAAGCTCGGGGTGCGTACCCTTGATATCGCGAAGCGCCTCCTCGACTTCGGCTATCATCCACCTACCATCTACTTCCCATTGAATGTAGAAGAGTGCATGATGATCGAACCGACGGAAACCGAGTCGAAGGAAACCCTTGATTCATTCATCGATGCTATGATCCAGATCGCGAAGGAAGCGGAAGAAAATCCAGAAATCGTCCAGGAAGCTCCTCACACGACGGTTGTGAAACGCATGGATGAAACCTTGGCGGCACGAAAACCCGTCCTTCGATATCAGAAAGAAGTTTAATGCAAGAAAAGAGAAAAAGGTTGGACTAAACGAAAAAAGTACATTTCCGTGCAAGACTACGTTTTCCGCGGGGTAGCCCGTGAGCCTCCTCGGCAAGCCTGCGGGGTCTCACATCAGCTACTCTTCCCGCTGGAGTCTACGTCTTGGACGCCAATCAACAGCTAGGACCAATGAAATAGACATTATGAACAAATTAAAAACCCGAATTCATTGACAAATGAATTCGGGTTTTACTATGACTGAAACACTTTTATCCCAGGCTCGTTTCTAAACGAAAAAAGCCTCCGGTACCCTGATGGGCACCCGGAAGGCTTTATTTTTTGTGCTTGATTTTCCCTGTCCACTTTTTGAATCCACCTTTTAATTGGTGGAGGTCACGGTAGCCGAGACGACGGAGCATTTGAGCCGCCCTGCCGCTTCTCATGCCGCTCTGGCAGTAGAGGTAGACGGGCTGGTCTTTACGGATCTCTTTTTGTCTCATTTTCAGTTGAGAAAGTGGAATGTTTCTGGCGCCAAGAATATGACCGTTGTTATATTCATTGGTTTCGCGGACATCGATCAGCTGGGCTTTACGGTAGCCTGCGCGAAACTCTTCCTCTGAGAGTGTGTTAACGATTCTTTTTTGATTGAAATATGTAATGAGTGAATACGCTGCGATTGCACCGATTACAATCAATAGGATATATAAAGCTTCCATCCATTCATGCTCCTTTCTACAAATGCGCTATCTACTATTATATTCATGATGGCAAACATAATCAAAAGATTTTTGAAATAAAGTTCAAACACTTTCCAATCGGTTTCCCTTTGTTTTTTACCGGGTATTTGATAGACTAAGTAACGGATTAGAACGGTCTGACATTTGTGACCGATACATAATACTGCGAACATAAGAATGAGGTATGCATAATGGAAAAGGAAATATGGAGATTCATCGATTCCGGTCACTGCTCCCCTTCTTTCAATATGGCATTGGATGAAGCGCTCCTTGACTGGCACAGCGAAGGGAAGATCCCTCCCACGATCCGATTCTATGGCTGGGACCCGGCGACCCTTTCAATCGGATACTTCCAAAAGGTAGAGAAAGAGATCAACATGGAAAATGTGAAAAAGCATAATCTGGGCTTTGTGAGAAGACCGACAGGAGGCAGGGGCGTCCTTCATGAGCACGAACTTACCTACAGCGTCATCGTCTCCGAAGATCACCCAGATATGCCAAAGACGGTAACGGAAGCGTACCGCGTCATTTCCGAAGGGATCTTACAAGGGTTCCGGGCCCTCGGTCTGGAAGCATATTTTGCCGTGCCGAAAACGGCGGAGGAGCGGGAAGGATTGAAGAATCCGCGCTCAGCCGTCTGCTTTGATGCGCCAAGCTGGTATGAGCTCGTGGTGGAAGGCCGCAAAGTGGCAGGCAGTGCCCAGACAAGACAGAAGGGTGTCATCCTCCAACACGGATCCATTCTCCTTGACCTGGACGAAGACAAGCTCTTCAGCCTCTTCAACTATCCGAATGATCGTGTGAAAGAACGCATGCAGCGCGCATTCAAAAGCAAGGCCGTCGCCATGAATGAAATCAGTGCGGAACCGGTCACCATGGAGATGGCCAAGGACGCCTTCAAGAAAGGGTTCGAAGACGGTCTCGGAATCGGATTGGAACCGTATGAGCTGTCACCTGAAGAAACACAATATGTAGAAAAGCTCGCGAAGGAACGCTACGAGTCCGACGAGTGGAATTACAAAAGATAATTTTTATTTTTTGCAGGAAATAGAATAAATGCCCGCTATTTCAAAGTTTGTCGGGTATTGGATAATATCAACATTGAAAATCATAGAAATGGGTCGATTTCCGATGGTTTATTCCGGTTAATCTCCATTTTTCTAATGTTCTTGAAGGATTGTCCACTTGACAAATGAAGGGCGAAATGAACCTCGGCACAACATATGGTGTGGGACTTAAAATTCTGACCACTATATGTTGTGTTTTATTGTTGCTTTTCTAAAGTCGCTGTGATAACGTTAGTTAAGGAAATCAAACCATCATGTATCGCAGAGAAACATAGAGCTAGAAGGAGTTGTCGATATGACTGTTGCGTCGAAAGAAAATATGAGTTTAAACATTGAGAGATTGAATGAAGATATCCGTTTGTTCCCACAGGTGCACGAGATCACCCCGGATATGAAGACTACCCATAAAGGTGTATCCCGCCTGGTGATGATCGACCGATACTCATTCAAGGATACCGAAAAAATCACCCTCTCAGCAGGTGACTTCGTTGTTCTGACCATCAAGGAAGATCCGAAGTTCCCGGCACGAGGCCTTGGATATATCAAAGAAATCGATTTTGAGAACAAAAAGGCCCACGTCTGGATCGAAGAAGAATACCGGAGTGCAATCGAAAAGCCGGAGGAAATGGAAACGGGAATCGTCCTGCGTAATCTGGACGTCATCGAAAAGCCCCTTGAAGTATTCTACGAGCAGATTGCCAAGCGTAACGCAACAGGTCTGGCGGAAGTGGAAGAAACTCCTGAACTGAAGCAAGTCTGGTTCGAAAAATTCTATCATGAATTGGTGAACCTGCACTTTGTACCGGCAGGACGCGTCCTTTACGGGGCAGGAGCAGGAACGGATGTTACATACTTCAACTGCTACGTCATGCCGTTTGTGCAGGATTCACGTGAAGGTATATCCGAACACCGGAAACAGGTAATGGAAATCATGAGTCGCGGCGGCGGGGTGGGAACCAATGGTTCTACACTGCGTCCGCGCAATACGCTAGCGAAAGGCGTGAACGGCAAATCTTCAGGGTCTGTATCGTGGCTTGATGATATTGCCAAGCTTACTCACCTTGTCGAGCAGGGCGGTTCACGTCGCGGTGCCCAGATGATCATGCTTTCAGACTGGCACCCGGACATCGTGGAATTCATCATCTCGAAGATGCAAAATCCACGCATCCTCCGCTATTTGCTTGAGAATACGGAAGATGAGACCATCAAGAAAGCGGCCCAGGATAAATTGAAATTCACACCGCTTACCGAACAGGAAGAAGCGATGTATCAAGGGATCCTGAACTACAGACATATCCCTGGCTACGGAGGCTTTGATGAAAAGATCCTGAGAGGTGCAGAAGAGAAGCTGAACACCGGTGGGACCTACAGCGTTCACAATCCGGAGTTCCTCACCGGCGCCAACATCTCAGTCTGCCTCACAAGCGACTTCATGGATGCAGTCGAGAATGACGAAGAATATGAGCTGCGCTTCCCGGATGTCGAAAGCTATGATGCCGACACGATGGCATTCTATAATGAAGAGTGGCATAACGTCGGAGATGTTCGAGAATGGGAACAGATGGGCTATAAAGTGAGAACCTACCGCAAGATCAAGGCGAAGGAACTCTGGAATCTGATCAACGTATGTGCCACATACTCTGCAGAACCTGGAATCTTCTTCATCGACAATGCCAATGATATGACGAATGCAAAAGCATACGGTCAAAAAGTCGTAGCAACCAACCCTTGCGGTGAACAGCCTTTGGCTCCCTACTCCGTATGTAACCTTGCTGCCGTCAATCTCGCTGAATTCGCCGATAAAGATGCGAAAACCGTTGATTTTGAGAAGCTTAAGCAAACGGTCGAAGTCGGCGTGCGCATGCAGGACAATGTCATCGATGCGACTCCATACTTCCTTGATGAGAATAAAACACAGGCACTAGGTGAACGTCGTGTCGGTCTAGGTGTCATGGGACTTGCCGATCTTCTGATCTACTGTGAGAAAGAATACGGCTCAGAAGAAGGAAACAAGCTCGTTGATGAAGTATTCGAAGTCATCGCGACGACAGCCTATCGTGCGTCCATCGAGCTATCCAAAGAAAAGGGAAGCTTCCCGTTCCTGGTCGGAAGCACCGATGCTGAAACACAAGCCATCCGTGAACGCTTCACACAGACGGGCTTCATGGAGAAAATGCCTGAAGATGTGAAGGAAGGGATCTTAGAGCACGGAATCCGTAACTCCCATCTGTTGACGGTTGCACCAACCGGATCGACCGGAACGATGGTAGGGGTATCCACAGGTCTTGAGCCATACTTCTCCTTCACCTATTATAGAAGCGGAAGACTCGGTAAATTCATCGAAGTCAAAGCGGATATTGTAGAAGATTATCTTTCAAGAAATCCAGGAGCCAGTGCAGATGAACTGCCTGAGTGGTTCGTTTCATCCATGAGCCTGGCACCGGAAGCACATGCGGACGTTCAATGTGTGATCCAGAACTGGATTGACAGCTCCATCTCCAAAACGGTCAACGCCCCGCGCGGTTACACTGTAGAGCAGGTGCAAAAAGTGTACGAACGCCTCTATAAAGGTGGCGCAAAAGGCGGTACCGTGTATGTAGACGGAAGCCGTGATTCACAGGTCCTCACCCTCAAAGCGGAAGAAAACAGCTTTGATGATGAAGAGGAAACTATCGTAGAAACAGCGAAAAAACCCGTTGTCCTTGTAGACACGATCCAGGATGTGCGCTCGACTGATGTGACCATCGGATCGGAAGTCGGCAACACATGCCCGGTTTGCCGTAAAGGGACAGTCAAAGACATGGGTGGATGCAACACATGCACAAACTGTGGTGCACAGCTCAAATGCGGACTGTAAGCTGATAGAGAGAAACACCTCTTTGGATGTATTCCATCCAGAGAGGTGTTTTTTTGTTTTAGAAGTGCCATCCGAAGGGATGGATCAAATCCTGAATAAGTCATGGTGCTCTTTATAATATGAAACGATAAAATTACGAAGACCATTAGTCGAGGAGCTCATTACCTTGTTCTTTCTCCAATACAGTCTGACCGGGTAAGTAGCAGAATGATCCGTCAATGGACGATAATTCAATCCAAGGGTCCTGCAACTAGAAACAGGAAGGAGAGCCACTCCTTGGTCCAGTTTGATGATTTCAACCAACAGATTCGAATCTACTTCGAATGCTGATTTGGGGATGAAACCAGCACGTTCACATAGCATGGACGTAAACGTGCGGTATTCTTCGTTATTGGCCAGGGTGATGAAGGGGTCATCGGCAACATGATGAAGCGATAGTTCGGCTACCCCAGTCAATCTGTGATTGGAGGGAAGTGCCAGAACAATATCTTCATTCACAAGCAAGCGGCTTTCCAACTCTTCATCCTGTACCGTATCACCTGCTATACCTAGTTCGATATCCCCTCGTTTCAAACTCGATAGGATATCGGTTTTTCCCGTGATGGATTGAATGATTGTTGTCTCAGGAGCGCAATTGATGAACTCACTGATCAGGCCGGAGAGGAACCGGGGGTTGGATATGGCAATCTTGATCGTGTGGGCCAGGTGATGCTCTTCACGTTCAATTTCAGCTTGTGCATTCTCCAGTTCAATAAAGATACGGTTCACATGTTTCAAAAGGATCTTACCGGAAGAGCTCAGTTGGATATTCCTCCCTTTCCGATCAAATAGGGACGTCCCCAGTTCATCTTCCAGTCGTTTTATGGTCAGACTCAGGGAAGGCTGGGCAATCTTAAGTTGTTTGGCGGCATTAGAAATATGCTCGGTATAGGCCACGGTCTGAAAATATTTGAGTTGTAGAAGTTCCATCCATCATACTCCTTCAAAACATTTACTGAGATAAATATATCCATATATTATTATGTATTAGATTAAATGTAAATGAAGGAGTAAGCTCATGATAGAGGTTCAGTTCAGTGAACCTCACTGACTATGAATGGAAGGTGCGATCACGATGAAAATTGATGTGAATACCATTTCGAAAAATCTCACAACCCCATTAACAGCACCGGCTTATCCTTATCCGGCTTACAAATTCATCAACCGGGAATACCTGACGATTCTCTATCGGACGGATGAACAGGCATTGCGTGAAGCGGTCCCGGAACCACTGGAAATCAATGAGCCCCTCGTGAAATTCGAGGTCATGTGGATGCCGGATGTAACTGGTCTGGGTGCATATACAGAATCAGGTCAGGTCATCCCTGTCCGCTTCAACGGCGAAGAGGGTGATTATGTGCACTCGATGTACGTGGACAATTTCCCAGCGATTGCGAGCGGTAGGGAGCTGACGGCGTATCCAAAGAAGCTGGGCGATCCTAAGCTTTATGTCGATTCCGACACCCTTGTTGGGACCCTGGATTATGGTTCACTCCGGGTTGCAACGGCCACCATGGGGTATAAGCATGCTGAAATGGCGAAGGAAGAAGCGCTTGAAGAGATCTGCCGGCCGAATTACATGGTCAAGATGGCAACAGATTATGAAGGGAATCTCAGGATCTGCGATCTCGTGCGCACTCAGATAACAGATATCAACGTGAAGGGGGCATGGAGCGGCCCTGCCAGACTGCAATTATTCGAACACGCACTGGCGCCGCTTGCCGACCTTCCCGTATTGGAAGTAGTATCGGCATCCCATATCCTGACAGACCTGACATTGAATGCAGCAAAACCGGTATATAACTATCTGGAGGAAAAATAAGGAGGACATTTTCATGAGAATCGCAGTATTGGGAGCAGGTTCACTCGGAACCATCGTCGGAGCATATCTTGCCCACGGGGGGATGGATGTAGAACTGATTGATTCATATAAAGAACACGTCGACAGGCTGAATGAAGAAGGGGCCAAAGTCATCGGTACGACGGAATTTCACGCCAGGGTCAAAGCCATCACCCCAGCGGAGAAAGCAGGGACCTATGATTTGGTCCTGCTTCTTACCAAACAATTGTATAATGAAGCGATTTTACAAGAGATTCTTCCTTTCTTACATGAGGGTAGTGTCGTATGTTCCCTGCAAAATGGAATACCGGAAGAAGTGGTCGGTTCCATTATCGGAAAAGAACGTGTGATTGCGGGTTCTGTTGAATTCGGTGCCACATTCATAGAGCCGGGTGTATCGAATCTTACAACTGAATTTAGCCAATTCAAACAGTATGCGTTTCAGATCGGCGAGTTGAACGGGGAAACAACTGACAGGATCCAGGAAATCAAATCCATCCTGGACCTTGTAGGAGGCACGCATATTTCCGATAATCTGGTGGGGACCAAATGGTCGAAGCTACTGATTAACAATGCTTTCAGTGGTTTATCTGCTGCGTTGAACGGTGAATACGGAGACGTCCTCGACGATGAAACGGGTATCACCAGTGCCGTCCATATCGCAGATGAAACCATCAAGGTTGGACATGCCAATGGTGTCCATTTTGCCAAAATGGGCGGATTTGACGTGGAATCCCTTGAGTTGGAAAGTGAACATGAGATCGAAGCCCGCATTCAAACACTGAGGGCCGTGATGGAGCCATCAAGATTGCTGCGCGCAAGCATGCTGCAGGATTTGGAGAAAAATAGAAAAACCGAAATTGATTATATCAATGGGGTTGTACCGAAACTGGGAGAAGGCAAGGGCATTTCGACTCCTTTCAATGAAATGGTCGTGAAACAGGTGAAGTTTGCCGAAGAAAGTCAAACGGTTCCGGACTTTGATGTGAATGTTCAGGCATTTAAAGAGCTGTTGGCACACTGATCCGTGCTTTTTTCATTACCGATGGCTCTCTATATGAAATAAAATCATGCAGAGGGGGAGAAGCACACGGGTGCCGCTCCCCTTTTTGGTATCAATGAATTCTTTCGATGAATGACGTCTAAAATCCATCTTTCTTCATTAGGTATGTAATAACACCCTATGAAAGGGGGAGAAGGATGGAAATTGACGGCGTATTTTCAGGAGGAGGCATAAAGGGGTTTGCCCTCATAGGAGCCTATCAGGCGGTGGAGGAAAAGGGTTATACATTCAAGCGGTTGGCAGGTACAAGTGCAGGTGCGATCATATCGGCCTTCATCGCAGCCGGTTATACGAGTAAAGAAATTGCGCAACTGATGGATGAAGTCGACGTAAAGACGTTCATGGATGCATCACCATTTTCCTTGCCGATCATCAAGTGGTTCATGGTCTATTTTCGTCTGGGGTTGTATAAAGGTAAAGCCTTAGAGGCGTGGATCGGGGAGAAGCTTAAGGCGAAGGGGGTCGAGACGTTTGCGGATCTGCCGCCACATTCCCTCAGGGTCATTGCATCGGATCTTTCCAACGGAAGGATGATCGTACTTCCTGATGATCTGGATGGCTACGGGATACCGAAGGAAACATTCCCGGTTGCAAGAGCGATCCGGATGAGTGCAAATCTCCCCTTTTTCTTTGAGCCGGTGAAGTTGAAATCCCTCGAGGGAACAAGCATCACCGTGGATGGTGGAGTCCTGAGCAACTTTCCTATGTGGCTGTTCGACAAAGAGACAAACAAATCAGAGAGACCTGTTCTTGGGGTGAAGCTGAGTCACGATCTGACTGATCAGCCTAAGAAAGTGATCAAAAATGCCATTGAGCTGTATCAGGCTTTATTCACAACCATGAGGGATGCCCATGACGCCCGCTATATCTCCCGGAAACACGAGCGGAATATCGTGTTCATCCCGACAGAAGGAGTCATGACCACCGATTTTGAGTTGGATGGGTCACGAAAGTCTGAGCTCATTGAGTTTGGAAGGGCCAGGACGGCTGAATTCCTGAAGTACTGGCATTAAAAAAAGAACAACCATTCCTCCTTTAAAAAGAGGCGCGGTTGTTCTTTTTGCTTTTTTTGCCTTCTATAACCGTCAGATTGGCGCTGGATTTCTTTCGCACCGGACGTTTCTTTGACACGTTTGAGACTTGAGGCTTACTGGCAGGCTTACGCTTATGCCTCTTTTTGGACATTTTGGCCGCTTTAACAAACGCTCTTTGCTCGTTGTTACTGCCTGTACGGCGACCGCTGAACCACTTGCGGTAAATGAAGTAGATGATACCGATCACGGCGGCAGTCACTAAGATCTGTCGCAAAAGACCCAGGGGATTGCCGATGAGAAGGGAACCAAGTCCCACCGCGGCGAGTATCATAAGGGAAAAGACGAATAGGTTACGAGCGTTCAACAAAGCCACCTCCTTACCATATATGCAGACTTTCATTCTATACGTATAGTTTAGACCGATTTAACATTTTTTAACCTACTATTTTTAAAAAACAAAGGTACGATGTTCCCGATCATTCGGGCGTATATCCATTTTACTAAAAAATGAAAGAAAGCACTAGAAAGAGCACCGATTTTCTCGCATGAGCCTTTTCGTTTCGGACATACTACGACGGAGGTGATACTAATGGCAGAAGAAAAAGGACAGCATGAAAAGGTTCAAGAAGGAAGTGCAGAGAGCAAAAAGGATCCTGGACTCGAGCAAAATCAGAGCGAAAAGCCCCTGTCTTTTGCGGCACTCGTCGTCATCACGGGATTCATGGGGGGCATATTCTGGAGCGCCATCGCATATCTGTGCTATTATTTCTCTTTTACGAAAATCGAACCGACCGTCATCTTTGAACCATGGGCGGCGGGGGACTGGGTCGACAAGTGGATCGGGATGGTCTTGGCCATCCTCGCATACGGAATCATTTCCATCGGGGTGGCTTTCGTTTACTATGCCATACTGAGAAAGTTCAAATCCATGTGGGTAGGTGCGGCATACGGGGTGGCTCTGTTCCTGTTATTCTTCCTCGTCCTGTACCCATTGTTCCCGAGCATCGGCTCACTGATGAAAATCGGTCTGGATACATTCGTGACCAGTCTGTGTCTCTATATCCTGTACGGCGTCTTTGTCGGTTATTCCATTTCGTATGAGGAAAATGAGCTGAGGGCGAAACACGGGAGTACAGACCAAGTTTCCCAGTGAGGGATCGTTATCAGACAATTTTGTAGGTATCAGCATAGCTTTATGATAGAATGTTCATGATGAACATTCTATTTTTTTAGGGGAATACATATGCAGAAAACGATCCTGATATT
This sequence comes from Rossellomorea marisflavi, assembly GCF_022170785.1. Lineage (NCBI taxonomy): Bacteria > Bacillati > Bacillota > Bacilli > Caryophanales > Bacillaceae > Rossellomorea > Rossellomorea marisflavi. The sequence continues at coordinate 2,699,561 of NZ_CP081870.1, read as the reverse complement.
GAACGGACCGAATTTAAACAGGCTCGGAAAAAGGGAGCCCGGTATCTATGGTAGCGAGACCCTTGCCGACCTGGAAGAACGATTGGGCCACAAAGCAAGCGCCATGGGATATGCAATAGAAGCATACCAGTCCAATCATGAAGGGGAACTGATCGACTGGATCCATCGCGCTGAAGACGAAGGGGCAGCCGGAATCATCATGAACCCGGGTGCATTCACCCATTACAGCTACGCCATCCGTGATGCCGTGGCAGCGGTGGACATACCTTTCATTGAAGTGCATATTTCCAACATCCATGCACGGGAATCCTTCCGGCATACGTCCGTCATCGCTCCTGAAGCGTTGGGTCAGATCGCAGGTTTTGGTTTCCTAGGGTACGAAATGGCCATGGATGCATTGGACAATTATCGAATGGGGAGAGGGAAATAAACATGACAAAAATTGACCGTTTACGCGAATCTTTGAATGAACGAAACATTGATGCACTCTTGATTACAAGTGAATTCAATCGCCGCTATATGACCAACTTCACGGGATCCGCAGGTGTGGTGCTCATTTCAGCGGATAAGGCGCTATTCATCACGGACTTCCGCTATACCGAGCAGGCTGCGGAGCAGGCTATCGGATATGATATCATCCAGCATAAAGGTCCGATTCACGACGAGGTAGCCAAACAGGTCCAGGAACTTGGACTGAAGACGGTCGGCTTCGAGAAGGACTATATGACCTATGATGCATTCACCACCTATCAGGCTGCCCTGAGTGCCGAATTCGTCCCGGTGTCGGGTGTAGTGGAAAAATTACGCTTGATTAAGACTCCTGAAGAGATTAAGATAATTAAGTATGCTGCGGACATCGCCGAAGCTACATTCAAGCATATCCTGGATTACATCAGACCTGGTTTGACCGAGCTGGACGTTTCCAATGAAATGGAGTTCTTCATGCGGAAGCAAGGCGCGACCAGTTCTTCATTCGATACCATCGTCGCATCGGGACTCCGTTCTGCCATGCCTCACGGGGTGGCAAGCGAGAAAGTCATTGAAAAAGGGGATTTTGTAACCCTTGACTTTGGTGCATACTATAATGGATATGCTTCAGATATGACAAGGACCATTTCTGTCGGTGAGCCCAGCGAGAAGCTGAAGGAAATCTACGGCATCGTCCTGCAATCCCAATTGATGGCTGTCGAACAGATCAAACCCGGCATGACCGGTAAGGAAGCTGACGCCATCAGTCGAGACTACATAACCGAAAAAGGGTATGGGGACTGTTTCGGCCATTCACTAGGACACGGGATCGGACTTGAAGTCCACGAGGGTCCCGGGCTATCATTCAGATCGGAAACGACCCTTGAGCCGGGTATGATCGTCACGGTAGAACCTGGTATTTACGTACCGGGTGTCGGGGGCGTGCGGATCGAGGATGATCTGGTGATCACTGAGGATGGTAATGACAACCTCATGCATTCGTCGAAAGAATTGATCATCTTGCCATTCTGATGGCAGACAGGATTATTATATAGTAGGAGGAACATACATGATTTCAGTTAATGATTTTCGTACAGGACTAACCATCGAAGTAGACAACGGGATCTGGCGCGTGATGGATTTCCAACACGTTAAGCCTGGTAAGGGAGCGGCTTTCGTACGCTCCAAGCTACGTAACCTGCGTACAGGTGCGATCCAGGAGAAAACATTCCGTGCAGGTGAAAAAGTGGGCAAAGCCCAAATTGATAACCGCCGCATGCAATATCTTTATGCCAATGGGGATATGCACGTATTCATGGACAACGAGAGCTACGAGCAAATCGAACTTCCGGCTCCTTCCATCGAATATGAATTGAAATATCTTAAAGAAAACATGGAAGTTTCCATCATGATGTATCAAGGTGAAACGTTGGGCGTCGAGCTTCCGAACACGGTTGAGCTCGAAGTAACAGAAACAGAGCCTGGAATCAAAGGTGATACGGCTTCCGGCGGATCAAAACCTGCCAAAACGGAAACCGGACTTGTGGTGAACGTTCCTTTCTTCGTCAATGAAGGGGATAAATTGGTTGTAAACACAACGGATGGTTCATACGTATCACGCGCATAATCCAAACAGAAAGCCAAGCGGAAATTCCGCTTGGCTTTTTTTTATTTGCCGAAACGGTCCCTTTCTCCGCCCTGATACTCCCATTCCTGAACCTCTCCGAACAATCTGTCATAAACCGACCCTTGGCGAAATACATTGTATTATCAGGGAGCTTGTACATATCCCGTGATGGAATTTCGTTAGGAGGTAAAGTTCATGCAAGAGATCCTGGCCATGCTTCCCACCACTATATCCAGCCATATTCAGCTCCTGCCGCAACCATTGCTAGAATCCATTGAAGAGATAAGGGTAAGAACCCATAGAGAACTGGAAGTGACGTCGAGGGGAAAGCCCCATTTCCTCCCGTACACAGTCACCGCAGAAGATAGCGAAAACCTGATCAACAAACTGTCCAAGCACTCGTTTTATGCATTGGAAGAGGAGCTGAGACGAGGATATATCACCATTGAAGGAGGACACCGGGTCGGCCTTGCCGGTAAAGTCATCCTCGAAGGAGGAGTCGTGAAAGGCATACGGAATCTGTCCTCCTTCAACATCCGGGTCGCCCGTCAAAAGATCGGGATCGCCGAGCCCCTCATCCCCTACCTTTCTGGAAGAGGGTGGAAACATACGATGATCATCGGCCCTCCTCAGACCGGGAAAACCACGCTGCTGAGGGATATAGCACGCATGGTTTCAAGCGGGGTGCCTAGTGAACGGATCCCACCGGCGAAAGTGGGCATCGTGGATGAACGATCGGAGATTGCAGGGTGCGTGGAAGGCGTACCTCAGTTGTCATTCGGCCAGCGTATCGATGTACTGGATGCCTGTCCGAAAGCAGAAGGCATGATGATGCTTATCCGTTCCATGAGCCCCGATGTGCTTATCGTGGATGAAATCGGCCGTCAAGAAGACGGTACCGCCATTCAGGAGGCCGTCAATGCAGGGATCACCTTGATCACTACGGTCCACGGTGATTCCCTTGAAGAGGTAAAAAAGCGCCCGGTGATCAGGGATGTCATGGCCCTCCATACATTTGATCGATTCGTGGAGCTGAAAAAGGGGGGAGAGCCTGGTGTGATCCATCGTGTGCTCGATGCAGATGGCAAGCTGCTTTCACCATCAAGGCTCAGAGCTACATGATCAAAATCATCGGTGCGATCTTCATTCTCCTATCCACTTCGTGGGCAGGATTTGAGCTATCAAAAGTCCTGACGGAGCGTCCGAAACAATTACGCTCATTGAAGTCGGCACTTCAGTATCTTGAGGCTGAGATCACCTATAGCCATACCCCGCTTCATGAAGCGGCCAGGAAGATATCATCGCAGCTCACATCCCCTGTATCCCTGATCTTTGATTCTTTCTCAAGGAAGTTGACCAAGGAGGAAATATCCGTGCGGAGGGCTTGGGAGGAAAGCCTGGATGTAATATGGAAAATGACCGCCCTCAAGAAGGAGGATTACGAGATCCTCAAACAGTTTGGACAGACGCTCGGCCGTCATGACATTGTCACGGAACAAAAGCATATCAGGCTTGCCATGCTGCACTTGGAACGAGAAGAAGTAGAAGCGGCCGAGAAGCAGAAGAAGTATGAACGGATGACTAAGAGCCTCGGTTTCTTGACGGGGCTGCTTCTCATCATCCTTCTGCTGTGACGCGAAGGAGGAACGCAAGATGGGAATAGACGTGGATATCATTTTTAAAATTGCAGGGGTGGGGATCGTTGTTGCTTTCCTGCACACGATCCTTGATCAGATGGGAAAGAAGGAATATGCCCAGTGGGTGACGTTATTCGGCTTCATCTATATTCTGTTCATGGTGGCCTCCATCGTGGATGAATTATTCCAAAAGATCAAATCGGTCTTCTTGTATCAGGGATAGGAAAGGGGGGGACGACGATGGAGATCATCCAGATAGTCGGAATCGCACTTGTCTCGACCTTCCTGGCCTTGCTCATCAAGGAACAGAAGCCGAACTTTGCCTTCCTGCTCATCGTTTTTGTCGGCTGCTCGATCTTTCTGTTCCTCATTGATCAGATCTATGCCATCATTCACATGCTTGAGAAACTGGCAGCAAATGCAAACGTGAACCTTGTGTATGTCCAGACGATCCTGAAGATCATCGGAATCGCCTATATAGCTGAATTTGCAGCACATATCACGAGGGATGCAGGGGAGGGTGCCATCGCTGCCAAGGTGGAGCTTGCCGGGAAGATCCTCATCCTTGCCATGGCCATCCCGATATTGACGGTCATCATCGAGACAATCATCAATATGATCCCGTCCACTTGAACCGTTCCCGAGGGGGGAAATCATGAAAACCATCCAACGCACGCTAGTGCTCATCCTATTAATCATCTTCTTATTCCCTGCAACAGGACAGGCTGAAGGAAACGCGGAGGAGGATGCAAGCCTCCAGGATGAAATGATCAATGAGCAGATCGATCATCTCGGTATCGACGAGTTGAAAGGATATTGGACAAGCATCGTGGATGATTACGGGGGATTCCTGCCTGAAAGTCAGAAGGGCAGCCTCATCGACTTCATCAAAGGAGAGAAGGAGTTTTCGTTCAAAGCATGGTTCACTGGACTCCTGCATTTTGCATTCCAGGAGTTGATGATGAACGGCAAGCTTCTAGGGACGTTGATCCTCCTCACGATCTTCAGCATGTTCCTTCAGTCGCTACAGAATGCGTTTGAGGGTGGGAATGTCAGCAAGGTCGCCTATGGAATCGTCTTCATGGTCCTGATCATCATCGCCCTGAACAGCTTCCACGTGGCCATTGATTATACGTATGAGGCGATCACCACCATGGTCAACTTCATCATTGCCCTTATCCCGCTCCTGCTGGCATTGATTGCAGCATCAGGAGGCCTCATATCAGCCGCCTTCTTTCACCCGGTCATCATCTTCCTCATGAATACAAGCGGTATATTGATCAAGAATGTCGTTCTGCCCCTCTTATTCCTTTCCACGCTTCTGAGCATCGTGAGCACCCTATCGACCCACTATAAGGTCACGCAGCTCGCCCAGCTCCTCAGAACGTGGAGCATCGGGCTATTGGGCGCTTTCATGACCATTTTTCTGGGCGTGATCTCAGTCCAAGGGACCACTGCCGCCGTCTCGGATGGTGTGTCGATCAGGACGGCCAAATTCGTCACCGGGAATTTCGTACCCGTGATCGGCAGGATGTTCACCGATGCAACCGATACGGTCATCAGCGCTTCGGTCCTCCTTAAGAACACCGTGGGGATTGCAGGGGTGGCCATCATCTTACTGATTGCTGCCTTCCCGGCCATCAAGATCCTGATGATCGCGTTCATCTACAAACTGGCTGCCGCCCTCCTCCAGCCCCTTGGCGGGGGACCGGTGATCGAATGTCTCGATACCATATCAAAAAGCATTATTTATGTCTTTGCTGCCCTGGCCATCGTATCGTTCATGTTTTTCCTAAGCATCACGATCATCGTGGCTGCAGGGAACATTACCATGATGGTCCGGTAACGACATTCTAAAGGGGGGGATTCCCGATGTCATTTTTAACCGAATGGATCACGAACATCATCGTATTCATCCTGTTGGCGACGGTCATCGACATGCTCCTGCCAAGCTCGAACATGAAGAAGTATGCCAAAATCGTCACTGGCCTCATCCTGATCACCATCATCTTGACGCCACTTCTTAAATTGTTCACAACCGATTTTGACGCAGCCCTTGCGTCCATGGATTGGAAGCAATCAACCAGTCAATCTGTAGAAAATTCGATTGAATCGAAGAAAAAAGAAATACAAGCTTCACAGCGTGCATATATTTTAGAACAAATGGCTGTCCAAATGAAAAATGATGCTGAAAAGGAGATGATGGACCGGCATAACAAAGTCATTGACAGTGTGAGCATACAGGCCGAAGATCTGGACCGGTTACCAGAAAGCATCACGAGCGTCACGGTTCATCTGACGGAGGAAAAAGATGATTCGGTAGAGGCGGTACAGATGGTGGAAATCGATTCACAAGATCAGAAGGTAAGCCGGAAAGAAACAGAGGACAACTCAGGGATCGCCTCATTTCTAGCAGAAAAATGGAATCTAACCCAGGATCAACTAATCATTTCAGTCGAAGGGGGGAATTCATCCCGTGAATATCGATAAAGGACCGATTCAAGCATTGAAGGAATGGTTTTCAAAAGAAAGGCCAAACCCTCCGCCAGGTAAGAAAGGGAAGAAATATCAATACGTCCTGATCGTTTTGCTCCTCGGGGTAGCCTTTATGCTGATGAGTGATCTATGGGTACCAAAGAACGATGCCGTCGAAGTTTCCAGTAGTCCTGAAGAGGTACCGGCTTTTGGGTCTAAAGAATCCGATACGGAGCAGCTGATGAAAGAATATGAAGAACATTATAAGAATCAGCTCAAGGAAGCGCTCGATCAAATTGTCGGGGTGAGCGAAGCCCATGTCGTCGTCAACGTCGAAGCAACCGAGAGCAAGGTGTTCGAGAAAAATGCGACCCAATCCAACCAGAAGACCGATGAGGTAGACAAGCAAGGCGGGGAACGGTCCATCCAGGAAAGCAACAAGGAAGAGCAGATCGTGATCATCCGTGATGGAGAGAAAGAAGTTCCCATCATCAAAGAAACAAAAAAACCAAAAGTAAGCGGAGTCCTGGTGGTAGCCAAGGGAGCCGATAATATACAGCTGAAAAAATGGATCATCGAGGCAGTGACCCGCACGCTGGATGTACCAAGCCATCGGGTTTCGGTCCTACCGAAAAAATAAGGGGGAAACGATACATGTTATTGAAAAAGCAAACGGTATGGTTGTTGACAATGCTGAGCCTTGTGATTGTCCTATCTGTATACTACATCACTTCACCTACGCAGCAGGCTACGGATTTCGCTGCAGAAGATGCGAAAAAAGGGGCAAAGGACAAAGAAACATCGGGTGATGTGGAAGTGGTGACAGATGCTGCCGGCAATGAAATGTTCGAAGCGCTCCGCATCGAAGTGAATGAGAAGCGGGATCAGATGAGGGAAGAACTTGAAGCGAAGGTGGGAGATCCGGAAGTTTCAGCAGAAGATAAGAGTGCTGCCTATGAAGAGATGGAAAACCTGAAGGACTCGGCCATGACAGAAGAAGTCCTTGAAACGCTGATCAAAACGATGGGCTATAAGGATGCACTCGTGAGGGCATCAGCAGAGAATGTCCGTATTACGGTCAAGTCTGATAAAGAGCACAGCGCCACTGAGGCAAATGAAATCATCCGCCTCGTCAAAAGTGAAGTCGGTCAATTGAAGCCGGTTGCAGTAGAGTTCCAGCCGAATAATTGAGACCGGTCCACAGCCTGATTTCCCGGAAAAGGGGGTCAGGCTTTTTTTGTCCTCCATTTTTTCGGGTAACCATTTTATTTTTTTGTTGAAAAGGTCTAGAATAAGGGTAAGGGATAGGTAAGTCCCACCACATCAAGAATCATATGTTGAATTTAGACTAGATATTATCGTATGATATTAGTAGCTAGTCATAATTAGTTAACCATTAAGAGGGGTGTAAAGTTGTGTTAAAAATCCAAGAAATCCGGGAAATAATCAAATTGGTAGACCAATCAAGTGTGGATGAATTTACATACGAGCATGAAGGTTCCAAAATCAAGCTGAAGAAGAACGCTGTTCAACAAGTACAAGCCGTACAAGAGGTACGCGAACCGGCCGTTCAGGCCATCCAGCAGGCTCCGGCTGCAGCAGCACCTGCACCAAAGCAGGAAGCACCGGCAGCGGAGGCACCGGCAGATCAATCGAATCTTCATACCATCACGTCACCGATGGTGGGGACATTCTATCAATCCTCTTCACCAGAATCAGGTGCCTATGTGAAACTGGGCTCCAAAGTGGATGAGAATTCCGTTGTCTGCATCGTCGAAGCCATGAAGCTATTCAACGAAATCGAAGCCGAAGTAAAAGGGGAAATCGCCGAGATCCTAGTGAAGGATGGTCAACTGGTCGAATACGGTCAGCCATTGTTCTTGGTGAAACCTGAATAAGGAGCGAATGGACTCATGATTAAGAAAGTATTAGTTGCCAATCGGGGAGAAATCGCCGTCCGTATCATCCGGGCTTGCCGGGATATGGACATCGAAAGCGTAGCCGTCTACTCCGAAGCAGATAAAGAAGCACTACACGTACAGCTGGCCGATGAAGCATATTGTATCGGTCCTAAGACGTCGAAAGACAGCTACCTGAATTTCACGAACATCATCTCTGTTGCGAAGCTCACAGGCTGTGATGCAATCCATCCAGGCTATGGCTTCCTTGCGGAGAACTCTGATTTCGCGGAACTATGCCGCGAATGCCACATCACATTCATCGGCCCATCACCTGAAGCCATTTCGAAAATGGGTACGAAGGATGTGGCGCGTGAAACGATGCGCGAAGCAGGTGTACCTGTCGTTCCCGGCTCCAAAGGGATCGTCAAGGATGCAGAAGAAGCAGTTGCACTTGCTGAATCCATGGGATATCCTGTCATCATCAAGGCAACTGCCGGTGGTGGGGGTAAAGGGATCCGTGTTGCGAAGACCGAAGAAGAACTCGTGAAGGGTGTCAACATCACCCAGCAGGAAGCAATGACGGCATTCGGGAACCCGGGTGTCTATATCGAGAAATTCATCGAGGATTTCCGTCACGTCGAGATCCAGGTCATGGCAGACAATTTCGGGAACGTCATCCACCTCGGGGAGCGTGACTGCACGATCCAACGTCGTCTTCAAAAGCTCCTTGAAGAAAGCCCGTCACCTGCCTTGAACGAAGAAGTTCGGGAAAGAATGGGGGATGCTGCTGTAAAAGCAGCAGAAGCGGTTGATTATACAGGTGCCGGCACGGTAGAATTTATCTATGATTACAATCAGCAATCCTTCTATTTCATGGAGATGAATACCCGTATCCAAGTCGAACATCCCGTGACGGAGCAAGTCACTGGTGTCGACCTCATCAAGGAACAGATCCGTGTGGCTTCAGGGGAGAAACTTTCCCTTACACAAGAAGATGTGACCTTCAACGGGTGGGCGATCGAGTGCCGCATCAATGCGGAAAATCCTGAAAAGAACTTCATGCCCTCTGCGGGAAGGATCGAAATGTATCTGCCTCCAGGCGGTGTAGGTGTAAGGGTCGATTCTGCTGCATATCCTGGTTATATGATCCCGCCTTACTACGACAGCATGATCGCGAAGGTCATTTCTTTCGGGGCTACGAGGGAAGAAGCCATTTCAAGGATGAAGCGTGCACTGAATGAGTTCGTTGTCGAAGGAGTTCACACAACCATCGGATTCCACTTGAAACTGTTGGAACATGAAACCTTTGTAGGTGGAGATTTCAATACGAAATTCCTAGAGAAATATGAAATTATGAAATCCTAGAGAAATCCAAGGAGGGACCACGAATGGCGGAAAATCAAAATCTTTTACAGATGTCTCACGGTAAAGACGGACTTGGGAAGATCGAAATCGCTCCGGAAGTGATCGAGGTCATTGCAGGCATCGCAGCCTCTGAAGTGGAAGGCGTATCACAGATGCGCGGAAACTTTGCATCAGGTGTCGTTGAACGCCTAGGTAAGAAAAATCATGGTAAAGGTGTCAAAGTGGAACTTGCTGAAGATGGTATCCTGATCGATGTATACTGCATCATGCAGTTCGGTGTTTCCATCCCGACTGTCGCTCAAAAGATCCAGGACAACATCCGTCAGGCACTCTTGAACATGACCGCCCTCGAGGCGGAAGAAGTCAACGTGCATATTGTCGGCGTACAGTTTGAAAACCAAAGGATCGAACCTGAGATTGAAGAAGAAATGTAATAGGGAAGGGCAGCCTGTCTTGGGCTGCCCTTTTTGTTTACATATGGAAGATTCGAAATCTCACCTTATCCATGACAGTTTAGAAGTCCCACCCTGCTTTTATGGTAAAGAGTGCTGGCCCATGAAAACGAATACTCGTAATATAGAAAAGAATGAGAGCAAGGTTTCGGCAAGTATCGAATTCTGCAGCTGGAATATACGGAATATTCATATTTTGATACAGCTTTTCTTCAAGGAGGATGGACGATTTGAGCAATGATAATGAGCGAAATATCCCGGTGTGGGCATATGAAACAATAGAAATTGAGGATCCAGACCCCGATTGGATGGATCAAGGTATTCGAGAGCGTAAGGAACTGCTCCAAATACTCTCTGCGTGGGGAGTCAGGGAAGTAGAACATATTGGAAGCACCGCAATTCCTGATCTGCCTGCTAAGCCAATTATTGATTTCATGGCATCCATTTCATCATTCGAAGACATCGACGGCGTAGTGGGTAACTTGTCATTATACGATTGGCATTATGTCCCCCCGGAATTAGACAAACACCATTGGAGAAGATTTTTTGTGAAAGTGGAGAATGATAAACGGGTAGCTCATTTACATCTCATGCAAGAAGGAGAAGAGCGGTGGGGTGAACAACTGAGATTTCGAAATCGATTGCGAGCGGATGGACATCTTGCGGATCAATATGCTGCACTTAAAAGGCGGATCGCACAAAAGTTTGATCATGACCGCGAAAAATATACAGAAGCAAAAACAACATTCATCAATAAGGTGCTGCGTCAATAACCGAAACAGTGCTTTAAAGGGATACACAAAAGGAATGCACTAATGCAGGAGTTCCATTCATTTTCATAGAAAAATGAGCAATATGGTTTAGCTCAGTCTTGTTTTTAGAATATTGATTTTTTTAGTTACGCGTGCGTATTGGTGCTGGTTTGTGCTATTATCAAAGGTATGTAAATTGAGTTTGGATTAAAAGGAGTCATAATCATGAAAAGAAGAGTTGCCCGTGAAAAGGCATTGCAGGCGTTATTTCAAATAGATATGAGCGGTATCGAGCCGGAGGAGGCTCTTTCGAATGTGCTTGAAGAACATAAGATGGATGATTACCTACAGCAGCTTGTGCTTGGGTTCGTTGAACACCAGGATTCCATTGACGCAATTATAAAAGGGAATCTTGAAAAATGGTCATTCGATCGTTTGGCTAAGGTTGATCGTAATATTTTGCGTATCGGTACCTATGAACTTCTTCATGTAGAAGACGTACCAGGAAAAGTTGCCATCAACGAAGCCGTCGAGATTGCCAAGATCTTTGGGGACGAGCAGTCCAGTAAATTCGTCAATGGAGTGCTATCAAAAGTAAAGCAAGATTGATCTAGAAAGGGGTTGGGCGGATGTCGACCAGGATCATAGATGGTACGAAGATCTCACATGAGTGGCGCTTGGAATTGAAGATCCGTGTGGGGGAACTGAAACAATCCGGTATCATTCCAGGACTTTCCATCATCCTCGTCGGTGACAATCCTGCATCCAGGTCTTATGTCAGGTTGAAGGAAAAGGCATGTGCCGATGTCGGTATCCATTCCGAACTCCACCACTTTCAGTCGGCCAATGAAGAACAACTAGTTGGACTCATTGATCAGCTGAACGATTCCGCCCATATTCAGGGTATCCTCGTTCAGCTACCCCTTCCCGGCCATATCGATCCCGCCAATGTCTTGGGAGCGGTATCCCCGACAAAGGATATTGATGGACTTCACCCCCTCTCCATCGGAAGATTGGCAACCGCCCAGGAAACCTTCCACCCTTGTGCCCCCCTCGCCATCGCCAATATGCTCCAGCATGAGAACATCCCCATCGCAGGTCGTCATGTGGTGATCATCGGTAAGAGCAATCTGATCGGGAAACCATTGGGAACGATGCTTTTGAACCGTGGAGCAACCGTCACACAATGCCATTCGGACACCGAGGATCTCTTTTCCCTCACCAGGCAGGCCGATATCCTCATCTCCGCCGCAGGAAAGCCCGGGTTCATCGGTAGAGAAGCCATCAAACCTGGAGCTTTGGTCATCGATGCCGGTATGAACAGGGGAGAAGATGGAGGGGTATGCGGCGACGTCACTGCCGATGACGTGATGGGCCGGGCTGGCTTACTTACACCGGTACCCGGTGGAATCGGCCCCATGACGATTACCATGATGCTTCATAATACAGTGAAGTCTGCCATGCGCATGTTTTGAATCGTAAAAATGAGTGAAACATAGTACAATGGATACCAATGGAAGGGACAGCGGATGCGTCCCTTTCTTTTGATTGAGCATCTGCTCATTCAGACGCCCAGTACATGCAAAAAAGGAGTCAGGACTCACATGGAGATGGAACAAGCTACCTACTTAACCGTACAAGCTCTGACGAAATACATAAAACGGAAATTCGACCGTGATCCCCACTTGAACGGTGTTTACGTCAAAGGGGAAATCTCGAACTTTAAAAGGCATTCCAGTGGTCATATGTACTTTACATTGAAAGATGAGAAAGCCCGTATCCTGGCCGTGATGTTTTCAAGCCAGAATCAATCACTGAAGTTCAGGCCGGAAAACGGGATGAATGTCCTGATCCGCGGAGATCTTTCCGTGTACGAGGCAGGCGGGCAATATCAAATCTATGTGAAGGATATGCAACCGGACGGAATCGGTGCCCTTTATCTGGCGTATGAACAGCTCAAAGAAAAGCTGAAAGGGTCCGGATATTTCGACGAGTCCAGGAAAAAGAAAATCCCTTCCTTCCCTACTAAGATTGCTGTCGTCACGTCCCCGACAGGAGCGGCTATCAGGGATATCATCACCACCATCAAAAGGAGGTACCCCATCGGGGAAGTCCTCGTATACCCTGCACTGGTGCAGGGGGAAAAAGCGCCTGCTTCCGTTGCGGAGGCCATCCATAAAGTCAATGAAGACCCAACGATTGATGTGTTGATCATCGGCAGGGGTGGCGGATCCATCGAAGAGCTATGGGCATTCAATGAAGAGATCGTTGCAGATGCCATAGCAGGCTCGATGATCCCCATCATTTCAGCAGTCGGGCATGAAACAGACTTTACCATTGCAGACTTCGTTGCCGATCTCAGGGCACCGACCCCGACTGCTGCCGGGGAGCTTGCCGTCCCCCACATTGATGACCTCCTAGAACGGGTCATGAATCGTAAACTACGGCTAATCAAAGCATTTAAAAACAGGCTCAACCACGATCGTCAACGGTTGGAAACCCTAAGAAGGTCCTATTCGTTACGGAATCCGCATCTTGTTTACCAACAGAAGATGGAGCAGCTCGATCGGCTGAATGAAAAAATGGACAGGGCAGCAACCTCCCGTCTGAAAGAGCGGCAGGATCATACTGCTCAACTTACCGAAAGGATGCGGCGTCTGCACCCCGATCGCATGATCAAACTTCAGGGGGAACGACTCCAATCGATGCAGAACCGGCTTGAAAAGCAATATGCCTCTGGACTCAAGGAAAAGCGCCAGCAATTCGTATCGATCCTTTCGACGATGGAGGCACTGAGTCCGTTGAAGGTCATGGAGCGTGGATACAGCTTGTCCTACAATGAAGATGACAGTTTGATCACCTCGGTTGCACAGGTGCAAAAAGGGCAGTCCCTGACCGTCCGGGTAAAGGATGGTCAAATCCATTGTAAGGCAGATTCTATTGAGGAGCGTGAGACACATGCCGAAAGCAAAGAAAAATGAACCGACGTTTGAAGAGGCGATTGCACAGCTTGAAGAAATCGTAGAAAAGCTTGAAGAAGGGGAGGTCCCTTTGGAGCAGGCCATCGATTACTACCAGAAGGGGATGAACCTTTCTAAGTATTGCCATGATACACTTCAGCAAGCGGAGAATAAGCTGACGAAGATGATGACGGATGAAGGGGAGCAAACCATCGACCTCCCGGAGGAGGAATGATCATGTCGTTCAATGATTTTCAAACCACCTATCTTTCCGAAGTGACCAACCATATGATCGGGAAGGTGAAAGCTTTGGACCTTCCCGATCACCTCAAGGAATCGATGATCTATTCCTTGCAGGCGGGTGGGAAGAGACTTCGCCCCCTCATGGTGCTGGCCACCATGCAATCCTTCGGACGGGATCCGAAAGCAGGGATGGCGGCTGCTTCCGCCCTTGAAATGATCCATACATATTCCCTCATCCATGATGATCTGCCCGCCATGGATGATGATGATTTGAGGAGAGGCAACCCAACCAATCATAAAGTGTTCGGCGAAGCAATGGCCATCCTTGCAGGGGACGGACTGCTCACATTCAGCTTCCAACTGCTTGCAGAAGATGAGCATCTCCCGGACGAGAAAAAGGTTGAACTCATCGCCTTGCTCGCCCGATGTGCAGGGCCAGAGGGGATGGTCGGAGGTCAAGTTGCTGATATTGAAGGGGAAAATGGAGAGTTGACCGTTGAAGAACTGCAGTCGATCCATGTGCGTAAAACGGGGAAACTATTGATGTTTTCCGTCATGGCAGGGGCCATCATGTCTGATGCTTCTCCAGAGGAGCTCGCTTCCTTAGAGGAGTTTGCCTATCATGTCGGTCTTGCCTTCCAGATCCAAGACGATATCCTGGATATCGAGGGTTCGGAAGAATTGATCGGAAAGCCTGTGGGAAGCGATGAATCCAAACATAAGAGCACGTATCCGAAGCTTTTGACCATGTCGGGTGCCAAGGAAAAACTGGCCTATCATTTGAACGGGGCCCTTGACTCCTTGAAAAGGGTGGATAGGGATACAGACCTTCTTGAAGAAATCGCCAACCTCATTGCTGTGCGCAACCACTGACAGCTGCTGTTTGAGGACATTACCCTTTTATGGTATAATCCACTCAGGAAAGCCATTACACCGGACGTTGAGAAGCAGCGTAAAGTCCGGTTCATAGTGAACAATACAATCCATTGAATGATCAGCATGGCCGTTATCACATTCGTGTTAGCGGCTATTTTTACACGCGGGGACAAGTACTTTCCCTTAGAAAAGTCAAAGCACTTGGAAAATGGCCTGTGATTGCGTATTCTAGGGAATATACAATCATTTTGTCGAATACGGCGAGGGTCATATCACAGTGAAAACCATACAAAATGCAAAAACGTCAATGAAATAAACTAACTAGTGATGAAAGTGAGTGGACCATATGGATTTATTATCGATTAAAGATCCCTCTTTCTTAAAGGATATGTCCAATGAACAACTGGAGGGACTGAGCCAAGATATCCGTGATTTCCTGATTGGGAATCTCTCCAAAAGCGGCGGTCATATCGGGCCGAATCTCGGGGTGGTCGAATTGACTGTAGCCCTTCATAAGCATTTCGACAGTCCCAAGGACAAGATATTATGGGATGTGGGCCATCAGTCTTATGTACACAAGATCCTGACGGGGCGCGCAGGTCAGTTTGATACCCTTAGACAATATAAGGGACTATGCGGATTCCCCAAACGGAATGAAAGCGAGCATGACGTATGGGAGACAGGACATAGCTCCACATCCCTTTCCGCTGCCATGGGGATGGCCATCGCAAGGGATGTGAAAAAAGAAGATTCCTATATCATTCCCGTCATCGGGGACGGTGCGCTGACCGGAGGGATGGCTCTTGAAGCACTCAACCACATCGGCCATGAAAAGAAGGACATGATCGTCGTATTGAATGATAATGAAATGTCCATCGCACCGAATGTCGGTGCCCTGCACAATATCCTTGGCCGTCTTCGCACGGCGAATAAGTATAACTGGGTGAAAGATGAGTTGGAGTATATCCTGAAGCGAATACCGGCAGTCGGAGGGAAGCTTGCCAGTACAGCTGAACGGGTGAAGGACAGCTTGAAATATCTGTTCGTCTCCGGGATGTTCTTTGAAGAGCTGGGCTTCACCTATCTTGGCCCGATTGATGGACACGATTATGAAAACTTACAGGAAAACATCCAGTATGCGAAAAAAACAAAGGGTCCGGTCCTTCTCCACGTTCTCACGAAGAAGGGGAAGGGATTCCAGCCTGCCGAAAAAGACACACTCGGTACATGGCATGGAACCGGCCCGTATAAAATCGATACAGGTGACCTGATCAAACCGGTGGGCGCTCCTCCATCATGGAGCAGCCTTGTCAGTGAAACGGTCAGGAGGTTGGCACGTGAAGATGAGCGTATCGTGGCCATCACTCCTGCCATGCCAGTCGGCTCAAGCCTTCTCGGATTTGCGGAGGAATTCCCCGACAGGATGTTCGACGTCGGGATTGCCGAACAGCATGCGGCGACGGTTGCGGCAGGTCTTGCCACCCAGGATATGAAACCGTTCCTTGCGATTTATTCGACATTCCTACAGCGAGCATATGACCAGGTGGTTCACGATATTTGCAGGCAGAACCTCAACGTGTTCATCGGAATCGACCGGGCTGGACTTGTCGGTGCTGATGGCGAAACCCATCAAGGGGTGTTCGATATTGCCTTCCTGCGCCATCTGCCGAATATGGTCCTTATGATGCCAAAAGACGAAAATGAAGGCCAGCATATGGTCAATACGGCCCTTTCCTATAACGACGGTCCAATCGCTCTCCGTTTCCCCCGTGGAAATGGTTACGGCGTGAAGATGGACGAAGGATTAAAGACCATTCCGATCGGAACGTGGGAAATCCTCAAGGACGGGACCGACGCAGTCATCCTGACGTTCGGTACAACGATTCCCATGGCTATGGAAGCGGCAGGGGACCTCGAGAAGCAAGGGGTATCAGTACGGGTCGTGAATGCGCGGTTCATCAAGCCGATGGATGAGGCGATGCTTTCTTCCATTCTTTCCGAGGAAATACCAGTATTGACTATCGAAGAAGCAGTCCTTCAGGGTGGCTTCGGAAGCGGGGTCCTTGAGTTTGCTCAGGAAAAAGGCTATCATGACGCCGTTATCGATCGAATCGGAATCCCTGATTACTTCGTGGAGCATGGAAGTGTCAAAGAACTGCTCAATGAGATCGGTATGACTAAGGAAAACGTCATCGATCGGATCTTGACGATTACACCAAAAAAACAAAAAAGGGCTTGAACATGAAAGTGAAAAAACAGCGATTAGATATACTTCTTGTAGAACAAGGTCTTTTCGAAACACGTGAAAAGGCAAAAAGGGCCGTCATGGCCGGTCTTGTGTACTCAAACGAAATGAGACTGGATAAACCGGGGGAGAAGATAAGCGAAGATTCACCCCTGACGGTCAAAGGAAAAGTGATGCCTTATGTCAGCAGGGGGGGCTTGAAGCTTGAAAAGGCCCTCAAAGAATTCGATATCACCACAGAAAATAAAGTTCTTCTCGATATCGGAGCTTCGACGGGTGGATTTACCGACTGTGCCCTTCAGAACGGCGCGAAAATGAGCTATGCCCTTGATGTAGGCTACAATCAGCTTGCCTGGAAGCTAAGGAAGGATGAGCGTGTGGTTGTCATGGAGCGGACGAATTTCCGCTATGTGAAGCCGGAAGACCTGGAAGGTGAAATGCCAAATCTTTCCTCCATCGACGTCTCCTTCATCTCGCTCTCCCTGATCCTCCCTGTTTTAAAGACGCTCTTGGTACAAGGGGGCGACTGCATTGCCCTCATCAAACCACAGTTCGAAGCGGGCAGGGAGCAGGTCGGGAAAAAAGGCATCGTACGGGATCCTTCCGTCCATAAGGCAGTAATCCAAAAAATCATAGACCTCTCACTGAATGAGGGCTATGATATCGAAGGCCTCTCATACTCGCCGATCACAGGTGGTGACGGGAATATCGAATTCCTTATTCACCTTAAGTGGCAGGGAAAGGAAGAGGGTGTGTCTCATTTATCGGTAACGCCGGAAGATGTAATCAAAGAAGCACACACTCAATTCAAATCTGCTCAGAAGAATGAAGAGTAACCATAAGAAAGCGTGGGACCGATAGGTCCCACGCTTTCTTTGTGGTAAAAGACTATAAGAATCCACGTGTTAATGTGAGGTTTCTATTTTTTCTTTCGTTGTTTCTTCAGGTGTTTCATCATCAGAGTCAATCATGGCTTTCGGTAGACCTGTATACTTAGCCCAGAAGAATATGGCGAGTGAGACGATGGCTATCAGGATCAGGTCGGCTGGATTGTCCAGGTACCCTTTTCCGCCGCCAAATGAACCGAAGTACGAGATGATGAGCATGCTGATATAATATCCAACGAGCCACCAGGCTGATTTGAGCTGCTGCGGAAGCTTCACTTTGTCTGTCGGTACATATTTCTTGAATATGAAGTAGACGACGAACATAAGCAACTGAGAGCCCAGCAACCATGAAATGGTCTTCCAACCAGACCAGTAGACAATGTATGAAGCAAAGATAAAGGAAATAGGTGCGATGATGTTCATTCCTTTAAGTTTGAATGGCTTCTCCAGGTCCTTTGCATTGACCGAGAAGGTGGCCGATGAAATAGGTGCAATGGCATAAGAAAGGATCAGTGCCACCGAACAGACGTTAACCAGTGCATTCCAAGAAGGGAATGGCAGTGTCCAGAAGATCGACAGTCCCAATGATAACCACAGGGAGGAGCGGGGAATTCCCGTTACTTTATCCACTTTGGAGAATGTCTTGAATAGCGTACCGTTTCGTGACCAGGCGTACACAAGGCGAGCCGTCGTATTCATGAAAATGTTTCCGTTCCCTCCAGGGGACAGGATGGCATCGAATACCACAAGGGCAGATAACCAACCAAGCCCCAAGACAATCGCGATATCTCCGAATGGAAGGGAGAATTCTTCTTGGATTCCGGCCCAACCTACATTGCTGATGGTATCAGTCGGGATAGCTCCGATGAACAATACTTGCAGTGCCGTATAGATCAGAGCTGCAAGGATGATGCAGAGGACAAGGGCGATCGGAATATTACGTTGAGGGTTTTTGACCTCACTGGCAACCGATACGATGGGATGAAGCCCGAGATAGGCGAACATGACCCCGCCCGTTGCGATGGCTCCTTGGATACCATCAAAGCCGAATGGTGCAAAAGCTTCAACAGAGAAGTTCGCTGATTTAAAATGGAACGACAATACCACGATGATTGTGATTGGTACAACGTATTTGAAAATGGAAATGATGATGTTGGATTTGGCAAAAGCCTTTACGCTCCAAAAATTGAGTAGGAAAAAGGCGATTAGCAAGCCGAGTTGGAGCAGCCATCCTCCGATTGTTGGTGATTCAGACCCCGCTTTCGTCAATCCAGGAATCCAATAAGCAAGATACTGCCGTACAGCTGTCACTTCAATTGAAATCAAACTGGTGTAAGCAACGATCGTGATGAATGAAATCATGTATCCGACAAGTGGTCCGTGTGAATATACCGGATACCGGATGATTCCCCCCGTACGAGGGAGTGCCGCACCCAGTTCAGCATACACAAGACCGATTAATAGGATGATGACGCCTCCGATAATCCAGGAGAAACTCCCGGCTGGACCCGCCTGGGATGCGACGTTACTGACGGCGAATAGCCATGCAGATCCGAAGATCGCCCCGAGACCTATTAATGTGAGGTCCAATAGTGATATCGTCTTTTTGAATTTTCCTTGACTCATAAGTGTAATGTTCCTCCTTCTGTTTAACCCGAACCTAACTTCTTTTTTCTACTCCATCCCCCTGTCTTTTTGTATTTTGCGTTCTAAGCAACGATTCATGTCAGGCTTTCAAATGATGCACAATAGAAATTTTTAAAAATGGGTATTCTTGAATAATAAGTAATATGTGCAATTCCTATAGTCTTATACCCCGTGCTTATATACACTAAACTGTATAGTGTAAGGATTCAAATGGGAAAACGGTTGCATTTAAAAGTCTTAAATTTCTTTCTTTTTTCCAGCAATAAAACTATATTTGTATATTATTACATTAATGATAAAAAATATTAATATTACATAAAAATGTATACTGTACTAACCTTTCTGATGAAGTAGATAAAGAAGTGAAGGATCTGCACGGTTTCTGGTGGATTTGTACATCAAAATAGGCTAACATAAGCGTAGAGGTATAAATATACAGGTTCATTATGGAGTAAGAGGTGTATGGTGATGTTAAATAAGGGTCAAAGACATATAAAGATCAGGGAAATCATCACAAATCGGGATGTTGAAACCCAGGATGAGCTGGTGGACAGCCTGAAGAATGCGGGCTTCAATGTCACCCAGGCAACCGTTTCGAGGGATATCAAGGAGCTTCACCTGGTCAAGGTGCCGCTTATGGACGGGCGCTATAAATACAGCCTACCGGCGGACCAGCGTTTCAACCCCCTTCAAAAGCTGAAGAGGACGTTGACGGATGCCTTCGTCAAGATCGATGCAGCCGGTCACATGCTGGTCATGAAGACGCTCCCGGGAAATGCGAATGCCATAGGGGCACTCATCGACAACTTGGACTGGGAAGAGATCCTAGGGACGATCTGCGGGGACGATACTTGTTTGATCATCTGTCGATCCGAAGCGGAAACCGAAGTCATTTCCAAACGTTTCCTTGATATGCTATAAAAGGTTGACCTCCCGTTAGACGGGGTAAATTAAATGAAAACAGGGGCACTTTCCAACGTGATTCGGTTCTATCCGGGATGCATGATCGGAAGTGTCTTATTATATGAGGTGAGTATTTCTTGTTACAGGAACTTTCAATCAAAAATTTTGCCATCATCGACTCGATTGCCCTTTCATTCGAAGAAGGATTGACGGTCCTTTCAGGGGAAACAGGTGCCGGGAAGTCCATTATCATCGATGCCATCCATCTATTGGTGGGAGGCAGGGGATCGTCAGAGTTCGTCCGGCATGGAGAAAAAAAAGCCGAGATTGAAGGGTTATTCCTTTTGGACGATCCCCGTCATCCTTGCCATGCGAAGGCTTCCGAATTCGGCATCGACATCGAAGAGGGCATGATTGTTCTCAGGAGAGATATTTCCAGTACGGGTAAAAGTGTTTGCAGAGTCAACGGAAAGCTTGTGACGATTGCCACCATGCGTGAAATCGGGTCGACCCTCATTGATATCCATGGGCAGCATGAGCATCAGGAGCTTATGAATGAGCACCTTCATCTGACGCTTCTGGATCAGTTTGGGGGGAAGGATATTGCATCATCGCTCACAGCCTATCTGGATGTGTTTGAAGAATATCAGACCGTAGCCAGGCAGCTTAAGCGCTTGAATGAAAATGAACAGGAGATGGCTCATCGCCTGGATCTTATCCAGTTCCAGCAAAAAGAAATCCAGGATGCGGAGCTTCGCCTGCATGAGGATGATGAACTGCAGGATGAAAAGCTGAAGCTCGTCAATTTCGAAAAGCTATATGAAGCCCTTCAGACGTCGTATGACAGCCTGCGAGGGGAAAGAAAAGGAATGGACTGGGCGGGGCTTGCCATGGGTCATCTTGAGACAGCAGCGGAAGTGGACGCCCAGTTTGGCGGGACGCTTGAGTCAGTATCCTCGGCCTATTACATCCTTGAGGATGCCGCACATGCGATCAGGGCGGAATTGGATCAACTGGAATTTGAACCGGGCAGGCTCGATATGATCGAGTCCAGGCTGAATGAGATCAATGGACTGAAACGCAAGTATGGTTCATCGATCGAAGAGGTGCTTGCGTATGGCTCACGGATTGAAGAGGAAATTGAAACAATCGTTAACAAGGATTCACATGTTCAACAGCTGCAAGATCAGCTGCGCTCCCTCGAAAATGATCTTTCCGTCGAGGCGGAAAATCTGACCATCGCCCGTAAGAAGTGGGCTAAGAAGCTCACGGTCAGCATCCATGAGCAGTTGAAACAGCTGTACATGGATAAAACGAAATTCGAGGTCAAGTTCCTGACCGACGGAGATGCTGTGAACCGGAAGTTCAAGAAGGACGGATGGGATGAAGTCGAGTTTTATATCTCGACGAATCCTGGAGAACCGCTGAAGCCCCTTTCGAAGGTCGCTTCTGGGGGAGAACTTTCCCGCATCATGCTCGCCCTCAAAACCATTTTCTCTAAACATCAAGGTATCACGTCCATCATTTTCGACGAAGTGGATACAGGTGTTAGCGGAAGAGTCGCTCAATCGATTGCAGAGAAGATCTATCAAGTGGCCGTCCATTCACAGGTGATGTGCATTTCACATCTTCCACAGGTTGCGGCGATGGCAGACTGTCATCTGTTCATCTCGAAGAAACAAGCGAACGGGCGTACGAGCACGAAGGTGAAAAGACTTGAGGAAAATGAGAAAATTCAGGAAATCTCACGTATGATTTCCGGCGTGGAGATCACCGACCTTACACTTGAACATGCCAAAGAGCTCCTTCATTTGGCGGGGAGCATCAAAGAGACATGAAAAGCTATCCAATGCGGGTAGCTTTTTTTCATTATTACCAGTTATAAATGTCCTTTCAAAAGGCAAAAGTAAAACTGTAGCCAAATCACCAGTGTGTTTGGATTAGAAGCGAGGAGAGTGAAAGTAGTGAAGTCAGATTCGTTAAGGAAATGCATAGGTGGAATTCTCCTTGTTTCGCTCATTTTTATCGGTTTTTTGGAACCTGTCCAACAGTGGGTGAAAACGCCCACGTTCATTAGGATGATGGAAGGGGATCAAGTTGCTCTCCCCATATCAGCTCCTGCTGCCGCATCTGAAGGGACGGTCCAGCTTTCGTCGAACAACGAACAATTATCCGTGGGAGGCAGCCGGGTCGGCAAAGATGAAGTGGTCTTTGAACTTGCCGGACTCCCCGTCAAAGAAGTCAATGTTGAAGTGCTGAAAGATTTTAAAGTGATCCCGGGTGGACAATCGATCGGGGTCAAATTGAATACCGTTGGCGTATTGGTCGTCGGTCATCATCTTGTGAATACGGAAGAAGGAAAAGTTTCTCCGGGTGAAAAAGCAGGGATCCAGGTTGGGGATATGATTACAGAGATCAATGGAACCAAGATTGAAGAACTTTCCGACGTGGCACCATTTGTCCAATCCGCGGGAAAAGACCAGGAGTCCTTGAAACTTGTGGTGAAACGAGAGAAAAAAACGATCAAAACCACTCTCCTGCCGGTAAGGGAAAAAGGCGATGCTGCTTATAAGCTCGGCCTGTATATCAGGGACTCGGCTGCTGGAATCGGCACGATGACCTTTTATGATCCACAATCGAAGAAATACGGGGCTCTTGGACATGTGATATCCGATATGGATACAAAGAAGCCGATTGTCGTCGCAGATGGCGAAATCGTCCATTCCGAAGTAACCTCCATCCAAAAAGGGAGCGATGGAAAGCCGGGGGAGAAACTGGCAAGGTTTTCATCCGATCATAAGGTGATCGGGGATATCACGAGGAACAGTCCGTTTGGTATATTCGGTCGCCTGAACCAGACCATCGAGAATGAGCGGATGGATAAGCCCATGCCGATCGCCCTCTCTCACCAGGTGAAGGAAGGTCCAGCCCAGATCCTCACGGTGGTCGATGGCAAGGAAGTCGAAATGTACGATATCGAAATCATGAGCACGATCCCACAGAAATACCCTGCTACCAAAGGGATGGTATTGAAGGTGACGGATCCAAAGCTCCTGAAGAAAACCGGCGGGATCGTCCAGGGAATGAGCGGTAGCCCGATCATTCAGGACGGGAAGGTCGTAGGGGCTGTCACTCATGTATTCGTGAATGACCCCACGAGCGGGTACGGTGTCCATATCGAGTGGATGCTGAGCGAAGCAGGCATCGATATTTACAAAAAAGATCATAGCAGAGCAAGTTGAATGAATCCGGCGCTTTAGCAGCGTCGGGTTTTTTCATGCGTTTGAGAAATGGAAGGATTTCCGTTACTATAAAGATAATTCGACAAAAGTTCAGGGTGGAAATCGAATCAGGTCGAAATTCAGAGAAAATGAAAGTAAAACGAAGGAAAAAGAATATATTTCAAGTTTTTTTCAAAAATAAAAGGAAATTAGGTTGCATTGTCGAAAAAGTAATTTACAATAAAAAATAACAGTGAATTTATTTGGACTGAGGAGGAAACGTTTAGTGAAATCGATTAAAGTTTGTATTGTGGATGATAACCGGGAACTCACCTCATTGTTGGAAGATTATATTGCCTCGCAAAATGACTTGGAAGTTGTAGGTATTGCCCATAATGGACAAGACTGCCTGGATCTCTTGGAGGAAGTCGAAACGGACGTGCTCGTCTTGGATATCATCATGCCCCATCTGGATGGCCTTGCCGTTCTCGAACGTCTTAGAGAGAGGAAGAATATCCCGAATGTCATCATGCTGACGGCTTTCGGTCAGGAAGACGTGACGAAAAAAGCGGTCGATCTCGGTGCATCCTATTTCATCCTGAAGCCGTTCGATATGGAAAACCTGGTAAGCCATATCCGACAGGTAAGCGGGAAAACGAACCCGATCATCAAGAAGCCTTCCTCCCGAATGAATTCTGATCATAAACCGAGAAATCTTGATGCGAGTATCACAAGCATCATTCATGAAATCGGCGTACCGGCACATATTAAAGGATATATGTACTTAAGGGAAGCGATCTCCATGGTCTACAATGACATCGAACTCCTTGGTTCCATCACGAAGGTCCTCTATCCTGATATCGCGAAGAAATACAACACTACCGCTTCGAGGGTCGAGCGTGCGATCCGTCACGCCATCGAAGTAGCCTGGAGCCGTGGGAATATCGATTCCATCTCCTCCCTATTCGGTTATACTGTAAGCATGACAAAAGCGAAACCGACCAATTCTGAGTTTATTGCGATGGTGGCTGACAAGCTGCGTTTGGAGCATAAGGCTTCTTGAAAGGGTAAGTAGAACGTGTGACCCGGTGGATGCCGGGTTTTTATTTTTGTGTGAAAGGGTACCGACCTTACATAGAAGAAAAAAGGACGTGAAAGTATGACATTGATCTTTGCCCACAGAGGCTCCGCAGGGACTCATCCAGAGAATACAATGGAAGCGTTCGCCGAGGCGGCCCGGGTCGGGGCTGATGGGATCGAAATTGATGTACAGCTTACGTCGGACGGTCAGGTGGTCGTCATCCATGATGAAACTCTCGATCGCACGACGAATGGTAAAGGCTTCGTCAAGGATTTCTCACTCAAGGATATCCAAAAACTCAAGGCGAACGGAAAATGGAAGATGCTGCGACGGTGCAGGGTGCCTTCCCTGATCGAAGTGTTCGAATGGATGAGGGGGAATGATCTCCTCTGTAACATCGAATTGAAAAACAGTGTCATGGACTATACCGGCCTAGAGGAGAAAATCTTCGAACTGAGCAGAAAATATGGTTACGATGAACGGATCATCATCTCCTCCTTCAATCATTACTCCCTTGTGAAGTGCAGGAAGTTGAATCCGGCAGTGGAAGTGGCAGCCCTTTACTCGAACCGCCTTTTCATGCCATGGTCCTATGCCCGTTCCATCGGGGCAGGTGCCATCCATCCGAATCTCAACGCCGTAACGGATGATATGATCCGCCAGTCGCTGAATGCGGGGGTTCTGGTGAGGCCCTATACAGTAAACAAGGAAACGTCGATAAATCGACTGTTGGGTATTGAGTGTCCAGCCTTCATTACCGATTTTCCCGAGCGCGCAGTCAGGATCAGGAATACGAAAAAAAGCTAGCCCGCGGGCTAGCTTTTTTTCGTGAAACGAGGTTGAACTTTGTTCCTTTTCCGGTCCCTGTGGAGAACGAATCCTGCGATGAATCCTAGGCCTGCAACGAAGAAGACTAAACCAAGTACGAATTGCAGCCAGAGGTACGGTATGGGAGGCTGCAGGATGCCGAAGAGCATGTCCCTCATAAGCTTGATACCGAGCGCTGCAAATGCGCCGGGTATGAGCATGATGATCAAAGCGATAAGGCGTGACATTATGTACATTTCCCCTTTGTATCCACTTACTTGAATTTTACCTCCATCATGAAAATTGTCAAGGTGGCCCTTGTGAGGTAAAATGGAACTGTGAAATATATTGCACGGACAAAGCGATGGGGTGAAGAATGTTGCAGGATGTTCTCATAGTAGGGGGAGGAAAAGGTGGGGTGGCGATATTGAAAATTCTCCACGAAGCCTCTTCCATGAATGTAGTAGCGGTCATCGATGTGGACAGGCAGGCTCCAGGGGTAAAGCTTGCCGGGGAATGGGGCATTGCCATCGGAGATGACTGGCGACCATATCTTGATGCTTCCATCGATATCGTCATCGAGGTGACGGGGGATAGAGAAGTATTCGAAAACATCAGGGATCGACGCGGGAAGAACACCGTGCTCATCCCGGGAAGTGTCGCCTTCCTCATTTCCAAGCTCCTCGAGGAAAAAGAAGAGTTGATCCATGAACTCACTAGTGAATCCTTTAAGCGGGATCTCATATTCAATTCCACGGATGACGGGATGATCGGAATTGATCACAGGGGTAAGATCATCCTTTTCAATCAAAGTGCTCAGCGAATGACGGGGATCAGTGGCGAAGAGGCCTTAAACCGGAATATCCTTGAAGTCGTGCCGGAAAGCCGGTTGATCTCGACCATCGAAACGAGGAGGTCTGAAATCAACCAGGAAGTGATCCTCCAGAACGGCTTGAAGATCATTTCGAGCAGGATCCCGATGATCACATCTACGGATGAAGTAATCGGTGCGTTTTCGGTGTTCAAGGATATTACCGAAGTGGTGAACCTTGCTGAACAGATCACGGATCTGAAGGAAATCCAGACGATGCTTGAAGCGATCATCCAATCGAGTGATGATGCCATTTCGGTCGTTGATGAGGAAGGGAAGGGGATCTTGATCAATCCCGCCTATACCAGGATCACTGGCCTTTCAAGCGGAGAGGTGATCGGTCAGCCGGCAACTGCGGATATCTCCGAAGGCGAAAGCATCCACCTAAAAGTCCTCAGGACCCGAAAGGCCATCAGGGGGACGAGGATGCGTGTCGGCCCGAAGCGAAAGGAAGTCATAGTCAATGTGGCACCGATCATCGTCAATGACATTCTGAAAGGGAGCGTCGGTGTCATCCATGATATGTCTGAGATCCAATCCCTCACGAATGAATTGGACCGGGCGCGCAGGATCATCCGTACCCTTGAGGCAAAATATATTTTCGACGATATCATCGGGACTTCCGAAGAAATGAAGATCGCTATCGAACAGGCGAAGCTCGGTGCGAAGACGCCGGCGACGGTTTTGCTCCGGGGGGAATCAGGCACCGGAAAGGAACTATTTGCCCACGCCATACATAATGCAAGCGACCGGAAATTCAACAAGTTCATCAGGGTCAACTGTGCTGCTCTGGCTGAAAACTTGTTGGAGAGTGAGCTGTTCGGTTATGAAGATGGCGCATTCTCAGGAGCGAAGCGTGGGGGCAAGCGGGGACTCTTCGAAGAAGCGAATAATGGAAGCATTTTCCTTGATGAGATCGGGGAGCTGAGTGCCAACACTCAGGCGAAGCTTTTAAGGGTGCTCCAGGAACAAGAAATCGTCCGGGTGGGAGGAACCAAGTCAATCCCCATAAACGTCCGGGTGATTGCCGCCACCAATGTGAATCTCGAGAAAGGCATGGGTGACGGATCATTCAGAGAAGATCTCTATTACCGACTCAATCGAATGCCGATCCAGATCCCACCACTTCGTCACCGAAAAGGGGACATCCCATTGATATCCGAGCGCCTCATCGCTAAGATCAATCAGGATTATGGGCGTAAGGTGGAAGGACTGACGAAAAAGGCTTCAATGAGGCTGATGGAGCATGACTGGCCCGGGAACGTCCGCGAACTGGAAAATGTACTTGGCAGGGCCGTCATATTCATGGAGGCAAGTGAAACCTATATAGATGAGAAACATCTTTCTTCCATGGGACATACGAAGGAACGCACCACCGAGATCGAGACAGATCCGGAAGCGACCGATCTGAATGCGCGTCTCGAATGGTATGAAAGACAGATAATCCAGTCGGTTTTAGCGCAACATAAAGGCAATAAGACCGCCACGGCAAAAGCACTCAATGTTTCTGTCAGGAATTTATATTATAAAATTGAAAAGTATAATATTGAAATAAATAGCATGAAATAATTTGCACACCCTGAAAAAACTTGCACGCTTACTTCAAGTTAAATGAAGCGTTTTCACGTTCTTGAAAGTTGGCACGCTTCTTGCAAAGTATAATAGTGGAACCGATAATTGTAAAAGGGGTTGAATCACATACATGAATCTCCAATCTCTAGTAGATCTAGCAACCCGAAAGGAAAATGCCACCGTGGCTGTTGCTGCGGCTGAAGACAAAGAAGTCCTGAAGGCTGTATCCATGGCGGTGGAACGGGGGATGGCAGAGTTCTTACTCTTTGGTGACAGTGAGAAAATTGAAAGGGTCATGGAAGAATCGCAACGCGACCTTCTAAACAGCACCCACATCAAGATCATCCATTCACCATCAGTGCAACATGCTGCAGAACTTGCCGTTCAAGCCGTCAATCAAAAAAAAGCAGACGTTCTGATGAAGGGGCATGTCTCCACTTCCGTCCTTCTCAAGGCCGTACTGAATAAAGAATGGGGTCTCAGGACCGGGAATGTGCTATCGCATGCAGCTGCCTTTGAGGTGGAAGGTTTCGAAAACCTCATTTTTGTAACCGATGCAGCCATGAACATCTCACCGGACCTTGGGCAAAAGGCCCAAATCATTCAAAATACCGTTTCAGTTGCCCGGTCCATAGGAATAGACCGTCCTAAAGTGGCTCCTCTGGCAGCCGTCGAGGTCATCAATCCTCAAATGCAGGCCACACTGGACGCTGCATCCCTTACGGTAATGAACCAAAGGGGACAGATCAAAGATTGCCTGGTGGACGGGCCGCTCGCTCTTGATAACGCCGTTTCATCGATTGCAGC
This sequence comes from Rossellomorea marisflavi, assembly GCF_022170785.1. Classification (NCBI taxonomy): domain Bacteria; kingdom Bacillati; phylum Bacillota; class Bacilli; order Caryophanales; family Bacillaceae; genus Rossellomorea; species Rossellomorea marisflavi. Next base: position 2,670,764 of record NZ_CP081870.1, on the reverse strand, counting down.
CAGTCAAAAAGGAATTGTCAGCGAGGTAGCTGGAAATGCAGATATCCTCCTGGTGCCAACAATAGAATCAGGAAACATCCTTTATAAGTCCCTCATGTATTTCGCAGGGGCAAAGGTGGCTGCCGTCATATCGGGAGCCAAAGCACCAATCGTATTGACATCCAGGTCGGACCTGGCTGAGAGCAAGCTATACTCTTTGGCACTTGCCATCTGCTCTTCTGAAAACCGATAACACAATCACACTTATAAATAGGGGGAAACACTCATGAAAATCTTCAGCTATATGGAACAATACGACTACGAACAATTGGTATTCTGTCAAGATCAGGAATCAGGATTGAAAGCCATCATTGCCATCCATGACACCACTCTCGGACCTGCACTAGGCGGAACACGCATGTGGACCTATGAATCAGAAGAAGCCGCGATTGAAGACGCCCTTCGCCTTGCCAAAGGTATGACATACAAGAACGCTGCTGCCGGATTGAATCTTGGAGGCGGTAAGACCGTCATCATCGGAGATCCACGAAAAGACAAGAACGAAGAGATGTTCCGTGCATTCGGGCGCTACATCCAAGGACTGAACGGCCGATATATCACAGCAGAGGATGTAGGTACGACCGTTGCGGATATGGACTTGATCCACGAAGAGACCGATTATGTGACAGGGATCTCACCTGCATTCGGTTCATCAGGGAATCCATCCCCTGTAACGGCTTACGGCGTTTACCGCGGAATCAAAGCGGCAGCCAAAGAAGCATTCGGAACGGATTCACTTGAGGGGAAAACCATTGCAGTCCAAGGTGTCGGTAATGTTGCGTACAATATGTGCCGTCACCTTCACGAAGAAGGTGCCAATCTGATCGTAACGGACATCAATAAAGAAGCTGTTCAGCGTGCTGTAGAAGAGTTTGGTGCAAAAGCCGTAGATACAAATGAAATCTATGGAGTAGATTGCGACATCTTCGCGCCTTGCGCCCTTGGTGCCATCATCAATGACGAAACGATTCCACAGCTGAAGGCGAAAGTGATTGCCGGAGCTGCGAATAACCAGCTGAAAGAATCCCGTCACGGAGATGCCATCCACGAAATGGGAATCGTCTATGCGCCGGATTATGTAATCAATGCAGGTGGGGTCATCAACGTAGCGGATGAGCTTTATGGATATAACAGCGAGAGAGCCATGAAAAAGGTTGAACAGGTTTATAATAATGTTGAGCGTGTCATTGAAATCGCCAAGCGTGATCATGTTGCTACATATGTAGCTGCTGACCGCATGGCAGAAGAACGCATCGAGAAAATGCGCCGTTCAAGAAGTCAATTCCTTCAAAACGGACATCACATCCTTAGCCGCCGCTAAAACACATTGATGGGTGCTCCTCCAAAAAAGGAGGGGTACCCCATCTTTATGTAAACGACATTTTGTCATCAGGGGGTCCTTGGAATAGAGAGAATAAAGATATAATTCGCCCTATTGGAGGTTACTGCTGTGCAAGAAATCAAGCACCGGATCCTAGTCATCAACCCGGGATCCACATCGACAAAAATCGGGGTCTTCGATGAAGACCGTTCCGTTTTTGAAAAAACGATCCGTCATGAAACGGAAACCATCAATCAATATCCGACCATCATCGATCAATATGAGTTCCGCAAGCATACGATCCTCGAAGCCCTCGATGAAGAAGGGATCAACATTTCCAAACTGAGTGCCGTCTGTGGACGGGGTGGCCTTTTGAAGCCCATTGAAGGTGGAACCTATCTTGTGAACGAAGAGATGCTCTGCGACCTCAGAGAAGGTGTATCCGGTCAGCATGCATCGAATCTCGGAGGCATCCTGGCATTCGAAATCGCATCCGGACTCAATATCCCATCCTATATCGTCGATCCGGTGGTAGTGGACGAGCTCCAGCCTCTTGCCAGGGTGTCAGGATTCTCCCTGATCGAGCGCAGAAGTATCTTCCATGCCCTCAACCAGAAGGCGGTAGCAAGAAGGGTGGCCAAGCAGCTCGGTAAGAAATATGAAGAGCTGAACCTGATCATCACCCATATGGGAGGTGGAATCACCGTTGGTGTCCATCATCTCGGTAAGGTGATCGACGTCAATAATGGACTGCACGGCGACGGTCCATTCAGCCCTGAACGTGCAGGGACAGTCCCTGCCGGGGATCTTGTTGACCTGTGCTTTTCAGGTGATTACTACCGCGAGGAGATCATGAAGAAGCTTGTTGGACAGGGTGGTCTTGTAGGCTACCTCGGTACAAGCGATGCAGTGAAAGTAGAAAAGATGATCGAACATGGCGATGAAAAAGCCCGGCACGTCTATGATGCCATGGCTTATCAAATTGCCAAGGAAATCGGAGCGGCCAGTGCCGTGCTGAGCGGCAAGGTGGATGCCATCATCCTGACGGGAGGGCTTGCATACGGAAAAGGGTTCGTCAAGGCCATTTCCAAAAGGATCAACTGGATCGCCGATGTCATCATCCAACCCGGTGAAAATGAACTTCAAGCCCTTGCCGAAGGGGCACTGCGCGTCCTCAAAAGTGAAGAAGAATACAAAGAATATCCGGGAACGTCAAAAAGTGAGGCCCGGATACAATAAGGAGGTCATGAACAATGGCTGAAGAATATGATCTTGTCATTCTGGGTGGAGGAACAGGCGGTTACGTCGCCGCCATCCGTGCATCTCAATTGGGTCTGAAAACAGCAATCGTGGAAAAAGGGAAACTGGGAGGAACATGCCTCCATAAGGGATGTATTCCGAGTAAAGCGCTTCTAAGGAGTGCTGAAGTTTATGCAACGGCTAAGCACAGTGAAGATTTCGGGGTGAAAATCAACGGAGTGGAACTTGACTTCCCTAAAGTGCAGGCGCGTAAAGAAAGCATCGTCGAAGGCCTTCATAAAGGTGTCCAACACTTGATGAAGCAAGGGAAGATCGATGTCTTCGAAGGACTTGGAAGGATCCTTGGGCCATCCATATTCTCACCGATGCCCGGAACCATTTCAGTCGAAATGAACAACGGTGAAGAAAACGCCATGCTCATTCCGAAAAATGTCATCGTGGCAACAGGCTCCCGCCCGCGCTCACTGCCGGGGCTGGATATTGACGGAACGGCTGTCTTATCTTCCGATGAAGCTCTTTCCCTTGAAACCTTGCCGAAATCCATCATCATTGTAGGAGGCGGGGTCATCGGGATCGAATGGGCATCCATGCTATCAGATTTTGATGTGGATGTGACGGTCATCGAGTATGCGGACACCATCGTACCGACAGAAGATAAAGATATCGCCAAAGAAATGCAGCGATTGATGAAGAAAAAAGGCATCAAGATCGTCACTGGCGCGAAAGTCCTCTCTGATACGCTGAACAAAGGGGCGGGAAGTGTCACAATCAGTGCCGAGCACAAAGGCGAAACAAAAACCTTCGAAGCGGAAAAAATCCTCGTTTCCGTTGGACGTCAGGCAAATGTCGAAGGAATCGGCCTTGAAAATACAGATATCAAAGTGGAAAAAGGGTTCATCGAAGTAAATGAATACTACCAAACGAAAGAATCCCATATCTATGCAATCGGTGATGTGATAGGTGGCTTACAGCTTGCCCACGTCGCCTCACATGAAGGGATCACGGCAGTGGAGCATCTGGCTGATCAAAAGCCTCATCCAATCGACTATACGCTTATTTCCAAATGTATCTACAGCAGTCCTGAAATCGCCAGTGTAGGATTGACCGAACAGCAAGCAAAAGACGAAGGTCATAACGTCAAAGTCGGGAAATTCAATTTCAGGGCCATCGGGAAAGCCCTTGTGTACGGAGAATCAGACGGATTCGTCAAGATCGTCGCAGATAAGGAAACGGATGACCTCCTGGGCGTTCATATGATCGGTCCACACGTCACCGACATGATCTCCGAAGCAGGACTCGCCAAAGTACTTGACGCAACACCGTGGGAAATCGCCCACACCATCCACCCGCATCCATCCCTCTCAGAAGCCATAGGCGAAGCCGCCCTGGCAGTAGACGGAAAAGCCATACATGGCTAGAAAAGCGGAGGGGCTTTGCTCAGGGGCGACAAGCATAAGATGGGCTGAGCGGAAAGGCGTCCTTTGCCTTTTTGATCAGAACAGCTTATGACCTCGAGCCCCTAAGCCCCGCCGCACAAAAGCGGCTCGAACATATCATTACACAGGGACCTGACAGAAGGCACCCTGCTATCCATAAACGCTGTAGGAGGTTGAAAAAATGGCAAGCAATCGTCATGAAGAATTAGGACTTTCCAATGAGAAAGTAGTAGAAATGTATGAAACTATGCTCCTCGCCAGGAGAATTGATGAGCGGATGTGGCTGTTGAACCGCTCAGGGAAGATCCCATTCGTCATTTCTTGTCAAGGCCAAGAGGCCGCCCAGGTGGGTGCAGCCTTTGCACTTGATACAGAGAAGGACTATGCTCTTCCGTACTATCGTGATATGGGCGTTGTCCTCACGTTCGGGATGACGGCTCAAGAATTGATGCTTTCAGGCTTTGCCAAAGCAGAAGATCCGAACTCAGGCGGTCGTCAGATGCCTGGTCATTTCGGTCAAAAGAAAAATCGGATTGTCACGGGTTCATCCCCGGTAACCACCCAGGTGCCGCATGCTGTGGGACTTGCACTCGCAGGGAAAATGGAGAAAAAAGATCTTGTGACCTTTGTGACGTTTGGTGAAGGTTCGTCCAACCAAGGGGACTTCCACGAAGGAGCAAACTTTGCCGGTGTACATAAACTTCCGGTCATCTTCATGTGTGAAAACAACAAATATGCAATCTCGGTGCCAATCGAGAAGCAGTTGGCATGTGAGAAAGTATCAGACCGTGCCATCGGATATGGCATGCCAGGAATCACCGTTGATGGAAATGACCCCATCGAAGTGTATAAAGTGGTCAAGGAAGCGGCTGATCGCGGAAGACGCGGAGAAGGGCCTACTCTGATCGAGACGGTTTCCTACCGCCTGACTCCACACTCCTCAGATGACGATGACCGCAGCTACCGATCTCCAGATGAAGTGGCGAAAGCGAAAACCAATGATCCGATCATTACGTTCGGTGCCTATTTAAAAGAAACGGGTGTCATGGACGATGAGCTGGAGAAAACAATCAATGACCGCGTGATGAAACAAGTGAATGAAGCAACGGATTACGCAGAGGCTGCTCCTTATGCAGAGCCGGAATCCGCCATGAAATATGTTTACGCAGAAGAGAAGTAAGGGGGAGAACCACTATGCCAGTAATGTCTTATATTGATGCCGTAACATTGGCCATGAGAGAAGAAATGGAACGAGACGAAAAAGTATTTGTCCTCGGCGAGGACGTCGGCAAAAAAGGAGGCGTCTTTAAGGCGACTCACGGACTATATGATCAATTCGGGGAAGAGCGCGTCATCGATACGCCCCTTGCCGAGTCGGCCATTGCCGGTGTTGGGATCGGAGCTGCCATGTACGGGATGAGACCAATTGCTGAGATGCAGTTTGCTGATTTCATCATGCCTGCTGTCAACCAGATCATTTCCGAAGCGGCCAAAATCCGCTATCGTTCCAACAACGACTGGAGCTGTCCGATGGTCATCCGCGCACCATATGGCGGAGGAGTACACGGAGCCCTTTATCATTCCCAATCAGTAGAAGCGGTCTTTGCCAACCAGCCAGGTCTGAAGATCGTCATGCCTTCAACGCCTTATGATGTGAAAGGCCTTCTGAAGGCAGCGATCCGTGATGAAGACCCAGTACTGTTCTTTGAACATAAGCGGGCCTACCGCCTCATCAAAGGCGAGGTGCCAGAGGACGATTATACGCTTCCCATCGGAAAAGCAGATGTGAAGCGCGAAGGAGAAGACATTACGGTCATTACCTATGGTCTTTGCGTCCACTTTGCCCTCCAAGCAGCAGAAAAGCTGGCCCAAGACGGCATCGAAGCACATATCCTGGATCTTCGCACCATCTATCCACTCGATAAAGAAGCGATTATCGAAGCCGCATCCAAGACGGGTAAAGTACTGCTTGTAACGGAAGACAATAAAGAAGGAAGCATCATGGGTGAAGTGTCTGCCATCATCGCAGAACACTGCTTGTTCGACCTAGATGCTCCAATCAAGCGTCTTGCCGGTCCGGATGTACCTGCCATGCCGTATGCTCCGACAATGGAGAAACACTTTATGATCAACCCTGATAAAGTGGAAAAAGCAATGAGGGAATTGGCTGAATTTTAACGTATCACCGTATGATAAGGAGGGATCCTCATGGGGATTGAAAAAATGAAAATGCCTCAGTTAGGCGAGAGCGTAACCGAGGGGACGATCAGCAAATGGCTGGTGTCTCCGGGAGATACGGTCAATAAATATGATCCGATTGCTGAAGTGCAAACGGATAAAGTCAATGCAGAAGTACCTTCTTCTTTTACAGGGGTCATCAAGGAACTCCTTGCCGAAGAAGGTGACACTCTTGAAGTCGGAGAGCTCATCTGTTCGATTGAATTAGAGGGGGGCAATGATGCTCCTGCTGAAGAAAAGGTGGAAAAGAAAGAAGAAACAACACCGTCTACACCTGCCTCAGCGGATACAAGCAATAAAGGCAGATATTCTCCTGCCGTCCTGAAAATGTCCCAGGAAAACGGAATCGACCTGACCCAGGTGACGGGAACAGGTGCCGGCGGCCGGATTACAAGAAAAGACCTTAAAAAAATCATAGAGTCAGGCAACATCCCTCAGGCGAGCGAGGCACCGAAGGCCTCTCCGCAACAGGAATCACCATCACAAGGAGCACCGGCACAGCCGTCCAAAAAACCTGCTCCACAGACACCGGATATACCGACCTTACCGGGTGATATTGAAATTCCTGTGACCGGAATCCGGAAAGCCATCGCCGCCAATATGCTTCGAAGCAAGCATGAAGCTCCCCATGCTTGGACGATGATGGAAGTGGATGTCACCAACTTGGTCGACTACCGCAATTCCCTCAAAACAGAATTCAAGCAGAAGGAAGGCTATAATCTTACCTTCTTCGCATTCTTCGTCAAGGCCGTTGCACAGGCGCTGAAAGAGTACCCGCAGATCAATTCCATGTGGGCGGGCGATAAGATCATCCAGAAAAAGGATATCAATCTGTCGATTGCCGTTGCAACCGATGATGCCCTCTATGTACCGGTCATCAAGAATGCAGACGAAAAGACCATTAAAGGCATTGCAAGGGAAATCACCGAGCTTGCTGGAAAAGTAAGAACCGGGAAACTGACTTCCCAAGATATGCAGGGTGGTACATTTACAGTGAACAATACGGGTTCTTTTGGATCAGTGCAATCAATGGGAATCATCAATTATCCTCAAGCAGCGATCCTTCAGGTGGAATCGATCGTTAAGCGTCCTGTTGTCATGAACAACGGAATGATTGCCGTGCGGGACATGGTGAACCTCTGTATGTCCCTGGATCACCGCGTATTGGACGGACTTGTATGCGGACGATTCCTGCAGCGAGTGAAAGAAATCCTCGAGAACACTTCGAAAGAAACGACTTCTATCTACTAAATGAGAAAGGGCCCTTCCTGGGAGGAGGGTCCTTTTTTATATGGTGTTTCATGAGACTTTAGGGTGAAGGGAGAGGAGGTAATGGAGGGAAGTATAGGCAAATGGCACGGATTAGTTATAGAAGAATATTTCATAAGGTGAATTATTCAGTCAGAATAGGACGATAGGCTAAATGGGTTTTATCAATAATCCCAAATGTGACTTAATGAGGAATTATTGTGTCCTATTTGTAAGGAATAGTCGAATGGCCCATATAAAGCGGTAAAATAAGGGATGTGATAGGTGAATGGTCATTCATTAATACACCCTTCGTCACGATTCGTAAAGGGGTCCCTAAGTCTTTCTATTTATTTTCAGAATATTAGGAATATATATGACATTCCTCTACAACATTCGACAGGAACCTTTGGTTATGTTTGGTTCAGCACCTACTATTTACCAGGTGAAATGAAAATGAAAGGAGATCATGACCGGAAAACCAAAATGAAACCAAACGGAGGGAATTGGATGAAGGGAAGAAGAAGACAGAGAGCAAAATGGTTATCCATCATTTTGACACTAGCGATGTTCGTTCCACTATTATTTCCTTTTAACGCAGGGGCTGTCAGTGCCGCTCAAAAGGAAAAGCCATCGACTTCAGTAAAAGATTCTGCCAAAGTGTCTCCACAATCCAAGATCACATCAAAGCTCCAGAAACAATTCGACAAAGATAAGCACGTCACATACTTAGTAAAATTCAAGGAGCAGGTAGATACGTTAAAAATCGCCGAGAAAGCGGAAAAAAATGCCAAGAAGCAAAAGCTTTCTGCCAACAACAGTAAATTGTTGAAGCGGAATCTCGTTGTTTCAGAGCTTCGTGCTACCTCACTTGAAACGCAAGCAGAAGTAAAAGAATACTTAACCAAACAAAAAAAATCCGGTGCAGTCAAAGACATTCAAAGCTATTATGTTGTCAATGGCATGGCCGTAACAAGTACGAAAGAAGTCATGGAGAAGCTTTCCACCTATGCTGAAGTTGAGAAGATCCTTCCGAATGAAGTACGTCAGCTCAATAAGCCTGAGGTGGTAAAAGAGAAGGAAACCTCCAAGAAGAAAGGTGAAACGGCTGCCGTCGAATGGAATATCGACAAAGTCGGTGCTCCTGCCGTATGGGACATGGGCATTGATGGATCAGGTACCGTTGTCGCTTCCATCGACACCGGGGTCCAGTGGGATCACCCGGCGTTGAAGGAACAGTACAGAGGGTTCGATCCACAAAACCCGAATACGCCTAACAATGAATTCAACTGGTTCGATGCGACAGCCGGCCAGGGCACACCATATGATGATCAGGGACATGGAACGCACGTAACCGGTACGATGGTCGGACACGAGCCCAATGGTTCCAATCAGATCGGAGTAGCTCCTGGTGCGAAATGGATCGCTGTCAAAGCGTTCACTTCCCAAGGTGGGACGGATGCCGATCTATTGGCTGCAGGTGAATGGATCCTTGCACCAAAAGATGCTGAGGGCAATCCACATCCTGAAAAAGCTCCGGACGTTGTTAACAACTCATGGGGCGGTGGGAAAGGACTTGACGAATGGTATCGTGAAATGGTCAATGCGTGGAGAGCGGCGGAAATCTTCCCAGAGTTCTCAGCAGGAAATACGACCCTTACGAATCCTGGCGGTCCTGGTTCCATTGCGAACCCTGCAAACTATCCTGAGTCCTATGCAACCGGGGCAACGGATATCAATAATAACCTAGGAAGCTTCTCCCTGCTTGGTCCATCACCTTATGATGAAATCAAGCCGGATATCGCAGCACCGGGTGTGAACATCCGATCTTCCGTTCCAGGCGGGACATACGAAGGCGGATGGAACGGGACGTCTATGGCGGGACCTCACGTTTCAGCTGTTGTAGCCCTACTGAAACAGGTGAACGCCAACCTGACAGTCAATCAGATTGAGGAAATCTTGAACACGACTGCTGTACCATTGACGAACGGCACGTATCCTGATGTGCCGAACAACGGATTCGGGAATGGTCTTGTCAACGCATTCGATGCAGTCAATTCCATCATGAACGGTCTTGGTAAGGTGAGTGGTCAGGTCGCGCAAGAAGGCGATGACACAGAAGCACCGACCATCAACCATGAACAACCGACAGATGTCTACCAAGGTATGGATTTGAAATTGGAAGCTGAAGCAACGGATAACGTCAGTGTCACATCCGTTAAGCTGTCGTATGAAAATGCTGATGGTGAGTGGGTGGATGTCGACGCAAAGCGTAAAAGTGGCGACTTCACTAAAGGCACCTACGAAGCAGTCATCCCTGCTGATGCGTTGAATAGGGACAGCGTGATTTATAAATGGACAGCGGTAGACTTTGGTGGGAATGAGGTTTCCACAGATGACTATTCCCTGGAACTTCTTCCTGGGATTTCGGTCGGTTACGAGCAGGACTTCGAATCTGAACCTGCTGGCTGGTTCTCTTATGGAAACGGGAATAGCTGGGAATGGGGAATCCCTACTTCCGGACCGGGAAATGCAGCCTCTGGTGAAAAAGTGTATGCTACAAAGCTAGATGGTAATTATGCAAACAGCGCGAACATGTCCCTGCAGATGCCACCGGTCGATCTGCCTGAAGGAGATAGCTTCCTCCAGTTCAAACAGTGGCATGATCTTGAAACCCGATATGATTTCGGTCATGTATTCGTCTCTACAGACGGCAAAGAGTGGACACAAGCGCTCCGCGTCAACGGAACGACGAACGGTTGGATCGATGGAGAAGTGGATCTGAGTGAATACGCAGGTCAACGCATCTACATTGCATTCAATGTAACAAGCGATGGAAGTGTGCAGAAGCAAGGTTGGTACTTGGATGATGTCAAGCTGACCGATTCATCCCTGCAGCCATCCAAGAAAATGAGCCTTGGATTGGATTCAAAGAAGGATGCCGCTTCTTCTGTTTCCAAAAAGCCGAAAGTAGATCCAGCCAAGATCCAGGTTGAAAAGCCTGCGGCTAAAGATCAAAGCAAGGAAGCGCCGGCACCTGTCCTCCTTCCACTTCAAGCAGAAGTATCTGTTTTGGAAACTGGACGAAGTGTCTATACAAATCCGGCAACAGGATCCTATGAGATCGCTCATGCAGCTGGTGATTTCACCCTGCAGGCATCAACCTACGGATTCCGTTCCCAGACTCAGAGTGTGACGATTGAAGCAGACAGTACAACGACTGCCAACTTCACCCTTGAAGAAATTCCTAAAGGAACCGTCACGGGTACGATCACGAATCAATTGACCGGGGATCCTGTTGCAAATGCAACGGTCATGATCCTTGAAGATGCAGTTGTTCAACCTGTCCAAACGGATGCTGACGGGCGATATGAGCTGAACGCATATGAAGGTGATTATACGGTCAAAGTGGTTGCTCCTAACTATTACAGTCAAGAAGATACGGTCACGGTTGAAGGTGGAGAATCCGCTACGAAGGATTTTGCACTGAAACCATTCATCGGATATCCTGGAGAAATCGGCTACGATGACGGTACGGCTGAAAATGCACGTGCCTATAATGCAGCAGGTAATTCATGGGCTGTGAAGATGTCCCTTGCTGAAGGAAACGATACAGCCCTTGTCACTGGCGGTCTGTTCCGATTCTGGGATACAGAATGGCCGGTGCCGGGTGGAACCGAGTTTGAAGTGGAAGTTTATGATGCAAGCGGTACAGATGGTGCTCCAGGCAAGAAACTTGCCGGACCATTCGAAGGGGAAGCCCTGCGTAACGGTCAGTGGACCCAGGTTGATCTCAGTGATGAAGGCATCATGGTCGATGGTGACTTCTACATGGTCTACACGCAGACAAAAGCCAACCCGAACGCACCTGGGCTTGCAACAGATGAAGACGGGGAATATGCTGCACGCAGCTGGCAGCGTGTAAGTGGGGCATGGTCGCCGTCTCCTGAAGAAGAAGGAAACTATATGATCCGTGCAACCGTAAATTATGAAGTGAAAGAGCCGGTCATTACATCACCTGAAGATGGTTCATTCACGAATAAGGATCAGGTGAAAGTGGAAGGAACATCGGCTCCTGACACAGACGTCATCATCTTGAATGGTGATGAAGAAGCGGCGACGACAACAGCAGACAGTCAAGGTAAATTCGCTGCTGATGTCAGCCTGCAGGAAGGGGAAAATGTACTGACGGCCAAGGCTTCCACTGAGCAGGGGCAAACAGGGGCATCCGAACCTGTTACCATCATCCTTGATCAAGAAAAGCCTGAGCTTTCCATCACATCTCCTGCCGATAAATCCAAAACCAATAAAGAAACGGTTACCGTCAAAGGGACTGTGTCTGACGACAATCTTGATTGGGTGAAGGTGAACGGCAAAAAAGCAGATGTGAAGGATGGAGCATTCAGCCATCGAATCCTTCTTGAACAAGGTGAAAACGTCATTAAAGTTGTTGCTCAAGACAAGGCGGGCAACAAAACCACGAAAAAAGTCACAATCGAGGCTAAATACGGGGATCTTGAGATTTCCAACGTGCTTCCTGGAGAAGATAAGGAACTGAAATCAGGCGAATCCGTCAAGATCGAATTTGACAGTGAGCCTGGACTAGATGCGACATTCGTTCTCCATATGCCATTAACGAATGCCCGCAGTATGACCTCGAATGCGACAGAACTTCCAATGAGGGAGACTTCTGAAGGTCATTATGAAGGCTATTACACAGCGACTTCCAACGTGAAAGCTCCTGGAGCAGTCGTGGAAGTGAAAGTAGAAGATGATTTCGGAAATGTAGAAACGAAACGCGCTGAAGGAAAGCTGTATATCAACGCGAAAAAGTAATGGTGACAAGGAACGTCCCGGGATTGTCTCCCGGGACGTTTTTTCATATGCCCGCATTGAACCTGACGGCTTCTTTCTATATACTAAAATAGTAAAGAGAAAACATTTCGAATCTTCATATTTGTAAACGATTACATTATAGGGGGAGTTTCATGCTGCGGGAGATGAAGGAGCAGGAATTTGAAGCACGTACCGTCGAGGAGTGGAAGACAGCCGCAGAATCGGCTTTGAAGGGGAAATCCGTTGATTCCCTCCGGACAGAAACCTACGAAGGCATAATACTTAAGCCTTTATATACAAAAGATGATCTTCCTTCCAAGTTAGCGGCAACATCACAGCGCAGGAGCCCAAAAGTGGCCCCGCGCATTTGGCGCAACAATTGGGAAGGGTTGTTCAAAGCATTGGAAGAGGCGCTGGAGAAAGGACAGGAGTGCATTTCCTTCAGAGGGGATGATCTCGATCCCGAAGGCTTCCCTTCATTCATGGAGAAGATCCTTGAAAAGGGAAAAGATGCCGATGCATTCTTCCTCACCGATCGGGATTTTTCATTGATGAATGCGTGGAAGGCGGAAAAAGGCGGGGCCTTCTCAGGAGTGTTCGGTTGGGATCCCGTATCTCAAGGACTCTTTTCTGGGGGATATTGGGATGTTCCAGCTTGGATAAGGAATCTGGAAACCATCCATGATTTTGCACCTGCCTTAAAGCCCATCATAATAGATCTTTCAGCGTATCACAGTAAAGGTGCCCATGCGGTGCAGGAACTTGCACTGGCTCTTTCTGAAGGAGTGGCCTACATTGACATCCTGTTGAAGGAAGGATGGACGATGGACAAAATTGCAGACAAAATCCATATTCATTTCGCCGTAGGCAGTCAGTTCTTCATGGAAGTGGCGAAGATGAGGGCATTCTCATCCCTTTGGAAGACCGTCATTCAAACATACGGAGATGATTCAACAGAACGGGGAAGCATGAGTGCCGAAACGTCATCACTGAATAAATCCCGATTGGATCCATACGTCAATATGCTCAGAAGCGGTGGAGAAGCATTTGCCTCCACGCTTGGAGGCGTGGATTATATCGATGTTCAACCGTTTGACGGGAGTGGCGGAAGTGTTCTCGGAGAACGGATGGCGAGGAATATCCCCATGATCATCGGGGAGGAATCCCATCTGGACAAAGTGATTGATCCGGGTGCCGGATCGTATTATATCGAATGGCTGACCGAGGAAGTCGGTCGGAGAGCATGGAAAGAGTTCGTGCGGATCCAAGAGTCTGGAGGGGTCATCCCTTACATCGAGAGCGGGGACCTTGTACGTGATCTTGAAGCGGTGCACGCTGAACGATTGAATGACATTTCTTCAGGTAAAAGCACGCTGATTGGGACAAATGCATACGCAAATCCTGAAGACACGCTCTTATCTGTGGAGGACGATCTGCCCGGGCGCCTTTCCTTTCCATATGAACGTCTCCGGGTGAGGGCCCAGCGGATTGCAGAGAGGGGATCAAAACCGATTGCCGGCATCATCGGTCTGGGGGATTGGAAGGATTATAAGGCGAGAGCCGATTTTACAAAAGGATTCCTGGCCGTCGGGGGCATATACACGAAGGAAAGCAGTCCGTGCCATACAAAAAGTGAGATCCTGAGATTCATAGAGGAAACAAGGTATTCCTACTATGTCATCTGTGGAACGGACGTAGAGTACGACCATTTCCTGCCTGAAGCGTCCGAATCGATCATGGCCATTGATCCAGGGATTACTCTGGACATCGCAGGGGCGAGAACCGCTCCTGGGATAAATGGTTCGATCCGCAAGGGAATGGATGCCCTGGAGAAGCTGGACCGATTACTATCCATCTGGGAGGAGGGAATGAATGATGATGAACAAACCTGATTGGTCTGCCATCGACCCGTTTGCTTCCGTGAACGGTGAAAAAGGGAACAAATATGATCGTTCTTATACAACAAACGAATCCATTGAGGTCAAGTCCCGCTATTCCGAACGTGACTTGGACGGCAGCGAGCATTTGAATGATCTCCCGGGAATGGCCCCTTTTACGAGAGGGCCCTATCCGACCATGTACGTATCCCGTCCGTGGACGGTGAGGCAGTATGCTGGATTTTCCACTGCCGAGGAAAGCAATGCCTTCTACAGAAGGAATCTGAGCATGGGGCAAAAAGGGTTGTCCGTCGCCTTCGACCTTGCCACTCACCGGGGATATGACTCCGATCACCCGAGAGTACTGGGTGATGTTGGAAAAGCGGGGGTGGCGATTGATTCGATCCTCGACATGAAGATCCTTTTTGACGGGATCCCCCTTGATCAGATGTCTGTGTCCATGACGATGAACGGAGCCGTGCTTCCCATTTTGGCTTTCTATATAGTCACAGCTGAAGAGCAGGGGGTAAGCAGGGAGAAGCTTTCCGGAACAATTCAGAATGATATTTTGAAAGAATATATGGTCAGGAATACGTATATCTATCCTCCCGAAATGTCGATGAAAATCATTGCGGATATTTTTGATTATACAGCCACCCATATGCCGAAGTTCAACAGCATCAGCATCTCGGGCTATCATATGCAGGAGGCGGGTGCACCGGCGGATATCGAGCTTGCCTACACCCTGGCAGATGGCCTTGACTATGTGCGAACAGGGTTGAAGGCAGGCATTGGAATCGATTCATTCGCACCGAGGTTATCCTTCTTCTGGGCGATCGGGATGAACTACTTCATGGAAGTCGCAAAGATGAGGGCAGCCAGGCGAATATGGGCTAAGATGATGAAAACATTTGAACCGGCCAACCCAAAATCTCTCGCCCTTCGTACCCATTCCCAGACCTCCGGATGGAGTCTGACCGAGCAGGATCCGTTCAATAATGTCACACGGACCCTTCTCGAAGCCCATGCCGCCGCCATGGGACATACGCAATCGCTCCATACGAATGCACTGGACGAAGCCATTGCACTGCCGACTGATTTCTCGGCGCGGATTGCCCGGAATACCCAGCTCTACCTCCAGGAGGAAACGGGAATCACCAAAGTCATCGATCCATGGGCAGGTTCCTATTATGTGGAATCCCTTACCCGTGAACTCATGGAGCGGGCATGGGAACATATTGAGGAGATCGAAGAACTGGGAGGGATGACCAAAGCCATTGAAACGGGCCTCCCGAAAATGAAGATCGAAGAAGCAGCTGCTCGGCGGCAGGCAATGATCGACTCCGGAGAAGAAGCCATCATCGGGGTCAACCGGTACAGACTCGATCATGAGGATCCGATTGATACCCTTGATATCGATAACACGGCGGTCAGGCTGAAACAGGTGGAGAGAATCCGACAGCTAAAAGAAACCCGAGATGAGGGAGTGGTTCAAAAGGCACTCCATGATCTCTTTGAAACAGCAGCTTCCGGGAACGGAAACCTTCTTGACCGTGCGGTGGCAGCCGCACGTGCAAGAGCGACGCTTGGAGAAATATCAGATGCTGTAGAAAGGGCATGCGGCCGGCATAAAGCCACGATCCGGAGCATCAGCGGGGTATACAGCTCCAATTTCTCCAATGAACAGGAGATCTTCGAAGTGCAGGGGATGGCAGAGGAATTCCTTGAAAATGAAGGAAGGAGACCCCGTATCCTCATCGCGAAGATGGGACAGGATGGGCATGACAGGGGAGCCAAGGTCATTGCCACGGCTTTTGCCGATCTCGGCTTCGATGTAGACATCGGCCCCCTGTTCCAGACTCCCGAAGAAACGGCGCTTCAAGCTGTGGAGAATGATGTCCATGTGGTCGGATTCAGCTCCCTCGCAGCCGGCCATAAAACGCTCCTTCCCGAGCTCGTGAAAGAGCTGAAGGCACTTGGAAGGGAGGACATCCTGGTGGTGATCGGCGGGGTTATTCCCGCGAAGGATTATGAATTCCTTCTATCCAACGGGGCATCCGCTGTTTTCGGACCGGGCACCATCATCCCTGTGGCCGCTCAAAAAGTAATCAAAGAGATCTACCGTGTTCTCGGATACGAGGAAGTGGTGGAGTGATGGCACCTTCTAAAAAGAAGTTCGTCAAGAAACAGGTTGCGCCGATCCCAATCGAGGAGATGAAAGAAGGCATCCTTCAAGGGAACAGGGCCTCCCTTGCCAGGGGCATCACCCTCATCGAGAGCAGTTCCCCTAAGCATTATGCGGTAGGTCAACAGCTATTGCAGGAGTTGCTCGAGTATACGGGCCATTCGTTACGGATCGGTATCACGGGCGTACCCGGCGCAGGAAAAAGCACATTCATCGAGCAATTGGGAGAGATGTTGTGCGAGGAAGGGATGAAGGTGGCGGTCCTTGCCATCGATCCGAGCTCGTCTTTAAGCGGGGGCAGCATACTTGGGGATAAGACCCGTATGGAGCTCCTCTCAAAAAATCCCCTGGCCTTCGTCCGGCCATCCCCGACGGCCGGAACCCTCGGGGGCGTCCACCGTCGGACGAATGAGACGCTCCTTCTGTGTGAAGCAGCTGGGTATGAAGTCATCCTGATTGAAACCGTGGGCGTCGGACAAAGTGAAGTGCTTGTCCGGCAAATGGTGGACTTTTTCATGCTTCTTGTCATTACGGGCGCTGGTGATGAGCTTCAGGGGATGAAAAAGGGAATCATGGAACTCGCCGATGCCATCGTCGTGAACAAGGCAGACGGAGAGAATCGCTCTCTTGCAGAGAAGACGAAAAAAGAATTGAATCAGATCCTGCATTTTCTTACGCCTGCCACAAAAGGGTGGACTCCAGGCGCACACACGTGTTCCGCCCTGAAAAAGGAGGGGCTGAGCGAACTCTGGCAGCTGATCCGTACGTTCGAACAAAAGATGAAGAAGTCACTCGTCTTTGACAGCAGGAGGGAAAAGCAAAAAGAAGAATGGTTCCATACCATGCTGAAAGAGCGGGTTTTGACAGACTTTCTGTTCAATGAGAAGATCAAGGAAGCGCTCCCCCTGATGGAAGAGAGGCTGAAACATTCGGAGACAACGACGACAAAGGCGATTGAAGAACTATTGACTCTGTATAAGAGCGGGATCAGGTGAATTTTATTGAAACCACAGTAGGTTCATTGGTATGATAAGGATATGCTGAAAAGGAAAAGGAGAGATCCACATGGATATAGATTTTAATTTACTTATGAATGATGTTGTCCGGCAGGCACGCCAGGAAATCGAAATGGCAGGCTATTCACAGCTGACAACCGAAGAGGATGTCGATCAGGCCCTCACATCAAAAGGCACCACCCTCGTAATGGTGAACTCTGTTTGCGGTTGTGCGGGAGGGATTGCTCGTCCGGCTGCGGCCCATTCCATCCATTATGATAAACGCCCGGATCGACTCGTTACGGTATTTGCCGGTCAGGATAAGGAAGCAACAGCGAAAGCCCGCAGTTATTTCACAGGATACCCACCTTCCTCTCCATCATTTGCTCTGCTGAAGGATGGTCAGATCCTCAAGATGGTAGAGCGTCATGAAATTGAAGGACATGATCCAATGTCGGTCGTTTCGAAACTGCAGTCGTACTTTGACGAATATTGCGAAGAAGTATAAGCGAAATCCCCATCTAGAAAGATGGGGATTTTTTAAGAAGTTAAATATCAGAATATACAAACTTCTTAAAATATGTGAAAATAGTCTTGCATAACGCTCGTAATTTGCTAAAATACTTTTATGCAATAATTATTCATTATCACTTATAAATATTCAAATACAGGGGGCATAACACATGAAAAAGATATTACTATCTGCAGCGGCTGTCGCACTGACTTTCTCTTTGGCGGCATGCGGGACGAACAAAGACGAGACTACAACAGGAGATCCGAAGAAACTCGTGATGGGGACTTCGGCAGATTATAAACCGTTTGAATTTGTTGATACGGCCAACAGCTCCAAAATCGTAGGGTACGATATTGATGTAGCGAATATGATTGCAGACGAGCTTGGTTATGAAGTGGAATTCAAGGACATGGAATTCAGCGGTCTGATCACTGCCTTGAAGACGAAACAGGTGGATTTCGTTATGTCTGCCATGAGTGTCAAACCGGAGCGTAAAAAAAACGTTGATTTCAGTGATGTATATTATACTGCCGAAGATATGATCATTTCGACGAAAGAAAGTGGAATCAAATCGGAAAAGGATCTTGACGGGAAGACAGTAGGTGTACAGCTTGGATCGATCCAGGAAGATGCAGCGAAGTCACTTGCCGAAAGCATGGATGTAAAGGTCGAAAGCAGGGACCGGATTCCAGAGCTCATCCAGGATCTGCAAAATGGCCGTTTCGATGCCTTGATCATCGAGAATACGGTGGCAAAAGGATACCTTGATAAAGAAGACAGTCTCCAAGGTGTGACCATGCCTGTGGATGAGGAAGAGTCAGGATACGCCATCGCCTTCCCGAAAGAAAGTAAGCTTACGAAAGAATTCAATGATGAATTGAAAAAATTGAAAGACAGCGGAGAGCTCGATAAGCTTGCCGAAAAATGGTTCGACAACGAAGAATAAGGTTGAAGGGAAGGGGATTCCCTTCCCCGGTTACTTGGAGGAGATAGCATGCCACTAGATTTCGCACAGCTCACGCCTTCCATTCCTTTCATTCTTGAAGGGTTGAAGGTTACATTGAAAATTGTCGCCATCGCCGCGGTTCTTGGTTTCTTATTCGGGATCCTCTTGGCCCTATTGAAAATCAGCCGGATCAAACCGCTTATCATTCTGGCGGACTTATACACGTCCATTTTCCGCGGGACGCCGCTTGTCCTCCAGCTCATGATCATCTTCTATGGATCTCCACAGCTGTTCGGAACCCAGATCGAGGCCTCCGTCGCGGCCATCCTGGCGTTTTCACTGAATTCAGCCGCCTACATTTCTGAAATCATCAGGGCTGGTATCAATGCAGTCGATAAGGGTCAGAAAGAAGCGGCACTGGCCCTTGGTGTTTCCTATCCGCGGATGATGATGGACATCATCCTGCCTCAGGCGATCAAGAATATCCTGCCTGCACTTGTGAATGAGTTCATCACGTTGACGAAAGAATCGGCCATCGTGACGGTGATCGGTGCAGCAGATGTCATGAGGCGTTCGTATATGGTGGGGAGCGATCTATATTCCTTTTTCGAGCCTCTCCTGTTCGCAGGGCTGATCTACTACGTCCTCGTCATCATCTTGACATTCATCGGGAAGCTTATTGAAAGGAGACTGAAAGGCAATGATTAAGGGAAGATCCATCCATAAGTCTTTTGGACAATTAAACGTATTGAAGGGCATCGACTTTTCCGTCGGGAAAGGGGAAGTGGTAGCCGTAATCGGCCCCTCGGGATCGGGAAAATCAACCCTTCTCCGCTGCCTTAATTTCCTTGAGGAGCCGACATCCGGTGATATTCATTTTGAAGAACAACTGGTGAGCAAAAAGAATATCGGGAAAGTTCGTCAGGAAGTCGGGATGGTGTTCCAGCACTTTCACCTCTTCCCCCATTTGACCGTCCTTGAAAATGTGACGTATGCACCTGTTCGTGTAAAGGGAGTCTCAAAGGATCAGGCAGCCAAGGCAGGAATGGAACTACTGACGAAAGTGGGGTTGAAAGAGAAGTGTGATGAATACCCCAACCGTCTTTCCGGCGGACAGAAGCAGCGGGTAGCCATTGCAAGGGCACTGGCCATGGAGCCGAAAGTGATGCTTTTCGATGAACCCACCTCTGCCCTGGACCCTGAAATGGTTAAAGAAGTACTCGACGTCATGAAAGCACTCGCTCATTCCGGAATGACGATGGTGATCGTCACTCATGAGATGGGATTTGCCAGGGAAGTGGCGGACCGGGTCGTATTCATGGACGACGGGATCATACTGGAAGAAGGAAATCCTGTAGAATTCTTTTCAAATCCAACCAGCACAAGGGGCAAGGTCTTCCTTGAAAAAATACTGTGACGCCATAACGGAGCTGCCTGAGCGGCTCCGTTTTTCTTTTGGAGCGGCTGTCACACTATTTCTAATTCAATTAAGGTTTTGAATCGGGCATCGCCCGACTTGAAATGTGGTATTCTATAAGAAGCCAAAATCAATCGATAGAAAAGGTTGTGACATATAGATTGAAAATACCTATGCTTAAAATTGGATACCGCACCCTAAAGACCGGTATAGGGACAGCGCTTGCCATCAGCGTGGCCCAGTGGCTTCACCTGGACAACTTCGTATCCGCAGGGATCCTGACGATCCTCTGTATCCAGAATACGAAGAAGAAATCCATCAATGCGTCCTGGAGCCGATTTCTGGCATGTGTCATCGCCATGCTTATGTCAGGTGCCCTCTTTGAGTTGATCTCCTATCATCCTGCCGTGATCGGACTCGTACTCCTCATCTTCATTCCAATCACCGTTGCGCTCAACATTTCTGAGGGAATCGTAACGAGTTCCGTCATCATCCTTCACGTATATTCCGCAGGGAGCGTCTCCCTTGGGTTGTATGAAAATGAGCTCGGGATCATTTTGACGGGAATCGGCATTGCCCTTTTGATGAATCTCTATATGCCCAGTGTCGAAACCAAGCTGGTGGAATATCAAGAACGGATCGAAGAGAACTTTTATAAGATCTTTTGTGAAATGATCAATTATCTTAAAACGAATGATGGCAAATGGGACGGGAAGGAAATCACGGAAACGGAGAAGCTTCTCAGGGAAGCGAAGACCCTTGCATTCAAAGACGTGGAAAATCACTTCCTGCGCCATGAAAATCTGTACTATCTGTATTTTAAAATGAGGGAAAAGCAGTTTTATATTCTTCAGCGGATCCTGCCCATTGCAGCTTCACTTTCACAAACCGTGGAACAGGGCCACCGGATCGCCGATTTCCTTGAAGAACTGCGGGATCATATCCATCCCGGAAACACCGCTCTCTTTTACTTGAAAATGCTCTATGATATGAAAGTCGAATTCGAACAGATGGAACTTCCCAAGACGCGCGAAGAATTTGAGACGAGAGCCGCTCTCTATCAGTTCGTCCGTGAAATGGAGGAATATCTGCAGTTGAAAAGCTCCTTCAAAGGAATCAAGAAATCACGAACCTTCCATACAAAAAAGTCCGCTACGTCGTAGCGGACTTTTTTGTATGGCTATAGCAGGAATGTCAATCCGGCCATGATGGTGGATGCGATCATGGCGAATAACATGATGAATACGATGATTCGTTGGATTTTCTTATTGCCCATGTAATGGTTCGCTCCAATCTGTTCGCGTAGTTACTCATCATTTTATCGTGAAATCTTCAATATAACAAGGATTCTGAGTTGAGAAAACGTTTACTTTTTTTGTGCTTATAGGAGGAATTTCGACAACATTTATGGAAATAGGATAGTGGTGATAGTGACAACAAGGGGATGAGAGAATGAAGAAAGTCGATCATATCGGAGTGGCTGTCCGCTCTATAGAAGACGCACTTCCTTTCTACGAGGGTGTGCTGGGCATTCCGCTTTTAAAGGTCGAGGAGGTAGCCAATCAAGGGGTGAAAGTGGCTTTCCTCGATGCCGGCAATCTTAAGATTGAACTATTGGAGCCTATTTCTGATCAAAGCCCTGTCTCAGGATTTATTGAGAAAAGGGGAGAGGGGCTTCACCATATAGCATTTTCTGTAGAAACAATCGAAGAGAGGATCCAGGAGCTTAAAGAAAAAGGCGTCCGGATGATAGATGAAAACCCGAAAACGGGTGCTGGAGGGGCTTCTGTTGCATTCCTTCATCCGAAATCATCCAAAGGCGTACTCTATGAACTCTGTGAGAAAAAGGCATCGAAGGGAGAGACAACATAATGGATATTTATGAGAAAATTGACGAACTATATGAGCGCAGGCGCGAAGTGGAGCTTGGGGGTGGAGATGAGCGGATTGACAAGCAGCATGCCAAAGGAAAGCTGACAGCACGTGAGCGGATCGAATTGCTCGTTGATGAGGGAACCTTTGTGGAATTGAACCCTTTCATTGAACATAGAAGCATCGATTTCGGTTTGGAAGGAATGAAAGGACCGGGGGACGGGGTCGTGACTGGATATGGAAAGGTGGATGGACGGCCCATTTATCTGTTTTCTCAGGATTTCACCGTGTTTGGGGGAGCCCTGGGTGAAATGCATGCACAAAAGATCTCCCATGTAATGGATCTTGCTGTTAAAAATGGAGCCCCCTTCATCGGACTGAATGATTCTGGCGGAGCACGGATCCAGGAGGGCGTCGTGTCCCTCGACGGTTACGGGCACATCTTTTACCGGAATGCCATCTACTCGGGAGTCATCCCTCAGATTTCCGTCATCATGGGACCTTGTGCAGGAGGGGCGGTGTATTCCCCTGCCATCACGGATTTTGTCTTTATGGTCGATGATACGAGTCAGATGTTCATCACCGGCCCGAAGGTGATCGAGACCGTGACCGGTGAAAAGATCAGCGCAGAGAATCTTGGAGGGGCAAAAGTTCATAACTCGATCAGCGGCAATGCCCACTTCAGGGGCAAAACCGAGGAAGAAGTGCTGAGCGACGTCAGGAGATTACTCACCTATCTTCCACAAAACAATGAGGAGAGACCAGCTCGTATCGATTCAGGCGAATCAGATGATTATCGACCGGATCTCACCGACATCATCCCGTTCGATGCCATCCGTCCGTATGACGTGCGGACGGTCGTCAATCAAGTGGTCGATGAAGGAAGCTTCATGGAGGTTCAAAAAGAGTTCGCCAAGAACATCGTCGTCGGTCTTGCACGGATCAAGGGAGAAGTCGTCGGCCTTGTATGCAATCAGCCGAAGGTCATGGCAGGCGGACTTGATATCGATTCATCTGATAAGGCATCGAGATTCATCCGATTCTGTGATTCCTTTAATATCCCCCTCATCACCTTCGAAGACGTGACCGGTTTCTTCCCTGGCATCAAACAGGAGCACGGCGGCATCATCCGACATGGGGCCAAGATCCTCTATGCCTATTCCGAAGCAACCGTGCCAAAAATGACCGTCATCCTCCGAAAAGCATACGGGGGAGCCTATGTAGCACTCAACTCCAAATCCATCGGAGCAGACCTCGTATTTGCATGGCCAAACGCGGAAATCGCGGTCATGGGTCCACAGGGGGCAGCGAACGTCATCTTTGCCCGGGAAATCGCATCATCCGACAATCCCGAAGCAGTCAGGGAACAAAAGATCGAAGAATACCGTGAAAAATTTGCCAATCCGTACGTTGCAGCATCCCGCGGCATGGTCGACGACGTCATCGACCCAAGGGAAACCCGGATCAAACTCATCCAGGCCCTCGACATGATGAGGAACAAAAAAGAAGACCGCCCCAAAAAGAAACACGGAAACATCCCACTGTAACAAGAAAAGCGTAGGCGGGGAGGGCTGACCCGACAAGCATAAGTTATTCAACCCACAAAGGCGTTCTGTGCCTTTTTGGGTCGAATGACTTATGACCTCGAGGGTCACCCCGCCGGAGCTAGACAGAAAGAAAAGCGTAGTCGGCTCGAACTGAGGCGACAAGCATAAGGCGGATCACTCGGAAAGGCGTTCTGTGCCTTTTTGAGTGATTAGACTTATGACCTCGAGCCTCAAGCCGCCGGAGCTAGACAGAAAGAAAAGCGTAAGCGGCTTTCCCTATTCCGACAATCAAAGAGGTTATCCTGCCACCATCCGCTCAAATGGGGAAAGTTCCGGCCTGCATGAAAGCACTCTATTTGTGACGCCGGGGTATTAGCGCTATACTAGTAGAGTGATTACATAATGTTGGAGGTACGAATATGATCAATCAAGAGCGTTTATTGAATGAATTCATGGAATTGGTCCAGATCGATTCTGAAACAAAGGACGAAGCGGAGATTGCGAAAGTATTGACCGCAAAATTCACCGAACTTGGTGTGGATGTGTTCGAGGATGATACGACAGGTGTAACGGGACACGGTGCCGGTAACTTGATCTGCAACCTCAAAGGAACAAAGGAAGGTGCGGACACGATCTACTTCACTTCCCATATGGATACTGTCGTTCCTGCTAAGGGTGTCAAGCCTGAACTGAAGGAAGATGGCTATATCTATTCGGATGGTACGACAATCCTTGGGGCCGATGATAAGACTGGTCTTGCTACCATGCTCGAAGTCGTAAGAGTGTTGAAAGAAAACAACATCGAGCACGGTGACATCCAGTTCATCATCACGGCAGGGGAAGAATCGGGCCTTGTCGGAGCTAAAGCCCTCGACTCTTCACTCGTGAAGGCGAAGTATGGCTTTGCCCTTGACAGCGATGGGAAAGTCGGGAATATCATCGTGGCTGCGCCAACCCAGGCGAAAGTGAAAGCGACGATTTACGGCATTACAGCACACGCCGGGGTTGCTCCTGAAAAAGGCGTATCCGCCATCACCATCGCTTCAAAAGCCATCTCGAAGATGCCGCTCGGTCGTATCGATGAAGAAACGACGGCGAATATCGGACGCTTCGAAGGCGGAAAGGCAACGAATATCGTTTGCGAGCAAGTCGATATCTTGGCAGAAGCACGTTCCCTTGTTCCTGAAAAAATGGAAGCGCAAGTAGAAAAAATGAAAGATGCATTCCATGCAGCAGCCGACGAAATGGGTGGCAAAGCGGAAGTGGAGATTGAAGTCATGTATCCAGGATTCAAGTTCTCC
Source organism: Rossellomorea marisflavi (assembly GCF_022170785.1). Lineage (NCBI taxonomy): Bacteria > Bacillati > Bacillota > Bacilli > Caryophanales > Bacillaceae > Rossellomorea > Rossellomorea marisflavi. The sequence goes on along the minus strand of NZ_CP081870.1, from coordinate 2,645,732 downwards.
GATGGGGATGAAGTCGTAGAAGTGGCAAAACGTGCCGTAGCAAAAGTGGGGCGCCCGAGTGAGCTTCAAACAAGTGGCGGGGGCAGTGATGCGAACGTCATCGCAGGCTTCGGCATCCCGACGGTCAATCTAGCTGTGGGATATGAAGAAATCCACACGAAAAATGAAAGAATGCCTGTTGAAGAGCTGTACAAATTGGCTGAGATGGTCATTGCCATCGTGGAAGAAGCAGCATCTTCTAAATAATACCGGCTCCAAAGAAAAAGGTTCATCAGCGCGCTTGCTGGTGGACCTTTTGTTCTGACTCCCCTTACATGGCAATCTATGGTACATTAAAAGGAAGACGAGCGTCCAGGTCAAAAGACGGACGGAGAGGAGAGTCAGTTCATGGCTAAAGTCATTGTTTTTCACGCAGGGAAGGAAGAGTATGCCCTTCCCGTTGATACCATTGTTTCTATTGAAAAATCCGAGGGAATCAACCCGATTCCCCATCTCCCATCATTTGTGCTTGGGGTTACAAAGGTAAGGGGTGAACTCATTCCTGTCTTTGATCTTGCAGAAATCCTTTATTCTTCATCACTCGACCGAACCGATGCGTTTCTTATCGTGGTGAAGAGTGAAATCATGACGATTGGCCTCCTTGTGAAAGAAGCCAAGGAAATCCTCGAGTTTTCCGATGCGGCCCTCACTCAGGTCGGTTTGCTTGCATACGGGAAGGCTGACTACTTCTCCGGCATCATCAATCTCGAGGATCGCATGCTCACCCAGATCGATCCCGATCGATTGGTGGCCGGACTGAAGGGCATTACTGAAATCCAAACTTATGTCACGGAACAAGAAGTGCAATCCAACTAAGAAAGACGCGATCGTATGAAAAATTTTTATCCTAAAAATGGACGGGTAATCCTCCATGTTGATATGAACAGCTTCTATGCATCCGTGGAGATGGCATATGACCCAACCCTGAAAGGGAAGCCGCTGGCCATAGCCGGGAACCCCGAGGAACGGAGGGGGATCGTCGTCACCTGCAGCTATGAGGCGAGGGGCTTCGGTGTAAAAACCACCATGCCCGTCTGGGAGGCGAAAAGACTCTGTCCGGAGCTGATTGTCATGCGTCCGAATTTCGAGCGCTACCGATCTGCCTCCAAAGGCATGTTTGATATTTTAAGGCAGTATTCTGAGCTCGTGGAGCCCGTTTCCATCGATGAGGGATATGTGGATATCACCGATTCGTTTGAACTGGGTTCACCGGTAGAAATTGCCGGTCAGATCCAATCACAGATCCTTTCTCAACTGGATCTTCCCTGCAGTATCGGTGTCGCCCCTAATAAGTTTCTGGCCAAGACGGCTTCGGATATGAAGAAGCCTATGGGTATCACGGTCCTGAGAAAGCGTGATCTACCCGCGAAAATCTGGCCGCTTCCGGTCATTGACATGCACGGGATCGGAGAGAAAACAGCATTGAAGTTGAACGGGATGGGGATCGAGACCTGCAGGGACCTCGCCTTCGCCAACGATATTCAACTGAAGTCCCGCCTCGGGATCAACGGGCTTCGGCTCAAGGAAAAAGCCAATGGGATCGACAGGCGGATCGTCGACCCCGATTCAATCTATGATTATAAAAGTGTGGGGAACTCCACTACGCTTCCGAAAGATACCACCAATCAACACGATCTGTTGGCCGTGATCTTGCAACTCAGTGAGAAAGTCGCCTCAAGGCTCCATCAGAAGGATGTCCTCGGGATGACGATTCAGGTGATGATCAAGGACAAGTTCAGGAAGTCCATCACCAGGAGCCGGAAACTTGAGAACCCGGTAGGGAAGAAAGAGGATATCTTCACAGTGGCAAAGGCCTTGTTCATGAAACATTGGAACGGGGAACCCGTGAGGCTCCTGGGGGTAACAGCCCAGGACGTGGTGGAAAAGAGCGAAGCAACGGAACAGCTTGACCTTTTCTCCTACAAAAAGGAAGCAGAAAAAGAGCCTCTGTATAAAGTCGTTTCCGATCTCCAGGACAAGTACGGAAAAGATTCCATTGCAAGGGGCATCAAGGGGAGCAAAGGTTCCCGGACCGACACGAAAACCGACACGAGAACCGACACAAGCTTTAATAAGGATTTTCTGAGGGAGTAAGGGCAACTTATAAGGGTTCAAATCGCATATGATTTGAACCCTTTGCTTTAGTACAACGCATTTCTCTTAAGATATGATGATAGGCTTGGAACATAGCAGGAAAGGAAGGATTCCATCATGCAGTCCATCAAAAATGGAGAGTGGAACTTCCAGTATCTTGTTGTCACAACGTTTTTTCTTTTGCCTTTATCACTAAGCTAAAATTTAGTATGATAATATGAGCTTGTTCGTGTGTTGTTAACGAATCGCACAACCACACGGGCTATCGTCAGGTGAAATGAGGGGTGACAGAGGAGTCTATATGGATATTCTAATGATGGTATTAGCAGCTTTCTCTTTTCTAAGCCTGATTTTTTTCTCAGTCAAGAGTAAAGAGTTTTATCAAAGTGAATTGTCAAATGCCGATTCCGGGAGTATTATAGGGGAAATCATCATGTATGTGATTCATCTGTTTCCGTGGTATATAAGAAAGCTTTTTTTAATACTGATTAGTTTAGCCCTATGCATGTTATGTGTGGGTTACTATATATTTGAATAATGATTTATACAAAAAAGGTACCAAATCTGATGGATTTGGTACCTTTTTTAGTGTTTTGCTTATCCGATCATTTCATCAAACAAGAGGACCCTTGCAGGAGAAGCATCGGTTTTCTGTACGTTGAGGGGAGCTGCAACCATGAAGTATTGGCCCGCTTCAATGTCTTTGAGTCGGAGACCTTCCATGATGATCACTCCATTCCCCATCAATGTGCGGTGAGTCGGATGACCTTCCTGGGCACGTTCGATGCCGAGCGCATCGATGGCGACACCTGCAATCTTCTTCTCTGCAAGGTGCTTGGCGGCATCTGCTGCTACATAGATGAATTCAAAGTTGAACTCTTCATCCCATGAGTTCTTCGTCTTGAAGATGACAAAATCATTTTCTTCGATGGCGAGGTCCTTGATATCCTCGTACGAAATATTTTCTTCTGCATCTGTCAAATCGAATACTTTCACCGGTCTGACGAGCTGTTTGATATCGATCGTTTCGATTGTTTCCCCTTCGTTGAACATATGGAGGGGAGCATCAACATGTGTACCGGTATGTAGGTCGATGGAGATGCGTGATTCCGTTACGTGTCCGTTTGTATCGGTCTTGATGGACGGCTTTTTCTCCGGCTTGTTTTTATATACCGGCATATCGCTGTGGATTGGAGCAGTTACGTCATAGATCTTCATTGTTTCCTCACCCTTCAAGTATCTTTGTTATTCTACATCAAGTTTCCCTATCGGCCACCAGTTGAAACCATCTTTGTCCAATAGCTCGTCTGCTGCTTTTGGACCCATGGAGCCGGCAGGGTAGTTAGGAAAGTCTTCCTGTTGAGTAGATTCCCAAATTTCAGAGATCTTGTCAACAAATGCCCAGGACAATTTCACTTCGTCCCATAGGGTGAAGTTCGTCGCATCGCCCCTCAGGCAGTCATGAAGTAATTTTTCGTAAGCTTCCGGTGTATTGATGCCATCCAAGTCGTGGTTGGCAAAATTCAATTTGACAGGAGTCGTTTCAATATCCTGACCGGTTTTCTTAACGTTGAGGTGAAGGGTGATGCCCTCTTCAGGTTGAATATGGATCACCAAAAGGTTCGGCGCAAGTGGTTTCCCTGGATTGTAGTAAAGATTCATCGGGATATCTTTGAATTGTACGACGATTTTCGTCGATTTTGTTTCCATGCGCTTGCCCGTTCTGATATAGAATGGCACACCTGCCCAGCGGAAGTTATCGATCATCAGTTTACCTGCCACGAATGTTTCCGTGTTGGACTCATCATCCACATTGTCTGCTTCCCGGTAGCCCGGTACAGCTTGTTCGTGCATTTTCCCTGGTCCGTACTGACCGCGTACGAAGTAGTCTTTCACTTCTTCGCCTTCTATAGGACGTAGGGAGCGAAGAACGCGGACCTTCTCGCTGCGGATCTCATCGGTAGTCAGCTTGATTGGCGGTTCCATGGCAAGGAGGGCCACCATCTGGATCAAGTGATTCTGCACCATGTCTCGGAGCGCTCCACTTTTCTCGTAGTACCGGCCGCGATCCTCCACCCCTAGCTCTTCCGAAGAAGTGACTTGGATGTTTGAGATGTAGCGGTTATTCCAGAGTGGTTCGAACATGGCATTGGCGAAACGGATAACTTCGATATTTTGAACCATTTCCTTACCGAGATAATGATCGATGCGATAGATCTGGTCTTCAGAGAAGGATTCGCGGATCTGTTTATTCAGTGCTTCAGCAGACGGAAGATCGTGACCGAATGGTTTCTCGATCACAAGTCGTTGGAAACCTTTTGCATCCGTAACGCCTTGCTTCTTGAGCTGCTCCGTGATGGTACCGAAGAATTCAGGTGCCATGGCGAGATAGAAGATGCGATTTCCTTCAAGCTGATACTGTTCATCCAGCTGATCCGAGAGGGTTTTCAATTCCCTGTAGGATTCATCGCTTGATACATCATGAGCCTGATAATAAAAATGGGATACAAACTCTTCTATGTTTTCATTACTTCCGATTGCGTTATGTACAGAGGTTCTTACGTGCTCCTGGAAGGTTTCGTTCGACCATTCCCTACGCCCGATGCCGATGACGGCAAAGTGCTTGGAGATCTTTCCTTTTGTAAATAAATGATAAAGGGATGGATATAATTTCCTCTTGGCTAGATCACCAGTCGCCCCGAAAATCGTAATGAGAGAAGATGGTGTTTGCTGATTATTCAATGTCATGACCTCACTTTATCTTTTTGCCGGTAAATCCGGCATGGTACTTCCTCTTTTGTACAATGATTTCATTGTAAAAACTAATTCTTCATTAAGCAAGTCTTTTGCCTGACTGCAGGAGCTCCTTTGATTAGAATGGCTCAATTTGATAAAAGTATGAAAGATTGGATCTTTTCCGATATCCACTACTAAAAGGACAGGGAAAGATGTGCTATGATGAAAGGACAGAATACATAGAGGTGAAGAACGTGGATGTGCAATTTCTAGGGACGGGTGCAGGTGTGCCCGCCAAATTCCGTAATGTATCAAGCGTTGCCCTTAAGCTATTGGAAGAAAGGGGCGCAATCTGGCTTTTTGATTGTGGAGAAGCTACACAGCATCAAATCTTACATACGAATATCAGGCCGAGAAGGATCGAAAAGATCTTCATCTCGCATTTGCACGGTGATCATATATTCGGGCTCCCGGGCTTCCTAGGCAGCAGGTCTTTCCAAGGAGGGGAGAGCCCCCTCACGGTTTACGGACCGACAGGGATCAAATCGTTCATCGAGGTTTCCCTGTCCGTCAGCAAGACCCATCTTCGCTACCCCCTCCATGTGGTGGAAATCGGGGAAGGGATCATTTTCAGTGATGACCAATTCACCGTTGTAGCCCGAAAGCTCGATCACGGAATTGAATCCTTCGGGTTCAGGATCACGGAGAAGGATGCACCAGGTGTCCTTCAGGTCGAGCGTCTGAGGGAGGCAGGGGTCGCACCCGGTCCGATATACAAACGATTGAAGGCAGGTGAGACTGTGACCCTTGAAGATGGCAGGGTCATCAATGGAACGGATTTCCTTGGTCCCCCTGTCCCGGGCCGCACCGTAAGCATACTCGGTGACACCCGGGTCTGTCCGAATTCAAGGGCACTCGCTGAATCGGCAGACCTTCTCATTCATGAAGCCACGTTTAACAAGGATCAGGAGAAGATGGCGAGGGATTATTTCCACTCCACCACTGCACAGGCAGCGGCTACGGCTCGTGATGCCGGGGCAAGGGCTCTCTTCCTGACGCATATATCGTCGCGCTACGCGAAAGAAGCATGGCCGGAACTGGAACAGGAAGCAAAAGTCATCTTCCCTGAAACCATGATGGCCCATGACCTGTTGGAATTCACCGTACCGCGGAAATCAATGGAGGAACAATCATGACGCATATCACCTATAAAAACATCCATCGCGATGGACGATTAGTGAAAGAAAATGAACTTTACAAACATGTCCATGACCAGGAGTTCCTTGAAAGGTACAGCAGCAATTATATTGAATTTTTGCGGGCGCCCCGCCTCGAGGAATTCAGGGAAACGGCGGATTACTTGAAAGACTATCATGCCGCAAGGGGACAAAAGCATGTGAAGTTCCACCTCCCTGAGAATAAAAAGCCGATTGACGGATTGTCTGATCATCTGGCGTCCAAGGGATTTGAGATCAGCTTCACAGAGTTGTACGCGATCCACCCGAACGATTTCCCCCGGATGGAGGAAGATCCTGATATAAGGGTTGAAGTCATCAGCGACCTCGACGATTACCTTGTGTTTCAATATGAACAGGATCTGATCTACGGTGAATCATTTGCCAAAGGAAAGGTGGCCGTTCACCGACAACATTTCGAAGATGACCACGTTACCCAGCTCCTCGCCTATTACAAAGGACATCCTGCAGGGTCGGTCGACGTGATCCTGAAAGAGGGGACGGCTGAAATCGACGGCCTCATGGTTCATGAAGATTATCGCAAAAAAGGGATAGCTTCCAGACTGCAGCAAAAGGTTATGGAGCTGTATCCGGATCGCACCGTGATCCTTGTAGCGGACGGGGAAGATACACCCCGGGAGATGTATCAAAAGCAAAATTACCGGTATCAGGGTTTTCAATATGAAATCCAAAAGATCTACACCGAATAATCCAGAAAAACCGGCTTCCCTCCAAAGGAAAACCGGTTTTTCTGAGTGAGCGGAGACAAAAGGAAGGGACATGTCGATGACATGCCCTCCTTGGTTTGCGTATGCCTTACCATCCACGTTCATATTGAACGGGTGGGGTGATCTCGTGACCGAGTTCTTTTGCTGCCGTACGCGGCCAATATGGATCCCGAAGCAGCTCCCTTCCGAGAAGGATGAGATCAGCGCGCTCATTCTGAAGGATCTCTTCTGCCTGAAGACCCGAGGTAATCAGTCCAACAGCACCTGTATCGATGTCGGCCTCATGCTTGATGCGTTCGGCCGGTTTCACCTGGTAGCCGGGGAAGACAGGAATCCGTGCCGGAACAACGGCTCCGGAGCTGACATCGATAAGGTCGACTCCCTGCTCCTTCATCCATTTGGAGAAGATGATATAATCATCCACGTCGAGGCCGTCCTCATGGTAATCCTTCGCCGACACACGGACGAAGAGGGGACCGTCCCATACGGTTTTGACCCCGTCGATGATTTCCTTCAGGAAGCGGTAGCGGTTTTCTGCGCTCCCTCCGTATTCATCTTCCCGCCTATTGGAGAGGGGGGATAGGAACTCGTTGACGAGATAGCCGTGGGCGCCATGGATTTCAATCACATCGAATCCGGCTTTTCTGGCTCTTTCAGCACCATGTATGAACGCTGTGACCGTTTCGTTGATCTGTTCGATCGTCATGGCAACAGGCGTTTTCATGTCGTCGTTGAAGGCGATGGCGGACGGTGCGAGGATATCCCCTTCAAGTACGGCTTTCCTTCCGGCGTGGGCAAGTTGGATGCCGGTTTTGGCCCCTTGTTCCTTCATGAGAGTGACAAGCTCCGTCAGGCCATCAAGGTGATCATCACTCCAGATTCCAAGATCTTGAGGGGAGATGCGGCCCTGAGGTGTGACGGCGGTAGCTTCCTGTATGATCAGCCCCGCTCCTCCTACAGCCCTGCTTGTGTAGTGCGTGCGGTGCCAGTTTTCAATCTTTCCGTCTTCATTATGGGAAGAGTACATGCACATCGGCGCCATGACGATGCGGTTTTTCAATTCTACATTCTTGATCGTATATGGTTGAAATAGTTTTCGATTCAATTCTTTTCCCTCCATTCTGCCAATTCAGGATTTTATTTTTCCCGATGCACAAGATTATATCAACGCGGCATGAGGATGGGAAAGAAATCTGCTCCGGGATGCTTCAGTCCTTTTCTGTCCTGATGAGCTGCCTGCCAAGTTCCTCCGAGCGATTGCGTGCGGAAGATATGCACTCGAACATGGCGTGTTCCACCCCGTGTGCCTTCAACGCCTCGATTCCTGCTTCCGTCGTCCCGCCAGGGCTCGTGACATTCTTCCTCAGCTCCTCGGCGTCCAGTCCCGATTCTTCAAGCATGGCCCCTGCGCCGGTGATCGTCCGGATGGTCAAATCCCGCGCAAGCTCCGATGGAAGGCCGAGTTCAACGGCCGTTGCCTGCATCATTTCCGCCATATAGTAAACATAGGCCGGGCCGCTCCCCGATAAGGCGGTGATAAGGTCGAGCTGATGTTCTTCCACTTCCACGGTCAGACCCACCGAGTCTAGCAGGTGCACGACGGCCTCTTTCATGACTCGATCGTCAAAGCGATCAAGGGTCACGGCGGTCGCTGATTTCCCAAGGGCGGCACTCGTATTCGGCATGGCCCGGGCGATCCCCCCGTGGAACCCGAGCTTTTCGCGAATATAAGAGACCGGAATTCCTGCGAGTACCGACAGGATGACCGTTTTGCTGGACAGATGGTTCCGGATCACATCTGCCGCTTCGTCAAAATCCTTCGGTTTCATGGCGAGTACCACCAGGTCAAATGATTCGCCACCACCTGGTCTCGACACCCCGAACCATTGATCAAGTTCCTTCATGCGCACGTCATTCGAACGATTGAGCGCGTACGTATCTTCTTTTTTCAACGCCCCGGATTTCAATGCCCCTCTCATCAACGCACAAGCCATCGAGCCTGCTCCAATAAATAATGTGTTCATCTATTCATTCCCCTCCTGAGTGTACAAAAATAAAAAAACAGACCCTTCATCCAGAAAAAGGACGAAAGGATCTGCTCCCGTGGTACCACCTTGTTTTGCCCGATAAGCGGGCACACTCATTTTCCAATAACGCTGGAACACGTTCTTTATTAAAGACGCTCGAAAGGTAGGTTCGCATGCAGAGGGGATGGCGGTATCTTGCAGCCGGTGAATACCGCTCTCTTGCATCGTCAGCATGCTACTGGTCCTTCTCATCGCTTTGGCCGATTCGTATTATAGGTGATTATCTTCGATAGGCAACCCGTCTGTCAAGGGTTTATTTCAGTTTATTCTGAAAAAAGAAAAATGACACGGGCAAGATTACAAGGTACACTAAAATGAAGGGCCATTCATTTTCGCGGGTTTGCTGAAGTCATCCGGTCCAATAAATTATCTAACTGTAGGTGAAAGACATTGAAGGATACCATAACCAAAATCACTTTACCCACCCCGTATGCTGTAGGGGATGTGAATGTTTATCTAGTGAAAGGCGACGCATTGACTCTAGTTGATGTGGGCCCTCTTACGGAAGAAGCGTGGGTGCGCTTGAATGCACAGATAGGTGAAGCGGGATATGAGCTTGAGGACATCGATCAGGTGGTATTGACCCATCATCATCCAGATCATGCAGGCATGGTTGAACGATTCGCCCCTTCGGTGGAAATCATCGGCCATCCGTATAACCGTCACTGGCTGCACAGGGATGCGGATTTTCTTGACGAGTACGCTACGTTCTTTTTCAACCTTGCCCGGGAATCGGGGGTCGATGAAGAAATCCTTTCGAAGATCACATCGTTTGAACATCTTCTTACCCTGATGGGGAATCGTCCCCTTGACCGCTGTGTAGAAGAAGGGGGAGAATTGCCCGGTCTTTCAGGCTGGACGATCATCGGTACCCCTGGACATGCTCAGAGTCACCTGTCATTTTATCGTGAGGAGGATGGTACCCTCATCGCCGGCGACCACATCCTGGCGCATATTTCCCCGAACCCGTTGATTGAACCATTATTCAATGGTGGGGGAAGGCCGAAGCCCATGCTGCAGTATAATGAATCCCTCGATAAACTGACAAAATTGCCGGTTTCGGTGGCATATACAGGGCACGGAGAGGACGTCCGGGATGTACAGGGACTCATCGTCAGAAGGAAGCGGAAGCAGGAAGAACGGGCCGCTTCTGTCCAGACGATGATCCAGGCCCGCCCCATGACGGCCTTCGAGATCTGCAAAAGGCTGTTCCCTGCCGTGTACAAGAAGGAGCTCGGTCTCACTTTATCCGAAACAATCGGGCAGCTTGATTATCTTGAGGCATCGGATAGAATAAAAGTAGAGATACAACATGGGGTGTACTACTATTTTTCTTAAGCGAGGGAGTCTCAATGAATTCTAAGATACAAGGAAAAACCATCATCATCACCGGTGCCTCCGGGGGAATCGGGGAGAGGATGGCGATTAGGGCAGCCGAGTCCGGCGCGAATCTTGCCCTCATCGCACGCCGAACCCCACTCATCGAAGGGTTGGCCGCAAAACTTCGGGATCAATATGGTGTCAAGGTAGTGGGCTATCCCCTTGATGTACGGGACCACGAAGCAGTAGCAAAGGCATTCAAGGAAATCAAGGCAGAGTTCGGTCCTATCCATGTGTTGATCAATAATGCAGGCTTCGGAATCTTCAAAGAAGCCCATGAGGTATCATTTGAGGAAGTAAAGGGGATGATCGATGTCAACGTCCTGGGACTGATGGCCTGCACCGGCGAAGTCTTGCCGATCATGAAGGAGCAGGGCTATGGTCATATTGTCAACATCGCTTCCCAGGCAGGGAAGTTCGCTTCGCCCAAATCAAGTGCCTACTCGGCGTCGAAGCATGCGGTCCTCGGCTTCACGAACGGTCTGAGGATGGAAGCAAAGAGGTACGGCGTATTGGTGACGGCTGTCAATCCGGGTCCGATTGCCACCGACTTCTTTACCATTGCGGATGAGTCGGGCACCTATGTGAAAAATGTCGAAAAGTTCATGCTGAACCCAGATAAAGTAGCAGATAAAGTGATTCATGCTTTGTTCACTTCCAGGAGGGAAATCAATCTTCCGCGATGGATGAACGCAGGAAGTTTGTTCTACCAGCTGTCCCCAGGCCTGATCGAAACCGTCGGGAATCGATTCTTTTTCAAAAAATGATCGGGTTCTTTCCCACCTTGGTCAGGAAATTCACTCAAACTGTAAACGGAACCAATAGTCGGTCTTTTTATTCGGAATTTTCATTTTTCATGAAACCTTTTCCCCTGCTCATCCGTCTAAAGTAGGGAGGGGAGGGAGTCTATGAAGAATTATACGATCGCTGTGATGCTTGTCACCGCCATGGTCCTGTTGACCGGCTGCGGAATGGGGAACGCGGTGGAACATAGACAGTCCAGTGGATCATACATAGGCTTTGTCACCCAGGTGGAAGCAAAAGAACTTTTAATCAATGATATATGGTTTTCTGTACAAGAGACAGTCGTGATAAATGGGAACGGGGATGAAATCCCGCTAGAGGATGTAGGTCTCGGGGACAAAGTCAAGGTAGAAGCAGACGGTGAGATATCCGAGTCTCATCCGCGCAGGGCGGAGGCGGAAAAAATGAGCCTCCTTTCCGATGAGGGGAGTATGAAGGAGTGCCATGCCGTCCGTCTCGTCCTCCAAGATCCGAGATTTTCAGAAGTGATGCTTCGTTCTGTCACCAAGGAGGTGCCGGGGGTTTATGATGTGCGGTTCACGGACCCTTCCATCGGAATGGACGTGAAGGTCGTGGTGAATCTTCAGCATGAGCGGGTGATGGTTCCTGCGCGGCCTGTTGCAAATTGATTGGGAGGATCGGTCACTGTGACCGATCCTTTTACGTTTCATAGGAAAAAAGGGTATTTTCAGTATAGGGGAGAAGTGCAGGATGAAAAGGAAATTTGGCGATCGTAGAGGGTGGAAACGGGTTTTGACAAAGCGGTATGCCATGACCTCTGTCAAACGGGAAGGTTTCGAAGGAGACATTACGCTGGTAGAGATGAAGGAAGTGGGAGAGCCGCTTTGGAAAAGCTATGGAGAGCGGAGAGTGTGCCTTGTGGACAATGGGTATCAGTGGCTTCAACATTTTCCATCCCACGGTGCTTACACTCTTACGACGATGTTCAATGGAGAAGGGGAAATCGTTCAGTGGTACATCGACGTTTGCCGGGGAACGGGTCAGGAGGACGGGGTGCCCTGGATGGACGACCTATACCTTGACCTGGTGGTGCTGCCTACCGGTGAAAGGGAAATCCTCGATGCGGATGAACTTGATGATGCCATGGAATCCGGTATCATCGACAAGGATGTCTATGATCAAGCTTGGATCGTACTGAAAAGAATAGAGGATGCCGTGATCCTCGGGCAGTTCAGTTTATTGAAACAGGCGGTAGAGGATCGCGTCAGGCTTTCTGCTTTCCTTAAGGACAATAGCTGCTGAGTGCGGTGGAAGTTCGAGGTCGAAAAGCGAAGAACCCAAAAAGGGTAAGGACCCTTTCTGGGTTCTTTGCTTTTTGCTTGTCGCCTCAGCCCGACCCGCCTCCGCTTTTCTTTTTCCAGCTCCGGGGGCTTGAGGCTCGAGGTCATAAGCCAGAGAACCCAAAAAGGCACAGAACGCCTTTCCGGGTTCTCTGTCTTATGCTTGTCGCCTCAGCCCGACCCGCCTCCGCTTTTCTTTGTCCAGCTCCGAGGGCTTGAGGCTCGAGGTCATAAGTCAAAGCCCCCAAAAAGGCCAAGAACGCCTTTCCGGTGCCTTTGCCTTATGCTTGTCGCCTCAGAGCAAGCCCCCTCCGCTTTTCTTTGTCCAGCTCCGGCGGGTTGAGGCTCGAGGTCATAAGCCAAAGAACCCAAAAAGGCCAAGAACGCCTTTCTGGGTTCTCCGTCTTATGCTTGTCGCCTCAGCCCGACCCGCCTCCGCTTTTCTTTTTACCAATAATTTTTGTTGAAATAGGAACGTATATTCGTATACAATCATCATATACTATGTGGAACGGATGTTCTGGTTTGGGGGTGGGAGAGATGAGTGTCGATTACAGCGGGCTTCCGCATCAAAAGATCTTGTGCATCGATATGAAGAGCTTCTATGCCAGTTGTTCGGCTGTGATGATGGGATTGGATCCACTGGATTGCTATCTGGCGGTCGTCGGCGATCAAAGCCGTCAGGGGAGCATCGTGCTGGCTGCTTCACCGAAGCTGAAGCAGGATTTTGGGATCAAGACCGGGGCGAGGATGTACGAAATTCCCCGGGACGACCGGATATGCCTGGTGGAGCCGAAGATGGCGACCTATGTCCGGATATCCATGGAGATCACGAAGCTGTTCCACCGTTACGTCCCGAAGGAGGCCATTCATACGTACAGTGTGGATGAGAGTTTCATCAAGATCGATGGGGCAATGGGACTGTGGGGCGGAGCGGAGGAAGTCGCCCGTAAGATCCAGGATGACATGGAGAGGGAGTTTCAGCTTCCATGTGCTATCGGGATCGGACCGAATATGCTCCTGGCCAAGCTTTGTCTTGACCTTGATGCAAAATCCAAGGGGATCGCAGAGTGGACGTATGAAGATGTCCCGGATAAATTATGGCCGCTTTCTCCTTTGAGCGAGATGTGGGGGATTGGCAAACGCCTTGAAAAAACGCTGAACCGAATGGGGATCTTTTCGGTGGGCCAGCTTGCCCAATATGAGCTCGGGAAACTTGAAGCGAAATTCGGGATCATGGGAAATCAGCTCTACCACCATGCATGGGGAGTCGACCTGTCAGAAATCGGGGCCCCCATCATGGATGGACAGGTGAGCTTCGGTAAAGGTCAGATCCTGCTTCGGGATTATAAAGAGAAGGAAGAAATCAAACATGTCATCCTGGAGATGTGCGAGGAGGTTGCCCGGCGCGCCCGTTCCCATAAAAAGGCGGGAAGGACCATCAGCTTCGGCCTCGGATACAGTCATGAAGAATTCGGCGGTGGATTCCACCGTTCCAGGACGGTGGAAGAGCCGACAAACATCACGATGGAAATTTACCGGACCTGCCTGGAACTGTTCGAAGAGAATTACAGCGGAAGAACCGTCCGGAAATTATCCATTACGTTATCCAATATCGTGGAAGATGGCCCGCTTCAAATGTCGCTTTTCGACTTGAAGCGTCCGGAACTGAAAAGACTCGGCTATGTGGTGGACGGGATCCGGAGTAAATATGGATCTTCATCCCTTCTGAGGGCGGTATCCTACACGGCGGCCGGTACGGCACGCCACCGGGCCAAGCTGGTCGGCGGTCACAAATCGTAAAGGAATGAGAGGTGAACGGAATGATTCGCGATCGTGGGAAAATCAAGTGGACATCGATGATGCTTCCCGAGCATGTGAAAATGCTTAGGGACTGGGCGGAGGAAGACTCATTTGAAAAGCGGAGGGAGCTCGATGAACAGGAGTTCGAAATGATGAATGAAGTGGTGACAGAAGCGATGGAATATAGCAGGAGTGTGATGATTACTCATTATGAAAGGAAGCAGCACCGTCTCCTCATCGGGGAAATTCAGCACGCAGATTCCCTTGAGGGGAAGCTTCGTGTAGTGGATCGTTTCGGTGAGGTCCATGCGATCCGGCTAGCTGACATAGCAGATATCCGGATCGATGAGTGATTATTCCTCGTCCAGGACTTTTTCGGCGCGCACGCAGGAATCGAACTTCCCTTTGTGGGAGGCGTCGCAAAACGGCATATTCGCAGACATGCCGCATCGGCATAGGGTGAAGACTGGTTTGGTTGGGAATACATTTCCGTCGGCATCTACGAGTTCGACATCCCCGCTGACCCGGAAAGACCCGTTATCGTTCACTTTGATCTGTGCTTTTGACATCATAATCCACCCTTTCAAAATCGTGTAATCTCTTTGATAGTATAGGGACTGAGCCGAAATTGCAATACGTCTTCTCCAACTATGATAGTATGGAAGGGTAAAGGAGGCAGACAAGATGAAAATCGAGTGGACCGAAAAAGCAAGTGAAATCATCAATCAGAAAATTTCCGGCCGGGAAGGCCATTTAAAATTAAAATATGACACAGAGGGATGCGGGTGTGTTGTCAGCGGGATTCCGACGCTTTGGTATGTACATGAACCGGTAGAAGGCGAGGATCTTGTGATCGAAACGAATGAAGGTCCCATCCTTGTGGAGAAGTCCAAGATGGTCTTCCTTGACGAACAGCTGAAAATTGACTTTTCACCTTCAAGCAACACCTTCCAACTGAAAAGCCCCGGTCAGATCATCAACGGACGAATGAACTTTGTGTTGTTCCCGGAATGAAACGAAACGCCCCGTATCCTTCAAGAGGATGCGGGGCGTTTTTTATAGAAGCTTCAGAAGCTCCCGGAGGTCGCGAATTTCATAGGTAGGCACGATTCCGCTGTCATTCGGCTTATCGGAAGGGTTGTACCAGCAGGTATCGATCCCACTCATGGATCCCCCTTGGATATCTGCCGTCAAGGAGTCGCCGATGATGAGGCTCGCTGACCGGTCAAGGCCCGGGATCCGTGCAAAGACGTGGTCGAAGAATTCTTTCATCGGCTTTTGATAGCCGGTGTCTTCGGATACGAAGGTTTCTAGGAATAAGGGATGAAGCCCGGAAGAAGTGAGGCGCTTATATTGAGTTTTCGATACCCCGTTAGTGACGATGTAAAGATCGTGATTTTCCTTCAGGGCTGTGATGGTTTCAAGGGCGCCGTCCATGAGCTTATCCCCCTTTTCAAGATAGGAGCGATACTGTTCGCCGAGAGCCTTTCCATCGACTTCTTGTCCGAGTTCCTTGAAGAAGAGAGAGAATCGGGTGTTGAGCAGCATATCCCGATCCAATCTTCCTTGTTCATGGTCTCGCCACAGTGATTGATTGATGATTGAATAACGGGTCCTTGTCTCTTCCGTAAGGGGTATCCCATGTTCCGTGAAGAGAAGGGTGATGGCCTCTTCTTCTGCTGCTTTAAAGTCCAGTAGCGTGTCGTCCACGTCAAAAAATAAAGTCTTATAGAATGTCATGATGTCGTGTCTCCTTCTGTCAGTGTTCGTCTTGGATGAGTGTGTCGAATAGTTTGGCCAGTTCAATGCCGTTGGATGGGTCGCCGACGCCGTCTTCCGTGCACCAGCTGGCAGAGAGTATAGCGTGGCAAAGACCATAGCGGATCAGTCTCCCGTAGGAAAGGGAAAGGGAAGATGCAAGCGTCCCGGCCCTCAAAGCGAGGAGCGAAAGGGGTTCCGGGTGGTCCTGCCAATGATTGAGCATGAACTGGATGCAGTCATATTCCCGCTCTCCGATCAGTCCTTTCGGATCGATGACGGTCCAGCCGTCCTTGTCTGAATGCAGGATATTGCCGTGATGCAGATCACCGTGTAAAAGATAAAGGGGACCGGCTGTTGAAAGCAACTCGGGGAAAAGGGTTTCAGCCTTTTCAAGCAAATACTCCGGTATGGGGCCGGTTCCTCCACTGTAGCGCTCACGGAGCCTGGAGAGGCCCCTAGACCAATCTGAGACCGTCGGGAAATCTGCATCGTCGTCTGGAAGCTGACGCCAAAGCGCACATGCGCATTCAGACCAGATGCCGAGCACGTCCGCTTCCTCCTTTATGGTGTAGAGAGGGGTTCCGGGCTTTACAAGATTAAGGAGCATCCAGCCTTCTTCCGGTTTGCCTTCTATCAACTTGACCACACCCGGCCCTTCAAAGGCTTTGAGAGCCAGGTATTCATGGGTGAATTCCTGACCGGGAAACCCTGTCTTCAACACGTAGTCGTGATTGCCATCAGATGCAGGGACGACGAAATGGTAGCTGAGGTCGAATGGTTCCCCGTATGTGAGATTGCGTTCTTCCTTGATGGAGGCGAGCAGCTCTTCCGTACGGTGAATCCATTCCGGACCACGCTCCCCGTGCATGGTCACCATCCTTTCAGCAAATTCCTTAGGGATCATGATGTGCCGCCTCCGGTGAAATGGTGGAGGAACTCGTCGATGACCTCTTCATATTTCTCTGGATTATCATTATATGATTGGGCGTGTGCGCCTTTGAAATCCATGTATAGTTGCTTGGGCCCCTTTTTCTTTTCGAAAAGCTCCTCTGTCATGCGGGGCAGGATGAAATCATCATCGGCACTATGGATGAAGAGGATGGGTTTTTTGATCCGGTCCACGACGGCAAGTGGCGCGATGTCCTTCAAGGTATAGCCTTCCCGAAGCTTCAGCATCCCGTTGATGAGGGGGAGGACCGCTTTGGATGGAAGCTTCGCCTCTGCGCTCATCCGGTAGGTCAGCTGCTGGCCGAAGTCGGAATAAGGACAATCCGCGATATAGAAGTCTGCTCTGTCCTCGACGCTCCCTGCATATAGAAGGAGGGTAGCGGCCCCCATGGATTCCCCGTGGATCCCGAATTGGATATCTTCTCCTTCGCGACGGATCAACTCGTCCACCACGGCCTTCAGATCTTGCTTCTCATAATATCCATAGCTCGTCGATTTCCCGCCGGACTTCCCATGGCGTCGATGGTCATAGATGACGGCATTGTAACCCCTCTTTAGGAATAGATTCATATACTTCACTGAGTTCCATCTGTTCTCCGTCACACCGTGGCAGAAGATCATGAATTTGCCCTCTGGATACGGGGTGATGAAAACGGCGTTGATGGAATAACCGAAGGGAGAGGTGATGGTGACCTCCTCTTTCGGAAGGGTATTGTATTCACGTTCGATCAGGCGGTTTGCCTCGATCTCCCGTTCGTAAATGTCCTTCTCATCTTTTTTCGGCAAATACATGAAGCGGTTGGTTATGTAGAGGCCGAGCAGGCCCAATGTGGAGACGGCGCCTCCCAGTACGGCTAACTTCTTCTTCATCTCATGGCTCACCTCGAAACATCATTTTCTTCCATAGTAGCAAATCGGGCTGAAAAGAGAAACGGAGAGCACTCCACAGATAAAAAAAGAGCGCCACCCAAAGGGAGCGCTAAAAGGATATCAAAGACTCAGATTATAGTAACCGCTTTCAATTTTTCGTGAAATGTGGGAAGAGACCTCCCGAATGGCCCCGGTCAGTTTTTCAAGATCAATCCCGGTGGAGATCCCCATGGAGTCCAGCATGTAGACGACGTCCTCCGTTGCAACATTTCCTGTTGCACCCGGTGCGAAAGGACAACCTCCGAGACCACCTGCCGATGCATCGAACCTGGTGACGCCTGCCTGCATGGAAGCGAGGATGTTGGGCAGGGCCATCTTCCGTGTGTCATGGAAATGCGCCGTCATGAGCACGTCGGGCAATTCACGCTTCAACAGGGAAAAGAGGGAGAATGCCTCGAGGGGATTGGCTTGCCCGATTGTATCCGCGACGCTCAATTCATCCACCCCGGCATCACGGAACGCCTTACAGATGGCAAGGGTCTCATAGGGATCAACTTTCCCTTCATACGGACAGTGAAATGCCGTCGAGATGCAGGCACGGACGAAATAGTTCCGTTCCTTCATTTCCTTGACCAGAGGCAAGGTCTCCTCCAAGGCCTCCTCCGTCGACTTGTTGATATTCTTCCGATTGAACCCCGAGCTCACGCCCACGAATACGGCGATGGCACGGCATCCTGTTTCATAGACGCGTTCGACCCCTTTCCGGTTCGGTGCCAATACGATGTCACGAGAATCCTCCGTCAGACAGTTTTCCACAATATCATATGCGTCACGCATCTGTGGCACCCATTTCGGGGAAACGAATGAAGTCAGCTCCATCTCCTTGATCCCTGCTGCCTTGAGCTTTCGGATGAAGGCGGCTTTTACTTCAGTCGGTACAAAGTTCTGTTCGTTTTGAAGTCCGTCCCGGGGACCGACTTCGATGATGGTCACTTGTTTAGGTAGTTTCATAATCTCCCTCCTGCTTCTATTGTAGAAATATTCTAATATATAAATCAACTAAAAATTTTTCGTCAAATTTAGAGGGTTTTAAGCGCTTTCATCGAAAACTGTATGATGGGAATGTTTTTATGGTCGAACTCTCTTAAAAACACACCAGATTGTAAGAAAGGGAGGAAGAATGATGTCGAATGAAGTAGTCATCGTCAGTGCAGTCCGGACAGCAATCGGGACATTCAACGGTTCACTGAAGGGCGTATCGGCGCCGGACCTTGGCGCCATTGTGATCAAAGAAGCATTGAATAAAGCGGGGGTGAATCCCGATCAGGTTGATGAAGTGATCATGGGGAATGTGCTTCAGGCCGGCCTTGGGCAGAACCCAGCACGTCAGGCTTCCATCAAGGCGGGACTGCCGGAAACCGTCCCCGCCATGACCATCAATAAAGTATGCGGCTCCGGCCTTAAAACCGTCCACCTGGCAACGCAGGCCATCCTTGCGGGGGATGCGGATATCGTCGTTGCCGGAGGGATGGAGAATATGAGCATGGCCCCCTATTTATTAAAAGGGGCAAGGGACGGCTATAAGATGGGGGATCAAAAAGTGGTCGACAGCATGATTTCTGATGGCCTCTGGTGTGCCTTCAATGATTACCATATGGGCGTCACGGCTGAGAATCTGTGTGATCGGTATGGGTTGACGAGGGAAGAGCAGGATGAATTCGCCGCATGGAGTCAGCAAAAAGCTGTGTCAGCCATCGAAGAAGGAAGATTCGACGATGAAATCGTACCGGTGGAGATTCCGCAGCGAAAAGGGGAAGCAGTCGTATTCCGTCAGGATGAGTTTCCGAGGAAAGGCTCGACGGCCGAAGGACTATCCAAGCTCCGTCCGGCCTTCAAAAAAGAGGGGACGGTCACGGCAGGAAACGCATCGGGAATAAACGACGGTGCAGCAGCAGTGGTGGTCATGTCGAAGAAGAAGGCGGATGAGCTCGGAATCAGCCCCCTTGTCGTGATCAAAGGGAATGCCAGTGCAGGCGTCGATCCGAGTGTGATGGGGATCGGACCGGTTTCGGCGGTGAAGAAGGTTATGGAGAAGACAGGGATGAGCCTTGAAGATATGGGGCTCGTCGAAGCGAATGAAGCCTTCGCGGCCCAATCGCTCGCTGTTGATAAAGAGCTTCATTTCGATAAGGAGTGCCTGAATGTGAATGGTGGGGCGATTGCCCTCGGCCACCCGATCGGTGCGAGCGGGACCAGGATCCTTGTGACCCTCATTCACGAGATGAAGAAGAGAAATGTCACCCACGGTCTTGCCACGCTTTGCATCGGTGGAGGACAGGGCGTCGCGACGATCGTTGAGCTGAATCAATAGAATAAGGAGGGAACGAGATGAAAACCGTATACACATCGTATGATGAAGCTGTGGCCGATATCCAGGACGGGGCCACATTGATGGTAGGAGGCTTCGGCCTGTGTGGGATCCCGGAGAAATTGATCCTGGCCCTTGAAAAAAAAGGCGTCAAGAACCTGACTGTCATCTCGAATAACTGCGGGGTGGATGACTGGGGACTAGGCTTACTATTGAAGAACAAACAGATCGACAAGATGATCGGTTCGTATGTAGGCGAGAATAAAGAGTTCGAACGTCAGGTCCTTTCTGGAGAGCTGGAAGTAGAGCTCGTCCCGCAGGGGACCCTTGCTGAGAAAATCCGTGCGGGCGGAGCCGGCATCCCGGCATTCTACACTCCGGCAGGCGTCGGTACCCCCGTGGCAGAAGGCAAGGAGACGCGCACCTTCAATGGGAAGGAATACCTCCTCGAGGAGGCCTACACCGCCGATTTTTCACTTGTCCGTGCTTGGAAGGGAGATAAGATGGGGAATCTCATCTACAATAAAACCGCCCAAAACTTCAATCCTATGATTGCCGCTGCCGGTAAGGTGACCATCGCCGAGGTGGAAGAGCTTGTGGAAACGGGCAGCATGAACCCGGCGGAGGTCCATACGCCGAGCGTATACGTCCAACGGCTCATTCAAGCCGATCAAGAAAAGCGGATCGAGCGGAGAACGGTAAAATCATAAGAAAGGGAGTGGAGGAAATGGATCGAGGAAGTATGAGGGAGCGGATTGCCAGACGTGCGGAAAAAGAAATCGAGGATGGCTTCTACGTCAACCTGGGCATCGGGATGCCGACGCTCGTAGCCAACTACATCACGGAGAATAAACAGGTGGTCCTTCAATCAGAGAATGGATTACTCGGTATAGGACCGTATCCGACAGAAGAGGAAGTAGATGCAGATCTCATCAACGCAGGGAAAGAAACCGTGACGGCCATTCCCGGGTCAGCTTACTTTGATAGTGCGGAGTCCTTCGCCATGATCCGGGGAGGACATATCAATATCGCCATCCTCGGTGGAATGGAAGTGGCGGAAAATGGTGATCTCGCCAACTGGATGATCCCCGGCAAGATGATCAAAGGGATGGGCGGAGCCATGGACCTTGTCCACGGGGCAAAACGCATCATCGTCATCATGGAGCACGTGAATAAGAGCGGGGAGAGCAAGATCCTCAAGGAATGCACCCTTCCGCTTACAGGCAGGGGCGTCGTGGATCGCATCATCACCGATCGTGCCGTGATGGACGTCACAGATGAAGGGCTGGTTCTCCGGGAAGTGGCCAACGGGTTCAGCGTGGACGACATCAAGTCATCAACGGCTGCGGACCTCATCGTCCATGATGATGTGAAGCTTGAGGCCTATTGATTCCGCATGAAAGAGAGTCGTGGATTAGGAAGACCGGGTTTTCGATACCCGGTCTTTTTTTAATTGACACCCGAACTCCCTTTTCCTGAACGAATTGTTGCAAGATAGTGGACTTATGAGGTCGGACGTTTTATAACTAAGGGGTGGGGAGGGATCGAGATGTCAAAGAAAAAGAAACAGGAAGCAGAACTGACGCTCAAACATTCCATCAATGCCGATCTATTCGAGCAGCTTAAACATAAGAAGCAGGAGCTTGAGAACGAAGAGGCCGACAAGAAAGCCGAAGAACGGCGCTTGAAGGCAGAAGAGCAAAAGCGTCGGGAAAAGAATAAAAGCTTCGAGGAGCTCTTGAATGAGAGCAGCATGAATTGGAAAGAGTTCAAAGATCGAGGATAAAGAGAAAGGGACGGCTATGGATAGCCGTCCCTTTCCTATGGATCAGTCCCTATGGGCATCATATCTAGAAGATGTGGTCAAATCCTTCAGGAGCTTGACTTCTTCATCCGTGAGCGGATCAGCATTCACCGCGTCGATGTTTTGAGCGAGCTGCTCCTTTGAGCTTGCTCCTGCGATGACCGAAGCGACCGACGGGTGGGAGAGCACGTACTGAAGGGCAAGTTCATTCATGCTTCTAGAGTCCAGTCTCTCTTTAATGGACGAAAGCGTTTGTTCCAGTTCACCGTAAGAATAGTCCAGATAGCCCTTCTCCCTGACGTTCTCCGAGGCTTTTGCCAGCATCCGCTCTGAAAGCATCCCTTTGGCAAGGGGCCCTCTCGCCACAATGCTTGCACCATGCTCCTCAAGGAGGGGCATCCATTCTTCAGGGCGGCGGTCGAGGAGGCTGTACTGCATCATGATGCTCTGAATATCGGCGTGTGAAAGGAAACGTTTGATCACATTCGGACGGATGGACGAAATTCCATACGCCCGGATCAAGCCTTCTTTTTTCAGCGTTTCAAAAGCCTCGATGGCTTCTTCATAAGGGTCTTCAATCGTGCCACCGTGAAGCTGATACAGATCGATATAGTCGACACCCAGGCGGCGAAGGCTGTCCTTTACGGCTTTCTCTATGTAGCTTTTGGAAGGATCCCAGCGCCACCCATCATCCACATCGTCCCAGCGGTTCCCGACTTTGGTCGCGAGGATTACTTGGTCCCTGCGCCCCTTCAAGGCTTGTCCCACAATTTTTTCATTCTGTCCAAAATCATATAAATCGGCGGTATCTAGATAGTTCACGCCATGGTCCAGTGCATAGCGGACGATCTCCACCGCCGATTGTTCCTCCGTCCCGAGGGACATGCATCCGAGTCCGAGTTTTGATACATATAGACCGGAGTTTCCAAGTTCTCTCTTATCCACTATTCATCCATCCCTTCCGATACTCTTTCCTCTATTATATTAACGGATGGGGGACGGGATAAACAATTAACGGGACTCGGAATGCATCGCTTTGATCCAATCATGGACCGTATCGAACCGGAGACTGTATTCCTTCAACTTCCTTCTGATCTCCCACGCCTTGCCTTTAAGGATGACACGATCTTTATCCACCAGAATCTCCAAGGATTCCACCCCGATTCGGAAGTATGGTAGAATGTATGAAGAATCCAGCGTTGAAAGAACAGGAGAGTCGCAAATGAGTAAATTCGAAGAAAAAACGATCCAGTCGGAAACCGTATACGAAGGAAAGATCATCAACCTTCAGATTGATGAAGTGGAGCTCCCGAACGGAAAGACCTCCAAACGTGAACTGATCAAGCATCCTGGCGCGGTGGCAGTAATCGCCCTCACGGAAGAAGGAAAGATCGTCATGGTCGAGCAGTACCGCAAAGCCTTGGAGAAAGCCATTATTGAAATCCCTGCAGGTAAGCTTGAGCCTGGTGAAGAGCCTGCCCTTACAGCAGAGAGGGAGCTTGAAGAAGAAACGGGATATGGATGCGGAAAGCTTGAGCATTTGATTTCCTTCTACACTTCCCCGGGATTCGCTGATGAACTAGTGCATCTGTACGTCGCAAAGGATCTGTATAAAATGGAAGATGCGAAGGGGCCGGATGAAGATGAATTCGTCGAGCTCTTGGAAGTGGGGCTGGAGGAAGCGAAGGCACTCATGAAGGAAAAGAAAATCTATGACGCCAAGACGGCGTACGCCATTCAGTATCTTGAACTACAGGCGGCAGCGCGCTGATCCTTTCCATACAGGTCCCTTTCGGTCATCCGGGAGGGATCTTGTCATATGTCTGGGTGCTCCCTCATATAGATTAGTAATCGATGTCTAGGAGGACCACAGTGATGCGTAAAAAATTTTCCCAATCCAATCCACTAATCCAACATGTACAAGCCCATTCCTCGATCTATTTATTCATGATCACATTATTCCTCATGGGTGTGATCTTCGGTGCCATCGTCGTCAATTCCCTGTCTTTCGCCCAGAAAGAAGATCTGTATCTTTATCTGGGGAAATTCTTCACCGAGATAGAAGGGGGGAGGATGACTTCTTCCGAAGATATGTTCAGGCAAAGCTTCCTTCATAATGTGAAGTCGCTTGGCATCCTTTGGTTGCTCGGGATTTCGATCATCGGACTTCCGCTGATCTTCGTTCTCGTGTTCATGAAGGGGGTCGTGGTCGGTTTTTCCGTAGGCTTTCTCGTGAACCAGATGGGCTGGAGTGGCTTCCTGCTGTCATTCGTCAGCATCCTTCCACAAAACATCATCATCATCCCGGCTTTCATCTTCATAGGAGCAGTGAGCGCAAGTTTTTCCATCACGTTGATCAGGAAGATTTTCATGAGGGGACAAACGTCCATGCAGTTGCCCATGATCCCGTTCTTTTCACGATACGTGGTATTCCTTGTGGCAGCCATCGCTGTCATTACGGTGGCAGCGGGAGTGGAGGCGTACCTTTCTCCGAGTCTGATGGAAACGGTTATTTCAAAAATCAAGTAAATCCATTCTTATATAAGAATCATTCTACTTTTTTGTTTGTAATAATTTTATTTTGCTTATTCCTCCCTTTTTGTTATAATAAACTAGATATTGACGGGGGAGGAAGGGACCATGGAAAGCCGTATCGAACGAATCAAAAAGCACCTTCACTCAGCCAGTTACAAGCTTACACCCCAGCGTGAAGCGACTGTGCGGGTGCTGCTCGAACATGAAGAAGACCACCTCAGTGCCGAAGATGTATACCTCCTCGTTAAGGAAAAATCTCCGGAAATCGGACTTGCCACGGTGTACCGCACCCTGGAGCTGTTGTCCGAGCTGAAAATTGTGGATAAAATCAACTTTGGCGATGGAGTATCACGTTATGATCTTCGCCAAGAAGGAGCTGCCCACTTCCATCATCATCTCGTATGCATTGAATGTGGAGCAGTGGATGAAATTCAGGAAGATCTATTGGAAGACGTTGAAAACATTGTGGAACGTGACTGGAAGTTTAAAATAAAAGACCACAGATTGACCTTTCATGGCATTTGCTCAAGATGCCAGGATAATGAAGAGTAATCGAAGCCCCGGGGATCCCGTCGCAAGCATGCGATATACATAATCTTCGGGGCTTTTTGCCGGGAAACCGCCTAAACTTTCATCCGTTCAGGTATAAAATGAAGGAAAACCGTCATAGCTTGTATTAATAGATGACGGGGAGGATGGAAGATGGGTAAAGGAGTCCGGATGATCTGGCAGACGCTGAAGGTGTTTATCCTTTTTACGGGATCGACGATCCTTTTTTATTATGGCATCATGTGGATCGGTGAAGAATACGAAGGTTATCACCGATACGATGAACCGGAGGGGTCGGCCGTGAAAGTTTCCTCGGCGGTTGCAGACGAGGAAGCACACTGGTATGATCGATTATTATTTTTTTATACGAACGGGGAGTAATGGATGTTGGAAGACCATATAGAAGATTACATGCATTTCTTAACAGTGGAAAAAGGGCTTTCGAAGAACACGATCGATTCCTACAAGCGCGATCTGAAGAGCTACTCCCTCTATATTAAGAATGTAGAAGGGATGGAAGGCTGGAATGAAGTGTCACGTGTGAACATCGTCCAGTTCCTCGGTCATCTTGGTGATCAGGGGAAATCGTCGAAGACTGTGGCAAGGCATGTCGCTTCGATCCGCTCATTCCACCAGTTCCTTTTAAGGGAGAAGGCCGTGGAGCAGGATCCGACGGTCCATCTCGAAACACCGCGGACCGAACGCAAGCTTCCCAAGATCCTGAGCTTATCCGAGGTGGAAGCGCTCCTGGAGGCGCCCGATGCCTCCACCCCTCTCGGCATGAGGGATAAGGCCATGCTTGAGCTCTTGTACGCAACGGGTATCCGCGTAAGTGAACTCATTGGTATGAAGCTCGATGATCTTCACCTCAATATGGGCTTCATCCGCTGTATAGGAAAGGGGAATAAGGAAAGGATCATCCCAATAGGCCAGACGGCCATGAATGTACTCGGGGATTATCTAGAACATTCTCGTCTGAAGCTCAGGTCGGGGAGAGAACGGGATGATCACCTTTTTCTGAACCATCATGGCCGCGGGATGAGCAGGCAGGGGTTCTGGAAAAATCTCAAGGCCCTACAGAAAAAGGCCAATATTGAGAAGGAACTCACGCCTCATACATTACGGCATTCATTCGCCACGCATCTCCTTGAAAATGGAGCCGATCTGCGGGCGGTTCAGGAAATGCTCGGACATGCCGATATTTCCACCACACAAATCTATACGCACGTGACAAAGACCCGCCTGAAGGATGTGTATACGAAATTCCACCCAAGGGCTTAGGGTAGGGGGAGATCCCGCAAAATTTGCGGGATCTCCCTTGTATTTTTTTGAAGGGGAAAGTAGAATATAGATGTCAGACTTCTGACGTTGTATCGTTCTGATTCACGCTCAGTGGCAGAGGGTACACTACTAGCATTGATGAAAATGTAACCGTTTTAAAGACGGTTGTTTACAGGAGGCAGATAATATGAGTAGCTATACATACAAAAGGGTCCACCTGATTGTGATGGATTCAGTGGGAATAGGGGAAGCACCCGATGCGGACCTGTTCAATGATAAAGGGGCCGATACCCTCGGTCACATCGCGGAACATATGAATGGGCTTCATATGCCCAATATGGCCAAGCTGGGTCTGAGCAACATCCGTGAAATCAAGGGGATCGACAAGGCTGAAAAGCCCCTTGCCCACTACACGAAAATGCAGGAGGCATCCGTAGGGAAAGACACGATGACAGGCCACTGGGAAATCATGGGCTTGAATATTGATACGCCGTTCAAAACCTATCCGGAAGGCTTCCCGGAAAAACTCCTCCAGAAATTGGAGGCGGAAACGGGCAGGACCGTCATCGGGAATAAACCTGCAAGCGGAACGGCCATCATTGATGAGCTGGGGAAAGAACATATGGAGACCGGTGCCCTGATTGTGTACACATCCGCCGATCCCGTCCTTCAGATTGCTGCACATGAAGACATCATTCCCATTGAAGAACAATACCGCATATGTGAAATTGCAAGGGAACTCACGAAGGATGATGAATTCCTCGTTGGACGTGTCATCGCCCGCCCGTTCATCGGTGAGCCGGGTGCTTTCAAAAGAACATCGAATCGACATGATTATGCATTGAAACCATTCAATCGCACCGTCATGAACGAACTGAAGGATGCAGGATATGATGTGATCGCCATCGGGAAGATCTCGGATATCTATAACGGGGAAGGGGTCACGGATTCAGTTCGGACAAAGGACAATATGGACGGAATGGATGGATTCCTCCGCACGATGGACCAGCCGTTTACCGGCTTAAGCTTCCTGAATTTAGTCGACTTTGACGCCCAGTTCGGCCATCGACGCGATCCTGAAGGTTATGGGAAAGCATTGGAAGAATTCGATGCCAGGCTACCAGAGGTTTTTGAGAAAATGACCGAGGAAGATCTTCTGATTATCACGGCTGATCACGGGAATGATCCGACGGCCCCTGGAACGGACCATACGCGTGAATTTGTGCCGCTTCTTGTTTATTCAAAGCGATTCAGCGGAGAGGGTGAAGAGCTTCCTGTGAGGAAGACATTCGCCGATATCGGTGCTACGGTTGCCGATAACTTCAATGTGAAACATCCAAAGTTCGGGGAAAGCTTCCTGACATCACTTAAATAAGGTTCCACACGTCAAATGGTAGATGGCGGGGCAGCAGTTGCCGCCACCAATATAGAGAGGTAAAGGAGAGGTGACCATGAAATACGAACAAATTGAAAGAGCCGCACGCTACCTGAACGAACGATTCACCAAGACACCGAAAATCGGCTTGATCTTGGGTTCCGGACTCGGAGTCCTGGCAGATGAGGTCGAAGAGCCCGTTAAGATCCCCTACAACGAAATACCCGACTTCCCTGTTTCCACTGTGGAAGGACATGCGGGTCAGCTCGTGTACGGCGGACTTTCAGGTCAGGAAGTCGTGGCGATGCAAGGACGCTTCCATTTCTACGAAGGATATGACTTTGATAAAGTAACCTTCCCGGTGCGCGTAATGAAGGAGCTTGGAGTCGAGATTCTGATCGTGACGAATGCGGCTGGAGGTGTCAATGAGAGCTTCAAGGCAGGCGACCTTATGATCATTACGGATCATATCAACAATATGGGTGGGAATCCCCTCATCGGCCCGAATGACTCCCGCATGGGTCCCCGCTTCCCGGATATGTCGGAAGCTTATTCCAGGGATCTTCGCCAGCTTGCCAAGGAAATTGCAGGTAAGCTTTCCATCGATGTGCAGGAAGGAGTGTACGTTGGCAATACAGGTCCTACGTATGAAACACCAGCAGAAGTCCGCCTGGCACGCGTCCTAGGAGGCGATGCAGTCGGAATGTCCACCGTTCCCGAAGTCATTGTGGCCCGTCACGGCGGTATGAAGGTTCTCGGAATCTCATGTATTTCCAATATGGCTGCAGGAATCCTGGATCAACCCTTGTCCCATGATGAGGTCATGGAGACAACCGAAATGGTCCGTGCCAACTTCCTTTCTTATGTAAAAGAAATCGTCAAGTCATTGTAAGCTAATACGTATAAGTGGGTGAAAGTGATGAGAATGGTTGACCTAATAGAGAAAAAACGTGATGGAAAAGAACTGACGACGGAGGAAATCAACTTCATCGTAAATGGATATACAGAAGGATCCATTCCGGATTATCAGGTTAGCGCCTTGACCATGGCGATCTTCTTCAAGGATATGACCGAAAGGGAGCGTGCCGATTTAACCATGGCGATGGTGGAGTCGGGGGATCAGATCGACCTTTCCGCCATAGAAGGCATCAAAGTGGATAAACACTCGACGGGTGGCGTCGGTGATACGACGACCCTCGTACTCGGCCCCCTTGTAGCGGCCGTTGGAGTACCTGTGGCGAAGATGAGCGGCCGCGGACTCGGACATACCGGAGGGACCATTGATAAGCTTGAAGCCATCGAAGGCTTCCATGTGGAAATTGAAAATGACGAATTCATCCGTCTTGTGAACAAAAACAAGCTGGCTGTCATCGGACAGAGTGGAAACCTGACCCCTGCCGATAAAAAGCTGTACTCGCTTCGTGACGTGACGGCGACGGTGAATAGCATCCCGCTGATCGCAAGCTCCATCATGAGCAAAAAGATCGCAGCAGGAGCCGACGCCATCGTACTCGACGTCAAAACCGGAGCAGGCGCCTTTATGAAGACCCTTGAAGATTCCAAAGAGCTCGCCAGTGCCATGGTCAATATCGGGAATAATGTTGGTCGGAAAACGATGGCCGTCATCTCTGATATGAGTCAGCCACTCGGGTTTGCCATCGGGAATGCCCTCGAAGTGAAGGAAGCAATCGATACGCTGAAGGGTGAAGGACCGGAAGACTTGACTGAACTTTGTTTGACCCTTGGAAGTCACATGGTCTACCTGGCTGAACAGGCGAATTCCATTGAAGAAGCACGGGAAAGATTGATTAAAGCCATGAAGGATGGATCCGCACTTGAGAGCTTCAAGGTCTTCCTCGCCTCTCAAGGAGGGGACGCATCCATCGTGGATGAACCGTCAAAACTCCCTCAGGCTGCCCACGTGAGTGAACTGCCTGCCAAGGAATCAGGATATGTATCCGAGATCATCGCAGATGCCGTCGGAACTGCAGCCATGTGGCTCGGAGCGGGACGTGCGACGAAGGATTCCGTCATCGACCTTGCCGTCGGGCTCGAGCTCAGGAAAAAGATCGGTGATCGCGTAGAGGCAGGGGAATCATTGGTGACCATATTCAGCAATGATGAAACTGAACTGGAACGAGTGAAAGAAAAGCTATATGAAAGCATCAAGCTTTCTCCTGAGAAAGTAGCAGCACCTACCCTGATCCACACAGAAATCACACATTAATTACTAGCACCACCTTCCTGAAAACGGAAGGTGGTTTTTTTTGTGCAGAGAATTTTCGGAAGCCTTTGTATAAAAAGGTCTATGTTGGAAAAAATGGTGATAGAAGTTTTGAATATTGAAGATGAATGGAGGATCTTAACATGAAACGTGTACTGTCTATCCTGACGCTATGTTTCTTTATTTTTTCATTGACCCCCGTATCGGGATTTGCTGAGGAGAAGAAGTCCGAACTTGCTGAAGTAGCAAAATCAGCGGTCCTGATCGAAAGGGATACGGGCTCTGTCCTTTACGATAAGAACAGTCATGAACGCTTGGCTCCGGCATCTATGACAAAGATCATGACCATGATCCTGATCATGGAGGCGATCGAGAATGGCCAGATCGACTGGAAAGACAAGATTCGAACCAGTGAACATGCAGCATCGATGGGCGGGTCACAGATCTTCCTTGAGCCAGGTGAAACAATGTCTGTGGAGGAAATGCTGAAAGGAATCGCCATCGGTTCTGCCAATGACGCATCCGTTGCCATGGCGGAGCATCTCGCAGGCAGTGAAAAAGGCTTCGTTGAGAAAATGAATGCCAAGGTAAAGGAACTGGGCTTGAAGGACACCCAGTTTAAAAATCCGACCGGACTTCCGTCAAAAGGCCATTATAGTTCTGCCCATGATATGGCCATGATGGCAAAGGAATTACTGAAATATGAAGGGATCACGAAGTTCACCGGAAGCTATGAATCGTATCTCAGGGAGAATACAGATAAGAAGTTCTGGCTGGTGAATACCAATAAACTTGTCCGTTTCTATGATGGAGTGGACGGTCTCAAAACCGGCTTCACTAATGAGGCGAAATATTGTCTCACTGCCACGGCGAAAAAAGGCAATATGAGGGTCATCGCCGTCGTGTTCGGTGCGCCGTCACCTAAGGACCGCAACAACGAAGTGAGCACCATGCTGGATTACGCCTTCAATCAATATCAAACCAAGCCCCTCTACAAAAAGGGTGACGACATAGGCGAAGCCAAAGTGTCGAAAGGGAAGGATCGCAAACTCCAAGCCGTCACACAAGAGCCTGTGTCAATCCTGACTCAAAAAGGTGAGAAACTTGATAAGGTAGAGCAGAAGGTGAGCATCGCAGATGAGGTGAAGGCCCCGGTCAAGAAAGGGGACGAAATCGGTAAGCTCGTCATCATGAACAAAGGGAAGAAGGTACTTGAAACACCACTTGTGGCAAAGAGCGATGTGAAGAAGGCAAGCTGGTGGGACTTCTATAAACGAAGCATGAGCATGTTCACCAAGACCGATCAATAAACATTGACTAATTATGACGAATTCCTTCTAGTTTTGTCATCAGGAAGGATTCTTGAAAAAGAATAGCGAAATCACTCACTATAAGACAGAGAAGGAGGCTTTCTATAGTGAGTCTTGCTATTGACCTAGAAGTGAAGAGTGACGTCCTGTGCATCCGTCTGAGCGGGGAGTTGGATCATCATACCGCCGATGAATTAAGGGAAAGGGCATCCGCCCTGATCGAGAATGAAAATATCCGCCATATCATCCTGAACCTTGAAGAACTGAGCTTCATGGATAGTTCCGGCTTGGGTGTGATCCTTGGCCGCTACAAACAAATTAAGCAAAAACATGGAGAGATGGTCGTTTGTGCCATTTCTCATTCAGTCAACCGCCTTTTTGAGATGTCAGGTCTATTCAAGATCATTCGTCTTGAACCATCTGAAGAAAATGCATTGCAACGATTGGGGGTCGCTTGAATGAGGAATGAAATGAGTATCCAGTTCAGTTCAGTGAGTCAGAATGAATCCTTTGCCCGTGTAACCGTGGCATCTTTCATCGCACAGCTTGATCCGACGATGGATGAACTTACGGAAATTAAAACCGTCGTCTCCGAGGCCGTCACAAATGCCATCATCCACGGCTACGAAAACAAACCGACGGGTCAGGTATTCATCTCTGTCATCATGGAAGAAGATGGCTACATCGATATGACCATCCGCGATGAAGGGATCGGAATCGGGGATGTGGATGAAGCACGCCAGCCCTTATATACATCAAAGCCGGAACTTGAACGCTCTGGCATGGGCTTCACAATCATGGAAAACTTCATGGATGAAATCGAAATATCCTCACACCCAGGTACAGGCACCACGGTAAGGCTGAAAAAGCACTTAACCAATAGTAAAACGCTATGCAATTAAGGAGTCGTGCCCATGGATGTCGAAGTGAAAAATGAAAAGGAAAAGGCGCAGCCATTCTTAAAGGATCACGAGGTCAAGGAACTGATAAAACTCAGTCAAGATGGTGATCAGGGAGCGAGGGACATTATTGTCCAGAAGAATATGCGGCTGGTCTGGTCTGTCGTCCAGCGGTTCCTCAATCGGGGGTACGAGCCGGATGATCTGTTCCAAATCGGTTCCATCGGCCTTCTTAAATCCGTTGATAAATTTGACTTGAGTTATGATGTGAAATTCTCCACCTATGCAGTCCCTATGATCATCGGGGAGATCCAGCGCTTCATCAGGGACGATGGCACCGTCAAGGTAAGCCGCTCCCTAAAAGAAATGGGGAATAAAATACGCAAGGCAAAAGACGAGCTTTCAAAGACGTTCGGAAGGGTGC
The DNA here is from genome assembly GCF_022170785.1 of Rossellomorea marisflavi. Classification (NCBI taxonomy): domain Bacteria; kingdom Bacillati; phylum Bacillota; class Bacilli; order Caryophanales; family Bacillaceae; genus Rossellomorea; species Rossellomorea marisflavi. The sequence goes on along the minus strand of NZ_CP081870.1, from coordinate 2,613,177 downwards.
CGACTGTCAACGAACTGGCCGAACATCTGGAGTATTCCCCGGAAGAAGTCATCATGGCGCAAGAAGCCAGCAGGGCTCCTTCTTCCATCCATGAAACGGTCTATGAAAACGATGGGGATCCCATCACATTACTGGATCAGATCGCCGATCAGACCGACTATAAATGGTTTGATAAAATCGCCCTAAAAGAAGCGATATTGGAACTGGATGAACGAGAGCGCCTGATCGTGTACCTACGCTATTACAAAGATCAAACCCAGTCGGAGGTGGCAGAGCGGCTCGGCATTTCACAGGTGCAAGTATCACGGCTTGAAAAGAAAATCCTCAAGTCGATGAAGGAACAAATGAATACAGAATGAAAACCCGCAGGACCCTTGAATAAAGGGGCCTGCGGGCTTTTTGGTGTGGAGAGGATACAGGGCGTTTACATAAATAATTTTTGAACATCCATACTATGGGTAACAAGGTGAAAATCAAGGAAATCAGGAAGTGAGTATGTTGGAGAACGTTCTGTATATCCGATTGCGCCACCGGATCCAAGTGAGGGAAGAGAGTTTAGTGAAATTGGGGCAGATCGCCCAGCTCATCGCACCGGAGCCGATTTTGGAAAGCATAAGAGACATACCTGTCCATCATGTTACCGTGGCAGATAAAAACATCATCGTCGTGGATGTGATGACGGCCATCAGGCGCATTAACGCCGTCCATCCCTCTCTCGATATCCAAACGATCGGTCCAGTCCAAACAATCATCGAAGTGGTGTATGAAAAGAAAAAGGTATCCCTTCCCCTTTTCGCAGGCGTCTGGCTCCTCTTATTCATCGGAACGGCGCTCGCTATCATCAACTTCCATGAAGATGTGAGCATGAGGGAAGTACATCAGCGCATGTATTTTTTCATTACAGGCCGAATAGATCCACATCCGTTGATCTATCAGATCCCCTATTCCATCGGTCTGGGACTCGGGATGATTCTGTTCTTCAATCATGTGTTCAAAAAACGAATCAATGAAGAGCCAAGCCCCTTAGAAGTAGAGATGTTCAACTACCAGCAGGACCTTGATCAGTATGTCATCATGCATGAAAACAAAGAAAGTCAGAAAAAGCTCGATGACCATTAAAATCCTCCTGGCATTGTTTGTGGGGTTCGGAGGGGGACTTGCAGTAGGATCGGGGCTGGTGGCATTCTTGACGGTCCTTGGGATCATCCCGAGGCTTACACAGTTGACGAAAACGATGAAAATGATCCATTCCTATGAATGGGCAGTCGTGACGGGGGCGCTTTCAGGCACGTTCATCTCATTGAATGATTTTACGCTTCACACAGCGGCCATCATCCTGATTCCCATCGGTGCAGCAAGCGGCATTTTCATCGGTCTGATGGCAGCCGCTCTGACAGAGGTGCTCAATGTATTTCCCATCCTGGCAAAAAGGATCGGGATCGAAAGCCAGATCATCACGCTCATCATGGCCATTGTCCTGGGCAAGATTGCAGGGTCCCTATTCCATTGGCTGTACTTGGTACAGCCGTAATCATAAGCAGAGGCGGTCGTTGAAATGACAGACACGAAACGGAAGGTCATCCTTGTAACCGACGGTGACGAATATGCGAAAAAGGCCGTTGAATGCGTGGCCAAGGAGTTCGGGGGACGTTGTATTTCCAGCACGAAGGGGAATCCGACCGTCCTTTCCGGGCCGGAAGTGGTCAAGTTGATCAAAAAGGCCAAATGCGACCCTGTTTTTGTCATGTTCGATGATAGCGGCTTCCTTGGGGAAGGGTCGGGAGAGAGGGCCATGAAGTACGTAGCGCAGCATGATGATATTGAAGTGCTGGGTGTTATAGCTGTTGCCAGTCATACAAGGCATGCGGAGTGGACGAGGGTCGACGTGTGCATTGATAAATTCGGAGAGCTCACCCCCTATGGAGTCGATAAATTCGGCGTGCCGGAAATGGAAATGGGAAGATTGACGGGTGATACGGTGTATTGTCTGGATGAACTGGACGTGGCGGTAATCGTCGGTGTAGGGGACATAGGGAAAATGGCGAAGCGGGATCACTACTCCCAAGGCAGTCCCATCACGAAAAAAGCAGTGGAAATCATCTTAGAGAGGAGTGGGTACAATGGGTGAAATCAGGAAGACCCCGATTCCAAAGGACTTGGGGAAACTCGAAGAGTATATGCAAAACCATGTTGGACTGAATAAAAGCTTCGACTTGGGCGTACGTAAGCTGATGATCCTGAAGAAAGGTGTCCATATCTACTATATCAATGGATTGACTGATGCATCGTATGTCATTCATATCGTTGAAGAACTCGTTGAAGTGAATGATAATGAACGGGCAACCAGTAAGATTTATGATATTGTACACAATCGTCTGGTCCACCAGTCCGTCGAACCTGTCAAAACGGTGGAGGAAGCGGTGGATGAAGTCCTATCAGGGTTGATTGCCGTCTTTGTGGAAGGGGCCCCGGAAGCCCTGATCGTTGATGTGAGGAGCTATCCCGGAAGGCAACCGTCGGAGCCGGATACAGAAAAGGTGGTAAGGGGTTCACGTGATGGCTATGTGGAAAATATCATCGTCAACACAGCCCTGACCCGCAGGAGGATCCGAGATCCGAGACTCCGGTTTGAGATCTTCAGGATAGGTGAACGGTCCAAAACGGACATTTCCATCGCCTATATCGAAGACGTGGCCGATCCGAACCTGATCGAAATCGTCAAACAAGAGCTTCAAAGCATAAAAATCGACGGCCTGACGATGGCCGATAAAACAATCGAGGAATTCCTTGTCAAACAAGGATATAATCCGTACCCCCTCGTGCGGTACACGGAAAGGGCGGACGTCGGGGCGACTCACCTTTTGGAAGGCCATGTCCTGATCTTCGTGGATACCTCACCGAGTGTGATCATCACCCCGACCACGTATTTTCATCATCTCCAGCATGCGGAAGAATATCGCCAATCTCCAGCAGTGGGGACATTTGTCCGCTGGACGAGATTCCTGGGTGTCCTGGCGTCGTTATTCCTTCTGCCTTTATGGTATCTATTTGTCTTGGATCCATCATTATTGCCGGAAGCTATCAAGTATGTCGGTCCCGATGAACAGACCAATATCCCGGTGATCGCCCAGCTCTTCATCGCAGATCTAGGGGTGGAGATGTTCAGGATAGCGGCCATACACACGCCAACGCCGCTATCAACGGCAATGGGTCTGATCGCGGCGGTCCTGATCGGTCAGATTGCCATCGATGTTGGGCTTTTCCAACCGGAGGTCATCCTTTATGTAGCGGTTGCATCGATCGGTACCTTTGCCACCCCGAGTTATGAATTAAGCGTCGCCAACAAGATGGCACGATTGGTCATTTTAATTTTCGTGGCGTTGTTCCATATTCCGGGACTCGTGATTGGATGTACCCTTTACGTCCTATTCGTCACCAATATCAAGTCACTGAATACTCCTTATATGTGGCCCCTGCTGCCATTCAGTCCGAAAGCGTTCCTACAGATCCTCATCAGGCGTTCGGTGCCGGGTGCCAAAATCAGACCAAGCATCGTCCATGCACGGAACCGGCACAAACAGCCGAGCTGAATCCTGGAAGGATTGCAAGCCCCCTCATTCTATGGTAAATTACTTTTAATTAGTAAAGGATTAAAGAGGGGAATGAGCAGAGAATGGAACTTCATGGATCTCAGGAAATTAACGAACAGGGTCAACTGACCATAGGTGGGGTCAATACCGTAAAGCTCGCGGAACAATACGGTACCCCCCTGTACATATATGATACATCACTGATCAGGGAACGCGCACGCGGCTTTAAGGATACGTTTGAAGAGCTGGGCGTCAAAGCGGAGGTTGCCTACGCGAGCAAAGCCTTTTCAAGCATTGCGATCTTTCAATTGATGAAAGAAGAAGGGTTATCCTTGGACGTGGTTTCCGGAGGGGAACTCCATACGGCAATCAAAGCGGGTTTTCCTGTCGAGAAGATTCATTTTCACGGAAACAACAAATCGTATGAAGAGCTTGCAATGGCACTCAAACTTGGGATCGGTTGCATTGTGGTCGATAACTTCCACGAGCTTGAGCTGATTGGCGCCATACTCGCTGAACGTGGAGGATCGACGAGGGTGCTTCTCCGTGTCACTCCTGGGATCGAGGCCCATACCCATGATTATATCCTGACGGGTCAGGAGGATTCGAAGTTCGGCTTCGATCTTGGAAACGGCCAAGCCGAAGAGGCGATGAAAAAGGCAGTGGCCATGGAGGGCATCGAACTCCTTGGACTCCACTGTCATATCGGGTCGCAGATCTTTGAAACGACTGGCTTCATCTTGGCCGCAAGGAAGATCATCGACACCGTGGCATCGTGGAAGGAGCAGCACGGGTTCGTTCCTCAGGTCATCAATCTTGGAGGAGGCTTCGGTATCCGGTACACGAACGAAGATCAGCCGATCCCACCTGCACAGTATGTAAAAGACATGATCACAGTGGTGAAGGAAGAGGTGGAGCGTCATGGACTGGACATGCCGGAAATCTGGATCGAGCCGGGTCGTTCACTGGTGGGCGATGCGGGGACGAGCCTCTACAGCATCGGATCGACCAAGGTCGTACCGGAAGTAAGGAAATATGTCGCCATCGACGGAGGGATGAGTGATAATATCCGCCCTGCTCTGTACCGCGCGAAATACGAGGCGGTACTTGCCAATAAGGCAGGGACACCTGTGGAAGAGACCGTATCCATTGCAGGGAAATGCTGTGAGTCAGGTGACATGCTGATCTGGGATCTGCCGTTACCGGTTTCAGAACCTGGTGACCTCCTGGCCGTCTTCTGCACAGGCGCATACGGTTACTCCATGGCGAATAACTATAACCGTATTCCACGTCCGCCCGTCGTTTTCGTGGAAGGAGGGAAGGATCGCCTTGTAGTGAAAAGGGAAACCTATGAGGATATTCTCTCCCTTGACCTCCCACTCGATTGAATGTGACGTTCATGGGAATCTCCTGGCCGAAGGTGCCGGATATTCCCGTGACCTGTTATACTTGATAGAGTGCGAGTCTACCAGATACATTCATAGATCGGGTGTTGAATCGGGGGGGATGGTATGTCGAAAAATAACACGCGCTTATTTTTCCTTCTTTTGGCAGTTGGTTTGGCGTGGGGAGTGGTTTACTGGCTCTTCTTAGCGGGAAACTAAACGGTAGTTGATAAAAAAGAACAGTTTTAGTAAGATAGTAAAACATTCGCTTATTAAAATGATTGTTTTGTCCATGATACAAGTATCTGGATATAAACGTAACGAGGGGTAAATATGTTAATCCGATATAAAAAGGCTTTTGAAAAGATCGCAATGGGATTATTATCTTTCATGCCAAGTGAAAAAGATCTGAAGAAGCTTCAGCAAACGATGAAGCAGTATGAAACGGATGAAAATTGGCAGCTTTTTTTATGGAAAGAAGAAGACATAGTTGGACTGATCGGAGTGCAGAAAGAAGAAGGCGCCATGGAAATCCATCACATTTCCGTCAATCCGTCACATCGTCATGAGGGAATCGGAAAGGCGATGGTGAAACATCTGAAGGACATGTACTCTGAGCTAGACGTCAAACCCAACGAAGAAACCGCTTCCTTTTTTGAAAGATGCGAAGGGGAAATGAATGAATGAAAAAAAGAAACTGGCCCTGAGGCTAGTTTCTTTTTTTTCTGAGAAGGGCTTCTTCACGTTCTTGGATCACTTGGGAGCGATCCCTGCGTGAATGGCGATGAATGAGCTCGTGATCGGTCAAGTCACTCGGGAGAGACCAGCCGTATCCGTTATGGGTGCACCACTGCTGAACAGATAGGAGAAGGTCTGGATCCTGTATTGGGAGGCTGACACTGCGATAGGGCATTTCTTTCACAATGCTTTCCTCTGTTTCTGAAAGGATGGAAAACAGTCTGCTTTCATCAAGACCTAAATCTCTCATGACCGAACGGTGACGCTTCAGATTCTCCGTACCCTTACGGATCATTCGTCCTGCACCCTTAAGGTTGTCCCTGCGATAATGATACATCCCGACGGCAATCTGGATGAGGCCGACCCAGTGGGAGTCCCTGTTGCCGGGATCGATGTCTTTCCAGTATTCTTCTAGGACCTCATGGCACTCAAAGTAATCCCTGCTCCCATTGAAGTGGGCGAGGAATTCGATATAGGGGATGGGATGTTGTGTCATTCAACCGCTCCTTTCAATAGGGTTAGTGTAGCATACTCCCCCGTGTGGTGAAACGAATTGAGCAGGGGGTAAAATTTCTATTGGAGAATGGTAGTCAATCTACTATACTAATAAGTAGCTCTTTTTTAAGTCTGTACAATGGAAATTGGTGATGAAATGGAATATAACGTGAAAATTGAAGCGTTCGAAGGTCCGATGGATCTTCTACTGCATCTGATCAATTCACTTGAAATTGATATCTATGATATCCCCATGGCACAGATTACCGAGCAATACATGATCTATGTGCACGCCATGAAGGATCTGAAGCTCGACGTTGCGAGTGAATATCTTGTGATGGCGGCGACGCTCCTTGCGATCAAGAGCAAGATGCTCCTGCCGAAATACGATGAAGATTCCCTCGATGAAGAAATCGAATTCGAGGAAGAGGATCCGAGGGACGAACTGGTGGAAAGACTGATTGAATACCGCAAATTCAAAGAAGCTGCCACAGAACTACGGAGCAGGGAAGAAGAGCGGGGACAGGTCTTTACGAAGCCGCCAAGCGACCTATCTGAATACATAGAGGATTCAAACCTGAAAGACAGCATCGGCCAGGTCACAGTCTATGATATGCTCGGTGCATTCAATAAATTATTGCGACGCAAAAAGCTCCAGAAGCCTGTGTCAACGAGAATTACCAGGCAGGAGATTTCCATAGAAAAACGAATGGATGAAATTTTAGTGAGCCTGCAAAGTTTGAGGAAGCGAACTACCTTCACCAGCCTTTTCCCCTCCAATCAAAAAGATCATCTGGTTGTCACATTCCTGGCCGTCCTTGAATTGATGAAACGTCAAAAAATCATCGTCGACCAGGAAGAGAATTTCACGGAAATTTTTGTGGAAGCAAGTGAGGAGGTAGGACTAGTTGGACAAACGTAATTGGAAAGCCATCCTCGAAAGCCTGCTTTTCGCAGCCGGAGACGAAGGTCTTTCCCTGAAACAGGTCTGTTCGGTTTTGGAGATACCGGAAGCCGAAGCATTGAACAGAATGAATGAACTGAAAGAATGGTACGACGACCGCGGGATCGCAGTCGTTGAAATTGCGGGTGCCTATCAGCTCGCTACTAAAAAAGAACATGCTGAATACCTTAAAAAGCTGGTGGAATCACCAAATGTGAGCCTCCTTTCCCAGGCGGCACTTGAAACCTTGGCCATCATCGCGTACAAGCAGCCCATCACACGTGCTGAGATCGAACAGATCCGGGGGGTCAAGACAGAACGTCCCGTACAAACCCTCACATCGAAAGGGCTGGTAAAAGAAGTGGGGCGCGCCGAGGGAACAGGCAGGGCCTACCTGTTCGGTACGACCAAAGAATTCCTCGATTATTTCGGGTTGAAGAGCATAGAGGAGCTTCCACCCCTGCCAGATCATGTACAAGAAGAATTTGCAGATGAGGAAGCAGATCTGTTTTTTGAAAAATTCCAGGAAACGCTGAATAACAATGAATGATTCTGAAACACCGTCCGGAAGTGGGCGGTGTTTTTTTTTATGGCAAGCGCAAGGGAGTATTCAATCATATTACCCGTTGTCCCGCATAAACTTGTACAAATAGTCATGACAAGGAGTAGATGCAGGTGAAGGGGAATAATCGGAAAGTCTACATATACAGCCTCCTGATCGTTGTCCTCTTGTTCTCATTGGTTTCAGGAAAGGTACAGGCTGCTCCATCTGTGAGCTCGCAGAGGGCGATCCTGATGGATCAGGAAACAGGCAGGGTCCTGTATGAAAAAGATGCGGATGAGAAAAGCAGGATTGCGAGTATCACCAAGATCATGACAGCGATCCTGGCCGTGGAATCTGGGAAGCTTGACCGCGATGTAACGGTGCCGGATGATGCCGTCAGAACAGAAGGATCCTCGCTGTACCTGAAAGCGGGGGAAAAAATCAAATTGGAAGACCTCGTGTACGGGCTGATGCTGAGATCGGGGAATGATGCGGCCGTTACTATTGCAGATTACGTAGGCGGCAGTCTCGATGGGTTCGTTTATATGATGAATGAAAAAGCCCGTGAAATTGGTATGGAAAACACCCATTTTGCGAATCCACATGGGTTGGATGATCATGAGGACCACTATTCCACCGCAAGGGATATGGCCATCCTGACCAGGTACGCCATGAAAAATGAGCGCTATGCCGAGATTGCCGGGACCAAGCTCCATACAGCGCCCAATCCCGAAGAGAAATGGGACAGGAAGTGGAAGAACAAGAACAGGCTTTTGACGGAGCTTTATAAATACAGCACGGGAGGAAAAACAGGCTTCACCAAGAGGGCGAAACGGACACTTGTCTCCACAGCCTCTAAAGATGGGGAGAACTTGATCGCCGTTACATTGAACGGGCCGGATGATTGGAATGATCATATCTCCATGTTCGAGTATGGATTCAAGCAGTATGACTATAAAATCGTCATAGCAAAAGGGAAAATCGAAAACATCGATGACCCTATTTATCAAGGGCATGTCCGTGTGGACAGAGATGCGGTCCTGACTCTTCAAAAGAACGAAGTGGACGGTGTCAGGGTGGAGTACAGGATGATGAAGCCTGAGAAGAAATGGGCCGATGGTAAGGGGGCGCCTGATGTTGTCGGCAATGCCCTCGTCTATCTGGATGATGAACAAGTGGACTCTCTCCCGGTATATTTTGAATCAGGATCAAAACCCGAGAAGAAAAGCTGGTGGAAGCTATGGGCCGGCTCCATCCAATCGGTCCTTGGTGTGAACGGAAATGGTTAACATCATCTGGGTGGCGCTCACGATCATCGGTCTCGTTTTTGCTGTGATCAATGGGAGGATGGCCGAAGTGAACGAAGCCATCTTTCAATCGGCCAATGAAGCGGTCACCCTCTGTATCGGCCTCATCAGCGTCCTCGTTTTTTGGCTCGGGATGATGAGGATTGCCCAGGAGGCGGGGCTCCTCGATAAGCTTGCGGGACTCTGCAGGCCGTTTGTGAAGAGGCTGTTCCCGGAAGTGCCGGCAGACCATCCGGCCATGGGGTATATCTTAAGCAATATGATGGCGAATATGTTCGGTCTTGGGAATGCGGCTACTCCCCTTGGGATCAAAGCGATGGAACAGCTGAAGCGGCTGAACGGTGGAAGGGACTCGGCGAGCAGGTCGATGATCACGTTTCTGGCCATCAATACGTCAAGCATCACCCTCATTCCGACGACGGTCATTGCCATCAGGATGAAATATGATTCAGCCTCGCCGACGGAAATCGTGGGTCCTACCCTGGTGGCAACCATCCTGTCGGCAATCGGCGCAATCCTCATTGACCGGTACTTCCACTACAGGAGAACGAAACGGGGGGTGAAGTGATGCAGTGGATTTCGTTGGTTTCACTCTGGATGATCCCCCTATTGATCGGCTTCATTCTTCTGTACGGCACGTGGAAGAAGGTCCCTACCTATGAATCCTTCGTGGAAGGGGGGAAGGAAGGGATCAAAATTGCCATGTCGATCATCCCTTTCCTGATTGGAATGCTTGTAGCCATCACGATTTTCAGGGAATCAGGCGCTTTGGAATTCTTTGTCGATCTTATCCGGCCTGGTCTCCTGGCTATCGGAATCCCGCCGGAAATCGTCCCCCTCGCTATCATCAGGCCGATCTCCGGGACGGCCGCTCTAGGAATGATGAGCGATATGGTGGCGGCTTATGGACCGGATTCCTTCATAGGGAGGCTTGCATCTGTACTTCAGGGAAGTACGGATACGACACTGTACGTCTTGACCGTTTACTTCGGTGCTGTAGGGATACGAAGGATGGGGGATGCAATGAAGGTCGGTCTTCTCGCCGATGTGGTCGGAATCGCAGCCGCCATCTTCGTCGTAACACTGATGTTCTAATTTGGCCTCCAATTCTAAAAAGGTATAAAAGGAAAGCGGAACCCCGTTTTCTTTTTATACCTTTCTATTTTCCATGGTTTATGCCATAATTCATGAAGGAATAGAAAAATGAGGTGAAAGACCGTGGAACGTTTACAAAAAGTTATTGCACACAGCGGTGTCGCATCAAGGCGCAAAGCTGAGCAGCTGATCATAGAAGGAAAAGTCAAAGTGAATGGGAAAGTCGTTAAAGAATTGGGAACCAAGGTAGCGGCTTCCGACCGGGTGGATGTCTCCGGAGTCCAGATCGAACGGGAAAACAAGGTGTACTATATGCTATACAAACCGCGGAGCGTGATTTCTGCCGTGACCGATGATAAGAATCGTGAAGTCGTGACGGATTTCTTCCCGGAAATCGACGAGAGGATCTATCCGATCGGTCGCCTAGACTATGAAACGTCTGGCTTGTTGCTTCTTACGAATGACGGAGAGTTCGCCAATCTCCTCATGCACCCGAGCAATGAAATCGAAAAGACGTACGTTGCCAGGGTGAAGGGCATACCATCCAAATTCAAGTTGAAGGAACTTGAAAAGGGTGTGAAGCTCGAGGATGGCAGAACCGCTCCGGCGAAAGTGAAAATGCTGAGCATGGACAAGAAGCAAGGGAAGTCCATCATCGAAATCACGATCCATGAAGGTCGGAATCGTCAGGTTCGCCGCATGTTCGAGCATATCGGATACCCGGTGCAGAAGCTGAAGCGCGAGCGCTATGGCTCACTCACCCTCCAGGGTCTGACAGCTGGTGAAGGAAGAGAGCTGACCCCGCACGAAGTCAAGCAGCTCCGCACGCTGGCAGAATCAGCCGCCAACAAATAAAAGTGTCACGAATCATTCATATAATCTGAAAGACCGTCATGAAGAAAAATGGTATAATTGGAAAGGAATTTTACCATCTATGGGGAAGGCCCCTGCTTCTAGAAACGGTTGAACCAGACACTGGCAGGGGTTGATCAATCGATCATCCCCTTTCCTTCTATCATTTTTGAAGTGATGGGGAGGTATACATAAGGACTTCGATAGGAAGTCATTTTATTTCACTTATTTTGATAGCGATTTCAGAGCAAGGAGGGTTACGATGAACAAGAAAAAGCGCAGACTGATAATCCGGTCGGCCATCTTGCTGATACTGGTGTCAGCCGTCGGCTACACGCTGTATGCCAACTTCACCAAGGAAGATCGTGGTAAGCTTCAGGTGGGTGATCAGGCCCCTGATTTTGTCCTTAAAGACATGGAAGGCAACACCCATCAGCTTTCCGACTACAAAGGGCAGGGGGTATTCCTAAATTTTTGGGGAACATGGTGTAAACCCTGTGAACGTGAGATGCCCTATATGAACAATCAATATAAAAAATATGAGGATAAAGGCGTTCAGATCCTTGCGGTGAATGTAGGGCAGTCGGACTTCCTGATCAACAGCTTCTCTTCTAAGCACGGCCTCGAATTTCCGATTGTCGTCGATAAGGAAGAAGAAGTGCAGAATGCCTACGGAATCGATCCGCTTCCGACGACCATGCTGATCAACCCAGATGGGAAGATCGAAAAGATCATCACGGGGACGATGTCAGAAGAAGATATTATCGAAGATCTTGAGAGTATCAAGCCATAACGCCAACCTGACAGAAGGGGTTTTAACATGAAAGAGATCAAGTGCGTATGCGGTCACGTCAATCCCAATGGGACGGTCCTGTGTGAATCGTGTGGACGGGCCCTTACAGAAGAAGCAAAAAATGAAAAGCTGCATGATATGCGCTATGAGGGAAGCGCCAGGCGTTCTCAAACCTACAGTAAATCCATCATAGATAAGGTCTGGAATTTCTTTTCATCCGTCAAGGTGGGCGTGTGGCTCATCGTCCTCACGCTTATTGCATCGGCTTTGGGCACGGTGCTGCCCCAGGAAGAATACATACCCGGAGGAAGGCCGCCGGAAGAATTCTATGGGGATGTATACGGGTTCTTAGGAGACCTGTACTATACCCTTGGATTCCATGATCTCTATAGTTCATGGTGGTATCTTCTCCTTGTCGCTTCCATCGGAGTATCCCTCGTCATCTGCAGCCTGGACAGGGTGATCCCCCTCCACAGGGCCCTCAAGAATCAAAGGGTCGACCGGCATGAAGGGTTCCTGAAGAGACAGAGATTTTATGGGAAGACTGAGGCTTCTAGTCTTGAGCCGACAGCGATGGATGATGTAAAGAAGAGATTATCAGATAAGAAGTATAAGATAAGAGAAAAAGATGGAAGCATCCTGGCGGAAAAAAATCGATTCTCGCGCTGGGGTCCATATGTCAACCATATTGGGCTGATCATCTTTCTCATAGGTGGCATGCTCCGATTCGTCCCGGGTATGTACTTGAATGAAACCATCTGGATCCGTGAAGGAGAAACCCGCGCGGTACCCGGAACGGATAACGAATATTTCATCAAAAATGAAAACTTCATCATGGAAACCTATGATAAAGAGAAAGACAAAGAAGTGTTCAGTGAAGCCATCGAGAAGAATGGAGATGTCGCAAAGAATTTCCAAACCGATGTGGTCCTCTATAAGGAATCAGGAGAACGCCTTCCGGGACAGGAAGTAGAACGGACCGAAGAGAAAAAAGAATCCATCCGGGTGAATCACCCCTTGAAATTCGGCAACTACGCAGTTTATCAGACTAGCTATAAGCTTGATGAGCTGACAAGCATGAGCTTCACTCTGGATAAAAAAGACACGGGTGATCAGCACGGGGCGTTCACCGTCAATCTGATGGATCCGGAGGAAGAGTATGATCTTGATGATGGCTATAAAGTGAAGCTCAAAGGCTATTATCCTGATTTTTCAGGATTCGATAAAAAAGGCGAGCCTCAAACTGCCTCTCCGCTACCAAATAACCCGGCATTCCTGTTCGAGTTGTTCTCACCTGAAAAGCCTGATGGGGAGGTTGCCTTCATCGGAATCCAGAAAAACCTGGAACCACTCGGGGAAAATGAGTATAAGCTATCGTTCGCAGGGATTGATTCACGGGATATCTCAGCCCTGACGTTCTCAAAGGACCTCACGCTTTGGATCCTGGCAGTCGGGGGAGCTATCTTCATGATCGGAGTCATCCAGGGGGCGTATTGGCATCACCGGAGAATCTGGCTTAGAAAGTCCGAGGACGGCATCATCGTTGCGGGGCATACGAATAAAAACTGGCATGGCCTCAAGCACGAAATCAGCCACATCCTGGATGGAACAGGGATAAAGGAACCGGAAGATCAACAAGAATCGAAAGAAGCAAGGGGGAAAAAGGATGTCGACAACAATGGCAGAATGGAGCAGTAACCTGCTCTACATCTCCTTTATCACGTATCTGGTGGCGACGTTCTTCTTTGGTGGAAGTATCCGCCAAAAGAACACGACGGAAACAAATCAGCGCAAATGGGGTACGATCGGTATCACATTGACGATCATCGGATTCGTTGCGCAAATCGGCTATTTCTTCCTGAGATGGGGGGCTGCGGGTCATGCCCCGGTGAGCAATCTCTTTGAATTCACCACATTCTTCGGAATGATGCTTGTGGGTGCGTTCATCATCATTTACTTTATGTATAAATCTACCGTTCTTGGAATCATCGCGCTGCCGTTTGCGCAGCTCGTCATTGCCTATGCAAGCATGTTCCCGACGGAAATCTCACCGCTGATCCCAGCCCTTCAAAGTGACTGGCTGAAGATCCATGTCACGACCGTATCGGCCGGTGAAGCGATCCTTTCCATCAGCTTCGTCGCAGGGTTGATCTACCTTCTGAAATCAGTGGATCATTCTAAAGGAAGCAGACAATCATTCTGGCTCGAAACGGTCATGTTCTCACTGGTTGTCGTACTTGGTTTCGTCGTGGTGTCAGTCGTATTCAAAGGGATGGACTACCAGGCAGACTTCAACTATATCAACCAGGAAGAGAAGGAAGCAGTAGCGCAATATACATTGCCTGCACTCGTAGGACCGAATGAAGGTGAGCTGCAGACAAAAGGGGTCATGAAGCCCCTGGTTGAAATGCCTGCCCTCATCAATGCGAAGAAACTTAATACGGTGATCTGGTCAATCCTATCCGGAGCGGTCCTTTATCTTCTCCTCAGGTTGATCTTGCGTAAGCGCATCGCTGCGAAAATGCAGCCAATGGTGAAAAATGTGAACCTGAATCTCATGGATGAAATCGGCTATCGGTCCGTCCTCATCGGATTTCCGGTCTTCACACTAGGCGGCTTGATCTTCGCCATGATCTGGGCACAGATTGCCTGGAACCGTTACTGGGGATGGGATCCGAAGGAAGTGTGGGCGCTGGTCACCTTCCTATTCTATGCGGCCTTCCTTCATTTACGATTATCTAAAGGTTGGCACGGGGAGAAATCGGCATGGTTGGCCGTCGTAGGGGTCGCCATCATCCTCTTCAACCTGGTGGCCGTCAACTTGATCATTGCAGGCTTACACTCATATGCCTGATTGCAAAGAGTCAAAAAGCTGACATGGATGCCCCTGTCAGCTTTTTGATACAATGAAACAGCGGACAGCAGGAAGCGTACATAGATGAACAACTGAAATGATTTCCTGAACAAATCAACCGAGCTTTTCGGTTTAAAAGTACCACTATTTCCGATTAAAATGGAGATAACTATGCTAAAGGGGGAAAACCCATGGAAGAAAACATCCGGATTCTGGTTGTGGACGATGAAGACCGCATCAGAAGACTATTGAAAATGTATCTGGAAAGAGAAAATTATGAAATCGAAGAAGCGGAAGACGGGGAGCGCGCCCTTGAAATGGCTCTTGAACGCGAATATGATTGCATCCTTCTAGACTTGATGATGCCCGGGATGGACGGGATCGAAGTGTGTAAGAATCTTCGCGAGACGAAGACAACGCCTGTCATCATGCTGACGGCAAAAGGAGAAGAAGTGAACCGCGTCCAAGGCTTCGAAGTGGGAACCGATGATTACATCGTAAAGCCCTTCTCACCAAGGGAAGTTGTTCTGAGGGTGAAAGCCCTTCTCAGAAGGTCTTCCAAGACCAGCTTCATCCAGACCGATGCAAAAGCGAAGGATCTCATCGTCTATAAGCATCTGACCATTGATAACGATGCTCACCGGGTGAGTGCCGATGGAATCGATGTGAACCTGACCCCGAAGGAATATGAACTCCTTTACTTCCTAGCAAAGGCCCCTGATAAGGTGTTCGATCGTGAGCATCTCCTCAAAGAAGTCTGGCACTACGAATTCTTCGGAGATCTTCGGACAGTGGATACCCATGTCAAACGCCTTCGTGAAAAATTGAACAAAGTATCGGAAGACGCTGCCCGCATGATCGTCACCGTTTGGGGCGTCGGATATAAGTTCGAGGTTACAAATGAATGAGACTGTGGCGTAGTGTAGTCGGGAAGCTTTGGGTCACCATCCTTCTCCTTGTTTCCTTCGTTCTTTTCATCCTGACGATCCTGCTTCTTGAGTTCTTCCAGAACTACCATGTGGATGTGGTGGAAAACGAGCTCACGATCACTGCCGACAAAGTAGCCAAGGTGATTGAAAATCATGAAGACCTGGATCTGGGCCTCGAGCTTGGCAGTGAAATCATCGATGATCCCGTCAATATTCTCATTACGGTCGATGATAACCAAGAACTGTTTTCCCAGGATTCCACCGGGGTCGAGAAGGATATTCACCGATTCATCAAGAATGACCCGGAACTTAAGGAAGTGAAAGTCCGTGATAAGACCATCAAGAGGGAATATGAAGTTCCATCAGAATCCTCTGCCAACCGGCATGAGAACATCATCATCGTCGGTAGCCATCTGAGCGTAAAGGGTCAGGAAGGGGCCGTCTATCTTTATCAGTCCCTTGATGTGATAAAGGATACGACGAAACAGACAACGAAGCTTATCGTCCTTGCCATGGGGATCGCGATCATCCTCACCACCATCTTTGCTTTCTTCCTCTCTACCAGGATCACATCTCCATTGAGGAAGATGAGGGAAGCAGCATTCGAAGTGGCGAAAGGGAAGTTCGATACGAAAGTACCGATCCTGACAAAAGATGAAATCGGTGAACTCGCAACGGGATTCAATCAGATGGGAAGACAGCTGAAGTTCCATATCAATGCCCTGAATCAGGAAAAAGAACAGCTGTCGAGCATTCTGAGTTCCATGGCCGATGGGGTCATCACCTTCAATCGGGACGGTACGATCCTCATTACGAACCCGCCTGCAGACCGGTTCCTCCAGCAATGGTATTACGAGCACGGAAGCAACGAAGGCGAATCGATTCCGGCCATCGTCAAAGAACTGTTGCAGAGCGTCGTGGTGACCGCCATGGAACAAACCGACGAGATCACACTTCAAGGCCGTAGCTACGTGGTGATCGTCAGCCCGCTGTATAACAACAATACGATCCGAGGCGCGGTCGCCGTCGTACGGGATATGACGGAAGAACGTCGACTGGACAAACTTCGGAAAGATTTTATTGCGAACGTGTCCCATGAACTCCGTACCCCGATCTCGATGCTTCAGGGGTACAGTGAAGCGATTGTGGATGATATCGCGGAAACAGAAGAAGAGAAAAAAGAAATCGCCCGCATCATCTATGATGAGTCGCTCCGAATGGGAAGATTGGTCAATGACCTCCTCGACCTTGCGAGGATGGAGGCGGGACACATCACCCTTCATGAACAATCGGTCACAATCATGCCGTTCACAGAGCGGGTGGCCAATAAGTTTGCGGGCGTTGCCAAAGAGAAGAAGATTTCCATACAGTTCGAGAGTGAGGTCGAGAGGGAACGTGAATTGTCCATCGACCCCGATAAAATCGAACAGGTGCTGACCAATTTGATCGATAACGCCATACGGCATACTCCTGGGGGAGGAGAAGTGACCGTCTTCCTCAATCGGAATACCCAAGGCTATCTCTTCTTTGTACAAGACACAGGATCCGGGATCCCGGAGGAGGATCTGCCATTCGTCTTTGAACGATTCTATAAAGCGGATAAAGCAAGGACACGAGGGAAGGCGGGAACGGGACTCGGTCTTGCGATCGCCAGGAATATCGTGGAAGCCCATGGTGGCCATATCCAGGTGCAAAGCAAACTCGATCAAGGGACAACGTTCACCTTCTTTCTTCCTTATTAGTCATTTCTCGCATGCACATTGCAGGATCATCCCGATTTTTCTTGTTACACGGGGAACAATCATGGAATTTGCGCTTTTCACCCATACGGCAACCGTTACGTGCCGTATGGGTTCTTTTTTGTGCACTGGACAGGAATTGAAATATAGGTCTTTCCAAACGTCCCAGAAACTACTATATTTGATAATGTGTAACCTTTTGCAAGGAAATAACGACTAATGGAATGACGGGGAGGGAAAGAAGTGCACTCCGTTTTTGAGGACATGTATAAAAAGTACCATCAGGATGTATTTCAATTTCTTCTCTACATGGTGCAGAACAGACAATTGGCTGAAGACCTTGTACAGGAAGTGTATATCCGTGTGCTCAAGTCACATCAGCATTTTGAAGGGAAGAGCTCTGAACGCACTTGGCTTTTCTCGATAGCGAAGAACGTTGCAATCGATCACTTCAGGAAGCAGAAGAACTGGAAAAATCGTCTTCTGGACAAATTTGACTGGAGTCGGAGCGAATTGTCCGATGAGAACCCGCTGCCTGAAGAACTCGCCCTGGCCAATGAGGAAGTGCGCGAACTATATGACTGCCTTAAGTGTTGTTCAACGGATCATCGAATGGTCATCATCATGCGCTATCTCCAGGAGCTATCCATTGTGGAAACAGCAGAGATATTGAACTGGTCGGAAAGCAAAGTGAAAACAACCCAGCACCGCGCCGTCAAATGGCTGCGGATTGAAATGAACAAACGGTTGCGGAAGGAGGGGGACGATAGTGAAGCAATCTGATTGGAATGACCGGGACATAGAAAAACTGGTCAAAAAGCTTCCAAAGATCAAAGATGAGCGAAAACCTGAGTCCATATATGCTTCTATCAGCCAACAAGGTGAAAAACAGCGACACTTGAAAGGGAAGAAAATCATACCCGGACTGGTTGCCGTTGCCGCCATCTTGATTTTCACCCTGCTGAGCCCCGCTCTTCTACAGCAGTCACAGCTAGAAGAAAGCCGCTCAGATCAGGGAGCTTCAATGATGGATGAAAGCAAGGACCTTCAAGCAGATAAGGCTGTGGCTGATAGAGAGAAACGACTCTCCCTCTATGAAAGCATGGTGGAGGATGCTGAAGTCTATACGTTCGGCCTTATTTCACCTGAAGGAGTCCCTGTCCCTGTGAGCGTGACCAAGCACTTGTCGGATGAAGATGAGTGGCTGGATGGATATACGGAACTCGCTAAGCTCATTCCAGAAGAAGACCTTAGTATGGAAGAATTCGTTCCCTTGGAAGGAACCGTTTCAAAAGGGTATGGAGATGATATCAATTTCACCTTGAATGGGGATCAGGCGTATACGGGCAATAGCGCAATGGAATATGCTTTCTACTACTCTTTGTTTTACTCCTTCCAGGGAAGGGGCTTTGACCAACTTCATCTCAAGGATAAGGATGGGAATTATCCGCAATTCAGCGGATACGGGGTCCTAAAGAAAATCGAGCTGCCGAAGAATGCAAAACAAGCTTTCTTTGTGTACTCTCCTAACGGGCTTGACCATTTTCTTGTACCGGATAACCTGGAATATGAAGATTTGGATAGTGCAGTTACAGCCATGAATGAAGCCGGATCTGAATTTTATGAAAGTGCCATACCCGAAGGACTGAATGTTCGCGTAGTCGAGAAGGGCACTTACCCGATCATCAGTTTCATGAATGAAGTACACCTGGAGAATATGGATGAAACAGAAGCCCTGGAGCTAATCGAATCACTCCTCCTCACAGCGCGAAGTTTCGGCTACAAACAGGTGATGTTTGAAAACATCAGCGAAGAAGAATGGGACGGTTTTGCATTCGATGCACCAATCGAAACACCCATCGCACCAAATCGAATTACCCTACAGGAATAAGTGAAGAGCGGGATCTCCCGCTTTTCATTTTTTTTTTGCCTGATGATATGAAATGACGTACAGGGGAAATGAGCAAATCCATGGCTATTAACTCTGCATTCAAATCGATATGTATCCAAAACACAGGAACCACCTCTTCGTTTGAAAATCCATCAACTCTACATATTCAGCAGAAATGATTTCACCACCCATAAAGTATTAAAAGCAACCATAAAAAAACACAGAGTGTATTGGAGCGGAAGGGACTTGACTCCCGCGGGAAAAGAGGAAAGGTCGAGATCCCGCAGGCGCAGCCGAGGAAGCTCGACTTCCTCCCCGCAGGAAAGCAAGTCCCTGCAGCGGAAAGGAACGGTCCCGTCTTCATGCAATCATTCATAAAATGTCAGCCCCGCTCCGCTTTTTTCCTGTCCAGCTCCGGGGGCTTGAGGCTCGAGGTCATAAGGCAAAGTCCCCAAAAAGGCACAGAACGCCTTTCCAGTGCCTTTGCCTTATGCTTGTCGCCTCAGGACCACCCGCCTCCGCTTTTCTTGGTATATTTCTTTTGTATAATGGCAGACTGATGGGTAGGGTTTTTTTGGAATAGTGTAGCGGGAAGGGGCATATAGTGAGAGGTGTTGTTCAATTTTGGGTGAGCATTTATTAGGAGGAACGGTATGATTGCTGATTATGGTCGGAGACTGTTGATTGTGATTGTGTTGGCGCTGTGTGTAGGCATGATTTTCATGACAGGGAGAGTCGCAAAAGCAGAAAGTGATTCCACTGCTGAATGGAGGTTTCCGGTTGATGGCACCATTACAGATGTGTTTGGTTCCAGATCCGGGACCCATAAAGGAATGGACATCGGGGGCGAGGAAGGCAGCCCCGTTCATTCGGTGGCAGACGGGGTCGTAACAAGGTCGTACTTATCAGATAGCTATGGTCATGTGGTATTCGTTCGTCATGACAATGGATATGAGACGGTATATGCTCATCTCATTTCAAGAGGGGTAAAAGAAGGGCAGGAAGTACATAGGAGTGAGCAGGTCGGGAAGCTTGGGAATACCGGGATATCCACCGGTCCCCATCTTCATTTTGAGATCCACGCAGGAGAATGGACGTTTGAGAAGGAGAATGCCATCGATCCTTTTGTCGTATTTGGACAAGGCGGGGTCGGACAAGTGGTGTTCGCTGAAAAGAAAGATCCGTATCAGATCGTTGCGGCGTCACAGGTTGCAGGTGATCAGTATCGAGTCAAGAAAGGCGATACACTATGGTCCATTTCCCATGAACATGGTCTGAGCGTGGATGACCTTAAGAAATGGAACGGTCTGAAGGATGCCACGATCGCTGTAGGTCAGGAATTGAGCTTAAGGATGGATTCCTATCAAGTAGAACAGGGGGACACACTCTATTCTATTGCCGTCGCTCATGGAATAGAACTGGACAAGCTTCTGGCGGCCAATGATCTACGCAGGGATTCGCCGATCTATCCATCGCAAACGTTAAGGATCCACTGATTGTTTCGAATTCAAAGCATTTCTCTTCACATAATGGCACTTCTTATGTATAATGAGTAAGAATAAAATAATATGATTCATCTTCGGGGCAGGGTGCAATTCCCTACCGGCGGTGATGAAGCATTTTTGCTTCTAAGCCCGCGAGCCTTTTTGAGGCAGGATTTGGTGAGACTCCAAAGCCGACAGTATAGTCTGGATGGGAGAAGATGAAGGTTACTGCCAATGCGTTCAGAAAAGGGAAGTCTGAATGTCTATTCGAGCATGCCTTTAACTCTCCTGGATATCTTTTATCTGGGAGTTTTTTATTGGGGCTCGGGCATGACCATCTTCGATTGAGATGAATCTCCAAAAGGAGAGAGTGCTATGAAAAAAATGACGACACGCACATTCGTCACAGTTGGTATGCTGAGTGCCATTTCGTATGTATTGATGCTTTTAAACTTCCCTATCCCGCCTTTTCCGGCGTTTCTGCAGATCGACTTCAGTGATGTACCGGCCTTGATGGCAACGGTCGCTCTGGGACCAGGCGCAGGAATCCTGGTGGAACTGTTCAAGAATGTGATTGATTATGTATTGACCGGTTCTGAAACAGGTGTACCGGTAGGACATGTGGCAAACTTTGCTGCTGGGATCCTCCTGATCTTGCCCGTTCACCTTATCTATTCACGTTTCCAAACGAAAAAAGGCCTACTTACCGGGCTTGTAACCGGTACGCTGGTCATGAGCATCGGCATGGGGATCATGAACTATTTCATCTTCCTTCCAGCCTATAAATACTTTATGAATTTCGAACTGCCGGCAGAAATCATCGTGACCGGTATCGTTCCATTTAATATCCTTAAGGGAATCCTGGTAGCGGCTGTGTTCACACTGCTGTTCATCAGGATCCAAAAGTGGCTGACGAAGCAATTCGGAAATCGACGCATGGCCTAATTGAAAATGAGCCTCCCCTGGAGGCTCATTTCTATTCAAACAACATAAAAAAGACGGCGAACAATCGCCGTCTTTTTTACATCCTATTCGAATTTCAACGCATCGCCGTCGAATGGTTCGTCAGCTACCTTGATGGAATCGGTAGGGCAACCTTCGAATGCATCGACCATATCGTCTTCAAGGACGTCAGGAACTTCAACAGTCCCCTGGTTATCGTCCAGTGTGACGAATGCAATACCTTCATCATCATAATCATAAATATCTGGTGCTGCTGCACCGCAAGCTCCACAAGCGATACATGTATCTTTGTCCACGATCGTATACTTTGGCAAAGAAAAAACCTCCCGAAGATAATTCTATATAATTCATCATTATACACGTTGTTTAATGGTGAAAATCAATTACTAATCATCATTTTATAGAGGAATGGGTAACTTTTCAATAGTTAGGTACTCTTTTTCATATTTTTATCCGTTTCCGTCAAAACAAAACCTCGGTTGAGGGTGTTTTCGTGGTACAATATTTGACAATAACCTACACGTTAAGGAGTCATCGCATTGACATATCTTCACTATTTGATTTTGGACTCCCTGAAAAGGCTAGGGGAAGAACGGTCTGTTTATTCCGTTTTCCATATCATGAAAGGGAAAAAGTCTTCACAATCCATACAGGATGCACATCTCTTTGGGCTGCAGGCTCTCTTCCTGTCACTTCCAAAACTGAAAAGGGAGTACTTTGACCGTTGCATTGCTATGCTTCAGGATAAGGAATTCATCACGCTGAACGACGATAATCGTGCCCGGCTGACTCATTCCGGAATAGAGGGCTTGGCGGTTTACTTTCAAAAAAAACCGTACCCCGCCCATATGGATGGATTGAAGCATGGTGATCAGTCCATCCTCCTTTGGAAGAGACTCAGCCTACTGGTACAGGTGTTATCCAATGCGCGAATGAACGAAACATCGTACTTTCCCGTGCAGAGGGACCGGAAAGTTCAAGATTGGTTAAAAGTGTTCATACGGAAGCAGGGGAAGACCGAAGTTTTGTCAGCAAAGCTGTTTGAAGAGCTGTACACCTTGCTAGCCCAAACAATGCCTGGTGAAGATCCGGGGATCCTTGTTGAGCGGCTGACGGGATACCGGGACTATGGAGCAACGGAAGGGCAATCAGCAGACCGGTTCGGTGTGGACCGTGAGGAGTACCGGTTCAGATTCCTGAACCTTCTCCACTTTATCATCGCACGTGCCAAAGAGGATGCAGGTGCTTACCCGATAGTCTATTCGATCATAGAGGAAAAGGAGCATATCCAACCCCTCACCGCTTCGACCAAAAAAACGCTCGAGCTTTTTCAGAAGGGGATACCCGTCGAGGAAATCGCCAGGATCCGGGAGCTGAAAGTGAATACGATTGAAGACCATTTAATCGAGATCATATTGACACTCCATGACTTTCCCGTCACGTCATTCATAGATGAAGGGGTGTACGAAGAGGTGCTGGGCGTTCTGACAGAGTTAAAGACGAAGCGCCTTAAGCCGATAAAGGAAAGATTTCCTGAGTTGTCCTATTTTCAGATCCGTGCAGTCATTGCGAAGGCAGGTGAGACCCCGTGAATCTACAACAAGAACTGAAGCGTCACTTTGGCTACGAAACGTTTCGTGCAGGACAGGAAGAAACCATCACTTCCATTCTTGATGGCTGTGATACGTTGTCCATGCTACCCACTGGAACCGGTAAATCGCTCTGCTATCAACTTCCCGGTCAGCTGTTGGATGGCCAGGTGCTTATTGTTTCCCCTTTGCTATCCCTCATGCAGGATCAGGTGGAACAGATGAAGGTGAACGGGGAGAAGAGTGTGATCGCCCTTAATTCATTTCTTACTTATCAGGAGAAAGCCTGGGCGTTGGACCACATCCATCGATTCAAATTCATATTCGTTTCTCCGGAGATGATGAAAAGTGAGGCATTCCGTACAGCCGCTTCAAGAATCAGAGTAGGGCTGTTCGTGGTCGATGAAGCACACTGCATTTCCCAGTGGGGCCCCGATTTCCGACCGGACTACCTCGACTTGGGGGAGGCGAGGGAACGTCTCGGGATGCCGGTGACCCTTGCCCTCACTGCCACTGCCACAAGGACAGTCCGGGATGATATCCGTGAGGTCCTCCGTATGGAGGGGGCAGCCGAGTTGGTCCATTCGGTCGATCGGAAGAACATTGGATTATTCGTAAGGAATGTGGAAGACGACCGGCATAAGCGGGATGAAGTCCTTTCGTTCGTAGAGCGTCTCAAGGGACCTGGAATCATTTATTTCACCAGTAAACGGAAAGCGGAAGATGTTGCCCTCTGGCTGCGCGAGCATGGAGTGGAGGGGGTCGCACACTATCACGGTGGAATGGACCATGAAGAAAGGATCCTGATTCAACAGCAATTCCTATCGGATAAGC
Organism: Rossellomorea marisflavi; assembly: GCF_022170785.1. Taxonomy (NCBI): domain Bacteria; kingdom Bacillati; phylum Bacillota; class Bacilli; order Caryophanales; family Bacillaceae; genus Rossellomorea; species Rossellomorea marisflavi. The sequence goes on along the minus strand of NZ_CP081870.1, from coordinate 2,589,152 downwards.
TGCAAATCATCTGTGCCACCTCAGCCTTCGGTATGGGGGTGAACAAGGAAAATGTACGCTTTGTCGTCCATTATCATCTGCCATCAAGCATTGAATCCTATCTCCAGGAGATCGGCCGTGCAGGAAGGGATGGAAGGGAAAGTGTCTCTCTTGTCCTGTATGCAGAACAAGATGCGTCCATCCCCCTTCAATTCATGCATAGCGAGCTACCGGATGATGCGCAGATCGAAGGCGCGATAGCAGCATCCCCCTCCATGGAATGGTCCGACATCGTCGCTGCCCTGCAGCTTTCAGATGTGCAGTCCAGATTCCTTGAATATTATATTCAGTCGTTTGCACGCTATCGTTCTGATAGAATGGTAGAAGAAATCAAGCGGATCAGGGATGCGCGCATTGCCTATAAGCGCAGGAATCTCGATTCGGTCATGGGATGGCTCCACACGGCGTCATGCAGGCGTCAAGTGCTCCTTGACTATTTTGGTGAGGAGCTAAAGGATCGACCGGAACGGTGCTGTGACCGGTGCGGGTCAGATCTTGGTGAGTTCCATGGCGAGGGCGTTCATTCTTATCCGTCCCATGAAAATTGGGCGGACCAGCTCAAAAAAATACTGTTAGGATCAGTGGTATAATGCAAAAGCAAGGAGATATCCTTAAAGGTTTATCCAAAAAACAGGTGACATTCCATCTCATGTTCACTCAATGCCTCCTCATAGCCGTTTCCATCGGTCTAGGCTATATGTTGATCGGCGATCTTGATCAATGGCTGAAACAGTTCGATTTTCATATGGATGTCCTCTGGATCGGAGGAGCCTTCGGGATCCTGGTAGTGACAGCGGATTTGATTATGATGAAACTGCTTCCGTCTCGCTATTATGATGATGGTGGGGTGAACGAGAGGATATTCGCAGATCGTGGCTTCTTCGAAATCATGGTTTTGGCGTTCATTATTGCGGTGAGTGAAGAACTGTTGTTCAGGGGGATCCTTCAGTTCCATTTTGGGCTGGTGGTGGCAAGCATTGTGTTTGCTGTGATCCATATCAGGTACTGGGCCCATTGGTTCCTTATCGTCAATGTGTTGACCTTGAGTTTTGTCATGGGAATCATCTATGACCAGACAGGGAATCTCCTAGTCACCATCGTCATGCATTTTGTCATTGATTTTCTCTTGGGTTTATATATGCGCCATCAGGCGAGATCTGAAGAGTAAAGAAGGGATAGCTATGAGTAAAGATCCATATCGTGAACAAGCTGCCAAATCAAAAAAGAAGATTGATAGGGTTCAGGAAGTGGAGCCTGTACATGAATCCGACGGACTCCCGAGCAGAAGTGAAATACAGCGGAAGAAAAGGGAATCCAAAAAGAAAAAGACGGCGATTCAGCATCCCCTCATCAAGCTGTTGCTCGTGTTTTTCTTCCTGATGCCCATCATTTTCCTCAGCTTATATTCTTATTTTGTCAATAAATCCGGACCTCTCGTGGTCTTCTCAAGTAAAAATGGAGTCGAAGAGGTACAATACGATCAAGGGGAGCCAAGTGAGGCGGCCCCAGCTGTTGATGAGGATAAGGAAAAAGAGCAGGCCAAGAAGAAGGAAGAAGCTGAAAAAGCGAAAGCCAAGAGAGAAAAGGAAAAGGCAGAAGCGTTGAAAGCGAAGGAAAAAGCTGAAGCTAAAAAAGCGAAAGAGCGCGAAGAAGCCAAAAAGGCAAAAGAAAAAGAGGAAGCGAAAAAAGCAGAAGAAAAGAAGCAGCAGGAACAGGCTGCGATTGAACAAGAAAAAAGCGAAGAAGCGGGACGTGTGGTTCAGCATACGGTCAAGCCACAGGAAACGCTCTACCGGATTGCGATGGATTATTATCAATCCCCATCCGGTGTACAGATCATCAGTGAAGCCAATGGCATTCAAAATAATGAAATCTATACGGGACAAGTGTTGACGATTCCCTTGAATGAATAAGAACCCGCCTCCGTGGAAGGCGGGTTTTTACGTGCTTCTAAAAATAGGACGGGCTCATATAATGAATCGAGGGGGTGAGGGGGATGGATGAAATGAAAAACATCACCGACCGTGCAACGGAGCAGATGTTGACAAATCTCATTGAAAAGAAGAAGAAGTTCGATCAACTGAAGAAACAGCATCATTTTGCCCTTTGGGTGACCGCGGTGGGCTGTACCATATTCTTATACTATCTGACCCATACGGTAATTGGCCCTCATGCCTATTCAGCAGCCTCCATGATCTCCGCTTTTGTATCCAGATCGCTGCACTTGTATGCCTTCCTTGCTGTAGCAGGCATGGCAGGAGCCACCAAAATCTTTCACCAGCGTAAAGAAAAAGCGGAAAAAGAATTTCATGCCCTGCGATGCGAGATCATCGATCGCAGCAAGGATCTTTGGAAAGAAGAAGCCTGGAAGAACCGGCACATCGTGTTTGAAACAATGAAAAAACAATATGACATCAACCTGTTCCATGAAGCGAAATAGACTAAAAGAAAATTTTCCGGTCCCGTTCTTCTTTGAGGATTTCAACGGCTTCCCGGAATCGCTGAGAATGGATGATTTCCCTTTCCCTGAGGAATCGTAGGCCGTCATTCAAATCGGGATCATCACTCATATTGATGATCCACTGATAGGTCGCCCGAGCTTTTTCTTCCGCTGCAATATCTTCATATAAATCAGCAATCGGATCTCCTTTCGCGGCAATATAGGACGCCGTGAAAGGCACTCCGGCTGCATTATGATAAAAGATTGCACCATCGTGATCGACATAGTGTGCATCAAGCCCCGCCGCTTTCATATCCCCGGGGGTGGCGTCCTTGATAAGTTTATACACCATCGTTGCAATCATCTCCAGATGGGCGAACTCTTCGGTTCCGATATCGGTGAGGAGCCCGATCACCTTGTCGGGGATGGTGTACCGCTGATTCAGATACCTGAGTGCTGCGGCGAGTTCACCGTCAGCTCCGCCGTATTGTTCGATCAACAACTTTGCAAGCTTCGGATTGCATGTGCTTACCCTGACCGGGTACTGGAGCTTCTTTTCATATACCCACATAAACGGATCTCCTCCTTGGATTCGTTATACTTGCCATGGCCACGGGGCCTCTTTCCATTTCCACGGATAATCCGAGTAGCTGCTTCCGAAACTCGTGAGGGGTCCGAACTTCTTTTCAAAGGTTTTCTTGATGGATTTACGCGTTTTTACATACATATTGAACTGGGAAATCGCTTCCTGATCTGTCGGATGGGTATCGAGATAAAGGGTCAGTTCGACAATGACAAAGTCGACGGTCTGAAGCTCTTCAAGAATGTCATAGTACTCTTGGGGGAGCTGCGTCATATAAGATTAGTCTCCTTTCATCTTTTCATAAGGACTGTAGTATGGATCATAGAATGCTTTCCACAAGGTTCCGGTTCGCAATGCTTCGCGGGGAGTGAATTGCTCCAAGCCTGGTGGTTGAAATCCCATATAAAGCTGAGGGGGAGTGGAGTACACCTTCATGGTGATGGGGGGACATGGGTCAAACGGGCTGACATATGGTTCATAGGTTTTATAAAAACTGCTCATTCCTACGCCTCCTTCATCAGGATCCTTCATAGAAGCATATGAAACTGGGGAGAAAACATGAGGAAAATAAATGCCGTGGATAGAAGGGATGGGCCCTGTCGACGTTGAATTATATACTATACAAAAATAATATAGAGGTGGTACAGCCATGTTTGTCAAAAGCGTGATGATTCCCAAGCATAAGTGTTATGTCGTAAGTGTAGACGAATCCTTGAAAAAAGTACTGGATGTCCTTGAACATCATAAAATCGATGGTGTACCCGTACTGTCGAATGGAAAATACGCGGGAACGATCAGCCGTTTCTCCATCTATCGGCATTATTTTGAGTCGGGGATGGAAAAAGACGTGTTCCTCAATGAAGTGAAAGCAGGTGAAGTGGCATCGGAACAAGGCACTTACGTGACGGAGAAGGAAGTGTTCGAGAGTGCGTTGGTCCTGCTTCAGGATGCTCCGATCCTTCCTGTGGCTGGTGAAGATAGGGAATTCCTCGGTCTGATTACACGATTCGATGTACTGGATCACTTCAAAAGTGCTTTCGGCATGAATACGAAGGGAATAAGGATCGCTTTCTCCTCAGTGGAGACCGAGGGAAGAATCGCCCGTCTGGGGGATATCATCCAACAACATTCCGAGTCTGTCATCTCATTGGTCACGTTCGATGAAACGGATAAACTCCTGCGGAGGATCGTTCTAAAACTCGAGAAAAAGGATAATATGAACAAATTCATTTCCAAGTTGGAGAAGTCGGGCTTCAGGATCCTGGATATACACGAAGATGAATGATGTGAATGAAATTCATCCCCTCTCATACGTTGATGTATGGGAGGTTTTTTTTATGCGTGAAATCCGGTTACTGGTACTATCGATCCTGTTCGGAGGTGTTTTCATCCGTCTGTTCCCTGTTCATAAAGGTGAGTCAATCTCGGACCTCATCGTGGGCGCCGTCCTCAGTCCGGGCGGCTTCTTCGTGGCTTCTGCATTCTTTATTGCGGGGTTCATTCTTCAAGGGAAGGTAATCAAGGTGGAAATTCAAGCCCTTAGGGACAGGAAGCCGAGATATATTCTCATGTTCACCCATTTACTGTCCATCCTCGCATTAACGTGGGTTGGTTGGGTGCATGCTTGTATATTCATATCCATTTCATGCGTGTATGGTATGATATCTTTAGATTTGAAACGAGAGGGCGGACGTCATGTGGATCATTAGTATTCTTTTAATCGTTGGGGTTTCCCTCATAGTGTACATGGTGAAGGAGGCGTTCGCCGATCGGGTGAGGGAACTCACGTTTCGATTCCCTTCATACCCGGTAGATGCTCCTCCTATGAAGATATTCTTCCTGTCCGATATACATAAACGAAGGATTTCTGAAAACATTATACATGCAGTGGAGGATAAAGCGGACGTAGTCGTCATCGTTGGAGACCTGACCGAGGGAGGGGTCCCCCTGTCCAGGGTGGAGGAGAATCTTGATGCATTATCTTCCATTGGACCGATTTTTTTTGTGTGGGGGAATAATGATTACGAAGTGGACCCGGACCGGCTGAAGGCTCTATTTCAAAAAAAGGGTGTCCGGGAGATCGTGAATGATACCGCAGAATACGGTGCAGTGACCTTCATCGGGGTAGATGACGGAACACTTGAAAAGGCTGACCTCCCCCATGCCATGAGAGGAACCGACCCCGATGCATGCCAGATCCTGCTGAGCCATGATCCTTCATTGAGTGCAGAGCTTACAGCATCGGACGGGGTCGATCTGATGCTCAGCGGCCACACCCATGGGGGACAAATAAGGCTGTTCGGATGGGGCCTTTATCCGAAGTCCGGGGTCGACCGGCTGCAGGCAGTCACAAGGGTGACGAGTGCAGGATATGGTACGTCTCTGCTTCCCCTGAGGCTCGGCGCTAAAGCTGAGACCCACATCATCACAATCGGGCACGGTTCAGGTAAGGAGTAGTCCCCCACTTATACACAGAGGTTATTCATAGCCTATACAAATTTTACACAACGGAATTTCTGGATTATACTTCTAGTGAGAAGAGTGGACATGGGGGATTTAATATGAGCAATGATAAAAAACAAGAAGGCAAGTATAATATAAAAGCGGTATCAACCATCTTAGGCGTACAACCCGGTACTCTTCGTGCCTGGGAAAGACGCTACCAGATCATCGCGCCCATCAGGAATGAATCGGGGCATCGCCTCTATACTGAACAGCATGTAAGCATCCTGCGCTGGCTTGTACAAAAGGTGGACCAGGGATTTACGATCAGCCAGGCCGTGTCGCTTCTGGACAAGAGTGAGCTTGAGGATCAGGAACTGTCACCACCTGTACAGAAGGACAGGACGGAAAGCATATCGGATGATCTATTAAAAGCATTACTGAGCTTTGACGAAACGAAGGCTCATGAATTGATCAATCAATCTTTTTCAATCTATACGATCGACAAGGTCGTCATCGATATTCTCGGTAGCCTGCTTGTCAGAATCGGTGACATGTGGGAGAACGGAGAAATCACGACGGCGCACGAACATTTCGCCACCTCGATCCTCAGGTCGAGGATCGGGATCATCATGCACTCCTTCCCCCACAACGGCATCCTGCCTAAGGTCGTGGCCGTATGTGGACCAGGTGAGTGGCATGAGCTTGGCCTCCTCATCTTCACATTGTATGTGAGAAGGAAAGGGTTCGAAGTGATTTATCTTGGGTCAAGCATCAAGGAGAATGACATTGAAGTAGTATTGGATGAAGTGCAGCCCAAGTTCCTCTTTTTCTCTTGCACGATGAGGGAGAATGTTGATGCTCTACTGGAATTGGTAGAGTCCCTGACCAAGGATCGTCCTGGCCTTGAAATCGGAATGGGAGGGTTCGCCATCGACCATCTCTCGCGTAATAAGAAAGCGGAATTCGCTGACCATATCGTCGGTCAGCAGAAGAACGATTGGGAAGCATGGCTGAAGAGCAAATTGTAGAGGTACCATGCACTGATTTACCCCCTGAACATAGTATGTGTTAAACCGTCATACACTTAGGGGGTACAAAGGATGAAGCTTGAGCGAATATCCGAAAATAAAATAAAATTTTCCATTACAGTCGAAGAACTTGAGCAAAAAGGGTTGTTCGAACAAGAAGAATGGAAAAACTCATATATGTGGCATGATTTGTTCGAAGATATGCTCGAAGAGGTCCAATGGAAGTTCGGGATCGAAGCCCAGATGGAAATCACGGTTGAAATTGAATCCTTCGATGAAAGAGAAGTCTGCATGATCCTCACCCTCGAAGCAGATGAGGATTATTCGGATTGGGAAGATATCCATGAGGAAGCTCCTGCTGGAGAGAGGCATCTCCTTGTTTTCATGGAAGATATCGAGGATATCATCTCGGCAGTCAAGCGGATTTCAGACGTCCACTGGTGGCAGCAGTCCAATGGAAATACAGGCTTGTATTTTCATGAAGGCCGCTACTATCTGTTCATCGATGATCTTTCTCCGGAGGAACGGTCATTGTTGGAAGCGATTTTACAGGAATATGGTGAGATATCGTCCATGACCAAGCATGTTCTATTGGAATACGGACGGATGCTCATTGAAAGAGATGCAGACCGAGAGCTTCTTCGTTTCTTTTGATGCCCCAAACTCCCTATAGATGCACGTTCAGGTCACTTTCGTATGAAGGTGATTTTTTTGCTTGTTCTATGCGGTAAGAAGCGGGTGGCACCAGTCACGTCGCCAAAACGAAAGGGAGATAATGATAAAATTTGAAATGTTAAAAATTAAAATGAAAGCGATTACAGTTTTTGTCCGTTTTTTGCATTTCTGCCTTTGCACAGGAGGATCAAACGTGTATACTATGCTATGAAAGCGGACGACACGTCTTATCACAGTGTAGAATACTGGGAGGTTTAGTATAAAAATGGTAGCCGATAAGGGGAAAGAAAGTCATCAGCATGATGTATTGAAATCAACGCAAACGGTTATTCATCTTGCATTGGATAAATTGGGGTATCCCGAGGAAGTATTCGAATTACTTAAAGAACCTCTCCGTATGTTGACGGTGAAGATTCCGGTGCGGATGGACGACGGGAAAGTGAAGGTGTTCACAGGATATCGGGCGCAACACAATGATGCGGTCGGGCCGACCAAGGGAGGTATCCGTTTCCATCCGAACGTCACGGAGAAGGAAGTAAAAGCCCTTTCAATCTGGATGAGCCTGAAATGTGGCATCGTAGATCTGCCTTACGGTGGAGGAAAAGGTGGTATCATCTGTGATCCAAGGGATATGAGCTTCCGTGAACTGGAGCGTCTGAGCAGGGGATACGTCAGGGCCATCAGCCAAATCGTCGGTCCCTCAAAAGACATACCGGCTCCTGATGTGTTTACAAACTCACAAATAATGGCTTGGATGATGGATGAGTACAGCCGCATCGATGAATATAATTCCCCAGGGTTCATTACGGGAAAACCATTGGTGCTGGGGGGCTCCCATGGTAGGGAGACGGCGACTGCCAAAGGGGTGACGATCTGCATACGTGAAGCAGCCAAGAAAAAAGGAATTGACTTGAAAGGGGCGCGTGTAGTGGTCCAGGGCTTCGGGAACGCAGGGAGCTTCCTGGCTAAATTCATGCATGATGCAGGAGCGAAGATCATTGGCATCTCTGATGCATATGGTGGATTACACGATGAGAACGGTCTTGATATCGACTATCTGCTCGACAGGAGGGACAGTTTCGGGACCGTCACCAAGCTTTTCAACGACACGATCTCAAATGAAGAGCTCTTAGAGCTCGATTGCGATATTCTCGTCCCCGCTGCCATTGAAAATCAGATAACAGAAGAGAATGCCCATAATATCAGGGCAGGGATCGTGGTGGAAGCTGCCAATGGACCAACGACCCTTGAAGCCACGAAGATCCTGACGGAACGCGGCATCCTCCTTGTGCCGGATGTCCTGGCATCGTCAGGCGGAGTGACAGTCTCGTATTTCGAGTGGGTTCAAAACAATCAAGGCTACTACTGGACGGAAGAAGAAGTAGAAGAGAAGTTAGAGAAAATCCTTGTGAATTCGTTCCAGAATGTCTACGATACCGCCCAAACGAGGCGCGTCGACATGAGGCTCGCTGCCTACATGGTCGGCGTCCGTAAAATGGCGGAAGCGTGTCGGTTCAGGGGCTGGATTTAAGAAATTCAATGAGGTCGTCCGATAAGGGCGGCCTTTTTCGATTGGGTGGGGAGGGGGAAGGGAAGAGTTGAGGGTCATGATTCTTTGACCTCCTTTTAAAAGTATTACATAATATGTGTAAGACCAAACCAGAAAAAGATCCATTGTATTTGAAGGAGTGTCACAGTTGAAAAAAGAAGATTGCATCATCGTCGGTGGGGGGCCGTGCGGTTTATCGGCTTCCATCCGATTGAGAGAACAAGGATTGAATCCTTTAATCATTGAAAAGGGAAATATCGTGAACGCCATCTATCATTACCCGACACATCAGACATTCTTCTCCTCCAGCGAGAAGCTCGAGATCGGGGACGTTCCGTTTGTCATTGAAGAGCATAAACCGCGCAGGAATCAGGCGCTTGTTTATTATCGTGAGGTGGCGAAGAGGAAGGATCTGAGGATCAATCGCTTTGAGACAGTGGAGAAGGTGGAGAAAACGGGGGACACCTTCGTTGTCTCTACCACAAAAGATCAATATGAGTGTAACTATATCATCATTGCCACGGGTTATTATGATCACCCCAATTATATGGGGATACCTGGAGAAGAATTGGATAAAGTGTACCATTACTTCAAGGAGGCCCATCCCTTCTTTGACACGGATGTGGTGGTGATCGGCGGGAAAAATTCGGCTGTCGATGCCGCACTTGAACTGAATAAGGCAGGAGCAAGGGTCACGGTCATCTATAGGGGCAGTGAGTACTCGAAGAGTGTGAAACCGTGGATCCTTCCTAATTTTGATGCCCTTGTACGAAACGGTGAAATCAAGATGGAATTCGATGCATGCGTGGAAGAAATCACGGATGAAACAGTCACCTACAGCAAGGATGGGAAAACCTTCTCGGTTACAAATGACTATGTATTTGCCATGACGGGCTATCACCCTGATCACAGTTTTCTTACCAAGATGGGGATTGAGCTTGATCCTGAATCCGGAAGGCCTTTGATCAACGAAGAGACGATGGAAACGAATGTTGACAACATCTATATTGCAGGTGTCATCGCGGCCGGTAATAATGCCAATGAAATCTTCATTGAAAACGGCAGGCATCATGGAGGACTGATCGCAGAGGATATCGCAAGGAAGGAAAGATAGAAAAAGTCGGGACAAAATTAAACAGGGACCATGGAGTGACGAACACTGTCCGTATAAATTCCTTATTCCGCTCATGATTTCCGTGCAAGACCTCACTTTCAATGAGTAGCCCCTGATCCTCCGCCTGGGGTCTCCCGGCACCGCAGGAGATTTTGTCTTGTACTCCGATCGACTGCTGGAATTGCTGGAATAGTCATGTTCATTAAGCAAATTAAAAACCCGAATTCATACTCCTGATATCAGGCAAATGAATTCGGGTTTTACTATAACTAAAACAAGTTGTCCGAGCCTTTTTTATTGTTTGAAAATCAATTCAAGCTCATTCATATCGCTTGTCTGGGATAGGGCGACCATTAGCTTGATCCGAGCTTTCTGTCCGTTGAGGCCGTTTGAGAATATGACCCCTTTTTCCTTAAGTTCCTTGCCTCCGCCTGCGTAACCGTACACATCCTGAGCAATTCCGTTAAAGCATCTGGATACAAGCACCACCGGTATGTTGGCGGCAATAAGATCATCAATTCCTTCGAGTGCGCCAGGTGGAAGATTACCTTGTCCGAGTGCCTCAATGACGACTCCTTCGTAGCTTAGATCCTTGATCGCTTTCAGCAGATCGGAATCCATTCCTGCGTAAGCTTTGATCAATGTCACCTTTTTGGAGACGTCACATACATGATAATGCTCATTTGAAGTGGGCTGGTGATGATATAGGATGCCCTGCTTGGTGACAATCCCGATCGGTCCGTATTGAGGACTCTGGAAGGTCGATACATTGCTTGTGTGGGTTTTGGTCACGTTTTTGGCAGAGTGGATCTCGTCATTCAAAACGACAAGGACCCCTTTGGAGATGGACTTATCATCAGCCGCGACGCGAACCGATGATATGAGGTTGTAGAGACCGTCCGCTCCGATTTCATTGCTTGACCGCATGGCACCTGTCACAACGACTGCAATCGGCAGTGATAGTGTGAGATCCAGGAAGTAGGCCGTTTCTTCCAACGTATCCGTTCCATGCGTGATGACCACCCCATGGAAGGGCTCTTCTTTATATGAATCCTCGATCAGCCTCTTGATCTTTTCCATATGTACTGGTGTGATATGGGGAGAAGGAAGATGGAATGCCTCGATCACGTGAAGATCGGCAAGGTCGGATACGATAGATGTCTGGACAGAAAGAGGATTCTCCTTGCCTGGACTTACGGCACCGGTCTCTGCATCCTCCATCATGGAGATGGTTCCCCCGGTGTGGATGACGATGATTTTCTTTTTCATGGATTTCTCCTCCAGTCGATAAGATACTATTTTCATTCCTAGTTTAACATGATACGATGAAGGAAACGGAAAGAAAAGAGGACTTTTTATGCTGGTGATCTTATCAGCAGGCATAGCACCTGGCTTGGCGCTGCTGAGTTATTTTTACCTACGTGATGAATACGATGCAGAACCTGTGGCGCTGGTGTTCAAGGCCTTTTTATTTGGTGTGATCATCACCTTTCCAATCATGTTCCTCCAATACGTACTGGATGTCGAAGGGTTTGTTACTTCGAACTTCTCCACCGCCTATCTTTCCTCAGGATTCCTCGAGGAGTTTTTTAAATGGTTCATCCTCATCTTCGTCATTTATCAGCATGTACATTTCGACGAACCTTATGACGGTATCATTTACGGAGCAAGTGTTTCCCTAGGATTTGCGACAGTGGAAAATATCCTTTACCTCGTAGCGAACGGAGTGGAGTACGCATTCGGACGTGCACTCCTTCCTGTATCAAGTCATGCATTATTCGGTGTCCTGATGGGGTTTTACCTTGGAAAAGCAAAGTTCTCCCCGGAAGAAGGGAAGGTGAAGTGGATGATCATGTCGATCTCCCTGCCCATCATCCTGCATGGTACCTACAATTATATCTTCCTTTCAGAAAAAAACTGGGTGTATTTTATGATTCCCTTCATGTTCTTCCTTTGGTGGCTCGGATTGAAAAAGGTAAAACAAGCTCACAGGCTATCAGAACACCACTATAAATCAAAGATGATCAAGGATCCCGTAAGACACTCAGGCTGAGTGTTTTTTTTATTTCATTCAGATCTGTGCTGGTTGACCGCATATTTGAGCAAAGAGCTTTGCATAAAATGGGTGCCTCTACAAAAACTACTGAAAATGTGAAATGAGAATATGGAGGTTACGCATGATGAAGAGAATTTGGAAAGTTGGCGCTGCAGTAATGATCTGCATCCTTGTTATGATATCGTCCGAAGCATCGGAAACAGATGCGTTCACAGGGCAAGTCATCCAGCAGGGGGCCACCGGCGATGATGTCATCGAGCTTCAGGCGAGACTTCAATATATAGGGTTCTATAACGGTAAGATTGATGGGGTATTCGGGTGGGGAACCTATTGGGCCCTGCGTAATTTTCAATACGAATACGGACTGCCCATTGATGGTCTCGCAGGCAAAACGACGAAAGACAAGTTAGCCAAAGCTTCTAAGTTCGATAAACAGTATGTGCACGATCAGATCAATAAAGGAAACAAGTTCACCTACTATGGGGGCACCGACCAAAGCAAGCAGAGCACCGGGAAAGCGGACGCCAATAAAGGATCATCCGGGGCAAAACCGTCGGCCGTCAATGCACCGAGCGGCTATTCCCAGAATGATATCCAACTCATGGCCAACGCTGTCTACGGTGAGGCCAGGGGAGAACCGTATGAAGGTCAGGTGGCTGTGGCTGCCGTTATATTAAATCGGATCGACAGCCCTTCGTTTCCTAATACGGCAGCAGGAGTCATATTCGAACCAGGTGCATTCACAGCCGTGGCGGATGGTCAGATCTGGCTCACGCCGAATGAGAGGGCCAAGGAAGCAGTCATGGATGCCATAAATGGATGGGATCCGTCGTCGAGTGCTCTCTACTATTTCAATCCGGAGACGGCCACAAGTAAATGGATTTGGACCAGACCACAGATCAAGAAAATCGGGAAGCATATATTCTGTAATTAAGGGGTGATCCAAGATGATACGTGGAATAATCATTGCAGTATTAGTCATAGGCGTTGCAGGAACGGCCTTCTGGGGGTATCAGGAGCACCAGGAGAAGAATGCGATACTCATCAACGCAGAGAATAATTATCAGCGAGCCTTTCATGAATTGACATACCAGATGGACATGCTGCATGACGGAATCGGCGCCACGCTCGCCATGAATTCAAGGAAGTCTCTGTCACCGGCCTTGGCAGATGTGTGGAGGCTGACGTCACAGGCACACAGCGATGTGGGACAGCTGCCTCTATCGCTCCTGCCGTTCAACAAAACGGAGGAATTCCTGAGCCAGATCGGGGACTTCAGCTATCGTACGGCCGTAAGGGACCTCGATAAGAATCCGTTGACAGATGAAGAATACAAATCACTCGAAAAATTGTATGAACAAAGTGCGGAAATCCAGGATGAACTTCGAACGGTGCAAAATCTGGTCATGAAGAATAACCTCCGCTGGATGGATGTTGAAATGGCTTTAGCCAGTGGGAAAGAACAAACCGATAATACCATCATCGACGGATTCAAGACCGTTGAAAAAAATGTAACGGGCTATACAGAAGCAAATGTCGGGACAACGACGTTCGTAAACAATCAGAAAAAAGAAAATAATTTCAAGAAGCTTAAAGGGAAAAACATTACGAAGGATCAAGCGGTTGCTCTCCTGAGAAAGTATTCTGGCATCGGTGAATCGAAGGATGCAAGGGTCGAAAAAAGCGGGAAGGGCTCAGAGTTTCAATTCTATTCTGTTTCCATCGGTAATGGTGGGACGGATGCCAGTATGGATGTCACAAAGAAAGGTGGTTATCCGATTTGGTACATTAATAACCGCAACGTGAAGGATGCTGTCATCTCCCTGAATGAGGCATCCCGTAATGCTTCGAAGTTCCTGAACGATAATGATTTTGAGCAGTTGGAGCTGTTTGAAAGCGCGCAGTACAATAATATCGGAGTTTTCACCTTCGTGAAGACGATTGACGGGGTGAGGATCTATCCTGATTCCATCAAAGTGAAGGTGGCCCTTGACAACGGTCAGATCGTCGGATTTGCTGCAGATGAATACCTGAGGAATCATCATGACCGAGAAACGGCTGAGCCGACCATTTCGATTGAGAAGGCAAAGGGATACACCAGTCCGAATCTGAAAGTGATGGAAGAAAGACAGGCAGTCATCGTCAATGACTTGAATGAAGAGGTGCTCTGCTATGAATTCCTTGGGATGATGGGGAAGGACACCTTCAGAATCTTCATCAACGCACAGAACGGTCAGGAAGAAAAAGTCGAGCGTCTGAAAAGTACGGAACAGCTTTACTAAGAAGGAAACGGGCTAAATGGCCCGTTTTTTCTTATATAGATGAAAAATTATGGAAAACAAAAGAAAGGAATGGCATAATGAAAGTAGGTATAAAAGGATAGGAGGAAAGAACTATGTTTGAAGTTGGGATGACTCTTCAGTTGGAGCAGGACGGAGTGGAAGGGACGTATAAATGCAGAGTATGCGAACTGGAAGATGATAAGGTCCTGATTGATTATCCAATCCATCAGAAAACGGGGAAATCCATTTTCCTTATAAATGGAACGCGCCTGAAGGTGAGTTTTGTCCTGAAGGACCAGACGGTGTTGGAATGTAGGACGGATGTGGTGGGGAGAAGGATGGCGGAAATTCCTTTGATCGAGTTGGAGCGTCCATCTGAGGAAGAGTTTCAACGGATCCAGAGGCGGCATTTCGTACGGATCGAAGCACCGGTCGACATCAGCCTGAAGTTGGAGGGAAATCAGATTGTCACGGTTACGGAAGATATCAGTGCAGGTGGATGTGCTCTCATCCTGAAAGAGGACGCAGGGATCCGGGAAGAGGAAGAAGTAGAGCTATTCCTTGTCCTCCCTTTGCAAAAGGCCAACCAGTACCTTGAGCTGAAGGGAAGGGTCAGTCGAATATGGGAAAAAGACAGGAGAAAACTTGCAAGCATTGAATTCATTGCACCGGATGAAGCCCATAAGCGCCACATCATGCGATTCTGTTTTGAAAAACAGCTTGATCACAGAAAAAAAGGGTTTGCATGAATAATATCTAATGGATGGTGCATACTTTTTCTAATCAAATGGAAAAGGTGATGGAATGAAAGCCGTCGAACGAATCCTCCTTAAACTGATGATCATGCATCTGATCCTGCTTTTTGCAGCCCAGTGGCTCATCCACTATGATCCCATTCCGTCCCTTCGGAAGATCACATTTTATGAAGGGGTGGAAAAACTGACATACAGCCAAATACTCGAAACAATCAAGAATCCAGGCAGATAGGGGCGTAAAGCCCTTCCTCTCCCCCTTCCTTCCTTAGTGCTCCCCGCTATTAGCACGAACCCCTGAATGGAAAACTTTCCTGATGCGCCCCCGATGATTTATGTTAAAATGGATAAGAAATTTATTAGGAATGTAAGCAGGTGGATGAAAATGAATTTGAGAATAGCTATTGATGGTCCTGCAGCGGCAGGAAAAAGCACCGTCGCCAAGATCGTCGCGGGAAGACTGTCTTATCTTTATATCGATACAGGAGCCATGTACAGGTCCCTGACATATAAAGCATTGAATAAAGGTGTCGCTTTGACAGATGAGGATGCCCTTAAAGAGGTATTGGATGCTACGGTCATCGAGTTGAAACCTACTGATGGCGGTCAGATCGTCCTCGTAGACGGAACGGATGTAACAGATGAGATCAGGCAGGCAAACGTTACGAATTCGGTCTCACATGTTGCTGTGCACTCGAAGGTCCGTGAAGAGATGGTCAGCAGGCAGCAGCAGCTTGCCAGCGAAGGCGGCGTCGTCATGGACGGCCGCGATATCGGAACCCATGTAATACCAGATGCGGAAGTGAAGATCTTCTTGCTTGCGAGCGTGGAGGAGCGGGCGGAGCGTCGTCATTCTGAGAATTTGAGAAAAGGTTTCCCCTCCGACCTTGAAAAGTTGAAGGAAGAGATCGCCCTTCGTGATAAAATCGATTCCGAGAGGGAAGTTGCACCGCTGAAAAAGGCAGAGGATGCCATCGAAATTGATACAACCTCCCTTTCAATCAATGAAGTGGTGCAGGAAATCATGAAACAAGTGGAAAGGATCGATTGATGTGAATCTTTATTCCTTTGCAAGAGGCCTTGTGAAGTCAATCCTTTCTCCGTTGTACCGCATTCAGGTGGAGGGTCTTGAACACTTCCCCAAAGAAGGGGGCGTCCTCCTTTGCTCCAATCACATCGACAACCTGGATCCCCCGGTCGTCGGAGTCGCAGCTCCCAGACCCGTGTCATTCATGGCCAAAGAGGAACTCTTCAATGTACCGATCCTCGGGAAGATCCTTCCGGGCATCCACGCTTTCCCTGTACGGAGGGGGATGAGCGACCGGGAGGCATTGAGGAAGGGTCTGAAGGTTTTGAAAGAGGGAGAGGTTTTAGGTCTGTTCCCAGAGGGTACTAGAAGTAAAACAGGAGAAATCGGAAAGGGATTGGCGGGAGCGGGATTCTTTGCACTACGCTCAGACGCTCATGTCGTACCGTGTGCCATCATTGGACCGTACAAACCATTCCGGAAGCTCAGGGTCATCTTCGGTCCGCCAATTGATATGGAACCGATCAGGGGGCAAAAGATGAACGCCGAGCAAACGACCGACATCATCATGGGTCATATCTCCGATTTAATGAAGAACCATCATTAATATAAGCTTTCTTGCTTGACAAAAAGAGCTATTTATTAGAAGTTAATAGAAAGAATATTTAAAATGCATGCGAGAAGTTCAAATTTTTTGCAGTCATGGATTAAGGAGGAGTACATAATGGAAGACATGAATGGAATCGAAGTGAAAAATCTCGAGATTGGTGAAAGAGTTCAAGGTACCGTCACTAAGGTCGAAGAGAAGCAGGTCCTAGTGGATGTCCAGGATAGCAAGGTGGATGGCATCATTCCAATCAGTGAACTCTCAAGCCTTCATATTGAAACAGCATCCGATGTAGTCAGTGAAGGGGATGTACTTGAGTTAATCGTGACGAAAGTGGAAGAGGAGCTCTTAGTCCTGTCCAAACGAAAAGTTGATGCTGAAAAAGCATGGGAAGATATGAAAGACCGCTTTGAACAAGGGGAAATCTTTGAAGCGGAAGTCAAAGACGTCGTCAAGGGTGGTCTTGTTGTCGATCTTGGCGTACGCGGTTTCGTGCCAGCTTCACTTGTCGAAGATCACTATGTTGAGGATTTCGCAGATTACAAGAATAAGACTCTTACTTTCAAAATCGTGGAATTGGACCAGGAGAAAAATCGGTTGATCCTTTCCCACCGCGCAGTGGTCGAAGCCGAGAAGCAAGAGCAGAAGAAGCAGCTTCTCGTCGACATCGAATCTGGTTCCGTCCTTGAAGGAACCGTACAAAGAATCACTGATTTCGGAGCTTTCGTCGATATCGGTGGCGTGGACGGGCTTGTCCATATTTCTCAACTTTCCCACGAACATGTTGAGAAACCATCAGACGTAGTGACAGAAGGACAGAAAGTAACGGTCAAGGTACTAAGTGTGGACCGTGATAACGAACGGATCTCCTTATCCATCAAGGAGACTCTACCTGGGCCTTGGAGTGAGATCGCAAGCAAAGCACCAAAAGGAACCGTTCTTGAAGGGGTTGTGAAACGCCTCGTTTCTTATGGCGCATTCGTCGAGGTTTTCCCCGGCGTAGAAGGACTTGTGCATATTTCCCAGATTTCTCACAAGCATATCGGTACACCGCACGAAGTTCTTCAGGAGAACCAGGATGTGAAAGTGAAGGTCCTTGATGTGAATGAAGCAGATCAACGCCTTTCATTGAGCATCAAGGCGCTTGAAGAAAAAGAAGCGGAAGTAACCGATTATGAAATGCCGGAAGAAAGCACAGGGTTCCAGCTCGGTGAAATGATCGGTGATAAACTGAAAGACTTGAAATAAAAGCAGGTTTGACTACAATCCCCTTGCCGATGGCGGGGGATTGCTTTACGATAAAATACAAAATGGTGATGCGTGTGACAAGAGCTCAAAGAAAACAGGATCATATTAAACATGCTTTATCAACAGGTCAGCTTCGAAAGACCGGTTTTGATGAAGTAGCTTTTGTTCACCAAAGCTTACCGAATATAGCACTTGAAGATATAGATCTTCATACAAAAATCGGCGGACTTGAGTGGAGTTCGCCGATTTTCATTAATGCTATGACCGGTGGTGGCGGGGAACAAACATCCAAGATCAATGAGGATCTCTCGGTTCTTGCCAGGGAAACAGGTATGGCTATAGCCGTGGGGTCCCAGATGTCCGCACTGAAGGACACGTCAGAAAGATCCACATATGAAATCGTTCGGAAATATAATCCTGAGGGGATCGTCCTTGGGAACCTGGGCAGCGAGGCTACGGTTCAGCAGGCACAGGACGCCGTGGAGATGATTCGGGCTGATGCCCTTCAAATCCATCTTAATGTCATCCAGGAACTGACCATGCCTGAAGGGGATCGTGACTTCAAAGGAGCACTGGAGCGAATCGGATTGATTGCAGAAGGCCTGTCTGTACCTGTCATAGTGAAAGAAACCGGCTTCGGAATCAGTAGGGAAGCGGCACAGGCCCTTTCCCGAACGAAGATAGCCGGGATCGACATCGGTGGCTTCGGGGGTACCAACTTCTCAAGAATTGAAAATCAACGTCGTGAAAGGATGCTTCATTTCTTTGATGATTGGGGCATTCCGACGGCCATTTCCATTGCAGAAGCCCATCAGGCCACAGACCTTCCAATCATTTCCTCAGGTGGTATCATGAATAGTCTGGATATCGTCAAGTCGATCAGTCTCGGGGCATCGGCTGCCGGTATGGCAGGTGTACTTCTTGGTAAACTATTGGGCGATGGACTTCAAGCTACCATTAAGGAAGTCAATGAGATTCATACGGATATACGCTATCTTATGAGTGCTTTGGGCTGTGAGACGCTTGAAGATCTCCATCAGACACCCCTCATCCTCACGGGGAATGTGTACCACTGGCTGATGGTACGTGGCCTTGAACCAGAACGATTCAGCAGAAGGGGAATATAAAAAAGAACGGATCCAAGAGGATCCGTTCTTTTTTATGGGACTTGAACCCGAACTTATCTGGGAGCAGTTGGGTCACCTATGTTTTCTGCTTTCAGCAGGGCTTTCCATGCTTGTAGCGCCTTTGTAATGAAGCCCCTGGTCTCGATCTGATTCCACTCGCTTACTCTGTTTCAGTTTCTTTTCTTGACGATCTTTTCCCATGTGTCTGTCACCCCCTTCCTTTATTTTTTCAGGGATGATTTTTCTCATACATGAATGGGATACATAAATATTTTCCATAATGTAGATAATAAGGGAGAGTGAACGTCATGGAAGGTATATTTTATTTGTGGATATTATGGGGAGTTTGGGTTTACAGTACGTTTCTAATGAAAAAGGGACGGGCCCGCTTCTGGATCTCCTTTTGCACTTTGGTGCTGGTTGCTTCCTTTCCATATGAATTCGGAATGGGTCACTACCAAGTCACCGTTCCCTTGGTACTCATTGTAGTATTGGCCCTGTGGACCATAAGAGAGCTGCCGCTACATAAAAAATTGTATCTTTTCATCAGCTTGATCTCAACGGCCATGTGCCTGACAGGTGTGAAGCTGGTATCGATCTATGACCCTGTCCTGGTGATCGTAGACCCCTTCATTCTTGATGTATCGGTCCTGATTATAATGGGTTTCCTCTTCTACAGCGACGTTGCTTCAAGGAATGTGAGGTATGCATCTGTCCTTCTTGGAGGTGCCTTGGGACAGGTATTCATCGGAATGATTTTGACGACCATCGGTTTTGGCCATACGATCGGTGAGCACAAGTACATGGACGCAGCTGCCGTATCGTTCCTTATCCTAGTCGGGATCGATGGGCTTCTGTTTATAAATCGATTATTTAATGCGAAACTTCAGGAAAACAAGGGGGATGCACATCACTTATGAATGACTATGTTTTTCCGGTGATCTTCGGGGTAGTGGCAGGGACCCTGACACGAATCTATATGCTGCGAACGGACTACCGGCAATATCCGACGTATCTTCACGGCAAGATCATCCACATTGCACTTGGATTCATTGCATCCGGTCTTGGGGCCATCGCGATCCCTGCCCTGATGGAAGAGAACTTCACGGCCATTACCTTTCTGACGGTGGCGGCTTCACAGTTCAGGGACGTCCGTAATATGGAGAGGACGACACTCACGGAACTGGATGCCTATGAGCTTGTACCACGTGGCGCCACCTATATAGAAGGGATTGCGGTTGCTTTTGAAAGCCGTAATTATCTGGTGATCTTCACTTCATTGATTGCGACCTTGACTTTCATTGTGTTCAATTTTTATATCGCCCTTGTCGTCAGTCTGGTCTGTATGTTTGTGTCCCACCTGCTGATGGCTGGAGGGAAGCTTAAGGATATTGTGGATATTGAGTTCATCAAGCCTCATTTTGATGGCCCCGGCTTATATGTCGATAATATCTACATCATGAATATCGGACTTCCTGCAAGACAGGAGGAAATCATGAAGTACGGGATGGGCTTCATCCTCGCGCCCAAAACCTTCGATGCCAGTTCGACACTAGCGAACCTTGGTCAACGACAGGCGATCCTCCATGATATCTCCACGTCGCTTGGGATCTTTAAAGATTCCGGTACGCCTGCCCTTACACCGCTGGCAAAGCGGGATCTTGATGATGGCCGCGTGGGAATCTTCGTGCTACCTCAGAAAAAGGATGTCGATCTGGCAATCTCCATCCTCGGTCAGGTACCGACGCTTGAAAATGCCATCAGGATGCCTTCTGAATCCAAGGCGAACAAGGAGGCCCATAAATGAGCACGGTCATACAAAAATTCATACTGGCAGCAGTTACCACTTCGCCTGAAAGAGTGCCTTCAGGAACAGCGGTCTTTCACTGTAAAACCATTGAAGAACTGCAGAAAGTGTGCAATAACCTGGAAGCCATCCTTGATGGGATTGCCCATGAATTGGACGAAGGCTTATTCATTATTGTAAAACACTAATTGCTAGTTTCATCTTTTATTGTTAAAATACTTAAGTTAAGGGGACTGACCCAGTGAAGGGCCAGTCCTTCTCTACATAAACGCGAATTAATGAAACGGAAGCGATAGATAGAAAGGGTGAACAATATGACAAAGCCAGTAGTAGCCATCGTCGGACGTCCGAATGTCGGGAAATCGACGATCTTCAACCGCATCGTCGGTGAACGGATCTCAATCGTCGAAGATGTACCTGGTGTGACGAGGGACCGGATCTATAGTTCTGCAGAGTGGCTGACTCATGAATTCAATATGATCGATACGGGTGGGATCGAGATCGGGGACGAGCCGTTTCTAGATCAAATCAGGCAGCAAGCTGAAATCGCCATTGATGAAGCTGATGTCATCATCTTCCTGGCAAATGGAAGAGAAGGAGTGACAGCTGCGGACGAAGTGGTGGCAAAGATCCTTTACCGGTCGAGTAAACCGGTCGTTCTTGGGGTAAATAAAGTTGATAACCCGGAAATGAGGGAATTGGTATATGATTTCTATTCCCTTGGGTTCGGGGAGCCTTATCCGATTTCAGGATCGCATGGTCTAGGCCTGGGTGATCTTCTGGATGATGTGGTGAAGCATTTCAAGCAGGAAGAGGAAGAAGATTATGATGATGAAGTGATCAAGTTCTCATTGATCGGCCGTCCGAACGTCGGTAAATCATCCCTCGTGAACGCCCTTCTTGGAGAAGATCGGGTCATTGTGAGCAATATGGCCGGCACGACCAGGGATGCAGTCGATTCATCTTATTCCTACGATGGGCAGGACTATGTCATCATCGATACTGCAGGTATGAGGAAAAAAGGGAAGGTCTATGAAACAACGGAGAAATACAGCGTCCTTCGTGCCTTGAGGGCGATTGAACGATCTGATGTCGTCCTGGTCGTCATCGATGGCGACGAAGGCATCATCGAACAGGATAAGAAGATCGCAGGCTATGCCCATGATGCTGGCCGTGCCGTCATCATTGTCGTCAATAAATGGGATGCGGTTGAGAAAGACGAAAAAACCATGAACAAGTGGGAGAAGAACATCAGGGACCACTTCCAGTTCCTTGACTACGCACCGATCGTATTCTTATCGGCCCTTACCAAGAAGCGCATTCATACGCTTCTGCCGATGATCAACGTAGCCAGCGAAAACCACTCCATGCGCGTTCAATCCAGCGTGCTGAATGAAGTGGTCATGGATGCTGTCGCGATGAATCCGACCCCTACTGACAATGGGAAGCGTCTGAGGATCTACTATGCGACACAGGTGGCCGTCAAGCCTCCTACATTCGTTGTATTCGTCAATGATCCTGAATTGATGCATTTCTCTTACGAACGTTTCCTGGAAAACCGGATCAGGGACGCATTTGGATTTGAAGGAACTCCTATTCGTATCATTGCAAGAGCGAGAAAATAATGAGGCAGGTGTAGGCAGTGAAACATTCTAAAGAAGTTGCCGTGATCGGCGCGGGGAGCTGGGGTTCTGCCCTGGCCATGGTCCTCGCCGATAACGACGTACCGGTCCGCCTATGGGGACATAAACATGAACAGATCGACGAAATCAATCGTCATCATACGAACGGGAAGTATCTGAAAGATATTAAACTACCTGAAACGATCCGCGGCTATCACGATTTGGCAGAAGCCCTTCAAGGGGTGGACACGATCATCCTTGCGGTCCCGACAAAAGCGATCCGCGGGGTACTCGGACGGATTCAGGAGAAACAGGCTGGCCCGCTGACGGTTGTTCATGTGAGTAAAGGGATTGAACCGGATTCACTTTTGACGATCTCTGAAATCATCGAAGAAGAAATGGATGAAGTGAACAGGGAGGCGATTGTTGTCCTTTCTGGACCGAGTCATGCCGAAGAAGTAAGCTTGCGCCATCCGACGACGGTCACGGTCTCCTCGAAGAATATGAAGGCTGCAGAAGAAGTGCAAGATCTTTTCATGAACAAGAACTTCAGGGTGTATACAAACCCTGATCTTCTTGGTGTTGAAATCGGCGGAGCCCTGAAAAACATCATCGCCCTTGCTGCCGGGATCACGGACGGCCTTGGTTACGGTGATAATGCGAAGGCAGCCCTCATTACGAGGGGACTCGCAGAAATCGCGCGACTGGGTACGAAAATGGGTGCCAATCCCCTGACGTTCTCAGGCCTTACGGGTATCGGTGATCTGATCGTTACGTGTACAAGCGTCCACTCCAGGAACTGGAGAGCCGGAAATCTACTCGGTCAAGGAAAGAATCTCGATGAAGTCCTGGAAAACATGGGGATGGTGGTGGAAGGTGTCCGTACAACGAAGGCTGCCCATCAGCTAGCCGAAAAGTACGATGTGAAGATGCCGATCACGAATGTTCTTTATGATGTCCTATTCAATGAGGTCAAGGCGAAGGAAGCGGTCGACCATCTCATGGCAAGGGTCAAGACGAACGAAATGGAAGATCTCGTCAATATCCTCGGAGAACGTCTGACGGATTAAAAAAACAGCCATCCATGGGCATATAGAGGATACGCAACCAACAAACGTGCATACACTGTCTTGAATATATACAGCTTTGCTTATGGATGGGTAGGTCTCAAGCTGTTCAGCCGGTAATGATAGGGGGTTCCCTGGATATTATCGGCTGTTTTTTTGCGATATGTTGGAAATGAATACGCTGCATCACATAATAATGGAAACTTTGTTTCAGATTCGGATTTTTTGTTTTTTTCGGAATTTCTTATGTTATAATACAATTCGATAAATGGGAGGGGATACATCATGACATCAATGATGAAGATGTGGATTTCATTCGCATCGATGGGCTTTATGTTTTTTGCAATCATGACCATTTACTTCAGCAGGTATAAAATCAAGCAAAAGGTATTGAAATTCGTCACTGCCTTTGCGGCCTATATCATGATGATAGCCGGAGGGCTCACCATGCTCTATATCGTATTGAGCGGACCGTCAAATTAAAGCGCTTCAATCCTGTCCGAAGGTGCCGTATGATAACGGCGGGTTGAACAGCTCCATTGTGAAAGGACGATTATGATTGAATAAGAACGGAGTACTAGCCTTGCTTCTGGTCATCACCATGAGCCTCCTATCGGGATGCTTGTATCCGGAAAAAAATAAAAGCCAGAACAAAATTCCTTACGATGCCCAGGTCAAATCGGTTCAAGAAGCCGTCGATACATATCAGAAAGACACGGGCGGGCTTCTTCCGATCAAAACAAAGGAAGAAGACACCCCCATCTATCAGAAATATCCCCTGGATTTCAAAAAGCTCGTTCCTCAGTATCTCAATGAAGTACCGGGTAATGCATTTGAGAGCGGTGGTATTTTCCAATATGTCATCATCGATGCAGAAGAGGATCCCAAAGTGAAGATTTTTGATCTTCGGATGGCTGAAAGGATCAGGGAAGTGAATATCCGTATCCAGGCTCAGGATTATCCTCCTTTTGAAAAGCAGATGGCGGAAAATGTATACAAGCTCAACTATAAAGAACTTGGATATGATGATGAAGTTTATGTACAAAGTCCATATACGAATCATAATCTCCCTCTTGTTATCAACGGAGACGGGGAGATCTTCGTAGACTACTCGATGGATTTGTACGATAAAGTGAAAGATCGAAACGATGTGAAGGAAGGGGAGGACATCCGCAGGCTATTGACCGAGGATTCTCTATTCGTCCCTGCCTATTCACTCCCTTATACGATTGACGATAAGAATGAACCGGTCTTCATGACAAAATAGGCATAACCCTTCTTCTGCAAAATATAGTGTAGGAGAAGGGTTTTTTATTATGACATTTTTTATTCCCTTCTCTGTATGAAGGATCATAAATGCCAAGACATAATAAATTTCTGAAATCATTCATAAGGGGGTAAAAGGTGCATATTAATAGTCTTAAGACATTAGGACAACATCAAACCTACTGTGAGAGACAGCATAAGCGGATGAATTCGATCCTTGGAATAGAAGATAGGAGGGAGTCTCTTGGAAAGAGTCGATCTATTTAAAGACATTGCCGAAAGAACGGGTGGGGATATTTACCTGGGGGTTGTAGGGGCTGTAAGGACCGGGAAGTCGACGTTCATTAAGAAATTCATGGAACTGGTGGTCCTACCCAATATTGCAAGTGAATCCGAGCGGGCCAGGGCACAGGATGAACTGCCTCAGAGCGCTGCCGGAAGGACCATCATGACGACAGAGCCGAAATTTGTACCAAATCAGGCCATTTCCGTTCATGTGGACGAAGGCCTTGAAGTGAATATAAGATTGGTAGACTGTGTGGGGTATACCGTTCCGGGTGCCAAGGGATATGAAGATGAGAATGGCCCGAGGATGATCAACACGCCGTGGTATGAAGAACCGATCCCGTTCCATGAAGCGGCTGAGATCGGGACACGTAAAGTCATCCAGGAGCATTCCACGATCGGTGTGGTCGTCACGACCGACGGATCCATCGGCGAAATCGGCCGCGGAGATTATATCGAAGCGGAAGAGAGAGTGATTGAAGAACTGAAGGAAGTCGGCAAGCCGTTCATCATGGTCATCAACTCGGCAAGGCCTCATGCGCCGGAAACCGAAGACCTGAGACTGAAGCTTCAGGATAAATACGATATCCCGGTGCTTGCCATGAGCGTCGAAAGCATGAGGGATTCGGACGTCATGAACGTCCTGAGGGAAGCACTGTTCGAATTCCCGGTCTTGGAAGTGAACGTCAATCTACCGAGCTGGGTCATGGTGCTGAAAGAAGAGCATTGGTTGAGACAGAACTATCAGGAAGCCGTCAAGGAGACGGTGAAAGATATCAAGCGCCTGAGGGATGTAGACCGGGTCGTCCACCACTTCAGCGAAATCGAGCATATCGAGAGGGCTGGGTTGGCCGGTATCGACATGGGGCAGGGGATAGCCGAAATCGACCTGTATGCACCGGATGAGCTCTACGATGAGGTACTGAAGGAAATCGTCGGCGTCGAGATCAGGGGGAAAGATCACCTTCTGGAACTCATGCAGGATTTCGCCCACGCCAAAGCAGAATATGACCAAATATCAGATGCGTTACGGATGGTGAAACAGACTGGATATGGCATTGCAGCTCCGTCCTTGTCCGACATGAGCCTCGATGAGCCGGAAATCATCAGGCAGGGTTCACGTTTCGGCGTCAGCCTGAAAGCCGTCGCCCCGTCGATCCATATGATCAAGGTCGATGTTCAGTCCAAGTTCGAACCGATCATCGGGACGGAGAAGCAAAGCGAAGAACTCGTGCGCTACCTCATGCAGGACTTCGAAGACGATCCACTATCAATCTGGAATTCAGATATCTTCGGACGTTCCCTGAGCTCGATCGTAAGGGAAGGCATCCAGGCAAAGCTATCCCTCATGCCTGAAAATGCCCGCTACAAACTCAAGGATACACTGGAACGGATCATCAATGAAGGGTCAGGCGGTCTGATCGCCATCATCCTCTAACCGGAACCTCCCGACAGGAGCAAACGTCGGGAGGTTTTTTTATGTGAAATTCCTGACGTGCATCGCGGGTTATTCCGCCTTTCTATCGGTGATGTCCTACAGTAAAGCGTCATCACCTGTCCGCACTGAGCGGACAGGTCGGTTAGCCGGGGCATGCAAGAAGGCGGTCTCTATAAGAGGTGTCCCAGCTTATGAGATGGGTGGCATCCGGTGGGAAGCCTGAATGTGATCGGGGATGGGTGTACCCGAATCTCCCGTGCAATCGGACGGGGGAGAGGTGTGAGGAACTCTTGGAGTACTATAAAAAATGCAAAACCGGTCGAACGATACTGTCCCAGTGAGTGACCGTCCATGAAGGACCCTGTGGCTTGAACACCCGGCTGGCGATGAGTGGACAGGGTGGAGACGATAATCCGATATCTGGATCATTTTGATCGGCCATGAAGCAATTTTTCTCATTAACCTCAGACAAGCCAGGCGTCAAAAGGTTTACTAAAACGTGCCAAAGGGTAGAGTGACCAAGGGTGGAATGATGGATAAACCTTGTATTTAAAGCAAAAAGAGGGGTTTCTATTACATTTGTGTATCAAATAAGAAAAGATTCCCATTATTTCTGGTTTTATTCTTGCTAAGGCCAATCTATTATGATAATCTACTAACAGAATTGTTGTTGAATATTGATTCATCAACGTTTTCAAGCGATTTTTTACTGTTCATGTATAGAATTCGCTAAACTTGTTTACTAATGATAGTAAAAGTAAATGAACCAAAACTGAGGCATTTCCTTGGGAGGAGGTGAATGGCATGAACAAGACAGAACTAATCAATGCTGTTGCAGAAGCTGCTGAACTTTCTAAGAAGGACGCAACAAAAGCAGTCGACGCTGTTTTTGATACAATCCAGGAATCACTGGCAAATGGTGATAAAGTACAGTTGATCGGATTCGGTAACTTCGAGGTACGCGAGCGTGCTGCCCGTAAAGGCCGCAACCCACAAACTGGTGAAGAAATCGAGATCTCAGCAAGCAAAGTACCTGCTTTCAAACCAGGTAAAGCGCTTAAAGAAGCTGTAAAATAATTACATACTTTGAGCGTAAAGACCGCACATTGTGCGGTCTTTTTTTTATCGGATGCCATCACGCGGCGCGTTCACAAAGCACTCTGCTTTGATGGGGGTGATGGCTTGTGATACTATATACAATGTTACTATTTCTTTAAGTTACTTTAGGAGGAAACGACGATGGCTGAAGTGAATTACCGCCAGATTGAAGACGCTGTCCGATTAATTCTGGAAGCGATAGGAGATAATCCTAATAGAGAAGGTTTGCTCGATACACCAAAAAGGGTAGCCAAAATGTATGCTGAAGTATTTTCGGGAATGAATCAGGATCCGAAGGAATATTTTGAAACGATCTTCGGTGAAGATCATGAAGAGCTTGTCCTTGTCAAAGATATCCCGTTCCACTCCATGTGCGAACATCATCTTGTACCATTCTTCGGGAAGGCTCATGTAGCTTATATTCCCCGTAATGGCAGGGTGACCGGACTTAGTAAACTTGCACGTGCGGTAGAGACGGTTGCAAAACGTCCTCAGCTTCAAGAGAGGATCACATCGACCGTTGCAGATACCATCATGGAGACGCTCGACCCTCACGGTGTCATGGTCGTGGTTGAAGCTGAACATATGTGCATGACAATGCGTGGCGTGAAAAAGCCGGGGGCAAGTACCGTTACAACGGCTGTGCGCGGAAGCTACAAGGAAGACGCACAAGCGAGGAACGAAGTGCTTTCGTTCATCAAGGACTAATACTCGGGAGTGAACGTGGATGAACAGCAATGACTACATTGTAATCAAAGCGATTGAAGATGGCGTGAATGTCATCGGTCTGACCCGGGGAACGGATACTCGTTTCCACCATTCTGAGAAGCTTGATAAAGGGGAAGTGATGATCGCTCAATTCACCGATCACACATCTGCCATCAAGATCCGGGGCAAAGCGTCCATCCAGACGGCCTATGGCGAAATGGAAAGCGACAGCCGGAAATAAGGTCGACCGTGAATAGGGTGCACAATCCGCGGGACGTGGAAGAAGGTACGGCCTTCGCCATCGTCCCTTCACTATAAACCTCGCGGCGGTTTACCCAATTGGACATGAATTTATGATATAATACATAGTGCTGAAAATTATAGATCGATACATAGTAGAAATGGGGATTACCGGGTATGAAATTCATTGATTGCAACCATCAAGCGAATATCATTCATCAATATGTGGAAGAGCAGCTGCATCACTCTTATTTAAAGGAATATATCGATCATCCCTATATTGATCGGGATCGGATCCATTTCCTTTTACTTCCGTTTGTAGAGGCGAATGGGGACATCAGCTTGGAAGAGGTTCAGTGGATTTCTACTGCCATGCTTTTGCAGATTGCCCTTGATACCCATGAAAAAGTCACGAATTCGGAGTTTGATCCGCTGAAAGAAAGGCAGCTCACGGTCCTTGCCGGAGTGTATTTCAGTAGTCTATATTACAAAATCCTCGCTGAAACGGATGAGGTTGATTTGATCGCGATTCTCGCAAAAGCCATCAAGGAAGTCAACGAGAGCAAGATATCCATCTACAAGGGGGATCACGCCGATATCACCGCCCTTATGAAGACCCTGAAAAAGAGGGAAGCCTCTATCATTTCCAATTTCTTCGCATTCATGGACGATTCCCGGTGGGAAGAAGTCGTCTCGGATGTGCTTGTATACAAGAAGCTCATCCAGGAGCGAAGCAGCTTGGAAGAGACCGAAACGACAAGCTTCCTGCAGGCACTGGCGAAGGTTAGCCTACCGTCGGCCTTGAGGGAAAGCGGGCTCTTGAAAAAGAAAAGTGAAGGTCATAGGCATTTGCTTTCGTCCCTAGACCGGCTCATTGAGGGTGTGAAAGCGGCCGTTCATCGGAATATGGAGGATGGGGGTCTTGTTGCTCCCAATCTGAAAAAGATTGTACTTGAACTGCTGCCCTATGCCGAACCACGGGAAATGACGAAATTATATGCGGAAGAAGGGTAAAGGAATGCAGCAGTCTAAAGAACAGAGAGTACATGGAGTATTTGAAAAAATATATGGGAATTACGATAAGATGAATTCCGTCATCAGCTTTCAACAGCATAAAAAGTGGCGCAAGGAAACAATGAAGCATATGTCAGTGGAACCAGGAAGCAAGGCACTGGATGTATGTTGCGGCACGGCGGACTGGACATTGGCCATCGCTGAAGAGGTCGGTGAGACGGGAGAGGTAAAAGGACTCGATTTCAGTCAGAACATGCTTTCAATCGGGGAAGAGAAAGTACGGGACTCACGCTTTGACAATATCGAACTGATTCATGGGAATGCCATGGAACTGCCTTTTGAAGACGACACATTCGACTATGTGACCATCGGCTTCGGACTTCGGAATGTACCTGATTATCTTCATGTCCTCAAAGAAATGAATCGCGTACTGAAGCCTGGAGGAATGGCCGTCTGCCTGGAAACATCGCAGCCTACGATGCCGGTTTTCAAACAGATGTATTATGGCTACTTCCGGTTCATCATGCCGATCTTCGGAAAGCTGTTTGCCAAGAGCTTCAATGAATATTCATGGCTGCAGGAATCGGCTAGGGATTTCCCGGGCATGAAAGAACTTGCAACGATGTTCGGGGAAGCAGGTTTCAGGGATGTTCACGTGAAGCCATTTAGCGGCGGTGTGGCAGCGATGCATTCCGGGAAAAAGTGAACGTACGATATTTTGGGTAAATGGGTGGAGAAACTATGAAGTTAAATAGATTGTATTCGTTTCTCAAAGCGGATATCGAGGAAATAGAAAAAGAGCTGGAAGTGGCAATCCAATCGGATTCTTCCCTTTTACAAGAAGCTTCCCTTCACCTTCTTCAGGCTGGAGGTAAACGGATACGACCTGTATTTGTCCTGCTGTCTGCCAAGTATGGCGATTATGATATCAATGTGGTCAAACATGCGGCTGTATCCCTCGAGCTCATGCATATGGCCTCCCTTGTCCATGATGACGTCATTGATGATGCGGAACTCAGAAGGGGTAAACCCACCATCAAGGCACAATGGGATAATCGGGTTGCCATGTATACAGGCGATTATATTTTCGCTCGTGCCCTGGAGTACATGACCCACATCAGGGTGCCGGAGGCCCACAGGATCCTGTCCCATACACTGGTGGAACTGTGCAAAGGAGAAATTGCCCAGATTCAGGACAAGTATCGATATGACCAGCATCTTAGGGATTATCTCCTCCGGATCAAACGGAAGACGGCACTCCTTATCGCGGTCAGCTGCCAGCTGGGCGCCATCTCTTCTGGAGCACCGGAAGAAGTACATAGAAGACTGTTCAACTTCGGGTACAACGTCGGGATGAGCTATCAGATCATCGATGATATCCTTGATCTTACTTCAACGGAGAAGGAGCTCGGAAAACCTGCGGGAAGCGACCTTTGGCAAGGGAATATCACTCTTCCGGTCCTTTACGCCATGGATGTTCCAGAAGTGAAGGAAAAGATCATACGCGTAAGGGAAGAAAGTTCACCGGAAGAAATCCAGTCAGTTATACAAGCTATACGGGGTACAGATGCCATCGAACGATCCTATGCCTTGAGCAAAAGGTATCTCGACAGGGCACTTGAAGACTTGGATCACTTGCCTGCAAACAAGGTGAAGCGTACGTTGAAAAACATTGCAAATTATATTGGAAAAAGAAAATATTGAGAAATATTGTGAAAATTTAAAATGGAAACGTTGCCAAACATGCGAAACTCTGTTACTATTTTTTTGTAATGTCCTAAGACATACTATACATACATATAATAGGAGTGGGGAGCATGGAAAAAACGTTTTTAATGGTCAAACCGGACGGAGTGCAACGAGGACTAATCGGTGATATTGTCGCACGTTTCGAAAAAAAGGGGTTTCAGCTTGCAGGAGCCAAGTTGATGAACGTATCAGAAGAGCTTGCAAAGGAGCACTATGGCGAGCATAAAGAAAGACCTTTCTTCGGGGAATTAGTCGATTTCATCACTTCCGGACCGGTTTTTGCCATGGTTTGGCAAGGGGAAAATGTCATCACCACCGCTCGTGGAATGATGGGTGCCACAAACCCTAAAGACGCGAATCTAGGTACGATCCGCGGGGACTTCGGGCTGACGGTCGGTAAAAATATCATTCACGGTTCTGACTCATCTGAAAGCGCTGTCAGGGAAATCGGATTGTTCTTTAAAGAGGAAGAGCTCCTTGAATACTCAAAATTGATGAACGAGTGGGTCTACTGATCCATCACGACAAACCGTCGTAACGGTTTGTCTTTTTTTCGACTTCAGGATAAGTAGGAATTGCCGCCCCCTGAGGTGGAACGGAAAGTCGATTACTCGACATGGTCATAAAGTTTTCCTGTTTCCCATAAACTTTCATGCATTCCGTTCGATATAGTAGGTGTAGCAAAATCCGAAAGAAGAAAGTGTGAACCAGTTGTCCAATGAATATATGGAGTTCATTCAATCAGTCAAGCGTAAAACCAATATCGACCTTTCGCTTTACAAAGAAGCGCAAATGAAACGACGCCTGACGGCTTTGTATGAAAAGAAAGGGTGCCATGGGTTCAAGGAGTATTTCAACCTGATCAAAAACGACAGGGAGCAGATGGAAGAATTCCTGGACCGCATGACCATCAACGTATCGGAGTTCTTCAGGAACCAAAAACGCTGGGAGGTCCTTGAAGAGTCTGTTTTACCGAGATTGATGAAAGGAACAAAATTGAGGGTGTGGAGTGCTGCCTGTTCGACGGGTGAAGAACCGTATACCATTGCCATGATCCTATTGAAACATTTGAAACCCGAGCAATTCACCATCATTGCGACAGATCTTGATAAAAATGCCCTTCAACGGGCAAGGACGGCCGTATACCCAGAGCGCTCTCTTCAGGAAATACCCGAGTCGCTGAAGAAAAAATACTTTGTGAAAGATGGGACGAGGTATACGCTGGACCGTCGCATTGTCGAATGTGTCACCTTCAAGCAGCAGAATCTACTGGCGGATCCCTTTGACTCACATGTTGATTTGATCATTTGCAGGAATGTTCTCATTTATTTCACAGAGGAAGCGAAAACATCCCTCTACAGGAAATTCAATGAGGCTTTAAGCCCTGGAGGATTTTTATTCGTAGGGAGCACAGAACAGATCTTTACTCCTTCACAATATGGTTTTCAATCAGAGGAGACCTTCTTTTACAGAAAGTCCAATGTAACGGGATGACTCCTGCAAGGGGGTCATCCTGTTTTTTTACAATGATTATGGAAGTGCTTACGCATCCGTCCACAGCACTCCCTTACCCTGATCCTGGGTGGGGTGATGCGCTCTGCTAAAGCACTGAAAGGGTCGGAAACTTTACAGGAAATCTGGTTTTTTTACGTATAAGTACTAGGAATTCTGAGGACAGTTATGTTATATTGATACATAATTCTTTAACGAGTTGAAGGGGGAAAGTGTTATGAGATATTTAACATCAGGAGAATCCCATGGTCCGCAATTAACGACCATTATCGAAGGACTTCCAGCAGGAATGCCACTATTGGCTGAAGATATAAATGAAGATCTTGCGCGCCGTCAAAAAGGTCATGGCCGTGGCAGGCGGATGCAGATTGAAAAAGACCAGGCTCAGATCGTCGGAGGTGTCCGTCATGGGCAGACGCTCGGCTCTCCCGTAGGTCTGGTAGTAGAAAACAAGGATTGGACCCATTGGACAAAGATCATGGGAATCGAGCCTTTTGAAGAATCCGATGAAGTAAAGCGTCAAATATCCAGGCCCCGTCCCGGTCATGCCGATCTTGTAGGCGGTATGAAATACGGACACAGAGACCTGAGGAACGTGCTTGAGCGTTCATCGGCACG
The DNA here is from genome assembly GCF_022170785.1 of Rossellomorea marisflavi. Taxonomy (NCBI): domain Bacteria; kingdom Bacillati; phylum Bacillota; class Bacilli; order Caryophanales; family Bacillaceae; genus Rossellomorea; species Rossellomorea marisflavi. Next base: position 2,555,756 of record NZ_CP081870.1, on the reverse strand, counting down.
TGAAACGACGGTACGTGTAGCGGCTGGGAGTGTAGCTAAGAAGCTATTGAAGCTCCTCGGAATCGAAGTCGTAGGCCACGTACTTGAAATCGGTGGCATCAAGTCCGAAAATGGAGCGTATGAGTCCATCGATCAGCTAAGGACGGTAACGGAGGAATCTCCCGTTAGGTGTCTCGATGAGGAAGCGGGACAGAAAATGATGGATCTCATCGATGAAGCGAAGAAAAATGGAGATTCCATCGGCGGCGTCGTGGAAGTCATTGTCGAAGGCATGCCTGCAGGTGTCGGAAGCTATGTGCATTACGACCGTAAGCTGGATGCGAAGATTGCTAGGGCGGTCATGAGCATCAATGCCTTTAAAGGGGTGGAATTCGGACTTGGTTTCGAAATGGCAAGAAAACCCGGAAGTGAAGTGCACGATGAAATCATCTGGGATGAACAGAATGGATATACGAGAAGAACCAATCGTCTCGGTGGATTCGAAGGTGGTATGTCAACGGGCATGCCGATCAGCGTCAAAGGTGTCATGAAGCCGATCCCTACCCTTTACAAGCCCCTCGAAAGTGTCGATATTGAAACGAAAGAACCCTTCAGGGCTAGCATCGAACGTTCTGACAGCTGTGCAGTCCCTGCAGCAAGCGTCGTAGCAGAAGCCGTGGTGGCCTGGGAGCTTGCTTCGGCGATTGTGGAACAATTCCATAGTGACCGCTTCGACCAGCTATTGGACAATGTGGAAAGACAGCGACGGGCATCAAGGGAGTTTTAATCATGAAAAAGGTAGCGATCGAGACAGCTTCCAAAACGTATGACGTCATCATCGGGAATCATTTGAGGGAATCCATTTCATCCTTTCTTATTGAAAAGGGATATAGGAATCGTAAAATCTGGGTCATTGCAGATGAAGCAGTATACGATCTTCATGGCATGGGTCTCGTGGAGAGTCTTGAGACGAACTTCGATGTAACGGTCCATCTGGCTCCAAGCGGGGAGCGGGCAAAGACGCTCGAGGAATTCGAACGGGCCATGACCCATGGTCTTGAAAACGGAGTTGACCGGAGTTCGATCGTCATCGCCCTTGGCGGTGGTGCCATCGGGGATATGGCCGGATTCGTGGCTTCTACGTTCATGAGGGGGATCCCCTTCATCGGTGTACCGACGACCATCCTTGCACACGATAGTTCAGTCGGTGGGAAGGTGGCGATCAACCATCCTCTTGGTAAGAATATGATCGGGCAATTCCATCAGCCTGAGGCGGTCTTTTTTGATCTTGATCATCTTAAATCCCTGCCTGAGCGGGAAGTACTTTCCGGATTCGGGGAAGTCATCAAGCATGCATTCCTATCGGATGAAGGCTTCCTGAGAGACATCAAGAATTCGTTCCGTGGACCTGGAGCCCTCGATGATCTGTTTTTGGAGGAATGCCTTGAACGGGGAATTAAAGTAAAGGCGGATATCGTCGCCAGGGATGAGCGGGAATCTAGTGTGCGCGCCTACCTGAATTTTGGTCATACGTACGGTCATGCCGTCGAAAGTGCCAGTGGATACGGGAATCGCACCCACGGGGAATGCGTGGTGGTGGGAATGATTTATGCCCTGTATCTCAGCAGGAAACTATCAGGGATATCCTTTGACGTCGAAGGATTCGCCCGTTGGTCAGCTTCTCTCGGATATGATCTGACCATCCCGGAAGAACTTGCGTTTACAGACCTTTATGCCCTTATGACACGAGATAAGAAAGCGAAGAACGGAGAACCTCAATTCGTTCTCCTCCGAAACATCGGAGAACCCTATCTTACTCGGGTATCAAAGGAAGAACTAGAAGAAGCGGACACATTCATCCGCGCAATCAATAGATAGAAAGAAGGAGATGATGGAATGATCCGTGGAATCAGAGGAGCAACCACTGCGGCATCTAACAAGGAACAGGAAGTCCTCCTCTCAACCAAGCAACTACTGGACGAAATGATCCTACATAATCGTATCGAGCCTGAAAAGATCGCTTCTGTGTTCATTTCGGCAACCAATGACATTGGAAGTGTCTTCCCGGCGAAAGCACTGCGGCAGCTGGAGGGCTGGACGTTTGTACCCGTCATGTGCATGCAGGAACTGGATGTGGAAGGCGGGCTGCCCCTGTGCATACGTGTGATGATCCACTATAACACCGAGGAGCCACAGGAAGGGATCAAGCATATCTATAAGAACGAAGCCATCCGTTTACGGCCGGATCTTGGAACGAAAGGACGTTAATCATGAAGTGGAAAACGCAAATTCATAATCTGAAATCATATCAACCTGGAAAAACGATGGACGACGTGAAAGCTCAATACAAATTGGATAAAGTCGTCAAGCTTGCTTCAAATGAAAATCCATTCGGTTGCTCTCCGGCAGTCAAGGAATATCTTGCCGAGCATGCTTTATCACATGCGATCTATCCCGATGGATATGCCAAAGAACTTCGTGAGGGAACCGCCCGTTTCCTTGGAGTCGAACCCGGTCAGCTATTATTCGGCAACGGGTCGGATGAGGTGATCGAAATCATTGCCAGGGCTTTGCTGAGCAACGAAACGAACACGGTGATGGCCGTGCCGACTTTCCCGCAATACAAGCATAATGCCCTGGTTGAAGGTGCCGAAATCCGCGAGATCCCGTTGAAGGAAAATGGTGCTCACGATCTGGATGCGATGCTTTCCGCCATTGATGGGGAAACATCGGTCGTGTGGTTGTGTTCACCGAATAACCCTACAGGAGAGTATATCCGGAGAAGCGAGCTTGTCTCCTTCCTTGATGCGGTTCCTGAGCATGTGCTGGTGGTGCTGGATGAAGCGTACTATGAATATGTGGTGGCTGATGATTACTACCAGTCCATCGACCTTCTTCCGCAATACCCTCAGCTGTTGATCACACGGACGTTCTCCAAGGCATATGGTCTCGCCGGATTCCGTGTCGGCTACGGTGTGGCAAGTGCAGAGGTCATCAGTAAGCTTGAACCGATCAGGGAACCATTCAATAATAATGCACTGGGGCAGGGGGCAGCCCTGTCGGCACTAACGGATCAGGCATTCATCGAGAAATGCAAGGAAGCAAACCGCAGGGGTCTTCAACAATATTATGATTTCTGTGAAGAAAATGGGCTGAAGTATTTTCCATCCCAGGCAAATTTCATCCTGATCGATTTCGGCGTGAGCGGAGATGAAGTCTTCCAGTTCCTCATGAGCAAAGGCTACATCGTACGATCTGGGGAGGCTCTTGGCATCCCGAATACTGTGAGGGTGACAGTCGGTTCTACTGAACAGAACGATGAAGTGATCTCCAAGATGAAAGAATTCCTTGGAGCCAGATTGACACAATGAATAGTGACCAGTCGGAAAGAATCTTCTTTCCGACTTTTTTCTAACGGGACGAGGTGGAAGGAACATGAAGGGTAATGTAGTAGTGATAGGGCTTGGACTCATCGGGGGGTCCCTTGCCCTGTGTATAAAGAATCAGCATCCCGAAGCAAGGGTTGCAGGGTTTGATGTGCAGGAAAAGGAAATGAAGCTTGGTCTCAGCCTCGGAATCATCGATGAAGCCGTCGAATCATTGAAGGATGCTGTTGAATCAGCGGATCTGATCATCATATCGACGCCTGTCTTCCAGACGGAAAAACTTCTTGAAACATTCCGGGATTTCAACTTGAAGCCGACTGTCATCATAACCGACACAGGAAGTACAAAAGCACAAATCATGGACAGGGCGGAGAGCATTCTTCCTAATAAATGGTGTTTCATAGGAGGACATCCCATGGCCGGCTCTCATAAGAGCGGCGTCACGGCTGCCAAGGATTTTCTATTTGAGAACGCCTTTTACATGCTTACTCCAGGGAAAGGGCACTCGGAAGAGAGGATTGACGAGCTGAAGGAGTGGCTTAAGGGGACCCAGGCGAAGTTCATCGTGATTGATCCGAAAGAGCATGACGCTGTCACGGGAACAATCAGTCATTTCCCCCACATCGTAGCAGCCTCACTCGTTCAGCAGGCGAAGCGTCACGCTGAGGATCATCCCTATGTAAGGAGACTCGCTGCCGGTGGATTCCGTGATATCACCAGGATCGCTTCATCGAGCCCCGTCATGTGGAAAGACATCACCATGCAGAACAGGGAAGTCCTTCTTGCCCAGCTTGACCAGTGGAATGAGGAGATGAAAGCAGTCATCGATATGATCGAAGAAAATGATCCCGAAGTGATCGCATCCTACTTCGAGGAAGCAAAATCATTCAGGGACGAGCTACCGATGCTTTCAAAAGGCGCCATCCCATCCTTTTATGATCTCTTCGTAGATGTACCCGACTACCCGGGTGTGATCTCGGAGGTCACGGGTTATCTGGCCGAAGAGGAGATCAGTCTGACCAATATCCGGATCATGGAGACGCGTGAAGACATATACGGAGTGCTGGTCATCAGCTTCCAAACGTCTCAGGACAGGGACAAGGCGATGAAATGCCTGACAAATAAAACAGGCTATGAATTATTCTTAGGATGAGGTGAATCAATATGCAGGACAGTAAAAGACTGGCGAAACCGGCAGGGGGACTGGATGGAGAAATCAATGTGCCGGGCGATAAATCCATCTCCCACCGTGCCATCATGTTTGGCTCCATTGCAGAAGGAGAGACGAAGGTACATAACTTCCTTATGGGTGACGACTGTTTGAGTACAATCTCATGCTTCAGGAAACTCGGGGTGCAGATCGACGTTTCTGAAGATGAAATCATCGTACACGGTAAGGGCTGGGAAGGACTGGAGGAACCTGTTGATATTCTTGACACAGGAAACTCCGGAACTACTACCCGGCTCATCATGGGGCTCCTTGCAGGGCGGCCTTTCCATTCCATCCTCATCGGTGATGAATCCATTGCCAGACGGCCGATGAAGCGGGTGGCAGGCCCTTTGAAGCTGCTTGGAACAATGATCGATGGGCGCGCAGGCGGGGATTATACACCCCTTTCCATCAGGGGTGGGGATCTTCAAGGGATCCGATATGAACTACCCGTTGCAAGCGCCCAGGTGAAGTCTGCGATCCTTCTTGCCGGCATACAGGCTGAAGGGGTGACAGAAGTGATCGAACCGGAGCGGACCAGGGACCACACCGAGAGGATGATCGCCCAGTTCGGCGGAGAAGTCTCGAGGGAAGGGCAGAGCATCAAAGTGACGGGTGGCCAGGCATTCAAGGGATGCACGGTCGATGTACCTGGAGATATATCTTCAGCAGCCTTTTTCATGGTTGCGGCAGCCATCGTTCCAGGGAGTCGTGTGCGCTTGAAGCATGTAGGTCTCAATGAGACAAGGACGGGGATCCTTTCTGTCATGAAAGAGATGGGGGCATCCATTGAGGTCATTCCTTCGGGAGATGCCAAAGGGGAACCAGTAGGAGATCTTCTCGTTGAAACATCGAGTCTGCATGGAGTCGAAATCGGAGGAGATACCATCCCGACCTTAATCGATGAAATCCCCATTATCGCTCTCCTTGCCACTCAGGCAGAAGGGACGACGGTGATCAAAAACGCAGAAGAGTTGAAGGTGAAGGAGACAAACCGCATCGATGCGATCGTCGAGGAACTGAAAAAGCTCGGAGCCGACATCGAAGCCACGGATGATGGGATGATCATCCGCGGGAAGAAGGACCTTCACGGAGGAGAAGTTCATTCCTGGGGGGATCACCGTATCGGTATGACACTGGCCATCGCGTCCTTGATCACGACCTCTGATGTGGTATTGCAAAACCATGAAGCCATTAATATTTCATATCCTCAATTCTTCGAACATATCGATCAATTGATCAATTGATAGCACGCACATAGTCATGTAAACATCACCTCCTTCATAGCTTGTCTATAAAGGACGGTGATGTTTTCATGACTTCATATATCTTGGAACAAGTAAGGATGATTGGCGGCTCCGAACCTGTGTCGATCCTAGTGGAAGAGGGGATCATCTCGGCCATCAGACGTTCATTCCCACAGTACCGTTTTATGCGGGTGGACGTTTCTCCCTTTATTATGGGGCCGACCCATGTTTTTTGCGATCTTGACTATCCGGGATACCTCATGGATCAAGGGTCCATGGATGACTTCATAAGCAAAGGGTGCAGAACCATCCTGACGGCCTTTCACCTTGAATATGAATATCGATTTGAAGAAAATTGGAGGGGAATCAAGAAAACGATGGAATCTAGTCCCCTCGATTTCATCATCGGGATGAAAACGACCCCTCAAAGGATCACACCGGGGATCATCCGTCAGTGCAGGTGCCGCAAAGTCCCTGTCATCTGGACTGACATCATGGATATCGATGCACTATTAGCGGTCCCATGGGGGTGGATCAGAGAGGCCCTCAATCACTACCCCATTACTTTTGTCCCTTTTTTTTCGACGGAACCGGACACCAAAACCCGTGAAAAGCATCTGAGGATCTGGCAAAATACGATGAAATCGGTGAAGATTCCCCATATCGGTCTCCCAATTGGACAAAAAGTCCCTCTTCATGACGAGGTTATGAAAAAAATCGGGATATACCCACATAGAGGAATTCTATCTCCCGGCAGAGAAATTAGTTATAACCTTTATTTGGAGAACGATGAGGAGGGCGACTTGCTCGTTCAAGATACCCAACTTGTGCTAAAATGTACGATGAGTAAAGGGGAAAGTCTTTTCCTGGACGGGCGTCCTATAGCTTGTCAGGGGAAAGGTGAAGAGATTATCATACGCACCCCCGGATTTTTTGTGGAGCCTACTCCATACCGGCTGTAATGCCGAGGAACATACATGTAAAGGATGAAGAGATTGACCATGACCACTGGAGAAAAAATGATCGCTTCCCTGGAAGAAGGCAAACTGGAAGAAGCAATGAAGCACCTTGATGAAACAATGAAGTTCGGCACACATGAAGAAAAGTTCTCACTCGCAGAGGAACTGCATCACCTCGGCTTCCTTGAAGAAGCCAAATCGCTCTATGAGAATCTGCTGGAGTACTATCCTGGTGAAGGGGAGCTCCTAATAGAAATCGCGGAGATCCTGGTGGAGATGGATAAGGAAGAAGAAGCCGTGGAACGCCTGTCGGAACTTGATAAGGAAGATCCGGTGTATCCTAGAGGACTTCTCCTGTTGGCAGATCTTTATCAGATGCAGGGACTATTCGAAGTCAGTGAGCAGAAGCTCAAGAGTGCCAAAGTGCTTCTCCCGGATGAGCCTGTTATCGACTTTGGGCTAGCCGAGCTTTATTCGGAAACAGGCAGATTCCTCGAGGCTATCAGGTACTATACCTCCCTTGTCGAAGCGGGCCACGTGGAGTTCAGCGGTGTCCATATCCATCAGAGGCTGGCTGAGGCATATAGCGTTGGAGGGGCATTTGAGGAAGCCCTGAAGCATTATGAGATAGCCCTTGAAGAACACCTCGAGATCAACACCCTGTTCGGCTACGGATTCACGGCCTATCAAGCGGGATTCTATGAAACGGCCATCGAGAAATTGGAGTCTGTCAAAGAACTGGACCCCGAGTATCACTCCGTATATCTCCTATTGGCACGGGCGTATGAGCATGATGAGCGCCTGGAGGAAAGCCTGGAAACGGTCAGGGAAGGACAAAAACAAGATGAGTTCAATAAGGAGCTCAGCTTCTTCGGGGGCAGGGTTGCATTGAAACTCGGTCTGGACGCCGATGCAGAAGAACTCCTGAGGAATGCCCTTGCACTGGATCCCGGATATCTGGAAGCGGCCCTGGTCCTGAATAAGTTATTCTTTGCCTATGACAAATACGAAGATGTTCTTGAAATCGCAGCGATTGTCAAAGGGGAAGGAGAGGAAGAACCACAGCTTTCCTGGGACCTTGCCAAAGCATATGAGGGGCTTGAACAATATAAGGATGCATTAAACCATTATCGTCTTGCATATACTGACTTTAAGAATCATCAGGAATTCCTTCTCGAGTATGGAGAGTTTCTTGTAGAGGAAGGACTTCGGACAGAAGCGGTAGAAGTATATAAACAGCTGATCGTCATGGACCCGTCCAACGATGAGTGGCAGGATCTGATAGAAAGATTGCAAGACTGAACCAGGCATCACAGAAGGCATGTCCGAATATAGATTGTAACAGACCATTTTCGCAGAGGAGGGAATACCATGGCCACCCCTGTTTCTGTCAACGAGAAGAAAGATTTTATCCGCTGGTTTTTAAATCGGTATCAACTGAAGCGCAGAGAATGCGTGTGGATCCTGAATTATCTGATGAGTCATGACCAATTGATGAAGAAGGTTCATTTCGTCGAAGAATCCCAGTATTGCCCGAGAGGACTCGTCATGTCCACCCACTGTGTGGAAGAAGTTCCGTTCAGGTTCTATAAAGAGAATATCATGACGACCGACGCGGAAAAGTCCTTTCACGATATCCGTTTGAACAAAGATGAAGACATTTACATCCAGCTTAATTTCAGCAAGGCGAATGCAAGCTATCAGTTCGCTGCCGTCCTGGAAGAGAATCCGTTCATGCCAAAATACCTTCTGATCAATGAGAAGGATAAGGCCGTTGCAGAGCAGTTCCTGACGGAAAGCCTGCACTCCTTCCATAAGGACCGTCTCTTAGAGGCGATCGACCGTGCCCTTGATGAGGGGGACAAGGAGGCATTCCTTGAATTGACTTCTAAACTTCAAACGCTGGAAGGATGAAATGATAAGAGGCTGAGACAAACATGTTATAGTCATAGTAAAACCCGAATCATTTGCCTACGATATAGCAAATGATTCGGGTTTTAAATTTTGTTTAATGAACATTCAAATTTCATCGTTTCCAGCGGTTGATCGGAGTGCAAGACGAAGACTCCTGCGGGAAGAGTAGCTGATGTGAGACCCCGCAGGCTTGCCGAGGAGGCTCACGGGCTACCCGCGGAAAGCGAAGTCTTGCACGGAGATCATGAGCGTTATTAAGATCCTATACTGATCGTGTTCGGTATTAAAGGGGCCTCTTTTAGTTTTGTCCTATCCGCTTTTTATTTGCCTGGCTCCACTGATGAAATCGCTTTAAAACAGGGTGGACTAATGATATGATGGTAACGAAGGATAGATTTGTAAAGAGAGGGTTTAAAATGAATTGGAATACACATGATATAGACGTATTTGAACAGCAGAAGGAATACATAGACACCGCCGTCATACCACTGATCCCGGCCGATTTCGGAAGCGGTATCCGCACGTCTGCAGCACAGATGGAATTCATCACCCTCCTGTGCTTCCATCTCGAAAGGCAGTTCAAAGGCAGGATGATCATTACCCCGCCTTACACCTACTCCCTGAATACCGGATATCCCGGTGAGCAGGAACGTCTCGCCCAGTGGGGAAACGGCCTGAAGGAGAGCGGTGTGAAGCATTGCTTCTTCCTGACGTCGGATAGCGGATGGAAAGGGGTGGAGGAGCTGATGGGTGACGGGCTGATCTGGGTGCCTCCGATCCCGCTCGAGCATCTCGACGAGCAATACAAGCATTCGATCATGGAAGATCAGGTGAAACAGCTCCTGAATGTGATTGTTCAGAAGTGGCAGAAAAATTCATAAAAACTTCACATTGTTGTATTATTTAGACAATACAGTTATTGATTTTACAAAAAGTTTAATATATCATGGTTATGTCCTAGTTTTATATTTGTGCGAAATATGTCCGGGATGGACTTACCTTACGACAGAGGGGGGAAAAGGATGAGCAAGCAGCGTGTTTCCAGACGTCAATTCCTTAACTATACACTCACGGGTGTAGGCGGTTTCATGGCAGCGGGTATGCTGATGCCGATGGTCCGTTTTGCTGTTGATCCAGTTTTGAAAGCGGAAGCATCTGGGGATTTTAAAGCAACGAAACAAAAAGTGTCCGAACTTTCCAATGAGCCTGTGCGTGTCGACTTCTCTTATGAGCAGAAAGATGCCTGGTATACATCGGATGTGACACAGACGGCCTGGGTCTACAAAAACAAGGAAGGCAAGATCATTGCCCTTTCACCGATCTGTAAGCACTTGGGTTGTACGGTCAACTGGAACGCAAGTGAAGATCACAAAGAAATGTTCTATTGTCCATGTCACGGCGGACTTTACCACAAGAATGGTGAAAACGTTCCCGGGACACCGCCTACCGCTCCGTTGGATTCATATCCGACAAAAGAGAAAGACGGGATCCTGTATCTTGGACAACCTGAACCAAATAAATTCGTTAAGAAGTAGGGAGGGCGTATTCAGTGCTTAACAAGATCTATGATTGGGTGGACGAGCGTCTAGACATTACGCCGCTATGGCGTGATATTGCGGATCACGAAGTGCCTGAACACGTAAACCCTGCGCATCACTTTTCTGCGTTCGTTTACTGCTTTGGCGGTTTGACATTTTTCGTTACCGTTATTCAAATCCTGTCCGGGATGTTCTTGACGATGTACTATGTTCCGGATATCAAAAATGCATGGGAATCGGTTTATTATCTGCAAAATGAAGTGGCATTCGGACAGATCGTACGCGGTATGCACCACTGGGGTGCCAGTCTCGTCATCGTCATGATGTTCCTACATACCCTGCGTGTATTCTTCCAGGGAGCCTATAAAAAACCTCGTGAATTGAACTGGGTCGTTGGGGTATTGATCTTCTTCGTCATGTTGGGTCTAGGCTTCACGGGTTACTTATTGCCTTGGGATATGAAAGCGCTATTTGCGACGAAGGTCGGCCTTGAGATTGCGGGAGCAACCCCGTTCATAGGTGATCAGGTCAAGTCCCTCCTCGCAGGTGATCCCCATATTGTAGGGGCGCAGACGCTTACACGATTCTTCGCGATCCACGTATTCTTCCTGCCGGCAGCTTTACTCGGACTGATGGGAGCTCACTTCCTCATGATCCGTAAGCAGGGTATATCTGGACCGTTGTAAAATCGAACAAACCTATTAAAAGGAGGGGACATTATGCATCGTGGTAAAGGGATGAAGTTTGTAGGGGACTCGCGTGTTCCTGCTGAACGAAAACCGAATATTCCAAAAGACTATTCGGAGTTCCCTGGTAAAACAGAAGCCTTCTGGCCGAACTTCCTGCTGAAGGAATGGCTGGTGGGAGCTGTTTTCCTGATCGGTTATCTTTGCTTGACAGTGGCTCATCCATCTCCGTTGGAACGGATCGCCGACCCGACGGATACGGGATATATTCCGCTGCCTGACTGGTATTTCTTATTTCTCTATCAATTATTGAAGTACACGTACGCATCTGGTCCTTATAATGTGATTGGTGCCTTCATCATTCCGGGAATCGCTTTCGGTGCGCTACTCCTGGCTCCTTTCATCGACAGGGGACCGGAACGACGCCCGACAAAGCGTCCATTTGCAACCGGCTTCATGCTTCTTGCACTGGCTGCAACCTACTTCCTGACATGGGAGTCCGTCGCGACACATGACTGGGCTGCAGCGAAGGAACAGGGGAAAATCCAGGCAGAAGCTGACTTTGATAAAGAGTCAGAGGGGTATAAAATCTTTGCAGATCAAAAGAATGGTTGTATCAACTGTCACGGTGAAAATCTCCAAGGCGGAGCAGGACCATCCCTTGTTGGGACGGGGCTCTCAGCCGATGAAGTGGCGGATATCGCTGTGAACGGCAAGCCGCCTGGAATGCCTGCCGATCTATTTCAAGGCTCCGATGAGGAACTTGATAAGCTAGCAGAATTCATTTCAGGTCTAGAATGAATAATGTTGAAGAGAGCCGCTTACGCTGGCTCTCTTTTCTCATGGACAGAAAGGTGAGGATAAATATGATCTGGTTATGGTCATTGTTAAAGAATCGAAGTTTTTTGTGGCTACTTCTGGTGGTCAACGTGCTCGGTACGATATACGGATATATATGGTATATGCCTCAGCTTGAGAGAACACCGGGGATTTTCATCCCGTTTGTTCCGGACAGTCCGACAGCAAGCCTGTTTTTCTGCTTTGTCCTTATCGCCTTCCTGCTTAAGCGGAATTGGCCGATATTCGAGGTTCTGGCCATCATCACCCTCTTCAAGTACGGGGTGTGGGCGATTGTCATGAATCTGCTGACTCTTTGGGTATCGGGTGATCTTCCTTGGGAAGGATACATGCTCATGGTGTCCCACGGGGCCATGGCGGTCCAGGGAATCCTGTATTCCTCGTTTTATCGGGTGAAGCCTTGGCATATCATGGTGGGGGCCGTATGGGCTGTCCATAATGACATCATTGATTATGTGTATATGCAATATCCTATCTATTCCCAGCTATACATGTACATACAGCACATCGGTTATTTTACCTTCTGGCTCAGCATCGCCTCTATTGCGATTGCCTATTATTTCACCCAGAAGACGGCGAGGAACTCCCTGAGTTTGTAAAGAGGTCTACTCTTGTCCACCCCTTCATACACTTTACTAGTAGCAATAGGGGGGACGAGAATGAAAGTCATTCAACTGTTATTTATTGTCATAGCACTCATGCTGGTACCGGAACCATTTCATGCCCTGGGGGAATCGCCTGCCGGTACAGGGGAACTTGATGAATTGGCCGACCAGGCACTTCAGATGACGAAGGCAGGGAAATATGAAGAGGCAAAAAAGTTCCTTACCCACTTTTCTGAGGTATTCCCTGCTTCGGGTGGCAGCCGCCCCTTGTCCATGGATGAGCTGAGGATCCTGACGATGTCCCATGACTATGCCGTGGAAAGCATCAATCAGGTTTCCGCTGACCATGCCCAAAAGGTAAATGCGGTAACCAAGTTCAGGCTCGTAATCGATACACTGTCCAGCCGCTATCAGCCCCTTTGGGTTGAGATGGAAGATCCCATCATGGAAGCTTTCAGCGACGTGAAGACTGCAGCGGAAGAAGGGGATATGGAAGCCTACCATTCCACATTGAATGCATTTCTTTCCAAATATAATATCATTCAGCCAAGTGTGAGGCTTGATCTGCCTGTGGAACGCTCCCAGGCGCTTGATGCCAAAATCACCTACTTGGATCACTATCGTAAAAGCGTGCTCAAGAGCGAGGGGATGACGGAATTGACCACGCTGGAAGGAGATTTGAAGGACTTATTTGAAAATGTGACCGAGGATGAGGCCGATCCGTCCTTATGGTGGGTGATCATTTCTACAGGAAGCATCATCATTTCCACATTATCTTACGTAGGTTGGAGAAAATATAAGGGTCAAAAGGAAGCGAAAACAACAGAAAGACAAAAAAATTGACAGGAACCTTATATCACTATAGAATTTAGGTAATTTAACATGTGGAGGTTATGGCGATAATGGTAGGATTTTTGGTTTACTTTCTACTGATCGCTCTCATTCCGATCATTGCACAGATGAGAGTAAAAAGCACATTCAATAAATATTCCAAAGTCAGATCCACTTCAGGAATGACGGGTATGGAAGTAGCCCGCAGAATCCTGGATGATAACGGATTGTATGATGTAAAGGTTGTAGAAGGCAGGGGATTCCTGAGTGACCACTACAACCCGGTCACCAAAACGGTGGCACTATCCCCGGATAATTATCACGGTCATTCCGTTGCGGGTGCGGCCGTTGCAGCCCATGAGGTCGGACATGCGATCCAGGATGCGGAAAGCTATGCTTTCCTAAGGTTCCGTCACAGACTGGTTCCCCTAGCGAATATCGGGTCTAATATGTCATGGGTTTTCCTTATGATTGGGATATTCACCCAGGCGACAGGAATGTTCTTATTGGGGATCGTCCTCATGGCACTCGGTGTTGTGTTCCAGCTTGTTACACTGCCGGTTGAGTTCAATGCATCCTCACGGGCCATGAACCAGGTGGTTTCACTCGGTTTGATCCGCAATGAGGAGGAGCGTCACGCGAAGAAGGTGCTGAACGCGGCGGCCATGACGTACGTGGCGGCAGCGGCGGTGGCTATCATCGAGCTTCTCCGTCTGATCCTGATCTATACCGGTATGAACAACGATGATTAATAAAAACAGCTCCAGACGATCCTGAAGGGATCGTCTGGAGCTGTTTTTTTATCTGAAAGGGGCTCTCAAAGGTCGAGGGGATTCTTATCCGCATCCAAGGTGAAACCTTCTCCAAGGACGTCATGCACGACGGTAACGGATACGAAGGCGTGAGGATCTATGGCATTGATGATATTTTTAAGCCGGACGATTTCGTTTTTCCCCACCACGCAATAGAGGACTTCCCTGTCTTGCTTTGTGAAGGATCCGTGCCCCTTCAGCACGGTGACGCCGCGATCCATCTTGTCATGGACCATCTTGGCGATCTCTTCGTGATGGTCGGAGATGATCATGGCGCCTCTGGCAGCATACGCACCTTCCTGCATGAAGTCGATGACCCTTGCCCCCACGAACACGGCGACGAGCGTATACATAGCCTCCCGATATTGAAGATAAGTGAGTAGGGACGCAAGGATGACGACAGCGTCGAACATGAACATGGTCCGTCCCATGCTCCAGCCGATGTACTTATGTGCAAGTCTTGCCAGGATGTCGACTCCCCCCGTCGTCCCGCCGAAACGGAAGATCGTTCCGAGTCCGATCCCGACAAACACCCCGGCAAACAGGGCTGCAAGGAAAAGGTCTCCTTCCAGGTTGATATTCATCTGATAGCGCTGGAAGATCCATAGGAAGACGGATAGTCCGACGGTGCCGATGACGGTATACCCGAACGATTTCTTACCCAGGAGCTTCCACCCGAGAATGAACAGGGGGATGTTGAGGGCAAGGTTCGAATAGGATGGATCGATATGGAACAAAAAGTATAGGATCAGGGTGATCCCTGTGAATCCGCCCTCCGCCAATTCATTTCTCATGTTAAAATGAACTAATCCGAATGCGAAGATGGCTGAACCCAGGATGATGAAGATGATATTTTTAAGGCGGAGCCCTAACATGTTGAAACCTCCCTCAATACCGTAGTGAACTGGTTGACAGAGACATTATATAGGAAGGGATACAAACTGGCAATAACATTTATAAACGACCGGGGGCATGCGTAATAGTTGTATTGACGGTAAAGTTTAGCTAACATGATAAAAGATAATAGAGGAGTGTGACGACTCATGAATAAGAAGACAATGGAACAAATGCAAAACGATGTGGATGCATACATAAGTCAATTCAAGGAAGGGTACTTCAGCCCATTGGCCATGATGGCCAGGCTGACCGAAGAATTGGGCGAACTAGCCAGGGAAATCAATCATTATTATGGTGAAAAGCCAAAAAAAGATTCGGAAACTGAAAAGGCCATCGATGAGGAGTTGGGTGACCTCTTGTTCGTGGTGATCTGCCTTGCCAATTCCCTTGGCATAAGCCTCGAGAACGCACATGACCGGGTGATGGAAAAATTTACTACCCGTGATAAAGATCGGTGGACCCGTATAGAAGGAGGGGATGACAATGGAAATGATTAAGGTGTCGATAGCAGGGCCGAGGGGAAGAATGGGGAAGGAAGCCGTCACCCTTGTGGAAGAAACGGATCATTTCGAATTGGTGAGTGTGATCGATCATAAACAGGAAGCCGCTGCCGGGGTCCCTGTGTTTGCTTCGCTGGAAGAATGTTTCGCTCATGAACTTCCGGACGTCCTGATCGACCTTACAACGCCTGAAGTGGGGTATACGCATACGAGGACCGCATTGGAGCACGGTGTGAGACCGGTTGTCGGTACAACGGGATTCACAGCAGAACAGTTGGAAGAGCTTAAAACCCTGGCGGAAGATAAGGGAATCGGTTGCATCATCGCACCGAACTTTGCCATCGGGGCCGTCTTGATGATGAAGTTTTCACAAATGGCGTCAAAATATTTCCCGGATATCGAGATCCTCGAGCTCCATCATGATCAGAAGCTCGATGCACCGTCCGGAACGGCGGTGAAGACGGCCGAGATGATCAGGGAAGTCAGGGAGTCAAAAGAACAGGGACATCCCGATGAAAAGGAAACCCTCCAGGGGGCACGTGGTGCCGAAATGGATGGTATTCACATCCACAGTGTGCGTCTTCCGGGACTCGTGGCCCATCAGCAGGTCATGCTTGGCGGCGAAGGAGAACTGTTGACGATCCGTCATGATTCATTCCACCGAAAGAGCTTCATGTCGGGCGTGAAGGTATGCGTGGAGACGGTCATGGAGCTGAAGACCCTCGTCTACGGCCTTGAAAATATACTGGAATAGAAGGTGACTCTCATGAATATTGCGCTAATCGCCCATGATAAGAAAAAAGACGATCTGATTCGTTTCGTGTTGGCTTATCAGCCCATCTTTGAGCAGCACTCCCTTTTTGCCACCGGGACGACCGGTACAAGGATCACGACAGAAACCGGATTGCCGGTCCATCGCTTCAGGTCTGGACCCCTTGGGGGAGATCAGGAAATCGGAGCTTATATTGCGAATGATAAGATGGACCTTGTCCTGTTCTTCAGGGACCCATTGACTGCCCAACCCCACGAACCGGACGTATCAGCCTTGATACGCCTATGTGACGTGTATTGCGTTCCCCTTGCAACGAATATGGGGAGTGCGGAAGTCCTGGTCAAGGGGCTGGAACGAGGAGATATCGAATGGAGGAGCATCATCAATGGGAATGAGTGAGCAACAAATCGATATTCTGGCCTTTGGAGCCCATGCCGATGATGTCGAAATCGGTATGGGGGGGACCATTGCCAAATACGCGGCAAAAGGGAAACGCATCGTCATCTGCGATCTTACCCATGCTGAACTGTCATCCAACGGAACGGTGGATCTTCGTTTGGAAGAAGCGAAGAAGGCCGCAGAGATCCTTGGTGCATCAGAGCGGATCACCCTCGATATTCCCGATCGTGGCATATACATAAACGAGGATCATTTGAAAAAGGTCGTCGAAGTCATACGTACTTTTCGTCCCAAAGTCATCTTTGCCCCGTATGAAAAGGACCGCCACCCCGATCACGGTAACGCATCCCGTCTGATCACTGAAGCGTACTTCTCGGCGGGGATCCGGAAATTCCACGGGGAGTTGGACGCCCATAAACCCCAGCATTTATATTACTACATGATCAACGGTTTCCACCGTCCGGACTACATGGTGGATATCGAAGGCTATATGGATAAGAAGGTGGACAGCCTCCGTGCCTATACGAGTCAGTTCATTCAGGCATCCGGCGTGGCGACACCGCTCACAAAAGGCTACATAGAGTCCGTGGAGGCGAGGGAAACCATGATGGGCAAGGAAGTAGGCTCCCTTCATGCTGAAGGGTTCTTCACGCATTCACCCATTACATTGCATCATGATTTATTAGGAGAGTAACAATAATGAAGTTGAAAATCGGAATCACATGCTACCCGACAGTCGGGGGCTCGGGGGTCGTGGCAACAGAGCTTGGAAAACTGCTTGCAGAAAGAGGACATGAAATCCATTTCATCACCTCGAGCATCCCTTTCAGATTGGACAAGATGTACCATAATATCTACTTCCACCAGGTGGAGGTGAACCAGTACTCCGTCTTCCAGTATCCGCCTTATGATATCGCACTGGCCAATAAAATGGCCGAGGTCGTGGAACGGGAGGAACTTGATATCCTTCACGTCCATTATGCGATCCCTCATGCCGTCTGTGCCATCCTTGGGAAACAAATGTCGGGTAGGGACGTGAAGATCGTCACCACTCTTCACGGTACGGATATCACGGTGCTCGGATATGACGCCTCACTGACGGGGGCGATCCGCTTCGGAATTGAAAAATCCGATGTTGTAACAGCGGTATCGACAGCCCTCGTGAAGCAGACGGACGATTTGATCCGGCCAGACAAAGATATACGCACGGTATACAATTTTATCGATGAAAGGGTGTACCGGAAGACCAACTCAGCCCACCTTAGGATGGAATACGGGATAGAGCCTCATGAAAAAGTGCTCATCCACGTTTCGAATTTCAGGGGGGTCAAACGGGTGAAGGATGTTGTGGGTGCATTTGCCAAAATCCGGGAAGCTGTTCCCTCAAAGCTGCTATTGGTAGGAGACGGCCCGGAAATGGGGACAATCTCTTCTCTCGTAAAAGAGCTGGGGATCGAGGAATATGTCTTATTCCTGGGGAAACAAAACAACTTGGAAGAACTCTACTCCATCAGCGACCTCAAGCTGCTTCTGTCCGAAAAAGAGAGCTTCGGTCTTGTGGCCCTGGAGGCCATGGCCTGTGGAGTACCGGCGATCGGCACTGATATCGGGGGGATCCCGGAAGTGATCGAAGATGGGGTGAATGGCTTCATCTGTCCACTCGGTGACCTTGAAGCCGTGGCAAGTAAAGCCGTCAAGGCATTGAAGGACGGAGCTCTTTATGAAGAGCTTTCGAGGAATGCACTTGAAACCGTACGCACAAAATTCCACCGGAATCGAGTGGTCGACCAGTATGAGTCGATCTACAAGGAATTGATCTAAGGGGGAGATAGGATGTTACCGAGGGAATTTTCCCAGGCGCTGCCCGTTCTCCTTGAATTGGAAGCGAACGGATATGAGGCATATTTTGTGGGTGGATCAGTCAGGGACCATCTCATTGGACGGCCCATCAATGATGTCGATATAGCCACTTCTGCTCTTCCTGAAGAGGTGAAAAGCATTTTCCGCGATACGGTGGATATCGGAATCGACCACGGAACCGTTTTAGTATTGACGGGCTCGGGAAGGTTTGAAGTGACGACCTTCAGGACGGAAACAGGCTATCAGGATTTCAGGAGACCCGATTCTGTCGATTTTGTAAGGTCCCTTGAGGAAGATCTTCAAAGGAGGGACTTCACCATCAACAGCATGGCCATGGATGCAAGGGGCAGGATAAAAGATCCGTTTGGAGGCAGGCGGGATCTTCGCGACAAGAAGATCCGCACGGTCGGTCTCCCTGATGAACGATTTTCAGAGGATGCTCTCCGGATGATGAGGGGGATACGCTTCGTTGCCCAGCTTGGTTTCCATATGGAAGATGAAACAAGAGAGGCGATTGTCCGCCACAGCTCCTTGATGAGCCATATTGCCGTCGAGAGAAAGACGATGGAATTCGAAAAGGTCCTTGCTTCAGTGAACAAGCATTTGGCCTTTGACCTCCTGATTCGCACCAGACTATACCGTGAGCTTCCGATGCTGAATAACTATGAGAATGTTATGGAAGCCATGAGGGAGAACCCTGCAGTGAGATCACTCTCAAAGGACCAGTCATGGCTATTCCTGCTCTTCCATGTGATGGATAGCGGATTCTTGAAATCCTGGCGACTGCCTAAAAAGGAAATCAAAGCGAGGGAAAAAGAGAGGGAATCCCTGAAGAAGCGCCTTGAAGGAGACTGGTCTCCACTGCTACTGTATAAGACAGGAAGGAACGGGGTAGTGAACGTAGAATCCGTTGCTTCCTGTATCTCAAGCTCTCCCCATTCTGAAATACTCGATCGCTACGACGAACTGCCCATCCATTCAGTAAAGGATATCGAGGCGACCGGGTCAGAGTTGATCAAATGGAAAGGGAAGCCGGGAGGACCATGGGTGAAAGAGGAAATAGCAAAAATCGAAGCGGCCATCTTAAACGGAGAACTTCCGAATGAAAAGGCGTCAATCAAAAAGTGGGTGAAAACATGCAATCGGTCATAAGAGAGAAGCTTTTGTCGGCATTATCGGATTCACCGGATGATTTCCTGTCCGGCCAGGCGCTCGCTGACATTGCGGGCTGTTCGAGGGCTGCCGTGTGGAAGCATATTGAAGAGCTGAGGAAAGAAGGATTCGTCCTTGAAGCTGTCAGGAAGAAAGGGTACCGGATCATAGGTTCGCCTGACAGTGTGACCGCAAACAAATTGAAAATCGGTCTGAAGACGAAGACACTCGGCCAGAATATCCATTATGAAGAAACGGTGGGAAGTACCCAGAAAGTGGCGCATGAACTGGCTGCAAATGGTGCTCCTGAGGGAACGCTGGTCATTGCCGATGAGCAGACGGATGGACGGGGCAGGCTGATGCGGGAGTGGCATTCATCGAAAGGGACAGGTGTGTGGATGAGCCTGATCCTGAAGCCGCTCCTCCCACCCCAAAAAGCGCCACAGTTCACATTGATCGCAGCTGTGGCTGTCGTACAGGCCATTCAGGAGACAACTGGACTGGAGCCACAGATCAAATGGCCGAACGATATACTGATCAATGGCAAGAAAGCGACCGGAATCCTGACGGAGCTTCAGTCGGAACCAGATAAAATCAACTCCATCATCATCGGGATCGGCATGAACGTCAACCAGACCCAAGAGCATTTTCCCGATGAGTTGCAAAGTATTGCCACCTCCTATGGAATGGAAGCTGGCCGTTCACTTTCACGGTCTGACATCGTCCAGAAGGTGTTAGAACGGATGGAGGCACTCTATGAGCTGTATATGACTAAGGGATTCACTCCCATCAAACTCATGTGGGAAAGCTATGCCGTCAGTATCGGGAGAAGAATCACGGCCCGAACGATCAACGGATCCATCGAGGGATATGCCCGGGGAATCACAGAAGAAGGGGTCCTTCAGATCGAAGATGATACCGGCAAACTTCACCATATTTATTCGGCTGATATCGAGTTGTCCCGGTAAGAGGAGCAAAAAGCTCCTCTTTTTTACGTTCTGACTTGCATCTTCTTCTTCGCCATATGCTATAATCGGAATTGGGCAGTATCCATCAGGAACTGCACCTTAAGCGGTTACATCCATACGTGAAAACTAAAATCTGCCTTGATCCGTTCAGGACTGGGACAGAGGGTCGAAACTTTACGATAATCCAGGGATCCTTCTGTCAATTTTTTTGCAGAAGGGTCCTTTTTACATCATTTTGTTTCGTCACCTCTGACTGAAAAGAAGGAGGAACTTATGAAACAGACGACACAATTTCTAAAGATGAAAGAGAGCGGAGAAAAGATCTCCATGCTGACGGCCTATGATTATCCCACGGCAAAGCTTGCTCAGGAAGCAGGGATCGACCTGCTTCTGGTAGGTGACAGCCTCGGTATGGTCGTACTCGGATATGATTCAACGGTAGCTGTTACCACCGCTGATATGATCCACCATACGAAAGCGGTCAGGAGAGGTGCTCCCGACACGTTCACGGTGACAGATCTACCCTTCATGACCTATCACCTCTCAACAGAAGAGACACTGAAGACGGCAGCAAAACTCATGCAGGAAGGCGGAGCCCATGCCGTGAAGGTCGAAGGAGCGGGTACGGTCGTCGATCGGATCCATGCCCTTACGGCTGCCGGGGTCCCTGTCATGGCCCATCTCGGCCTCACCCCGCAATCCGTCGGGGTCCTCGGAGGGTATAAGGTCCAAGGGAAAACAGCTTCCCAGGCGGAAAAGCTGCTCAGGGATGCCAGGGAGTGCGAGGCGGCAGGAGCCTTTGCCCTCGTTCTGGAATGCGTGCCTAAGCAGATTGCTAAAGAAGTCTCCGGAGCCCTCACCATCCCTGTCATCGGGATCGGGGCCGGAAAAGATACCGATGGGCAAGTACTGGTCTTTCATGACATGGTCCTGTTCGGAGTCGACAGGACGCCCAAGTTCGTCAAATCGTATACGGACGTCTCCCGTGCTGTCAGGGGTGGAATTGCTTCCTACATTGAAGATGTCAAGGAGAAGAGGTTCCCTGACGATGAGCACTCCTTCTCGATGAAGGAAGAAGAGCTCAATAGCCTTTACGGTGGTGGACATAAATGAGATGCGTAGACAACATCAGGGAGCTGACAGACGTACTGACGCATAAAAAGCAGGGCTCAGGGATCGGTTTCGTTCCCACGATGGGGTATCTTCACGAAGGGCATCTCTCCCTTGTAAAGAGAGCAAGGGAAGAGAATGATCTAGTGGTGATGAGCATTTATGTAAATCCCACCCAATTCGGACCGGGTGAGGACTTTGACCGGTACCCAAGGGATCTGGACAGAGACAAGGCACTGGCGGAAGAAGCGGGTGTCGATATCCTGTTCCTTCCCCGCACGGAAGAAATATACACCGGGACAGCATCGGTCACCCTTCATGTAACAGAAGGGGTGGACGTGATGTGCGGCAAGAAACGGCCGGGTCACTTTGATGGTGTAGTGACCATCCTCACAAAACTATTTCACATCGTACAGCCGGACCATGTGTATATGGGGCTTAAGGATGCCCAGCAGGTGGCCGTGGTGGAGAGACTTGTAAAAGACTACTTCTTTCCACTTACCATCGTCAGGGTACCGACCATGAGGGAAAGCGATGGGCTTGCCAAAAGCTCCCGGAACGTCTATCTTTCAATCCAAGAAAGGGAGGAAGCGCCTGTTTTGCAGCATAGCCTGCAGCGTGCACGGAAGGCGATACAACAGGGGGCCCGTTCAGGTGAAGAAGTCATCTCACTCGTACGTGAAACGATCGAATCAGGGACGTCAGGAGTCATCGATTATATCGAAGTTCTCTCTTACCCTGGACTGTGCCCGGTGGAAGAGTGGGATGGGGAAATCATCGTAGCACTCGCCGTCCAATACGAGAAGGCAAGGTTGATTGATAATATGATTATCACAGTCTCAGAGGAGGATACACATGTTTAGGACAATGATGAGCGGGAAGATCCACAGGGCCCGCGTTACGGAAGCGAATTTGAATTATGTGGGCAGCATCACGATTGATGAAGAAATCCTTGACGCAGTGGGGATGGTGGCAAATGAAAAGGTCCAAGTGGTCAATAATAACAATGGAGAACGCCTGGAAACCTATATCATCCCCGGTAAGCGTGGGAGTGGTGTCATCTGCCTGAATGGAGCAGCTGCTCGGAAGGTTCAGGAGGGGGATATCGTGATCATCGTCTCCTATAAGCTCATCGGGGAAGAACACATCAACCGTCATGTGCCGAAAGTGGCGATCATGGATGAGAATAATACGATCGTGGAAATGCTCGGTACAGAACCGGAAGCAACGGTCTACTGATAGTGAACACGGAAGAGGGAGATCCCGGGATCATCCCTCTTTTCTTATGCCCGCATGGTGGCTCGCGGTGAAGAGATTGTGGTACACTGTTGAAGATAAGTGTAGCGATTAAATGAAGGCAGTGAAGAAGATGGATCCATTGAAATTTGTAGTCGTCGATCTTGAAACGACCGGTAATTCCCCTAAGAGAGGGGAACGGATCATTCAACTATCGGCAGTCACGATCGAAAACGGTAAGATTACCGACCAATATACGAGCTTTGTCTCACCGGGCAAGCCGATTCCGGCATTCATCGAAGAGTTGACCGGCATCAATGATGAAATGGTACGGGATGCCCCGGCCTTTGAAGAAATCGCACCCGTGGTCCATAAGATCCTTGAAGGGGCGGTATTCGTTGCCCATAATGTCAATTTCGATCTATCCTTCCTTCAGGCGGAGCTTGAAGAAAGCGGATATGTGCCGTTTGACGGTCCGTCTGTCGATACGGTGGAATTGGCAAAAGTCGCATTCCCTTCGGCAGATAGCTTCAAACTATCCGAGCTGTCAAGCACCCTTGATGTCAGTCATGTGAGACCGCATCAGGCAGACAGTGATGCCTACGTCACAGCGGAGATCCTTTTATACTTCATCGATACCCTCAATGGATTGCCATTGGTGACACTGGAAAAGCTAAGGAAGCTTTCCGATCATCTGAAGAGTGACCTCTATTTGATCTTTGAGCAGATCCTCCATGACAAATATGAGAGGATCGAGGATCTTCCGGAAGATCTTGAGGTCCACCGTGGCCTGGCCATCAGGAAAAAAGGCAGTGTGAAGATCTCCACAGGGAAAGCTGACGAAGGAGAAGGAATAGAGGAGCTCCTGAAGAGGACCGTCCCCCATTATGAACGGAGGGGGGCACAGCTGGATATGATGGAAAGCATCACGGACGCTTTTCTCCTTTCCAAAAACATGGTGATCGAAGCGGGTACGGGCGTAGGGAAATCCCTCGGCTATCTATGGCCAAGCCTCGACTTTGCAATCCGCAAGGGGGAAAGGGTGGTCATCAGTACATATACGATCCAGCTCCAGGAGCAGCTTCTCCAGCAGGAAATCAAGCGCCTGGAAGCCATCGCTCCCTTCCCGTTTAAAACGGTCCTTCTGAAGGGGAAAAATCATTATATCAATCTGTTCAAATTCGAGCAGTCCCTGAGGGAAGACGAAGCGCAGTATGATGCTGCATTGACGAAAATGCAGATCCTTGTTTGGCTCACAAGGACTGAAACCGGAGATATGAGCGAACTCAACCTGAGCTCGGGCGGACAATTGTTCTGGAACCGCTTGAAGCAGGACGGATGGCATCTGCCTCATCACAAAGATCCATGGGTGTCGAAGGACTTCTACCTTTCTGCAAGGAAGGAGGCACTGGAGGCCGATCTCATCATCACCAACCATTCCATGCTTTTGACCGATGTGAAAATGGAGAAAAAGATGCTCCCCGACTTCAACTATCTGGTGATCGATGAGGCTCATCATCTGGAAAAGGCTGCAAGGCAGCATCTTGGGATCATGCTGGACTACCCTTCCATTAAATTCACGGTTTCCCAGCTCGGATCCTTGGACCAGCACCAGCTGTATAAGCGTCTTGATGAACTTTTGGCCAACCATTCGGTCACCATGGAACTCCATCCCTTTGAGATGGACCGTCTCATCACAGACTTTTATAGAGAACTCGAAGAAGCGTTCACGGTGCTTGCTTCGACATTTTATAAGCAGTCCAAAAAGCGATCGGGCGTCAACAAGATCCAATGGCGCCTGACGGAAGATGTGAAGAAAAGCAGGCAATGGATGCCCGTCAGGATGATCATCGAAAGGGTCGTTTCCCATATGAAAACGATCGAAGGACAATTCAGGAAGGTGCTTGATACCGTAAAAGAAAAGAAAATCAAGCTTACTGATCCTGAAAAAGCCTTCATCGAGGAATTCTTCTCGTTCCTGCTTGATTGGAATGAACTGTATTCCGGACTTTCCACCCTCTTCCTCAAAGCGTCGGATGAGTATGTCATCTGGCTTGAAGGAGATACAAGATCACTGCCCAACTCCCTGACCATCCAAGGTCAGCCCGTGACGGTGTCTGATCAACTCCGGGATGAAGTGTTTGTCAAAAAAGAAAGTGTCATCCTTACATCAGCGACGCTTACGGTCAGTGATTCATTCGATTTCTTCCTACGGGAAATCGGGCTGGATGGAGCCGGCACTCTCCGACTCCCTTCACCATTCGACTACCGGGAAGCGACGAGGTTGTTCATCCCTTCGGATGTACCGGAGATCCAGCAGGTCACCAATGAAGAGTATATCGAGGCCATCAGCTCCCATTTGATCGGAGTGGCACAGGCGACGAAGGGGAGGATGCTCATCCTTTTCACCTCGTACGATATGCTCCGGAAGACGTATGAGCTCATGAAGGATTCGGGGCTCCTTGAAGAGTATGTACTGATGGCCCAGGGGATCACGTCGGGAAGCCGAACGAGACTGACAAAGAATTTTCAGCGATTCGATAAAGCCATCCTGTTCGGTACAAGCAGCTTCTGGGAAGGGGTCGACATACCTGGTGAGGACCTATCATGCCTGGCCATGGTGCGCCTTCCATTCTCCCCTCCCGATGAGCCGGTCACACAGGCAAAGGCGGAAATCCTCAAGGCGGCTGGAAAAAATTCATTTTCGGCCCTCTCACTTCCGGAAGCCATCATCCGTTTCAAACAAGGGATCGGAAGGCTCATCAGAAGGAGCAGTGACAGGGGGATCATCATCGTCTATGATCGGCGCATCATATCGACAAGGTATGGCAAGGCGTTCCTGGAATCAATCCCGGAAATGCCTGTGCAGGAAGGAGATCTGTTCGAACTCATCGATCAGATTGAAGATTGGCTTTGAACCCGGTGATAAGGAAGCCACCGGGGAAGAGGCCGGATTGCGGTGAACGGAAGCCGCATCCATGGAGTGTCTTGAAAAGAAGGAGTGAAGTTTTTATATTCTGCGATTACACAATGGAGAAATGTTGTTATAATGTGTGTAGAATGTACCAAACCAATCGATGAAGGAGGAACATCATGGAAAGCAAGATTGAGATTTTATCTACCCTTCGGATCGACTATACAGATAACCTTTATAAAGTGGTAGACGAATTGAACAGGACGTTGAAGAAAGACGACTATATGTTTGGCCTTGCACTTGATCCGGAAGATCAGCAGGTGGCAGTACTAACAATCTATCGTACATAAAAGAGTGATAATGATGAAAAAATGGATAACGATAATCGTGATAGCCTTTGTGCTCATTGGCGGCACTTCAGCCTACTTGATTTACAAAAATTCACGTAGCCCGCTTCATAAACAATCGGAAGCGGCTATCGACCGCGTCAAAGAAGAAACAGCCATCACCAAAATCGAAGACACAAGCTTCTATAACGGAACCAAAGCATATTCTGTCATCATCGGTAAGGATGATAGCGGCAAGAAAAAGGTCGCATGGGTTCCTGAAGGTAAAGGGAAAATCATCGAGAGGGACTGGGACGGTGGCATTTCGAAGGAAGAGGCTGTCAAAAAGCTCAGAAGTGAGATCGAGCCCAAGGAACTTCTTTCCGTTAGGCTCGGCTACGAATCCGTCGGCCCCGTCTGGGAAATCACATACCTCGATGATCAGGAACAACTGAATTATTTCTATATGCTGTTCTCCAATGGAGAATGGTGGAAAAAAATAGAGAATCTATAATACAGGAGTGAGTCACGATGAACATTTCATTAGCCCAAAGAGTAAGTGCACTAACACCTTCCACAACACTGGCCATCACGGCCAAGGCGAAAGAGATGAAGCAGCAGGGAATCGATGTGATCGGACTTGGAGCGGGTGAACCCGACTTCAACACCCCTGACCATATCATCAATGCAGCACATGAGTCGATGATCGGCGGTCAGACCAAGTACACCCCTTCAGGTGGTACTCCTGCCCTCAAGGAAGCCATCATTCAAAAATTCAAGACTGACCAGGGACTCGAGTATGGCCCCGGTGAAGTCATCGTGACAAGCGGTGCCAAGCACGCCCTCTATACCTTATTCCAGGTACTCCTTGATGAAGGGGATGAAGTCATCATCCCGACGCCTTACTGGGTGAGCTACCCGGAACAGGTGAAGCTCGCCGGAGGTGTTCCGGTGATGGTCGAGGGGAAAGAGGAAAACGAATATAAAATCACACCAGGGCAGCTTGAAGAAGTGCTTTCATCCAAGACGAAAGCCCTCATCCTGAATTCCCCGAGCAATCCGACAGGCATGCTGTACTCCGAAGAAGAACTGCGTGCAATCGGTGAGGCATGCATCAAGCATGATGTACTCATTGTATCTGATGAAATCTATGAGAAGCTTGTATATGACGGGAATAAGCATATCTCCATTGCCCAGCTATCACCGGAGCTGAAGGCTCAGACCATCGTCATCAACGGAGTGTCGAAATCACACTCCATGACAGGGTGGAGGATCGGTTACGCAGCGGGCGATGCAACGATCATCAAGGCGATGACCAATCTAGCAAGCCACTCGACTTCGAATCCGACGACTACCTCTCAATACGGAGCCATCGCGGCATACGAGGGGGATCAAGCTCCTGTTGAACATATGAGACAGGCATTCGAAGAGAGACTGAACATCTTATTCGAGAAGCTCAATGCTATCCCAGGATTCAAGTGCATCAAGCCTCAAGGGGCATTCTACCTTTTCCCAAATGTCAAGAATGCGGCAGAGCTGACAGGCTATGAAGATGTGGACGCCTTTACGACGGCCCTCCTTGAGGAAGCGAAAGTGGCCGTGATCCCTGGTTCCGGATTCGGATCACCTGATAACATCCGCTTGTCTTACGCAACCAGCCTTGATTCATTGGAGGAAGCACTGAAACGGATTCATACATTCGTCGTAGCGCGCAGTAAGTAAGGACCGGCCCCTCTTCAAGGGGCTCTTTTTTCCAATCTGTTGCGACGCGATGATCGGGAAGGTATAATAAGGTACGATACATAAGTGTATAAGTTTTTGGAGGGAAAAAATCGTGAAAACCACAATATCTCAAGTTAATCGTTTTGTTGGGGAAGAAGTGACCATCGGTGCATGGCTCGCCAACAAACGTTCAAGCGGCAAGATCGCTTTTCTACAACTGCGTGACGGTACCGGCTTCATCCAGGGTGTCGTCGTCAAGGCTGAAGTCGAAGAGGAAATCTTCAAAAAGGCCAAGTCTCTTACCCAGGAAACGTCCCTCTATGTGACAGGTGTCGTCACGGAAGACGAACGTTCACCTTTCGGATATGAACTTCAGGTGAAGGACGTCGAAGTGATCCATGAAGCCGTTGACTACCCGATCACTCCGAAGGAACACGGGACAGAGTTCCTTATGGACCACCGTCATCTCTGGCTGCGCTCACGCAAGCAGCACGCCGTGATGAAAGTTCGGAATGAAATCATCAGGGCAACGTATGAATTCTTTAATAAAGAAGGATTCGTGAAAGTGGATCCACCGATCCTGACTGGAAGTGCACCGGAGGGAACGACTGAACTATTCGCAACGAAATACTTCGAGGAGGACGCCTATCTTTCTCAAAGTGGTCAGCTATATATGGAAGCTGCGGCCATGGCCCTTGGAAAAGTCTTCTCATTCGGACCGACATTCCGTGCTGAAAAATCGAAGACCCGACGTCATCTCATCGAGTTTTGGATGATCGAACCGGAAATGGCTTTTGTCACATTCAATGAAAACCTCGAAGTACAGGAACAGTACGTGTCCTATATCGTACAGAGTGTGCTTGAAAACTGTAAGCTTGAGCTTGAGCGTCTTGGACGTGACACAAGTAAGCTTGAACAGATCAAAGCTCCATTCCCACGCATCTCCTATGATGACGCCATCAAGCTCCTTCACGAAAAAGGGTTCGATGATATCACTTGGGGCGATGATTTTGGTGCGCCTCATGAAACGGCCATTGCCGAAAGTTACGATAAACCGGTCTTCATCACGCACTACCCGACTTCATTGAAGCCGTTTTATATGCAGCCGGATGCAGACCGTGATGATGTTGTTCTGTGCGCGGATCTAATCGCACCGGAAGGATACGGGGAAATCATCGGTGGATCAGAACGGATCCACGATGCCGAACTGTTGAAGCAGCGCATCGAAGAACACGATCTCGCGACAGATGCATACAAATGGTACCTTGAATTGAGGGAGTACGGTTCAGTTCCCCATTCAGGATTCGGACTTGGTCTGGAGCGGACCGTTGCATGGATCAGCGGCGTGGAGCATGTCAGGGAAACCATCCCATTCCCGCGTCTGTTGAATCGCCTATATCCGTAAGTAAAACGCCGTCCTGTGCAAGATGCACAGGATGGTCTTCTTTTTTTTGAAGGGCTTATGGAAAAGAAAAACACCCTGTAATAGCAGAAAATGACCCGTAGCCATGATATACTGGTTAGGAGGTGTTAGTACTATGGATCATAAACGATTGATGTTGTCCTGGATCGAAGAAGGGACATTAAACATCCCCCATTTATTATTGAAACACTATCAAGCTCTTGGATTGAATGAAACCGAGCTTGTCCTATTACTCAATATCTACAGGCATCTGGATAAGGGGAATCAGTTCCCTACACCCACTGACCTTTCAGAAACCATGACCTTAAGTGCTGAACACTGCTCTTCCCTTTTGAGGAAACTGATCCAACATCAATTCCTTGGGATCGAAGAAGGAGCTTCCCCGGAGGGCATCCTCTTCGAACGGTACAGTCTGATGCCCCTTTGGAGTAAACTGGCGGACCATATCATTCAGGATAGCAAAAGGGAGCAGACCGTTCAGGCGATGGAGGAAGAGGCGGATATCTATTCCGTGTTCGAACAGGAATTTGCTCGTCCCCTGTCTCCGCTGGAATGCGAGACCCTTGCCATGTGGTTGGATCAGGATGAACATAATCCAACCATCATCAAGGCGGCCCTGAGGGAGTCTGTCATCTCCGGTAAACTTAATTTTCGATATATCGACCGCATTTTATTCGAATGGAAGAAAAACGGCGTGAAGACCATCGAAGATGCCCGGAATCAGAGTCAGCGCTTCCGCCCGCATCAAAAAGCGGTTGCACCGAAGGAAATGAAATCCGAAGGGAAGCGCAAGTCGGTTCCCTTTTATAACTGGTTGGAGCAATAGGGTATAAAAGACCGGCCATCGTGGCCGGTCTTTTTTCAAACGCATAGGGGAGGGGCATTACTGAGTAAGGTTACCCCCCCACACGTGAAAAGGAGGATGTATTTCATTGCTGAACAATAAACAGATTGCCATATGCCTGGATGAAATGAGAGGTATGTACCCGGAGGCCCATTGTGAACTCGTCCATGAAAATCCTTTCGAGCTCGTCATCGCCGTGCTGCTCTCTGCACAGTGTACAGATGTACTGGTCAATAAAGTGACAAAGAATCTTTTTCAAAAATACAAGGAACCTGAGGACTATTTGGCCGTCACATTGGAAGAGCTCCAGCAGGATATCAGGTCCATCGGACTGTACCGGAACAAAGCGAAGAACATCCGCAGTCTCTGTGAAATCCTTCTTGAGGAGTATGGGGGGGAGGTCCCGAGAGAACACGAGGAGCTTGTGAAGCTGCCGGGAGTAGGAAGGAAGACAGCGAATGTTGTCGTCTCCGTCGCCTTCGGTGTACCGGCCTTGGCCGTGGATACCCACGTGGAGAGAGTCAGTAAGCGTCTGGGTATATGCCGCTGGAAGGACAGCGTCCTCGAAGTCGAGAAGACGCTCATGCGCAAGATTCCCCGTGAAGAATGGAGCGAAACGCATCACCGCCTGATTTTCTTCGGCCGCTATCACTGCAAGGCGCAGTCTCCTCAGTGTGATATCTGTCCTCTGCTTGATTTATGCAGGGAAGGGCAGAAGCGGATGAAGAAAAAGGTGAGGGGATGAAGGATAAGGTAGAAGGGCAGCCGGATAAATACGGTTCGGAAGCACATAAGATTCCAGACGACGGAGGAAACAGCTTTCATCCAGAAGAGGCCTATCAGAATTGGGAAGAGGGCAAGGGTCTGATTTCCACCCTGTTCAAGGCGCGTGATGCCTCATCGGCAGATGAAATGGGAAGGGCGATCCTATGGTTCCATCAGCTTTTATTCTGGAGTAATGGATCTGAGGTCGATCTGTCCGATTGGCAGAAGGCGGTGGAGCGGCTGGAGTTGAAGCCCCACAACGTCGTGGACCGGCTATCTTTCATCCAGGAGAACCCAAGACTTGCTCATTCCTTCCTGCAGCTGCAGGAGCTTTTTGAAGAACAATGGAAGAGATATGCTAAGGATAGGGCGATGAAATCCATAAAAAAAAGCAGCGAGTAGACGTACTCGCTGCTTTTTTCTATTGGGCAGGTGAAGGGGCTTGATCTTGGGTACCGTCAGTCGTACCACCGTCACTTGGTGGCTCGGTATCGGTACCTCCTTGATCTCCGTCACCCTCAGCGGGAGGATTCTCATCACCTGGAGGGGTGCCGCCGTCTCCATTATCGGAGCCGTTATCGTTTCCTCCGCCGTTCCCGTTGTCATTTCCGTTTCCATTGTCATTCCCGTTCCCGTTATCTCCTCCATTGTCCTGGTCATCTTCATTCCCAGGGGTGTCAGGATTCTCGGTATTGCCGTCGTCGGCATTGTCATCGGGTTGATCTTCCGGTTCTTCTGCTTGGTCTTCTTCGTCGTTGCCGCTCACTGTCACGCTCGTGGAAGCAGGGTCGCTTCGCTGACCGCCAGAGATGGCCACGACTTCGAAAGCATACGTACCGTCGCCTTGAATGTTATCGACATTCAAGCCTTTTTTATCGGTGGTTGTCAGGGTTTGTTTTGATTCCCCATTGATTGAAACGGAGACTTCGAACTTGACGTCTTTCTTTTTCTTATAGTCCCATGATAGCTTGATGGATTGTTTCTTATCATCGTATTTTGCATTCAGTCCGCTAGGTGCATCGATCTTATCGAATTCAGACGAGACTTTCGACGGTTCTGTACCGCGTACGAACAGTTCCGTGATGATGCGGTCGTCAGGCGTGTAATCGCTAGGGAGTCTTGCGGGATTGCTTCCCATTTCGACTTTCGACTCGACAACGGAGTTCGGTTTTTTGAAGTCTGCCGTGTCGACGCCTTCATGTACAGAACTCATCAAGTCACTCACGATATACTGGGCGATATGCCTGTCGGTCGGATCGAGGGAGTTGGATTGTTTTTCGTACCCTGTCCAGACAGCCGCCGTATAGTTGGTTGTATACCCGACGAACCAAGAATCCGGAGCATTGGCTTTCGGGATACCGAGCTTCTCCCGATCTTTTTGTGAATAGTTGGTAGTTCCAGATTTACCTGCCATCGGAAGCCCCGGTACTTTGGCGTACAGTCCTGTACCCCTTGGGTTATCGATGACGCTTTTCAGGACATCCGAGATCATGTAGGCCGTATATTCTTTCATGGCAGCTTTTGGTTTAATATCAGGTTTGACTTCCGTTTCTCCGTCACGGAGTACCACTTTTTGAATGGCATGAGGTTTCGTATAGACACCTTCATTACCGAATGCAGCATACGCACCGGCCATTTGTACGGAGTTGACACCAGGTGATACACCGCCAATGGAGGCAGATTCATAATAATGGTCAAAATTCAATCCGAGTCCATTCACGAAATCCTCGGCTTTTTCAGGTCCGACTTCCTGGAATGCCTTCAGGGCCGGGATGTTCCGAGAATCCCAGAGGGCTTCCCTCATGGTGATCGGTCCTTTGAATTGTCCATCGTAGTTGTTCAATTCCGTTCCGTCGGAATATTTGTATGGTTCATCATCCAGGATATGATACGTGGACCATTTCAAGTATTCAACGGCCGGGGCATAGTCGATCAGCGGTTTGATCGTAGATCCCGGTTGGCGTTTGATGTCGGTGGCATAGTTGAATCCACGCTGTACATTCTTATCCTGTTCACGTCCTCCTCCGATGGCACGGATTTCACCGGTTGTTGTGTCAAGGAGGGTGATACCGGCCTGCATCGGCTGGTCGTATTTTTCAGGATAGGTGAAGGATGTGTTTTCACCTGCAAGGATTTCTTCAACGCGATCCTGTGCTTTCGGATCGACCGTCGTATAGACCTTCAGTCCATCTGAATAGATGTTATAATCGCCCATGTCTTCGACTTCTTCTATTACAGCATCGACGAATGCAGGGTATTTATTGTCGTTACGATTGGCACGATCCTTTTCTGACACAAGGCCTTCCGTGATCGGGATCTTTTGCGCTTCTTCTTTTTGTTTTTCCGTTATTCTTCCATGCTGGGCCATAAGGGAAAGGACGATGTTCCGTCGCTTCTCTGCTGCCTCGGGGTGCTTAAACGGATTGTAGTTATTAGGACTTTGAGGAAGACCGGCAATGACCGCAGCCTCATTCAGCTTGATATCCTTGACATCTTTGCCATAGTAATAATCTGCTGCTGTAGCCATCCCGTTAATGCCATCAGACATATATACTTTGTTGAAGTACATCTCGAAGATTTCTTCTTTCGTGTAATCCTGCTCGAGCTTGATAGCGAGCCATGCTTCCTGGGCTTTACGTTTCAACGTCTTCTCGGGATTCAGGAATGAGCCCTTGATCACCTGCTGGGTGATCGTGGAGGCACCTTCTGAACCGAATCCGCCTGTAATATTGGCCATGACGGCTCCTCCAAGACGAATGAGATCGATCCCATGATGCTTGTAGAAACGGTTATCCTCTGTGGCGAGGACCGCGTCCTGCATCACCTTGGGAATATCCTCGAAGTTGGCGTATTCACGCTTTTCCTTTCCGACCGTGGTGATGAGATCACCATTCATGTCGAAGATTTCCGAAGCAATCGGATCTTTCAATAATTTCTCATCAAGGTCCGGGGCACTTGAGGCGTAATAGGCGAACAGCCCGCCTCCAGCGATCATCCCGATGATCCCGATGACGAATAATGTTAAGATGACACGCTTGAACAGCGAACGTTTCTTCCCTTTTTTACCTGAGGGCTTTTGTTTCTGCTGGGCAAGGCGTTTTTCTTCTCTGGATTTATACTCACCAGCCATTTTGGTTCCTCGCTTTCAATCTTCTGTCTATTTTAGTATTGTCCACGTTTTAAAATATACAACATGGAAGAAGACAAAATATAGATTAACTCATTTTGATAGAGCTAAAAATATAACTCTTGGACTATTTTTAGGTAGTCGACCCTTGGATGGAGTCCAAGGCGTATCCTTGTCCCGTCTCTCTCGATTTCCTCCTTGGTGATGGATTTGCGTCCACCGTCAAGCATCCTTCTCCAATAGGTATGGAGAGAAGGGAAGGGAAGGAGGAACACTTCTTCCGTCGCCGAGAAGCGAAGGAGGACGAAGGTGATCCCGTCATGTTTATAAACCTCTTCCATATGGGTAATTTGATGTTCATGGAAGTTTTTGAGAGGGAAGGACGTACTGTTTTTGGTTTCCTTGGCTTCAAAATCGATGTACCTGCCCTTGAATACACCATTGTAGTCAGTCGTGGAAGGCTGTTTGAAATAGGCCTCTTTGATGACTGCGGCGCTTCTTGAAGGGTAGAGGACATCGACAATTTGCACAGGTGTAGGCTTTTTATGAATGACTGCCTTTCCTTGTGCCAGATAATACAGATTGGTTTCATTAATATCTTCTTCGAGTGTCATCCCCCTGTTGCCATACGTTACTTGTTTCGGTTTAGCCCCGGGTTTTTTTGAGGGTCGTTCCGGTTCCACATATTTCTTTCCATTCGGATAATGGAATTTCATGGTAATACACCTCGCAGACTAATCTATATCATACCAGAAAGTCCCCGACTTTGTGTGAATAAATCATTACAAATCTCCTCACCCTAGATATATTAAGGATTCGGGGAGGATCAGATGAAAAGAATCTATCCGAATATACCCTCTATCGGAGAGGATAAACCTCTTTGCTATTGGATCATGATGATACGCGCCCAGGTACGTGATCACAATAAGGATAATATCTCGCGGACAAAGGCCTATCAAGGTTTCTTTGACCTGCACCGTGAAGTCAGATGGTCTCTCCTTGCATCTCTCGTATCGAGGAATGCCGGATGGAATATGACTGACCTCAAAGGAGGGATCCTCGGTGATCTTCTTTCCCGGAGGCGCAGAAATGGCCTGTTCATGACGTATGAACGGGCCAATTGGACGATCTTTGAAGATGCCTATCCTCAGCTCCTCGTCTACCATTATTCGGTGCAGGCGGGGAAGGGGCTGTTTTATCTCCTCGATGAGTTGCAAGTCTCTTCTTTCATGAAGACAGAGTGGATCTACTTTTGGGAGCACCGGGATCTTGACCGACTGGTGACGGCGCTGATTATCAACGAGCAAAATTTGATCCAGGAACCTGTGATCCTTGATCCCGTGTATCGCAGGATCTTTACATCCCCGCTATTTTTAGTGGAAGACCGGCTCCACTTCAGCTCGGTGATCTTCCCGACCCTTGATGGGCGCCTTTATGGAGCTAGTGTACATGGGTTCAGGGACTTGGACAACAGGATCCTTTTGGGAAAGAAGCTATACTGCATCCTGTTCCACAGCAATCATTTTACCGATATCATGAAATGGGCAGATATGGTCGAACCGAAGGGGTCACGAAGGGAATATGCTGAAGGGACGACCGGTTCGTCGTCGCCTGATCTCCGGAGTGTTTACGAGGAGGTTCCACACCATTTGAGAGATAAACGTGACTGGTCGAAAGACAGATCGGTCAAGAACGAATGGTTCGATCCCGTTGATCTCCCCTCAGAAGTGGAGATCAAAAGCTGGTTCGTACATAAGGAAAAACTGCTGATGAGAATGAACGGACTCGCGAAATGCATGAAGAAGCTATTCCCCCTCAGTGCTCTGACAAGGAGGTCATGAACAGACGAAGACCCGCGCTTCAGCCTGCGGGTCTTCGTCATTCTTCTATTAAGTGGAAGGGCGGTCCGGCCCAGTAAGTTTAGGATTCCCTTTAGCAGCATTTTGCTTGGATTCCTGTTGCTTGGGATCTTTTGTTTGCTTTTTCATGTTTTCCACCTCCATCCCTAGTATGAAGTGTGGGATCACCTTTTATTCAATCATGTCGAAGCCTTGTCTGTTGTCCACTATCTTTGCCGAATCGCTTCTAGTTTTGTCAGAGGGGAAGGGGATGTCTTCAAAACGGAGAATACTCTTAGTAAATCAAAATGCTGGGAGGACCCCATTATGCATCAGAAACAGGAAATCATGTTAAAGCTTGCCGAGATCGAGGAAAGTCTAAATCAGTTGGAACAAAATTTGTATGACCGGATCCGGATCGAGAAGCAGGATAGGGTCGACAGTTTCCACATCGAGGTGCAGAAGGTTGAAAACCAGCTCGATCGATGTGAAGGAATCAGGGACATCCGCCGTCCGACCCCTTCATTTGCAGTGTAAAAGCTTGAATTATCCATGAAGACATCATAAAATGACTGTAATGAAGCAGCCGTGGTTTAGGCTGCTTTTTATTTTGAACTTGGGGGATTTGTGGATGGACAAGTTGATCGGTGTAACGGATAGCCTGCTCACTGAAGCAGGTTACATGATAGAAGAGTACAAACGAAGAAGGGAAAGTGGGGAGAAGGGGGATTTTTACCGGGATGTAAAACCCTACGCGGATAAGGTCAAAAGCTTGAACGATCAGTGGAGGTCTTTATCTGAAGAATGGGTGGCCACGTCCAGGCCGAAACATCTTCATCTTCCGCAAATCTCCAATACGTATGATAATATCGAAATGCTTTCGGTTCACTGTTTCTTCCCAGAATCAAGCTATAATCGATTCATCAGTCATTATCAATCTGTTTCCTATGTGCTGGGGACACAGCTCCATGAACTGAGGAAGGATTGAAGGGAAGATGTACCTGAAAAATCCGGGACCCCATCAAGCGGGGCCCCGGATTATTTTGTTTGTTCTATTTATTGATGGTCCATTGTCGGCTCAAGGTCTCTGATGAGCTCCTTATAATGTTGAAAAGTGATTTCATTGGAAATATAAAGTTTTTTGGCCATGGTCAGAAGGTCGAGGTGATTGGCTGCATCGCCGTGTTTACTCGTCTTGTAGCATTGAATCAATTCATTTAAACTCATTGTGTTTCCTCCCTTTACCGTCTTTTCAACAGGCTCGATCCCCTCGTGATGCCACAGAGGATTCCTGACACAATTCTATCATGGGAAGACGGTGGATTTGAGTTGTAAGAATAGTGTAACTATCGACATTCATTGTCGAAAAATCTGACCTCCTGGGTGTTTTCACCATCTTGCCTGAAGTATCATATGGTGTACTAAATGATGAAATCGAACGGGAGGGTTCATATGTATCCACACCATCACCAAAGGCAAACTCATCCATTCATGCATCCCGCGTATGGGCAGAATCCATACGGGGGTCTTCCGAATCTTGGGATGGATCCCTTTCAGCAACAGCTTCCCCCTCAAGAACCGGTCCATCAAATGATGCCTTATTCACAAATGCCGTCACAAACCTATTATTCGAATCCGTATTTCGATAATCCACTGCAGTCAAAGGAATACAATCCGTATCAGGCCTATGCTTCTCAACAAGGGTATGCCAATCCCTATCCGAAGGCGAAATTCATGGCGAAACCTTCTTCCGGGGGAATGGGTGGCATGCTGAATTCGTTCAAATCACAGGATGGCAAATTCGATTTGAATAAAATGATGAATACCGGCAGTCAAATGATGGGGGCGATCAACCAGGTGTCTTCCCTGGTGAAGGGATTCGGGGCATTTTTGAAGTAGAAAAAGGCACCATTTCATGACGGACGCGATTATACCATTGGTGATTCCGCGCAAGATGGCCGTTAACCCCTTCCGCGCCTGCAGGATTCTACTCACCAGTGGTCTACGTCTCGCACTCCGATCAACCGCCGGAAGCACTGTGACCAGAAACAATTTGAAAACCCGAAATCATTTGCCTGATCGTGGGCAATTGATTTCGGGTTTTACTATGGCTGAAACATGGTTGTTTCAGCCTCTTTCGTCATTCGATCCGGAGTCTGTTGCCAGTGTCTTTTTTGAGGATAATGGTGAGGATACCGTCTGCCAAGGAAGCTTGTTGTCCCACCTCATCGATCGTGCCCGGAAAAGCGATGCTCCTGCTGCTGCGCGAGGTGGATTTTTGATAGCTGAATGTGCGATTGGGTTGATTGTCTTCAGTGAACTCTTCGATTCTGGTGATGTTGATGGTCATATATTCAGGGAAGATGTCGAGCTCGATTTGCTCTTTTTTGATTCCTGGGACCTCGGCGGTGATGACGAAGCAATCCGCCCGCTCCTCCAGGGCCACAGGAAAGGAACCCCAGGGATTCTGGGAGGAGGAGAAGAACTCATCAATGCTTTGGAGCATCCCTTTCATCGGCTTTTCGTGGAAGAATTGATTCATGGAATTCATAAGATTTCCGAAGCCGAATGGATGTTTTGGTTGTTTATCCATCGTGATTCCCCTTTCGCCATGCCTTTTGCATCCAGTGTATGACGTAAGCCCACACGATGTGAATGAACTTTTGGGTATGCTCTTGGTGAAGGAAAGTCATGCCCCCATATTTTTTCCTTTGTATTCGAACATAGATTCGCTAAAATAGGAGGTGAGGTGAACAAGATGTTTCGAAAAAGCAATCTGCAACAACTCATTCAACAATTAAAGACCGATGAACGGTTCAGCGATCAGATCGGCCATTGGCATACTATAGAAGAAAAGCAGGCAGACACAGTGGATTTTCCAGAGGGCCTCGATCCACGCATCAGGCATGCACTTGAAGTACGGGGGATCGGCAACCTCTACACGCACCAGCGATCGGCATTTGATCACGCACAGGCAAGTCAAAGTTTCACGGCAGTAACACCAACAGCATCCGGTAAGACGCTCTGCTACAATCTTCCCGTCCTCCAATCGGTCATGGAAAATCCCGATTCAAGGGCCCTGTATATCTTTCCGACGAAGGCACTGGCCCAGGACCAGAAGAGTGAGCTGAACGAGATCATTTCTGAAACGGGTGCTGCCATCAATAGTTATACCTATGACGGAGACACGGCGGCAAATATCCGTCAAAAAGTCAGGAAGGCGGGTCACATCGTCATCACCAATCCTGATATGCTCCATTCCGCCATCCTTCCCCATCATACAAAATGGGTGTCCCTTTTTGAGAACCTGAAGTACGTGGTGATCGATGAACTCCATATCTACAGGGGGGTGTTCGGATCCCATGTGGCGAATGTGATCCGCAGATTAAAAAGGATATGTGCGTACTATGGTTCAAACCCGACCTTCATTTGTACATCCGCAACGATTGCGAATCCGAAAGAGCTTGCAGAAGGACTGACTGGAGAGGAGATGTCCCTTGTAGATAACAATGGGGCTCCTTCGGGTAGGAAGCATTTCGTGTTCTATAATCCTCCCATCGTCAACAAACCGCTTAATATAAGAAGAAGTGCGACGTTGGAGGTCAGGAGGCTTGCGGGGGAGCTCCTTAAGAATAAGATCCAGACGATTGTTTTCGCACGGAGCCGTGTCCGGGTGGAAATCATCCTTACGTATCTTCAGGAGCTTGTGAAAGGTGAGCTCGGCACAAAGTCGATACGAGGCTACCGCGGGGGATATCTACCCACTCAGAGGCGAGAGATTGAAAAAGGCTTAAGGTCAGGTGATATCTATGGGGTTGTCAGCACCAATGCCCTTGAGCTCGGAGTGGACATCGGACAGTTGCAGGTCTGCATCATGACGGGGTATCCGGGAACGATCGCAAGCGCTTGGCAGCAGGCGGGGCGTGCCGGAAGACGGCACGGCGAGTCACTCGTGATCATGGTTGCAAGCTCGAGCCCCCTTGATCAGTTCATCGTCGATCATCCCGAATATTTCTTCGGCCAGACGCCTGAAACCGCCAGGATCAATCCTGATAACCTCATCATCCTGGTGGACCACATCAAATGCGCGGCCTTCGAACTTCCATTCAAGGAAGATGATACATTCGGAGGGCTCGAAGTCGAGGATATGATGGAATTCCTTGCAGAAGAAAGGGTCGTCCACAAAAACGGAAGCAAGTGGTATTGGATGAACGACGCATTCCCTGCCCATAACATCAGCTTACGCTCTGCCTCACAGGAGAACGTCATCATCGTCGACCAGACGAACGTGGCGGCGGTGAAGGTAATCGGGGAGATGGATCGTTTCTCGGCTATGACCCTCCTTCACGATGAAGCAATCTATCTTCATCAGGGCATACAGTATCAAGTGGAGTTCCTGGACTGGGATGAGAAGAAGGCGTTTGTTCGCGAAGTGGACGTCGATTACTATACGGATGCGAATCTTGCCGTTGAACTGAGTGTCCTTGAACAGGACAAGGAGAGAGAATCAGGCTCATGGGAAGCGGCATTCGGTGATGTCATGGTGCGCGCCATGGCCACCATCTTCAAAAAAATAAAATTCGATACACATGAAAATATCGGATCGGGACCGATCCATCTTCCCGAAGAAGAAATGCACACAAGTTCCAGCTGGATTTCACTCAAGGACGATACAGGATTGTCACAGGAGCGGCTGGAGGAAGGTTTGATCGGGGCGGCGGAAAGCTTGAAAGCCATCGTCCCCCTTTATGTAATGTGCGATCCGAGCGATATCTTCGTCGTCCCCCAGATCAAGGCGGCTCACAATGAAAGACCGACGATCTTTATTTACGACCGCTACCCTGGAGGGGTGGGGCTGAGTGAAAAAGTATACGACCAGGTCGAAGAAGTACTAACGGAAACGAAAAACATGGTAGAACGATGTCCGTGTGAAACAGGCTGCCCATCCTGCATAGGGACCGAGCACTCGTTGGAAACGGCCAAGAAGGATACGCTGAAATTATTCGAGCTGTTCCTCTCATAGGAGGTGAAAGGGAATGTCACTCAAGAATAAGCTGAATCGGATGAAAAAGCATATTATCCGTGAGGAGGTTGAACCGGTTGAGAAGGCCCCTCTGAACGAGCTTCCGGAAGAGGCCCTCCCCCATGCAGATCAATGGGGGGCGATCGGGGCATCACCATATGTCCTGGATGAGGACTATTGCATCGTAAGGGAAAAGAGATACCCTCTGGATCACATCCACGGAAGCTATTCCTTCAGGGATGCTGTAAGGGCAGTGAGGGCTTGGCAAGATTTTGAAGGGGAGCATCCCTTGTCCGCCAGAGGCCTTTCCCCGCAGGATCTGTTCTTTTTTGATACGGAAACGACGGGATTGGGCGGGGGGGCAGGCAATACGATTTTCCTCTTAGGTCATGCACGCATCACAGAATCGGAAGTCGTAGTCACCCAGCATGTACTTCCACGACCTGGGAGTGAGATCCCCCTCTATCATAGTTTTCTATCAAAGGTCGATTACACGACCCTTGTTACCTATAACGGGAAAGCATTCGACTGGCCGCAGGTGAAAACGCGTCATACCCTGATCAGAGAGCACGTTCCCAAACTTCCGTCCTTCGGTCACTTTGACCTCTACCACGGCTCCAGGCGCCTGTTCAAAGAAAGGCTTGGATCTGTGAAACTCGTTAATGTCGAGAAGGAGGTACTTGGATTTCATCGTAAGGACGATGTCCCTGGCTATTTGGCGCCGATGATCTACTTTGATTATGTGGAGAGGAGGGATCCTGAGGGGATCTTCAAGGTTCTGGAACATAATGAACTCGATATCCTGTCCCTCATCACCTTGTATGCCCACCTCTCTCTCACTCTCCTGAATCCGGGTGAGCACGAATCCTTCGAAGTCGGCAGATGGCTTCAGTACACAGGAAACAAGGAGAGGGCGAGGACCCTTTTTCAGAAGATCGTGGATGAGGGGGATGAGGGGAATGACCAAGCCCTACATCTTCTCGCACTCGAATTGAAGAAGGAGAAGGATTTTGAACAGGCGGCCAAGCTTTGGGGGAGGATCGGTGAAGAAGCTCCGGCAAAATGGCAAAAAGCCGCCTTCATCGAACTGTCCAAGCTCCATGAGCATAGGTTCAAAGATCTTGATCGTGCGAAGGAATACGCCGAGCGTGCTATCCCTTTGGTCCGGGAAGGAAGGGAATCCGACCATCTTCAGCACCGGATTGACAGGCTCATCCGGAAAATGGAGAAGCAGTGAGCGGGAGGGATGACGGGGTGTTGGCATCACGAAAAAAATTTCCAGTGAAAAGCTTCGAAAAATTTCATCCGGGAATATTGAGAATTTTCTAATGTAGATGTAAAATAATACATTGTGATGAAATTTTTCGGATAGGATGATGAAGATTGAACCGAGCTATTCTCTTGTTGTTTTTTGTCGTGATTGGACTGACGGCTTTCGTGTTTTCCAATTTCTCTGGAACCCTTTACAGTGCCAACTGATTTAAAATAGGTAAATGCATCAGTACCCGTGGCTCCGATTCATCATAGGTTGTTAGTGTAGACACCATGAGATGAAAGGAGATCATGTCACGATGTACTGTAGACCAAGACCAAACCAAGTCCTTCCGGCCGTTATGCACCCGACGAAGTGCTGTGTGAATCACACCTTCACGACCCTGGAGGTACCCCATATCCATCCCGTGCATACCACAACGGTGAATCATGTGAATTATCAGCACAAACACTACTTCCCTCATACCAATTCAATGGTGGACAATGTATCCAACCAGCAGTTCAACTGCGGTGGGGGGATGGGCGGACCAGGCGGACCGGGATTCGGCCCTGGATTCGGCCCGCGGCCGCGGCCATTTGGATTTTAAATGAATGAACGATAGGCACCTGATCGGCTCATTTCCCTATAGCAGAGGGGACGGCCGGGAACAGGTGCTTTTTTCAATGGTTGTAAGAGGTCATCTCATCGAAATGTATGCTACAATGGAAGCAATAAGGACAGACTATGAGTAAAGGAGCTTCGGTAGCATGGGCGGGGTCGCATCGATCACAGGATACAAATCATTTGAGCTGGGCATCTTCAAGCAAGACGACCAGGCTGTACAGTACATAAAGCTAGCCATCCGGAAAGAACTGTTTTCCCTTCTTGATACCGGGTTGGAATGGGTCCTCATTTCCGGTCAGCTCGGAGTGGAGCTATGGGCCGCAGAAGTCGTATTCGAGCTTCAGGAAGAATATCCGGATTTAAAGCTCGCCATCCTCACCCCTTTCCTGCAACAGGAGGAAAAATGGAATGATCAGAACAAGGAGTACTATGAGATGATCCTTTCGCAAGCTGATTTTGTCGATTCCATCTCCAAAAGCCCATACCAGAATCCAGGACAGTTCAAGAATCGGAATCTGCTGTTCCTGCATAAAAGCCAGTCATGCATCATCCTCTACGATCCCGAGCGCGAAGGCTCTCCGAGGTACTTCTACGAGGAAGCACAGAGGAAACAGGAACAAGATCCATCTTTCATGCTCAAGACCATCACGTTTGACGATCTTCAATGGGTGGTAGAAGAGGCCCAATGGGGTTAGCGGAGAAATGCCATTGACAAACGAACGGGAATATGGAAATATGATTAACATAAACGCAGAGGTGAATATGATGATCTCAGATAAAGTGAAATTGACTGCAAAGGATATTTTAGAAAAAGAATTTAAAAGCGGCATGCGAGGGTATAAACCCGAAGATGTGGACAAGTTCCTCGATCTTGTCATCAAGGACTATGAAGTCTTCCACCAGGAAATCGAAGAACTCCAGCAGGAGAACCTTCGTCTGAAGAAGCAGGTTGAGGAAGCCGGCAAGCAACAGCGCTCTGCTGCACCCCCACAGCCATCAGGTACGACGAACTTCGATATCTTGAAGCGCCTCTCGAATCTTGAGAAGCATGTGTTCGGAAATAAACTGTACGATTGAAATTCCCCCTTGTAATGTAAAGAGGGATGCTATATAATTAGGAATTGCTGATCCTTTAATGGTGTTTGGGTAATCGCTGCAGCTCAGGCTGTAGAGGAAAGTCCATGCTCACACGGCGCTGAGATGCCCGTAGTGTTCGTGCCTAGCCAA
This sequence comes from Rossellomorea marisflavi, assembly GCF_022170785.1. Taxonomy (NCBI): domain Bacteria; kingdom Bacillati; phylum Bacillota; class Bacilli; order Caryophanales; family Bacillaceae; genus Rossellomorea; species Rossellomorea marisflavi. The sequence goes on along the minus strand of NZ_CP081870.1, from coordinate 2,511,752 downwards.
TTCATAAGCTAGGGCAGTCCGGTCAAACGGGCTGACGGCAGGGAAAACACCTACGTCCTCACGGATATGGTGTGAATACCTTGAAAGTGCCACAGTGACGAAGTCCTGTTAGAAATGGCAGGAGTGGAACGAGGTAAACCCCGCGAGTGAGAAACCCAAATTTGGTAGGGGAATCCTCTTGGAGGAATTGAACGAAGAGAGGGACAAAGGCTTGCCTTTGTAGATAGATGATTACCACCAGAGTACGAGACGTCAAGTCGCCTGCAGTACAACGGAACAAAACATGGCTTACAGGACGCTGTTACGGGGAGAGCAATAATGGATACAACGATCGAAGTGACTGATACAGGGTTTTTTGGAGCCTGATGTGTCAGTCCTTTTTATTTGTAGAAAATACTTTTGATTGAAAATACGTGCAAACGATGATGATAGAGGTGAAGGTATTGGGTAAGTATACACTGATCGCAACGGCCGCAATGGGGCTGGAGTCGATCGTTGCCAAAGAAGTGAAGGATCTCGGGTATGAATGTCAGGTTGAAAACGGCAAGGTCATCTTCCAAGGGGATGAAACGGCTATCGCCAGGGCCAATATGTGGCTGAGGACGGCGGATCGAGTCAAGATCCTCGTCGGGGAATTCAATGCGTATTCCTTTGATGAATTATTTGAACGGACGAAAGCCCTTCCGTGGGAGTCATTCCTTCCTGTGGATGCGGAGTTCCCTGTTCAGGGAAAATCCGTCAAGTCGAAACTGTACAGTGTGCCAGACTGTCAGGCGATCGTGAAGAAAGCAATCGTGGAAAAGTTGAAAACCGCCTATAAGAAAACATCCTGGCTTGATGAAACAGGACCGCTTTTCAAGATCGAAGTTGCCATCCTTAAAGATAAAGTGAGCTTGACCCTTGATACCAGCGGTCAGGGTCTTCATAAAAGGGGCTATCGTGTAGGTCAAGGGGACGCTCCTTTGAAGGAAACCCTGGCTGCTGCGTTGATCCAGCTGACAACATGGAATCCGGACCGTCCCTTTGTGGATCCTTTCTGTGGCTCAGGGACGATCGCCATTGAAGCAGCCCTCATCGGACAGAATATCGCTCCTGGGTTCAACCGTGAATTCCTTTCCGAAGCCTGGCCGATGATGGACGGTGATGTATGGGGTCGTACGAGGATGGAGGCAGAGGATCAAGCGAATTATGATCAACCCCTCGAAATACTCGGCACCGACATCGATCACCGCATGATTGCCATTGCAAAGGAAAATGCCATAGAGGCAGGGCTCGGTGACTTGGTGAAATTCAAGCAGATGCAGGTAAGGGACTTCACGTCGGAGCTCGAGTATGGCGTCATCGTCGGAAATCCTCCGTATGGTGAGCGTCTCGGCGATCGCAAGGAAGTCGAACTGATGTATCGTGAAATGGGACAAGCCTTCTCCAAGCTTGATACATGGTCGGTCTATATGATGACGAGCCTGGAGCATTTCGAAGAATGCTATGGCAAGAAAGCCACGAAGAAGCGTAAACTGTTCAATGGATTCATCCGGACCGATTACTATCAGTATTGGGGACCAAGACCACCGCGCAAGAAGATAGAAGAATAAAATAGTAGGCGATCCCAAGTATAAATTCGCCCATTCCTGCATAAACTGGTTCTATTAATCAGAGGGGGAATGGGTACGATGATTCAGGATCGCATCGACTATCATAAAATCTATCAGGCCATCCAACGTTCCATGGCTTCACTGCAGGGAGAAGGGGAAGGAAGAAATCCCCTTTCCCTCGACGAGGCCTCCAAGGTACTGGATCAGGCAATTCAATATGAACTGGCCACCAGACGGCTGTACGATTGAACGGGAGAAAGGGCATCCGGTCCCACGGCGGACGGAGGATGCTCTCTTTTTATGTGCTGCTGCTTTTCATCCCGTAGGAAATCTAGTAAAGTAGATATACTGTGTTCATGTAGGAGGATTTTATGAGACAAACGCTGCCGTTCCCCTTATCGAAGGAACAATCATTCTATGAAGCATTATCCGACTGGGTCGGAGATGTGTTTTACGATATTCTGCCTGAAAAAGGCTTTGATCTGCGTGATGAACAGGTGTTCATGGCATTTCAACTCAATCAGGCCTATAAACAGAATCAGGTCATATTTGCAGAAGCGGGGGTCGGAACCGGAAAGACCCTTGTTTACCTGCTCTATGCCTTAAGCTATGCGCGATACACGGGTAAGCCCGCCATCATATCGTGTGCGGATGAGACCCTCATCGAGCAGATCGTCAAAGAGGGTGGCGATGTGGACAAGCTCCAGGAGGCACTCGGCCTCGATATCGATGTACGCCTGGCAAAATCACGCGATCAATACCTTTGTATCAAAAAGCTCGAGGATAATCTGTCTGCTCATGACGAATACGAGCGGATCTGGGGCGACCTCCCGTCGTTCGTCCACGAGAGTGGGTCCATGTCGGGATTTTATCCTTATGGTGACAGAAAGGAATACGCAGAACTCTCGGATGAAGAGTGGGCACCCATCGCATGGGATCCCCTTCAAGACTGCATGGCCTGTCCGAAACGCCACCGCTGCGGTCTGACATTGCACCGGGAGCATTACCGGCAGGCAAAAGATCTGATCATCTGCTCCCATGATTTCTATATGGAGCATATCTGGACGAAGGACTCCCGAAAAAGGGAAGGACAGCTCCCCCTTCTCCCTGAAGCAAGCTCTGTCGTCTTTGATGAAGGACATCTATTGGAATACGCTTCCCAAAAAGCCATGACCTACCGAATGACAAAAGAAACCATCGAACATCTATTGGAGCGGTTATCTGCTTCCGACCTTCGGGAGGAAACACTTTATCTGATCGAAGAAATCCTTGCTGATAACGACCGCTGGTTCGAGCTTCTGGAAGAAGAGTCGAACAAGGTGGCTGGTAGCGATCGGCACTATGTGTCCCGTGCTCCTCATATTCTGGTTCATGCAAAAGGCCTCGCTTCCAGGATTGAAGGTCTCCTGAATGAACTTGTATTTGAATCGGAAATGTATGTGGTAGAGGAATATCTTCTCAAGGTGGTGGAGGAATACCTCGAACAGATCCATTATTCACTGAAGCTTTATGTGGAGGATGATAAGGGGATTTACTGGCTGGAATCGACCGACAAAGAAGAAACCTTCGTCGTCATGCCAAGGCTGGTAGAAGAAATCTTGAAAGAACATGTGTTTTCCCAAAACATCCCTTTCATCTTCTCTTCTGCAACCCTGTCTTACCACGGTGATTTTTCCTATGTATCGTCGTCTCTGGGTATCGCTTCGTATGAATCGTTCTCCGTCGAATCCCCATATGAGTACGACGAAGTGATGAGTGTGAGCCTGCCTCATATTCAACGGTCGGAATCATACGGCTATATTGCCAGCCGATTGATCGACCATGGAGGAAGGTCCCTTGTGTTGTTCAACTCAAAAGAAGAAATGGAAGCCTTCAGGGGACATATGAATGAACAGGACGTACCCTTCGATGTGATCTACGAGGGGGACAGGGAGATCAGTGATACGGTCAAGCGTTTCCAGGAAGATGAATCTTCCGTCCTGTGTTCCTATCATTTATGGGAAGGTCTCGATATTCCGGGTTCATCCCTTTCCCAAGTGGTGATCCATTCCCTGCCGTTCCCTCCGAAGGATCCGGTTTTCGATGCAAAGCGGAAGCATAGTGGCAATGCTGATGCAGAAGTCGATATTCCATACATGCTCCTCCGTCTTCGCCAGGGGATCGGACGGTTGATCAGGACGGAAGGCGACCGTGGAAGCATCCATATCCTCCTGAATGAAAGCGACCAGGCATTCCAAAAAGAAGTACAGGCAATCCTGCCTGTCGGCATTGAATCCATTGAAGCATGAAGAGCCGGCTCCATTCCGTCCTTTCCAAGGGCGGGTGGAGCCGTTTTTTATTCCGATTCGTTGGTATGTAAGCCCCACCGGTGAAAGACCCGCTGATTTCAAGATTGAATCATCTGCCTAGTCTGACTTTTATGGTAAAATAGGAGGGTAAAGGGGGAATGAAACATGAATAAAGAAGAGATTAAAAAAGTGAGTACAGCATTCAAGGAATACTCAAGTAAGATGAGCGCCTATAATGAAGCATTGGGACTCATGTTCTGGGATCTGAGGACGGGTGCACCGAAGAAGGGTGCCTCACAGCGCTCCGAAGTCATCGGTATGCTTTCGTCTGAAGTATTCGAAATGTCCACATCAAGTGAGATGGCAGCCTATCTGGCGAAGCTGACGCCGGTTACCGACGATCTTGATGAGATCACGAGTGCCCTGTTGGAAGAATGTCAAAAGGAGTACGACCGGAATAAGAAGATACCGGCCAAGGAATACCGGGACTATGTTGTCCTTCAATCAAAAGCCGAGGGTATCTGGGAAGAGGCAAAAGAAAAAGGAGACTTCTCCATGTTCCAGCCGTACCTTGAAAAACTTGTGGCCACTACTAAACGGTTCATCGACTATTGGGGGTACGGAGAGAACAAATATGATACCCTGCTTGACTTATACGAACCTGGCGTGACAGTCGGTGTACTGGATGAAGTGTTCAATGAACTCAAAGGCAAAATCGTTCCGCTCGTACATAAAATATCGCATGCAGAAGCGCCGCGGACGGAATTCCTCTTCGAACATTTCCCTAAGGAAAAGCAAAAGGACTTCAGTCTCATGGTCCTCGAACAGATGGGGTACGATTTCAGTGCCGGACGCCTTGATGAAACGGTCCATCCATTTGCCATCGGCTTGAATCCCGGGGACGTAAGGGTCACCACGAAGTATGATGAAAAGGACTGGCGGACGGCCGTATTCGGTACGATCCATGAAGGGGGACATGCCCTCTACGAGCAAAATATATCAGGAAAGCTCATCGGGACGCCTCTTTGTACAGGAACCTCCATGGGAATCCACGAATCTCAGTCACTTTTCTATGAAAATTTCGTGGGCAGGAATCTTTCCTTCTGGAGAAAGAATTATGCCCTATTGAAAGACTTCAGCACGGGGCAATTCGATGAGGTTGGCCTCGAAGAATTTTACCGTGCCATCAATGAATCCAAACCTTCCCTGATCCGGATCGAAGCAGATGAGTTGACGTATGCACTGCATATCATCATCCGCTATGAAATCGAGAAAGGCCTATTCAACGATGAGATCGAGGTAAAAGATCTCCCTCGCATCTGGAATGAAAAATATGAAGAGTATCTCGGCATCCGTCCGTCTAACGATGGCGAAGGGGTCCTGCAGGATGTACACTGGGCCGGCGGGAGTTTCGGGTATTTCCCTTCTTACGCACTCGGATATATGTACGCTGCCCAATTCAGGGAAGCCATGAGAGAAGATATTCCGAACTTTGATCAGCTTCTGGAAGAGGGGAATCTCGTACCCGTGAAGGAATGGTTGACGGAGAGGGTCCATCAATGGGGCAAACTGAAAAAACCTTTGGAAATTCTTGAAGACGTCACCGGTGAGGGATTGAATGCCAAATACCTCGCGGACTACCTTACAGAGAAGTATGCCGGCGTCTATTCTCTCTGACCCGGAGGATATGGGTAGGAAAAAAATCCGAACGATGATCCGACTTTCCCTGGAGAAAGTCGAATCCGTTCGGATTTTTTTATTCAAACCATCTTTATTCCGAAACACACGTGAACAAATCTCCATGCCTGTTTCCTGTCACCAAAGGCGATATCCCTTCGACGCGGGGGGTGCCTGTTGGATCATATCAATGAAAGGGACACTGTAAGCAATCAGGATCAGGGCGGTGAGGATGGTCAGCCAGATGCGCCAGTCCTCAAGGGCTTTCGGGGTCTTGGCAGATCCGGAATTAGCGACAGGGAATGTTTCGGTGCCTTTTGGTGAAAAGAAGGCCAGGTTCACCACGATATAGAGAACAAGGATGATGCCGATGAAAAGAATCGTACCTCCTATTGCCTGAGCTGCCTGATAAGGGATCCAGGCAAGTGCCTGCGGGGCATCCCCATAAGTGGAGAACGCTGATCGTCTCGGTGCTCCGAGCAATCCGGCTGCATGCATGGACAAGGACATGATGCCCATCCCCACCGTCCAAACGATTGCCTGTATGATGGCAAGCCTGTTCATCTCTTTTGTGAGGACACGTCCCGTCAGATGGGGGATGAGCCAATAGGAGATTCCAAAGAACGTAAGGACAACGGTCGTCGCAAGGGTGAGGTGGAAATGCCCCGTTACCCAGATGGTGTTATGAACCACCTGATTCATCTGGTTGGAAGCGTTGATCAATCCACCTGCGCCAGCAGGTATGAAAGCGAGCATTCCAATGAAAGGGACCGTAAAGCGAGCATCCTTCCAAGGAAGTTTTCGCAGCCAGCCGAATAAACCCTTTGACCCGAGCTCCCTTCCCCTGATTTCAAACGTGGCAAAGAGCGAAAAGGCGGTCATGAGGGAGGGGATGACCACCATGAAGGTGAGCACAACCTGGAGGTACTTCCAAAAGGCATCGATCCCGGGCTCCACGAGCTGGTGGTGGAATCCGACGGGAATCGAGAACAACAGGAATAAAAGAAAAGATAGTCTGGCAAGTGAGTCTGAAAATACCCTGCCGCCGATGACTTTCGGAATGACGGCATACCAGGCCATATAGGCGGGAAGCAGCCAAAAATAGACAAGGGGGTGACCGAAATACCAGAACAGCGTCCTGCTCGTCAACACATCGACCCGCTCCACGATGCCGAGGGACCATGGAAGAAGTTGAAAGAGAATTGTCCCTGCGACCCCGAGCGTGGCAATGATCCAAAGTACGATGGTGATGATCGCCATGAAGGTCAATAATGGGCTCGTCTGACCAGGGTGTTCTTTTCTCCAATGACGATAGGCTGAAATCATGGCGGCGCCGGAGAACCAGCTCCCCACGACCAAGAAGGTGAGGCCGAGGTAAAATAGCCAATGAGCCATGAGGGGGGCGTAAAAGGTATAGAGCACGGTTGCCTCATTCAACAAGATCATGGTTGCACTCATGAGGGTGCCTATGAGCATGATCCAGAATCCCAGCCACCCCAATACAATTGAACGGTTGGAGTAGGGTCCCGCAGTCCGGATGATGGAGGCATGAAGGAAGCCGATGATGAAAAAAGTGGTGAGAATCAATCCTAATAGCACCCCGTGGACGGTCAGGATCTGATAGTATCCAATCCCAGCAGGCAGGGTCAAGCCGCCGGAGCGGATCAGAACCTGCAGGAGACCAGCAAGTCCTCCCAGTGCCAGGGCGGAATAAGCGACATACAGATGGGCGAGAGAGAGGCTTCTACCCCGCGTGTCAGACATCTTTTTCATATTACTCTACCACCTTCAGCATGGATTTCATCGTATGATGTCCCGCCCCGCAGTATTCATTGCACACGATCAGGAATTCACCTGTTCGATCGAGCGTGGTCACATATTCACTGACATAACCGGGTTCAAGCATCATATTGATGTTGGTACCCGCTACTTCAAAGCCGTGGATCACATCTTTGGTCGTAGCCATGATCTTCACCTTTGAGCCCTTTGGTACGGTGAATTCCCCAGGCTCATAATGAAAAGCAGAGGCGACGATCACCAATTCGTAATCCCAGTCTTTTCCGGTTACCTCCTTCAGACCCGGTTGGTCGAACGGGGCTGTTGCATCCACCCGTTCAGGATTGATAAATGCCTTGGCACTCGGTGGCTTATGGCCCTGATGAAAGGCGCTGACCCCCAGTATGAATAAGAAAAGGACAAGGGCACCCGTCCCAAGCGTCAACCACCATTTTTCATAACGATGCATATGCATGACTCATCACTCCTTGCGTTAAAATCGCGACATGAATAAGAGAAATACCCCTAGCCAGCTCAAGGCCAAAAAGAGTCCCATAGCCAATACAGACACGAAGGTCCCCTGTAAAGAGCTGTCTTTCTTTTGAGGATCTTTCACCTTCCTCACTCCCATCCTGATTGTTCCTTCCTCCTCATCTTAGCTGAACTGCCGGGAGACTTCTGTGATATAAGTCACACTACTTTTGAACAGAATGTGAAGGTCTCGAAGATTTCATTGCCTTGAGAAGGAAATGTCGGCATATAGTGTTAAAAAGGAATGGGGGAATGAATATGAAACGTTTTTATTGCAGCCACTGCTGTTTTCTTTATGACAGGAAACAGTCATGCAGATTCTGCCTGGCCCCGGCAGATATAGAGATTGATATCATCCTTCACCATCAGCCCAAAAAGACATGAGTGCATGCATGGTTCCATCGTGAACAGGGGATTCTATCCATATCTGTAAAACAAGGAGATGGATTGAGCGTGCCTGTCATTTATTCAGTTGAAACGGCGATCCCCCCTCATCGCATCGATCAGGAGGATGCCTCCGTTTTCGCCAAACAGCTTTTTCAGGAAAGTTTCAAAGATATTGATCGACTACTGACCGTTTTCCAAAACGGGGAGATCAACAGTAGGTATTTTGTAAAGGATTTGGAGTGGTTCGGCTCTGCACACTCCTTCGAAGAAAAAAATGAAGAATACATCAAGTTTGCTGTACAATTGGGCAAAGATGCTGTAAGAAAAGCGCTTGAAACGATAGGAGGGGGGCCAGTGGAGGCGATCTTCACCATCTCCACCTCTGGAATCGCAACCCCTTCCATCGAAGCGAGGATCATGAATGAACTGGGTCTTGATCCACATATCAAACGGATTCCGATCTGGGGTCTTGGCTGCGCCGGCGGAGCGAGCGGCCTGGCAAGGGCCCATGAGTATTGCCGTGCCTTTCCATCCTCGACGGTGCTCGTCCTAGCCGTAGAACTTTGCTCCCTCACCTTCCAGCACGGGGACCGTTCCAAAAGCAATTTGATCGGAACCTCTTTATTTGCCGACGGTATCGGATGCGCCGTTTTGTGCGGAGATGACAGCCCCCTTCTGCAAAAACGAGATAAGCCGCTCCCTCGGGTCATCTCGACTCGATCGACCCTCCTGCGGGACTCTCTGGACGTCATGGGGTGGGAAGTCCGGAATGAAGGACTGTATGTCGTATTTTCGAAGTCCATCCCAAATCTCGTAGAAACATGGCTGAGACCGAATGTGGAAGAGTTCCTCCGGAAAGAAGGAGTGGGCCTTGCCGATATCCGGCAATTCGTGGCCCATCCCGGGGGGAAGAAAGTACTAGATGCGTATGAAAAATCACTCGGATTCCCCAAAACCATGATGGCCCCGTCCCTTGCTGTCCTGCAGGAATACGGAAATATGTCGTCCGCTACGATCCTGTATGTGATGAAGGAAATGCTGCATGCAGGTAAAGAAGGGGAGCATGGCCTTGCCATGGCACTTGGACCGGGATTCAGCTCCGAATTATTGTTGCTCAGGTGGGAGGGATGAATATATTTGGCGTCATATTCATGATTCTGATCCTCCAGAGGCTCGGGGAACTCTTCATCGCCCGTTCCAATGAAAAATGGATGAAGGAGCGGGGAGGTGTAGAATACGGACAAAATCACTACAAATGGATGGTGGCCATGCATGCAGCCTTCTTTCTTGTCATTCTCATGGAAGCATGGAGCATGGGGTTCGAGTTGAACCCATTTTGGATTCCTTTGTTCGCCCTATTCCTTGTTGTGCAGTGCGGGAGGGTGTGGGCCATCGTATCCCTTGGTCGCTACTGGAATACGAAGATCATCGTTTGCAGGGGGGCCAATGTTGTAGCAAAAGGTCCATACCGTTTTTTTAAACATCCCAATTACCTGATCGTCACCCTGGAACTCATCCTCGTTCCGCTGCTTTTCAATGCCTATCTCACAATGGTCTTGTTCACCCTCCTCAATCAATGGATGCTTTCTGTCAGGATTCCCGAAGAAGAACGGGCTTTATGGAATGAAACCGACTACCGCGACAAGCATGGAAGGACAAGGGGATACCCCGTTTTCAGAAAAAATAGCGATTCCTATTGAAAATGATTATCGTTTTTGATAAGATCTAATTGAAGATGATTCTCATTAAGGAGTGGACGTATATGGTTTGGTTTCTTGTACTACTGACGGTGCTGGTTTACGGATTTGTGATGAAATATGTATTTTCCAACGTGATGAAAGCTGAAAAACCTCGTAAAACGGCATTGAAGTTCGAGAAGCGAACCGCCTCAAGGTCCAATCTCATTCCGAACGAAACGACCAGATAACTTCCAAAACCATCCTGCCGGGGTGGTTTTTTTGTGTAGAAAAAGAGCGGGCTCGGAGAAATGAAGGTTGGGTAAACCAAACACTTCAAGGGAGAATATCATAGAGAATATAACGGAAATGCGCTAAAATAGAAGCGTTACCATAACTCGGGTTGAAAAGAGGATTGTCCAATGAATACAACGAAACGAACCATACATACATCCATGCAAACAATCGCTTCCCTCAGTGACCGATTCCGTTTGGCGGGCGACGAGGAACGGGTTGAGAAAGCTGAACGCTTGGCTGAAAAAATGTATGAGGAGGAGCTCATCCTTGCATTCTGCGGACATTTTTCCGCAGGGAAGTCCAGTATGATCAATCACCTTATTGGCGACAGTGTCCTTCCCGCATCCCCCATACCCACCAGTGCCAACCTGGTAAAGGTGAAGAAAACGGATTCTGACTATGCCATGATCTACTATCAGCATCAGCATCCTGTCTACATTCCTTCCCCGTATGATGAGGACAAAGTGAGGGAATGGTGCAAGGATCGTGATGTATATTCGGTTGAAATCGGCAGGTCGGATATGGATAAACATGTATCCATCCTTGATACTCCCGGTGTAGATAGCACGGATGATGCTCACCGTCTGTCAACGGAATCTGCCCTGCATCTGGCGGATGCTGTATTTTACGTGATGGATTACAACCATGTCCAATCACAGGTGAACTTTGAATTCACCAGGGAACTGAGCCTGCACGGAGTAAAGCAGTATCTTGTGATCAATCAGATCGACAAACATAATGAAAGGGAAATCTCTTTCGGGGATTTCAAGACGGCTGTGAAGGATGCGTTCCAATCGTGGGGAGTGGAGCCGGAAGGCATTTTCTATACGAGCCTCAGGAAACCGGATATGGAGGGGAATGACCTGCCTGAACTGGAGGCGCTCGTTGAACGACAGGTGACGGATAGACAATCCCTTATCGAGGAATCCCTTCAAGCTTCCCTCTCCCAATTGATCCAGGAGCATGATGAATGGTATAAAACCAAACTTGACCATCTAAAGGAAGAAAGTGGACTTGAAGATAAAGAATGGGAAGATATGGACAGGGCGTTCACCCTGGAAAAAGAACTGCTAGACCGATTATTGGCCAGGACCGGAATAAGGAATACATTCGAAGAGGAGCGGGCCGATATCCTTAAGAATGCGTATCTCATGCCCTTTGAAACAAGGGAATTGGCGGAACGGTTTCTTGAAAGTCGTCAAAAAGGCTTCAAAGTAGGCTTCCTCTTCACGGGTCAGAAAACCGAAGAAGAGAAGGAATTGAGGCTGGAAGCCTTCCTCTCCGATCTCAATGGCAGAATTGATTCGCAGCTTCAGTGGCATATCAGGACCCTTGGGAAAAAAATAGTGAAGAGTGCCGGTCTTTCCGGACAATTCATTGAGAGATGGGACGAATTGTCTCTTGAAGTCGATTCAGCTTTCATCACCGACGTTATCCGTGAGGGGGCAGGATTGAATGGGGATTATGTTCTTCAATACTGCAATGAACTGGCAGAAGAGATCAAGAAGAGGTGCCGGTTGGAAACCAACGACCTCATGACAGAAATGACAGAAGAGGTAAATACGGCATTTGCAGATGAAAATGAGCGTATGGAAGAAGAACTTCGGACTGTGCAGGAAAAAACGGCTGTGTTCCTGAAATGGAACCAGATCGAAGAAGAGCGATTGGAGCAAGCCACCCGTATCCGTGAAGGAACCAGAGACTCGACCGTTTTGGAGGGGATCGTGTCATCCTGGCTGAAGAAGTGGGACATCAGACATACCCATTACCGCAGTCAGGAAGATCTTGAAAAATCTTCGGCCACAACCAGGGAGGAGATTCACGCGGAGGCCCCCGAGATTGCCAAAGAATCGCCTGACCGTATAACCAGGGAAGAAGCCGCCAGAAAGCTGACTGTCCTTGAAGAAGTTTTCACCAACTATGAAGGATTCCGGAGAACCGCGGGTTATCTTAGGGGGAAAAGGGAGCGCATCTCCAATCAATCCTTTACAATCGCCTTGTTCGGGGCATTCAGCGCAGGCAAATCTTCCTTTGCAAATGCCCTCCTCGGACGATCGGTTTTGCCTGTAAGTCCGAATCCCACCACGGCTTCCATCAACAGAATCTGTCCTGTATCGGATCATCACGTGCATGAGACCGCCGATATTCATTTTAAATCACCCCAGCAGATGCTTGGTGACCTGAATCACTCCCTATCCCATTTTGGTGAAAAGGCGGATTCCTTGGAGTCGGTTTACTCGTTGATTCCATCGATCCTTCAGTCGAAGGATCGGGAAAATGTCCATCGGTCCTTCTTGTCGGCCTTCCACTCAGGTTATGAAAAGCTTGCAGCGGATCTAGGCTCAGTCAAACAAGTACCGATCGACGAGTACCGCACATACGTAGCCAATGAATCACGATCATGTTTCGTGGAGAGCATTGATCTTTTTTACGATTGTCCCCTTACACGTCAGGGGATCACCCTTGTGGATACGCCGGGTGCCGATTCCATCAATGCACGCCATACAGGAGTGGCATTCGAGTACATCAAGAATGCGGATGCCGTCCTTTTCGTTACGTATTACAATCACGCTTTTGCCAAAGCCGATAGGGAATTCCTCATACAGCTTGGAAGGGTGAAGGATTCCTTCGAGCTTGATAAAATGTTCTTCATCGTGAATGCCATCGACCTCGCAGCAAACAAAGGAGAAAAAGATGAGGTCCTCGGCTACGTGGAGTCCCAGTTGCTGCAGTACGGCATCCGTTTCCCTCGCATTTACGGTGTCTCCTCCCTTCAGGCCATGGAGGAAGAAGCAGACTCGGGAATAATTCCGTTCAGGGAGGCATTCCACTCCTTCATAGAAGAGGAACTCGTACAGATGAGCATCGATGCCGCCATCCACGAATGGGAAAGGGGCTACAACCGATTCCGTCAGTGGGTAGAATTCGCCTCAACGGATCAGGCATCCAAGGAAAGTCGCAGGGAGCAACTTATGGAAACGAAAGAGGGCGTCCTACGCATGTTGAATGCGGAAACACCAGCCCCCCTTCTCACCGAAATGCGTCAAGAACTTTCTGAGCTCCTACACTATGTGAAGCAAAGGGTGTTCTACAGGCTCCCCGATTTCTTCAAGGAAGCCTTCCATCCAGGCAAATTCCCTTCAAGTGGGAACCCCGGGGAAGCCATCTCTGCCGGAGCAGAAGAGTTGAAGCAGAGCATATCCTATGATTTTACACAGGAAATGAGGGCGACCTCCCTACGGATCGAGCAATTCATCGACCGGGCATTGAAAGGCAAGATGGAGGAGTTGGAAAGGCGGATCAAAGCAATGGAATCAGAGCTTTACCTAGCTCAGCCCGATTTTGACGACCGCCCGACTATCGAATTCACCGAAGGGCTTCAGGAAGCAGATGTGAAGAGTGCGTTCCACTCATTTAAAAATGCCAAGTACTTCTTTGAAGGTGGAGGGAAGAAAGAAATACAGGAAAGGGTGGAAAAATCCCTTTCGTCTCCTGCAGATGCCTATCTTTCAACAGAAGAAACACGCCTATCAACGTGGGCTGAGTCCCTGCTGGAAAGGGACCATGAAAAGCTGATGGTCGATTCAAAGGAACAGTTATCAGAGCAGCTCGACGCGCTCATCAACGTGACGACCCAAGTGATGGACCTTGAAAGTCTGGCATCGGATCTTGCACGTCTGGAGGATGTGAAGAATGCCAAAGCCTAATCCTTTCCACGTCTGTGCCACCTGCATCCATTTCCGTGCTTACAAAGAGGGCGGGGGAACGCGCTACATGTGCGCACGACTAGGCTTCGATACCCAGCCATCCTACCGGTTCGATTGCTGGGTACCTAAAGATCAGGTTGTGAAATTAATGGAAAAGAGAGGGTGGAAATCATGAATTTCATCAAAAGCTGTGAGTGGGTCTACGAACGCTTAGGGGATCCGTCATTCTCTGTGATCGATTGTCAAGCAGTACTATCCACCGGTGAAGGGTCAAGTCTATATACTGAAGAACATATACCGGGAGCCGTCCACTTCGACATTGGCCGGGATCTTAGCGGTCCAGTCCAAAAACACGGTGGACGTCACCCTCTGCCCGATTTAGCTGTTTTCGTGGATAAAGTCGGAAAAGCCGGCATCCATCAAGATTCGACCATCGTCCTCTATGATGGAGGAGACGCAGCCCCTGCCGCAAGGGGTTGGTGGCTGTTCCGCTTTATCGGTCATGAAAGGGTCTATGTAATGGATGGTGGTCTGAAGGAATGGAAGAAAAACGGCTTCCCCGTCACAAAAGAAGTTCCTTCTCCTAAGGAAAGTCATTATCAACCTACTATAAAAGAGGACATGTTGGCAGGGGTAGAGGAAGTAAGGTCCATTGCACGTGGAGAGAGTGATGTGGCCCTCATCGATTCAAGGAGCAGTGCGAGATATCGAGGAGAGGAAGAACCACTCGACCGTGTAGCGGGTCATATCCCCGGTGCCGTCAATTTTCCATGGCTGGATGCACTACAAGATGGAAGATACCTTGATCCGGAAATCCAGGAACATCGGTACGCCGATTTGGACAAAAAACAGCGGGTCATCGTTTATTGCGGTTCAGGAATTACGGCCACCCCGAATATCATTTCCATGCTCGAATCAGGGTTTGAGGATGTCAGACTGTACGCCGGAAGCTACAGCGACTGGGTTTCCTACCCTGAACACAAAGTGGCGAATCCGGGTATTTCCAACCAGTAAGCCGTATATCTATGGTATACTGTAATCATCGAATTTGATGAAAAGTGGTGTTCAGTTTGGAATCAAGACAAGAGCATATATTACTTGTGGACGGAATGGCGCTTTTATTCCGTTCCTTTTTTGCAACGGCCGTCAGCGGTCAGTTCATGGTGAATTCACAAGGACTGCCGACAAACGGAGTCCAGGGATTCATGAAGCATCTCTTCATGGCAGCAGAGCACGCGGATCCAACGCATATCATCATCTGTTGGGACATGGGGAGCAAGACGTTCAGGAATGAAGTGTATCAAGACTATAAATCGAATCGGAATGCCCCTCCGGTGGAGCTCATTCCCCAGTTTGATCTAGCCAAAGAGGTTGCAGGTCGATTCAATTTGTCAAATGTAGGTGTTTCAGGTTATGAAGCAGATGACTGCATCGGGACCCTTGCAAAGGAGTACAAGGGTGAGCGGAAAGTTTCGGTTGTCAGCGGTGATCAGGACCTCCTGCAACTACTCGATGAGGGCATTGAAATCATGCTTCTACAAAAAGGGTTCGGCAACTATAAAACGTATACGAAGAACGGGTTTGTAGAAGAAAAAGGCATCACACCCGAACAATTCATCGATGTAAAGGCCCTCATGGGTGACACGAGTGACGGGTATCCTGGAGTCAAGGGAATCGGGGAAAAGACAGCCATGAAACTCATTCAGGAGCATGGGGATATCGAGGGCATTCTTCAAAACCTGTCTTCCTTGACGCCTTCCCAAAAGAAAAAAATCGAAGCCGACCTTGATATGCTCCATCTCTCAAGGAAGCTGGCTGAAATTCACTGTCAGGTTCCCCTGGATGTGAAGCTTTCAGAGTGTGTGTGGAACCAAGTATCCTCGGAACATCTTGATGTAGTGGAGGAAATGGAGCTGAAGGTGCTCAGACGGTATCTCCTCGGTTCCAATGTCATGCTCCCTGTCTCCGGATGAAAGGAAACCCTCCTTCAGGGCACACTATCCTAATAGGAGGGGATGGGCATGAATAAGGGAATACTCACAGCATTAGTTAGCATCATCATGGCACAGGGACTCAAAATTCCGCTGCATTACGTGAAATCAGGCAAATGGAAGGGCGGGTTGTTCTTCCAGACCGGCGGGATGCCGAGCTCCCATAGTGCCGGGGTCGCATCTCTTGCCACTTTCATTGCCCTGAAGAGAGGTTTCAGGACGATGGATTTTGCCCTGGCATTCATTTTTGGCATCATCGTCATGTATGATGCCCAAGGAATCAGGAGACAGACGGGTGAACTCACTTTAAAGGTGAACAGCTTGAATGACCTGGTCCAGAAAGCAAATGAACAAGAAGGGGTCCCATTTGAAGAAAAGCAGCCGAGACGCCTGAAGGAGATGCTCGGACATCGTCCGGAAGAAGTGGTAGGCGGTGCGGTCCTTGGAGTGATCACAGGGCTGATCTCCCATAGGACCTGGGGAAATCGTAAAAGCAGATAACGCTTCAGTAGGGTGAGGGGAAACGTGAAAAAAACAACAGAGGAATTTTTGATTGATCTGGAAAGCAGGGGATTTAAATTTCAAGAAGATGCCATCGGTTTCATATACTTCGGTAAACAATATACCGGTGCACCTGATGAAGTTGTCAACAGCGCCATCGAAATCACCCTGAAGGCCCAGAAGGCATTTGACAGCAGCTTTTATATGTCCATACTTGAAAGGCTCCATACGCAGAGGATTTCTTCCAGAAAGGAAGCGCTGAAGTGGATGGATGCCCAGGGACTTGCATAAGAAAAAGGAAGGCCGAGTGGCTTCCTTTTTCTTTTAGTTCAAATGGATGGCTTTTCGTGCGAGCTCATCGGCTGCCTTATTTTCTTTGCTTGGAATCCATTTGCAGAAGAAGAGATCCAGCTTATCGATTTCTTCAAGGATGGCTGCAAGGATCGGTTTGTATTCTGAATGACGGACAAAGCGTTTTTCAATCGCCTGGATCACGGCTTGTGAATCACTGCGAAGCCATACGATGTCCGGCTTTTCACCCGTACAATACTCGAGCGCTTTCAGGCAGGCGGTGAACTCGGCCGAGTGGTTATCCATCGTGCCGAGGGGTAAAGAAAAAGTGGTGATCTTCCCATTTTCTTTAATGAAGATACCGGCACCGCTCGGCCCGGGGTTGCCTGCGCTCGCACCATCGATGTTTACCTCGATCATATGCATTCACCTCCTCCCTACCTTATATCAGGGCCGGGACGGAGTCAATCACCTAACCAAGGAGTGTTGAAACGTGGATATGCGCATTCGATTTACGTATAAGACGAAAACAAAATCATCGATAGAGTTCGAATCCAGTCCTTTCCCGAGGAAGGAAACCCTCATCCATGTGGATGATCTCATGAAGACGGGAAGGGTGCTTGACCTTGAAATCATCGACGAGATGGGATCATCCTGGACGAGGAAAGAATTTATCAAGCTCAACGAAGAATTGGAAAAGGAGCCGGAAAACATCCGGCTTTACTTTGACGGGGGCTTCGATAAGGAATCTTCCATGACGGGAATCGGCATCGTCATTTATTACGAAAAGGGCGGTGAGGGTTTCCGTATCCGGAGGAATGATCTGCTGGATTCGCTTGAAAACAATAATGAAGCGGAATATGCAGCCCTTCATTATGCCCTTTCGATCCTTCAGGAATTGGGCGTCAAAAACCAGCCTTGCGCTATTTACGGGGACTCCCAAGTCGTGCTGAATCAGCTTGGTGGAGAGTGGCCCTGCTATGAAGCCGGTCTTGCAAAATGGTTGGAGAGGACCGATAACCTCATCAAAAAAATCAGGATCAAAACCACCCTGCACTTGATCGGCCGGAAAGATAATAAAGAAGCCGATAAGCTCGCCAACCAGGCTCTTGAAGGAACAAGGGTGGAAAGCCACAAAAGTCTGGAATAAAGAAGCACCGATCATTATATCCTATAAAAGATCATGAACATGGAACCCGGAGGTGAAACCGGAAAGTGGAGCGTAAAGAATTGATCGATAAGGTGGATGAGCTGTCGGATGCTTATTGCAAGGGTTGCCTTTTGAAGGCTCATTTCCGCAAGGAGTACGGCAAAACCCATGCCCACCGTTTTTGCATAGAAGAATGTACCGTAGGAAGGGAAATCCGACGCTACGGAGAAAGATTGGGATAAGAAAAAGGCATCGATCCGGAGGATCGATGCCTTTTTCATTTATGGGTGGTTATGGATTATAATTTTACAACGTTTGCTGCTTGTGGTCCGCGATTTCCTTCAACGATATCGAAAGAAACGTCTTGACCTTCTTCAAGAGACTTGAAGCCGTCACCTTGAATAGCAGAGAAGTGTACGAATACGTCGTCTCCACCTTCAACTTCGATGAAACCGAAACCTTTTTCGTTGTTGAACCATTTTACTTTACCGTTTTGCATAATCTAAATCCTCCTAAGTCGTTCAAGCACGTTGAGTGCCATGGGAAATATTTATCACGAAATGTTGATATTCCCGCTTTTGCAAGCGCCTACTAATCGTTCACTTCAATGATGTCTTTACTATACAATATGACGTTTTTCGAGTCAACATCAGGAGGGGCTTTTTGAGTAAATTTTACAAATCATTAAGAAAACAGGATTGACAAGAGGATGGTCACACCTTAGAATTTGCACTAAGGAAACTTTTATAGATAAAGTTAAAATAAATAAACTTGAGCAAAAATGGTGGCAAAGAGTAAAAGTATTGAATAGGGTAAGTGGAGAGAAAGGGAGGAATGGTCGAATGAAAGGGAGATTCATGATCGCCACGGTGATGGCAGTTGTCTTCATGATGGGGGGCTGCGCTCAGGAGAGTGGGACAAAAGAGAGCGGGAAGGTGAGGGTGACGGCGACGATCGGGCAGATCGGGGATGCCGTCAAGGAGATCGGTGGAGACCGTGTGGAGGTACAAACGCTGATGGGACCTGGAGTCGATCCCCATCTCTACAAAGCGAAGCAGTCTGATATCGGAAAGCTTCAAGAAGCAGACCTTATCTTCTATAGCGGACTTCATCTTGAGGGGAAGATGCTCGAAGTACTTCAGAAGGTGAACGAAACGAAGCCCGCTTATGCGATTTCCGAAAGCATTCCAAAAGAACGCCTTCGTGCAGATGAGGCCAATGCTGCGGCTGTGGATCCGCATGTATGGTTCGATATCGACCTCTGGAAGATTGCTGTTGGTGAGGTAAGGGATGGATTGATCAAGGAGGATCCCACCCATGAGCAGGAATATAGAAAAAATACAGAAGCCTATTACGACAGTCTGGATGAATTGAAGAGATATGCTGAAGAGAAAATAGGCTCGATCCCCCCTGAGCAGCGCGTCTTGGTGACGGCACATGATGCTTTCCACTATTTCGGTGATGCGTATGACATGGAAGTAATGGGACTTCAGGGCTTGAGTACGGATGCTGAGTATGGATTGGGGGACGTCCAGGGGCTTGTTGAGACTCTTGCGGAAAGGGAGATCAAGGCCGTTTTCGTCGAATCAAGCATTTCGGAGAAATCGATCACAGCCGTGATGGAAGGCGTAAGGAAAAAGGGGAAAGACATCGACCTCGGCGGTGAGCTGTACTCCGATGCCATAGGGAAAGAAGGCACGGAAACAGGAACCTATGTAGGGATGTATAAACATAATGTCGATACAATCGTGAAAGCTTTGAAATAGGGGGATGAGAAGATGACTTCAATAAACGTGCATGGTCTGACGGTGGCCTACCACCGGAAGCCGGTTTTGTCCGATGTAACATTCGAACTGCCGAAGGGAGTGATCATCGGGATATTGGGGCCAAATGGGGCAGGTAAGACAACATTGATGAAAGCGATCCTAGGTCTCGTCCAGCGCTCCACCGGAGAGGTGAGTGTCCTGGGTGAACCGTATTCCCCCAAGTCCAACAAAGTAGGATACGTACCACAGAGGGGAACGGTGGATTGGGACTTTCCGACGGATGCCCTTGATGTCGTCCGCATGGGGAGATACCGACACACCGGTTGGTTCCGCCTTCCTTCCAAAAAAGATACTGTAATGGCCCTGGATTGCCTGAAGCAAGTAGGCATGGAGGGGTTTGCTGGGAGACAGATCAGCCAGCTTTCCGGCGGACAGCAGCAAAGAGTCTTCCTAGCCCGGGCACTCGCCCAGGATACCGAAGTCTATTTTATGGATGAACCTTTTGCAGGAGTCGATGCTGCAACGGAGAAATCCATCATCGCCTTGTTGACCGAACTGAAGGATCAGGGCAAGACGGTCCTCGTGGTCCATCATGATCTTCAGACGGTTACCGACTATTTTGACTGGACCCTTTTGCTCAATCGCAGGGTAATCGCGTGCGGACCGACAGAAGAAGTCTTTACCACGGAGAATTTAAGAAGTACGTACGGCGGAAAGCTTGCCTTTTTGGATAAGATCGGGAGCCTGTGAAGGAGGAAGTGCGGAATGGAATGGTTAAGCATCTTAAAGGATGGCAATACCCAATGGGTCCTCCTGAGCACCCTCTTGCTCGGGATCGCAAGCGGGGTGATGGGGAGTTTCGCACTCCTGAGGAAACAGAGCCTTATCGGTGATGCCGTAGCCCATAGTGCGCTACCGGGCATATGTCTTGCCTTCATGATCATGGGTGAGAAGGACTTTTTTGGACTTTTGGTGGGAGCTGCTGTAACGGGACTGATTGCGGCCTACTTGATCCAAGCTGTCACACGTACGTCCAAGATCAAGGAAGATACGGCCATTTGTCTCTTCCTTTCTGTCTTTTTCGGCCTGGGGATCGTCCTCTTGACCAAGGTGGCCCAGATGCCGAGCGGGAATCAAAGTGGTCTTGATCACTTCATCTTCGGTCAGGCTGCCTCCTTGGTGGGCAAGGATGTCAGGTTGATGGGGGGGACGGCCTTCGTCTTGATCCTGGTGATCACCGTATTTTTCAAAGAGTTCAAGCTAATTACGTTCGATGCCCAGTTCGCCAAAGGGGTCGGACTGCCGGTACAGCGCCTGAACTTCTTGTTCTTGTCGCTCCTCGTCATCACTGTCATCGTCGGCATCCAGGCGGTGGGTGTGATCCTGATGGCGGCATTATTGATTACACCTGCCATCTCTGCACGCTACTGGACGGATTCCCTGCATCGGATGGTCGCAATCGCTGGTGTTTTCGGGGGTGTATCCGGTGTCGTTGGTACCATCATCAGCGCCATGGGAAAAGGGCTTTCCACAGGTCCGTTCATCGTACTGACGGCGAGTGCGATCTTTGTTATATCCATTCTGTTTGCTCCTTCAAAAGGCATGATTTCAAAGGGAATGGAACGAAGAAGGAACGATAGAATACTCCTCAGGCGGAGCCTGCTGAAAGCAAGTCTAGGCGGGGGTTGTCGGATTTCAGAGATGCACGTGCGTCTGGGCACGAATGAGCGTAAAGTGAGTGAGGCGATCCACCATTGCATGCATTCCGGATGGCTGTACAGTGATGGGGGCGAGATCGTACTGACAGAACAAGGGCGTCTCCAAGCCACCCACATCCTTTACGCGGATGAACTCCGTGAGCTGAAGGAGATGTATCCTGCCGAAATGGCATCATATGATGAAGGTTGGTTGGAAGAAGCTGCGGGGCAGACGCCCTCCGACGAGAACCTTATGGTGTTGATCCAAGAAAGAAAAGACGTATACAACCGCCATCCCTACATGCTGAAAGGAGTAAGAGGACAATGACATATGAGCTTTGGATCCTGCTTACAGGGGCTTTGGTCGGGGGGACCTGTGGAATGATGGGGTGTTTTCTCATCCTGAGGAAGATGGCGATGCTTGCCGATGCAATCAGCCACACGGTTCTCCTCGGCTTAGTGCTTGCCTTTTTGATCAGTCAATCTTTGAACGGCGGCATCATGCTCGTGGGGGCAGCCGTCGCCGGTCTGTTCACTACCTATTTGATACAGGTGCTGAATGCGAAAGGCATACAAGAGGATGCTTCCATCGGTGTGGTGTTCACGACCCTCTTCGCGATCGGCGTCATCCTGATTTCTTTGTTCGCACAGAACGTCCATCTGGACGTGGAGCATGCCCTCATGGGAGAGATTGCTTTCATTCCATGGGATACATTGAACCTCCCCATGTTTGGTGAAGTTCCTAAATCGGTGGTGATGCTTACAGCCGTATTGGTTCTGGATCTTGTCGTGGTCCTTCTGCTTTTCAAGGAGTTCAAACTCACATCTTTTGACCCGGGTATGGCGGCAGCCATGGGTTTTCCCGTCCTTCTGCTGCACTACGTCATGATGACCCTTGTTTCCGTTACGACCGTATCGGCATTTGACAGCGTAGGCGCGATCCTGGTGGTGGCCATGCTTATCGCACCAGGGGCTACGGCCTATTTATGGACCGACCGCTATCTGAGAATGATTTTTTTGAGTGTAATCATCGGTGTATCGGATAGCATCGCCGGGTACTATGCAGCCAAATGGTTGGATGTTTCCATATCAGGAAGCATGGCAGTTGTCGCTGGATTGGTTTTCCTTCTGACTTGGATCCTGTCACCCCGTCATGGGCTGATGGCACGATTTTCCGTTTTGAGATCTGGGAGAGGATAAGCTCGGGTTGTATTCATCCAATTCTTATAGTAAACTTTTAATGATATTGAAGGGAATTTGGAGGGTACAGAATGCCTACACCAAGCATGGAAGATTATATAGAACAAATTTATTTGCTGATTGAGAATAAAGGATATGCAAGAGTATCGGATATTGCAGAGGCATTGTCCGTCCATCCCTCCTCAGTAACCAAAATGGTGCAGAAGCTAGATAAGGATGACTACCTCGTTTATGAGAAATACCGTGGGCTCGTTCTGACTCCCAAAGGGAATAAAGTTGGAAAACGTTTAGTGTATAGACATGAACTGCTGGAGCAATTCCTGACCGTCATCGGCGTGAAGGATGAACATATCTATGAAGACGTGGAGGGGATCGAACATCACCTCAGCTGGGATTCCATCGACCGGATCGGAGACCTTGTACAGTATTTTGAAGAAGACAAAAAGCGGGTGGAAGAGCTCCGCTTCATACAAAATCGAAGTGAATAAGCAAAGGAAGGGCTGATTGAGATTCAGTCCTTCCTTTTTTTGATGGAATTAAAAGATGGAAGGATACTGATCGAACTGGTCATCCGATTCTGCGTCACCGTCGGGTGGGAACTGGAGTGTGCCTTCATTCGCCTCCATGACGGCCTTCCTGTATGAAATGATGCGACCGGATGAGGTCTCGAAGTTGATGATCCCACCTGCTTCATTCCGCTGTACTGCGACGATCTGTTCCATGGGGATTCCTCCTGTTTCATAAAGGTTCGTATGTTAGTATGGACTGAAAGCGCCAGATTCATAACTTGCTTCCCATAGGGAGGTTTTTAACCCTTTTCTCGCGAATGAAGGGGAGAGAAACAGTGAAAGGAAGGATCAACATGGAAGAATGGGGAAAAACAGCACAGGAAAAATGGGAGGGAAATGCGGGAAACTGGCATTCCAGAAGCGAAGAGATGTGGCTGACGGGCAGTAGGAAACAGATTTTGCCTTTTGTGGAGAAGCATGTTCCAAAAGCTTCTCACATAGGGGACCTCGGTTGTGGTGACGGGGCCGGTTCCCATCTGTTGCGGCAAGCGGGCTACGAAGTGACAGGAATGGATTTTTCAAACAATATGATCGATCTTGCGAAGCGATACGAAGGGGATGATCTTCGTTTCGTTCAGGGTGATCTGACATCCATGCCCTTCCGTGATCATGCATTCAATGGTGTGATGGCCATCAATTCCATCGAGTGGGTGGAGGATCCACTAGAGGCACTTAAAGAGGTTGAACGGGTAGTGGTCCCTGGGGGGTATATCGTCATCGGACTGCTCGGTCCGACGGCACATCCGAGGGAGAATGCCTTTCCCCGATTGACGGGCGGGAAAGCGGTGTGCAATACGATGATGCCATGGGAGCTCGTGAAACTTTCAAACGAGCTTGGATGGGAAGCTGTGGATGAGGAATGGGTATTCAAGAAAGGTGTGAAAGGGGACGCTATCACAGGACTTGATCATGAGCTGAAGCAGGCACTCTCATTCATGACGCTGTTCATGTTTACATCATCCGGCTGAATCATGATAGAATAATGGAATGATTCTATCTTTCATGAGTAGGTGACACATATATGACAACAACGAAACAAGTGAAATCTGATATTACCATTGCACAGGAAGCCGAGCTGCATCCGATCCTGGACATCGCTTCATCCATCGGTCTTGCAGAGGATGAAGTCGAGCTATACGGCAGGTTCAAAGGCAAAATCACCTTTGATGCGATTGAAAAACGCAAGGGGGCGTCTGAAGGAAAGGTGATTTTGGTCACATCCATCAATCCGACCCCTGCGGGTGAGGGGAAATCCACGGTGACAGTAGGACTTGGGGATGCCCTGACCCATCTGGGGAAACAGTCCATCATCGCCATGAGGGAGCCTTCACTCGGCCCCACGATGGGGATCAAAGGCGGGGCAGCTGGAGGTGGATATGCTCAGGTCGTCCCGATGGAAGACATCAATCTACATTTCACCGGTGACATCCATGCCATCACATCTGCCAATAATGCCCTTGCCGCACTCCTCGATAATCATATCCATCAGGGAAACGAGCTAGGGATCGACCCACGGAGAATTGTATGGAAGCGTGCGCTTGATATGAATGACCGGGCCCTGCGGCATACGGTCATCGGTCTCGGAGGAGCAGTTCAAGGTGTACCGCGTGAAGAAGGTTTTGATATAACGGTGGCTTCCGAAATCATGGCCGTCCTGTGTCTGTCAAACAGCCTGGATGAACTAAAGGACAGGCTTGCCGGCATGGTCATCGCCTATGGATATGACCGTAAGCCCGTCTACGTCAGAGACCTTGGGGTAGAGGGTGCTCTTACCCTCCTGTTGAAGGATGCCCTTAAACCCAATCTCGTACAGACCATCGAACACACTCCTGCGCTGGTGCATGGCGGTCCTTTCGCCAATATCGCCCATGGGTGCAATAGTGTCATGGCCACGCGTACAGCCATGAAGCTCGGCGACTATGTTGTGACGGAATCGGGCTTCGGAGCGGATCTCGGTGCCGAGAAGTTCCTGAATATCAAGAGCAGGGCGGCAGGCATTGCCCCTTCCGCCGTTGTATTGGTGGCCACCGTACGCGCCCTGAAGATGCACGGAGGGGTCAATAAGATGGAACTGGCAACGGAAAATACACAGGCACTAGAAGTGGGTCTGGCCAATCTTGAGAAGCATATGGAAACCCTCGAGGCATTCGAGGTACCTTATGTAGTGGCCATCAACCGGTTCATCACCGATAGTGAAACAGAAATCACCTTGTTGAAGAAGTGGTGTGAAGACCGTGGTGTGTCTGTTGCCCTTACCGATGTTTGGGCCAACGGCGGCGAAGGGGGACTGGAGCTTGCCGAGAAAGTCCTATCAGAAATCGAGATGAACAAAAAAGTCTTGAAGCCAATCTACGAGCTGACCGATTCAATTTCCGAAAAGATCGAAAAAATTGCCATGACGGTCTATGGTGCCGAGGGAGTCGACTTTTCCCCGAAGGCATTTAAACAGATCGAGCAATTCGAATCAGAAGGATGGGGTGGCCTTCCTGTATGCATGGCGAAGACCCAATACTCACTGTCTGATGACCCTGTTAAACTGGGCCGCCCATCGGGATTCAGGATTACGATCAGGGAATTGAAACCAAAGATCGGTGCTGGATTCATCGTCGCACTTACCGGTGATGTCATGACCATGCCTGGCCTGCCGAAATCACCGGCAGCCAATCAAATGGACGTGGCTTCGGATGGCAGGGCTATCGGCCTGTTTTAACGAGAGGAGGGGGAGAGATGTTCGACCCTACGGCTTTTGATAATTTGAAGGTGGTACTGGAAGGTGCCGTCTATGACTTCGATCTCGGTGGGGAAATCGACATCGTTGATCGCAAGGATCTCTTCGATTTCGCCCACTATGAGAGGAAGTATCAGATACAATACCGATTAAAAGGAACACAGGGAGCGTCTGTCCGTCTGGAACTGAAGGCCGATGCCGGTCACTTCTTGGCGGAACGGAAGGGTTTTGCAAGGGGGAATCGTGCAGGTGCCGTTATAGCGTTCACCTACCTGGGAGATGAATCCCTCCTGTCCTCCCGTAAAGCACTGGAAGAGTTTTGGGGTCAGGGAACTTCATGGGAATGGCTCACCATCTCTTCATCACATGGGGAAACCCGGGTGGAAGGCATCCTCGCATTCTTCAGGGTCATCACAGAGGAAATGGTCGATGATGTGATTGAAATGGTGGCTCATTCCATCGAATCGCTTCTGAAATAAGAGGAATTCACATATAGTAGGGAAAAAGGGGGTCGTCCAGATGAAAGTGGCCTGGGTGACAGACAGTACAGCATTTGTGGGGAATGGAATGGAAGATGTACATGTGGTTCCCATGCATATCAGCTTCGGGGATCGTGAATATTTGGATGGAGTCGACCTGACGCTGGAAGGGTTATACGAGAAGCTTGAGGAGGAACGGGTGGCCGGTAAGACGTCCCAGCCGTCCATCGGTACATTTGTCTCTTTGTATGAGAAATTGGCAAAAGATCATGATGTCATCTTCTCCGTACATGTTTCCTCCCACTTCAGCGGCACGTATGCTTCGGCTGTCCAGGCGGCGGACATGATGAAAGAGGTTTTCCCAGCCATCTACTGCGTGGATTCCAAGATCCTTTCCTATCCCCTGACGGATCTGATCCGTTATGGGCAGGCCCTTGACCGGGAGGGGGTCTCGCATGAAGAGATCAAAACCCGCCTTGAAGAAAGGGCCGAACAGTCAAGGACGTTTGTGATGGTGGGAAGTCTTGAACAGCTTCATAGGAGCGGAAGAATGAGCGGGCTCAGTTTTTTTCTTGGGAGCATGCTTCACATCAAACCGCTCCTTACCATCCGTGACGGGAAACTCTCCGTCGATCAGCGGGTAAGGAATCACCGTAAGGGCCTTGCCCTTATGAAACAACGGCTCTCCGCTGCCAAGGTTAGGGAGGCGTTCATTCTGTATGGATTGAACAGGGAGGAAGCCGACCATTGGATGGAGGAACTGAAGGGTGAATTTCCCGGCATTCACTTCTCTCCCTATCCCCTAGCTGCCGTTATCGGAATTCATGCGGGCTCGGATACACTTGGAATCAGCTGGTTCGATGACATTGGGAGCGGTAAGGCTTGAGCCTTCCGCTCCTTTTTCTTCAAATGGAGAGGGGAAATTGGTACAATGGGGTGAAAGGTGTGAGGGGTTTGAATAAGCTTGAACTGATGGAAGAGATGTGCCGGACGTATGGTCTCGACCCTGGTGGTCATGACTGGCATCATCTGGAGCGCGTGAGAAGGCTCGCTTTATACATAGCAAAGGAAGACCATATGGGAGATCGAGACGTCATAGAGTGGGCGGCGATCCTCCACGACGTAGCCGACGAAAAGCTAAATCCGACACCGGGTGAAGGAACTAGGAAGCTTGAGGAGTGGCTCCGTCAATTGCCTGTTACAACAGTAACATTGGAGACGATCCGGGAAGTGATACACGCCATGGGGTTCAAAGGCGGTAGCGTCGATGATCCCGTATTACCTGAAGCAATGGTACTCAGGGATGCAGACCGTCTCGACGCCATGGGTGCGATCGGCATTTCAAGGGTTTTCGCCTATGGCGGATGGAAAGGCCAACCGATCCATCTTCCCGACCTTCCCGTCAGGGAGCAGATGACGAACGATGAATATAGGAATGGTCCTTCCACAAGCATCAATCATTTCCATGAAAAACTGTTCAAGTTGAAAGACCGAATGCTGACACCGACGGGAAAACGCCTCGCAGAAGAGCGCCATGCAGTCATGAAAGACTTCATCAGGCAATTCACTATAGAATGGAATGGTCCACAATGAGAATGATTACAGGGGAACACCTGTCGAAAACATATGGGGAGAAGACGATCTTCAATGAGATCTCCTTCTCCATTGCAGAAAGGGAGCGCGTCGGCCTCATCGGCGTCAATGGAACGGGTAAGTCCAGTTTGCTCAAACTGATTGCCGGTATAGAAGAAGGCGATTCTGGCGAAATCATGAAGCCGAATGATTACAGGATCGCATATCTTCCTCAAGATCCATCCTTCGATCCGGATCTGTCGGTCCTGCAGCAGATCTTTAAAGGGGAAGCCGCTGTGATGAAGGCCATGAGGAGATACGAATCGGCACTCCTACGGATGGAAAGCGGCTACGAGGATGAAGGGGTTCAATCTGAATTCATGAACGCGCAGAAAGAGATGGACACACTGAATGCGTGGGAAGCGAGTGCAGAGGCGAAAGCGATCCTGACCAAGCTTGGCATCACCGAATTCTCAAAGCATATGGGTGAATTATCGGGAGGACAGAAGAAGCGTGTCGCACTTGCCGGTGTACTTATCGAGACACCGGATCTTCTCATTTTGGACGAGCCGACGAACCATCTCGATTATCAGTCCATCAAATGGCTGGAAGATTATCTGGGCAAATACAATGGATCGGTCCTATTGGTCACCCATGACCGCTACTTCCTTGATGCGGTCACAAATCGCATCTTTGAACTGGATGGGGGGAAGCTGTTCCATTATAAGGGGAACTATGCAGACTTCATCGAAGCGAAGGCCGTCCGTGAAGAAAATGAACGTCAACAGTCGATCAAGCAGAACAACCTCTATCGCCGTGAACTTGCCTGGATGAGGAGGGGGGCGAAGGCCCGTTCCACCAAGCAAAAAGCACGCATCCAGCGCTTTGATGAGCTGGAGGATGCGAAAGGATCAGGTGGGAGAAGTTCGGAGATGGAGGTTTCCATCGGAGGTGATCGACTCGGGAAGCAGGTATTCGAGTTGAAGGATGCCGTGAAGACTTTCCAAGGGAATGTCATCCTAAATGGATACAATCGGCTCATCAAACCGAAGGACCGGATCGGGATTGTCGGGAAGAACGGCAGTGGCAAGTCCACGCTCTTGAATATCCTTGCCGGACGCGAGGAACTGACCTCCGGCGAACTCATTACGGGTCAGACCGTAAAGGTTGCTTATTATACCCAAGAGCATGAAGAAC
Organism: Rossellomorea marisflavi; assembly: GCF_022170785.1. Taxonomy (NCBI): domain Bacteria; kingdom Bacillati; phylum Bacillota; class Bacilli; order Caryophanales; family Bacillaceae; genus Rossellomorea; species Rossellomorea marisflavi. Next base: position 2,482,680 of record NZ_CP081870.1, on the reverse strand, counting down.
TTGATGAAAACATGAGGATGATCGAATATCTAAGGGAAGCTGGGGAGTACGTGACCACCGATAAGGGTGAACAGATTTCTGTCACATCCATGCTCGAGCGGTTCCTGTTCCCGATGAGCACCCATGGGACCCTGATACGGAAGCTTTCCGGTGGAGAGAAGAGGAGATTGTTCCTTTTGAGACTCCTCATGGGGAAACCCAATGTCCTGCTTCTGGATGAGCCTACGAATGACCTTGATACGGAAACATTGACGGTCTTAGAAGATTATATCCATGAATTTACCGGAGTGGTCATCACCGTATCACATGATCGTTATTTCCTTGACAAGACGGCAAGAGAGCTCCTGATCTTCAACGGACAGGGCAGCATCGATTCCTATTTAGGGGAATATACCGAGTACCTGGAACGATCTCAGCAGGCAGCCGTCAAACCCCAGACCATCAAGAAGGAAGCAGCTCCCCAGGCAGTCCAGAAAGAAAAAAAACGCCTGTCCTATATGGAGAAGAGGGAATGGGATGAGCTGGAAGACAAGATGGCGGACATCGAATCAAGAATCGAACAGGTCAATGTGGAACTGCAGGGGATCGGCAGTGATTTCACGAAAGCCCAGCAGCTTATGGACGAGAGTGCCAAGCTCAACGAACAGTTGGAACACCTGATTGAACGGTGGAGCTATCTGTCCGAATTCGCCGAGTAGGGCCGATCATTTAGACGAAAGCACACGTTATGATAAAATGAGTAAAAGATCTTGAGAAAGGGGAGCGTGCAATGAGGATACTCTCGATCGAACCGACTCCGAGTCCGAATACAATGAAGGTTATTCTCGACGAAGAATTGAAGGCCGGCCGGAGTAATAATTATAAAAAAGATCAAGCAGACGGGGCACCTGCCATCATTAAAAGCATCCTTTCAATAGAAGGGATCAAAGGGGTCTATCATGTCGCGGATTTTCTTGCAGTCGAGCGTAATGCCAAGTTCGACTGGCAGGCCCTTCTGTCAGAAGTAAGACAGGCTTTTGGTGAAGAGGGATCCCAATCGGAAATAGGACAGATGGAAGAACATTTCGGAGAGGTAAATGTGTCCGTACAGATGTTCAAAGGAATCCCGATGCAGGTCAAACTGACCGACGGGGAAGTTGAAAAACGATTCTCTCTTCCTGCAGCTTATATCGAGGCCATCGGTGAGGCTCAAAAAGAAGGGGACAACGTCGTCTTGCTCCGGAAATGGAAAGACTACGGTGTCCGGTACGGAGACTTGGAGGAAATTGGTGCCCAGGTTGTGGATGAACTTCAGGCAGCCTTCCCTCAAAGACGTTTGAAGGACTTGGTTGAGCAGGCTGATCGGACCACGATTCCTGAGCCGAGGAAGAAGCTTAAACTTTCTCTTTCAGATTTGGAAGAAGACGATTGGCAAATCCGCTATCAACGGCTCGATGCCATGGAAGATCCTACACTTGACGACCTTCCCCTTCTGGAGAAGGCACTGGACGATGAAAAAGTGTCTATCCGGAGGCTGGCGGTCGTCTATGCAGGGATGATCGAGGATGAAAAAGTCCTTCCCCTCTTATATAAAGGGTTGGAGGACTCCTCTGTGTCCGTCAGGCGTACAGCAGGTGACTGTCTTTCGGATCTTGGATTCACACAGGCGATACCGGTCATGATAGATGCCTTGAAAGACAAGAGCAAGCTGGTCCGCTGGCGTGCCGCCATGTATCTCTATGAGGTTGGCGATGAGAGCGCACTCGAGGGATTGAAGGCTGCAGAGGATGATCCAGAGTTCGAAGTGCGACTACAGGTGAAGATGGCCATCGAAAGGATTGAAGGTGGAGAAGAAGCCAAAGGATCCGTTTGGAAGCAAATGACTGAAGCCCGTTCAAAAAAAGACTAGAAAGGATGATGACATTATGTCAATGGCATATGAAGAATATATGAGACAGCTTGTACAGCCTATGAGACAAGAGCTGACTGGAGCAGGATTCAAAGAATTGAAAGATGAAGAGGAAGTAAAAACCTTTATGGATGGAGCAGAAGGTACGACCTTGGTTGTCGTGAACTCGGTTTGCGGGTGTGCAGCAGGACTTGCCCGTCCCGCTGCGACGCAATCGGTATTGAACGATAAGGCCCCGGATCATCTAGTCACGGTATTCGCAGGGCAGGACAAAGAAGCCACGATGAAGATGCGTGAGTACTTCAAGGGCTATGAGCCTTCCTCTCCTTCCATGGCACTCCTGAAAGGAAAGGAAGTCGTCCATTTCATCCCACGTGAAGAAATTGAAGACCATGATATCGGAAGCATCATCTCCAACTTGACGGGTGCTTTCGAGCAGCACTGTTAATAGGCAGCGGATGGCGTATGGCCATCCGTCCTTTTTTATGTATAGACTTTATCAGGAAAACAGGTGAATCCAAATGGAAGAGATGTTTGTTACAACTTCTGGCAGGGCCGATGAATCCGTCAAATTGAGAGCTAAAACCCTAGCAGGGAAGTTTCAGATTCCCTATATTGAACGGAAGAAAAGGTCCATCGCCAATTATATGGACCACCATCAGGCAGACTGCCTGGTCCTGGGGAAAGAGCGGGATGAGCTGCATCGAAGGGGGGAGCAGCCCTTCTTCTTCCATCCGAACTCAGCTTCATTCCGGATCAAGAGAGTCCTGAGGGGAGAATCCGATCCATTCATTGAAGCAGCCGGATTGAAAAAGGGAATGACCATGCTCGACTGCACATTGGGCCTCGCATCCGATAGCATCATCGCGAGCGCGGTGGTCGGCAGGACCGGATCTGTAACGGGAATCGAAGCCAATCCGTATGTGGCCCACATCCTAAAACGTGGACTGAAGGAGTGGGTATCCCCACTGCCTGAGCTCAATGATGCCATGAAGAGGCTCAAAGTGATCAATGGTCTGTCACAGTCCCTCTTGAAGGAACTGCCGGATGACTCCTTCGACGTTGTCTACTTCGATCCCATGTTTGAAGAAGGCTTGACCGATTCCCATGGTATCAATCCGATCCGGAGCTGGGCCCACTATGAACGGCTCACCGGTGAAACGATAGAAGAAGCAAAACGGGTGGCGAAAGAGAGGGTCCTCCTTAAGGAACATTTCCGTTCTACTTTGTTCGGGGAACATGATTTCAAGGTTTTGATCAGACCTTCCTCGAAATTCCACTATGGCACCATCGATCTTTGATGGGTGTAAAAATAAAGGGACCTGGAAGCATCCGCTTCCAGGTCCCTTTGTTACTCAATCGGTGACAGCCAAAACACAAAAATACCCTAACAATAGCAAGAAACCAATGCTGATCATCAAGCCAGTATCCATCTTTTTCTCTCCTTTACACATACTTCTAATCCTATACTACCACATCGCAAGCATGTTATCCTCGGAAAATGAAAGCTTTTTCACCACTTTTTCAGAAAAGATAGTATAATGATAGATAATAAAGCTTTGACCCGTACATGCTATGGGCAGGTTTATCCAATGAAACATCACATGACGATTCCAACAACGATATACGCTACCAAAAAAAGAAAGGACGTTCCCTATGTCGATCTGGATCAAAAAATCGTTTTTCATCCTATTATCCATCCTGACATTCGGTCTGGTTTCTCCGACTCAGCCATTCCTGAATGAGGACAATCATGCCCTAGCAAAGGGTAACGGGAAATCATCCACCTTCGAATCAAGTACGGAAGACCCGGCGGAAGAAGAAGGGATGCTTTCAAGGGAGGACTTCCTGGATACCATCATGGCTCAGGCTGAACTTCATTCATATGAAAAATTTGGTACGAAAATCAAACCTGTGATCGAAGATGAATTCAGGTCGGTCGTACTCCCGAATCTTGAAAAGGCCATTGAAAAGACCGCTACCGATTTTCCCGATGAAGACTTGAGCTCACTTGTCATTTCAGAAGTGCCGGAATACGCCAAAACCGAGAAAATCTTTCATATTTATGACAGTCGTACAGGAAAAGACGTTATCCGTTTTCATGTAAGAAAAGATCACCCGCCAAAGGATGGGTATTATTTCAACTTCCACTATCATACGGCACATGATCAATTCATGGCCCATCATGATCTTGGAAGCATCTATTGGAACAAGAATATGCCTCCGCAGTGGAGGAGCCTTTCCTGATAGGAAGATGCGCGATGCACAATGGTCGCGCTTTTTTATATGGAGTATAAAATGAGTCCACCTATTGGAACCCAGGTACATTCTTGCATGAAGAACCAAGGCTTCTACGATTGGAAGCAGGAGAAGTATGAAGGCATCCTCCTGTTCAATAAAGTCGAACTATTACAGTGATCAGGGGCTGACAGCTTAGTAAGTTATCACCATGTCTCACTCGCCCGATTTCCTTCTAAGGGAAGAGGGTTTACTAAAACTATGTTGGAGGAGATTCGTATGCAAATGCCGGTACATATTGTGGCAGCAGGAGGGTTTGTTACAAATGAGAAAGATGAGATTTTATTAGTCAAAACCCGACGGGACGGTCACTGGGTATTTCCAGGAGGACAAATAGAGGTCGGGGAAAACCTGATCGATGGGATGATCAGGGAGGTTAAAGAAGAAAGTGGAATGGATGTGACAGTTTCCCATCTGGTAGGGGTTTTTTCCAACAGAGCCACGTACGAAGGACATAGCGGAGTGAAGATTGTACCGACAAAAGTGATGTTTGATTTTGTTTGTGAACCCGTTGGTGGTGAATTCAACACTTCGGATGAAACATCAGATGTCCGCTGGGTCCGTAAAGAAGACGTGTTGAACATGATATCTGCCCCTGCCCTTCGTACACGCTATCAGGCTTATTTGAATTTTGAGGGAAGTGTCCAGTATATGGACTACGTGACCAAGCCGGAGTTTGAAGTGAAATCCAAGAGAACCATATAAGGCGGGGGGCTTCCAATCGAACGTTCCAGACGAGAGGAAACAAACCTGCCGACAGGGATAGTGGATCCCCTATACTCTAGTTGGCTTTTGCCTTGAGGCGCCATACAATTGGAATCGACCGGCCATTCTGGATTTTAAAGCTTTTATCCATCCACGCTATATTCCAAAATCTCCGTATCATTGTGAGGAAAGTAGCAATCATGTACACTATGGATATGGATACCGTTTACCGTCATCATATGATAATCGGGCTCTTTCTGGTAGAATGGTCTTTTGCACCCTATGGACCGATAGAAGATGACGGCCAATCAATAAGATATGAAGGTGATGACAGATGAAACAATATTTAGATTTATGCAAACATGTACTTGATCATGGTACGGAAAAAGGGGACAGGACTGGGACGGGTACGATCAGTACCTTCGGATACCAGATGAGGTTCGATCTTCAGGAAGGTTTCCCCCTCGTTACAACGAAGAAACTTCATGTCAAATCCATCATCCATGAACTTCTCTGGTTTTTGAATGGGGATACGAATGTGAAATATCTGCAGGATAACGGGGTAAGGATCTGGAATGAGTGGGCCGATGAAAACGGCGAGTTGGGACCTGTTTATGGTCATCAGTGGAGATCATGGCCTGGAAAAGACGGAGAAACGATCGACCAGATCAAAAATCTCATCACCACCATTAAAAATAATCCAGACTCCAGGAGAATGATCGTCAGTGCTTGGAACGTTGCCGATGTAGATTCCATGGCCCTCCCGCCTTGTCACTGCTTGTTCCAATTCTACGTGTCGGAAGGTAAGCTATCTTGTCAGCTCTACCAGCGTTCTGCCGATGTTTTCCTCGGTGTCCCGTTCAACATCGCTTCGTATGCTCTCCTTACCATGATGGTGGCACAGGTGTGCGATCTGGAGCCGGGTGAATTCGTACATACATTCGGGGATGTTCACATCTATCAGAACCATGTGGAACAGGTGAACCTGCAGCTGACAAGGGATCCCCGTCCGCTTCCGAAACTCGAGATCAATCCAGATGTGAAGGATATATTCGGATTCAGCTTTGAAGACTTCACGTTGAGCGGCTATGATCCCCATCCCCATATCAAAGGAGTCGTGTCTGTATGATTTCATTTATTTGGGCAATGGATAAGAACGGTTTGATCGGCAAGGACAATGCCCTGCCATGGCGCCTGCCGGAAGATCTGAAATTCTTCAAGCGCACCACACTGGGTCATCCGGTTGTGATGGGGAGAAAAACATTCGAGTCTTTCGGCAAGCCGCTTCCGGAGAGGGAGAATGTAATTCTGACGAGGAATGCTTCTTTCTCTCATGATGAATGCACGGTCTTCCATCACGTGGAAGAAGTCCTGGCATTTGCTGAAAAACAGCAGGGAGAGACGTTCATTATCGGTGGAAGCAATGTGTACGAACAGTTCCTGCCCCATGCGGATAAACTCTATGTGACCACGATCCACCACGCATTCGAAGGTGACACCCATATGGCGGAAGTCCCTTGGGATGACTTCACCCTTGTATCGACGGAAAAAGGGTTGAAAAACGAAAAGAATCCTTATGATTATGAGTTCAAGACATTCTTGCGTAAATGAAAAAGCAGTCAGCCTCCAGATGAAGGCTGACTGCTTTTTTGCTGTGATCTTATACGTAAAAAAGGATGCAGAAGTACATGAAGCTGCTGCCTGCCAGTACGAAAAGATGCCAAATGGCATGATTGTAAGGGATCTTCTTCCATACATAGAATATGGCTCCGACAGAATAGAGGATACCACCGGTAAGCAGCAAATCGAATCCCGCAGGAGTCAGACTTTCGTAAAGGGGCTTGATTGCTGCAAGCACGAGCCATCCCATGACAAGGTAAAAGAGGGTCGATACGATTTGAAAACGATCCACGAAGTAACACTTGAAGATGATGCCAACGATGGCAAGCCCCCATACAATACCGAATAATGTCCAGCCAAGGGCACTTCTCACACTCACGAGCATAAGTGGCGTATAGGTGCCGGCGATGAGCACATAGATGGCTGAATGGTCCAGGACGGCGAAGACATTCTTTGCCTTGGAAGGTTTGAAGCTATGAAGGAGAGTGGAGAAGAGATAAAGCAGGATCATGGATGCGCCGAAAATGGAGAAACTGACCACGTGCCAGGCCGAGCCTTTATCCACGGCGAAGAGGACGAGCATGATGAGTGCCGGGATACTCAAGATCAAGCCGATTCCATGGGTGATAGCATTGGCTATCTCTTCCTTCCAGTTTGAAAAATCGAAATCATAGGTCAATCTAAACATCCTTTCTGAATGAGATTGTCTCTCCATGATAAATCTCTTAGGGAGGGAATGCAAACTTTATCACATTAAAGGGATGGGGATATAAATTTTTTACCAGTGTAGGTTTTACATATTTTGCAGTGGGAATTGAGGTATAATAGAAGTACAAACGGGCATAAAAGAGGATTGATACTTTGCTGACAAAAACCATTGAGTTCAAAACAAAGTATGGACAGAAGATTAAAGTCCACGGGATCCCGGTCATGAAAAATGACCATCCCCACTGGTTCACTGTAAATATGAGGCTGCGCCTTTATCTGGGCGGCCTGCATAAGCAGGGACCAGGGACCTACAGTTTCAGGGAATACTTGAAGAGAACGTTGAAATGGTCGGAATTTGAAAAGATTTATCAATCAGAAGAACTGAAGAACAATGCTTGACCGGATGAAGTGCCACTGCTAAGCCATAGAGGTTTGCGGCGGCGCTTTATTCGTTTGTGGGCAGGTGGTTCAAGACGCTACCCCCGGAATCACGTTTTGTGGAGAAACGGTGAAATCCTTTTCATCTATTTAAATATCAAACAAAGCACGCTATAATGAGAGGGATAAGGAAGATAGGATGTGGCTAACATGGAGAAAATCAAAATTGTAACGGATTCAACAGCAGACTTATCGGAAGATATAATCAAGGATTTGGAAATACATGTGGTTCCACTTTCGATCTCCATCGAAGGGGAAACGTATTTAGATAGAGTGGACCTTTCACCTGAAATGTTCCTGGAAAAGATGAAAGCCTCGGATGAACTACCAAAAAGTTCACAGCCTTCAGCAGGGGTGTTCGCAGAACTGTATGACGAACTGGGCAAAGATGGATCGAAAGTGATTTCCATCCATATGACGGGTGGCATGAGCGGTACAGTCCGTTCTGCGGAATCCGCGGCTGAGATCACCGATACAGATGTCACGGTTGTCGATTCCCGGTTCATTTCAAGGGGTCTCGGTTTTCAGGTGATCGAGGCGGCGAAACTCGCCAGGGAAGGTAAGGGCGTGGAGGAAATCCTCAAGGCCATTACAGAAATCCGTGAAAAGACACAGCTTTATGTGGTAGTGGATACGCTCGAAAATCTCGTCAAAGGAGGACGTATCGGAAAAGGAAAAGCCATGATCGGCTCCTTGCTGAACATCAAACCGATTGCTTCCCTTGCAGGTGGAGAGTACACTCCCGTGGCAAAAGTCAGGAGCCACACCCAGGTCGTGAAATTCCTTGTGCAGCAATTCATGGAAGATGTGAAAGGCAAAACCATAAAAGGCGTAGGGCTTTGTCATGCGGACGGACTGGCCCTTGCCCAGAACCTTAAAACAAAAATCGCCGAAAAGACCGGATACGATCAGTTCGATATCGGTCACACCACACCGATCATCAGCACCCATACGGGGATCGGGGCAATCGGCTTCACGTATTATACGGATTGATCAAATAGAGACGAAAGCCTGAGCTTTCGTCTCTTTTTTGTTATCAGGAAGGCATGGGGGTCGGGGTTGGCTTCGCATATCCCTCATTGTATTTCTCATCAATGGCTTTGCGGATTTCCTTGATCGATTTTCCCTTGTTATATTCGACAATGGATTCGGCGGCAATTTCAAGGCACACCCCACAGCGGGTCCCGTGGTCATCCCATATGGTCTCCTCACCATCCTTCTGTTGGACAAAGCAGTTAAAATTGCTTTTATGTCCGGCAGAATCACCACAACCGCAGTAGCACGGTATGTACTCGAGAAGTTCCTGGTGCTGAGCCGATGCCGCATAGATCGTTCTCATGGTATCCTCTTTCCCGTCAAGGAATGAGGGAAGAATGTCGGGGGACGCCGTTTTTTCCTGGATATCCTCATTCATGACGGCATGACTTTCGTGATCATGCTCCTCTGTTGTTTTTTCCTCTTCGGAGCATCCGGCAATGAAAAGCGTCATCACCATGAACAGTGAGATAAATACATGACGTTGCTTCACTCAAAAACCTCCTACACTATCGTATGTAATTGAATTGTAACATTCATTTATCACCGTGCCATACATACAATAGTCATAGAATGTTGAACGTTTTGTCACAAATCGGCTAATGGATTGTATCCGCCTTCATCGGCCGCTTGTGACACGGCCTTATTGCCCTGAAGCCTCTTTATCTGATACACTAGTAACTTCAAAACGTCTGGATCATGTCTCGGTCTGAATGAAGAGTGATATACTATATATAAAGGAAAGGCGAGGTGAATATGATGAAAAAATGGAGTGTTCTCATTCTCGCTTTTGTATTTTTCTTGTCGGGTTGTTCCATTGAAGATGCGGCGAAGCATGTTTCGAGGCAGGTTTCCGACTGGGAAAAAGACCAGCCTCCCGAAGCGTTCATTCCGAAGAATTTGAATGTCACCTCCGTCGGGGATTCCCTGACCCAGGGGGTTGGAGATAGTACCGACAGCGGGGGTTATGTACCTTATCTTGAGAAGCTTCTTGAATCCACCGATGGCGTCAAGGATGCCGACTTCCATAATTATGGCGTCAGGGGCAATCGGACTGATCAATTGTTGAAGAAAATCAAAACTGATGAAGTGAAGTCTTCCATCGAAAAATCCGATGTGGTCATGATCACGATCGGTGGCAATGATGTCATGAAGATCTTCAAGCAGAATCTTTCCAAGCTCAAGCTTGATGTCTTTCAACAGGAGCAGATTGCCTATCAGGAGCGGTTGAAAGAAATCCTCGATACGATCAGGGAATACAATCCCGATGCCGGAATCGTCCTTGTCGGGCTTTATAATCCTTTCAATACATGGTTTTCCGATATTGAAGAGGTGGAAGAAATCATTGATAGTTGGAATGAGGGAAGTCGTGAAGTGCTGGACGACTATGATCGTTCCCTGTTCGTCGAAATTGACGATCTGTTCATTGATGCAGGTGACGAATTGCTGTTCGAGGATTATTTCCATCCGAATGACGATGGGTATGAGCTCATTGCAGAGCGTATGTTTAAAAGGATGACGAAGGGGGAAACATTAGCTTCGTTGACAAGTAAAGAGAAAAATCAATAGGAAGAGGAGTCGCCATGAAGAGCAAATGGAAAGTGGGGTTCTTTGCATTAGCCGGACTGATACTGGCAGTGATCATCGTCCTTCTGATCATGGTGTCTGCACCGATCAAGGACGACCCGGTTCCTAAAGGGAATCCTGACGAAAACAATGATGTCGGATTCAATATCCAGACAGATAAAGAGGACTTGAACCTGATCATCGAGCATTATATCGAAGAAGAGGGCATGGATGGCCCGGTTGATTACGGAGTACAACTGAAAGATGATGTTGAACTTATCGGCTCTGTACCCGTATTCACCTCGAATCTTGATTTCAAATTGACATTCGAACCTGAAGCTCTTGAGAATGGGGATATCCTACTGAAGCAAAAATCCATCTCACTCGGTAAACTTAAGCTACCAGTCTCTTACGTGCTTAAAATCGTCAGGGACTCCTATAATTTCCCCGAGTGGGTGAAGATTCGACCAAATGATGAAGAAATCTATGTGGCCCTTCAGGATATGGAGCTGAAGAGCGACATCAAGGTGCGTGCGAATGAATTCAATTTGAAGGATGACCGTATCTCCTTCCGATTGCTCGTTCCCGTTGATCGTGCCCTGCAAAATTAAAAGAAGGCAGCCGACCCGGCTGCCTTCTTTTTTAAGTGCGCCCGGCATGGGTGTAGTCTATAGGGTGGAAGTCCCGAGCCGTGAAGGCAGTTGTAACGGTTAGCTTAACGCAAGGGTGTCCGGGGTGACCCGGAATCTGAAGGAAGCGAGCGGCAAACCTCCGGTCCGAGGAACACGAATCTCATAGAAGGCTTTCTGCATTGGATGAGTCTGCTTAACAAGGCAAAGTCCAAACTGCCAAAGGTGTAGGAAGTAAATGAGGCGGATAGATGGAGGGAAAGACTGCATTCTTACCCGGGGAGATCTGGCGGGTACGCCTTGAATACTTGGTAACCGGGGAAGTGATTCCCCGCTGAACCGCCAGAAGTCAGCAGAGGTCATAGTACCGGTGTTATCGAGGACGCCGGGAAGGACTGAACAAATAAGAGAGTGTTACGCCCTGGCTCATGGTAGCTGAGAAACTCACAGACAATCGAAAGAGCTATCCGTTAAGAAGTAGCGATGAATCTCGTGAGGGCTTACGGAAGTGTGAGGCAGTGCCATCGAATAAGGAAACGAAACACACGAAGAAAGGAACGATGATGGATGTTGATGAACACGATCCTGTCAAAACCGAACATGCTTAACGCGCTAAAACGTGTGGAGCGTAATAAGGGAAGTCATGGTGTGGACCTAATGCCCGTACAAAACCTACGAAGGCATATCTTACACGAATGGCAAGTGATTCGGGAGAATCTCCTTCAGGGAACCTACAAACCGGACCCGGTACGTCGGATTGAAATCCCGAAATCAGACGGCGGCGTTCGATTGTTAGGGATCCCGACGGTTATGGATCGTATGATTCAACAATCCATAACCCAAGTACTCTCTCTCATATATGATCCCACTTTTTCTAATCACAGCTACGGATTTCGACCCAATCGAAGTGCCCATGATGCGATTAAGAAAGCAAAGGGATATATACGGGACGGATACACATGGGTCGTTGATTTGGACTTGGAAAAGTTCTTTGATCGTGTAAATCACGACAAGCTCATGGGTCTTCTTGCGAAGACTATAGAGGATAAGGTGCTCCTTAGGTTGATCCGTTCTTATCTGAATGCCGGTATCATGATACAAGGGGTGAAGGTCAAAAGTGAGGAAGGAACACCTCAAGGCGGTCCCCTCAGTCCCCTTCTCTCGAATATTGTGTTGAACGAACTGGATAAGGAATTGGAAAGACGAGGTCTGCGTTTCGTACGATACGCAGATGACTGTCAAATCTATGTGCGCACGCCAAAAGCCGGAAAGAGAGTGATGGAATCGGTCACCAGCTTTCTCGAAAAGAAACTGAAGCTCAAGGTCAACCGGGAGAAATCTGCGGTAGCGCCTTCATGGAAGAGAACCTTTCTCGGGTTCAGTTTTATAGCAAGCAGGGAGCCGAAAGTAAGAATCGCGTTAAAAAGCATCAAGCGATTTAAGCAGAAGATCCGTTCTCTCACCTCCAGATCCTCGGGTTGGTCGATGGAAACACGAATTAGGAGACTGAACCAATACATCATGGGATGGGTAGGATATTTCCAACTCGCAGACACACCAAGCGTCTTAAAGAGGATGGACTCTTGGATTAGAAGAAGACTGCGTATGTGTCTGTGGAAGCAATGGAAACGACCCAAAACAAGAATAAGGAAACTTACAGCACTTGGAGTCCCAAGGTGGAAAGCATATGAGTGGGGTCTTTCCCGCAAGGGATATTGGAGAATTGCCCATAGCCCTGTATTGCACAAAACCCTTGATACTTCCTTTTGGAAGTATCAAGGGCTTCTAAGCCTATCACATCGTTACGAAAAGCTTCGTCAAGTATCTTAATTGAACCGCCGTATACTGATCGGTACGTACGGTGGTGTGAGAGGTCGGGGATTAATCATCCCCTCCTACTCGATTTATCCCTTGATGAGCACAGCTTCCAGGGCAGGCTCTCCGCCTGCGAAGCCTGCTGCAATGATTGTATAGGCCTGATTCGCCTCAAACTTGACGTCAGGGATGGCCAGGACAACGTCCTTGGATCCTGCCGGCCTGACTTCGAGGTCGACGGTCATGGGGGTCAATCCCAAGTACTCCGTTGCCTGCTTAAAGGAGACATTCGGGAAGATGACATCTCTTCCTTTGACCGCGATGTCGACGGCAGGCGCATCCGGTGAAAGGTGAGTAAACTTCACTTTCGTTTCTCCCGCCGGTACTCCAGGTTCATCCACATACGGAAGGAGCTGCAGCTTTTTCGTCGTTCCTGCTGCTGCCAACGTGTATGCTTTGCCCGGGTCGACCTTGACCTTTTTGCTGATGATCGTTTCTGTGCTGGTACCTGTCGGATACACATCAATATGATACTTGCCTCCCGGCAGGGTGAGGTAGTCACTGACATCCTTGAATGCGAGTTTCCTCAGTACACGGTGTCCGTTGACGTATACATCAACTTCACCTGCATCCGGCACCCCGTGGAATACCCGGACATAGCTCGGTTGTGAAGCCGTCGTCAGATCGGCTCTCTGGGCCTCGAGGGCAAGCCTCATATATTTAAGGTGTTTCAGATAATAATGATGATGCATATTCGGATTGGAATATTTGTAATAGCAGGATAAAAGATCATACATCGCGGCTTTATTCAAATACTGTTCCTGGCTCATGAAGACATCTCTCCTTCGTACGGACTTGACAGGATAGAATATGCATGAACGCCCAAACGGTGAAAATATTCTTGCACTTCGGAATATTGATGATATAATTGGAATAACGACAAAAGAGAGCAGGTGATGAATATGGGATTCACGACTGGAGCATTCAACCACACATACCAATACGAAAACCGCATTCATCACGCTTCCGTGCTCTAACGGGGTTAACAGGGACCTTTCTGCCTGAAGGAGAATCCGTCTGCGTGATGAACGCGGACGGATTTTTTATTTTAGGAGGAATTACCATTGAATCAGTATAAATCAATCATTTTTAATACCGCCAGGCAGGAATATGCCCTTCATCTGGCAGACCATTTGGAAGTGGCACGGGTTGTCACGGAACAAAAAGGGTTCTATAAAGTGATGACGGACACGGAAGAAGGGTTGCTCTGTCAGGTGACAGGAAAGATGAGGTTCCTATCAGCTTCCCGTGAAGACCTTCCGGCAGTCGGTGACTGGGTGGCCATCAGGAAGGATGAAGCCATCATCGAGCGTGTCCTTCCGAGGAAGAGCAAATTCTCACGGAAAATGGCAGGGAATGAAGCAGAAGAACAAATCATTGCCGCGAATATTGATACGGTTTTCATTTTGAGCTCGTTGAATGACGATCTTAATCTTCATCGAATCGAGCGGTACGTCATCCTATGCTGGGAGAGTGGTGCAAACCCCGTTGTGATCCTGACAAAGACCGACGTCTGTACCGATGTGGCTGAACGGGTCTCTGAAGTCGAGGCTGCGCTCGTCGGGGTGCCCGTCCTGGCCATCAGCTCCCTGGACCGTACAGGGATGGAGGCGCTGTATCCGTATCTTACCCCTGGTAAGACCGTCGCCTTGACGGGCTCTTCCGGCGTGGGGAAATCCACCCTTACAAATGAACTTCTTCAAGAAAGCCTTCAGAAAACGAAGGAAGTCCGGGACTCAGATGATAAAGGGAGGCACACCACGACCCACCGGGAGCTCTTCCTCCTTGATTCGGGAGCGGCCCTTATCGATACGCCCGGTATGAGGGAAATCCAGATCCTCCAAGGAAGCGAAGGTCTGTCCACACAGTTCAACGACGTGGAGGAGCTTGCACGCTCCTGCAGGTTCAATGACTGCTCGCACGGGAGTGAACCGGGCTGTGCCATCAGAATCGCTATCGAGGAAGGGGCATTAAGTGAGGAGCGATACCTTCACTACGAGAAGCTACAAAGGGAAATCGCCTACATGGAAAGGCGCGGGAATAAACGCCTCGAGTCCCTTGAGAGGAAAAAATGGAAGAGCATGAGCAAGAAACGGAAAAACTGATGCAGTTGTCCCTTTCTTTGTACCCTGGGATGGAATAGGAATGGTTGGAAAATAGAACAGCCGGTAGAACGATTTCCTGATGATAACGGTCTTGTCCCTTTAATACGAGGTGTGTGAACACCCGTATGTAAAGGGATTTTTAAATTGATTGAACACATCATACGGACAATGATTCTGTACCATGTCCCGGAAGGCGGATTGTTTAACTTTTCAGTGCATTTGGGGTACACTTACAATATGAAATCACGAATAGAAAAGGGTGTTGATCATGACGGGTGAAAAGAAGAAAAAAAAGGCGACCTTCGCCGGTGGATGTTTCTGGTGCATGGTCAAACCATTCGATGAACAGCCTGGTATTTATGGCATTACTTCAGGTTATACGGGAGGTCATGTCAAGAATCCGACTTACCGTCAGGTATGCTCTGAGACAACCGGGCACTATGAAGCAGTCGAAATCGAATATGATCCCGATGTATTCCCATATGAAAAATTGTTGGAGCTATACTGGCAGCAGATCGATCCGACAGATCCCGGAGGGCAGTTCCATGATCGGGGACAATCGTATCAGACCGTCATCTTTTACCATGATGACAGCCAAAAGGAGGCTGCGGAGGCTTCAAAAGAAGAACTTGCTGCATCCGGGCGATTCAGTCAGCCCATCGCAACCAAGATCCTCCCTGCATCCGAGTTCTACCGAGCAGAGGAATATCACCAGGATTACTATAAAAAGAATCCCACACACTATCGTCAATACAGCATAGGATCTGGCCGCGCCGGATTCATACAGCATCATTGGAGGGATGAAGGATGAGTAAAGAAAATCTCAAAAATAAACTTACAGCAGAACAATATGAAGTGACACAAAACAATGGAACCGAACCTCCTTTCAGGAATGAGTATTGGGACCAATTCTCAGATGGGATCTATGTGGATGTCGTGTCCGGTGAAGCCCTTTTCAGTTCACGGGATAAATACGACGCCGGCTGCGGATGGCCCAGCTTCACGAAGCCGATCCAAAAGGAAGATATCGTCGAAAAACAGGACAGAAGTCATTTCATGGTTCGGACAGAGGTCCGTTCCAAAGAAGCCGATTCTCATCTCGGGCATGTATTCGATGACGGTCCTGGTCCAACCAAGCTCCGTTATTGCATCAATTCGGCCGCCCTCAGATTCATCCCATTAGATGAACTTGAAGAAGAAGGCTACGGCGAATATAAAAAGCTTTTCGATTGAATCAACATGCTATCCGCCAGGTTTATGGCGGAGTACATAGGTGTAAATAAACAGTAGGATGGTGAATGATATGTTTAAGAAATTATTCGGTAAAAAAGAAGAAAGCCCAAAAACAATCTTGGTCGTTGCTCCTTTATCGGGAACAATCAAATCATTGGAAGAAGTACCGGATCCAGTGTTCTCCCAGAAAATGATGGGGGACGGAATTGCAATCCTTCCCGATAACGGAAAAGTGGTTTCCCCGGTAGACGGAGAAATCATGCAGCTTTTCCCAACCAAGCACGCAGTCGGGATCAAAGCATCGAACGGTGCGGAATTACTCATCCATATCGGACTTGAAACAGTCTCCATGAAAGGAGAGGGGTTCGAGGCTCATGTGTCTGAAGGTTCCAAGGTGCAAGCGGGCGATCCTCTCATTACGTTTGACGTAAGCCTTGTAGAAGAAAAGGCCAAGAGCACCATCACTCCGATCATTTTGACAAACGGAGACGATATGGGAGAGCTTGTGAAAAAGGATGGAACCAAGGTAGAGGCAGGAAGCGGAGAAATCTTGGAGATTTCTTCAAAGTGAACGGAGAGGACCGGGGAATCATGACCGGTCCTTTTTTCTTTTTGGGGAAAAACACAAACCTTTTGTGGGTGATTGACATACAGTGTATAGAAATTTGATTCAATCACTTAACCTTAAGGAGTGGTTTACGTGAATTATGGATACGGTTGTGACCCATGTTACCAGGGCGGGTATGGCTATGGCTATCAGACAGGTGGCTATTCAGGCGGATTTGCTTTGATTGTCGTCCTTTTCATTTTATTGATCATTATAGGAGCCGTTTGCTACTGCGGGGATTGATAAAACAAACAGAAGCTCCTGTGGAATCCAGGGTAGAGAATTACCCTCCTATGATGGGGAGCCATGAATACAACGTTACACATACAAAAACCACGCTTGGACTCCAAGCGTGGTTTTTGTATGTGTTGGATCTATTCTCCGGTTTGGAAGGGATGGCATCGGTAATGGATTCTTAAATCTTGAAGTTCGAGATGATCCCTTTTAGTGCTTCTGCCTGCTTTGAGAGCTCTGATGCGCTTGCCGTCACTTGTTCCATCGCCGCAGAACCTTCTTCAGCAGCGGCCGCTGTTGTTTCGGTATTGGCAGCCGTAGACTCACTGATTTCATTCACGGCGGCAAATGATGAAGCTACTTCCTGGGAGAGGTTCAGCGTTTCATGGATATGGCCCACCATTTCTTCCACTACGGAAGAAGTTCTCTCTGTGTGCTTGAGGATATCCTTGAGTGCAGAGTTGGTCATATTGGTTGTTTCCACTCCAGCAATGACTTCTTTCACACCCTCGGCATTCTGATCGATGATAAGATCGACTTCCTCCTGGATGCTGTGGACGATTCCCGTCACACCTTTTGCTGCATCCCTTGATTGTTCGGCAAGTTTCCTCACTTCATCGGCCACCACGGCGAATCCGCGCCCGTGCTCCCCTGCACGGGCGGCTTCAATGGCGGCATTCAGTGCTAGAAGATTCGTTTGTTCTGAAATATCCGTGATGGTTGCAATGATGGCGGATATTTCAGATGAGCGCTTTCCAAGGGCCTCGACTGTCCGGGTTGTGTGGGCCATTGTTTCTTCGATTCCCTGCATCTTGGCAGAGGATTCACGTACGGATTCTCCACCTTTTTCTGCCGCTTTCTTCATCCCGATTGCGGTGGATTTCACTTGCTCCGCCTGCTGGAAAAGGAAGCGGGAAGCTTCTTCAAGGCTGTTCATCTTATGTAATGAAGCAGACATGCGGGTCGTGGTGTCTTCGCTGCCTGCTGCGATTTCACTTGATGTTTCGGCAATGGATGAGATCGTGTGAGAGGTTTCCTCTGCAGAAGCAAGCAGTTCTTGTGAACTTGCTGATACATTTTCCGCCATTTCAGTCACCTGGCGGACAAGGACGGATATGCCTGCAATCAGCTTATTCGTATCCTCTGCGAGACCACCGAGCTCATCACGGCTCTTGACATGGATACGTTTCGTCAAGTCTCCGCCGGCATCGGCGATTTCGAGGATGGATGTACTGATTTTACGTGTATTCTTCAGGATCGTCCTCGACAGCCATATGCTGAAGATCACAATCAGGATGATGGCTAGCATGGATAGGCTCCCCGTGATGATCTTGGAGTTCATCACAAGCGTGTTGAGGGAATCCATCCGCTTGTCCAGATCTTTCTCCTGTGTCTCGGTGATCATATCCACATAAGAACGGATCCCGTCTATGTATTTCTTACCGGTTCCGGTTTCCACAAGGGCTGCAGCTTCTTTGAAGCCGGCTGTTTCCCTCTTATCAATGACCCGGTCGACGAATTGGATCCAGAATGAGTACTGCTTGTCGATTTTTTCGAGCTTGCTCATTTGATCAGGATTCTCTTTAAGGAGCTTCTTTAATTCTGCCAAATTCTCATTCACTTGTTTTTTTCCATTATCATATGGAGCAAGGAAACCGCTCGCCCCTGTGATCACATAGCCTTGTTCACCGATCTCGATTTCATTGAGCAATCGCGACAGATCCTTCGATGTGGCGTCTATGGCCATGTCCGATTCGATCAATTTGTCCATTTCGGCTTCAAGCTTGGTGGTATTCAGATAGGATGTATACGCAAGGACCCATATGATGATGGCAAGTACGCTGAATGATAGGACGACTTTTCCACGTATTGATCGAAAGTAAGGGTTTTTCTTTCCCTTTTTCTCTTTATCTTTCTTTTCTTCCCGGTGTTTTATTTTTTTCTTCACCGTTTCCCCCTCCTTATATAAGAAAAAAGTAGTATGACAGGTTGAACTTACCATTATTTTAACTGTATACATAGGATTAATCTAGTGGTCAATGCATCAAATTGTCGAAAAAGGTAGAATTTTTCGGGACTATTATCCTGTTTCGGATAAACGGATGGAATCAAAGTTTTTTCAAGGAAGACGAAAGATTCCAGGATTTCCACATAAATATAGTGGAGAAGGAATTTTCTTATCAACACATGGTGTCCGCTGGAATCCTGCTGAATAATCGTGGATTTTCCGGATCGATGGTTGATGTATCGCCTCCAACCAGATCGAACAAAGAGAGATTATTATCCGTTCAGGAGGGACGCTATGCTTCGTTCACATTTGATCAAGCCGCTTATCGGTGAATATTATCCGACGATTGATTATGGAAAAGGGATCTATTTGTATGATGATAGTGGACAAGAATATATTGATGCGTGTTCAGGGGCCGTTACCGCCAATCTGGGTCACGGGATGGAGGACATCCTGCAGTCGATCGTGCAGCAGGGCAATAAGGTGGCATTTGTCTATCGCTCGCAGTTCAGCAATCAGCCGGCTGAGGAGCTGGCTGCATTCTTATATGAAAAGACGGGGTATGCCTGGAGTTTCTTTGTCAATAGCGGATCTGAAGCAGTAGAGACGGCAATCAAGATTGCGATTCAGCATTGGCAGGAGCAGGGTAGATCCTCGAAGACTCGTATTCTATCAAGATGGTTGAGCTATCACGGCATCACGATGGGTGCACTCTCTGCATCCGGTCACCCTGTCAGGCGTGAACGTTTTGATGGTCATCTGGGGGATTGGCCAACAGTGGAGCCTCCGTACTGCCTTCGTTGTCCATTTGGTAAAGAATATTCATCTTGTGGCTTATTCTGTGCAGACCAACTCGATACCATGATTCGCCGCATAGGAGCAGATCAAATTGCCGCCTTTGTTGCCGAGCCCGTCATCGGTGCTGCAGGAGGGGCAATTGTTCCTCCGAAGGGATACGAGAAAAGGATCCGGGAAATCTGTGATCACCACGACATTCTCTACATTTCCGATGAGGTCATGACCGGTTGCGGGAGGACGGGTACATTTTTGACGCTCGAACAGTCCGGGGTGGAAGCGGATATCGTGACAATCGGAAAGGGGTTGAGCGCTGGATACGCCCCCATTGCGGCTACACTCGTCTCTGACCGGGTCATGAATCCCGTTCTGAGCGGCTCGAAGGTCGTCATGAGTGGGCATACATTCAGCGGTAATCCCTTATCGGCCGCAGCAGCCCTTGCAGTACTGAAATTGATCGACAAAGAGGACATCATTTCACAAGTCCAATCAAAAGGAACGTATATGCGCAATCTCCTTGAAAAGCTCAAGGGAGAATTCCCCTTTATCGAGGAGGTCCGTGGGAAAGGGCTGCTCATCGGTCTAGAAATGGTGGAAGGAGCGGGAAGCTCATTCACTTCCCTGATTGTGAAGAAGGGGATCCAAAACGGGATCCTTTTGTATCCTGCTGCAGCGGGGATCGACGGAAGGAGTGGGTCTGCCATCATGATTGCCCCACCCCTGAACAGTTCAAAGCGGGACTTGGAGGAAATCTGTTTGCGGCTGAAAGCGGCTTTGAGGGATGCAGCGGCAGAATGGAAGGAGTAGGAAGGATGGGTGCTCACAAAAGCAAGCTATGTAGTATTGAAGAGATCAAACCCGTCTTCAGGGACGGAATGCACATGATGTTTGGGGGATTCGGGGGAATCGGGACCCCTCCGACCATTGTGAAGCATTTATTGACATGGGGAGTGAAGGACTTGACAATCATCGGTAACGATACGGGTTTTCCCCATATCGGCATCGGACAGCTGGTGGCCGCACAGCGTGTGAAGAAGGTGATTGCTTCCCATATCGGTTCGAACCCCATCGCGGGGACCATGATGAGTGATGGCCGGCTTGAAGTAGAGTTCTCTCCTCAGGGAATCCTGGCCGAACGCATCCGGGCAGGCGGGGTGGGGATTCAAGCGATCATCACTTCAATCGGTTCTGACGACCCCTACCTGAATCAAGGAAAGCAGACCGTTCTCCTCAATGGGGAGAATTATCTGATTGAAACGGCTCTGACGGCGGAAGTGGGGATTGTCATGGCAAAAGCGGCAGACACATTCGGTAACCTCATCTTTGACAAGAGTGCCAGGAACACGAACCCCGTTGTGGCCATGGCTTCTGATATCACTATTGTGGAGGCGGAGGAGATAGTTCCCTTTGGGGAATTGGATCCTGAAGAAATCGTGACGTCAGGAGTATTTGTGGACTACATTGTACCATCGGAAGGAGTTGATTGGAGATGGGTGTGGGAAACGGTCTAAAAGAGCGCCTGGCAAGGAGGGCTGCTCAGGAAGTGGAAGAGAATACGGTTGTCAATCTTGGAATCGGGATCCCGAGTCTGGTTCCTGATTTTCTTCCGGGGGGATTTCCAGTCCTCTTTCAATCGGAGAACGGGATCATCGGAATCGGGGGAGTACCGGGTAAAGGAAGGGAAGATCCTACCCTCTGCAATGCCGGGGGCTACCCTGTCACACTGGTGAAGGGCGGGGCATTCACAGACAGTGCGGTGGCATTTGCCATGATCCGGAGGGGACTCATCGATTTGACAATCCTCGGCTCCTTGCAGGTGAGCGGGAAGGGAGACCTGGCGAATTGGATCATCCCGGGGAAGAAGGTCCCGGGAATGGGCGGAGCGACGGAGCTCGCGGCATGCGCCCGAAGGGTTATTGTCGTCATGACCCACACGGATAAGTTCGGAGGTCCCAAGATCCTGAGGGAATGTACGCTTCCGTTGACAGCCAAGGAATGCGTATCCATGATCATCACGGATCAGGCGGTATTCCGTTTTGAGAACGGAGAGATGGTACTGAAGGAAATCTTCAAGCCATTTTCTATCGAAGACATCCGCTCATCGACAGAAGCAGAGTTTTCCGTAGATCCGCATGTGTTGTTCGTGGAAGGTTAAGGGGGGAAGACCGTGAAGAAACATCTGATTGCACAGGCAATAGCGGAACGAAGGAAAGAAACCATTGCGTTTCTTCAGCGCCTGGTCCAGGAGGACAGCATTAGAGGAAATGAAGCGGGAGCACAGGCAGTGATCATTGAAAAATGCCGGAAGCTCGGAATGGACCTTGATATTTGGGAGATTGATCGAACCGAAGTGGGATCCCATCCCTACTTTCGATGCGACCGTGAACAGTTTACTGGCAACCCCAATGTCGTAGGGGTCCTGAAGGGGACTGGGGGAGGCAAAAGCCTGATATTAAATGGTCATATCGACGTCGTCCCCGCTGGAGACAGAAAGGATTGGAGTGACGATCCCTATAGCGGAAAGGTGAAGAATGGCCGCTTATATGGCCGTGGATCCACCGACATGAAAGGGGGTACCGCTTCCCTTCTACTGGCCATTGAAGCGGTCCAAAGTCTCGCGGTTCCATTGAAGGGATCGGTGATCTTTCAGAGTGTCATCGAAGAAGAAAGCGGTGGTGCTGGGACACTTGCCGCCCTCCAGAGGGGGTATGTAGCCGATGGGGCCATCATCCCGGAACCAACGAATATGAAGATTTTTCCGAAACAGCAGGGGTCTATGTGGTTCAGACTGAAGGTGAAGGGGAAGTCCGCCCATGGCGGCACAAGGTATGAAGGGGTGAGCGCAATCGACAATGCGGTCACCGTCATCCAAAGACTTCATGAACTGGAAAGGGATCGTAACGACCGTGTAGACGACCCGCTATATGAAAACATCCCCATTCCACTACCTATTAATATCGGTAAGATTTCCAGCGGTGAATGGCCGTCAAGTGTTCCCGATGTAGCCATCATTGAAGGGAGGATCGGCGTCGGTCCATGGGAGGATATGGAATCGGTTGAGGAAGAAATGATCGAAGCCCTTGGAGATTTGAAGAAGATCGATGGGTGGTTCGATCAGTACCCCGTGGAAATTGAATGGTTCGGTGGCAGGTGGCAGCCGGGAAGTATCGAACCCGGTCATTCATTGATCAAAACGCTCTCAGAGGAGTTCCAAAAAGTGTGCGCGGCCCAACCGATCATTGAAGCTTCCCCATGGGGGACCGACGGTGGAATCCTGTCCAAAGGGGCCGGGATACCGGTTGCTGTATTTGGACCCGGGACTACGGAACTCGCCCATGACGCCGATGAGTCCATCGAGCTTGAGCATCTATTCAAGTCGGCAGAGATCCTGGCGGGATTCATCGTTGAATGGTGCAACCAACCCGTATGACGGTAAGTTATGGTAAACGTTATTTCTCACTGTCGGAATAAAAAGACAAAAAATTCAAAATAAACAGTAAAAATAATCTTGACCTGTCTAATTTTGGGTAAAGGTCTTATAAGAAGACTTCATAACCCTCTTGGAGCATTCATATGTTGGTAAAAAGGGGAGGCTGCTATGCAAACATATGAAACCATCACCCTGACACATGGAAAGGCATCCATTTATAAAGATCTCCCGAATCGCCGCCTGCGGATCGATGAAATCAACGGCAGTGTCGATCAGGTCGTCCGGCATGTGGAGGAGGAGTGCCGAGCGGGTGCGTATGAAAAAATCATTGTTAAAGCGAAGAAGGTTCAGTGTGATTCCTTGACGGAACAGGGGTACGTGAGGGAAGGAAGGCTGTCTGCTTATTTCAACGGAAGTGAAGCCATCTGGATGAGTAAATTCCTGACGGATGAAAGGCGTAACAGTTTGTACTGGAAAAAGGAAGATGACATTCTCCAGGCGATCATGAAAAAGAAAGGGGGGGCGGTATCACCGGAACCGGAGATCAAGGTTTGCGGGGAGAGCCACGCAGAACAGCTTGCTGACTTATACCGTGCCGTATTCGAGGTGTATCCAGTTCCTCTCCATGATCCTTCCTATATCCGGCACTCGATGGAAAATGGGACAATCTTTGTGTGCATCGAAGAAAACGGGACGATCATCAGTGCAGCTTCCGCGGAAATAAACTTTACACTCTGCAATGCAGAGTTGACGGACTGCGCCACCAGCCCCTCGCACAGAAAGGGCGGACACATGAAGCATCTTCTGCTCCGCCTTGAACGAGAGCTCGTGGATAGAAAGGTTTTCTGCTCCTATACGATTGCCAGGTCTCTTTCACCGGGTATGAATGCGGCATTTTGGCAGCTCGGCTATCGGTATATGGGGCGACTGGCGAATAACTGCATCATCTTCGATAAAATGGAAGATATGAACATTTGGGAAAAAGACCTGAGCCGGGATGGCGTTCAGGTTTAATATTGAGCAAAGCGGGTGTTTTATTTGAAAATGAATCTGTATTCCCCTAAAAGGCATTGGAAGGAAATTGACTTATGGAAAGATGTCACGGATGAGCAATGGGATAACTGGCTTTGGCAGCTGACCAATACGATCAGGACCCTTGATGATCTGAAAAAGGTTGTCAATCTGACCCCTGAAGAAGAAGAGGGCGTCAAGATTTCCACGAAAACGATCCCGCTGAATATCACTCCTTATTACGCGTGGCTCATGAATGAGGATGATCCACGCTGTCCGATCCGCATGCAATCGGTACCGATCGGACAGGAAATCAATAAAACAAGATACGACCTGGAGGACCCCCTTCATGAGGATGAAGATTCTCCTGTGCCGGGACTCACCCACCGCTATCCGGATCGTGTACTATTCCTCGTGACCAATCAATGTTCCATGTATTGTCGTTACTGCACGAGAAGGAGATTTTCGGGACAGATCGGAATGGGGGTACCCAAAAAGCAACTTGATGCGGCAATCGACTATATCAGGAATACGCCTGCCGTGCGGGATGTGTTGCTATCCGGAGGTGATGGCCTTCTCATCAATGATCAGATCCTTGAATACATCCTGAAGAATCTCAGGGAGATCCCCCATGTCGAGATCATCCGGATCGGTACGCGAGCGCCTGTGGTATTCCCTCAACGGATTACAGAGAATTTATGTTCCATCTTGAAAAAGTATCATCCAATATGGCTGAATACCCACTTCAATACGTCGATTGAGATCACAGAGGAATCGAAGAAAGCGTGCGAGATGCTCGCAGATGCTGGGGTGCCTGTCGGCAATCAGGCAGTCATACTTGCAGGCATCAATGACAGCGTGCCGATCATGAAGAAGCTTATGCATGACCTGGTGAAAATCAGGGTGCGCCCATACTACATCTATCAGTGTGACCTATCCGAGGGAATCGGTCATTTCCGGGCGCCTGTTTCCAAAGGGTTGGAGATCATCGAGGGACTAAGGGGGCATACGTCGGGATATGCGGTGCCTACCTTCGTTCTGGATGCACCGGGTGGAGGAGGGAAGATCTCCCTTCAACCGAACTACCTGATCTCACAGAGCGCATCGAAAGTCGTGGTGAGGAACTTTGAAGGGGTCATTTCCACCTATCCAGAACCGGAAGGCTACGTGGCTGGAAGGGCAGATGAGTACTTTAAGGGGATCTATCATGATGAGGAACTGAAGGAGCCTACCATCGGCATTGCTGGACTCATGCACGATACCCATGCGTCCTTGACACCGTCGGGTCTGAAGCGGCTTGAACGGAGAAAGGCGTATGAAGAGAACCCTGATCATCATTCCCTGAAGAACTTCAGGGACAAACGGGACCAATTGAAGGAGAAGAAGCACCAAGCGATGCTGTCCAAGATGGAAAATCAATCGTCCCCTAAGGAGGGGAATGAAAAATGACCGCAGAAGGAAAGACGTGTGAATGGTGCGGCAGTGGTGTGACAGATTCTGTGACGACCGTCTATTGGGAGCTTCCGGACGGTACAAGATCAATCGAAATCCATGATGTTCCCGGGATCCTCTGCGGGTCATGCGGCATGGAATATCAAGATGAAGAGGTGATCATGGACATCGAAGATCAGCTCATGCTCATGGACACCAAGGCGATACCAAAAGCTGTAGGTTTTAATGAGTTGCTGCAGATGCCAAAATTCTTGAAAAAGAATTACTTCCGGTTTTAGCACCTGGTCCGGAGCCTTTCTCTTTACGAACGGAATATCATCGGCTATCCTTTTAGGAAACGAATTGAAGGATAGGTGACGGCCAGTGAGAAAATCATTTTACCACTACCTGATGAAACATAGACAGCCATCTGCAAAGGATGATCTCACAGCATTTGCCAATGCTGCCTACGATGATCATGCTTTTCCGAAACACTCCGGAGAATATGACGAAATCAGTTCCTATTTGGAATTTAACGGTCATTACCTCGAGAGCATGGTCATCTTCGACCGTGCGTGGGAGTTGTATCTGCAGGATGAAAAAGACTGAGGGCAGGCACCCGCACATTTTCATAAGCGCAAATGCGCTGCCGATAGCCAAAAGGCCGGGGACTGACGTCATTTCCCGGCCTTTCTCCAACTCTACGATCTGTTGTTGAAACGTAAATCTTATTTACCGATACAAGGGTCCCTGCATATCATATAAAAAAGTCGATTAGGGTGAGGGGAGAATGAAAAAGCGAAAAGATCCCAGGTTCAGGGTCGGTGAAACGGTGGTTGTGACCATATATGGGACTGTCGGGAAGATAACCGATATTAAGAAAATCGACGGGGAATTCCTCTACGAAGTAAATGAGAGTGAAGGACTGTTCAAGGAATCGGCACTCGAACTCCTTGAATCGTATGATGGATATATTTTCGAGCAGGAGCAAATCGACATCGAATACAAATTCCTTTTCGGCGATCTGGTGGTCGTGAAGGGATATGACGAAGACCTCTTCAAGATTGTAGGGTTTCGCACTGAAATCTGGCGCTATAAAGATGATGCATGGGAAGACGTCATCTATGAGCTCATGAGGGTGACGGATGGTGAATGGCTGGAGGCGGATGAGAACGAAATCACCCTCGTGGCGGACGAAGGCCAGGCAGAGGCCTTCATCAAGAAATATGGGTTCGTCTTCCCGGCCAAAAAGGGGATGAAAATGAAAAAGCTCCCTTCCCCGATGGGTCAGAAGCCGACCTGGATCGATCAACTCTTGGATCACTATAATGATTACAAGCTTCTCTATGAGTTATTTAACGATCCTGTGTATAAAAGCAAGATGGATCATGTCCTTGAACAGCTAAAGTCCCATTCGAGCCACGAATCATAAAGAAGGAATCATCCACATGAGATAGAGGAACATGGGAACACTGAGAATCATGAATGAGATCAAGATGAAGCGGAGGACCCACTGCATTCCCTTCAGGATCGTCGTTTCCACTTCATCTGCATTTCTTTCCATTACCTTGAGCGCTTTATTCAACAATTGACTCCACTCCTCTATGAACCAGTCCGGTTCGTGATTGAATAGTAGAGTGTATGCCCGTCCCTCCCATGTTATGAAATCTTTTTTACAGTCATAACATGGGAGGACGGCTCATAAATTGAGAATCAAAGGGGGCGATCTTATGCGAGAAATCGAAGTCTTTATCGATACGGAGGAAATTGCGGATTTCTTTATGAAAGAGTTGATCGAAAGAGGCTTTGTCCCTTCTGAAGCCGAAATCGAAGAACTCGCTGATATCACTTTCGAGTATTTGATTGCCAAGTCCATCATCGATGAGGAATGGGAAGAAGAAATAGAATAGAGGTTAATCATTAGGAGAGGGAGCCCTTTGGAGGGCACCCTCTTTTTGCTGTGCATGCCATTCCAGCATCAATGTTTCTTCGAGGCAGATTTTATCAAACCTGATACAGTCCTCTTCCAACGTTTTGTCAATGTGAAGCTACCTGGAGGGGGAATGGACAGAAGATGCTCTTTGATCTCGGACGGATCACCTTTGTACCATTCGCGAGATGGATAGGGCAAGCGGGTGGCATCCGGCCAAACATCCACTAGACGGGGGCTGTACAACGTACGGATGCTTGTAGGATCATTCGAATACACACGGGGCCAATAATCCTGCCGGGAAGCGGTATGGCGCCTTTTAAGGGCAAATCGCAGGGACGATTGATGGATGTGGGGGTGGAATAAGATCCGGTAAAGCTTCTTACCTGCGACAATCCTCGCATGGACATCGTCAAATGCATAAATCGTATCTCCAGCCAGAGAAAGGGAAGGGGCTTCCCCGTAAGGAAAAAGGATCGACGTGAATCCAAGGGAATCCTGAAGGGTAAATAACCACCTGGTCAGTTCCTTTTGTTCCATCCATTGAGAAACAATCCGATTTTCGATGAGCATCTGTTCATTGATGATCAGTGCCGTTGTGAGAAGATTGCTATCTCCAGATTTGAAGAAAGCCTGCCAAAATGGCTTCATGAAGGACGACACTTGGAGTTTTGACAGGAGGCCCCAGTTAAATGAACCCTTTTCCTTCCACTCCTCATAAAGCATCAGCTGAGGATAGGCATCTTCGAAGATCGCCGCATTGCACGTTTCAAGAAATGAAAAGAAATTTTCCTGGACCCCCTTTGGCAAGACATTTGATAGAAGGCTTCCCCGAAGATCGGTCATATAATAACCCGCGTTCCGTGAAACCATGTGGGCAAGGAATGCCCAATGGATTTCCGGGTGTTTCCTGTAGAAGTTCAAATACCTCGACGTACGCGTCAAATTGTCCCGGTTTCCATTGGTTGTCTGCCCTTTCATATGTTGAAGCCTCTCACGCTCATTGGAAAAGAATAATATGGGTTGATCATCTTCCCAGGGCTGAAGGATGGCTTCCGCTTCCTGGACTGGCAGCAGGGGAAGGGACCCGTTGATGACAGTTCCGCGGGCCATTTTGCGTGACATGACTCCCGCTCCTTTCTTGAACCACGTACTCTTAAGCTATTTAACTTTACAGGGCATTATACCCGATGCTTGGCAATGCTGGTCCATCTGCACGTCAAAAGAAGGATTATGGGACGAGAGGAGAGAAACATCTTAAAGGAAGTCAGTAACTATTTCCGGAGGGGGAAACAACATGTCATTTTTTAATAAAGTCCTCGCTACAATCGGTATCGGGGCAGCTACGGTGGATACAGTACTGGAGAAATCACATTATGTGGCCGGAGAGAGGATACAAGGCATGATCGGGATCAAGGGAGGCAGCACTCAACAGGAGGTCGATGCCATCTATCTCACCCTGCACACCACGTATATCCGTGAATCTGATGATAAGAAATTCACCGATCAGGCGATCATCCAGAAAATCGAGGTGGCAGAACCGTTCATCATCAAAGAGAATGAGAGAAAAGAGATTCCATTCGTGTTTGATTTGTCCTATGAAACACCCGTCACCTATGGGAATACAAAAGTATGGGTATCCACGGGTATGGATATCAAGAATTCCATAGATCCAAAAGATAAGGATTATATCGAAATCGCCCCTCACCCCTTGAAAGAATCGGTCCTCTCCGCTATCCAGGAGCTCGGATTCAGAACGCGGAAAGTGGAGTGTGAACAGGCACCAAAGCGTCTTCGAAGGCATTTTCCATTCATCCAGGAGTTTGAATTCGTGCCCATGTCGGGAGCTTATGCAGGAAAACTGGATGAACTGGAGGTCATATTCAATGAGCAGTCCAAGGATAGGGTGGAAATTCTACTTGAAGTGGACCGCAGGGCAAGGGGGCTTGGTGGGTTCTTAGCAGAAGCACTTGACATGGACGAGTCGATCGTCACACTCAACGTGGATGCCTCCGATGCACCCGACCTTAAACGGATCATCCAAAAAGCCATCGACCGCGTCTGCTCGTAAAGTTTCGACAAAGGTTCCCACCAGTCGATGAAGGATTCGACAGCGCATTTGCCTAATACATCTGAAAAGATCTTTTGGAGGGATGACCATGCTGACTCTTGATAGAATGAAGCGTCCGAAGCGATTCCGTACGACCTATGATATGACCATCTTCCAAACGCCATCCTACGGGGAAGATAAGGGTTATCGAAACGTGTATCGATTATCCATTGAAGCAGAGGACCATGCAGATGCCCTTTATCGAACATTCCGCATGTTCAATGTGACCGACCTGATGCCGAAGGATTTCAACGGCCGATACCTGACTTCGAAAGACATTGTCTTCATCGATGAAGGAAGGAAGGGGCATTTCTATTATCGTCTCCAATCCGATGGCTGGGCCCAGGTGAACAGGGTCATCTTACAGTAATATCCCATTCACCATTTTTCCCTCCCCCATTGTCACGATTGTTGAAAAGGATTACAATGGAGGTTCATAGACCTACAATCAGGAGGAATGAATGGTGAGTGTACATATTGGTGCGAAAGAAAACGAAATTGCAGAAACGGTCCTTTTACCGGGTGATCCCCTAAGGGCGAAATATATAGCGGAGACGTTCCTGGACAATCCTGTCTGCTACAATGAAGTCCGCAATATGTTCGGTTATACGGGAACATACAAAGGACAACGGATTTCGGTCCAGGGAACAGGTATGGGTGTCCCGTCGATCTCCATCTATATCAATGAATTGATGCAAAGCTACAA
The DNA here is from genome assembly GCF_022170785.1 of Rossellomorea marisflavi. Taxonomy (NCBI): domain Bacteria; kingdom Bacillati; phylum Bacillota; class Bacilli; order Caryophanales; family Bacillaceae; genus Rossellomorea; species Rossellomorea marisflavi. Next base: position 2,452,318 of record NZ_CP081870.1, on the reverse strand, counting down.
TGTGCAGAACCTCATCCGGGTCGGGACATGCGGTGCGATCCAGAAAGATGTGAAGGTCAGGGATGTCATCCTCGCCATGACATCTTCTACCGATTCCCAGATGAACAAGCTGACATTCAACGGTATCGACTATGCCCCGACGGCAAACTTTGACCTTCTCAAACGTGCTTACGACAGCGGGACTGAAAAAGGATTGAGCCTGAAGGTAGGGAATGTCTTCACCGCTGACATGTTCTACAACGACAATGCAGAACATGAGAAGTGGGCACAGTACGGTATCCTTGCCATTGAAATGGAGACAAGTGCCCTTTACACACTGGCTGCCAAATACGGCCGGAATGCATTGAGCGTCCTGACTGTGAGTGATCACATCATCACGGGCGAAGAAACATCTGCAGAAGAGAGACAGACTACCTTCAACGATATGATCGAAGTGGCACTTGAAGCGGCCATCAAGGCGTAACTTCATGCTGAATAGACTGCGTTTTTCCAAAACTTGGGGAAGCGCAGTCTTTATTTTGTGAAGTTTCTCCTGCTTACAGAATCAAAAATTAATGGTAATATGTTAAATGCAATCAAAATAGAAACTAGGTGAAAGTATGAAAAAGATCATCATGGTCTCTGCTGCATCCCTCGTCCTGCTTTCAGGATGTCAGCAAGTCAAGGACTGGTCTAATGATCTTACAGGTAAAAAAGATCAGACAGAAGAAAAACAACAAGACGAAAAAAAACCTGAACAAACACCTGCGGATGAAAAAGGAAATGCCTCCGCACCCGAAGAAACCACACCACCTGAGCTTCAGTTGGATGCCAGGTTCTTCAACGACATCAAGGAAGTGGATGGGCATGCCATCATTCAAAACCCTTCCAACATCCTCGCCATGGTCAATAAGGACTATGGACTGGGTGAATACAAACCGGATGATCTCGTACGTCCGGACGTACCATTCGTTTTCGGCGAAGAGGACCTGGAAAAAGCCCATATGCGCAAGGAAGCGGCAGAACATCTTGAAGACATGTTCTCCGGTGCCAAAAAGGACAATCTCTATCTGACTGCTATTTCCGGATACAGATCATATGATTATCAAAAAATGCTTCTCGAAAGAGAGAAGGAACAATATGGAGATGAAAAAGCCGTCATGGCAGTCGCGCCTCCTGGAAACAGTGAGCACCAATCGGGCTTGGCCATGGATATTTCAAGTCAGAGCCATCAATTCCAGATCGATATTCCTTTCGGGGAAACCAAGGAAGGGAAATGGCTTGCCGAGCATGCCCACGAGTATGGATTCATCCTCCGCTATCCTGAAGACAAAGAAGAAATCACAAAATATCAATATGAACCATGGCACTTCCGCTACGTCGGAAAAGAAGCAGCCAAGGTCATCTATGATAAGGATTGGACGCTTGAAGAATATTTTGATCATGTGAAAGAAATATGATGATCTAAAGGGCTCGAACGAACATGTTTTCGTCATAGTATAACCCGAATCATTTGCCTACGATAAAGCAAATGATTCGGGTTTTTAATTCGTTTAATGAACATTCAAATTTCATCGGTTCCAGCGGTTGATCGGAGTGCAAGACGAAGACTCCTGCGGGAAGAGTAGCTGATGTGAGACCCCGGAGGCGTGCCGAGGAGGCTCAAGGGCTACCCGCGGAAAGCGAAGTCTTGCACGGAGATCATGAGCGGTATTAAGACCCTATAATGATCGTGTTCGGCATTAAAGGGGCCTTTTTAGTTTTGAACCATACTCTTTTTCATTTGTTCCAGGAACAATGATTGTCCCTAGTGGTTGATCGGAGTGCAAGGCGTAGAGCTCCCGTGGGAAGAGTAGCTGATGTGAGAAGGAGCACGGACTACCTGCTGAAAACGAAGTCTTGCACAGAAATCATGAGCGGAGTAAAGAATCTATACGGATCGTATTGGCCATTGCATGGATTTTATCCCAACTTCTTTCTTTATGTCTGAATCCAGGCTCACCTACATAGACTAGGGGTAGCAAGTAGGACAAGGGGGGAGCAAGTATGAAATCGGGTGTCTCCATCACAATCGGCAGTCTGCTTGTGGCTTCCGGTATCAATATGTTCTTCGTGCCCCATCATTTCCTCGATGGAGGCATGATCGGGATCGGGCTCCTGACATACTATTGGTTTGGTCTTCCTCCGGGATTGACGATCATCGTACTGAGCGTTCCCCTCTATGCAATCGCCTTTTATAAGGATCGCAGCTTGTTTTACCGAAGTGTCCATGGGCTATGGATTTCCTCCCTTATGATCGACTGGCTTCACCCTTTGAGCGACCGTGTGTACTTGGCCCCCTTAGCATGCGCTTTACTGGGTGGTGCAACCGTCGGGATCGGGATCGGATTGATGTTGAGGGTGGGGGCTGCGACAGGAGGAAGCGACTTGCTGGCACAGCTCCTCGGAAGGGGATTTGGATTCAATCCCGGGAAGGTCATTTTCCTTTTTGACAGCCTTGTTCTTTTGGCCGGTCTCTCAGTCATTGGAGGGGAAGCATTCCTTTATTCGCTGGTCGCCATAAGTACAGTCGGTTTTTTTACGACGCTTTTGGCATATCCTACCCATAATGATGGATTTTCCTTTCGCTAACGTATAAAAGCTGATAGAATGAAGAGGTTATAATCTCATGATGCCTTTTGGGCTCCATGATCAGTCTAAAACACTATGATACATAGCAATGAAAGTGGTGGAAGCATTGGAACAGGACAAGACAGATCAATCACCCCAGCAAGAATCGAATGTTATTAAAATGAAGAAATTCAAATTCGTCATGCTGATTTTCATCCTCGTATTCGCCACAGCAGGAATCACCACCTTTGCCCTGGCCTTCGGTGATGAAAAAGCCGTGAATGTCGGAGTGACCGATCGATCGGAATTCACGAAGCTATACGAAGCTTATGACAAACTGAACGACAATTATTACAAAGACCTTGATAAAGATACGCTTATCGACGGGGCGATCAACGGCATGATCGAAAGCGTGGGGGATCCGTATTCCGATTACATGGATAAAGATGAAGCGAAGAAATTCGATGAAAGCATTTCTTCTTCCTTTGAAGGAATCGGAGCTGAAATCCAGGAGAAAGACGGCTATATCGCCATCGTTTCCCCGATTAAAGGGTCACCCGCCGAATCGGCTGGACTCAAACCGAACGATAAGATCCTGAAGGTCGATGACAAAAGCATCCAAGGGATGTCGGTATCGGAAGCCGTTCTGTTGATCAGAGGGGAAAAAGGCTCCAAAGTCACCCTCACCGTACAGCGGCCGGGTCAGGACAAATCGATGGAAGTGACCATCACCCGTGATGAGATTCCGATCGAGACCGTTTATGCAGAAATGAAAAAAGATGGGGTCGCGAAGATCCAGATTACGTCATTCTCCGAGCATACGTACAAGGAACTGACTGAAGCATTGAACGAAATGAATGACAAGGGCATGAAAAAGCTTGTCATTGATTTGAGGCAGAACCCAGGCGGCCTTTTAGATCAGGCCATCAAGATCTCGAATCTCTTCGTACCTGAAGGGGAAGTGATGTTCCAAGTAGAGGACAGTAACGGCAAGGTTGAGAAATATGTTGCTGAAGGAGGGGATAAGATCGATATCCCTACAGCCGTCCTCGTCGATGGAGGCAGTGCCAGTGCGGCCGAGATCCTTGCGGCTGCCGTGAGTGAATCAAATGACATCCCATTGATTGGAACGAAGACCTTCGGGAAAGGAACCGTACAGACCGCTGAAGAGTTCAAGGACGGTTCCAACATGAAATTCACGACGGCCAAGTGGCTGACACCGGAAGGCAACTGGATCCATGAGAAGGGAATCAAGCCGACCGTGGAAGTGAAAATGCCGGATTATGCAGAATTACCATACTTGAATCCGGACAAAGAACTGAAAGAATCCGACCTTTCCGATCAAGTGAAGACAGCGGAACAGATGCTGAATGCCCTTGACTTCAACCCTGGTAACGTTGATGGATATTACGACGAAGACACAACGAAGGCAGTGGAGAAGTTCCAAGAAAGCAAAAAGCTGAAGGTTACCGGGAAGCTGGATTCTGACACCATCATCCAGTTGATGGATAGCTTGAGGGAAAAACTGCAGAAAAACGATCCACAGTTCAAAAAGGCAGTGGAACAGCTCAATAAAAAGAATTGATCATGAAGATGCCCCGGTAACGCACCGGGGCATCTTTTTTATTATGGAAACGTATCGAGACCGAGCACCTTTTCGATCCTTTGTTTTTTTCTCATGATCCATTCTTCTACGTACTGTCGATATCGATCATCCGGGGAGGTATGGAACTCCTTGAGCAACGTCCTTAAATCTGAGAGGTGTTCTTCAAGGGACTTCATACTCCTTTCATAACCGTTTAAATGGACTTTCTTCATAATGATCTCTACAAGGTGCTCATTCCCGGCTTCGATGGTTTTGGTCCCCTGTCTCACATAGATGGCCCCGTCCCTGAGCTCTCCTTTTGTGACGACCGAAGTAAAGGGGACATACCGGGGGTCATATTCGATGATCAGGGCTTGAAAGCGCTTTGAGTGCAACAGAGGATCGACTTCGCTTTGAAAAAGATAATCTTCCGTCCGATACGTAAGATAGCTCGGCAGAAGATGTTGGAGTTTATTATCCACATCGGCTTTATCATAAAAGTCTTCATCTGTCAGCCCTCTCAATGTGAGACTGCCGTCGTCTTCCTGTCTGACACCAAGTATCAGACAACCTCCACCTGAATTGGAGATGGCAAGGATATGCTTGGCAAGCTTGGTCCATTCGACCCAGCTCGATTTAAAATCAACATAATCTGATTCACCCGTATTATTCAACAGCAATTCTTTCAGGCTCTCCCTGGAGGGGCTGATCAAGAATTCCTTCAATGTCTGCGGTACAATCTTGTCATGAAACAATGGGATTCGACCTCTTTTCCTTTGGTCTATTCCTACATTTTATGCGACAGGTCGACCTTTATGGCTGTATCCGTAAATTCAGGGGAGATTGCTTTCATTGTCATAACGTCCTGAATTGACTAAAATGGTACAGAGAGAATATCACCGTATAGCCGAAGCAACAATTGATCATATATTGGTCCGGTGAAAAAAGAAAAGAGGAACGTGTTCATGAAGAAAGATGTATACATCTTATCGGGCTTCCTAGGAAGCGGAAAGACAACCTTGCTGAAAGGGTTGCTGGAATCGCTGAAAGCAGACGGGACTAAACCCGCGGTCCTGATGAATGAGCTTGGAAGTGTGTCGATCGACAGCGATCAAGTGGATGACGATACGGCCTTGAGGGAGATGCTTGACGGCTGCATCTGCTGCACCCTATCAGATAAACTCGAATCCCAGCTTCAAGATCTTCTGATTAAAGAAGACTTCGGGGCATTAATCATTGAAACGACGGGAGCCGCTCATCCTGTAGAAGTGGTTGACTCGATTCTATCCCCACTGTTTGCAGATCGTTTCCATTTCAAGGGCATACTCACCGTTGTCGACGGTCTTCAATGGAAAGAGCGAGGGAGTTTCAGCCCCTCTGTCCTTCACCTTATGAGGGAACAGATCCGACATGCAAGTTTCCTTGTTGCCAATAAAGTGGACCTTTTGACTGAAGTGGAGCAGGGGACGTTTGCATATGAACTCCAACAACTGAATCCCGGTGCGTCCATTTATTTAACGAGTCATTCGAAAGTACCTGTAGAGGCCATTACGTCGATGACGAAGAAGGATCGTTATGAAGGTGGACAAGGTCATACCTTGACGCTGCAGGCGATCGTCCATACGTTTGAAGCGGAAGTGAGCGGTGAAGACTTTGAACAATGGGTCCATGCTCATCAAGAGTCCATCTATCGGATGAAAGGTTATATCCCATTACAGGGAAGGAAGCATCCGACGCTCTTCCAATACTCGTATGGCATGCCCCTATACATGCCTGGGGACATGAACTATCCGACCAATTTTGTTGTCATCGGCGAAGGGATGGATCGAGAACGGATCATCTCCTCCCTTAAAAGTCTGGAAGGATGATTGACAAGAAGCGGGAAAAGGTCTATGATTTAATGATTAACGTACTGAATTATTCAATAACCGTAGGAAAGGTCGATTAGAATTGGGGAAAGACTTATTTGAGTTAGAGCGATTATTCGTATCCGTATTCCGAATGATGAAGGCAGATGTACGGAACATCTTCGGTCAATATTTATCCAATGGGGAATTCCGTGTCCTTCAGCTCATACGTGAGAACGGGGCATTGAAGTCCTCGGAAATATCAAAGAGGATGGAAGTTTCAGCGAGCCACATCACGTCCATAACCGATGCCCTCGTGGAAAAATCACATATTACAAGACAGAGATCAAATGAAGATCGACGGGTAGTAGAGCTGCAGATCACCAAAAGCGGAGAGGAAGTACTCGCAAAATGTGAAGAGAGGAAGACAGAGTATTTCCAGGATCTGTTCCAATCGTTCGATGAGGAGGAAATCCGTATCTTCACGCACCTCTTTGAAAAGCTGTTAAGTCACCCAAAACGTCATTCGTAAGAAGGGGATGACCGGAAGGATCCGGTCGCCCCTCCTTTTTCGCCCATTACTTCACTTATTGAATTATTTCACAACCGAATGGTATAGGAGGGGAATGAATTGGAACACTTAGAACATAAAAAGAAAGTGATGATCATGATCGCCATCATGTCGGCTATGCTTTTTGCCGCATTGAATCAGACCATCGTCGGTACGGCGCTTCCACGGATCATTTCAGAAATCGGTGGAATGGATTATTATAGCTGGGTATTCACCATCTTCATGCTCACCAGCTCAGTCACGGCCATCTTGGTAGGGAAACTGTCGGATATGTACGGACGTAAACCATTTATCCTTCTTGGAATCGGGGTATTCATGGTCGGATCCTTCCTTAATGGCTTATCGGGATCCATTTTTCAGCTGATCGTATTCCGGGGCATCCAGGGCTTCGGAGCCGGCATGATCATGTCAACGGCCTTCACTGCTGTCGGGGATCTGTTCCCTCCGAGAGAGCGCGGCAAATGGCAGGGACTCATGAGTTCGGTCTTCGGTCTTGCCAGCGTCTTCGGGCCTACCCTTGGAGGCTGGATCGTCGATAATGCCAACTGGCACTGGGTATTCTGGGTGTTCCTGCCTGTAGGTTTCATTGCTTTCGGCATGATCTACAAGATGTTTCCATCCCAGACGGCGAAAACAGGGCAGAAGGTGGATTATCTGGGCTCCATCATGCTGACCCTCACCATCATCCCGCTTCTTCTTGCTTTCACCTGGGGAGGAAATGACTACGACTGGCTGTCTGTTCAAATCCTCAGTCTCCTTGGTGGTGCCGTCATCGCACTGATCCTTTTCATCGTCACCGAGAAGAATGCGTCGAATCCGGTATTGCCTCTTGGATTGTTTAAAAACCGTATTTTCACTCTGTCGAATATGATCGGTTTCATCCTGGGTGCCGGTATGTTTGGCGCCATCATGTATATGCCCTTCTTCATACAGGGGGTAATGGGTACATCCGCCACCAAGTCTGGAATCGTCATGATGCCCATGACCCTAAGCATGGTGCTCGCAAGTGCCATCGGCGGTCAGATCATCACCAAAACGGGGCGATACAAGTTCCTGGCCCTTATCGGACTTTTTGTGATGAGCAGCGGTATGGTCCTTCTGTCATTCATGGACACTGACACGACGAATGCCAGGGCACTGATCAATATCATCATCGTCGGCACCGGACTAGGTCTTAGCTTCCCGGTCTTCACCCTGACAGTACAGAATGCCGTTGCCCACCAGTTCCTTGGAGTCGCAACGGCAGCCACACAGCTTTTCCGGCAAATTGGCGGAACAATCGGGGTGGCCATCATGGGAACCGTCATGAACCAATCCATGGCGAATAAGATGAGTGAGCAGATGGGAGCTGTCAAAGAATCGCCACTTCTATCGAACCCGGAAGCTGCAAAGGGGCTCGAAAAACTCCAAGATCCCCAATTGATCATGAATGCCGACAAGCTCAAAGAAATTGAAAAGACACTTCCGGCAGAACTGTGCGGTGTATTCGATACAATCATCACAGGAGTAAGGGAAGCTCTGAGCTACGCATTGACCAACGTCTTCCTGATCGGAGCGATCATTCTCTTTGTGGGATTCCTGTTGACCTTCTTCATTAAAGAGATTCCTTTACGGATGAGCAATAAAGAAGAAAGCGAACCAAAAAAAGCTGTTAATGAATAACAAAAAAGCTGATCCTGGAAAGGGTCAGCTTTTCTATTCATGGCTCGATGTTAGTGGGACTCCCCGAACTTTTTGAAGGTCATTTCGTCTTCCACAAGACCGCATGCAGCGCATTGAATCTTTTTATCCGGTCCATTATAGGCGAGGTGAAAGGGTTCCAATTGACCACTTTCGTATTGTTGCACCACTTCTCCGGAAGCAGGGTCCAGTTTAACACTCTGTGAGAGCTGCTGTATAATGTTGAAACGGGTACGATTTGTTTTACAACTCGGGCAACGGTATGGTGTCGACATCGAGATTCCACCTTTCGGGTTTTATGGATAGTGTGCCTGGACAAGTCAGATAATATGTAAAAAGGAGAGCAAATGATGACATCCCCGGAACTTCTAGAAGCGTATAAAAACATTTACAAAGGCCGCCTGCTTGAACTTGGGGGCAGGGAACCCCTGGTTGTCCTCCATGAAGCAATCAAACGGGAGCTGCAGGATGAGTTCAGCCACCCACGGGTCAGAAAGGGGCCCCTGGACAAGTTCTATCTCGCCACCAAACGGATAAGCGATTCCTCTCTTTCAGCGGAAGAGAAAGTCATGCTGATCCATTGCCACGTAGAAGTCATGTCAGAGTTGATTTGAGCTGCTTCATATAGAAATCATTGAAAAAAACCTGTAACAAATGTCACATATTCAAGTCGTTCATAAAGTTGTCAATCTTCTTGTTCAGGTAATTATTAGGTGCGGGAGAGATGAATTTCTTGTGTTGGAAATGAAAGCAAACCCTTCGGTGAGTCTTTATGCCCTTTAGTTTCAGTGATTACTAAAGTACTAGAGAGGAATTGTCTTTCAATATCCAACAATTATCGTAGAGCTGCCAACATCTCCCGTAAATGTAACAAAAACTTGATGGTATGATGTTTTTGCACCAAGAAAACACATTCATTAAGGAGGCACACACACTTATGAACAAGAAGTTGGTTATCACGACAGCAACAGCATTTACATTCCTTGCAGCACCATTCGCCGGAGGCAAAGCAGAGGCCGCTGGGTTGGATCAGGCTAAAGTATATACAAACGTGAATGCGCAACAGTTTGCTAATCAAGAAGATTTAAATAAATGGATGCAAGATATCCTTTCAAAATATCAAATGGATGGAAAAGCCATCAACGTACAGGATTGCATGAACGGAAGCATTCCGGCACCTGAAAAACAACAGGAAGCACCAAAAGCAGAAGCGCCTAAAGCAGAAGCTCCTCAAGCTGAAGCTCCTCAAGCTCAAGCACCAAAAGCAGAAGCGCCAAAAGCTCAGCAGCAACAAGCACCTGCAAAGCAGGACCAGCCAAAGCAATCTGAGCAAAAAGCCTCTGATGAGAGCGGCCAATTGAGCCAATATGAGCAAAAAGTAGTGGAATTGACAAACCAAGAGCGTGCGAAACAAGGACTTCCTGCTTTGAAAGTGGATGCCGAGTTGAGCAAGGTTGCGAAGGAAAAGTCAAAAGATATGCAAAAGAACAACTACTTCGATCACAACAGCCCGACTTACGGATCTCCATTCGACATGATGAAGCAATTCGGAATCCAATACAAAGCGGCCGGTGAAAACATCGCCCAGGGTCAACAGACACCTGAAGAAGTCGTTCAAGCATGGATGAACAGTGAAGGTCACCGCAAGAACATCATGAGTTCAGACTATACACACATCGGTGTGGGCTATGTTGAAGAAGGTAACTACTGGACACAACAATTCATCAGCAAATAATCGATTGACGTAGGAACGCTCGGGTATAGTACCCGGGCGTTTTTTATTGTGGATAAAAAAAGAGCTTACATTTGCATTTCGTTCCTATGGTCCATACTATTAAGGTATAAAGTAAGACGTGGAGTGGATCTAGCTTGAGGAAAGAAAAAGTAGTGTTCATCACAGGTGGTTCGAAGGGAATCGGAAAGAAGACAGCAGAAGAATTTTCCCGAAGAGGACATACCGTCATACTCAATTATCGAAAACATGAGGAAGAAGTGCAGGAGCTAACGAAACTGCTTCATGATACATATGGAAACAGGGTCTTTTCTGTCAAAGGGGACATCGCGGACGAGGCGGACTGTTCTCGGATGGTGGAGGAACTGTCACGTGAGGTGGAGGGAGTCGATATCCTGATCCATAACGCGGGCCCTTTCGTCAAAGATCGAAAGACATTCGATGAATACAGTCCGGGTGAATGGAATTATATCATCGCCGGCAACCTCAATGCGGTGTTTTACCTGTCCAGACTCCTGATCCCGCATATGCGGGAAAAAAAATGGGGAAGGATCGTCACATTTGGATACGACCGCGTAGAGACGGCCCCCGGATGGATTTACCGATCTGCTTTTGCAGCGGCCAAAGCAGGGCTTGCATCCTTCACGAGGACCCTGGCAATGGAGGAAGCTGCCAACGGTATCACGGTGAATATGGTTTGCCCCGGAGACATCGTGCCCGAATGGAAAGAACGGCCAATCAGTGATGCTCGGGGAGAATCGGATGGATCGACACCCGTCGGCCGCCCGGGCACGGGTGAAGACCTTTCCCGTGTCATTGCCTTCCTGTGCAAGGAGGACTCCGACTTCATTACCGGCTCGGTCATCCCTGTGACAGGGGGGAAAGACGTGCTGGGGAAAGTATTTCATCAGGAAGGATTATAAAAAAAGGGAGATGAGCCTTTTCGCTCATCTCCCATCATCTATTATGCAGACATGTCACTGAACGGGACGTGCTGTTTTCATCGACCTGCGCTGAATGGCAATCAGGCGGATGGAAAGCGTGATGGCTCCGGCGGTGAGTCCCGATGTAAGACCAAGCCAATACCCATACGGTCCCCACGACGTATAATTGGCGAGTACATAACCAAGGGGGAGGCCGATCACCCAATAGGATATCAGTGCCATCACAAAGGTGATATTCACGTCCTTGTACCCTCTCAATGCACCTTGGACGGGGGCCTGAACCGCATCTGAAAGCTGGAAGAACACAGCATAGAGGAGGAAATGGCCAATCAGTTCCCGCACATGGAGATCATCGGTATATAAAAAAGCAACATCAGTCTTGAAGGCAAGGAGCAGTGCGCCGTAAATAAGGGCAAGGATCAGGGCAAAGGTAACCCCGATCCAGCTGTACACCTTCGCATCCTTAACCCGCTTGGCACCGGTCTCGAACCCCACGACAATGGTAAGGGCCATGGAGATGCTGAGGGGGATCATGTACAGGAAAGATGCAAAGTTGATGGCTGCCTGATGGGCCGCAATGACCATCGTACTATAGTTGCTCATCAAAAGCGTTACGGCCGAAAAGATGCTGACCTCAAAAAAGATTGATAGGCCGATGGGAACCCCCATCGTTAAGAGCTCCTTCAGCTTAATCCAATCAGGAAGCGGAATCACCCTGAATATCCGGTAATCATTAAAGGGTTGCTTCGTATGGATGACCCAAAAGGCAATGAAAGCAATAACCCAATAGGTGATGGCAGTGGCATATCCGGCCCCTGCACCTCCCAACTCTGGGAATCCCCACTTACCGAAGATGAACAAATAGTTTAGGATCACATTGATCGGCAGGCTCATCAATGTAATGACCATGGTCACACGGGTCATGCCCAGTGCATCAATGAATGACCTGAAAACCGTATAGATGAAGAGGGGAAGAATCCCGATGGAAATGGCAACAAGATAGGCATATGCCACGTCCCGTACATCCGATTCCAAATTCATTCCATTCAGGATCGGCCTGATCACGAGTGCCCCGATTACGAACACCAGGATGGACAGGAAGATGGCGGCATAACCGCCTTGAAGAACGGTGGAAGGGACGTCACGTTTCTCCTTGGCTCCGATCAGCTGGGCCACGATCGGTGTCACCGCAAGAAGGATGCCGGTCAATCCGGTGCTGATCGGAACCCAGAGGGATGATCCGATGGCGACCCCTGCCAAATCCGAAGGGGAGTATTTCCCCGACATGATCGTATCGAAAAAGTTCATGGAGAACATCGCCAACTGGGTGACCAGGATGGGGATGAGGATGATCATCAGCTGTTTGATTTTTTGAGGGATGGATGAAGTTTCATTCATGACGTAGTCTCCTTTAATCTGCGTAAAATGCACTATCATACTGTACCACAGAATAGGGGTGCTCTGTGAAAAAATCCAGTGTTGAAAAGAGGGGAAACCATGGAACAAAGATGGAAGAATTGGGTGTGGATCGTATTTTTGATTTGGTATGGAGTCGGGTTGGTGCTTGTTTCCCTCGACTGGCTTCCGCCTGCACTTCAATGGGCCAATGCCGTTTTTTTGTATCTTTCGGGGTTTCTGGCTGTTTTGTATGGTGGCATGGTATTTAAAAAGGGGATGGGCTATTGGCTTGCTGCCATCATCATCATCGGGACCATTGCCGCTGAATCACTCGGAGTCCATTATGGATGGATCTTCGGGTCGTACCATTATGAAAAAGATTTCGGTATCCAACTTTTCGGAGTCCCCGTTACTATCGGCTTCGCTTGGGTCATGGTCATATTCACGAGTATGGCGTACTTCGAATGGTTATTGAACGGGAAGAAAACCTTCAAGAATGCTCTTTTGTACAGCATTGCCACCTCAATCCTTGCGGTCACCATGGATCTCATCATCGATCCAGTTGCCTATAAAGGCAGACAGTACTGGATCTGGGAGGGGGATGGCATTTATTATGATATTCCAACGCAAAACTTCCTTGGCTGGTTCTATGTTTCCTTCGTGATCCAATTCATCCTCTACTACCTTTTGAGAGATACGTCATTCCCAAAGGTTTGGAGCCCGAGGATGAGATGGTTATACGGTATGGTCGTCGGGATGTTCGTGGTCACTTCCATGGTGGAAGGTCTATGGCTTGCGGTTTTTGTGACGCTGACTGTATATGTCATCATGTTGATCATTAGGAAGATATGGAGGAGATCCTATGATAGAGCCTAAAAAAAGTCCGGCATTCCAACGGATCCTGTCAGGATATTTAACCTTTCAATTGAAAAAGCATTTTCACCGGATCTGGCTGGATGATGATCGTCAAAGGAAAGGGCAGGGGCTTATGCTCGTGAATCACTCCAGTTGGTGGGACGGGCTATTGGTTTTTTATTTGAACCGGCATGTGGTGAAAGGGGACAGCTATGCCATGATGAGCCGCAAAGGGATGGAAGAATACGGATTCTTCCGGAAAATAGGAGCGTTTTCAGTGGATCGGGATTCTTCCAGGGAAGTGGTTGCGTCTTTACGCTACGCTGAAGAACGCCTCAAGGAGGATAAAACGGTGTGGATCTTTCCCCAAGGGGATGAAGAGCACTGGGAAAAGCGACCTCTTACCTTCTTTAATGGACCTGGCTACCTTATGGGGAAAATTCCGGAAGTGCCTGTGGTCCTCGTCACATTCTATTATACCTTCTGTCACCACCAGCGCCCGGAGCTGTTCATTCGACTGAACGATGCCCCACCCCTTCATGGCGGGCGAAAAGAAAGGACCGACCATCTAAGGGCGTTGATGGAAACTCAGCTGGATAGGATGAAATCGGAAGTGGTGGATGAGGATCTTTCTTCGTTTACCCCTTGGGTCGGTGGGTTTTCATCAAGCAGTGAAAAACTGCAGTTCTTAAAAAGGAAAGGATAGAATGAATTGATTGTAATCTACATTGCCATACTCATCATATTTTTGATCTTGACCGTCCTCAACTTGGCATTTCTTCCCCGACTGAAGGCAGGCCCTCCATCCAACTCTTTCGTTTCCCTGTTGATTCCGATGCGCAATGAAGAACGGAATGTGGAATCCCTGATCCGAAATTTGAAATGTCTTACTCATCGTTCCTTGGAAGTCATCATATTGGACGATGGTTCGACCGATCAAACATCAGAGCTCTTGAGGAAGTCGATTGGTGATGATCCCTTTTTCAAGGTCATATCCGGCAAACCCCTCCCGGAAGGATGGGTCGGGAAGGTGCATGCCTGCCATCAACTAAGCGTTGAAGCAAAAGGAGAGTATTTGTTCTTCCTTGATGCCGACGTCCGTATCGCGCCTGATACCATAGAAAAGGTGCTTGCCGAGATGGATCGCCGCCGGTCAGGATTGATCACCGGTTTCCCACGTTTTCCGGTCAAGCCCCTACTTGGGAAGCTACTCGTTCCCTTTCAGCACTTCTTGGTCTTCTTCCATCTGCCATTGGTCATGGCAAATTATACAACGTTTCCTGCCTTCACGGCGGCTCACGGTGCCTTCATGTTCTTTAAACGGGAGGCCTATGAAAGCATCGGCGGGCATCAAGGCGTTCGATCATCCCTCCTTGAGGATGTACATATCACCAGGCTGGTGAAGAAAAAAGGATGGAAAGCGACCCTGATCAATAACACGGAAGACGCCGTCTGCCACATGTACGACACGAATCGTGAAGTGTGGGAAGGGTTCTTGAAAAATATCTATATCGGGCTTGGCCAAAACCCCTTCATGGTTGGGGTGTCATCCTTGTTTTATTTCGTCTTCTACTTCCTCCCGCTGCCGCTATTCGGCTACGGGATCATCAGCCTGCAGGAGATCTACTGTCTCCCGCTGATCGTGGTATGGGCACAGACGTTCATTATCGACCGCACATCCAATCAATCCCCCCATCATTTCTGGCTGATGCCACTGGCCAGTCTGGCCCTGATCGCCATTATGTGGGCGTCCATGGTAAAACGGATCAGAAAACAAACCTACAAGTGGAAAGGAAGATCATATTGAGTGGGAAAGTCATCGTTATCGGGTCCGGACTTGGCGGCCTATCGGCGGGCATCACCCTTCAATCCAAAGGGTTTGATGTAACGATCATCGACGAAAATGTCCACACCGGAGGCAAGATGATGCCGGTGGATGAGAACGGCTTCCATTTTGATTTCGGACCTAACACCATCACCATGCCGGACATTTTTCGAAGAGTGATCAATGACGCCGGTGGTGATGCGGATCGCTATTTCCGCTTCACCAAACTGACAAAGCATACAAAGAATGTGTTTCCGGACGGAAGGATCCTTTTCCAGTCAACGGACCCTGTGGAAATGAAAGAATCACTCTCTGCTTTCGGAGAAGGGGAGAGGTATGAAGCCTATTTGAAGGAAGTGAGGAGGTTGTATGACCTTGCTGAAAAAGGCTTCTTTTATCGTGTATTTAATTCTTGGAGGGATTATCTATCGCCATCCCTCTCCGCCCACTTCGCAAGGGTGAGGCCACTTGAAAAGATGGATCATTTCCATAGACGGTTCTTCCGCAACGCAGATGTTCTGAAGGTCTTCAACCGGTACGCGACCTACATCGGTTCATCCCCTTATCAATGTCCTGCGACCTTTTCCTTGATCGGACACCTTGAAATGAATGATGGTGTCTATTACACCCAAGGGGGGAACACAGGGATCGCCAAAGGATTCTCTGCTTTCTTCAAGGAACGCGGGGGAGTGATCCGCTCCGGCACGAAGGTGAAGAAAATCCTGGTCGAGGGAAGGGAAGCGAAAGGCATCCTGACTTCTTCAGATGAAGAAGTGAGGGGTGACTATGTGATTGTGAACGGAGATTACATAACAGCAACCAAAGAACTTCTCGAGGAACGTGAGCGACCGTCCACTCCCGATCGGAAGCTTGATGCATACGAACCTTCCATCTCGGCATTCGTGATCCTCGCAGGGTTAAGAGAGTTCCAGTCCGATATCCACCACCACCAGGTTTTCTTCACGGATGATTACAAGGAGGAGTTCGACGACATTTTCTATAAAAAGAGACTGCCGAAGGATCCCACCATCTATATCAGCCATTCCGCTGCCACCGATCCCGGGGTGACTAAGGGTAGCAATTTGTTCATCCTGGTCAATGCACCGGCGGTAAGCCTGACGGAAGAAGAAGTCATGAGGTATAAAAACAGGATCTATGATGCACTGGAAGAAAAGGGGATTCCCATCCGGAGTCAGCTGGAGTACGAGAAGGTGATGACACCGGATGCCATCAAGGGGAAATTCTCTGCTTACCGGGGAGCCCTGTACGGGATCGCCTCCCATACGATGACGGAAGCGTTCCTGCGGCCATCCAATGTAAGCAGGGATGTACGCAATCTCTACTACGTAGGTGGGACGACCCATCCGGGCGGGGGGTCACCCATGGTGACGATCAGTGGCAAAAACGTGGCGGATTTCATCCTTAATCGTCATGGAAAGAGATAAATGATGTATTCTTCATGAATTTTTGTTCTATCCCGGCCTTATTTTTGGTAAAGTGTATAATGATGATGCCAAATGGAGCATCCACCATTATCGAGTAACAGTTAGGAGTCTATCACTATGAGTAAGCGAATTTTATTTACAGGCGGGGGTTCTGCCGGTCATGTCACCGTCAATACAGCGCTCATTCCCCACTTTGAAAAAGAAGGCTGGGCGATCACTTATATCGGATCCAAGGACGGAATTGAAAAAGAGATCATCACAGATCAATTCCCTCATATTCCCTATAAAGAAATCTCAAGCGGGAAGCTGCGACGCTACTTTTCGTGGAAGAATTTTTCCGACCCGTTCCGAGTGATGAAAGGAGTCCTCGAGGCTCTTTCCATCATTCGCAAAACCAAGCCGGATATCATCTTTTCAAAAGGAGGATTCGTGTCTGTGCCGGTAGTGATGGCAGCCAAAATCGCCAAGGTGCCGGTTGCAATCCACGAGTCAGATGTGACGCCGGGCCTTGCGAATAAACTGGCCGTCCCATTTGCGACGAAGATTTTTACCACATTCCCGGAAACTGTGAATGTCCTACCTGCCGAGAAATCGATTTGTGCAGGTGCCATCATCCGCGAAGAACTTTTCACCGGTGATGAAAAAGAAGGTCGTCGCCTGACCGGATACCACAATCTGAAGCCGGTCCTCATGATCATGGGGGGAAGCCTCGGGGCAAGAAAGATCAATGAAGCCGTAAGAAGCAACCTCGGCGATCTGTTGAATCATTTCCAGATTGTACATATATGTGGGAAAGGCAATGTGGAACCCCATATGGAACAACCGGGATACAAGCAGTACGAGTTCATCAAAGGTGATCTGCCTCATTATCTCGCCATGACGGACTTTGTCATTTCGAGGGCAGGATCCAATTCCATCTTTGAGTTTCTGGCCCTTAAAAAACCGATGCTCCTGATTCCCCTGTCCCGTGAAGCGAGCAGGGGGGACCAGATCCTCAATGCCAATTCCTTCGTCAAGCATGGCTACGCCCTGAAGCTTGAAGAGGAAGAAGTAACCGCGGAAACGTTCCTCCAGCATGTGAAGGAGCTTGAAAGCAAACGGGATGAGTACGTTTCTGCCATGGAAAACGCCGATAAGGCATATACCATCCAGGACATGTATGAAGAATTATCCACCATGAGTAAATGATGCGTCTTTTCACCCTCCGATGTACATAAACTGTACAAACGGTTGAAAGGAAGAGAGGCATGGCGTATCAGTATTCCAAAGGCTGGTATCTCCAGGAACTAAAGAAAATGGGGATCTATCACCATCCGGTAGATAAACGAAAGCTTGAAAGCTATAAAACCTTCGTCATCCGCAATCTTTATTTTGAAAAGACGAATAAGAACGAACAAAAAGGCTGAGACAAACGTGTTTTAGTTCTTGTAAAACCCGAATTCATTTGCCTAGATTGAACTGAACCCTGAATGGTGGACACTTGATAAAAGACCCCATTTGGGGTTTTTTTTATTTTCAATCATGACTATATCAATGTTTATAGTGTTTGAATGGAGTGCAAGACGGAGACTCCTGTGTGGTAGATTAGCTTAGGTGGGACCTCCCGGAATTCCGAGGGGCTGACGGACTACCCACAGAGAAATAAATCATGAGCGATTTAATGACTTATAAGGATCTTGGTCTTCATGAGATTGGCTTTATCCCTTGGTGAACTTTTCGGAGAGGACATCGTTTGAAACGCTTGAAAATCTTTTTGGTCGGATGTCTTGCAACCTTTGGCATAAGTGTTCGACGCCGTGCTGATACAGATAGATGATGATGGCGTACAGAATGCTCACGCCATATAAGGCATGCTTATTCAGGTGCAAAAGTTTGTATAGTCCTTGTTTCTGAAAGAATGCCGTCATGGGGTAGGCAAAAAAGTAATTCACCGCTCCGTTCAGCAATAAGAACAGGGGGAAGGAATGAAATGACAGCTTGAACACCCAAATGGTCGCTGCGAAAAATGGACCGATGATGAAAGAAAGATCGGCCAACACCTGCGCCTTTTTATTTCCTTTTACCTTCCACAGTTTAAGTACAGGGTTGATGAAGGAAACAACAGTCAATATGAATGACACCAAGATGGCTGCGGGTGAAAAACGAAGAATGTCCGACCGCCGTATAAAGATCAGGCTGATCCACGACAGGATCACTAGTAGTAGGCGAAGAATCATGGGAATGCTCCTCCTTAAGATTTTACTGACAGTTTGCCTGATTAGGGGGGAATTATGTACAGAATTATGATACAAAAAAAGACACCGGCATGCCGGTGTCTTTGGTTAAGCCTCCAACGCCTCTTCTTCAGCCTGCTCCTGCTGGTAAAGGTAAAGCGTATAGAGATCTTTTGGGATTTCGTATAAGTCATAAACATCTTCAGCCGCATTGAGCTGAGCGTATAGGGATGCCCTGGTTTCGTTTGCATTGATGACATACGGCAGTTTTTCCGCCGCTTTTCTTGAACGTGCATTCACTTTACGGATTCTCATGAAGATCGTTTCCATCCCGAGCTCATAGAAAAGTTCGTGGAAGAAGGCATCCTTGGCGGGCTGATTATAGCCTTTCCCGTGGTAGGGCTTTCCGAGCCATGTCCCGAGGAAACCGGCCCCTTCCTGGATGTCGTAAAGATTGATGGTCCCGATTGGACTACCCCATTCATCGGTGATGGTGCGGGAGATGAGTTCGCCGCGTTCTTCTGCTTCAATGGTTTGTTTCGTCAAGAATAATAGTTCTTCGTATGAATGTGCTTTTTGACGCACAAAAGGGAAGACATCCGGATGCACCATGAGGTCGAATAGTTCATGACACTCATTAAGGTCCCGTCTCTTGATCATAGTAGACCCTCCTTGAGGGCAGTCCCGTTGTGAACGATCCACCCTCGAAATTTTTAAATGGTAACTAAAAAATTTCGGGGTGGGAATCGAACCCACTAAGACCAGTCAAGAAACTGGTGGCGCACCTTTTGCCTTCCCTCCATTACAATCGCCCTATCTATAAATAGATCGCGTGTTCAGAACAATGTAATAGGAAATATTCTATATCCTTTCTGTATCATATAAGATAATCGACAAAAAGGGAATAGGGTAAATGCTGTTTTTTTGTATTTATTTTTTAAAGATTGTAAACGTTGAAATGCCAAGTGCGAAAACCGGTCCATCTCATGCCTCGCAAGGGCTGGAGGCGCTTGTATCAAGACGTCTCCGGTCCCTTTTTTAAAGGTTGCTGAAAGCCGTCCGTCCGTTCACCAGTGTGAGCACGGGTTTAGCCATGAAATGGAATGGATGGTGGGTCCAGAGTACGAGGTCAGCATCTTTCCCGGCCTCTATGCTACCCACACGGTCCGATACGCCAAGGTTCCGGGCTGGGGTGAGGGTGATCCCCTCAAGTGCCTTCCCTTCATCAAGACCTTCCCTCACGGCGATGGCCGCGCACATATTCAAGTATTGAATCGGGGTGTAGGGGTGGTCGGTTGTGATCGACACTTCAACGCCTGCTTCCGTCAATTTTTGATAGGTCATCCAGCTTTTATTTTTCAGTTCGACTTTGGAGCGCCTTGTAAATGTCGGACCGACGGAAACTTTGAGGTTGCGTCCCTGAAGTTCGTGTGCAATGAGATGCCCTTCTGTACAATGTTCGATCCGAAGGTCTAGGTTGAACTCGTCGGCGAACCGGATGGCAGATAGGATGTCGTCTGCCCTGTGGGCATGGATGCGGACCGGTATCTCCCGTTTCAGTGCAGCAACCAGGGGAGCGACTCTTAGGTCATCAGGCTGATCACAATATTTAGCCGTGAAGAAGGCTTCCCTGAGCATCCCCATGATGCCCATTCGCGTTATGGAATCATTGTTCCCGTTACTGTGGATCCGTTTTGGATTCTCTCCCAGTGCAAGCTTGAGCCCCGACGTCTTCCTGACGATCATGGAGCTGATGTTCGAACCGAACGTTTTAATGACAGAGGTGGTGCCCCCGATGACATTGGCGCTCCCAGGCATCACATTCACCGTTGTCACCCCGTATTTCAATGCGTCCGTAAACCCGGGGTCAAGAGGATAGACACCGTCGAATGCCCGGACGTGGGGAGTCATGGGTTCGATGGTTTCGTTCGCATCATTCCCCGCCCAACCTGTTCCTTCATCGTATAATCCCAGGTGGGTATGGGCATCGATAAGGCCGGGGAGAAGATGACGCCCTCCGCAGTCAATCCAAGGGATATCGGTGGCTTCGAAGGCACGTGCATACACCTGCCTGATAATTCCGTCCTCGATCAGCACAGAGCCATTTTGAATCGGAGGGCTTGAGATGGGATAAATGGTTGCATTGGTTAAGAGTAATCGATTCATAAGGTCGTCCCTTCCTTATCAGGTAATAACTCTATTGTAATCAATCCTGCCTGATAATAGAAGTCATCTTCTCTTCCTGCTCCGCAAGAAAGTAAACAACACATAGAGCGATATGCCGCCGATGGCAATCGCGGCCAACGGTTTGATGTACCGTACGCCAATCACTTCGATGTGCTGCCAGTGTGTACCGAGCTGCATGCCGACAAGCAGGAACAGGAGCGTCCAAGGAAACATGGCGGCAAAGGTATACAAACAGAAAGAAGAGAGGGACATCCTCGACATCCCAGCCGGTATACTGATGGCATGCCGGACAACAGGAATGAATCTGGCAGTGAAAACGACAAAGGTACCGTGTTTTTCAAACCATTTCTCCGCGGCCTCGATATGCTTGGGTGGCATGAGAAGGAATTTTCCATATCGATCAAAAAACGGGCGACCGCCATAGCGGCCGAGCCAGTATAAGAATACCTGAGCTAGGGTCCCTCCGATCATCCCGCTCAGCATGGCCCCCACAAGACTGATCTGTCCTTCATGAACAAGGTAGCCTGCATAGCCGAGCACAAGCTCGCTTGGGATCACTTCCACCATGAGGGCCCCCGCCACCCCGATATACCCCCAGTCACCAAGTGTGGATAAGAGCTGAAGGATCCAATCCGTATCCATGGTCATGCACCTCCTAAAGG
The DNA here is from genome assembly GCF_022170785.1 of Rossellomorea marisflavi. Taxonomy (NCBI): domain Bacteria; kingdom Bacillati; phylum Bacillota; class Bacilli; order Caryophanales; family Bacillaceae; genus Rossellomorea; species Rossellomorea marisflavi. The sequence goes on along the minus strand of NZ_CP081870.1, from coordinate 2,430,785 downwards.
ACTCCTGTAAACTGCAGAATTAATATAGCGATACCTAAAGCCCAAACATAGTAGGAGAAAACCTTCAATGATCGTTTCTTGAGAAAATTGATCATCCCGACGATGGCGAAGTACCCGAAGAGCCCGGCACTCAATGTTCCGATGAGGAGACTTGTGAAGCTGATGGCTTCGACGTGTCCACTGAAGAGGTCTTTCCCTTGAAGGACGATGCCCCCGAGTATTGCCGGAGTAGAGAGGAGGAAAGAAAAATAAGCGGCAGTCTCCCGGTCCAGCTTCCTGATGAGCCCCGCAGCAATGGTAAGCCCCGAACGGCTCAGGGCCGGAAAGATGGCGGCAGCCTGAAAGCTCCCGATCACCAGGGCATCGGTATAGGTGAGGTCCTGCAGTTTCTTGTACCCGCCTTTCACATTGTCAGCGAAATACATGATGAAGCCTGTCGCAAGGAATTCCCACCCGATGGTGACACCATTTTTGGAGATACTGTCAAAAAAATCCTTGAACAACAGTCCGATGATGACAGCCGGTATCGTGCCGATTACGAGGATCAATGATAATTTTGAAAATGGATGCCTGATCATGTGGAGAAGCTCTTTTTGATACACCACAAGGACTGCAATGAGCGTGCCGATATGGAGCATTGTATCGAGAAATAGCCCGGCTTCCTCCAGGCCGAAGGCGAGCCTCCCGAGATAAAGATGACCCGTGCTCGAAATGGGCAGGAATTCTGTCAACCCCTGGATGATCCCGAGAATGAATGCTTCTAATTTACTCAACACAAGACCGCCTTTCTTTTCCAATGGTATGGACAAACCCATTCACTTCACTTATATTCAAAAAGAGTCTAATCTATGAAAGTTTTCCATTCTGTGAAACTTTTTGATTGACTCATGCGTACATATATAGGAACTTATTATTTTTTTATGGAGGAATGAGAACTTATGGAAAGACCTATGCCCACCAGTGACGAAAAATTGATGGCCATGCTCATCTATTTGACAAGCTTCTTCACAACCTTCATCGGCCCCTTGATCATCTGGCTGATGAAGAGGGAGGACTCGGAATTCGTGGATTTCCACGGTAAGGAATACCTCAACTTCCTTATCTCTTATACGATTTACAGTATCGTAGCAAGTCTGTTGATGCTCATCCTCATCGGATTTGTCCTTCTTCCGGTGGTAGGAATCTTGGCGTTCATCTTTACCATCTTGGCAGCCGTTAAATCATACGGCGGAGAAACATATCGAATCCCAACTGTCATCCGTTTCATAAAGTGAGTCGAAAGCCCCTGTTTCTGCAGGGGCTTTTTTCTTTATTCATTGACAAATTTACCCTGAGATTGATAACTTTATAGAATCCACTAGGAGAAAACATGCTCCAGCCGGCACAGCCGGGGAACAGGGGGAAAGCATTGACAAGACTGGACAATAAAGACCGGTTGCTTCAATTAAGGCAGATCTTGAGCGAAGAGACAGATGAAGAAAGGGAGAAGACCCTGGATGACCTTATCCACCGCTTCAAGCAGCAATACGGTCCCGATGTGAAGTTGAATAAGCATTCACTTAAAGATGATATGGAGCATCTGATCCAGAACGGGTTTGATATCACCGTGAATCAGGAAAAAGAAGGGATGCCGAAGTATTACAGCCATCAGTATCGCCTCTTCGAACTGTACGAGCTTCGCATGCTCATCGATGCGGTCGTATCGGCGAAATTCATTTCGAAAAAAGAAACCCGTCAGCTGACAGGGAAAATTCGCCGACTGACAAGCGTCCATCAGGGGAAGAAGCTTCAAAATGAAATTCAGATCGATTCGTCGATCAAAAGCGAGAATCCCTATATTCGCCTTGCGATACATAAAATCCATGAAGCCATCGAACAAAGGAGGGTCATCACCTTTCAGTATGGGCGGTACGATGTGGAAAAGAAATTCCAGCTTAGCCATGAAGGGCGGGTCTACCGCGTGAAACCTTACGCCCTCGCATGGGCGAATGATTTTTACTATTTGATTGCTTATTATTTTGAAGCTGGAGAAATCCGTCATTACCGGGTCGACAGGCTTCAGAACGTGATGGAGACGGATGAAACCTTTCCGTATGAATCGTTCGATGTTTCAAGTTATACCCAGTCGACCTTCCATATGTTTGCAGGGGATGAAGAATGGATCAAGATCCGCTGCCGCAATAATTTGATCAATGTGATCATCGATAAGTTCGGCAAGGATATTTCGACTACGAGGGACGGGGAAGACCATTTCATCCTTACAACCAAAGCCAGGATAAGTGACGGCCTGGTGAACTGGATCCTTGGCTTTGGCTCCAATGTGAAGGTCCTGTCACCGGACACCCTTCAGGACACCGTGAAAGAAGAGGTGGAAAACCTTCACCGTCTATATGACCATGACTCGTGAGCCGAGGGACCGGGCAGGGGTACTCTTGATCGAGGAGGGATGCATCGCCCTGATCGAACGCATAAAGGATGGCCGAATCTACTATGTTATCCCCGGCGGCGGGATCGAACCTGATGAAACCCCGATGGAAGCTGCATGTAGGGAAGCACATGAGGAGCTTGGGGTAACGGTTTCATCCATACAGCCATGTATGATGTTCGAGCAAAAAGGTGTCCATCATTATTTTCTTGTGGGAAAATATGAAGGGACGTTCGGAACAGGGAGAGGGGACGAGTTTACAGGAAATCTAAGAGGGAGCTATAGGCCCGTCTGGATGTCGCTTGATGAAGCGGTGTCTACGACCCTGTACCCCGAGCAAGTGGAATCGTTTTTAGTGAATCGGTAAGGAGGAAACATCATGAAGATCAACGGAGGACTTGTATTGGAAGGTGGGGGCATGCGGGGGATCTATACCGCAGGTGCCCTTGAATACTTCCTTGAGCAGGGAGTGGACTTTCCTTATGTGATCGGGGTATCGGCCGGGGCATGCAACGCGGCATCGTACCTATCGAGACAAAAAGGCAGAAATCGCAAGGTCAATGTCGATTTCATCCGTGACCCCCGCTATTTGTCCTGGAGAAATTACTGGAAGAACGGAGAGCTTTTCGGGATGGACTATGTTTTCGAGGAAATCCCCCGAAGGATCGTGCCGTTCGATTTCGATGCGTTCGCCTCAAATGAGAGTGAATTCGTGATCGGGACGACCAACTGTGAAACAGGAAAACCCCAGTATTTCCGAAGAAGCGACTATGGGGAGGAGCTCCTCACAGCGATCAGGGCATCCAGTTCCCTCCCGTTTGTTGCCCCCATTGTGAATTTTTCCGGTCACGAACTACTTGATGGCGGCATCAGCGATCCAGTGCCTTTCCAACAGGCGGAAAGGGATGGATATAAGAAGAATGTGGTGATTTTGACGAGGAACCGAGGATATATGAAAAAGCCGTCACGGTTCTCCTATTTCGTGAAGCGGAAATATCCGCAGTATCCCAATTTGTACAATGCGCTGAAAAACCGGTATCTCCATTACAACCAAACGATTGCTGAACTCGAGGAAAAAGAGCGTAGGGGGGAAGTCATCATCATCCAGCCCCAAGAACCCCTCCAAGTAAGCAGGATTGAGAAAAACCCTGCTAAACTGGATGCTCTTTACCAACAGGGGTATCGAGACGCAGAATCACAGCTGAACCGGATCTTATCATGGACATAAGAAGCTTATTCATAGGAAATCCGAATTCATTTGCCTAAATGCAATTGAGTTCGGTTTTTTTTGTTAAATGGCCATTTAAATCCAACTGCTTCTAGCGGTTCTGGAGTGCAATGAAGATTCCAGCGGGAAGAGTAGCGGATGTGAGACTCCTAAGGCTTACGTGCTAAAAGGGGAAAGTGAAGTCCTGAAAGGAACATCGTGAGTGGCAATAAGAACCTATACGGATTTTGTTCGTCCTCAAATGCTCCCTTTTTGTTTTGTCCCAAGTTCTTTCCTGTTCTGTATATGAGGGATGGTTCATAGCATAGTAGAGATTCCTGCTTGAAAGGACGGGCTTAAATGAATCTCTATCAAATCTACAAGAACGAGCAGTATACCCTCCTTTTCAGGGGAACGATGTACTTCCTTGTGGGTGTCGGTATGCTCCTCGTCATACATGACCTTTTCTATTTTCCCCTTTTGATTTTCATACCGGCCTGTTCCAATCTGTATCTTTCGCTCAGTATGAACAGGGAGCTTAGGAAAGCGTACCGGATCTGGTTCCGCGAGCTGCCGGTATCAAGCAGCACCCTGATCGGAGTATCAACGAAGGAAGGGTATTTTTATGTGAAAACCAACGGGTGGGTGAAGTATGCCGTTCACCGGCAGCAGCCGCTCAGCTCAAGAAAAGAATATACCTTTTTCAGGGAGAATAAAGATCCCATTTCTATTCTAAAGGGGAAGCGGGTCCTGAACATGGATCACCCCGTTGAAAAACGGTTCATTTTAAAATATGCCAGCCGGACCGCCCTTGAGTGGAGGAGCCTCGAAAATGATAAAATCCTGATTTATAAGGGTGCCGAGAAGTGGATATTAAACTACAATGGCGTAAATATATTTGCCATCCAAAATGGGATTCTCCCGGGGCACCTCCATTCCATTTTCGATGCCCACCACACCTTGATTACGCTATTTGAATCCTACTCAGATGAATTGGACTGGTTATTTTCCTTTCTTTGGCATCTCGATCTGGAGTTTTATATTACTCCTTGAAAGGATCATATACTTGAAAAAGAACGTACGTTCGTATATAATCAGTTCATACTAGGTAGAATGGAGTGGGCTTATGGACTACTTGATGAGGAAGGCAATCGAAGAAGGGACACCATTGAAAATCATCTATATCGATCGTCAATCGCGGCTGAGCGAGAGGATCATAACCATTGAGGCCATAACCCCCACACATGTTCGTGCCTACTGTTATACAAAGCGGGCACTCAGGATGTTCAGTCGTGAGAATATCCTTTCGGCCGAGATGATCCGGGATAGGAAATATGGCGCATGAGTGGGACGGTACCTGTTTCTAGTTCGAATGATACTTTGCAGGATCGGCAAAAAACTCAAAGCTTGACAATCAATTTGGATTGAGGCGATAATCAGTACATAATCGAATAGGTTTCCTTCGGGGCAGGGTGGAATTCCCTACCGGCGGTGATGAGCGAATGCTCTCAGTCCGTGACCCGGCTAATGGTTATTAGACGGTGGATTTGGTGAAACTCCAAAGCCGACAGTGAAAGTCTGGATGGGAGAAGGAACGGCAAGTATGTATCTCTGATTTTTTAAACAATCAGGATAGATGCTTTATTTCGTCATGCCAAACTTCCCCCAAGACTTCGTTCTTGGGGTTTTTTTATGAATGAATCAGGAGGTGAAAGATCAAATTGGAACCTAATGAATACATGAAGCTTGCCCTTCAGTTGGCAAGGTCCGCTCAAGGCCAGACTTCACCAAACCCCGTCGTGGGAGCGGTGGTTGTCAAAGATGGCCGCATTGTTGGCACCGGAGCGCATCTCAAGGCGGGCGGCCCCCATGCAGAGGTCCATGCAATCAGGGAGGCGGGTGATAAAGCCGAAGGGGCAGATATTTACGTGACCCTGGAGCCTTGTTCCCATCACGGACGTACGCCTCCGTGTGCAAACCTGATCATCGAGAGCGGGATCAAGCGCGTCTTCATTGCTTGCAAGGATCCCAATCCCCTTGTAGGAGGGAAGGGAATCGAGCTGCTGAAGCAAGCGGGTATCGATGTCTTCCTCGGCATGGGAGAATCTGAAGCCCTTGAGCTCAATAAGCATTTTTTCCACTTCATCCGGACAGGCACACCCTATGTGACACTGAAGTCTGCCGTGACATTGGACGGCAGGACTGCTTCTTCGTCCGGAGACAGTAAATGGATCACAACAGAACAATCAAGACTGGACGTCCACTATGATCGTCACCGGCATGACGCGATATTAGTTGGAGTCAACACCATCATTCAAGATAATCCGCACCTGACCACCCGTTTGCCCCAAGGTGGAAAAAACCCCATTCGACTTATCGTGGATACGCACCTGCGTACCCCGATTCATTCCCATATCATTCAAGATCGTCAAAGCCCGACCATCCTCATCACAGGATGCGAGGTGCCTGAGTCCCGTAAACAGGCATACATTCAGGAGGGATGTGAAATACTCTCCCTATCAGGCCCAACCATTACCATGAAAGAACTTGTTGCTGAACTTGGTAAAAAATCGTTTGTATCGGTTTATGTAGAGGGTGGCAGCAGCATTCACGGAAGCTTCCTTCAGGAGGAAGCCTTCCAGGAGCTCATCCTTTATATGGCTCCGAAACTACTCGGAGGACGGGACTCGTTCCCAAGCTTCGGTGGAGAGGGCTTCCCATCCATAGCCGAAGGTCTCCCCGTGGAAATCAAAAGCGTTGAAACAATCGGTAAAGATATGAAGATTACCGTGGTACCCCAGGAAAGGAAGGAAGATTGAGCATGTTCACAGGAATCATTGAAGAAATAGGCAGTGTCAAAGGAGTCCGCTCATCCGCCTCTTCCATGGAGCTGAAGCTTGCTGCAGGAAAGGTCCTGCGTGATGTGGCAATCGGAGATAGTATATCGGTGAACGGAGTATGCCTGACGGTCACCACATTTTCAAAGGATGAGTTTACTGCAGATGTGATGCCGGAGACCTTCAAAGGGACGTCCCTCAGAAATCTTAAAACGGGAACAAAGGTCAATCTTGAGCGCGCCATGGCGGCAGGAGGCAGGTTCGACGGCCATTTCGTCAACGGACACGTGGACGCAGTGGGTACGATCAAAAGTCTCCAGGAATTGGAGAATGCACTCTACGTCACCATCAACATTCCTTCTGAACTTTCTGTGTTTTTTGTCCAGAAGGGATCAGTCGCCATCGACGGTACGTCTCTGACCGTATTCGGCATCACAGACGATTCCATCACGGTCTCGCTTATTCCGCAAACGAAGGAAGATACGGTCCTCGGATCCAAGAAGATCGGTGACGAGGTCAACATCGAATGTGACATGATGGCCAAGTATATTCACCGGTTCTTCACAAAGAAAACTGAAACAACAGCTAAGAAAAGCTTGAGCTATGACTTCCTATCGGATCATGGCTTCGCTGACTAACCAGGGAGGGAATAGGATGTTCAACACAATCGAAGAAGCCATCCGCGATCTCCGCGAAGGTAAACCCGTCATCGTCATCGATGATGAGAATCGGGAAAATGAAGGGGATTTCATCGCCCTTGCTGAAGGTGTCACGCCGGAGGTCATTAATTTCATGGCCAGGGAAGGGCGGGGGTTGATCTGCACGCCCGTAGATGAGGAGATTGCCGGTCGACTCCATTTGAATCAGATGACGTCAACCAATACAGATCACCACGGGACAGCGTTTACGATCAGCGTGGATCATGCTTCCGCCAAGACTGGGATCAGCGCATTCGAACGCGCCCACACCATCAAGGAATTAGTGAATCCTCTCTCGAAACCGGATGATTTTAAGCGCCCGGGGCATGTGTTCCCACTTGTATCAAAACCAGGTGGCGTGTTGAAGAGGGCGGGACATACGGAAGCAGCCGTCGATCTCGCCCGCTTGGCAGGCTCGACACCCGCAGGGGTGATCTGTGAAATCATGAACGAGGATGGCAGTATGGCAAGGGTTCCCGACCTGAAGATCCTGGCTGAAAAGTGGGGACTTTCCTTCATCACGATCGAAGAGCTCATCCGGTTCCGAAGGAAAGAGGACAAGCTGATCAATCGTGAGGTGGAAATCAATCTGCCGACTGATTTCGGTGATTTCAAGGCGATCGGGTATACAGAAGTCCTCACGGGTAAAGAGCATGTCGCCCTCATAAAAGGGGAATGGACCGAAGAAGAGGAAATCCTTGTCAGGGTTCACTCGGAATGCCTCACAGGAGATGTATTCGGGTCCAACCGCTGTGACTGTGGTCCCCAGCTGGCAACGGCACTGACCCAAATAGAACATGAAGGGAAAGGGATCCTGTTGTACATGAGACAGGAAGGACGCGGAATCGGACTGATCAATAAGCTGAAAGCCTATAAGCTGCAGGAAGAAGGCTATGACACCGTGGAAGCGAATCATAAGCTCGGCTTCGATGCCGATCTGAGGGAATATGGAATCGGTGCCCAGATCCTGAGGGATCTCGGGGTGAAGAAAATGAAATTGCTGACCAATAATCCCAGGAAAATCGCGGGGATCAAAGGCTATGGTCTCACCATTTCCGAGCGGGTTGCGATTCAGCTCCCCTTCAAGGAAGCGAATGAAAAATATCTAAAAACAAAACAAGCTAAGCTAGGGCACTTATTAAAATTCTAATCATACCAATGGAGGTAAACATCATGACAAAAACTTTTGAAGGAAATCTTGTAGGTACAGGCCTGAAAGTAGCCATCGTCGTTTCGCGTTTCAACGAATTCATCACATCCAAACTCCTGGGGGGTGCAGAGGATGCGCTCAAACGCCATGGTGTCGAAGAGGCGGACGTTTCAGTCACATGGGTGCCGGGAGCATTTGAAATTCCAATGATCGCAAAGAAACTTGCCCGTACAGGAAACTATGATGCCGTCATCACCCTTGGTACGGTTATCCGTGGTGCGACACCGCACTTCGAATATGTGAGCGGGGAAGTGGCGAAAGGCGTTGCAAATCTCGGGATGCAGGAGGAAATCCCTGTTATCTTCGGAGTATTGACAACCGATACGATCGAGCAGGCCATCGAGCGTGCTGGAACGAAAGCAGGGAATAAAGGCTGGGAAGCGGCTGTTTCAGCAATCGAAATGGCGAACCTGATCCGTTCCATCGAACAAGGATGACTATTGGCAAGGCACTCTTTATCTGCTAAAATTAAGTCTTGTGGCTCCCCGGAGTATTCCGGGTGACGCGGGTAGGGAGAGGGCAGTTTTATAGGAAGATTGTATGAAAGCATTTGAACATGTGTTTAAGTTTAAAGCGCATGGCACTTCGCTGAAACAGGAAATGCTTGCAGGGTCGGTTGGCTATTTCACCATCGTGTACATCATCGCCGTTAACGCCCTGATTCTTTCTGAAGCTGGTATACCATTTGAAGGAGCCGTATTGGCGACGATCCTGGCGTCATTCGTCGGTTGTCTCGTCATGGCGTTCTGGGCGAATGCTCCTATCCTTCTTGTACCAGGCATGGGAATCAATGCGATGTTTACGTTCACGCTTGTGAAATCCTCTGGCCTCAGCTGGCAGGAAGCACTCGGTGTGGTCCTGATATCAGGGATCCTTTTCATGGTCATTGCGTTTACGCGTCTTTCGGGCGTACTGTCGCGGGCCATACCCCAGGTGCTGAAAGAGGCCATTACGGTCGGCCTCGGAATGTTCCTTATGTTCATCGGCCTTGAAAAGGGCGGGATCATCCAGAGGGGTGAGAGCTCGATCATCACGATCGGGGACTTCAGTGATTGGAAGGTTATTGCAACCATCCTCACATTACTTCTCACGCTGTTCCTTTTCATCCGGAATGTGAAGGGTCAATTCCTTTGGAGCATCGCTTTCGGAACCATCCTTGGACTGGTGCTGGGAATAGAGCCGTCTACGGCATCCTCTACATTCCATTGGAGTGAGTATGGTGATGTCTTCGGACAGATTTCGTTCAAAGCGATCGTGGATATCCCGTTTTGGATTGCCGTGTTTTCCATGACGATGGTCCTCGTATTCGAGAATATTGGGCTTGTCAGCGGACATACGGCCATGATCGGGCAGGAGCATAAGTATCCTAGAGCGTTTCAGGCCAATGCATTCTCAGCGTTGACGTCCGGTATCTTCGGCACAAGCCCCACCGTTTCTACGGTGGAAAGCGCTGCTGCCATGACCGCCGGAGGGCGCACGGGGATGACCTCATTCACCACTGGCGTCCTGTTCCTTGCTTCGGTTTTGTTCATTCCTTACCTGAAGTGGATTCCCGATCATGCGATAGCGCCGATCCTCATCGTGATCGGAGGCGTGATGATCCAGAATATCCGACATATGGACCTGGGCGATCTGACGGAAGCCCTTCCTGCGATCTTCATCATCGTCATGATCCCATTCACCTACAGCATTGCTGACGGGATTGCATTCGGATTCGTTCTTTATCCGATCCTGAAGGTGGCAACGGGTAAGGCAAAGGAAGTGTCTTTGACGCTATATATCATTGCGGTATTGTTCCTCCTGAATTTCATCGTCCATGCAATTCATTAGGAAAAAACAAGCACGTGCGTCTATCGCACGTGCTTGTTTTTTTTTGAACAGGCTAACCAGTTACCAAACCGGTTTATACTCTCCAGGAGTCAGGAATCTTCTTTGAGGTTTGATATACCGTTTCAGCTCTACCATGAGGAGTCTTTGGAGGGATTTTGTCTGAACCTGGCCGGCGATATCGGCAGGGAAAGGGAAAACTCCGATGTCGTTGAACTTCACACGGTACCGGCCTTCATGGACCAGCTCTTTTTCTTGATTGAATACCTTTGCCAACACATGGACGTGCCTGGATTCGTTCCCATCAAGCGCCTCGTCCACTTTTTGCACCTGAAAGCGGAAGCTGTACTCCTCCTTCATGCCCATTCCTCCTATCAGATCGGCTTTTATCTATGATTGCACATCGGGCACGTTTATGGCAATCTAGTACTATTATGATTTTATGGATAGCACAACTGGAGGCGGAAAAGAGTGAAAATTGACGTAACGAAGTGCCATGGATCCGGAAATGATTTTCTATTGTTGGATGAAGTCGGAAAGGCTTACGATTTTACCGATGAGGATCGAAAGGCGTTGACCCTCACCCTCTGCAACCGGGAAACAGGCCCGGGAGCGGATGGGATCTTATTTGTCCTTGAAAGCGACAGATGTGATGCCATGATGAGAGTCTTCAATTCCGATGGATCTGAAGCATCGATGTGTGGCAATGGCCTGCGCTGTGTCGGACGTTATGTGTGTGAAAAGATCGGGAAGGACGACATCATGGTGGAAACGTTAAAAGCAGATCTCCACGTATCCAAAGAGGAAGACCTTTATGATGGGATCCCTACGTACAATGTCGAGATTTCCCCGGTCCTTTTTGATTTATCGTCCCTTCCGATGAATGGGCACGGGGAGAAGCTGATTGACGAGAAAGTGGAAGGTCTTCGGACTGAAAGAGCTTTTACTGCACTGGCCGTCCCAAACCCCCATTTGATTGCCGTGGTCGACCGGGATGTGCTCTCAGGAGATGAACAAAAGGACATATCGGAATATCTAAACGGATCGAATCCGATCTGCCCGGATGGAGTGAATGTGAGCTATGTGACCATCATGGATAAGGGGGCAATCTTTGTCAGAACCTATGAGCGGGGCGTTGGATTCACCAATGCATGCGGCACGGCGATGTCGGCTTCCACCCTCGTTACATGCCTTCTCGGATATAACGAGAAAGGAGTTGCGGTGGACGTTTATAATCCCGGTGGAAAAGTAAGGGTTGTCGTCAATGAACGCACCGATGGCTCGTATTTCATGGAGCTGATCGGAAATGCTACATTCATGTACGAAGCGACCATACAGTGGGATCCTGCGTTCCCGGATCGCTATGATTGGGAAGCGAAGAAGGAGCTTGATGAGCATGTTGCGTATCGTCAGTTGGAGGAGCATGCGGCGTCACTTGTGAAAGAAAAGTTTTTCCTGTAAACAGATAAAAGCCGGCATCCGTTCGAAACATGAGCGGCTGCCGGTTTTTTTGGATCATCCATTTGATTGTAAAAAAGTCATCACTTCTTTGAAAGGTTGTTGTTCCCCTGCCTTGTAGTAGTCGAAAAACGGACAGCCGATCTCCCTGAAGCGATTCACGACGGCTTCCATCGTGAAACGGGAAGGGTCAAGGTCAAGATCTACTTCCTCCCAAAGGAGCGGGGTTGAAACGAGACCTTCATTATTACCCCTGACCGAGTAGGGGGCTACAAGTGTCTTGCCTGGTCCATGTTGGACATAGTCGATATAAAGTCGTCCTTTTCGTTCTTTTTTCAATCGTTCCACCGTGAACTCTTCAGGGTGGGTTGAAACGAGGTAGCGGGCTATGAATTCGGTGAAGAGCCGGGTATCATCCCATGTATATCCCCTTGGGATGGGAATATGGAGCTGGAGCCCTTTATTCCCTGAAGTTTTGACGAAGCTCCGCAAGTGGAGGCGATCAAGAATATCTTTCAAGATCAGGGCAGCCTTGACGGCAAGGGGGAATGCCGAGCGATCAGGCGGGTCAAGATCGAAGGCGACTTCGAACACATCCTCCCTTCCCTGGAGCTGAAAGGGAACGTGGAGCTCGAGGGCCAGTTGATTACCAAGCCACATCAACGTATCAATCGTATGGCATAGAGTATAATCAATGGAATCCTCCCTGACCGTTTCCACAAAATCAGGGGCATGTTCTGGCGTGTTCTTTTGGTAAAAAGATTCCCCGAAGATGCCGTGCGGATAACGGATGCAGGTGAGGGCTCGTCCATGTATAAATGGAAGGATGGCGCCTGATACCTTTCGCAAATAATGCAGGTATTCAAGCTTTGATATGCCTTCGAAAATCGGTTTATCAGGGTGGGTGACGGATACGCTCCCTGGAAGACTCAGTTCATCGACCCTGAAGCGCTCCTCGGAACAGGTTTCCGGTGCTTCAGAAAAGAGGAACCGACTGAAATGCGGCTCGCGTAGCCCATCATCGTATCGTTCAAGATAATGAAGTTCTACGGTGATGGAAGGCGAGATGGAAAAGAATGTGCCGTCTTTACCGGTGTGATTCTCCTGGATAATCTGTTTGAGGGACCTCTTTTCCCCAGGGCTCAAACCGAAGTGGAAGGCTCCAAGGGAGATGATTTCGTCCCCTCTATAAACGCCCACATGAAAATAATCGTTGCGGGATTCCCAACCTGTGATGAAGCAAGAACAGGTTTTCCAGTTTTTCACCTTGAGCCAATTGGTGCTTCGGACTCCTTCTTCCCAGGTTCCGTACTTCTTTTTGAATACAAGGCCCTCACCCTCCTGATCGTACACTTCTTTGAAAAGCAAGTGGTGATCGCGCGTACATGGAATCATTTGCAGGAGTTCCCGATGGTGGGGGGAAGGGGATGTGGGAAGACCTGCCCGACAGAATAACGCAAGAAGGATTTCCTTACGCTTTTCGTAGGGAAGATGCTTTGTTTCTTTTGATCCGGAGCGAAGCAGGTCGAAGCACAGGAAAACGGCAGGTCTGATCGAACGTGCCCGCTGTATGTTCCTTTGATTCTTCATTCGTCCCCGCACCTGGAGGGCTTTGAATTCCGACGACAGGGACGTTCGGAGAAGGACGATCTCCCCGTCGAGCATGAGGGGAACCGGGAGCTTACCTTCCTCGATCAGTTCATTGATGTACTTTTCGATTTCAGGGAATTGTGGCAACAGGTTGGTCCCATTCCGGCTTATGAGCTTCATCCTCTCTCGTGTTTCAATCTGGAGGATTCCCCTGAACCCGTCATACTTCACTTCGGAGAGCCATATATCGCCTTCGGGTGGATCCGTCGTCAGTGTTGGCAGCATCGGCTTCATCAGCTATCATCCTTCCTTGATTGGCTTGTTTAGAACGTCCCCGGTAGTATGCCCTGTTTACTCATTTCCAATAGTTCAGGGGGATGAACGAATGGAAGGGGAGAAAGCTAATGAAAATAGGATTAGTTTGACTTTAGGAGGGTATTGAAATGCATACAATCTGGAAGGGATCGATCAGCTTCGGCCTCGTGAACATCCCCATCAAGCTTCATTCTGCAACGGAAGACCGTGACATCAAGCTCCGCTCTCTTCATAGGGAGTGCCATACACCGATCAAATATGAGAAGGTGTGTCCGGTGTGTGACAAGTCGGTTGGGAAGGGGGATATTGTCAAAGGCTACGAGCTGACTAAAGGCAAATTTGTTGTACTTGAGGAGGAGGAGCTGGGAGGCCTGAAAGAAGGGAACGAAGAGCGTGCCGTGTCGATCCAGGATTTCATCCGGATGGACGAGATCGATCCGATCTTTTACGACCGCACGTATTATGTATCTCCGGAAGACGGAGGGAAGAAAGCATATTCACTCCTTCGAAAGGCCTTATCCGAGTCAGGAAAGGTGGGCATTGCCAAATTCATCATGCGGTCCAAGGAACATCTCTGTGTCATCAGGGTGTATGATAAGACCCTTGTCATGGAAACGATTCATTATCCGGATGAGGTCCGAGCTTCATCCGATGTCCCGAATGTACCAGCTGAGGATGATATAACGTCAAAAGAATTGGAAACGGCGACACTGCTCATCGATCAGTTGACGGCGGAATTCAACCCGCAGAACTATAAAGATGAATACCGGGAGCGTTTAATGGCATTGATCGAAGGCAAGCAGACAGGTGAGGAAGTCGTCACTCCAGCTGAAAGAGCTCCTCGGGACAATGTAACGGATCTCATGGCTGCCCTTCAGGCATCCATCGATACGTCAAAGCCTCAACCAACATCACAACCAAAGAAAAAGACGACAAAAAAGAAAGCGAAAGCATGAAGTGAGGGAGAAACATGGAAGGAAGAGATAAAAAGACGTGGGCTGCCTTGATCCTTGGGGTCGCCTTCCTCGTCTTATTCACATGGGGATTCATCTCCATCGTCGATGAATTGAGGGAAAATGAAGTCGAATCATTTGATAAGGCAGTGATCGATTTTGTACAAGGATTCATTTCACCCAAGTTGACGACCATCATGACGTCCATAACCTTTTTGGGTGGGGTGATGGGGATTGCGATGGGTACCATCATAAGCATCGTGATCCTTCTTTTCCTGAAGAAGGTGCCGCTGGCTGCCTTCATGGCGATCACGGTGGGAATCGGAGGGGCCTTCAACTCGCTCCTGAAATCCCTGTTCAAGCGGGATCGTCCCGATTTCCACGTGTTGATTGAGCAGGGGGGGTACAGTTTCCCGAGCGGCCATTCAATGGGCTCATTCATCTTTTACGGAGCAATTGCATTCATGCTTTACCGGGCATTCGACCGTCATCTCTATAAATGGATCTCCATTGTTATCGCAATCGGTCTCATCCTGGTGATCGGGACGAGCAGGGTCTATCTTGGCGTCCACTATCCAAGCGATATCGTCGGAGGATATTCGGCCGGAGGGGCATGGCTCATCCTGAGCATACTGGCCTACAGCTATTTGGCGAAGCGCTACAAATGGTGGAATAAAGACGAAAAAAAAGCTTGAAACCTTATCGTAGGTGACATATAATGATGATATTGAAAATCATTCTCATTTAAAGAGTTCCCCCTCTGATAAACGAGAATACCCCCCTGAAGAACAGGTCCCGCATAGGCCTGTTCTTCTTTTCGTGGGTGATCCTGCATGAGGCAATGTGATTGCATTTATCCACTAGCTGTCGTAAATTGTATAAGGATGTTGTTTAAGGAGGATTGATCATGAAGCATCATGATGATAAACGATTCCGCATTGCCAATCAGGAAGCCCTCATCGGGGTTGCACTGGTCTTGATCAATTTCCTGTGGTGGTACGGATTCGCTTACGGACTTGGCGGTCAGCCCGTCTCCGATTATACGTGGATCTTCGGGATGCCTGCCTGGTTCGTATACAGCTGTATCGGCGGTTTTATCCTGATGGTAGTGCTTGTGGCCTTCGTGGTGAAATATCTGCTGATGGATATACCGTTTGATGAGGAGGAAGATCGTGAGTAATATCGCTCTTATACCCTTTATACTATTCCTCATCATCATTTTTGCAGTTGGGATGTATACGGCCAGAAGCGTGAACAAGGCCGAA